>NZ_JADOEP010000034.1 GCF_016745275.1 Enterococcus sp. BWB1-3
GGATAGGAATCTTCAAAAATCAGCTAAATAATAACCAAATAAAACGAATCAAAATAGATAACATTGTATATATTATTCAAAGTTCTTTTGTACTTGTTTCGTACCTGTTTTGAACCTCTGAGTGCTGTGTTTTCGACTTAAATCTCTATTGAAATAGCCAGCTTATGAAGTGCACTAGAGAACCTATAACCATAATTACAAGTATCAATATAGTTTCTCTTTTTCTCCGAGCATGGTATTGTTGGGGAGTTTCTTTTCTTCTGTTAAATCTAAGACATGCCAAAATACTACCACCTTTAAATATTTTTAGTAAATTAAAATATATTTTTAATATTCTGTAACTTCATATACGAAATAATGATATATGGATACTGCTTCACTTGCATATCCCTGCTTTTGAAATTTTCGGTTAAAAACATAGCCAAGTTCCCAGCTATTTTGCTCTTGCTCGGAAAGATAAATCTGTCCGATTACTTGACCGGTTTCTTTGAGACAAATAGCCCAAAAATTTGCTGAATGACTCATTTTTTCCAAAGCTCTATGACTTTCATCATAAGTATGTACAGCATATGGCTCATATTTTACCACCACATCATCAGATAAGTAGTCGTGAACATCTGCTAAATCCTCTGATTCAAATCTTCTAATTTTCAATCTTTTACTTAACATCTTTTCGTACTCCCTTTTTCAGAGTTTTTCTAAAAATCTAAAATCATATCATACCAAGTTTCTCCGGCGTGTTGTGAACTAGAGATCCCTTCAATTTTATACCCGTTTTTTTCATAAAAAGGGATCAGTTCCTCCAAACAAGTTAGTGTAATCCCTTTTCTTTTATGGCCTTTTGCTTCTTCTGATAATTTTTTCAGCAATTTCCCTGCAATACCATGCCTATAATATTCTGGAGCAACTGCAAGACTTAGAATTGACTGATATCCGCCTGTTTGAGGATTCAAAACAGTTTTTTTGAATAGGTCATCGTACAAACATCGTTCATTAATAACCGGACCTACAACATAGCCCAAAAGTTTGTTTCGTGGATCAGTGGCAACAATAAAACTATCTGGAATGACTTGAATTCTTTCTTTCATCGCTTTTCTTGTTGCTGCTTCCTCTGGTGAGAAACCTGACTGTTCAATTTCCATAATTCTATCTAAATCATTTAATTTTGCTGATCTAAAAGTGAGCTGCACTTGTCGCCATCCTTTACAATATATTTAATTAAACTTTTTTTGTATAAAAATTCTCAATTATTATATATCATTCCTTGAAATCAATCATACCCCACTTTCACTAAACCCTGTTAAAACAACTTGGTTTGATTAATGATTTTCTCTGATTATCCAGCATTAATCAATTGTTAAGCTTCTTGAGAAAAGCAGCAGCAATGCAGATAAACTCAAACTATCTTTAATCTCGTTTTATGCAGTCATTTCTTTTACTTGCTCCTGTGACAGTTAGAGAATATTGGCAATTTTAATAAACTCTCACCTTAGCTGCTCTCTGACTGCTTCAACCCTTTATTGGTTTCAATCCAGTCTGTAACTTTCAATTGCAGATCATCAGAAATAATAAACCCGGTAAGCTTCTGCAAAGGCTCTGACAGATTCAAAAACAAATCAATGGATTGTTGCAATGCCTCCCAGTTATTTTCCATTCCAAACTGCCCTAAAACATTGAAAAGAGCCTTGTAAACAGAGGGTTCTGTCCATTCATTGATGAATCTGCCGCTGCTTTTTTCTTCAACATTCTTGTCCTTAAGAGAAAGTTCGTACCATTCGATCATTTGAAATGTGACATTCTTATATGCTTGTTCTTTAGCTTTAACCGCCCAGTTTTCCTCTATCAGCAATTGTTTGCTGATAGACAGGGTCATAAACCAGAAAAGCTGATTTAACTGTTCAAAATTTTCTTCTGTCAAAGGTATTTTCTCTAGTTGATTTTCTTGATTCGGCAGTAGCTGTTCCCCATTCCCAGCATTGTTTACAATTAATTGAACACCTTGATTAAATATTTCGGGCACTTCTTCTGATTTAATCTGTTCCGCATATTCCTTATTGGTTTTTACCACAATATCAACCTGATAGCCACCATCAAAAAGAGTCAGACGTTTCTGCTCATCATTCATTGTCTTAACCTTAAAGGAACTCCAAATCGTCCCAAATTGAGAAATAAACTTTGGTGTTTCCAAATATTTTTCAGGCTCCTCTGTATAAATTAACAAATCCAAGTCAGACCATTGATCAGTAAGCTGCTCCTTTTTAGCTCTCGAACCGATAACATAAGCCGCCTTGATATCTTTTTGCACTTTCCCAACCGAAGTGAATGCTTTAATTAAGCGATCGTAAAACAACTCATTTTTTCCCATAGAAAATACTTCCCCTTTTCAAATTATACTGCTCCTTCAAAAATAATAGAACTTCTCACTAACCTTTACAAAATATTTTAGCTTTCATCTCATTAATAATAAGATAAGTAAAAATGCTGCTCATTCATTAATTATGTTTATTATCTCAATAAAATTCAGTATCGTCCATATAAAAAAAACACCCGATATCATATCCGAGTGTTTTTTGAATTATTCAGTTTTTCAAGCCTAATAGCTCAGACATATTCAACTGCGCAAAATTTTCTCCAATTTTTTTCCTTTAGCCAGTTCATCAATTAATTTATCCAAGTAACGGATTTCCTGCATAAGCGGCTCTTCAATTTCCTCTACTCTAACACCGCAAACAACTCCTTTTATCAACGATCGATCAGGATTAAGTTTAGGTGCTTCATTGAAAAATGTTTCAAAATCAATATTGGTATCAATCTGTTTTTTTAAGCCAGCTTCGTTATAGCCAGTCAGCCAGTAAATAATTTGGTCTACTTCTTCTTTGGTACGATCTTTACGCTCTGCTTTTGTAATGTATAAAGGGTAAACGCTGGCGAAACTCATGGTATAAATTCTTGGCTTAGTCATTTTTGTTTCCTCTTTTCTGTTAATAATATCTACATAAGTATAAAATCCGCATTTACAGATTTTCTTTGATCTTTTGATCTATAATAGTTAAATTGTTCACAAGTAAATGTATGTCCTACCAGTTTACTATAAGTTTGTGCGTTCAGTGAAAATGAACTGCCGACGGACTACTGCATTACAGATCAACTGACCAATTTGTTTTTCTGATAAGTGTATCCAGTTTTCTGAATTCTTTGGATAAGTGATCAATCTCTCTTTGAAGCCTTGAAATATTTACTGTTGTTTTAATTTTTATTTCTGCTCTTGTCCTTCTAAAATTTGAATCTGTGGCAGTTGATTGAATCAATACCAATAATTTTCTCTTACGAACCATTTCTTCTCGAGCGATCAATGCTTCTGATATCGTTCGGCCATCATCCAGTATTTTCTGCTGATTACATGCATTAATCTGAGTAACCAAAAAGCTCAGCTCCTCATTTATTTTTGAATATTCTTTCAGTAATGTTTCTGGATACTCTCCAGGCTCGTCCCCTTCTTGAACTTTCAGATTCTTTAAAATTCGTTGTTGGATGCCTTCGAGTTTTTGCTGGTATTCTGAACGCAGCAATAGTCCTTCTGCCAGTTTCATTAAACCCACCTCTCTTTTGTATAATTTAGTATTTTTTGATGTAACATTTTTCTATTTCCACTAATAATAACATGAAATGTCCATCTGATAAAATTGTTACTGTATTTACCAATCGATTATTTTCTTTTTATTGCTGCTCATATAATATTATTATGTTTTAATGCAGGAAAAAGCTTTGATTGAAGGGATATGCCTAGTCTGTTAGGACCAATTCCAAAATCAAAGCTATTTATTCATTCAGTCCAAAAGTTCCTTTACAGCTGCTGCCAATGGTGTTAATGGTCTATCTAGCACTTTTTCAAAATCATCTGAAGATACATCAAGTTTCTTATTTTTAATATCGTGTTGGAAACTCAGAAACACCTCGGCTACTTTCTCCGGCAAACCACTTGCGGTAAGATTTTCGATAAATTCGTTGTCTCCTCCATTCGACACATCAAAATCTTTTCCGGAGGCTTCTTTAACAGCTCTCGCCAATTCTCTATAATCAACAGGCGTTCCTGACAGCTCCAAAATTTCAGGATATTCTGTTTTTCCTGATAAAACAATTGCGGCTGCCTCTCCATACTCCCGACGCAAAGCCCAGCCGACTTTTCCTTCTCCAGCACTATAAACAAATTTTCCACTAGATAATGCAGCCTCAATAACAGGAAGTTCGTTTTCAAGATACCAGTTATTCCGAAGAATCGTATGCTTCAGTCCTGATTTTTTGATCACCCTTTCTGTGTAGGCGTGATCTTCAGCGAGCTGGCTGTTTGCATTCATGGCGTTTGCCAAACTTGTATAGGCGATAAATTTAATTCCGGCCTTTTTTGCGGCATCAATAACATTTTTATGCTCCTGCTGGCGATTGCCGGGAGCTCCTGAAATCAGCAGTAACCGATCAATCCCTTCCAATGCTTCTGACAAAGCTTCTTGATTTTCATAATCTGCTAAGCGTATCTTAAAACCCTTAGCTTTTAAGGTTTCTGCTTTCTTTGGATTTCTTGCCAGACCATAGATGTTTTCCTTGGGAACTAATTCTTTCAAATACGTTAAAACATGTCCGCCTAATTCTCCTGTTGCACCTGTGATTAAATAATTCATTCTTATTCCTCCAATCTCAATCCTGTTCTTTTTAAAAATACAGGTTTATTCTATAATATGTGGTACTATAAATCAAGAGAAAAATCCGGAAAGGAGAAGTCTGATGAAATATTCAGTGAAATTTAGTGATGCCATACATATTTTGGCGTATATAGAAATATTTAAAGGAACAGATCTATCAAGTGAAGTTATTGCGACCAGTGTGGAAACAAATGCGGTTTCTGTCAGAAAAATTATGAGTCAGCTAAAAAAATCAGGTTTGATTATCAGTCATAGTGGAAAAGCGGTCCCGAAGCTATCCCGAAAGCCTGAAAAGATCAGCTTGTATGATATTTATAGAAGTGTGGAAAGTCATTCTGATCTCTTCCATGTCGATACCAAAACTGCTCCCGGCTGTATTGTTGGAGGGAATATTCAAGACGTCCTCTTGGAGAAATACGATTTGCTCCAGCAATCTGTTGAAAATGAGATGAAAAAAATCACACTCCGAGATATCATCGGAGAAATTTCTGAACGAGAAATTGAAAAGCATCCTGAAAATAGAAATCAGGTAAGACCATTTTTGTAAAATCCTTGATTAATAGATGAATATACCCTATAAACTAAAAGCACTTTTTCCACAATTTTTTCGGGAAAAGTGTTTTATTAAAGAATCAAAAATTTTTTTCATAGAAGAGCTGTCAAAGTTCGTTACCAACAACTGATGCTCTTCATTTTTTGAAATTTCTGCGCAAAATAATCAATAGAAATCCAAAAGCTTACCTTCCTAAATTAATGCTTGTTTATCATTTTTAACCAGTTGCTTGACCTGTTCCTTGCTATATACAGTTTTATCCTGCTTAATCATTTCAGACTGATCCTCATCTGTTTTAACAAAACGAAACACAAGAAATTCAGCTGCTTCATTATTTCTGTTTGTTAAACGATGGATACTGTTATTAACACGAACTACGTCACCTTTGTTCACTTCTAAAATTGAAATTCTCTGATTCTCAACAGATTCCACATGAAATATTCCTTCTATGCCGACGATGACTTCTTCAACAACAGTATGCGCATGCCATTCCTGAATAGCTCTGGAAGGAAGAACATTTTTGTGTACTTCAAACTCTGGATACAGAAAATAGTTCACTTCAGTTCCTTCTTCTTTTTTTACAAAAATAGAATCCTGAAGTTTTTGTATTTCGGTTAACTGGTTCATCTTATAGTCACCTCATTTATATTTTTTGTTAGAGTACAAGAAGCACTTTACCAATATTCTTTCTGGATTCAAAAAAATTATGGGCTTTGTTTCCATCAGATAATTGGAATAGGCTTGGTTTACTTATCTCAATTTTATTTTTAGAAGAGTGCTAGAATAAATACTGATTTCTATTACCTCTTTCAGAATAGTTGCTTAAATAATCAGTACTAATAATTTGATTATCTACGTAATCTCATATTCTGTAAAGGAAGAGATAGTCCCCCTTTATTTTTAAGAGAATTGATGTTATCTTCAATAATCGTTTTTGGGACAAACTTTCTCTAATCTTCTGCCCAGTATATTCTTGTTTATAAAATTCATATTATTCTTCCTCGTCAGCAAAGCTTATCTTTACGTAGGGACACATTGTTGGCTATTATTCATTATCTCTGCTTCCGAATCACGCTGTCGGCTCCGATTACGGACTCTTTTATTTAAAAATATTATACAGTAAAACAATTATAATACTTGTTTATTATTATTCCATAATCTCAGAAAAAGAAATACGATCTTCTGCTATTTTCAAGTAAGAAATAATAAAAATTAAAACCAGCGGAGTAATTTAATTTCCCAGCTGGTTTATTTGTATTCCATCAAATCTATTCACTAAATTCTGAGATAAAAGGACTTTTCTCCCCTTTATAAGTGATGAACAGCTTCTGCATGGCTCTTGATATGCTCGTATATAGAATCTTTTTATCTCGATCTGTGTGATAGTTGCTGCTTGAAACATCGTAAATCAGTACTTGATCAAATTCCAGTCCTTTAGATAGACTGATGGGCAGCACCTGAAATTGATTATTTCCTTCTGTAAAGTTTTTTTTCATGAGCCCAGCAACTTCTTTTGCCTCTGCTTCTGATTTAGTAATAATCGTGAGGCTTCCAGATAACTCAGAAAAAATTCCTTCCAAGATACTGAGTAAGTCAGTTTGCTGAGTGAATTTAAACAGCTTTGGCTGATCTCCATCAGGTCGGATAGGAATAATTTCCATCTTCTCATCATTTGTAACCAGCTGTCTAAATGTTTTTGTAATTGCTCCGCTTGATCGATAACTGCTCAATAAATTATACTGTTTTACATCCTGATTTTTCTCCTTGAATAGTCGGATAATATTAGTAAAATCAATGGATGAATTGAAAATCGCCTGATTCTCGTCGCCTACCATTGTAAATGCTGTATGAGGAAACAAATCAATTAACAAGGAAAGCTGAGCGGGAGTATAGTCTTGAACTTCATCAATTAATACAAAGTTCATTTTAGGCAGATTTATCTTTTCAATAAAGATTTGAGAGATCATCATCAGAATAACTGCTTCATCCAGCGACTTTTGATCAGCAGAAGAATAATCATTCTTTTCAGTATATGCCGAATAAATCAAATACAGCATTTTTTGATTGTCTATCCACTGAATCTGTTGAATAGCTTTGGTAATTCGCTGATATTTTTTTCTTAGCAGTGTTCTTCCATATCGAATAACACCCGCTTCGGAATCATCAGCAATAAGTTCCCCAAAGTATTTCTTTTGCACATCTTCTGTAAGAGATAAAATCTGGCTTTGTATTCGTTTGCTTTTAGCCTGAGTCGTAAGCTGGCTCTCCCAATAACTGCTTAATCGTTTTTTAGTTGCCTGCAGCTTATCTATCAACTGAGGATAATCAGGTGTAGAATGATAGATTTCTAGAATCTTTTCTTTGGTAATGATTACTTTGCCTTTAAATCGAATTTCTTTGAAGAAATCTAAATTTGAAAGCAGTAGTTCATCTGAACCTCTAAGATAATCTACAAACTTTTTTTCTCTTAAAATTTTTGTCTGTTCGTCAACCTTATTCTTATTGATTCTGGAAAAATATTGCTCCTCCTCTTCCAGATTTAAGGGGATATTACTATATTTCTGAACAAACTGAATCATCGTTAAATTCAAAGGATTTTTCTCCCCAAGAGAAGGCAGCACATCTGAAACATATTGAATAAATTGATGGTTTGGAGATAGAATTAGTATATCATCAGAGGTAATTTTTTTTTGCAGAAGATACAGTAAATAAGCGATTCTTTGCATAATCGTTGATGTTTTCCCGCTGCCGGCAATCCCATTTACTAATATAATTGGATTCTCCGTGTCCCTAATAATAACATTCTGTTCTTTTTGAATTGTCGAGGTAATATCTCTCATCAGGCTTTGTGAATCTCGTTCCAGCGCCTCCAACAAAATATCATCCTGAATGGCAATTGAGGTGTCAAAGAATTTAATCAGCCGATCCTCTTCAATAATGAATTGTCTACGATTATTAATAGATACATGAATGGAGTTCCCATTTGCAATGTATGTTGAACTACCCAGCTTATTATTATAAAAAAGTTCTGAAACTGGAGAACGCCAGTCATATATACGAATTTCTCCATCTTTATTAGTAAAATTACTGATGCCGATATAAAAATCCATTGCTGGCTCTTCATCTAAAAAATCAACATTTATTTTTCCAAAATAAGGTGAATCTAATAATGAGGTAACCTTTTTCAACTCTATTTCGGCAGTTTTTATACGAATGTTCATTTGATCGATTTCTCTGTTCTTCATTTCAAGCATAGCATAGGTATCCAGATTATCTGATATATTATCATGATTTAAACGAACATCCTCGTCTATTGTCTGAAGTGCCGAACGTCCTTCTTCTGTTGATTTTTTAACTTTATTACTAAGCTCTTCATGAGATGCAGTCAATTCATCGTATACTTCCTTCAAATAATTCTCTTCCAGCTTTTGTTCATCTGACATAACCATTCCCCTTTTCAAAAGACACGTTAAATAAGTGTAACAAAATAATATAGCACAGTTTTCATGATTTAGCTAATAAATAAGTTAATACTTGGTGAATGGATGAAGGATTGATAGTTATTGATTTTCTAGGATATCACTTTCAGCATCTAATTGACAATTCAGGGTTGTATAAGAAAGTAAAAAACCGAGACGCCATTCAGTCCCGGTTCAATCGTTATAAGCAGTTAATTATTTACTCATGTGGTGTTTCCAAAGCAAGGATCTTCTCAAGATAAATGCTTAGCCAAAGATATCCAGAAAGTTTCTGCCAAACAGAATTTTTTATCTTTATAACGTTTTGATTGAATCTGGATTCCTTTTTACTTTCAGCATTCAATTGTGATAAAAATTCCGGAAGCTGCTGAACCTCTTTTAAGAAATCATTGAGCTTATATTTCTCAAACAGGTATGAATCAGGCTGTATACTAGTCCAGCGATATTCAATATAATTTGCATTCATAATTGCTTCCCGGTAGTCAGACTTATTCTTTTTCAACATTTTATTTGCACCTTGAAGTGTATAGGATTCCGCAAATAGATCTGTTGCCTTATCGTAATGATCTATCAGGGGATTAACTTGATTTCTATTGACTGAGAGTCTTTTCTTCTCAGCATTATTGATCTCTTTCATGACAGCTGTTTTTAATGCGCTGGGCTGACCTGGTTTCTCTGCAGATTTTTCGTTCTTTTCCGTTGAATTACTTTGGGACTGTGCCACAACCTTTTCAACAGCTGGCTTAGTTTCAGGAGCAATAACGGATACTTTTATTTCTTCTTTTTTTACAGGCTCTGTTTTTGCTAGTTTCTGACTTTCAGCAACATTTCCCTCAGGTGCAGTATCAACTGTTTTTTGTTCCGTGTCTTTTGGTAATTCAGCCTTGGGTTTTACTTTTTTAGGTTCTTCCTGCTTTTGTACTTCCACTTTAGCTTCTATTTTTTGTGGTTCATTCTGTTGGACTTGTTTCTTTTCAGGCTCTTCTCTCTTTGTTGCTTCTATCTTTCGCTCAGGCTTTTTCGTTTCTTTAACAGGAGCCTGGATGTCTATTTTTTCAATGTGTGGTTTGTTATTTGTATTTGATTGGTCGTTTAGAAGTAATGCTTTCATGTCTGCTTTTTGTTCTTTCAGAAGCTTATCTATGACCGTTACTGTTTTATTATGCTCGTCATTATACCTTGAAACAGAAGTGCCAATCTGGCTCATATTTTTCTGAATTTCGTGTATATTTTGTTCAAGCTGAGTTATCTTTTTATTTAGTTCTTCATGATTTTGTTCAATACCTGTATACAATGAAGACCATTCTGTTTTATTCTCTTTGATAGCATCCAGTAGATTAGTCATTTTGAGCTCACCATCAGTTGAAAGAAGAAGATTTTCAACAATTTTTGAAACCTTTTGACTCTCCTTCTGATAATCAAAAACTACTTTTGAAACAGACTCTTCTATATGATCCAATTTGGCAGACCGTTTGTTCACTTCATCAATTCGTTTTTCCAAATGAATGCTGTGCTCTTGAATCGTTGTTAAAATTGCGTTTGTCTGTCCTTCTCTTTCTCTGATCAGTTTTGTCAGTGCTGAAAAATGTTTCTCAAGCTCAGCAGATTCAATGGCATCTGCTGAAGAATCATTTGCTTCTGTTACAAGCAAGTTAACTTGTTGAATCCTCTTCTTAATTTCTCTTGTCTCTGTTGTCAGCTGCTCATTAAATTTTTTTTCTGTTTGCTGCAGTTCTTCACTAAGAATAAGATTATTTTCTTCTATTTCGCTTGATATCTGATCTTTAAAAAATGCAAGTTTTTCTTCATTATCATCTGCTGTTTCCGTATACGCATCAATCAGAGACTGTTTCAAGCCTTCATTCTGTATTCCTTGTGAAGAAATTACAGACTCCAGCTTTTCTAGTTTTTTCTTCAATTTGGAATAGTTTCCTTTATCCTTTTGAGAGAGTTGTCTTATTTCTGTTTGAATCAGTTCAACATTTGTTTCCTGAGACATCAACAAATCGTCACTTAAAATAGCGCTGCTTTTTTCTGTCTCATTTTTAATGTCAACTAACATTCTGGTCATTTCATTTGTTATCTCAGCTCGAAAACCATCTAATTGAGCATTAAGTTCTTTTCTTAACTCATGTTGGAAGCTTTTGATATTTGAGTTAACGGTTGAGACAAATGCCGCTTCGAGATCCTGCTTCATCTCCTCAACTTCCAATGCAAGATTTGGTGTCAAAGCAGGCTGATTTGTTGGAATAACAGCGGGTACAGCAGCCTGACTATTTTCTGAAGGCTGAAAAACAGTAATAAGCTCCTGTCTTAAATGCTCTAGCTCTCTATCATTTATTACGTGGATAAACGAACATTCAAGATTTAATTTCACCGAGTTATTTTCAAAAAATTCTATAAATCCATCATCAATTCGAACCGTACTATTTCTTTTCTGAAAGCTATTCAATCCTTTAGAAATAATTTGCTCTATTTTCTTGTCATCTTCTGTATAATTTGAAAAAGTTACTTCAAAATTTCTTTTTTTATTTTCAGATGAATTACTATTTAAATTCTTAATCAACTGTGCTTCTATATAAAAGCTCATAATTCATTTTCCTCCAAAATATTTACACAATTTTACTCAACCCATTTAAAGGATATCTTTAAATTAGAGATATTGCAATCCCTCTATTAACAGTAATTACCTTTTTTTTATTTAGATTAATTATAATAATCACTTTTTTACATAAAATGATAAAATAATAAAAATATATGAAAAAATAATTCAGGAAAATGGAAAAATTAACAAAAATTTCGTTCGATATTCTCGTTTTCGGGGTATAAACTCGAGATTTCCACTTGGATATTTAAATAGTCGATCAGAAGGAGCAGCACTCCAAAAATATGACAGTCCATTGTTCCGTTCTCCAATAAAAATAATTTCTTCTTTCCTCTTTAGGTAAAGTTCTGTTCGTATACCCCATACTTTTCTCGCTTGCTTTTATATTATTCAAAAGAAAACGGTTCTACAAAAATAGCCAGAACATCAATAAAAAAGATGCTCTGACTGTTTCTTATTTCGTTTCTTCACTAAACAACTACGCCCAGACTTCTTCAGCGATTGGGCAAATGAAACTTAGTTTCTCCCATTGCTTATCTTCTGCCAGGATATTTCCTTCTTCCGTTGAACTGGACTCAAATACAACCGATCTAAGCTGATATATTGCAGTGCCTCATGAATACGATGTGCCTGATTTTGAAGTAATTAAGCTTAAAACAACCAGTTTTCCTCAGTTACTTTAGCCAGCGACTCAAATCTATCGGAACGGTCTGTATCATATTTTAGATAACAAGCATTTGATTTTTCATTCGTTAATATTTGGAAAATATTTTCTTATATAGCTATCCAGCAATTCAAGTGTGATTTATGCATAACTTTTCCCTTGAAAAGTAAAGTTTGTTGGAAAACTTCGAAGTAAAATGCTGTTTTCATTGGAAGAACAAGGTATTGCTCTTTCTTTTTCATGAAGCAGCAAAAAGACCAGTAGATTTTGCTGAGATTTATCCAAGAGACAAGCTGGGTATATGTTTGGATATTTTTCTGAATTGCATCCACTGGCAAATTAGAAAATACTACTTATTTTTCCAAACACCTGTCAGCCATTCTTTCTTTACGGTACAAAACTAATTCTATTGAAATACACGCCCTTAATGATAACTGGCATATTGAGAGTGCTTTTGTAAAGAAACATCTTCTATCAGATTATTCGCCTGGTACGGAATCGTTTTTCAGCAACTTATTCTGTATTTTACTGTTGGATTTTCAAATAAAGTCCTTCTTCACCTCGCCGGATAGCCTTTTGGATTTGTCTTTTTGCCTGTATTGATTTTTCGGAGGTCGTGACTATCTCCTCTGAAACGAGTATAAATGGATCGACACTACGTGATTTGGTCTGATGAAAAATGTCGAAGTCTTCTCCTGCTCCGGTAATCTTTAAATCAGGCGGCTGTTGTAAAAAGTCAAGCAGACATTTTATTTCCCAGCTATCAGCTGACTGTATTTTTTGAAGAAGTCCGTTATCTGTCAGAAGAAAATCTGATTCTGAAATTATTTCTTGGTTCATTGCGTAATGGATTACTTGTTTCAGCAAATAATTGCTGTAAATATTCAAGGGTTCATAAAAAAAATCAACAACAACTTTATTATACTGCTCAACAAACCATTCGCCCCAAATCAATTCATCTAAAACCATCTGTCCTTTCAACTGCTTTAAACTATTAAGAAATGAATGAATTTCATGAAGGGGAACATCATAATATCGATGAACTTCCCGAAGTGTATAGTCCACTCGATCCGCACATAATGCTGGAGCTGACTGCTCTAAAATTGCCCATTGCGTGTCATCCAGCAGCAGTTTTTTATAATCATACCCGTGGTTTTTTTAAATATTCGGAATGCTGCTTTTAGAAATGAAATCCAATTTAATCTCTTCATGGAAATTTTCTTCTTTTTTATCCAATACAAAATCAATGAGATGAGAAAATGCTGTATGCGAAACATCGTGAAGAAGCCCAGCAATTTGCTCTTCCAATGATCCACCAAGTTTTTTAATCAGCAGCATCACACCAATTGAATGTTCATATCTTGTTTCGTTCCAGACTGGATTTAACAAATATGCCGGACCGGCCATATGAATTTCTTTTAAACGCTGCAGTTCTTTACTTTGAATTAAATCTATAAGGACCTGATCTTTGAGCTCATATTCACCATATAATTCATCGGAAATTTTCATAAAAAGCACTCCTTTTGACTGAACCTGTTTTTAGATCAAAATTTTACATTTCTAATGCCGGAAATAATCTGCTTCTTGCGTTTATTAATCTGTTCAATATCTGTCAAGTACTTCTTTACATGACCGTCTTCTATATTTTTTTGAAAATTGGGTGTTCCTTTACTTGCCTCCTTTTCCATAAAAGAGACCAAATTCAGCAACCTTTTAGTGATAGCCCACGGCAGTTGCACCCGATCCTTTTCATCAAGTCCATAGATATCAAGAAAAAGCTTTGTTTTTCTGATTTTCTCACTCCAGCTAATCTCACCAGCCTGACCTCCATCTAATAGACACCAGCGGTAAACGGCATATGCAACATCCTCCATTTTTGAACCTGGATGAAGAGTATCGAAATCAATAATACCAAATGCTTTGTTATCAATTATAGTTACATTATACGGGGCAAAGTCACCGTGGCACATGATTTCTGCTTTATCACCTGATTTCAGCATCCATTTCTCCGAACCTGTTAAATTATAAATATAATTTTTACCTCTTTCATGAAAAATACTTAATAATTCAGCGGCAGAAATAACCATCTGATCTGTGAAAAAAATTTGTGGAAGCGGATCGTTGAATACTTCTCCTGGTACAAAAGAAACATACTCTGATGCTTCCGTCAATTTAAGTGGTCTTGGAACAGACTCAACCCCCTGCTTGTCCAGAAAACTCAAAAAATCATGTACCTCTTTTGACCAAGAATTCATCGGCCGTATGACAGCGTTCCCTTCTCTAAAAATTTGTCCTTCTCTTCCTCCCTGAAGTTCCTTTTTCATTGCGCTGCCTCCCTGCCAAGCCTATTTTCTGTTTATGTCTTGTATTTTCAATTTTTAGTTAAATGTATTTAAATGCTTCTCTGAAGTGTACTTTATTTATCGTATCAAACTATGCGGGAGAAAACTATCCATTTTTTTATATTATTCCTCCAGCTTTAAAATCCAAATATGACCCAATCAAATTAATTGAACAAAAAGACAACAAGCACTACAATTAAAAGTGTAAACATGAACGGAGGAAATAAGATGAAAAAAATGTATGAAACTGCCATGACCAATCATGGTGGAAGAGATGGTTACGTCGAAGCGCCAAACGGAACAATGCATATGAAAATTACACCTCCCGGTCTTCACGCAGAAGGAACAAATCCAGAGCAGCTGTTTGCTGCCGGCTATGCTTCTTGCTTTAACGGAGCATTGCAGCATGTTTTAAAAGAAGGAAGCATTGAAGCTGACAGTACAGTAAAAGCCAGAGTTTCACTCTACGGAACGGATGATGGAGGCTATCAGATTGGTGTTATTATGGATGTGCATATTGAAGATCTGGATGAAGCGACAGCAAAAGAATATCTTGAAAAAGCACATGACTTCTGTCCATATTCAAAAGCAACCAGAGGCAACATTGAGGTTAAGCTGGAGCTGATTTAAAAATAACTGCACAAAAAAGAGAAGCTATCATTTTTATAACAGCTTCTCTTTTTTTAATCAGTCTGAAATCTCTGATGGCGGCACGACCTTGCTAATCCATCGAAAAATCTACTTTTATTTCACTGTTAGAAGTTTTAACAACTAACTCTTTATTTCCGGATGTTGTATTGCTGAGATTATTCTTGCCATTTGATGTTTTCGATTCAACACTAAAATCATTTTCTTTTCCTGCAATCGTCCCTTTAATTGGACCATTTGAACTTTTAATGCTTAAGTAGCTTTTTACCGAAATTTCGTCAAAACTAATTTTTCCGTTACTTGTTTCGAATCTTCCGTCTGAAAATGATAGTTCCGATAAATCAATTTTTCCATTGGATGTTTTAAAGTCAATTTCTTTAGCATTGACGTCATCCAACTCTATCTTACTGTTATTTGTCTTGCCTTCTATTTTGTTTGCTGCTTGAATATCTTCCAGATGAATTTTTCCGTTTGAAGATTCAAGCTTGGCGTTGTTAGTACTTATATTTTCGACTGAAATTTTATTGTTGCTTGTCTTTACATTTAAAGAGCTTAACTGGCTTGAAGGAACTTCCACCATCACTTCAGCTCCTTTACCAAAGTTAAAATTGAACCATGAAAAAATTGACCAGCCTTTCTTCGGTTCATTCTTTTTGATAACCAGTTTATTATTTTGGTCATCAATTGTGTAGGTTTCATTTTTATTCTCATAATAGGTGATTGTTACTGGTTGACTCTCATCCACTCCAACAACAGTAACAGGAATATTTTTATCCTCTATTTCCAGTACCTCTACCAGATTCTCACTTACATATTCTTTTTCATCATAAGATGAACGACCAAATCCCTGACATCCTGACAATAACAGAAAAGCACTTACTCCAATAATCGCCAATCGTGTTCTTTTCATATTCATTCTATTTTACCTCACATTCATTTTTAACTCATAATTTTAGTATAGCGAATTAATTGTTAGTAAGCATAAGTCCTGCGACGGATTTTTTATGGTACAAATGTCTGATTATTTTCTTTAATACGGAATCATTCATCCTACCATCTACAAATAAAACTCTTCTAAAAAATTTAGTAAAAATTCATATCTTTGCTTTCCAATTCTTTTAGTGCAGTCTGTATGCAAGCGTTCTTCAAGCTTTCCCAGCTTCTTACAAAAATGATTGATCACAGTACTTCCCAGTCTATACACTTCTTTTGATTGAAATTGCTGAACAGGTTTGAAAGTATTTAGCGGAATGTACTTCTTTTAATTACATTAAAATCCTATTCTTTTCTTAGAAATATATTTCTATCAAATGTCAGGTATACCTGTTCTGCCATTCCTTTATGGATGCCCACTGGTTATAACACTCAAATAATTATTTTGTGATTTAATAACATAATTTTAACAAAAAACAGAAGTTATTTTTAAACAAATATGCTATACTTGCTAATGAAAATAAACAAAAGGGGTTTTTATCTATGGGAGAAAAGTACAGAAGTCGTGTATCAAGAAGAGATTCAGGGGCATCAGCATTACTGGTTATCCTTCTTCTTTTATTATTAATAAATACGCTGGGGTTAGGTTATCTGGCATACCAAACCTACCAGGCAAGCACTGAAAAAAGTTATTTTAACGAGCAAATTGTCCGTCTTGAAAAGGAGATTGATAAAATAGGCTCGGTCGCTTCAACTGCCAAGACAACCAACAGTTCAACTTCTTCAAGTGTTGCTGCCGAAACAAATACATCTGACTCACAGGAGACTGCACTGGGCGAAACAGTTCACTCTTCTACTCCGCCTGAAACTGGCATACCTGCTTCCGATGTAGATGTCGCAGAAGGACAAGAAACGGATCAGGTCCAAGATGTCATTGAAGTTGCTGAAGCTGAAGCAACTACGTATATCGTTCAGCCGGGAGATGCCCTATCATTGATTGCTGAACAGCACGGTTTAAGTTTGGAAGAAATTATGCTTAAAAATAATATGGTCGATACAACGGTTATTATTGGTGATGTTTTAACGGTCAAATAAAAGAAGCATGTCCAAAATCTGTTATTAAAGGGTTTTGGACATGTAGTATTCATCCATATAATTGTTATTTTGAAAAATTGCCTGTCTTTTAATGCCTTCTATTTCAAAACCAGCTTCCTATATAGATTTACTGCTGCCTGGCTTTCTGTTATAACAGTTAATACCAGCCGTCTAACTTTCCTTTTTTCAGCCCAACAATCAAGTTTTGAGAAAAATAGTGTGCCAAGCCCTTTTCTCTGTGCTGTTTTTAGCAAACCAATAATAACATAAGCAACATGTTTTATCTTTTCTATTGATGCTGCATCTGCAAGAAGACTCCAGCACCCCTCTCTTCAATTTGTCTAACCTCTATAAGAGCTTATCTCCTTTTTTAGAATAATGTACTTTGTTCGGCTTCATAAGGCATCTGATAATTACTTATAATCTCAGCCATCTCGTAAACGATACCAAGTTTAGTACATAGATTCTTAAAATTATCTACAAGTCTTTCATAGTTTTGGGCTGGGAAAAAGTAAGTTTCTTTATAGTTTCGTTGGTATTTCTCTGCCAATGCCGGTGACAATTTATGCAAGCTGGCTATATAATGGTCTTTTTGACGATCTCTTAATGTCATCCCAAACAACGGATAGATATAATCTGCTTGAACCTCATGGGCTTTATAGATTAAGTCTGCCATTAACTTCCAATTGTCTGTTATGTAAGGCAAAATCGGCATCATTAACAAACCACAGTATAGTCCATTTAGCTTACACTCTTCAATAGCTCTAAATCGTTCACTTGGTAATGACACATTTCTTTCAATTTTTCGTGCAAGCCCATCATGCGATGTACTGAATGAGAAGCCAAGATTTACAGGTGAATGACGTTGAATCTTTTTGAAACAATCAATATCTCTGGTGAGAAGGCTGTTCTTTGTGGCTAAAGATATGCCAAAGCCATGAATATCGATTAATTCAAGTACCTGTCTGGTTAAGTATTTCTTTTTTTCAAGCTGGTTATACGCATCTGACATGGCACCAAAACCAATGACCGCCTTCTTACGTTTCCCCTGCAATTCTTGGTTTAAAAGCACCAAAGCATTTTCTTTGTAGGTTACTTGATCAAACTGTTCAATTTGATAACACTCACTTCTTGAATCACAATAAATACATCCATGATTACATCCACGATAAACATTCATGTTATAGTCTGTACCAAACCAGTCAGTATTTTTCGTTTTTGTCAAAATCTGCTTTGCCGTAATACCAGACATTAGTATTTCCTCCTTTTCATTCAGACAGAAATTTCTGCTTTAAGTTTACACCCTGTCTTAAGAATAGAATTTATTTACTCAGAAAAAAAAGTTAAAAACCGCAGATTCCAGATTGCTTCATGATGTTGTATAATCTCGGAAGCTGTCAACCTGCTGTTATTCAGCGTTGTTGTTAATCCTTTTTTCATAAAACAATTATATCCAAGCCCATGAGCCATTCGTATCGTTGTATCAACACAATATTCAGTTTGAGCACCGCAGATTTCCAGCTGAGTAACCCCCAATGTTTCTAGGAGTGAAGTTAAATTTGTATGAAAAAAGGAGTTGGCATGTGTCTTGGAAATATAGTAGTCTTTTTCTTCTGCATGCAGCTCAGGAAATAAATGCCAGGCATGAGAGCCTGGCATCAGCTCTTCATCTTCATGTTGGATGAAGATAATCGGCCGATTTTCTTTTCGATAAACAGCGATTCGATCATTTACTTCATTTAGAACTCTCTCCAGTTGAAAGAGCTTTTTTTCTGCAGATTCAAGACCTACCTGCAAATCAATAATTAAAAGTGCTTTTTTTTTCCATGAAATAACTTGCTTCCTCTTTTTAGTTTACATAACAATATTATTGTATACTTAAAGTGGTATTTCAACTGTTACTCTCTCATTATACATAAACACTTATCAATAATAAAACAGTGCAGAAAAAACCTTCAGAGAGACTTCTCCAAAGATTTTCATAAATTTTTCTTATTCCATATACTCAAACATACGTTGCAGGCTGAACCCTCTGCCAAAGACTTCACTTGCATTCATTGAAATGATAAATGCATGTTCATCAATCCGAAGCAGCTCCTCTTTTACTTTCGGAAAATCCTTTTCCTTGATAACTGTCATTAAGAGCATTCCTTCCTGTTCGTGATATCCGCCTTTTACAGGAATCATTGTCACACCTTTATCCAGCTCTTTCAATAATGTGAGTTTGATTTCTTCATATTTTGGAGAAACAATAAAAACATTCTTTGATCTTACTACTCCAACCTGAATCAAATCGATTACTCGACCAGTTAAGAAAAGACAGATCATTGAAAAAAGAATTCTATCCACATCGAATGCAAGAAGTCCAGCTAGAATAATGGAACCATCCACAATAGAAATGCAGAGCCCCAAAGGTACTTTCAGGTATTTATGAAGGATCTGTGCGGGAATTGCCGTACCACCTGTAGAAGCATTTCCTCGAAAGACCAGTCCCAAACCAATCCCCACAGCTATCCCGCCATAGACAGCTGCCAAAAGTGCATTCTCAGTTAAAACAGGGATACCAGTTGTAGTACCCACAAAAAAAGGAAAAATTAAACTTCCGAAAACGGTCTTTAAGCCATTCTCTTTTCCTAAAAATATAAAACAAAGAATGAGCATTGGAATATTAATAGCATATAAGACCAATGCTGGATTAAAGCCAAATAAATGATTTAATACTATAGTAAGACCTGAAATACCGCCGGAAACAATCGACATAGGTAAAAGAATACTGTTAATTGCAAGTGCCAGAATAAATGATCCAATAATTACATATAATGTATCCTTTATGAAATTCTTTAGTATACTATTTTTCATCTGCAAATTCCTCTCTGATTAATCCTCAGCTATACTACCATGTCTATGAGGATTTTGTAATGAATATGAGAAAAATTTTAATGAGGAGCATTTAAAAGTATATTAAGCTTTTAATCCTTTCATATAAGTCAAGAGAAAGGAACCTGAGCAATATTTCGCCATAGATATCTTTAATCTCATTTGATCCCCGCTTTCTGTAAGACTTGAGGGACTCTATTTTGTTTTCAGCCAGTCGCCTTGTTTCCAGAACACAAGCAACAATTTCTTTCAAATAAATATCTAATCCGGTACAACAATCTAAAACACTACCATTCAATTTCCATCACACCTTGAAATAAGAGGCAAAAGAGGATCGGTTAGTTCCAGAAGTATACGCATTTTTTTCAATCTAATGAGCTGCTCGAAAATAAGTAGAAAACCTCAAAAAGCGATCGACCTGCCTCCCTCACTTGTCCTCTTGCTTAGTATGACAAATGATTGATTCATAGTCGATCGCTTCTTTTTATTCTGCTCAGTGATACACTATAACGTACCAACCGTATGTGTTGTAATCTTATTAAAACTTGATTTTGTAAAGTTATAGATCATTCACTTGATCATACTATTGACTTCTCACTGATTTCCATGGACTGTTGAACTAATCTGCCCGTTTTTAATCAACATTTTTTATTTGCTGTTGATATCGTTTAATGCTGCTTGAGCAAGCAAATTCAAATAGTTCCAAGGTCTGTCAAAATGCGGCTGGAAGAAGAAATCAGAGATTGCCAAATCTTCAACAGTCATCTTATTTTGAACAGCCAAAGATAGGGTATTCGCAGATTGTGTAATATCATACTTGGACATCAACTGACCTCCAACAATCCGATTCGTTCCCTTCTCATAAACCAGTTCCATCATCACGTTTTCAGTCGTGGGCATAAACTCCGGACGATAATTATCTTCAAAAAATGTCGCTTCAACTTCAAGTCCGTTCATTTCTGCACTTTCTAATGTCACTCCGGTAGAACCGATTTTCCAACCGAATAAATACAATCCGGAAGTTCCTTGTGTACCGCGGTAAGCCAGTTTATTTTCTGTCAGATTGCAGCCTACCAGCATTCCTTGGCGAACAGCATTCGTTGCTAAAGGAATATAATTATTCGTTCCGCTTGGATTATAGTGTACCACTGCACTATCACCCGCAGCAAGAATATCTGGATTGCTTGTATGCATATACTCGTCCACAATCAGAGCACCATTAGGAAGCATATCAACTTTACCGTCAAGCAATACAGTATTAGGTTTGAACCCTACACACATAATCACCATATCTGCATCAAATTCCTGACTTGGTGTAGCAACTTTAGTTACAATACCAGAAGCATCAGTTTTAAACTCCTGAACATTTTCTCCTAAAGCTAAAGTTACTCCTCGGTCAACTAATTCCTTTTCAAGAACATCTGTGAAGGCTTTATCTAAATATTTATTTAGAATACGATCCAACCCGTCAATTAAGGTTACTTGTTTCCCGGATTCTACAAATGCTTCAACCAATTCAATCCCAATGTAGCCGCCGCCAACGACAACAATTTTCTTAGCATTTTTTGCTTGTTCGATGATTACATTTGCCTGATTGTAGTTTTTGCAAAGTAAAACATTTTCTGAATCAATCCCGGGAATTGGGGGAACGATTGGCCAAGAGCCTGTTGTCATCACTAATTTGTCATATGAGACAGTTTCAACTTTTCCAGACAATAAATCTTTTGCAACAACAGATTTATTGTCAACATCAATAGATTCCACCTCATGTTCCATGTGTACTTTTGCACCAAGAGATGCTAATTCTTCAGGATTGGAATAAAACAGTCCCTTAGGATCCTTTACAACGCCTCCGACATACAGAGCAATTCCGCAAGACAGGAAGGATACATTATCATTTCTTTCATAAACAGTCACTTCTGCATTTGGATGATGGGCCAGAATATTTTTCACAGCCGCTGTACCAGCATGAGTACATCCTACAACTACCACTTTCATAATATGGTTCCCCTCTACTTTCAATTTTTCTAAATTTTGTTTCCTGCATAGGACCTAAAAGGTTCTAATACAGGTTACAATTAGAACTATAACAAACTGAGAATCATTATTCGATTCTTGTGCTTGTGAATCGAAAGAATATTTTTCACAATATCCAAGATGAAAGTATAATATATTTTCTATATTGTTCACAGATTTATCTAGGATTCCCTTATAGCAACAAAAAAAGCTGAGAGGATCAACTCTCTCAGCTTGTGAAATCAAACTTAATCAGGTACTGCAGCAATTACTTCAATCTCAATTAGCACATCTTTTGGGAGTCTTGCCACTTCAACTGCAGAGCGTGCCGGCAGGTGTTCGTTAAATGCTGTGGCATAAATCTCATTAAATGCAGCAAAATCATTCATATCTTTCAAAAAACAAGTCGTCTTAATCACTTGATCAAATGAAGTTTCTGCTTCGTCCAAGATAGCCTGAATATTTTTGAGTACCTGTTTTGTTTGTTCTTCTATCGTGTTTCCAATAACTTCTCCCGAATCAGGATGAAGCGGTACCTGACCAGATGCAAATAGAAATCCATTGTATATGTTTCCCTGTACATAAGGTCCAATTGCTTTCGGTGCACGATCAGTATGTATTTTTTTGATCATAAGGTACTCCTATTCCTTTATTTTTTGACAATCCGGACATACGCCATATAGCTCCAAACGATGTTCATTGATTTCAAAACCAGTAAGCCTGCTGGCAGCCATCTCTACATCTTCCAAACCAGGATAGTGAAAATCGACTATTTTTCCACAATTTTGGCAGATTGCGTGATAATGCTTTTTTGATCCGAAGTCGAATCGGCTGGAAGCATCTCCATAATTCATTTCCTGAACAAAACCAATTTCTGTAAAAAGTCTTAAGTTGTTATAAACAGTAGCAACGCTCATATTAGGAAAGCGCCCCTCCAATGCCCGATAGATTTCGTCCGCTGTTGGGTGCGTATGATTTTCTATTAAGTACTCTAAAATAGCATAACGTTGGGGAGTAATCCGAATATTGGCTTCTTTCAATTCTTCCATTGCATTTTTGACCAATACATTATCCATTGAAAAATCCCTCCTTTTCTTAAATAATACTATTTCTAAACAAGCTTTACAAGAAATATTGGCTGAAAATGTTGTAAAACCGGGAATTCTTCCTGTTTATGTTAAATAAAAGTTTCATTAGTAATGAAAAACATTTAAAAATTGGTCTGGTACATAAATAATTCCCAGACCAATACTATTTGGAAAATCCGAGTAAACGGTTGAACAGAAACACAAGGCTCTTTTATTGCCTGCGGTCAGCTATTCTTCTGTTTGATATAAAGCAGTCGACAGATATCTTTCACCATTATCAGGAATGACAGCAAGTACCTTTTTGCCTTTCCCAAGCTTTTGGGCGGTTTCAATCGCAGCTTTTATCGCAGCACCAGCTGAAATTCCTACCAAAATTCCTTCCTGTGAAGCTGCTGCTCTTGCAGTTTTTATTGCATCATCACTTGATACAGCAATCACTTCATCATAAACTTCTGTATCCAACACTTTAGGAATAAATCCAGCGCCAATTCCCTGAATTTTATGCGGACCAGGGGTACCCCCTTCTAAAACCGGTGATTCAGTTGGCTCAACTGCAATAATATTTATAGAAGGATAAACACGTTTTAATTCATGACCGGCTCCGGTAATTGTCCCGCCAGTACCAATACCGGAAACAAAAGCATCCACACCGGAATTGCCAAATGCGTCTTCAATTTCTTTTGCCGTTGTTCTTTCATGAATTGATGGATTTGCTGGATTATCAAATTGAAGAGGCATAAAATAGCCATTTTGTTCAGCTAGTTCAGTTGCTTTGGCGATTGCGCCCTTCATTCCTTCAGTACCGGGAGTCAAAATTAATTCTGCTCCGTAAGCTTTCATTAACTGGCGACGTTCCACACTCATTGTATCCGGCATAACAATGATTACTTTATAGCCTTTTGCAGCGCCGACCATTGACAAGCCGACACCTGTATTCCCGCTTGTCGGTTCAATAATCGTACCGCCTGCAGTTAATTTGCCGTCAGCTTCTGCTTTTTCAATCATACTTAACGCAATGCGATCTTTTACGCTCCCTCCAGGATTGAAAAATTCCAGCTTCACATAAACTTCAGCTGCATCAGTCGGAACAATATTGTTTAATCGAACAATAGGCGTTTTCCCTATTAATTGTGTAATAGATTTAGCAATTTTTGTCATGTGATTTCCCCCGTTCATAATTATTAGATTTCTCTAATCATAGCGCATTTTTTGAAATCACGCCATTAATTTGCTATAGTTATATAGTTGTCCACTGAAATTTATAAATCCTTAATAAAAGTAGTGTATAGTAAAGAAAACAATAATTAGGAGCTAGGTAAATGGAAATTATAAATATAAGTCCAAGAGGTTACTGTTATGGGGTTGTTGATGCAATGGTAATTGCCAGGAATGTCTCCCTAGATGAGTCGCTTCCGAGACCTATCTATATATTGGGAATGATTGTTCACAACAGACATGTGACGGAAGCCTTTGCCAGTGTTGGTATCCAAACACTCGACGGAGAAAATCGGGAAGATATTCTTGATCAAGTTGACACAGGAACTGTGATTTTGACGGCTCACGGAGTCTCTCCGAAAATAAAAAAGCTGGCTGCTGAAAAAGGACTGACTGTCATTGATGCAACCTGCCCGGATGTAACTATTACACATGAATTAATCGAAAAAAAGGTAAATGAAGGTTTCGATGTTATCTATATTGGCAAAAAAAATCATCCTGAACCAGAAGGGGCTGTAGGCGTTGCACCGGAGCATGTTCATCTGGTGTCTACTGTTGAAGATATCAATGAGTTATCGTTCACTGAAGATAAAAAATTATTTTTAACTAATCAGACAACGATGAGTCAATGGGATGTATTGGATTTGATTGAGTTAATAAAAAGTAAATTCCCATATATCCGTATTCATCAGGATATATGCAAGGCAACACAAGTAAGGCAGGAAGCAGTTGTGGAACAGGCTCAGGGCTGTGATTTGACTTTAGTGGTTGGTGATCCGAAAAGTAATAATAGCAACCGCTTGGCACAGGTTTCTGAATCTCAGGCGGGTGTGAAGGCGTATCGTGTTTCAGACGTTTCCGAAATCCGTCCGGAATGGCTTAAGACTGTAAAAAAAATAGCAGTCACTGCCGGCGCTTCCACTCCCACACCAATTGTCAGAGAAGTTCTTGACTATTTGGAGAATTTTGACTATTTGAATCCAACTACCCATATTAAAAAATCTGAAGTTGCGGACGAAGCGATACTTCCCCGACCAAGAATAAAAGAAATAGACAAAAAAAGAGAACGACGCTTAGAAGAGCTGCGTCAGGGGAAACGGTAATCAGAACTAATTTTAAATCCCAAACTCTCTTTATATCTAAATGCGAATAAATGGCGGAACAAAAGCAAAAATTCTTTTTGCGACGAGTAACCGCAGGAGCAGCTCCTTCGAAATTAAGGGCTCTTTGTCAAATCGGACTGATAGTATCACCAATGAACATCGGAAGAAGGAATCGAACTCCTTCTCCGGTGTTTTTTATTTGTATTGAATAAGGCCGTTGAGTAAGAAAATTCGGGTACGC
>NZ_JADOEP010000035.1 GCF_016745275.1 Enterococcus sp. BWB1-3
CTTTTGATGTGGTGGTCGGGAAACCAACTTCATCTTATCAGTTTAGGAGGCTTTTTTACTACCACGCTGGAAGCTCTCAAGAACCCCCAGCATAGCTGGGGGTTTTCAGAACATACAAAAAAAAGCAACCGATAAACTTCTTAATTACAGGAAGTTTATCGGTTGCTTTATGAATTAAAGTTTTTCATAGGTAGAAATCACATTATCAACTGTGAACCCAAATTTTTCTAGAACTACATCACCTGGTGCAGAAGCGCCAAAATGATCAATTGTGATGGTTGCTCCTTCTGTTCCTATATACCGCTCCCACCCAAATGGAGAAGCTGCTTCGATTGCTACACGTTTTGTAACAGCTTTTGGAAGGACTGTTTCCTTGTATCCTGCAGATTGACTTTCAAACAAGTCAAAACTTGGCATAGATACAACAGAGACATCTTTTCCTTGTTTGGCAAGCTCTTGTTGCGCTTCAATCGCAAGGTTCACTTCTGAGCCTGTCGCAATCAAAATTCCTTCAGGTGTTGCCCCTTTTTGAGGAGAGATTACATACGCTCCTTTTTGGACTGTCTCGTGTGCATGTTCTTTTGTTCCTTCAATTACAGGGAGATTTTGTCGGCTTAACACCAAAATCGTCGGTTTGTCGGTTGTCGTCATGGCAATCTTCCAGGCTGCAACTGTTTCGTTGCCGTCTGCCGGACGAATCACCTGAACACCTGGCATGCAACGGACACTTGCCAACTGTTCAATCGGTTCATGTGTTGGTCCGTCTTCTCCTACCGCAACAGAGTCATGTGTCAACACATAAGTTACTGGCGTTTTTTGCAAAGCCGCCAAGCGAATTGCAGGACGCAGATAATCTGTAAATACGAAGAAAGTCCCGCCATAAACTTTTGAGCCGCCGTGCAGCTGAATGCCATTCATTGCTGCCGCCATCGCAAATTCGCGCACGCCAAACCAAATATTTCGACCTTCATATTGCCCCTGTTCAAAATCTTTCTCACCAGCGACCATTGTATTGTTGGAAGCAGACAGATCGGCTGAGCCGCCCCAGAAGCTTGGAACAACTTTTGAAATAGCCTGAATCGTATCTTTGCTTGTCACACGGCTTGCTGCACTTGAACCAACGTCATAACTTGGCAATTCTTTGTCCCAGTCTTCAGGTAATTTTCCTGCAAAGGCATCTTTAAATTGTTTTGCAAGATCCGGATGAGATTTGCTGTAATTTTCAAACAGTTTATTCCATTCAGCTTCAGCTTTTTCGCCGTCTTCAATCATTCTTTCAGTAAAGCGTTCTGCTACTTCATCAGGAACTGTGAAATCTGGATATTCCCAACCATAAACAACTTTTGCTGCATCGATTCCTTCCTGACCAAGCGGTGCGCCATGAACCGCAGATGTTCCTTCTTTCGGTGCGCCAAATCCAATCACTGTTTTCACTTCGATCAAGGTTGGTTTGCCTGTCTCAGCTTTGGCGTCTTCGATTGCCTTTGAAATAGCCTCCAGATCGTTTCCATCCTTTACCAGAATATGCTGCCAGCCATAGGCTTCGAAGCGCTGGCCGACATTTTCAGTAAAGGACTTTGAAGTCGGCCCATCCAAGGAGATGTCATTGGAATCGTAAAGAACGATTAGTTTGTCCAGTTTCATGTGACCAGCCATTGAAGCAGCTTCCTGAGAAACTCCTTCCATTAAATCACCGTCACCACAAAGTGCATACGTATAATGATCAACAACATTAAAGCTGTCTCTATTATAAACAGCAGCTAAATGTGCCTCAGACATTGCCATTCCGACAGCCATGGCAATTCCCTGACCCAATGGTCCTGTTGTTGCTTCCACTCCGTCCGTATGACCGACTTCCGGATGCCCTGGTGTTTTACTGTCCCATTGGCGGAAGTTCTTTAAATCGTCTATTGTCACGTTATAGCCTGATAAATGAAGCAGACTGTAAAGTAAGGCAGAACCATGACCGGCAGAAAGAACAAAACGGTCGCGATCTGCCCAGTTTGTTGAGGTTTTTGGGTTAACCTTTAAATGCTTGGTCCAAAGCGCATAAGCCATAGGCGCTGCACCCATAGGTAGTCCTGGATGTCCCGAATTTGCTTGTTGAATGGCTTCGATGCTGAGCGTACGAATGGTATTCACACCTAGTTGATCAGTTTTGTCGAACAAAAATATCATCTCCTATTTAGGTTTTTTTTACCTTTATTACTCACATTGTACCTTAATTCATTTATGAAAGCAATTACTTTTAGTAAAGTTAACTCTAATTATTTGCGGTCATGCAGCCCTTTTTCTTTTTGAATCTGTTTCAGCTTCTCAGGTGTTACATCATTGCCTTTTGGATCTACCACTTTCATTCCCTCAATATGATGCCGCATTCCTTTACGAAATGTCTGCAGATATTCTTCACGCAGTTTCTTCTGCTCATTGAGTTCCAAATCTGTAAGCGGACCTTCTTTGGCTTTACGTGCCAGAGCGTTGATACGTTCCATTTTTTCTTTTGAAAGCATCGTCTTCCCTCCTTTATCAATCCCTTTTATCTTATAAGAACATGCTTGAAAAAACAACTGTCTTTCCTATTGATTTTACACGAACGCTTGTTTGATTTCATGAGAGAAATATGTTAGACTGTAACTATAATTTGAAAGAAGGTGTGGATATTGGCAAAACGTACCGAGACAAGACAGGTAGAAGTATTAAAATATATATATGAACAAGTAGAGCTAAAAGGATATCCGCCAACCGTTCGCGAAATTGGAAAAGCTGTGAATCTTTCCTCTACGTCAACAGTGCATGGCCATTTAGCCAGACTTGAAAAAAAAGGGCTGATTTTAAGAGATCCAACCAAACCTCGGGCAATTGAGTTAACAGCAGAGGGGTTGGAAAAAATTGGGGTTCAGCCTACAACTATTCCTATGCTGGGTGTTGTTACTGCCGGGGAACCAATACTGGCTGTTGAGGAAGCGTCAGACTTCTTCCCCTTGCCTCCTGACCTTCAATTTGAGCAAAATGCATTATTTATGCTGACAATTCGAGGAGAAAGTATGATCAATGCCGGTATCCTTGATGGTGATCAGGTCATTGTCAGAAAACAGGCTGATGCGACAAATGGAGATATTGTCATAGCTATGACAGCTGAAGATGAAGCTACCTGTAAAAGATTCTTTAAGGAAACAGATTATATTCGTCTTCAACCGGAAAATGATGCCTTGGAACCCATCCTTTTGGACAATGTTTCCATACTGGGTAAAGTAGTTGGTCTATACAGAAATCATATTTAATTAAACCATTTACTGGGTCTGAATTCCTTTAATCGAAGGAATTTGGATTTTTTTTACAAAAAGACCAGTCGAGCTCTTTAAATTCGGCCTGACGGGTCTCTGCTTTTTACTCAAAATGATTGCTTCATGTGCTGAAAGTGTTATAAAACAGAGCGGGCTGTCCAAATTGCCCGGAAAAAAGAAGCAAATAGATGAAACGTCTCTTTATAGCCAACACAATCATCCTGTTTTCCAATGAGAAATATTACAGGTCTATATAGCTAAGTTTACCTAATTTGGATATCATAGCCAATACTTTAATGATACTTAACAAATACATGATTTGCTTTTAACAGACTTGGAAGTACCTCATTCTGATATCTGGTCCAAGTAGAAGTCGTTGCTATTACAGCCATTTCAAAAAAACAGAACCTGCTTCTCTTTCTTCTGCAGAAATGGGGTCGTCCAATAATTTTACTTTTCCAAAAGTTGTCGTAACGGTAAAGTTCTGTTTTTCCTTTTTGCAACAACACCCGGACAAAGTAAAATTATCTCGTCAGCTGACTGTGGAGCCAGCCTTTCCTATACACAGAATTCATGAACCTGTCCGCTGATAGGTTTCGAATTCATGAGGGTACTTGTTTAGTTCGTCTGTTTCTCCTTCGCTTGAATTGATCAGCGTCCATTTTTCCCAATCGACAAAAGGAAAGGATGTATCTGCATCAAAATCGCCATGAATAACAGTCCGATATAGAACATCACAGTAAGGCAGGAAATCCTGATAAATATTTGCTCCCCCGGCAATAAAAGTAATACCTGAAAATTCTTCTGCATAGTTTATAACTTCTTCTATGCTGTTCATTACAACAACATTTTCAGCTTGATATTCTTTGTCTCTAGTCAGAATGATCGTCTTTCTATTGGGCAGTGCTTTGCTCCCCATTCCTTCAAATGTCTTTCTTCCCATGACAATCGTATTGTCCTCAGTCATCTTTTTAAAAAATTTCAAATCATTTGGCAAGTGCCATGGCAGGATATTTTCTTTACCAATATTCCCCTGTTCATCCTGAGCCCAAATAGCTGCTAACATTATTTTTTAACTCCCTTCAACTTTAAACCGCAATTGGTGCCTTTATCGCTGGATGGGGATTGTACCCTTCCAAAGTGATATCTTCCATTTCAAAATCAAATACAGATTTCTTTTCCGTATTTAAACGGAGTTTAGGTGCATCTCGTATATCGCGAGACAGCTGTTCCTTCATTTGTTCAAAGTGATTACTGTATAAATGAGCATCTCCCAGAGTATGAACAAAGTCTCCGACTTGAAGACCTGTTTCATGAGCAATCAAATGAGTCAATAATGCATAGCTGGCTATATTAAAAGGAACGCCAAGAAAAACATCCGCACTTCTCTGATAGAGCTGGCAGCTTAGCTTCCCATCATTTACATAAAACTGAAACATTGTATGGCATGGAGGCAGAGCCATAGAAGGAACATCTTCCGGATTCCAGGCAGACACAATTAATCTTCGTGAATCAGGTGTTGTTTTAATCATCTCAATAACGGATTGGAGCTGATCAATAAAGCTGCCGTCTTTTGTTTCCCAATGTCGCCATTGCGCTCCATAGATATTTCCAAGCTCTCCAAATTTTTCAGCAAAAGCCGAATCTTCAAGAATATTTTTACAGAAATGCTGATGCTGCTCATCATAAGATTTTTTAAACGCTTCATCTGTCAGCACACGATGACCAAAGTCAGTCATGTCAGGGCCGTTGTATTCAGGACTCTTAATATAACGTTCGAATGCCCATTCATCCCAGATATGATTATTATGCTCCAGTAAATAGCGGATATTGGTATCCCCGTTGATAAACCATAACAGCTCACTTTTAATCAAACTGAAAGGGACGCGTTTAGTTGTCAGTAAAGGGAATCCTTCAGATAAATCAAATCGCATTTGATAACCAAAAATACTTTTTGTTCCTGTCCCTGTCCGGTCTTCCTTGTAATTTCCTTCTGTTAAAATTTTCTTTCCTAAATCAAGATACGCTTTTTCCATACAAAATCCTCCTGCTTTATTCTGAAAACTGACTCAAATAGTCCCAACGTTCAATTTTCTGTTCCAGTCTTTCTTCTGTATTTTCAAGATCCTTCTGCAATTCCTGCAAACGGGTAAAATCTTCACCGGATCGATTCATCTCAGCAATGATCTGCTCTTGCTTTTCCTCCAACTCTGCAATCTCGTCTTCGATAACATCCCATTCTTTTTGTTCCATATAGGTCAGCTTCTTTTTTTCTTTTTCCGTTTTTCCGTTTATCATGGGAGACTTTATTTTTTTAATTTCAACTTTTTCTTCAACGAGCTTTTTTTCTAAATAACTGCTCATTGAGCCATAATAACTGGAAATCTGTGCATTTCCTTCAAATATTAGCAGTTTATCTATCGTTTTATCAAGAAAATAGCGATCATGAGAAACAGCAATTACAGTGCCCTTAAATCCCTGAATATAATCTTCCAAAACAGTGAGTGTATCAATATCCAAGTCATTTGTCGGTTCATCCAAAAGGAGAACATTGGGTTGACTAATCAGCAATTTTAGAAGGTATAACCGTCTTTTTTCACCACCCGATAATTTTCCAATGACTGTTCCATGCATAGATCTTGGAAAAAGAAATCGTTCCAGAAGCTCAGCAACCCCTATTGTCTGTCCATCGGCTGTTCTGGTTTCCTCTGCTGCTTCCTGAAGATAAGCAATCATGCGCTTTTCCGGATTCATTTCTTCATTTTGCTGCGTATAGTAGCCCAATCGAACTGTTTCGCCAATACTGTAAAAGCCGCTGTCCAGTTCAAGCCTGCCGGAAAGAATATTTAACAGTGTTGATTTACCGGCACCATTCTTTCCAGTAATTCCAATCCGATCATTCGACTGAATCAGTAATGAAAAATCACGAAGCAATTGTTTTCCCTCAATACTGTAAAAACCGTTTTTTATCTCCAAAACTTTCTTACCCAGACGTTGCGAAGCAAGATTCAGCTCAACTGATTCTTTGCTCTGTACCTGATTCAAATTCTCTTTCAGCTCATGGAAACGATCCTGACGTGCCTGCTGTTTTGTTCCTCTCGCCTGTACACCAGCACGCATCCATTCTAATTCCTTCTTGAAAAGCTGCTTTCTTTTTTCTTCCTGCTCTATCTCAACACGTTCTTGTTCGGCCTTCGAACGTAAATAAGCTTCATAATTTCCTTTATATTCATATAATTTTCCGTGTGAGAGTTCAAAAATTCGATTGACAATACGATCCAAAAAATAACGATCATGGGTAACCATTACTAACGCACCGGAATAATTCTTCAAATATTTTTCAAGCCAGTTAATCGCTTCGTAATCTAAATGGTTGGTAGGCTCATCCAAAAGCAGTAAGTCAGGTGCTTCAATCAAGGTTTGAGCCAAACTGACTCTCTTTTTCTGTCCACCAGATAATTCTCCAATTCTCTTTTCCAAAGTAGCAATTCCCAGCTTTTGAAGAATTATTTTTGCATTGGTGTCAGCAGTCCAGGCATCCTCCTTATTCATTTTTTCTTCTGCTCGGCTGTACTGTTTTTGAATTGTTTCATCCAAGCCGTTTTCGTTTAATGCCAGAAGTGCCCGCTCATATTCTCGGACTGCCTGAACAATGGGTGTATTCCCTTGAAATACCGCATCCAGTACAGTTAGTTCGGGAGCAAATTCCTGAGCCTGTGAAAGATAACCGATTCGGTAATCCCTCATCACAGTAATGGGGTTGGCATCTCCCTCGCCGGAGTCCTCTCCTGCCAAAATATTGAGTAAACTTGTTTTCCCAGTTCCATTGATACCAATCAAACCAATTCTGTCTTTTTCATGAATCAAAAATGATAATCGATCAAATAATGTTTTTTCACCAAAAGTTTTGGTCAACTGCTCAACTCTTAATTCTTTCACAAGTTCACATCCTTTTCATCTTGAACATTGTAACAAAAAACGACTAAAAAAAGAAGTCGTGCTTCTTTATAAATATCGGCATCTGGATTTTGCGTAGTTAATATCAAGCTCATCCGCTGAACTTAAATATTTTTATGAGTGTTACAAATCTTGAGAATCAACGTTTTCAGCAGCATAAGTTAAACTATGAAAATAGAGCTTCGTATTTTGAGATTGACTGATAAGAAAAGGCTAATCAAAAAGATATAAATAAAATTTCATAAATACAATATTTCTTTCTTATGTTATTATAAAGTAAAAAAGGAGGTTTCGAATGAATCATCAAGAATTTTTTCACTTTTCCATTCCAATCTATTTCTCAAAGAAGAAATGGATTAATAACAATTTTGTCGTATTTAGAAGGTTGTTGGATGGCTGTATATTCTTACTACTCTGGTTGCCAGTTTTGATTGCAATTAATAAATTTCTAAGTTTTAGCTCCACTGATCAATTTTTATCTGCTATCTCTGGGATTCTAATGGTCTTCCTGTCGAAGAAAATAACTAGATATATTCTTAATAATTATTTTTCTCAAACAACTACTATTGGTGAAATTGATCAATTTCGATTTTATATTCAGACTGGTGATGAAAAAAAGATTTATCGGAAAATTGATATTTTGGATGCTGATTTCAGGACACAATTTAACAGATTTAGCGCAACGTACTCTTTTTATATTCAATTAAGAGACATCCCGAAAATTTTATGGACTCATCAAAATGGAAAAAAACTGAATCAAACACTGAAAATAATCAATCACTGGAAAGAGAATCCAAGCCGGCTTACAAGCCTGAACGATTTAAAAAGCTCATAATAAGAAAGACAGAACAAATTGACCTGGAGTCGTAATTTGCCCTGTCTTTCTTATTCATTTTCTTCAATAATGATATCTATTTCCAAATCTTTTGCAACCTTATCTGCAAGGAATGTCAACAGCTGATCCAATGGTATTTTAAAGACTAAACATGAGCCTCTCCGGCCATTCCTAAAATAATTCATTCGAATCTCTTCACCTTTTATTGATAAAACGATCTTTTCAAGATCTGAATAGCTGATCCCTTTATTATCAAATGAATTCACAATGATTTTATTTTCTGCCAATCCTTTAGAATCAATCATAAAACTAAACAACAGACAGGAAGTAAAGATATCCTGCAGCTTGTCATTTAATGTCTGCGGTGTAAAAATTCCCAAACCGAGAAATGCCAGTCCAAGGACAATTCCGATAATAATTGGAATGTTGGAACGTTTAGCATACATGTCAATACTTTTACGGACTAAGAGCAAATAAATATACAGTGTTACTACAAATGCAATAAAAATGATTGTGAAAAAATCAATAATGGGAATACCCTCCTTTGTGCTCCTTTAAACCTGCAATGATTATGAAAAAACAGTCCGTTTTTTTACTGAATAGGCTCAGTGTCAACCTCAAGATAACAACAGGAAATCTCTTTTCTTTAAGTCGAACGATCTATTATGTCTCAAATCAAATGTTATATATTTTATTCTCTTTATAAAACTCTGTTATTACAATTAAAAGCCAGCAACTGCTGATTTATTTGTTTGATCTTATTTTTACTAACTAGTATTTCTCGAATGATTTGATCACGCCTATCCCCTCGAGGTAAACGGTTAACCACCTGATAGTATACTGCGAGCAGTTGAACCTGCTGCATTTTTTCTTTCTGCAATCGCTCTATTTTTCCTGTCACGAATATATCCCCTTTAATAAATGATTGCCGTTGAGCACACTGTAACAGTGTATCACAGACTACTCAACTGTTGAAATATTTAGCCGACAATTGATTTTAGACAGGAAATGTTCAAGTAAAAACCGAGGAAAGTTTTTGCACACCTGCCTCGGTCAAAAAATAAAATGAATAAGTTCTGAAAAATTAGTAGGCAGAAATGGCCAGACCAATTGCTTTCTCTCCTAAGTGTGTACCAATAACCGGACCAAAATGACCAATCTCAATTTCTGCATTTGGATACTGTTCCTGAAGCTTTTGTTTTTCTTCTTCTGCAACAGCAAGATTATTCGCATGAATAACATACAGCTTCACAGGATGATTAATCTCAGAAGCACGTTGACCGATTATTTTTTCTGCTCGGGTAAATGCTTTTTTGATCGAACGGATTTTTTCAAACAGAACAATCTTTCCATCTTCAAATGTTAAAATCGGTTTAATTTTAAGCAGTCCGCCAATTAAAGCAACCCCATTCGTCAATCTTCCGCCTCGAACAAGATTATTTAAGTCATCAACAACTAAATACACATAAGTATTATCTCTCATTATATCCAGTTTATTGATAATTTTCTGAATAGACTCGCCATTCTCAGATAAATTCAATGCTGTTTCTACCATGTTACCCATGGGCATACTTGTAATTTTCGAATCATACGGATAAATGTCTATTCCTTTAACACTGTCTTTAACAGAAGACAGATTAGTGACAAAGCCGGAAATTCCAGCGGATAAATGAATACTTAGAATAGTGTCATAGCCCTTAGCTGCCAAAGACTCATATAATTCAATCACTTCTCCCAATGCTGGTTGCGAAGTAGTTGGAAATTCCGAGCTGCTGTTTAACAGATCGTAATATTCATCTGCCTCTATATCTATCCCTTCATTGTAAATTTTTCCATCTAAAATTACTGGAATAGGGATAACAAACAAATCATCATGTTCCTTAATTCTATCTGGTAAATAAGCTGTACTATCAGTTACAACAGCAAGTTTCATATAAAAACCCTCGTTTCATAATTCTAAACTTTATTAAATATAACATACTCTTAAATAGATGAAAACTGTATTTTTTATACTAATCGGCCAAAAATGCTTGTATAGCCTGCTGGTTCATCTCATTATCAGTCGCTAAAACGCTCCCTGCATAATCATAGTACTCATCCCACCAGGAACCATCAACAGGGACTGTTAAACGATCAATACCTGCTGTTCCTTTCAAAGCCAGTGAAGGTCCGTTCTTTAAAATAAATGACATCGGAATATTATTGGCCATATATCCGATAAGCTTACCTGCAGATTCGGGTGTACGAATTAAAACCAGTGGTGATTTCAGTTGAGAAATGACAGCAGTCATCACCTGCTGCTGTCTCCGAACCCGCCCGAAGTCTCCTTCTTCATCCATTCTGAAACGAGCATATTGTAACAGAACATGTCCATCCATCTTTTGATTTCCCTGCGCAATATCAACGCCATCCAAATTTAAATCTTTTTCTGAATCAATTTCAACTCCTCCTGGGAATAGAGAATCAATCACCTTCTCAAAGCTTTGGAAATCTACTTTAGCATAGTATTTGCAATCAATACCGAAATTTTGTGCAAGAGTTTGTCTGACAAGCTCCGCACCGCCATATGCATAAGCAGCATTGATCTTATTTGTTTCATATCCTGGTATGTCAACAAATGTATCTCTCATGAATGAAATCAATTTCGGCTTTCCAGATGGCCCGTCCAATTGCAAAACCATGATAGTATCCGCTCTTCCTGAATCTTCTCCCCTAGTATCACTTCCTAGAATCAGAATGTTATTTGCTCCATTTGAACTCGTCACCCCATTAAATATCTCTGCTTCTTCTTGAGGAATCGATGTGTCATTTTCAGCAGCATGTTTCCCTTTGAAAAAGAAAACAATAGGAAGGACAATCAAAAGTATCAACATAATGAGCAGCCAACGCAGCAGCTTTATTTTTCTTCTCTTTTTAGGTTTCTTAACTTTTGGAGGCTTACCGGGATCCGGAATATTGCCACTATCTTCCGAATCACTGTACAATCTCGTTTCCTGATCCTGATAGTCCTGTTCAACTGGTTGTTTTTCTGTTTTCCGTCCATTCTTTTCTCGTCTTGGATTAAAGCTTCCTTTATTTTCAGATTTTTGGGAATCTTCATGTATATGCTTAAATCGGTCCATTCGGCTCATTTCGTGTCCACCTCATTTTTACTGTCAAGAATAAGCATACTCTATTTTAAAGTAAATGTCTTTGTTCAACAGTCATTTTTTAGAAAAAATAACCTTTTTAAAAAGAATATTATCTCTGTTTATTTGTAATAAACACTCCTGAATTTCCAAATAAAATATGAAAAATATATAATTTAAATCACCCTTCTGTACTTGTAAAGCTCTTCTGTTGCTTTATCATATATTTCTAAATTAACGGATATTTTAAAAGGTCTCTGATAAAAATGAACATTTATTTTTTCTATTGTTATCTGTAAGCAAAGTATTTTGAATCTCCTTCAAAAACTATCTTATGTAAAAATTTTGCATAAATAATTCCGAAATATAAAAATAATTTTAATGACTAAAATCAGAGAAATAATTTTCGATACCTGGCGAACAATAGATTATATTTCTGCAAAATACGAACATGAGAACAGATCAAAAACAGATACTGTACTAGTTTCTTGTTACACACGAAAGCAAGCTCCAACTGTGTTTATCATTAGTTGAATACTTGCTTCCTGTTTTCTAAATTCCATGTATCGGATGAATTTGATAGGTTCCGAATACTTTTACCGAACCGCCCAACAAGCGTATTTCCTCCAAAGCAAATTCTATAAGTTCTTTTGGTTTATTTATATTTACATCAATTAAAAAGAAATATTCTCCCAGCGTTGTTTTTAAAGGCCGCGATTCGATTTTGCTTAAGTCAATTTCCCGCCAGCTAAACACAGATAATGCCTTATGCAGTGCCCCCGGCATATTATTAGGCATTGTAATAGCGAGTGTCATTTTTTCCTTTTCAACTGGAATATGTTCAAGTTCCACCTGCTCAGAGCCAATTACCCAGAATCTGGTGCGGTTTATTGCAACATCCTGAATATTCTGTTGTACAATAACCAAATCGTATGTCTCGGCAGAAAGTTTAGGTGCTATGGCAGCAATCTTCTGGTCTGGATGTTCGGAAACAAAGTTTGCTGCATAAGCAGTTGAAGGTGTCGGCTCTAATAGTGCATCTGGAAAATACTGATTGATAAATTCCTGAGATTGAGCCAATGCCTGCGGATGAGATAAAATCCTAGTTATACTTTGCCAGTCGTCCTGATTTTTTTTACTGACCATCAGCTGTTGAAAAATCGGCAATACAATTTCAGCGCCCACAGGAATCCTGCTTTGATGAAAAAGATAATCCACTGTAGTATTCACTGAGCCCTCAAGTGTATTTTCTATTGGAACAACACCCAGATCAACTTCCCCGAATTCAACTGCTTTGATGCATGCAGGAATTGAACGAAATGGAATTAATGCATCTTTTGGAAACGCTGTTTTCGTTGCTGTATGGGTAAATGAGCTTTCCGGACCGAGATAACCTACATTCATTTTTTCACCTCTGCTTTAACCTAGTTAGTATTTCTTCTGTAATTTCTTCCGGTGTTCGCTGATCGGTACTGACAATCATACTTGCAGATTCTTTATAGAAAGAAATTCGAGGCTCAAACACCTGTTTTATTTCTTCCGGAGATTTAGATACAACCAAAGGACGAACTGTCGTATGATCATTTTTTAGTCGTGGTATAAATACCTCCGGAGTTGTTTCCAGATAAACAACCGGCTTCATCTGCTTTAATAGTTCCCGATTTTCCGGCCGCATAACAATTCCTCCGCCGGTAGAAATGACAAAGCCGTGATCAATATATTTTTTTAAGACAGTGGTTTCCTTTTCACGAAATGCATCCTCTCCATATAAATCGAAATATTCCTGAATCGTCATTCCAATCTCTTCTACTATTTTGTCATCAAAATCTATATGGCTCATTCCTGTAGACTTAGACAATAATTTCCCTACAGTTGTTTTACCGGCTCCCATAAACCCAATAAGAGTGATTCCCTGCATTTTTTCTCCTCCTACTTAAATAAAATTTCCAAATCATTGAAAAAATTCGGATAAGATACAGAGATCGCCTCTGCTCTGTTTAATTCAACTGATCCATTTTCTACCAGTAATGCAGCTATCTGAAGCATCATTCCAATTCGATGGTCTCCATAGCTTGTTACACGACTGCTGTTTAATGATGTTTTTCCGCGTATAATCAGACCATCATCTGTTGGTGTAATATCCGCTCCAAGCTTATTCAGCTCGTTGGCAACCGCATCAATACGGTTTGTCTCTTTCACTTTTAGTTCCTCTGCATCGCGAATAACGGTGATTCCTTCTGCTTGAGTAGCCATTAAAGCAATGATCGGCAGTTCATCAATTAGACGAGGAATAATCTCACCGCTGATCTCGATCCCTTTTAACTCGCTTGCTTCCACGGTGAGTGTACCAGCCTTATTATTTTTGCTGCTCACTTCTTCTATTGTAATCTTTCCGCCCATTTGCTTAATAACATCAATTATTCCGGTTCGTGTAGGATTTAAGCCGACATTTGTCAATGTAATTTTACTTCCAGGTATGATTAATCCAGCTGCTAAAAAGAATGCTGCTGAGGAAATATCTCCTGGTACAGTAACTTCCTGCCCAGTTAGTTTTTGAGGACCAGTCACTTGAATTTCTCTATCATTTACTGCAATGCTTCCTCCAAATTGGCGAATCATATCCTCAGTATGGTCTCTTGTTTTTTCTTTTTCAACAACAGTTGTCATTCCTTCAGCCTGTAATGCTGCAAATAGAACAGCTGATTTGACTTGGGCACTTGAAACAGGCATATCATAATGAATAGGCTGAAGTTTCTCCGATCCATTTATTGTCAGCGGAGGAAATTCTGTTCCTTCATGACCTGAGCATACTGCTCCCATTTGATTGAGCGGGTTCATCACTCTGGCCATAGGACGTTTCGCAATTGAATCATCCCCTGAAAGTTCTGAGGCAAAAGGTCTGCCAGCTAAAATTCCGCTGATTAAGCGGATAGTTGTTCCTGAATTTCCCACGTCAATCTGCCTAGCAGGTTTTTTCAAGCCTTCAAAACCTTCGCCATGAACAATAATAGTTTCTCCATCGTCTTCAATGTTCACACCTAATGCTCTAAATGCTTCAATTGTACTGAGACAGTCTTCCCCTCGTAAAAAATTTTTTACCACGGTTTTACCATAAGCAATCGAACCAAACATGATACTTCTATGTGAAATGGACTTGTCGCTGGGTACATGAACTGTTCCGGATAGCTGCTGTTTATTCGTTACTAATTTCAAAATATCCCTCCTTTATTATTTTTCATAACATAGATAATTCGTTTCTTTTTCAATAACTTCCTTTGCTTTTGTCAAGTCTTGTTCTCTTTTAAATGTCAGCTGCAAAATTCCAAAAATATCTTCCCTGGTTTCAAGAATTTTCAAATTAATTAGAGATAGATTTGCTTTTCCGATAATTCCCGTAATTTCCGCAATAACTCCTGGAATATCTGGAATGTCTATGAATAAGTCGTGAAAGGCTGGAATAGCACCTTCTTTATGGATCGGCATTTGATTTCGTGTCTCTTTTGCTTCCTGGAAAAACTGGAAAACAGCCAATCTGTTTTCCTCTTTCAGCCACTTAGAAACCTGATTCATTTCAGATTGCCAGCTTGAAATCATCTCCAAAAGCTTTTCTCTGTTGCTCATCAATATATCTGTCCACATTTCAGGATCAGAAGATGCAATTCGTGTCATATCTCTGAACCCTCCGGCAGCCAATTGTTTTGCTCTTGGATGTCGGGTGGTGAAGTCCTTGCTTTGATTGACAAGTCCTGCAGCAATAATATGCGGTAAATGGCTTAGCATCCCTGTGATTTTATCATGCTCCTCTGTCGTCAATATCACAAATTTCGCATTTGTCCCTTTCAAAAGCTCTTTTAATGAACTTATATATTCCGGTTTTGTCAGAACATTAGGGGTTAAAATATAATACGCATTTTCAAAGAGCCGCTCATCTCCTGCTGTAACCCCCGACTTATGTGAACCTGCCATGGGATGGCCGCCAATAAATGAATGCAGCTTCAGCTTTTCTGCCTCGGCAACAATTTCCTGTTTGGTGCTGCCCACATCAGAGATGATTACTTCCTCTTTCAGCCGAAGCTTGCTTAGTATCAACAGCTGCCTCTTAACTACTTCAACAGGAGAGCACAGCAGAATTACATCAGCCTTCGGAGCTTCACTTTTAATTGAAACCGCAATTTTATCTATTAGTCCTCTTTTCAAAGCAAAATCTTCTGAGCTTTTTTCGATATCCATTCCGATAATAACTGTTTTGGGATGTTCTTTTCTGATTACCAGTGCCAGTGACGTGCCAATCAGTCCTAGCCCAATGATTAATACATTTTGTTTCATTTCTCTTCACACCCCGATTTTTGTAGTTGGTTAAAATTGCTGAGTGTAAAGACGATAATCCGTTATTTCCTTTTTCATTTGGTCGAATGAATCGCTGCCGAATTTTTCCAGCACTGCTTGAGCAATCTCGGTTGCTACTACTGCTTCACAAACGACGCTGGCAGCAGGCACTGCGGTGCTGTCTGATCGTTCAACACTTGCTTTATAGGCTTCTTTAGTATCAATATTCACGCTTTGGAGTGGTTTGTACAGTGTAGGAATAGGTTTCATTACCCCACGCACAATGATGGGCATGCCATTGGTCATTCCGCCTTCAAAACCACCCAGATTATTAGATGTTCTTGTATAACCGGTTTGTTTATCCCAAATGATTTCATCCATCACCTGACTGCCAGGTTTATGCCCCATTTCAAAGCCGATACCAAATTCCACACCTTTAAATGCATTGATGCTGACAACTGCCTGTGCAATTTTGGCATCAAGTTTTCGATCCCATTGGACATAGCTGCCCAATCCGACAGGGACACCGCCAACTAATACTTCGACAACCCCACCAATCGTATCGCCATTTTTCTTAGTTTGATCAATCAGTGTTTTGATTTCTTCCTCGACTGAAGGGTCAACGACTCGTACCTCTGACTGCTCTGATCTGTTTCTCACTTCAGATATCGTCATATTTTCAGGGATCTCGGCTTTAATTCCTCCAAGTACTACAACATGCCCGGCCACCTCGATATCAAGCTCTTTCAAAAGCTTCTTGGCAACAGCGCCAATTGCTACACGCATCGTTGTTTCTCTTGCTGAAGATCGTTCAAGTACGTTTCTGAAATCATCATGCTCGTACTTAATCCCCCCTACCAGATCCGCATGCCCCGGTCTTGGCTTATTGACTCTGCGAATATTTTTTTCTTTTTCAGACACCGGTTCAACCGACATTACAGACTGCCAGTTTTTCCAGTCTTTATTTTCCACAATCATAGTAACTGGAGATCCCAGAGTTTTTCCGTGACGAACACCTGATGTGATACGCACCATATCCTTTTCAATCAGCATTCTTCCACCTCTGCCATAGCCGGTTTGACGACGGGCGAGTTCAAAATTTATATCCTCTGCACTTAAAGGAAGCCCTGCAGGCAGTCCTTCAATAATTGCTGTTAATTCAGGTCCGTGTGATTCACCTGCTGTAATAAATCTCACTAAGCTCAGCTCCTTTTCAAATAGTCCTTCATCTCTTCAATGCTAACTGTTTCAATTTTTGCCTGACCAATTGTTTCAAGTAAAATAATCTTTATTGATGTACCTCTGGTTTTTTTATCATGAGTCAGCGCTTGAAACAATGTTTCTTCCTGCCAATTGTCATAAGTAGCAGGCAAACCGAATTTTTCTATCAACTCAATTAACTGGTTTGTCGTATTTTTTGGAGTCAACCCTTTTTCTTCAGCAATTTGATTCATCTGAACCATTCCTATTGCTACGGCTTCCCCATGACTGACAACACCATAACCAGCTGTATTTTCAATGGCATGACCAATCGTGTGACCGAAATTTAAGATCAGCCGAATGCCATTGTCCAGTTCATCTTCTTCTACAACTTTTCTTTTTATCTTTAAACAATCAGTAATAATTTCAGAAGCATGCTGCAGCAGATCCTGTTCATCTTTTAACTGCTGCAGTTTTCCCCAGAGCTCTTTATCGGCGATTGCTGCAGATTTTATGATTTCAGCAATCCCTTCCTTCAAACGTCTATTTTCTAACGTTTTCAATGTTTCAGGATCAATCAGGACACCGTCTGGCTGCCAAAATGCACCAACTAAATTTTTTGCTCGGTTAGTATTGACACCCGTTTTTCCTCCGATACTGCTGTCAACTTGAGCAAGTAGTGTAGTTGGTACCTGCAGGAAATGAATACCACGCATATATGTTGCAGCAGCAAAACCTGCCAGGTCACCAATCACACCACCTCCAAGTGCAATAATTCCATCACTTCGAGTAAACTGATTTTCAGCCAGATGATCATAGATTTTTTCAGTATTTGTTAAATTTTTACTGGGTTCTCCTGCCGGTACTACAAATTTAGTAACATCAAACCCTGCAACTGATAATTGCTCAAGTACCGTTGAACTATAAATTTTATCTACTGTACGATCTGTGATTACTGCGATTTTTTGAGGCTTCCATAATTGCTGAACCCACTCTCCCAGACGAGACAGACTGTTTTTTTCAATGATAATCTCATAGCTGTGATTTGGAAGGGTAACTGTTAACATATAATCCCTGCTTTCTTTTATACTCATTCATTGAAGCGATGCTGATTTATTTGTCCAGATTTCGAATCTCTTTCATCGCTTTTTCCATTATTTGAACTTCTGCCATCATTCGCAGGTAAGTTTTTTCGTTCAATGACTGAGGTCCGTCAGACCATGCATTTGCCGGATCTGGATGAATTTCCACAATCATACCGTCTGCTCCTGCTGCAACTCCTGCGCGAGCCATAGGCGGCACTAGATCCCAAATTCCTGTTCCATGGCTTGGATCTACAATAATTGGGAAGTGGCTCAGTTTTTTTATTAATGGAACTGCGCTTAAGTCAAATGTATTTCGTGTTGCTGTTTCGTAGGTGCGGATTCCCCGTTCAATAAAAATCACATTATTATTGTTTTGAACAGCGATATATTCCGCTGCATTCAGCCACTCATCAATTGTACCTGAAATTCCGCGTTTTAAGCCAATTGGTTTTCCTGTCTTCCCGACAGATGCCAACAGTTTAAAGTTCTGCATATTGCGGGCGCCAATTTGCAAAATATCACTGTATTCAGCAACCATGTCAATATGGGCTTCATCCATTACTTCTGTAATAACCTTCATTCCGAGCTCATCTGCTGCCTGACGAATGAATTTCAACCCTTCTTCTTCCAGTCCCTGAAAAGCGTATGGAGACGTCCGCGGTTTAAAAGCTCCTCCGCGTAAAATCTGAGCTCCTCCTGCTTTAGCAATTCTTGCACATTCTCTAATCTGATCCAATCCTTCAATGGAACAGGGACCGGCCATTGTGACAAATTCGCCATTTCCGATCTTAACACCATCTACATCAACAACTGTATCCTGTGGATGAAACTCTCTTGATGTCAGTTTGTAAGTATTGGAAATACGAACGGTGTTTTCTACCCCTTCATAGCTGTTAAAAGCAACATCCTGCATTTTTCTGGTATCTCCTAAAAGTCCGATAACTACATGGTCTTTTCCTTGATTAATCTGAACATCCAATCCCTCTTTTTTGACTCTATTGATAATTGAATCTACCTGTTCTTTCGTTGCATTAGCTTTCATAATAACAATCATAATTAAATTCCTCCTGAGTTTTCTTTGTATGTTTTATTAGCTGTTTTCAATAATAGATTTTACTGTTTCTATTGGCATTTCCTTACCCGTCCAAAGCTCAAATGCTGCGGCGCCCTGATACAAAAGCATCCCAAGTCCATTGGCTGTTTTTGCGCCTCTGGCTTTTGCTTCTTTCAACAATCGAGTTTCTCTTGGAGTATAGATGACATCAAATACCGCCAGATCTTTTGTGATGATTGAAAAATCACTGATAGGAGCAGCTTCCAAATCCGGCTTCATTCCTACCCCTGTAGCATTAACCAGCAATGTACTGTCTTTTACGTCTGCTGCCAGCTCGCTTTCATTTTCCAAATCATGCAAATGAATATTGCAGCCTGTCTGCTGCTTTATATAAGTCAGCTTTTCTTTTACTTTTTCAAAAAATTCATCTCTGCGATTATAAACGGCAATTTCTTTCACACCATCAAGTGCAGCTTGTACAATAATTGCTGTTGCTGCCCCGCCTGCTCCTATAAGTGTCATCTTTCGTCCGATGATATCGATGTCCATGTCTTTTAAGCTTCGCATAAATCCAGTACCGTCTGTAATATGACCAGTCAGCTTACCGTTCACATTAACAATCGTATTGATAGCGCCAACCAGCTTGGCTGCTTCACTTAAATCATCCATCAAAGGAACTGCAGCCATTTTGTTCGGCATGGACAGGTTTGCACCCAGCATGTCTAAATTACGTATTGAATCAATCACCTGCGGCAGACGATCCGTTCCAAGCTCAAATGCCAGATATACTGCATCGATCCCGAGTGCCTGGAATGCTGTGTTCTGAATCATAGGTGAAACACTGTGTCGAATCGGAGTTGCATATAATCCGACCAATCGGGTGTGTCCTGTAATCTTGTTTTCCATCCTTCAACCTCCATAAAATCAAAATAAAAAGCGAGATACCCACTGAAATTTTACAGAAAATCTACAGTGAGTACCTCGCAAAAAAAATTAAAGAAAAAGCCACTATAGATTTTCATCTACGCGGCTTGAAAGTCATGTTGAAATTCTTTAGCCATCATAGATACAAACTTGCGTTTTGCACTGTTTGCACCCATGATACTCATGAATACAAACTCATCTAAAATAGCTAAAGTAATACTTATTCAGTTGTGAATGTTTCTTAATTGCTTTTTTCATGTCAATCACTCCACTACTGTTTTTAAGAATTGAGATAAGTATAAGCTTATCTATAACCATTGTCAACAAATAAATTAAAAAAAGAAAAGTTCTTTTTAATTCTGCTTTTAAATTCAGAGGGTTAGTGTATGAACTGTCTAAGAATATAATTTCCGATTAACTGTTGATGACTTAACACTTTACCACATGTAGTTACGCATATTTTTGTTCAGCATCTTTATTGATTAAAACCGACTAAAACCGTTAATAAAAAGACACCTCCGTCAGAAGAGGTGTCCAAATAGAATATTGAATTATAATTCAGATGCGTAAATATCATCAACCGTTTGAGTTGGATCAATTACAATGTACAGACTGTTTGTTTTTTCACTGATTTTTGTTGATTGATAAACATTATCCAAGCCTTCATCACTTTTGTCTTTGTATGGGAAGTAAACTAAATCAGGCGTACCGCTTTTGTATAAAATTTCCATACGTTCGATATCTTCGTATTTCAAAGCTCGTGCGAACATTCCTGATTCTAAGCCGCCCATGTTGATATCATGGGTTTGAACATGATCGCCTTCCTGAAAAATCTCGATTTTAAAACCGGCACATGGATGAATTTCTACAAATTCACTGCCATTGATACGTCCAAAGCTTGTAGTTATCTGTTTGATCCACAAATCTCCAATGTAGCGGCGGTTAATTGTCCAAGTCTCGCCATTTCTAAAATAAAATTTTAACCCGGTCATTTCTCTTGCCATAATATTATCTCCTTAAAAAATAGTCTTAACACACTTTTCAGTTTAGCATATTTACGGACAAGTGACTAAAAAAACGCTTTGTTGTGCTAACCCAGTTTGCTCAGAAAAATTTCTGTTAATATCACTGCACGATAATGCTCACCTGTTGCAACAAGCTTATCTTCATCCATCACTTCAAAAGAGAAGCCGATTTTATTTTTTTCCTGCTCTGTACATTTTACAGTAACAGTAATCTCAGTCCCTACTTTTGATGGATGTAAATGTTTCACATTAATTGAAGTCCCAACACTTGTTTCTTCGTCAGCCAATTCTTTTCCCAGAAAATCCTTTGCAGTATTTTCTACCATAGCAATCATTACCGGTGTTGCAAGTACATCCAGATCGCCGGACCCAGCATTTTTAGCAGTGTGTTCTTCTTTAACAACAAATTTTTTGGAAAAAGTATCCATTTCTTCCACTCCTTTTATTTTCAAAAACAATTTGTTTCATTACCTGTAAAATTGGCAACAAAATAATTTTCAAGGTGAAATTGAAGCGATAAATACTCAGCCTTGAAAATCCTGCTGCTCAATAATTTTTTTTGAACAAGAAATTAGCATCTCTTTATCATTTGAAATCTCGTTATTGATAACAGATTTCTCAAGATAATCAATCAATAAACCCAGCCATTTGCCAGGCTTCCTGTCAATAATTGTCATTAAATCGTTCCCTGTAATTGCCAGCTGCTTTCTTTCTTTGATTGGTAACGCTAAAAATTGTTCTTCCGTCTCTTTTAGTTTACCTTTCAGATTATAAAAAGACAATAGCTTTTCAACCGCCAATGCCCGATCAAGACCGGCACGATAAAGAGCTTCCGGCAACCAATCTCCTTCCAACCTCTTATTCAAAAAGCAGACCAGTTCTGCTGTTTCATGAATCATTTGATTCGACAGCTTCCACTTTTTTAGAAACAGACGAATCTCCTTATTGGGAACTGGCAGCTCCTTAATCAGCAGCGCCCATGCCTGACGTTCTTCTTCTATTGGAAAATTCGGCAGCGCTGAAAAACGAAGCAGGCCGTTCAGATGTTCTGCCAAACCGGGACAATTTCGATAACATTCAGTTTCTATAAACGGGCTAAACCCCTTTTGTCTGTTGTTTCCCAACAATAGTTTTGAGAACTCTACAGAAATACGTTCTACAGATATCTTGGAAAGCAGCGCATGGAAGGTATAAATTGCTTTGAGCGTTTCTGTCTCAATCGTAAAATCAAGCTGACTGGCGAAGCGAAGCCCTCTCATCATACGCAGCGCGTCTTCATGAAATCGCTCTTTGGGATTCCCAACTGCACGAATAACCCCATTTTTCAAATCATCCAATCCATGAAACAGATCAATCACTGTACCTTCCTTGTCCAGTGCCAAGGCATTAATCGTGAAATCTCTTCTTTTTAGATCTTCTTCGAGTGATCGGACAAATGTCACTTTATCTGGTCTTCGAAAATCCTGATAGGTTGATTCCGTTCTGAAGGTTGTAATTTCATATTGAGAATCTTCATATAAGACTAATACTGTTCCATGATCAATACCTACATCTACAGTCCGCTTAAAAATTCTCTTGATTTCTTCAGGATACGCACTTGTAGCAATATCGACATCATGACTTTTTTTCCCAAGCAAGGCATCTCTTACGCTGCCGCCTACAAAATAAGCTTCAAATCCATGAAGCTCAATTTCTTTAATAACACCAAGTGCTTTGACAAATTCTTCTGGCATGATATCCAATTTCATAATAGATTTTCCAATCCGTAAACCAACTTATTTAAACCAACGACTTTTTTACAAGCCAGTGCAACGCCAGTCATAAATGAGCTGCGGTCATATGAATCATGACGAAGCAGCAGTCCTTCTCCAGTTCCTCCGAATTGAACTTGCTGATGGGCAATCAGTCCTGGCAGCCGTACACTGTGAATCTTCATTCCTTCATAATCTGCTCCACGCGCTCCTGGAATCAGCTCTTTTTCTTCCGTATGACCTTGATGCTTTTCCTGGCGAACCTCAGCCATCATTTCGACTGTTTTAATTGCTGTTCCGCTAGGTGCATCCAGTTTCAAGTCATGATGAAGTTCAATAATTTCCACATCCGGAAAATATTCAGCTGCTTTCTGGGCGAACTGCATCATTAAAACAGCTCCGACTGCAAAATTAGGCGCAATCAAACCGCCAACTTTAAGTTCTCCTGACTTTTTTTTCAAGGTCTCAATTTGTTCTTCTGTAAAGCCTGTTGTTCCAACGACTGGAGCAATCTTATTTTCAACGGCAAAGAGCGTATTTTCGTAGGCAACAGCCGGAACTGTAAAATCAATCCAGACATCCGGCTTCGTAAGGAGCAATGCCTCTTTTGTCTTAAAAACAGGGATGTCCAACGAACGGTATTCAGGGATTTCATTAATATTTTTTTCTTCTGCAAAAGGGTCCAACACACTTACCAGTTCCAGCTCCGGGTCATTTAACACCATATTCAGTGCAGTACTCCCCATCTTCCCTTTAAATCCGGCTATTGTTATTTTAATCATGTGTTTTTCCATCCTTTCTCTCAAAACGGTAGGTGTCCCGTTTGTTAAATTTATCCATATTTCTATTAAACACTTCTGTCAGATCAATATCAAGAGAATTGGCCATAATCATTGTGACAAATAAGACGTCTCCCAGTTCTTCTTCCACTGTTTTTGGCTGTTCATCCGTTTTTTTTAGTTTTTCTCCGTAGTAATGATTGATCTCTCTGGCAAGTTCTCCCACTTCTTCTGTTAAACGGGCCATCTGGCTCAACGGTGAAAAATAACCTGCTTTAAACTGCTGAATATACGTATCTACTTCTTTCTGCATGGCTCTTAGTGATTCTGACTTTTCTGTCATTTCATTCACAACCTTCCTTCTTTGACATCTTATCAAAAACTTTTTCAGTTGAAAAGATTCTTCTTGTTGTTTTTTGTATTGAATGATACAGTGATGAAGGAAAAGGAGGTGAGCATATGGAAGAAAAAAGTTTTTATGTTAAAGATAGTATTATTATTTTATTTGGGACGGCACTTTATGCTTTTGGTCTTGTAAATATAAATATCGCAAATGATCTTGCTGAAGGCGGTGTTACCGGTATTACACTGATTTTACTGGCACTCTTCAACATTGATCCAGCCTATTCTACTTTGCTTATTAATATCCCGCTGATTCTAATTGGCGGAAAAATATTGGGGAAGCACGCCTTTTATTATACGATTATCGGGACACTTTCACTTTCCGCCTTTCTGTGGATTTTTCAACGCTTTCCAGTTTCCATTAATTTAGACCATGATCTTCTAATTGCTTCTTTGCTGGCAGGACTGGTGGGAGGTGCAGGCAGCGGTTTGATTTATCGAGTGGGTGGAACTACTGGAGGAAGCGATGTTATTGCGAGGATACTAGAGAAGAATTTCGGAGTCAGTATGGGACGTTCTCTACTTCTCTTTGATGTCTTTGTATTAACATTATCCTTAACCTATTTGGATGTAAAACGAATAATGTATACGTTAATTGTTTCATTTGTTTTCAGCAAAATTGTGGACTCAGTCCTGGATGGTGCTTATTCAGCCAAAGGAATGTTAGTCATTTCAAACTGTTCAGAAGACATTGGTGAAGTGATTATGGCAATGCTGGAACGGGGAGTAACCTATCTCTCCGGAACAGGCGGTTATTCTCAAATCGACAAAAAGATCTTATATGTTGTTGTCAGCCCAAGTGAAATTATAGAGATTAAACGAATCGTTCACGAACTGGACCCAAAAGCATTTATTTCCGTTACAAATGTACACGAGGCGATTGGCGAAGGCTTTACCTATGCAAAGCCTGAAAAGAAACTATTTAGAAAAATACCTAAAAAAGAAACATGATAAGCAGAGCACCTGTCTTATCATGTTTCCTTTTTTAGTGGCTCTATAATTTATTGGACTGATAGAAAAAAATCTATCGGTCCTATTTTCTCATTAAAAAACAAGGAAGACACACAACATTTCCGCTAGAATAGAATCACCACAAAACCAACTAGAAAGGAA
>NZ_JADOEP010000036.1 GCF_016745275.1 Enterococcus sp. BWB1-3
TTTTGATGTGGTGGTCGGGAAACCAACTTCATCTTATCAGTTTAGGAGGCTTTTTTACTACCACGCTGGAAGCTCTCAAGAACCCCCAGCATAGCTGGGGGTTTTCAGAACATACAAAAAAAAACCCTACTGTCGGGTTCGTTAATTGAACCGACAATAGGGTTTCATAATTTTTATTCTCCTAAGTCCACGTTATGGTGAACCTTTTGAACATCTTCCAAGTCATCCAAGACATCAATCATTTTTTCAAATTTCTCTAAATCATCACCTGTTAAAGTTACTTCATTTTGAGGAACCATTTCCAATTCAGTGACAGAAAACTCTTCAATTCCTTTTTCTTTCAACGCTTCCTGAATAGCATGCAAATCTTCCGGCTCACCATAAACAATGATTTGTTCATCTTCCTGAACTACATCGCGTACGTCAATATCTTTTTCCATCAGAAACTCAAGAATATCATCTGCATCATTGCCTTCAAATCCAATAATCGCCGTATTGTCAAACATGTAGGAAACTGCGCCGCTGACACCCATATTCCCTCCGTTTTTCCCAAATGCTGCCCGTACATCTGCTGCCGTACGATTTACATTATTTGTCAACGCATCAACAATCACCATTGAACCATTTGGGCCGAATCCTTCATACCGCAGTTCAGAATACTGTTCATCACCTGAACCTTTTGCCTTTTCAATTGCGCGGTCAATAATATGTTTTGGTACATTGTATGTTTTAGCTCGATCGATTACAAACCGCAGCTTTTGATTTGCATGGGGATCAGGATCACCTGATTTCGCTGCAACATAAATCTCTATTCCAAATTTTGCATAAACTCGGCTGTTGTTTGCATCTTTAGCAGCTTTTTTCTCTTTTATATTTGCCCATTTACGGCCCATATTCTCACTTCGCTTTCGTCTTATTCTTATTGTTTGCTTTGCAGCCTTTCTTATTATACTTGCCAGAACAAGTTTTGTTAAGCATTTTTTATTCGAATGGGAAATCGTCCACTATTTTGTTCAGCAATCCCATTATTCCCCAACTGATAAATTCTGTCGCATTTAACCCCTATTTTAAAATATTTTTCTGTATTCTTCATTTGTTTAGTCAGGATTGGCAATTTGCTCTTCTTTTTTTGTATTTTTAGATAGCTCTGACCTTTTTCAGTCATTCCCAGAATATTTAGATAGCTGTTGTTCCATCCTTGATAGATTTCTTCAGCAGAAATATTCGTTAGGATATAGACTGCCAGTCGTTGAAGTCGTGTCCATGTATAGCGTTTCGTTTTAACAGATTCTATAAATTGATGGAATGTCTCGGCTTTCAATGCTTTCTCTTTTAAACGATACTCGATTCCTTCCGTCATCTGATAGATCTGCTGCAGCTCCTCATAGGACGAACTAATCAGACGATACTTCAAAAGCGGCCAATAATCTTCCCATGATACTAATTTTTTCTGTGTCAAATCTATTAGTGTCTGGTCAGGAATAACCATTTTCAAAGCTCCCCATTGCCCTTTAAATGCGCCATTTCTGACAGCAGTCGCACTAGCAAATTCCTGATGAATCTTTTCTTCATTATATTTTGACACATTTCTTTTGATAGGCAGCAATGACATGGGATGCTCATACTGAGCATTCTCTTTTGCATAACTCAAACCCAATATATGGTTTGGAGAAGAAAAATCCAAATGCAGTGATGGATACAATTCTTGAAAAACTTGTGTCATCTGTCGTGAATAACTCAAATGCTGCTGATTTATTTCTTTGTATTTTCGCTCAATTAACTGCTGATTCGCTGCTGTAAATTCTCCAAAACTCTGATAATCATTCTCCGATGGACTATCCGTTCCGAAACATAAAGACTCACAGTTTAATGCCTGAAGCAGTTTTACACCGCCACGAGCAAAATAATCTGCCGATTGAACTGCCCAGTAAAATGGAAGCTCTACAACCAAATCAACACCATTCTTTAAGGCTTCAGCTGTACGCATCCACTTGTCTATAATTGCCGGTTCTCCTCTTTGAAGAAAATTGCCGCTCATAACTGCAACAATCACTTCTGCCTTAGAAGCTTCTCTGGCTTTTTCAATATGATAAGCATGTCCATTATGAAATGGATTATATTCAACAATTATTCCACAAGCTTTCATTGACAAACCTCCCTCACCAATAAGTTAAAAAGCTGAGAAGGCGGCTTTTCGCCCGCTGCTTCCCAGCTTTATTATCTGTTTATTTCTGACAAACGAAAAACCATCGAGTCGTTGTTTCCTTTGGTTCCTCATCAGTAAAATCCCCATAAACCTGAATTTCTGAAAAACCGCTGCTTTCCAGCATCATCAAATAATTATCCAGTGAATAGGTCCGCTCCTGATGCAGCTCATCTCTTCGAATAAAGACTTCTTTTCCTTCTTCCTGCTTCACAAAAAAAGTCAGAAAGTGTTCAATGCTGTGCTCTTTTTCTCCCGGATAACTATCCCAAAGAAAAGCAAACTCTTCTGTTTGATAATGATAACTGTAATCAGGAAAAATTTCATCCATCTGATAAATGGAGTGAACATCAAAAATAAAGGTTCCCTGATCTTCCAACGCCTGATAGACCTCATCAAATACTTGTTGAACATCTCTTCGACTTTCCATATAACAAAGAGAATCTGAAAAACAAGTAATTGCTTCATACTGACCAACTTCCGAAAGCTCCAACATGTCTCCCTGTACAAATTGAATGTCCATGTCTTTTTCATTAGATCTTTTGCTGGCAATTGCCAGCATTTCCTCTGACAGATCCAAAGCAGTAACTTCAAACCCGGCTTCAGCAAAATCGACCGCCAAACGTCCAGTACCACAAGCCAGTTCCAAAATACGTTTTGTCTGTTTTGGTAAATGCCTCATTGAAAAAGCCAGCCATTGTTCATACAATGCTTCATCCATTACTTCATCATAAACAAAAGCAAAGGTTTTGTAGGTCATGTTAGCTTACCCACTGCTCTGTATTTACCAATGGTGCATCTGACCAAAGTTTTTCCAGATTATAAAAAGTTCGTTCAGAAGTTTGAAATACATGAACGATCACATCTCCAAGATCGATCAGTACCCATTTCCCACCGTCTTTTCCTTCAATGCGTTTAACTTCAGTTCCAGCCTCTTCTTCTTTTTCGATGATTTCTTCAACAATTGCGTTGATTTGCCGCTCACTGTTTGCCTGACAAATCATAAAGTAATCTGCCAGCAATGAAATGTCTTTTACTTCCAAGCCGACAATCTCTTCCGCTCTTTTTGAATCCGCTGCTTTAACAGCAATTTCTAAAATCCTCTGACTATCTATGATTGTTCCCTCCTATTTTCTGTTCACAACCCACTGATTATATGTTTCAATCGTCTTTGGGTAAATTTTCTGTTCCTGCTCAACTAAATGAAGCAGTGTGTGCTTCGTTTCATAAGCAACTGCATCGTCCAAACTTATCAATGCAATCTCTCTGGCTTCCTGAACACCGGGAAATGTTCTGTTCGGCTCAATATAATCGGCAATATAGATGATCTTAGCCAGCAGACTCATTTCTTCTGCACCGGTTGTATGCAAGCGAACAGCTGTTAAAATTTCTTCATCATCTATTCCCAGCTCTCTTTGAATCATATCTGCACCTACAAGTCCATGCCAAATTGCATTTCCATAATTCAACAGCTCAGGATTATAGCCGTCTCTTTCAATAATCAATTGAAATTCATCATCCGGACGTTCTTTTGCATAATCATGGACTAATGCTGCAATACTTGCCTTTTCCTGAGAACAATTGTACTTTGACGCCAGTGCAACAGCTGCTTCTTCAACGCCTAAAACATGCTGAAACCGCCGTTCACTCATCTGCATCTGCACTTTCTGCATCAGCTCTTCCCGTTTAAAAGGAGTATATCTTCCACTAAATTCCATCAACATACAATCCCTTCTCGTAGATATAGTTTATCACATTATCAGGAAGAAGATAGCGTACAGTACATCCCTGAGCTATTTTTTCTCTTATCATACTTGAACTGACATCCATTTGAGGTGTATCTACCCAAATAATCGGATAAGGTGTTTCCACATCATAATTAGGACGCCGTGTTCCAACAAAATTCATCATCAAAATCAATTCATCAATCTTATACCAGGTTGGTAAATAGTTTACCATGTCTCCGCCAACAATAAAATAGTAATCCGTATCGGGATTATTTTGAATTAACGCTTTCATGGTATCGTATGTATAACTTTTACCTTTTCGAATTATTTCAATTGGTTCTACTGCCAAATGACTGTTTCCTTCAACAGCCAGCTCCAGCATGGCCAGACGGTGACTGCTGTCTATAGTCATTTTCTCATCCACATGGGGAGGTAAATAGGAAGGCATCAAATACACTTTATCCAAGCCTAACTGTTGGTAGACCTGCTCTGCCATCATTAAATGGACATTATGAACCGGATTGAAATTTCCGCCAAGAATTCCCACTTGTTTTCTTCTTTGAAAAAGCTTCAATTTTTCCTTAACAATTGGTTGAGTTCCTCTTATCGCACGGGCAGCTGCCTTCATCGATTGATTCCTCCAATAACTTTGCTACTTTGCTAGGCCCTGTCTGAAAACTCTAGTGGCGAGTACTTTCCAGACACATCCTAAATTGATTTAACTTCTTTAGAATATTTCTGATATTTTTCTTTAGACGATGGCTTGAATACAACCAATACACGTCCAATCACCTGAACAACATTACAATGAATCTTCTTTTCCAGTATTTCAGCCACATTTTCTGCCACTTCATCTGTATTCTGCAATAAGCTGACTTTAATCAATTCACGTTTTTCCAAAGCCTCATTGATCTGAATAATAACTTCTTCATTCAATCCGCCTTTGCCAATTTGAAAAATCGGCTGCAGATGGTGTGCCTGGCTACGTAAATAACGTTTCTGTTTTCCTCTTAATTCCACAAAAATCCTTCTTTCCATTGTTGATATTTTAAATCAACGCTTTTCTCTTTAATACTTCCACACCTTTTGGCGCCCAACCCGCCACTACGGCTGCTGATTGGACCGTAATCCAGCCTAAACCGGCAAAGACGATATCTGTTTTTTCTTTAATCGAAAATTCAAAACGCACCAGCTCCGGAAATTCTGCGACTTCGTCCGGTCTTGGCGGCTGGAGCAGCCCGCCTAAATGTTTTTCATAAAAGCTGTCAGCATTAGCCAGCTTTGTACGATGAATAGTCAGGTCATTTGAAGCATAGGCAATGAACGAACTACGATTTCCCTGAATAAAATCAAAGCGGGCCAGCCCGCCTAAAAATAACGTCTGCTCCTGATTCAGCTGATAGATTTTTGGTTTGATCTCCTTCTGCGGCGCAATAAGCTTCAAGTCTTTCTTTCCAAGATAATGAGCCATTTGATGACGATGGATAATTCCGGGTGTATCTATCAAAAAATGACCGTCAGCCAAAGGTATCTCTATTTTGTCCAATGTCGTCCCTGGAAACTGAGAAGTGGTAATAACATCCTTGACACCTGCTGTATTTTTGATGATCTGATTGATCAAGGTTGACTTTCCAACATTAGTTACACCAACAACATACACATCCCGACCTTCACGATACTTTTCAATCACAGCAAGAAGCTCATCCATTTCATGCGCTTTTTTTGCACTGGTCAGCAGTACGTCAACCGGACGCAAGCCCTGCTCGTGAGCCCGCTCTTTCATCCACTGAATCATTTTTCCTTTTTTCAACGACTTAGGCAGAATATCTTTTTTATTCCCCACCAGTAAAACAGGATTATCCCCAATAAATCGGTGCAGTCCGGGAATCAGCGAACCATTAAAATCAAATATATCTACTACATTAACAATCAGTGCATCTTTGCGTCCTAGTTCGTTCAGCAGACGCAGGAAATCATCATCGGTTAAATGAACATCCTGAATATCATTATAGTGTCTCAATCGAAAACAGCGCTGACAATAGACATCACCAGTTTCCAGACCCTTATCAAGAGCTGCTTTCGGAGTGTACCCCAGTTCATTCGGATGCTCTGTCTGAATAACAGCTCCACAGCCGATACAATGAATTACTTCGTTCATTCGAGTCCGCCTTTCCATACCATATCAGGATTTTTCTTTGTCAGCTGCTTCATAATCAATCGCTCAAAAAAACGATTAATTCTGGTGTTCCATCCATCCGTGTCCACAATTGGACGAACTAAAATACTGCGGACTCCTGCAGCGTTTGCACCTCTGATATCAGTCATGATCTGATCACCAACCATGACAAGCTCTTCAGGTTTTAAATTCAGCATCTCTTCCGCTTCCTTAAAGCCTTTTGTTAAAGGCTTCAACGCTCTGGAAACATAGGCCAATTCAAAATTTTCAACAGCACGCTTAATTCTGCTGGCTTTGTTATTAGATATAACAACGACTGGAAATCCGGCATTTCTCATCTCTTCGATCCATACCAGCAGTTCTTCTGTCCCATCAGGATTATTCCAGGCAATCAGTGTATTATCTAAATCTGTCAAAACAGCTTTAACACCTAGCTTCCGCAGCTGTTCAGGTGTAATTTTATAAATGGCATCAACCATCCAAGTAGGTTTAAATTTTGAAAACATGTGGACTCCTCTCACTATCTATACAATAATTCTTGCTCTTCATCAGCAATTTCGCCGGAAGCGAACAAATAGCGGGACAAAATCTGCTTCTGATATGAAGCTGCATGACTTTTGCCCCGACCTCTTCTGTAGTATTATACTGCATTTCACTAAAAAATTCTATAAATGCCGCTGAGGTTGCTCGACAAAGCTTGAAATTCTTTAGAAAGACAGACTAAAATAAATAAAATGAAGCCATTCGGAAAGATTAACCGAAAAAAGCAACCCTTCCACACCCTATTCAAATTTTACAAAACTGTTATCTGTCTATCAGAAACTGCAAATAAAAGAGAGAGGGACAGAAATAAAGTTCCACTCTCTCTTCGTATCTACCCTCGAATAAACGGCCGTACAAAAGTAAAAATTCTTTTTACGACGAGTAACCGCAGGAGCAGCTCCTTCGGAATTAAGCCGAACGATCCTGAAAATATGAGAACCTCAAGGTCCTTCACCGAGTAGGTAACAGGACTTCAGCTACTCTGCTAAAGCAATCCTAGTGAAGCCTGTCAACTCTCGTATGTTTCCTACGTAGAAGTTGAGGTGCTCGAAATGCAGCGTAGTGTATCCATTCACAGCTATTCATTCTATGAATCGTGTTCCTTTACAATTTTCGGATATTCCTTCTTAATTCTCGGAGCTGATCGCTTTTGTCCCACCCTCGTTGCCATTGCTCTATAAAACTTTTCCAAGAAAATCTTTCGTTCGACTGTTTTCAGGATACTCGAAAACAGCTTCAGGTGTTCCTTTTTCTATAATTTTTCCTTCATCCATAAATAGAACAGTATCTCCCACTTCTCTGGCAAATCCCATTTCATGTGTGACGATCACCATGGTCATTCCTTCTTTCACCAGATCGTTCATCACATTCAAAACTTCGCCAACCATTTCAGGATCTAAAGCGGAAGTAGGTTCATCGAAGAGCATAATATCCGGTTCCATCGCCAATGCTCTGGCAATGGCAATTCTCTGTTGCTGACCTCCTGACAAAGATTGAGGATAATCATTGGCTTTCTCTTCCAAACCGACTTTTTTTAACAGCTTTTGTGCCGTTTCTTCAGCCTCCTCCTTAGACAATTTTTTCACCTTGATTGGAGACAGTGTCAGATTCTCAAGTACAGTCATATTTGGGAAAAGATTGAACTGCTGGAATACCATACCCATCTTTTCTCTCATTTTAAATATATCATTCTTCTTATCTGTAATATCTGTTCCTTCAAAAAATATTTGTCCGGAAGTAGGAACTTCCAAAAGATTCAGGCAACGCAGAAATGTACTTTTACCTGAACCGGAGGGACCGATAATCACAGTTACTTCTCCTTGAAGCACCTGATAATCAATCCCTTTCAGAACTGAAACCTCTCCAAAATTTTTATGGAGATCTTTAACAGTAATTACAGCCTTTTCCACAAAAATCCCTCCTAACGATGATAGCCTTTTCCTAATTTTTTCTCAAAAGCAGCCAGTGCTCTTGATGTCAGGAATGTCATGACAAAATAGATTGCTGCTGCAATATAATAGGGCTCCAGTGGAATATAGGTACTGGAAATAACTGTTTGTGCACTGCTTAAGAGCTCATTAATACCAATAATGGACAGTAAAGAAGAATCTTTAATTAGAATAATAAATTCATTTCCCAAAGCAGGAAGAATATTCCGTAAAGCCTGTGGTAAAATAACATACCTCATCGTCTGAATTGGGCGCAGCCCCAAAGAATGTGCTGCTTCTGTCTGTCCATAGTTCACTGCATTAATTCCTCCACGGACAATTTCAGCTACATACGCACCGGAATTTAGAGACAGAACAATCATTCCTGGAACCAGACGACCAAAGTCAATTGTCAGAATCCCAATCGGCATATTAAAAGAAGGAAACAGATTCTGCAGCAGACCGAAACCAATCAATACTTGAATCAGCATTGGAGTACCGCGAAAAATTTCAATGTAAATATTCGCCAGCCAACGTAGCGGTGCTGCTTTGGATAGTTTCAACAAAGCAATTAATACCCCCAGCATTGTCCCAAAAAAGACAGTTACCAGCGAGATTATAATCGTTACCGCTGCCCCGGATATAAAATATTGAACATAGGTTTCTAAAAATGAAAAATTCATTTCTCTTCCTCCAATTTATTCTTCACTGCTTTTATCAGATAGTTCCATCGCAGCCTTAACATATTGATCAATAGAACCATCCGCAATCATTTTTTCTAAAATCACATCAATTTCTTTTTTCAGATCATCCTGACCTTTAGAAAATGCAATGGCAAATGCTTCATCTTCATTGGAAGTCAGTTCGATATCCGCCATCATTAAATCAGGATTCTGATTAATATAAGATTCAGCAATTGTTTCTTCCAGTACCAAAGCATCTATTGAACCTTGGTTTAACTCGACAATTAGATTTGGTACGCGCGGAATAGAAACTTTCTGTGTATCAGGAAGCTGAGCTTCCACAACGCCTTCTTGAATTGAGCCTTTCTGTGCACCTACTTTTTTCCCATTCAGTGAGTCAATGCTTGTAAATATATCTTTATTGTTCTTATTGATCACAATTTTTTGAGGCGGATTGTAATATGGAGTGGAGAAATCAAATGTTTTTTTCCGTTCCTCTGTTGCTGAAATACCTGAAACTGCAATATCAACTTTATTCTGCTGCAAAGCAACGAGAACTGCATCAAACTGCATATCCATAAATTCAACTTCCACGCCAAGTTTTTCTCCAATCGCTTTAACCATATCAATATCTGAGCCGACGATCGTATCTTTACCGTCGACCAGTGTTTTAAATTCAAAAGGGGCAAAGTCTGCCGATGTTCCGACCACTAATGTCCCCTTCTCTTTAATTTTCTCCAGTGCACTTTCTGAGTTGGCACTGCTGCTTCCGGTATCTTTAGTCTCCCCATTCCCTCCACAACCTGCTAATACAAACACTGACAAAGCGGCAATAATGACTGCTTTCAATTTTTTCATACTGAATACTCCTCCTAAAGTTAAATGATTAAGTGGGTTTATCATACCACAATAAAAATGAAATTTCATCCATTTTAACACTTTTTTTGAAAAATTATTCATTTTAATAGCTATAACGATACTATATGCACAATTTTATACAAAAAAAGAGAACCGGTCATCTAAGTCTCCCGGTTCCCTTTCATAGCTATTCACTTCTGACATATACTTTAATTCCTGCTTTTTGAAATCAAAAGTTCCGAAAACGCTGGTAACGATTCTCTGTCAGCTCTTCTTTCGTCAGCTTACAAAGCTCTGTTAACTTACTTATCAGGGCTTTCTGCAGCATTCGATTAATTTTGGATTGTCCCAGCAGTTCTCCATTCATTTCTTCAGGAATTATTTTGTCAATGACTGTCAATTCTTTCAGTTCTGCTGCTGTTATCTTCATCAACTCAGCAGCCTCTTTGGCACGGCTCCCATCTTTCCAAAGAATTGATGCAAAGCCTTCTGGAGAGAGTATCGCATAAATTGTATGCTCCAGCATCCAAACCTCATCGGCCACAGCCAATGCCAAAGCGCCTCCGCTGCCGCCTTCCCCGATGATAATTGAAATGATTGGAACTGTCAGATCAGACATTTCCAAAAGATTCCGGGCAATTGCTTCTCCTTCACCGCGTTCTTCTGCCTCAATGCCGCAGTAAGCCCCGGCGGTATTAATAAAAGTAATTACCGGACGATTGAATTTTTCTGCCTGCTTCATTAGGCGTAATGCCTTTCGGTATCCCTCAGGGTGAGGGGCACCAAAATTTCTATCAATATTTTCCGGCAGGTTTCTGCCTTTTTGAATACCAACAACAGTAACCGGCTTTCCGGCAAGCAATGCAACACCGCCGACAACTGCCTGGTCATCTCCAAAGTAGCGGTCGCCGTGAAATTCGATAAACTGATCAAAAATTGCATCGATATATTCCAATGAAGTAAAACGATCCTGAGATCGGGCTAAAGTAACGATATCATTTGCTGTTCTTTTCATTATGATATCCATCCCTCCATCGTGTGCATCTTCAGTATGCTTCCCAGTACTTCTCTCATTTGATTTCTGGGAATAATCTTATCAGCAAAACCGTGCTTTAATAAAAATTCTGCCTTTTGAAAATCTTCCGGCAGTTCCTGACGAATCGTCTGTTCAATCACTCTGCGTCCGGCAAAACCAATCAGACTTTGAGGCTCAGCCAAAATAACGTCGCCCTCCATGGCAAAACTGGCGGTTACTCCTCCAGTCGTTGGATCAGTCAAAACCGTAATATAAAGAAGACCTTGTTTGCTGTGGCGCTTAACTGCTGCAGATATTTTTGCCATCTGCATCAACGACATAATCCCTTCCTGCATACGAGCACCTCCGGATGCTGTGAAGATCACAACTGGAAGCTTTTCTTTTGCTGCCCGTTCAAACAGACGAGTGATTTTCTCACCAACAACTGTCCCCATACTACCCATAATGAAATTCGCATCCATCACGGCAATTGCTGTCTCATTTCCCTGAATTTGTGCCCTACCCGTTAAAACTGCCTCGTTTAAATTGGTTTTCTCCTGCATAGACTTAATCTTTTCATGATAGTTAGGAAAACTCAAGGGATCTTTTGTCTTAATATCATTATCCCATTCATGAAAACTTTTTTTATCTACGGTAACCGCCATTCTCTCCCACGCACCAATTCTAAAACTGTAGCCGCAGTGTAGACAGACCTTTTCAGGCCCCATATCTTTTGTATAAAGTGTTTGTTTGCAGCACGGACACTTAGCCCACATATTATCTGGAACAGCCGGCTTTTTATTATCAGAATGTGATTCACGGTTCGGGTTAATCCGAATGTACTCTTTCTTTTTAAATAAAGCCATGATTTTATCCCTTCTTATTGTTCAGTTTCAGGTTCCCATGAAGGTAAAAAGATTTCCTGTAAAAAGCTTGTATCATACTCCCCAGCCAATACTTTCTCATGAGTAATCAGATCCAGCTGGAACTCTGCATTGGTTGTCAGACCTTCTGTTACTATTTCACTTAACGCACGCTGCATTTTCATAAAAGCATCCATGCGGTTTTCTCCATGAACAATCACTTTCGCAATCATAGAATCATAATAAGGGGGAATCTTATAACCTGTATACATAGCGCTGTCAACACGCAGGCCCATTCCTCCGCTAGGCAGCAGCAAATTACTTATTGTTCCAGGGGACGGTGCAAAATCGAACGCAGGATTTTCAGCATTTATTCGGCATTCAATTGCATGTCCGGTTATCCTTACATCATTTTGAGTAATAGATAACTCCTCGCCGGCAGCAATTTTAATCTGTGCTTTAACCAGGTCAAATCCTGTAACCATTTCAGTAACCGGATGTTCTACCTGAATACGAGTATTCATTTCCATAAAATAAAAGTTTCCGGTTTCATCCATCAGAAATTCAATAGTTCCGGCATTTTGATAATTAACTGCTTTTGCAGCCCTTACCGCAATTTCGCCTAAATAAGCCCTTTTTTCATCTGAAATAGCAACGGAGGGTGACTCTTCCAATACCTTTTGATTATTTCTCTGTAGTGAACAGTCTCGTTCGCCAAGATGAATAATATTTCCATACTGATCGCCCAGAATCTGAACTTCAATATGTCGAGCCGGATAAATAATCTTTTCGATATACATATCCCCATTGTTAAAAGCTGCTTTCGCTTCCTGCTGAGCGGAGGTAAAGTGACTCGGCAATTCATCCTGAGAAAGGACCTTACGGATTCCTTTCCCCCCACCTCCAGCTGCTGCTTTAAGCATCACCGGATAGCCGATCTTTTCAGCAACAGACAATGCCTCTTCAACCGTATCAATCACACCAGGACTTCCAGGGATGACAGGTACCTCTGCTTCGATCATTAATTTCCGTGCATTGATTTTATTTCCCATTGCATCTATTGTTTCTGCCTTTGGTCCAATAAATGTAAGATTGCATTCTTCACACATTGCAGCAAACTGGCTGTTTTCTGAGAGGAATCCAAAACCTGGATGAATGGCTTCTGCGTTTGTCACAATCGCTGCACTCAGTACATGCTGAACCTTTAAATATGAGTCTCCCGCTTTTGCAGGTCCAATACAAATCGCTTCATCTGCCAATTGGGTATGCAAAGCTTCCCGATCTGCTTCAGAATAAACCGCTACAGTATGAATACCTAGTTCTCTGCATGCACGAATAATCCGGACCGCAATTTCACCGCGATTAGCTATTAATATTTTTGAAAACATCATCATCTATCCAATCATAAAAGTTAGTTCTGCTTCTGCTACTTTTTTTCCATTTACTTTAGCTATCCCCAGACCAGTTCCTGCTGCAGATCTTATTTTCAAAATTTCCACTTCAAGAGATAACGTATCGCCGGGTACCACTTTTTTTCTAAAACGAACTTTGTCCATTGCACCAAAATAAGCAGTCTTTCCTTTAAATTCCGGTTTTGACAATAACGCCACTGCACCAGCCTGTGCCAGAGCTTCAACAATCAGAACGCCCGGCATCACAGGTTCTGATGGGAAATGACCCTGAAAGAAGGGCTCATTGATTGTGACATTTTTTTTTGCAACTATTTTCTCTCCAACTGTTATCTCTTCCACTCGATCCAACAATAGAAAAGGATATCGATGCGGAATGATCTCCATGATTTCCTGAACATTCATCTTATACAAGCTCCTTCTTTTCAATCAAACTAAAATTAAACTTCGGTTACTTTGAATAATGGCTGTCCAAACTCTACAACCTCTTCATTTCCAACTAAAATCTCAGCAATCGTTCCATCTACAGTAGAAGTGATTTCATTCATCAATTTCATTGCTTCAATAATGCAGACTACATCACCCTTTTTGACTGCGTCACCAACCTTCTTAAAAGCTTCCTTGTCAGGAGCAGGCTGTAAATAAACAATCCCTACAAGAGGAGAGGTAATTTCTTCCTCTGCAGCATTTTCTGATTTAGATAGCACTGCTTTATTTTCCACAGCAGCAGCTTTTGTTTCTTCATTTTTAACAGTTAAAAGTTCGCTGTTCATTTCTATTGCAGCATTGGAATGCTCTTCCTGCGGCTGAATTCTTTTTTGTGAGATCGTATTTTTATTCATATATAATTCAAATGAACCTTCTCTTAAATCAAATTCAGTCAAACTGGACTGATCAAATTTTGCTAAAAGCTCTTTTACTTCACTAATATCCATCAGTACTGTTCCTCCCAACGTTTCAGACAAATGACTGCGTTATGTCCCCCAAAACCAAGTGAATTGCTTAGTGCATAATCAAATGCATGCGGCTGAGCTTCATTAGCGACTACATTGATTGTCACTTCCTCATCCTGTTCCTTCAATCCAATTGTTGGAGGAATGAACTGATGCTGCAGTGCATTAAGCGTTGCAATCCCTTCAATTCCACCGGCGGCTCCCAATAAATGTCCCGTCATACTCTTTGTACTGCTGACCCGTATGTCATCAGCTGCTGCTCCCATCGCCAGCCTAATCGCTTTTGCCTCGGCACCGTCATTAGATGGCGTACTTGTACCATGAGCATTAATATAACCAATCTGTTCAGGAGTAATCCCTGCTTCGGTCATTGCCAGAATCATTGCCTTGGCTGCACCGCTCCCATCAGGTGTAGGAGAAGTCATATGATAAGCATCACAGTTGGCACCATATCCGACTATTTCACCCAATATTGCTGCTCCCCGTTTTTGCGCGTGTTCCAAAGACTCAACAATAAATACTCCAGCTCCTTCTCCCATCACAAAACCATCACGGTCTTTATCAAAAGGAATAGAAGCCCGATCTTTATCCGTTGCTTCAGATAATGCAGTTAACGAAGCAAACCCGGAAATTCCGATTTCCGTAACAGAAGCTTCCGTTCCGCCGGCTAGAATCACATCTGAATAGCCATGCTTAATGTTTCGGAATGCCTCTCCAATGGAATGTGTAGCGCTGGCACACGCAGTTACAACTGCTGTACAAATGCCTCTAGCTCCTATACGCAAAGCAATATTTCCTGCTGCCATATTGGCAATTGACATGGGGATAAATAGAGGGCTCACTCTTTGAGACCCTTTATCATGCATACGAATCACCTGATCCTGAATCGTCTGTAATCCGCCTATCCCAGATCCCACCATCACGCCAAAACGATCAGCATCGATCTCCTCTGCATTCAGACCGCTCATGTCCATGGCCTCTAGTGCAGCATAAATACCATAAATAGAAAACATATCCATCCGTTTCCCATCTTTTTTGACAAAATATTTTTCAAACGGAAAATCCTTCACCTCAGCCGCCAAAGAAATCCCCGTTTCTTCCGCATTAAATTTTGTTATCGGACCAATTCCATTTTTTCCTTCTTTTAAACTGTTTAAAAAAGTTTCAGGATTATTTCCTATTGGAGAAGTTACTCCATAACCCGTAATTACTACTCGGTTCATTCAACTATTCCTCCCAACCGATTTATCCATGCATCACTAAACCGCCGTCTACATTTAGCACCTGCCCGGTAATGTAGGGACTTTCAGCTAAAAATACAGCAGCTTTTGCTACATCCTCTGCCTGACCATAGCATTGTAACGGAATCTGACTTTTTGTCTGTTCTTTGATTTTATCGGAAAGAACATCCGTCATCTCTGTTTCAATGAAGCCAGGAGCAATCACATTACAGGTAATCCCTCTTGCAGCGGCTTCACGGGCAACAGATTTGCTGAAGCCGACAATCCCGGCTTTACTCGCAGCATAATTAGCCTGACCAACATTCCCAATCAGACCAACCACACTGGATATATTGATAATACGTCCGCTTCGTCGTTTCATCATTCGCTTAATAGCATGCTGTGTCATATTAAATGTCCCATTCAAATTAATCTGAATACACTGTTCAAAATCTTCTGGGGACATTCGCAACAGCAGCTTATCCTTTGTAACGCCTGCATTATTAACTAGAATATCCACAGAACCTAAACTGTTTTCTGCTTCTTCCAACATCTTTCCGGCAGTATCAAAATCAATAATATCTCCTGAAATTCCGATGCAATTCACGCCATAAGCTTTTATTTCGTTTATTAACTCTTCAGAAATTTCCTTACGCCCATTGAGAACGATATTTGCACCTGCTTCAGCAAACGCAAGTGCAATCGCTTTTCCCAAACCTCTGGTACTTCCTGTAACAAAGACATTCTTTCCTTGTATATTCATTTAGTTATCCCTCTTTTAAAAGTTCTAAAGTTTCTGCCAATGTAACACTGTTTTCCACTCGTCCAGTAATGATCTTCCGATCAATTTTCTTCACAAACCCGGTCAATGTTTTTCCCGGTCCAACCTCAATAATTCTGGTGACACCTAAGCGCTTCATTGTTTCAATGCTGTCTGCAAATCGAACAGCTTTCATGACCTGGAGTGTTAAAAGATCACAAATTTGATTTCCCTCCATCACATCAGCCGTTGTATTGCTGATGACAGGGATCTTCGGTTCCTGAAACGTTATCTTTGCCAATTCTTCTGCTAGCTTTTCAGACGCTGGTTTCAGCAGTGCTGTATGAAACGGTCCGCTTACATTCAGCGGCACCATTCTTTTTACACCCTGCTCTTGCAGTAAATTAACCGCATAATCGACTGCAGCTGTTTCTCCTCCAATAACGATTTGCTGTGGTGTATTGTAGTTTGCCGGTGAAACGACTCCCTTACTCTCTGCATTTCGACAGCACTCTTCAATTAACGCTCTATCAGCATTCATTACGGCTACCATTTTCCCTGTTCCGGGCGGAGCAGCTTTAGTCATAAATGCACCCCTTTTTGCTACCAGCGCCACTGCCTCTTTAAATGAAACAGCCTCACTGGCTACCAGCGCACTATATTCTCCCAAACTTAAGCCTGCTACAACAGCCGGTTTAACACCATACTCTGAAAGAATGCGATAAAATGCCGTGCTGACCGTTAAAATTGCCGGTTGAGTATACTCTGTTTCATTTAGTCTATCCGTTGGCGAAAAACAAAGCTCAGCCATATCATAATTTAAAATTTCACTAGCTTCAGAAAAAGTATCTCGAACAACCTTTTCCTGATCGTAGAGCTCCTTACCCATTCCTGTGTATTGAGCACCCTGACCACTGAATACAAAAGCTGTTTTCATGTGTTGTCTCCTTTGATAATTCTAAGTAAACTCTTTTTATTAATAGTTCGTGTGCAATTACCTCTGCTAACTATTACTAATGCGAACAGTTTCCGATACAAAACTAAAATAATCCTATCCGCTATTTCCAAATTCTCATTACAAATATTTTTGATATTGTCCCTTAATTACCTCGGTTGTTTCTTCAATCAGAGAATAGATAATTTCCTCTGCTGTTTCCTCTTTTTTTACTAAGCCGGCTATCTGACCAGCCATAACTGAACCAGAATCCATGTCTCCTTCTACCACTGCTTTATAAAGAGCACCCTGACCCAACTCTTCAAATTTTTTCAGATCTGGATTTTCTTGTTTTAGTTCCAGCTTCTCCAATTGATCATATTCTCTGGTTAATTTATTCTTTAACGCCCGAACTGGATGACCGAAGTGCTGACAAGTGACTACTGTATCGATATCTCTTGCTTGAATAATTTTTTGTTTATAGTTTTCGTGAACTGTACATTCCTTTGCCACAAGGAAACGAGTCCCTATCTGTACCCCGTCTGCTCCAAGCATGAAGACAGCGGCCATCCCTCTGCCGTCTCCAATACCTCCAGCTGCAATAACCGGAATGGATAAAGCATCCGCTACTTGAGGAACCAAACTGATCGTTGTCAATTTTCCTATGTGTCCGCCAGCTTCCATTCCTTCTACGATAACGGCATCCGCACCTATTTTCTCCATACGGAGCCCCAACGCAACCGATGGAACAACCGGAATTACTTTGATGCTATTCTCTTTAAAACGCTTCATATATTTACTTGGATTCCCTGCTCCTGTCGTTACTATCGGAACTTTTTCCTCACAGACTAAATCTACAATCTCTTCAGCAAACGGCGACAACAGCATTATATTTACAGCAAAAGGCTTATTTGTCATAGCCTTGATTTTTCTAATTTCTTTTTTTACCACTTCTTTAGGGGCATTTCCACCAGCAATGATTCCCAATCCGCCAGATTCAGAAACAGCACCTGCCAGTGATGCATTAGCGATCCAGGCCATTCCTCCCTGAAAAACAGGATATTTTATGCCAAGCAGCTCACATATTCTTGTGTTCATCTGTTAATACATCCTTCATCATTTTAAAACGATTCAACTACAATAACTGTTTTCAATCAATAGTCTTGACGTTTAGGCCTTAATAAACCACAAGACGAAAGCCGAATTTCGACAGGCAGGTGATATTATACAAAAATCTGTTTCTTTTTTGTATAAATGCCCACTCTTGGAAATTCAACACTTTCGCCTTAATCTCGTTACAAAATCTTTTATTCTAAATTAACTGTTTTTTTGTTTCTCTACATAGGTTACTAAATCCTGTACTGTCACGATGCCATCTTCTGTTTCAATCTTCACATCAAAAGCATCTTCAATTTCATTAATAATTTGGAATAAGTCCAAGCTGTCAGCGTCCAGTTCCTCCTGGATATTTGTTTCCAATTTAACATCTTCCAGTTCTTTTCCCAGTTCTTCTACAATAATTGCTTGAATTTTCTCAAATACCATGTGTATATTCCTCCAAAAATTTAAGTTTAATTTTATATGTGAACAGATTTTACAGTGTCAGAAGCATTGTGCCCCATGTTAACCCACCGCCAAATCCTGTTAACACCACTTGTTGTGTTGAATCTAGTTTAATAATCCCCTCATTCACTGCTTCATCCAATAAAATCGGAATGCTTGCTGCTGAAGTATTCCCATATTTATCCATATTAGATAGAAATTTCTCTCTTGGAATCTTCAGTTTCTTGGCTAGTTTATCAATGATTCGAATATTTGCTTGATGAAGCAAAAAATAATCTGCTTCAAAGTCATGTTCATCTACAAGGCTTTGAATGTTCTTACTCACATCATTCATTGTAAAATCAAAAATTTCACGCCCGTTCATTTTTAAGAAACTGCTACTTTGCTCTCTTTTATTTCCCTCTGACTGGTAAAACGGACTCTCATTAAACTGAAAACCAGAAGTCAATGCGCTGCCTCGTTGCCCATCTGACTGAAGTTTTTCAGCCAATAGATGCGGTTTTTCCACAGCCTCCAGAATAACTCCGGCAGCACCATCTCCAAAGAGAACAGCACTAGTTCGATCTTCCCAGTTCAAAGCCTTGGACAATGTCTCTCCTCCAAGAATGATTCCTCGCTTATAACCGCCGCGAATCATTTTTTCTCCAATACTCAGTGAATAAATAAATCCTGAACAGGCGGCACTAATATCAAAAGCAAATGCGTTAACCGCCTTAATCCCCGCTTGTACCTGACAGGCTACAGAAGGCATCTGATAATCCGGTGTGATCGTAGCGACAATAATAAAATCGATTGTTTCAGGATCAATTTGAGATTTATCCAAAAGAACCTGCGCTGCTTTAATACATAAATCTGAAGTATTTTCGCTTGTAACGACATGACGGGAACGAATCCCTGTTCGACTGCTAATCCATTCATCCGAAGTATCCATAAACTGACTTAGTTCCTCATTTGTCACGTTTCTTTCTGGAAGATAGCTGCCTGTATAGGTTATTTTTCCGTATTGATTCATTCTTTCCCCGCTCTACTTATATTCTTGTAAAAAATCATGAAGGTTCTTCAAAGCTTTTAATAATGCTTGTTCTTCCTTCTGATCCATTCCGCTTAAAATATTTTTGACCATTTCACGATGGAAATGCTGATGAACACGGTAAAGCAGTTTTCCCTTTTGGGTCAAACCTAACTTCACTACTCGCCGATCATCTTCACTGCGAATGCGCTCCACATAATTTTTTTTCACCAAATTATTGATAGCCACAGTTAAAGTTCCTACAGTAATCGAAAGCTCTTTCGCTACTTCTGATGAAGTCTTCCTTTTATACATGCCAATCGCTTCAATTGTATGCATTTCAGTGATTGATAAATCCTTGAATTTTGATTTTTTTAATTCTGATTCCTCGATAGTCAAAATATCATTGAAAACATTGACAAGATAATCATTGATTGTTTCTAAATCTGGTTCCATCATGCACACCATCCGTAATTAATTTGATTATCAAATGTTTTGATGTTCAAACTATATCGTATTCATAAACTAATTGCAAGTATTTTCATGTTTTTTTTACATTATTCGAAAAAACAGTTGTGGTATCAGTGTTCGAATTGAATCAATCCTCTCTATTTCATCTTTCATTTTCAGAAAAGATTTGACAATTCATCAAGAACTGTCTATAGTGACTTTAGTTTGATCATCAAATTAATTATATTTACATTTAGAAAAAGGAGCTTACCTATGATTTTAGAACCATTAATAATGGATAAATTAATTGCAAAGGTCCCCATCATTCAAGGCGGGATGGGTATTGGTATCAGTCTGGCAAATCTAGCAGGTACTGTTGCCAAAGAAGGCGGGATCGGTATTCTGTCTACCGCACAAATCGGTTATCAAGAAGAATTATTTGAGAAATCGCCTATGCGGGCAAATATGGAAGCAATAAAAATTCAATTTGATAGAGCAAAAAAAATTGCTGAAGGAGGGATCATCGGATTTAACATTATGGCAGCAACCCTTCACTATGATCGTTATGTTAAGCGCTGCGTTGAAGTTGGCGCAGATGTTATCATTTCCGGCGCCGGACTCCCAATTAATCTTCCCGAACTGGTGGTAGGCAGTCAGACAAAAATTGCACCGATTGTCTCTTCAGACAAAGCAGCTAAAGTATTGTTGGGGTTATGGAAAAAAAGATATAATAAAACAGCAGATTTCGTCGTGGTTGAGGGACCAAAAGCAGGTGGTCATTTAGGATTCAAGGCAGAAACTATTGAAGAGGATATTGAGGGCATGGATGACGAATTAAAGAAAATCATTGCAACTGTCAACTCTTTTGCCGATGAATTTGGAAAACAGATTCCCGTTATATTCGCAGGAGGGGTTTTTGACCGTTCAGATATTGACCATTATATCGCTTTAGGCTGCTCCGGTGTTCAAATGGCCACCCGTTTTGTGGCTACAGAAGAATGTGATGCCCCCGAATCATTTAAACAAGCATACATCAATGCAAAAGAAGAAGATATCACTCTTATTAAAAGTCCGGTGGGTATGCCAGGAAGAGCTATTAAGAATCTTTTTACTGAACGAATCAAAAATAAACAGATTCCTATAGAAAAATGTCGAAACTGCCTGTCTTTTAAACACTGTGATCGTAAAACAATTCCTTACTGTATCTCTGAAACGCTGCTGAATGCTGTGACAAATAATCCAGAGAATGCTTTGGTTTTTGCAGGTACAAATGCCTTCAAAATTCAAAAGCAGACGACAGTTCATGAAATATTCAAAGAATTGACACTTAACAGTTAAAGCTTCCTTACTAACAAACAAAAACAGCCAGTTGGACAGACTGTTAAATGTTATTTTTTAGCTAACATTTAGCAGTTCATTCCATTCATGGCTGTTTTTTACTCTATAAATGATAAGACAGATGAAAGCATTTCATTTTAATTGTCCTATTAAACAATGAGTTTTGTATACAACTAAAAGATTTTCAGCTATTCATTACTGGATTAAGTCGTAAATCTCCATAGCTACAATATCAATATTGTCAAATTGATAAACTTGCTGACTGTCTGTTTCTGTCAGTTCAAAAGTATCCGTCGTTTTATCAAAACTAACTAAGCATTTTTCAACGCCTTCACGCTCAAAACGGCGAACTTGTATTTCATTATCATCTGCTTCTGTCATTGCTTCAAGTCTTTTGATAATCGCTACTAATTGTGACTGCTTCATAAACTTGACCTCCCTCGGCGAACTAAGTTTCATTCCTGTATCATTGTAACAAAACATTGGCTATTGTGCATGGATTTTCGCCATTTTTTTTAACTTTTTTGATGTTCTTTAATAATTTTCTTTAAATGTTCATTTTAATCCCACCAAAGCTTTATAAGCGCCTGAGTCCCGTCATCTTCAAATCCTTTATCAGCCAAACAAGTGTACAGCTCTTCAGCAAGCTTTGTTGCCGGAAGCTTCAAATTCATTTTTTCAGCCTCATCCAGGGCTATTCGTAAATCTTTAATAAAATGCTTAACAAAAAATCCAGGAGAATAATCTGCTTTTAAAATTCTGGGAGCATAATTGTTCATTGACCAGTTCGATGCACTCCCACCGCCAAGTGTTTCAATTACCTTATCCAGATTAAGTCCAGACTTTCCAGCATAAACCAGCATCTCAGACATTCCAGTCATTGTTCCGGCAATCATGATTTGATTCGCCATTTTGGTATGTTGTCCTTTCCCAGATGAACCTTGAAGATTAACTGTTTTTCCAAACGTTTTGAAAACAGGAACAACTTCGTTATATGCATCTTCCGACCCGCCAACCATAATTGTTAATGTTCCATTTTTAGCACCAAGATCTCCTCCAGAAACTGGTGCATCCAAAGCAGATCCCCCCCTTTCAGCTGCTTCAGCTCCAATTTTCTCAGCTAAAGACGGCGTGCTGGTAGTTAAATCAACAAGAATCTTATTTGTCACATCTGCATCAAATATCCCATCCTTTTTAAAATAGATATCCTCAACATCCGAAGGAAAGCCAACCATTGTAAAAATAATCTCACTGTTTTCAACTATGTCTTTTGGGGTATCTCTCCAAACAGCTCCTTCTTTTACCAGGTCGTCTGTTTTACTCTTTGTACGATTATAAACAGAAACTGTTAAATTATTTTTCATCATATTCATTACGATTGAATGGCCCATTACACCAATTCCGATAAATCCAATTTTTTTCATACTTGCATCCCTCTCAATAAAAATATAAAAACCCTATTTGTAGTATATCCTACAAACAGAGTTTTTTACATTTTTATTGCCTTCTTAGAGAAATAAATTTCCCTTTTATTTTTTCCATGGAGACCAGACTTTCTTTCTTATTACCATAATGCTCCTCATAATAGTTAAGTGTATCATTATAGAACCCAATCATTCGTTTACCAAAATAATCAGCTGAAATCTCATAAAGCTTATTTTCAACTACTTCTTGTTCATGAGGTACATTTTCATGTACATAATCAATAAAAGCCGACGCAAAATCCTCATCCTTTTCAAAAGTAATGCCCAAAGAACGATGATCCAGCAAATCATTTAAATAATCATTGCCTTCCACTACACAAGGTACACCCGCAGCGATAGCCTCAGTATAAGTCAGTCCCTGTGTTTCAGATGTTGAGGCGCTGACAAAATAATCAGCAGCTTTATAATAGATTGCTACACGATCATTGGGAACCTCTCCAATGAACATAACATAGTCTTTAATCCCCAACCTTTGAGCCTGCTCTTTTAACGCTTCAACATAAGGTCCATCTCCAACGATTACTAGTCTTGCTTCAGGAAATTCTTCAATTATCTGATCCATTCCCTTTAAAATGGTCTGAATATTCTTCTCATAAGAAATACGGCTCAGAGAAAGCAGAATCAGCTGATCTTCTGTTAGACCAATCTCTTTTCTAAGATTTTCGACCATCTCAGCTGTTATATCAGGACGTTTAAATTTCTCTATATCTATTCCTGTTGGTATAATCCGCATAGGTGATTTTACGCCATATTCCTGCAGTTTATTTATTACCCTCTTACTCGGGCAAACTACTCCAGTCGTATGATTCGTGAATGCTCTTGAAAAATATTTGACGTGTGTCGGCTTCAGCACTTTACCCTTCGCAATATAATGAAGATACTCTTCATACATTGTATGATACGTATGAATAACGGGTACTCTCAATTTCTTACCTACCATTTTTCCCAATAAGCCGGCACCAAACTCTGTATGGGTATGAATTAAATCCAACTCCAATTCTTTAGCAATTAAATAGGCATACCACATACCTCTAACAACAATTCTACGTTCTTTAAAAGAGACCAGGGGAACACTTGGCATCCTGATAACATCTTCTTCAAATGCATCTGCATTCGGGTCAGTTGTTGTAAAAATATAAACCTCATGTCCCATTTTTTCCAATTCAAGTTTCAACGTACTTATTGAAGTTGCTACCCCGCTTATCTGGGGAAAATAGGTATCGGTGAAAAATCCAACTTTCACTTTTTTTCCCTCCATTAATTCCATATCTATTTCAAATTATTTACAACTCTATCTTTTCTATCTTTTTTCAGGAAAAGATGAGTTAGTCTTACAGACAGGATCGTCTTTCCATATCACAATAAAAACATTATATCACAAGTCAAAAAGAGTTTAGTCAAACTTAAGTCTTAAATTGTATATATCATTATTGAAATATAGAAAAATGTTGAAACATACACCCTTGCAAATAAATAACAACAATAAACTTACATAAATGTTAGAAAGAAGTTTAAATGCTACCAACAAAAGAATACCCTGCTAACTACTACGATTTTATCATCTCATGTCTGCTAATACAAAAAAAGCGAAAACCAATTAATTGGTTTTCGCTATACTCCGGCAGTAGGACTCGAACCTACGACATCATGATTAACAGTCATGCGCTACTACCAACTGAGCTATGCCGGAATCATCGCGCGGCGGCGTCCTACTCTCACAAAGGGAAACCCTTCACTACAATCGGCGCTAAGAAGCTTAACTTCTGTGTTCGGCATGGGAACAGGTGTATCCTTCTCGCTATCGCCACCACACTGGTGTTGGTGCTTATTTACTTTTGAGTGACTTCTTTGTTCACTCAAAACTGGATAGATCGTTTCTCTTCAACACATTACTCACCTAGTTCATTCTTTTTCTCTTCCAATTCTTTGGTTAAGTCCTCGACCGATTAGTATTGGTCCGCTCCAACTATCACTAGCCTTCCACTTCCAACCTATCTACCTGATCTTCTCTCAGGGGTCTTACTTTCTTAAAGAAATGGGAAAT
>NZ_JADOEP010000037.1 GCF_016745275.1 Enterococcus sp. BWB1-3
GAAATAATTTCCAGAGCTGATTGTGTACGACCAGTTGCCGTCACTGTCCGCCTGAACAGTAAAGTTATCACGCGTTTCCTGCGCCATTCCGGTATCTTCAACGGGTGATTCAATCGTATCATTAACCCCTTTTTCTTTTGCGGAAGTCGTCCCGTTCAGTGCTTCTTCCCAAAGTCGAATGTAGGTGCCCGGAAGTGCATACCCATACACTGTATACGAGCCCGGATCATCTGGATTATCATTCGAGATACTATGAATGGAGACACTTGGATCTGGAATTCGGGTAAACAGCACACGCTGTTGTCCTCGAGTTGTAAAGTTTTCCTTAAAGCTGTTCAGTGTAGCATTTGTCATAGAGTTGGCAGAGGTTATCGTTGGGTTATAGCTGTTATTATAATTAAGCAGCATACTTGACATTGGTACATAATCAAAATCGTAACCGGTGTCTGCTGTTGTTCCACCGCTCATGTTATTCAAATTCCATTGAAAAACATTTTGCACTGAAACTTCCAAGATTCCTCCGGAATAAATTAAACCATTATTGGTAGACGTAGCAGAACTCATCTCTTTAGTTCTTTGTAAGTTTACTCTCTGAGCATCTGAAAATTGGAAAGTAGATGCTGCATTATTCATAAAAATTAAGTGTTGATTAACAGAAGTACTGTCACTTTGAATATCAAGACTACCTTTTTTTCCAATCACAAAACTCACAGGATATGGTGACCAAAGCATATGGGTATTAGAACTTCCCATATTAGTTCCCTTCACGTTCAAAGTTCCATTTACATTAATAGAACCTCCACCCAAATAAATTGGATTTAGAACAATATTGTTTCCAGAACCTGAATAAGAATCCACACTAATATTGACTTCTGCTCCTTCTAAAATGTCAATGGATGCATCAGTAGAGTTAAGACTTAGAACTGCGGGTTGTACTGAGTGATGGGAAGTCAGGTTAACTATTGAATTTTTACCAACTTCAATGTTACCACCACGCAAACTTAAAACACCCGCATATCCTTCTCCCGCATTATTCGGACCGTTTCTAACTGCTTCCATTTGTACATTTTCTCCGATAATTAAGTCCCCACCAGGCCATAAATCAATAACAACCCCACCAATTGAAGAAAGAAACACTGTTGCGTTATCTTCAAAAGTTGCATTAGAGACACCTATTGTCTGGTTATTGTTGTTATTCACTTGAAAGTAAGAAAAATCTGTACTTCCATCATAGTTAACACCATTCGATCTCAGTGGATTGCCATCTTTACCGATTGAGCGATAAAATTCTTGCTGCTCTAGATGGATATTTCCACCGAAATAAAGTGTAGAGGCTTCTGCCTGAACGAATTGTGCTCCATAATCGGTAACATCCACAAAACGCTGCCAACACTCACGTTCGTATACATCATTTAAATCCTGAATTTCAATAGGTCCCCAATAATTTCCATGGAAGAAATTGATATTCTGATAGGTTTGATACCATCGTAAGTTAAAACCACTGCCATCATTCAAGGTCACATTATTTACACATAAAGTAATTGAACCGAAATCCATGGAATAGCCATTACCTTCAAGAGTAAATGCTCTTGCTGCACCACTGACATTCGTGTAAAGGAACTGTGTACCCCCAGATATAATGTTCACGCTAGTGGTATTTCCAAATATATTTGTCGCAATATTATTTATATCTGGCAATTGGTAATTTACACTTGTCACTCCCATTGGAAACACGATATCATTCGCTAAATTAATCTCCGTTACGCTGCGATTTGCGTAAGCCAAGAAAAATGTGATCATGTCATTCACCGATTTAATATGAACAAAGTTCTCACCATAGGTCAGTCTTGAGTTGCTTAAATAAGACGTCATACCTTTTCCAGCTTCTGCCTGAGGCAACACAGGATAATAAAATGGTGCGTAAGGATTTACAGATTTAACCGTAATGTTTTGCAGCGTAATATCCCAGTAACTAGAAGTATTCGTTGCTGCATTTGTAAAGCCGATTGCTAAATTTCCAAAGTCAAAGGTATATCCATTTCCGTCAATAACCAGTGATCTGGAAATTGCAGCCTTGCTGACAAACAAAAAAGCATTGCCGGCAGCAAGATTCACAGAATCTTTATCAAACAGACCTTCATAGTTATTGAGTGTGCCTGTAAGTTGGATATCATTTGCTAATGAAATCGTTGTGATACTTGAATCAGCTAAGGCTTCAACAAATGTTTGCCAGTCCGTGACTTCTGCCGTACCGGCTGCAAGCAGATTTACTCCTCTCTTCTCCACTGGAAAGACAGCACTTTCTTCTGTCTCGTTTTCAGCTTCTTCCTGAGTTTGAGAAGTTTCTGTCTGTTCTTTCTCCGCGTCATTTTTCAGCATGCTGCTGTCTGCTGCAGGTAACATATCCTGCTGCAATAAATCTGTTCCGTTGGAGCTTATTTCAGTTTTAACAGCCTCTTCATTCGCCTTAATCGGAGTACTCAAGGTCCACTGGAATACTAAACCTGTAAGTGCAATAGACAAAACAGCTGTCAAACTTTTTTTTCCGATTTTCATATTTTTTCAACTCCTCCCCTTTTCTATTTTTGTGTGTCGGACAGCACACTATATTTCAATTTTCTGACTATCCAATTCTATCCTTCTAATCCACGGGAACACTTTCCTCTCATACCTCTTATTCTTTACCAGAATAAATCCGATTTGATATTCGTATACGTGATTATTTATTTGTCCCAGTCTTATAGTAAGATGATCTAAATTTGTGATAGCAGAAAAAGTGAAACCAAATTATTCATAAAACAACTATCAATGTGCAGCTGAATTACCCAGAAACTACGAATTACTTTTAAAAGATAATTCTTTTTAATTCAGGCTCAGCATATAGCCCTTTGATCGAACCGTTTTGATAATGCTGGAATTAATATTCTGCAATTCCAGTTTTTCTCTTAAATGGAAAATCAAATTTGCCACCCGATATTTGGACCCTTTATAAGCATCGTCCCAAATATTCTCATAAATTTCTTTATAAGAAAGCCCTTGAGACTGATGCTCATACAGAAGGGACAATAGTTTAAATTCGAGGCGGGTTAACGTAACTTCTGTCCTCTCTTTACCGATTTGGACACTCAAGTTATTCGGCAACAATTTGAAATGACTAACTGCCCCCGATTGTACTTCCTCTTTTGAATCCAGCGGTTTATCATTCTCTGTTCCGCTTGCTTTTTTTTGACGATTCAGCAGATTTTTTATTGTCAGAGTCATCTCCTCCGGTTCATTTTCATTGCTAAAAGTTCCATCCGCACCTAAATGAAGATAGATAACTTTTTGAACAGCTGTTGGTTTTTCTGACAATACCCAAATAAATGAATTTGATCGTTCTCTAATTTTCATTATGATGCCGCACGTTTCACTTAAATTCTTTTCATTTTCTTTCAAAAGAACACCATCCAGATCTGAAAGAATCGTATCCATGTTGTTCACATCTACTGTAACTAATTTGTACTGATTTCTGCCAAGCTTCTCGACATATGTACGCTCAAATTCCTCTACCGGTTGGGTTATCCCTATGTTGTACATACTGATTCCTCCTCACTTCATTTCTGTTTGATGTATATTTTCTTAAAAAGTTATCTAGCAATACACCATAACATCAAAAATTTCCTGCAATACTTTTTTACGTTTAGATAGTATAATTATGTAATGGAATCAGTTCTTCCAAGAAAAATCACTGCTTCTGCATATCTGACAGGAGTTCCTGTCAGATATGACCAAAACAGTGACGGCTTTAAAATCAGTTTTATTTGCTTCTGTTAAATTGCTCCAAGTCAATCAAATTCATTGCTTCTTTTCGTTTTTCCCAAAATGAATCCGTATAAGTATCCAGTGTTAATTTAATGGACGTGTGTCCAAGTATTTTACTTAATGATGCAATATCTGCTCCATTTTCTACACATCTGGTAGCAAATGTATGACGAAGACAATGGAAGTTGATATTTCTGATACCGGTATACTTTAGAAGTTTTTTGAAGTGATAATTAATCACCCTGGGCTCAGTAAAGCCTTCCGAGCAGGAAACAACATACTCTGAACAACTGCTCTTTTTTAGTTTTACCAAGTAATTTTTGAGGTTTACAGCCAGTGGAATTTTACGTAGTGAACTTTTTGTTTTTGGCTCTCCCATAATAATCATCGTTGTATTCTGATTATCCGGGTCTGGAATTCGCTGAAGAGTTCGATTCACAGAAATAATTTCTCTTGTAAAATCAATATCCTCCCACCTTAACCCGCTTATCTCTCCAATCCTCATCCCGGTTGCCAGACTGATGATTACAGCTGAATAATAGGTATTTCTAAAGGCGGCTTCTTCAAGTATCTTTTGTTCTTCTACAGACAAGGACCGAATACCCTTTCTTTTAATAGAAGGAAGTACAATATTTTTATAAGGATATTTATTTAAATATCCGTTAACAACAGCATAGTTCAAACTGTTCTTTAAGATAGTCAAAATAATTTTAACCATATTAATGGAATAGCCCTGAGACAGTAGAAATTCAATAAGTGCCATAACATCGGTTCTTTCCAGCTGGTTCAATTTTTTTCTGCCCAAAAAAGGAATAATATGATTTCTAATTTTTGATTCATAACTCGACCAGGTTGAAGGCTTTACTCTATTTTTAACCACTTTATGAAGCCAGTAAGTGAACCATTCAGAAGTAGTTCCTGAATAAATAGTTTTATTACTGTCAATAAATTCCGATTGATATTTAATTAATTTTTCTTTTACTTCACTGTATCGTTTACCATAAACATACCCATATATGAGACGATTTTCTTTATTTCTTGATTTTTTATACCTGCCTTCCCATCGTCCATCTTTTCTTTTATAAATATTTTCACCTTTTCTTGGCAAGCTCCCTCACTCCTAATATTGACTAATTTTTTGACGGCTCAAAAAGTATTGGAAAAGTACAACCACAATAAAAATACATTATGAAAACGAAAAAAATTCTCATTTTTTTTATGTTTCACCAAAAAAAATGAAAAAAAATGATTGATTTTAAGATTTACTATGACTAAAATTTAGAGTATAGTGAGTATAGTTAAATTTGTAAAAATCACGTTTATTTTTCAAAAGATAATATATTTTATTTCTTGGAAGAACTGAATACAAGAATATTTATCAATTAACTTTTTTAGTTAATTGACTGATACTTTTATTTATTTTTTTAATTAAAACTGGTATAAGTTCATTAAAAAACTGAGCTTATACCAGTTTTTTTACTCAAAAACACCAATGAAATGACCCCTTTAGGGCTTTTCATTGGTGTTTTACTATGAACTGATACTCCATAACAATAGATTTTTTTCGTTGCATTCAGTCAATACCTACAACTTCTGATAAGTTAATTGCTCGTCTATTTTATATCGTTTTACAAAATGGACAAGGCATGCTATCTATAATCGCAATCGGATCATTTGTAGAGAGTTCATCTATCCATCCTTGCTAAATAAGCTGCATTATTTCAGTATCGTTCGCCTTATTTCCGAGATGTTGCCTGCGATTACTCGGCACAGTTTAGGACCGACAAGTGCTAGTTCTACTTTGCCACTTCTGCTTATATTCGTACTTTAGCAGAATGGTATGCGTAGCGGAGAAGAACTGCTGTCTCTGCGAGTCTAACGATTCTCGAGACAAAACATTACACTGTATCCGTTTTTCTGCGTCTATGATTCTCACTACACTACACGACACTTCGTTTCGATCTCATCAATTTCTAAACGGCAGAGCCGCTAAGAATTGAAGGGCTTCGTTCCAATCCTCGAAGCATGTCTGAGGGGCATGTAAGAACTTGCTTCTACGCTTCTTACGAATGCTCGAATCATACAAAGACTGGAACACCGTTTATTTGGCTTTAGGCGGCTCAGACATCCTAATGTCACAGAGCCTTTTATTTTATCATTGTTTTGAGTTTATCTTATGCCATATTTTTTCAGCTAGTATATCAGATAATCTGTTAATGAATCAAAAATAGACAACACACAGGATTTTCATCTGTTGGATGCCTCACTAAAAATTTCTCTTATTTCTCTATACCATTTATTAGACTTTTGGAAATCAGCTCTGCATATTTAACCTGACCCTCAATATTTGGATGAACAAAATCTTCATAAAACCACTCATCATGATCCTTGCTAACTCCGTACCAGTCAATAATCGTCAAGTTTGAGTATTTATTGTTCATTGCTTCCAGCAGACTATTCACTTCGTTTTGCCACCTTCGTGTCGGTACCCGAACATTCAACCAGTATACCTGTCGTTCACTCCCAATAATTTGCATAACACTGTCAAATTGTGCTTCTGTAAATAAGCCGTTTGTACCCAGACTAATCAATACAGTATTTTTCAGCTGATTATCTGTTTTCAACTGCTGCAAAGCTTCTCCACTACTGTAAAGCTGTCGGCCTACTTCTCCATCAATAATCATCTTTGGGAAAATAGACTGCAAGATGCCCGCACCGTCCAGTATAACTGAATCGCCAAAAACAGTTACTTCGAGCTCCTGAGCATTGGCCCATTCTTTATCCGTCAACCCGTAATGAGCAGGATCAGCTATCTCCCCTTCAGTCGCTGAATCTGATGTAAACGTTGAAGTTGTACTGCTCTCAGTGTTTTCTTTATTGGCCTGTCTTCGTTCCTCAGCTCGTTTTTTATTGTTTGCGATGGTTTCCTGCAGCTGCTGTTGATCTGCTGTTACATAATTTGAGGGGGCAATGGTCCAGCTGTATGCGGCCATACCAAACAATACAACACCTATTGCAAAAGTGACTTTTTGAACAGTAATCCATGGTCTTTTGACTAAATCTTTTAATGCATACCAGATATATTTATAATAAAAAGCGCCTAATGGTTTTTCTATAAATCTATAGGAAAGCTCGCTGATCCCCAAAATTAAAATTATTTCAATAATTGAGTGAAGAACGAGGTATTCATTCAAATCTTTGATTCTGGCTTCATAAAAAATCATCACAGGAAACTGGTAAAGATAAATCCCATAGCTTCGTTTTCCGATCCATGTAAAAACAGGATTTGTCAGCCACTTATTAAGGTCTGCTCCCGGATGAGCGGTTATTGCAACAAGGAGAGTGGAAAAAATACTCAATACAAACATTCCGCCACGATAAATAAAGCTGTAATGGTCTGCTAAAAAAATAAATGACAGTATAACTGCTGCCAATGAGACACATCCGATACCATTCAAAAGGTAACGTGCTTTTTGCGGAATCTCTTCTTTTAATCTAAGTGTTGGCCAAACAAAAGCTAATCCGCTTCCCAGCAAGATGGAAAACAAACGTGTATCAGTTCCATAATAAACTCTTGTAGGATCTGCTCTTGGAACATAAAGCATTGCCATCAGCAGAGCAGAAAAACAGGCCGCTGTTAAAACAGCACTGACAATCTTTTTATTGGTTTTTAAATATCTTTTTAAAAGGATAAACATTAAGGGCCAGACCAAGTAGTTTTGAGCCTCAACGGCTAAAGACCAGATATGAGTGAACGGTGATTGAGTTACAAAGCGATCAAAGTAGGAAAATCCATGAAATATCTGCCACCAGTTATTATAATATAACAAGCTGCTGGCTATGACTCCCCGTAGATTATTCAACAAATCTTTTTGAAAAAAGACGATATATGCTGAGGCGGAAATTAACATAACGATTAATCCCGGATATAACCTTTTCATTCTTCTTATATAAAATCCTTTAACATCTATTTCATCATTTTGGAGCCATTCCTGACGTAGTAAATCTGTAATTAAGTACCCCGAGAGAGTAAAAAATATCGGCACTCCCAAATATCCTCCACTCATGATTCGCGGAGACAAATGATATAGGATAACCCCGACAACAGCAATCGTCCGAATCCCATCGAATCCGGTGATATAACGGCTATTTTTCAGCCTTTTATTCTGTTCCATCTATATACCAACTTTACTATAATCTATTTTAAGGTCATTATTTTTAATTTTTAAAAAGCTTTTTCAGCTATAAATTAAATATACGTCCTTTCAGTAAAAATGGCAAGCAGTCTTTTTCGTTTTCAACGAAAACTTTACTAATTTTTATGGTAGCTGGAAATAATCATTATTATTATTATTTTTGATATATTTTAACCGCTTTCATCTATTTAAAATAACAAAAAACTTTCCATTTATTCTAATTTAATAAATGAAAAGCTTTTTGTTTTCGTCTCAAAGTTCAGTCAGCACTTATTATTTTAAACAAGTAATGCATATAGCGACTCGTTCTCACTTAAATCTATATAGGTTGGATCGAATGCGCTGAGATTCTTTATAAGCTGAGCATGATCTTCTTTTCTTTTCAGAAGAATACCCAGGATTACTGGACCAGTCCCTCTGTTTACCTTCTTCGTATATTCGAATCTTGTAATATCATCATCCGGTCCAAGTACATCATTTACAAATTCTTTCAAGGCTCCAGGTCTTTGAGGAAAATTGATAACAAAATAATGCTTCAGACCTTCGAAAATCAATGAACGTTCTTCAATTTCGGCCATCCGATTAATATCATTATTTCCCCCGCTGATGATACAAACCACGGTTTTCCCTTTAATTTTTCCCTTCATCTGTTCCAAAGCGGCAACACTTAGTGCTCCTGCAGGTTCTACAACGATTGCCTGCTTGGAATAAAGTTCTAAAATAGTTGAGCAAATCTGTCCCTCATCCACTGACAGCAGCTGATCAACAGATTCGACTGCATATTCATAGGTTTGATTACCCACCTTTTTTACAGCTGCTCCATCTACAAATTTATCTACACTTGATAATTCAATCGGCCTGCCTGTTTCAAAAGCAGCTTTCATTGACTGAGCCCCTTTTGGTTCAACACCAATGACCGTTGTAATTGGACTGACTGCCTTCGTGTAAACAGAAGTTCCGCTGATCAATCCGCCTCCGCCGATTGCTGAAAGCAGATAGTCAATCTGTATTGCTTCTTCTTTTGCCTTATTAAAGATTTCCACTGCGACGGTTCCCTGTCCCGCCATAATATTTAAATCATCAAATGGATCAATAAAGGTCTGCTTATTTTGAACAGCATATTCTTTTGCTGCCTTCGCAGAGGCATCAAATGTATCTCCTACCAATTGAATAGCTACTTCATCCCCACCGAAAAACTGGACCTGTGAAATTTTCTGCTGAGGCGTTGTTGTCGGCATAAAAATTGTCGCGGGTACCTTCATTTCATGACAGGTGTACGCTACGCCCTGTGCATGGTTTCCAGCACTGGCGCAGATAACACCGTTAGCCAACGTATCAGGGGAAATTTGAGAAATTGCATAGTAAGCGCCCCTGAGTTTGAACGACCTCACTTTCTGAAGGTCCTCTCTCTTCAAATAGACATTGCACTGATATTTTTGAGACAGATAGACATCATATTGAAGAGGCGTTTTAATTACTACCTTTGCAAGATGCTCATATGCTTCAGCTATCTTTTCTTTTGTAAGTTTTGTCACGCTCTTCTCTCACCTCTTTGTCTGTATCTGCTGTACTAGTGTGTGCTTGAAAACGCAAGCGGCGACGGCGAATATTTTAATGATTTTTATAGAACTCATCGTCATAACTATTCGTTTATGAACCACATAAACTGTGTTTTCTTCCTTGATCTCAACAAAAATCACTGAAAAATTCAAATTCCACTAACTTTTCAGACACGCCCTAGTCTTTTTGAGAAACAAACGGCATCATTTTTCTTAATTCCGCACCCACTTTTTCAATCGGATGTCCTGCATTTTCTTCACGCATTTTATGGAATTCTTTAAAGCCGTTCTTGTTATCATCTACAAATCCCTTCGCAAAATTACCGTTTTGAATATCTGTCAATACATCTTTCATGTTGGCTTTTGCCTGTTCAGTAATCACACGAGGACCGGAAACATAGTCGCCATACTCTGCTGTATTTGAAATAGAGTTACGCATTTTTTCAAATCCACCCTCATAAATCAAATCTACAATTAGTTTAATTTCATGACAAACCTCAAAATAAGCAAGCTCCGGCTGATATCCTGCCTCTGTAAGAGTTTCAAACCCAGCTTCAATCAAACTTGTCAGCCCGCCGCATAAAACAGCCTGTTCACCAAACAAATCTGTTTCTGTCTCTTCTTTAAATGTTGTTTCCAGAACACCCACACGTGTTGCTCCAATGCCTTTTGCATAAGAAAGAGCCAAATCTCGTGCAGTTCCTGTTGCATCCTGATAAACAGCAAATAATGCCGGTACTGCAAAGCCCTCAGTAAATGTACGACGAACTAAATGTCCCGGTCCTTTAGGTGCTACCAAGAAAACATCTACTTCCTTTGGAGGTTTGATAACATCAAAATGAATATTGAAGCCGTGAGCAAAAACCAACGCATCCCCTGCATCCAAATTTGGCGCAATTTCGTTATCATAAAGATCTCCCTGAATTTCATCAGGTGCCAAAATCATAATCAGTTGAGCTTTTTTTGCCGCTTCTGCTACGGGCAGTACTTCAAATCCGTCATTTCTTGCTGCATCAGCAGATTTCCCTTCTCTGATTCCAATAACAACCTGGTTCCCATTATCTCTTAAGTTTTGAGCGTGAGCATGTCCCTGAGAGCCATACCCGATAATTGCTGTTGTCTTTCCTTCTAATGCATTTTTTTCCACTGAATCGTTGTAATAAACTTTTACCATAATTGTAAAACCTCCAAATTTTTATATTAAAACTCCACTTAATGATTGCCACGAGTGAAGCCTGTTACTCCAGTACGAGCTAATTGCTTAATACCATAGGGTGCTACAACATCAACAAATGCACTGATTTTTTCACTGGTTCCTGTTACTTGAATAACCACTGTTTTTGTGCCGACATCAATGACATTTGCTCTAAAAGGATCAATGACTGAAAATAATTCTGAGCGGATCGCTGCAGGCGCATTTAGCTTAATCAGTGCGAGCTCCCGTTCCAAATGAGGTTCATCTGTAATGTCAGAAACCTTGATAACATCAATCTGCTTATTCAGCTGTTTAGTAATCTGCTCACTTTCATTCAGATCTTCAACTTGGACGATGATTGTAATTCTGGATATATTTTCCTGTTCAGTCGGTCCCACAGAAATACTGTCTATATTCACTTGCCGCCGTGTAAGAACCCCACTGAAGCGATTTAAAACACCAGAATTATTGTATACTGTTGCAGTAATAATTCGTCTCATCATTAGTCCACCCCCAGCATCTGATAATTTGGCTTACCTGCCGGTACCATCGGCAATACATGTTCTGTTTGAGAAACACAAACTTCAATTAGAATCGGACCGTTTTCTTTAAAGGCTTTTTCCAGCTCTGCTTCCACTGTTTCAGGATTGGAAATTCGAACCGCTTTGATTCCATAAGCTTCTGCCAGCTTAAGAAAATCCGGCTGACTTGCAAATACAGATTCTGAGCGCCGCTGGTTAAAGAAGCATTCCTGCCACTGTCTAACCATTCCCAAAGACTGATTATTCAATAAAACAATTTTTATCGGCAAATTGTAATCATTCAAGATAGCCATTTCCTGATTGGTCATTTGAAAACCGCCGTCTCCCACAAACAGCACAACTTCCTTATCTCTGCATCCCAGCTGTGCACCAATCGCTGCCGGTATGCCATAACCCATCGTTCCCAGACCACCGCTTGTAATCAATTGCTTTTCATTTTTGAATGGGTAAAACTGAGCAGTCCACATTTGATGTTGACCTACATCTGTAGCAACAATTGCTTCGCCGTCTGTCAGCTTACCGATATATTCAATGACCTTCTGCGGTTTAATTTCTTCTTTTTGTTCTTTATCATATTTGAATGGATGCAGTTTTTTTCTTGAAAGGTTAATTTTTCGCCAGTCTGTCCAAGTATCAGCATCTTCAGCAATATCAACTGCCAGCATCTCTTTGAGTGTTTCTTTTGCATCAGCTACTATTGGAATCTTTGTTTCGATAATCTTTCCGATTTCAGCAGGATCAATATCTATATGTGCCACTACTGCATTTGGTGCAAATTCCTGAGGTGCACTCGCCAGACGATCATCAAATCTTGACCCTATATTTATCAGTAAATCACAATCGGTTAACGCCATGTTAGCTGCAAAAGAGCCATGCATTCCGCCCATTCCAAGAAATAGTTCATGATTGGAAGGAATCGCCCCAAGACCAAGTAAGGTACTTAATACGGGAAGCTGATATTTTTCAATAAACGCTGTCAGCTCTTTGCTTGCATTTGCCTGAACAACGCCGGCTCCGACAATAACAAGCGGTTTTTTTGCATCTGACAGCTCGTCCATTAGTTTTTTTACCTGCAGCTTATTAGGATAGACCGTCGGCTGATAGCTCGGCAGAACCAGCTCTGGAGGATTATCTGAACCAGATTCAATAATCTGCATGTCTTTTGGCAAATCAATGACTACCGGTCCTTTTCTGCCGGTTGTTGCAATATGAAAGGCTTCATCAATAATTCTGGGAAGCTCGCTGCTGTCTCTTACCTGGTAGTTATTCTTGGTAATCGGCATTGTAATTCCGACCATATCAGCTTCCTGAAATGCATCTTTTCCAATACCGTTTGTTGTTACCTGACCTGTGAACACAATCAGAGGAACTGAGTCGCTCATTGCATTAGCTATACCTGTTACTGCATTTGTTGCTCCCGGACCGCTGGTTACTACTACCACGCCAGGTTTTCCTGTTGCTTTTGCATAGCCTTCTGCTGCATGAACGGCTCCCTGTTCATGCCTTGTCAGGATGTGAGGAATTTCACCGTCATATAATGCATCGTATAATGGCAGAACTGCCCCTCCGGGATACCCGAAAATCATCTCTACATTCTGTCTCAATAAAGAATCAATCAGCAGCTTCGAACCGCTCTTTATATTTTCCATAACTCCTCCTCCTTCTAATCCAATAAATCACTCGGGATTCTCATTATTCCCCCAGTATGAGCAGAAGTAACAAGTGCAGTATATCTTGCCAGATATCCCGTTTTCACTTTTGCTTTGAAAGGTTCAAGGTTCTTTCTTCTTTCTGCCAACTCTTCATCGGATACCCGAACATTCAATGTCCGCTCTGTTAAATCAATTTCAATTTCATCATTGTCTTTAATTAACGCAATAGCTCCGCCTTCTGCTGCTTCAGGAGAAATGTGCCCTACAGCGATTCCCCTTGTTGCTCCGGAAAAGCGGCCGTCCGTAATCAACGCTACTTCTTTCCCTAATCCGCGGCCAACAATACTGGACGTAGGAGCCAGCATTTCAGGCATCCCCGGACCGCCTTTTGGTCCTTCATAACGAATAACAACTACATGACCTTTTTTCACCGTGTGATTATCAATTGCTTCAACTGCTTCATCATGTGAGTTAAAGCAGATTGCTTTACCTGTAAACACCTTAATCGACGGATCTACACCTCCTACCTTTATAACGCTGCCTTTCTCGGCAATGTTCCCATAAAGGATTGACAGACCGCCTACAGGACTGTAAGGTGTTTCTTTTGGATGAATCACTTCTTCATTCTTAATTTGTGCATTTTCAACATTCTCCCGAAGTGTCTTTCCTGAAACTGTTATGCGGTCAGGATGGATTGCATTCTCCAAATCAACCAGTTCCTTCAAAATAGCGGAGACACCACCTGCTTCATGCACATCATGCATCGAATAAGCAGAAGATGGAGCAATTTTAGATAGATAAGGAACTCTTTTAGCAATTCCATTGACTGACTCAAGATCGTAATCAATTTCAGCTTCGTTAGCAATTGCCAATGTATGAAGAACCGTATTGGTTGAACCACCCATTGCCATGTCCAGAGCAAATGCATCATCAATTGCTTCTTTGGTAATAATGTCACGCGGTTTAATCTGCTTTTTAACAAGATCCATTAAACGGAAGGCAGATTCACGAATCAGTTCTCTTCTTTCTTCTGAAACAGCTAAAATAGTCCCATTGCCAGGAAGCGCCATTCCCAATACTTCCATCAGACAGTTCATGGAGTTTGCCGTAAACATACCGGCGCAGGAACCACAGGTCGGACAAGCATTTTGTTCCATAAAGTTAAATTCTTCTTCTGTCATTTGACCTTCTTTAAACGCCCCGACTGCCTCAAACATGGAGGATAGCGTTGCTGTATGTCCTTTCGGATCAATTCCCGCTTTCATAGGTCCGCCTGAACAGAAAATTGCAGGAACATTGGTCCGAACGCTGGCCATCAGCATCCCCGGTGTAATCTTGTCACAATTTGGAATATAAAAAACTCCATCAAACCAATGTGCATTAATCACTGTTTCAGCAGCATCTGCAATAATTTCCCTGCTTGGGAGAGAATAGCGCATCCCGATATGTCCCATTGCAATTCCGTCATCTACTCCGATGGTATTAAACTCAAACGGAATTCCACCGGCTTCTCGGATTGCTTCCTTGGCAATATCCGCCAGTTCTCTTAAATGGACATGTCCGGGAACGATATCAATGTAAGAATTACAAATTGCTATAAATGGTTTCTCCATATCTCTGGCACTTTTCACCTGACCTGTTGCATACAGCAGGCTTCTAGCCGGGGCTGCTTCTATTCCTTTTTTAATCATATCGCTTCGCATTTTTATCACTCCAATTCCAGTTTTTATGACATTCCATTTAATTTTCTCCTATAAAAAAAGCATCCCATTGATGGGATGCCTTAGCAAGAATCCCATTCACTAAAGACGAATAGGACTCAAACATCTGACAAAATCTCAGTGTTCTAAGTCCTCAAATATAAAATAATGACTAAATCAAAATTTGTTGTCTTTCTCATAAGAATGGATTCTCCTTTATGTAACCATGAATATAATTAAAATAAAATGTGAATTCGAAAAGCTTTTGTTAACTATAAACCCTACAAATTAGAATGTCAATAGAAAATTCAGAAAATTCAAAAAATCGAAAATGTCTTTCTATAAATAAAAAGCACGTAATTAAGTATACAGCTACTTAACATTACGCACTTTCTAACTCCTATTCATTTTCATCATTTTCTGCTGAAATAATAAATAGGCTGATTGGTTAATCGTTTCATTTGTCTTTTCTTATCTTCAATAATAGACAGAAGTTCTTCAGAGAAATTCTCCAGGATTACTCTTCCGCCTTTATACGTATTTCCCCCAATAGACGCCACTTCATCAGGAGTAATAATTACTTTACGATGAATAATTTTTTGGAAAAATACATCAATCAAATAAGTCGGCAGATAAAAGTTATTCTGAGCAGAAAAAGATTCCAAATAAATGAAATCATCAATACTTATATAGCAGTCATCCACAGACAAAAAATGAACAGTTTTATCGATGTAAATATCCCTTTTCTGCAAAATTTCATTAATCTTTTTATTCAATAGATTTAAAGATTCTATTTCTTTGACAAAGTGTTCCAGGTCACGTCGCCGATATTCTTTTCTTTCTTCAAATGAAGCACGTAATCCTATACTGACTATAGTAATAATTGCTCCTACAAATACACCTGACATTCCTACAAAAAAAATTAGCATCTAATTTTACCTCACAATAATTGATCTTCATAAAACAGTATAACATACCCATAAATAATGGAAAAATGTAACGTGTGATCTATTTTCAAAATAAGAACAGCTTATTTTATACATTTTTTATTATAAGATTATTCACAATACTGATCTCCAACAGCCAATAAATGATCTTTTGCTACAGGAAAAACCATGTATTTGTCCAGAGTTGTTTCAAATTTTTCTCCAAAGATATCTTGAAGGTATCCGCACTGTTCACACTCTTCCAAAAAGTATTCTGTTTCATCTCTTAAAATTATATATCTCATATCATATTGACCAGTAACGGGACAACTATTTCCTGAATAGATTGAAATCATATTTCAAAGAATGCAGGAAATCGACATTATCAATCCATCTAGCTTGGCATATTCACAGCTGCTCTTTCTTCCGTTTCCATTACCAAAGAGAGCCTTGGAGAAGCTGTCATATAAACAGCTGGATCAAGAGAAATCAGTCTATCTAAACCGCTTTTTTTAACTCCTCTTTTGTAAAAAAGCCATCATCATTTTTTACAAAAGCTGACAAAGCAATATAGCAATTGCCCATTATCTCAGGATTAGAATAAATAATGTGATACTGCTGCATAAATTTACTTTGCCTTTTCATATATTTTTTTATGTTCTCCTCCGCATCAAAAGAATATTCAGAGTCGCTCCATACTTCCTCCTGCCAAGCCCTATTTTTATTGAACCTTCCAGAAATAACAACTGCACATAAACATGTTCCCAACATAAAAACAAATTCAGCATGTAAATGCTAACTCCCACTCCAAGATTTCTGCTGAAAACCGCAACAATTAACAAAGTTTTAAATACTTTATTAAGACATAATTTTTATTAATAAAAAGAATGCAATTTCATTGACCTTTATTGACCTTTACAGTATACTTTTTTTATGCATTCGAAACAGCGATATGTTAGAATGTGAGTGTGGAGCTTTGTATATAGGAGGAATTTAATTATGAATTTAATACCAACAGTTATAGAACAATCATCTCGCGGCGAAAGAGCCTATGATATTTATTCACGGCTATTAAAGGATAGAATCATTATGTTAAGCGGTCCTATCGATGATAACGTGGCAAACTCAGTTATTGCTCAGTTATTATTTTTAGATGCACAGGATTCTGAAAAGGATATTTATTTATATATCAACTCTCCGGGCGGAAGCGTTTCAGCTGGTCTGGCTATTTTTGACACAATGAATTTTGTTAAGGCAGATGTTCAGACAATTGTACTTGGAATGGCTGCCTCTATGGGAAGCTTCTTGCTGACAGCCGGTCAAAAAGGAAAACGATTTGCATTACCGAATGCTGAAATTATGATCCATCAACCGTTAGGCGGTGCACAGGGTCAGGCAACTGAAATCGAAATTGCTGCAAAGCATATCTTGGATACACGCGAACGCTTAAACAAAATTTTAGCAGAACGTACAGGTCAACCAATTGAAGTTATTGAAAAAGACACAGACCGCGATAACTTCATGACTGCTCAGCAGGCAAAAGAGTATGGTTTAATCGATGAAGTAATGGAAAACAGCAGTTCATTAAGCAAATAATAATGGAATGACTTGACTGGGATAATTACTGTCCCAGTTTTTTTGTACTGTCATTAATTTAATCAGGCATCCTATCTGTAATTTTATACTGAATATAGTAAACTGAGAGAAGCAATAAAGTAGAAAGAAGGAATAAACCATGGATATTTCTGTAATTGATGCATCAAAAGCAACTGAAAAGGATGGTTTGGTTATTGGCAAAAAGACCGCTCCAGTTAAAATCATTGAATTTATGAATGTTCGCTGCCCCTACTGTAAAAAATGGTTCGAGGAAAAGGACGAGCTTTTGACTAAATATGTTAATGAGGGCAAGCTTCAACGGATCATTAAACTTTTAGACAAGGAAAAAGAATCCCTTCAGCCCGGCAATGTAATGCATCGGTTTATTAATTATGACCTTCCGGTAAAAGGTTTGACAGATTTACATCAAATGTTTGCCACTCAAGATCAATGGGGGCATTTGCCTTTGGAACAGGTTGCAGAATTTACCAGAGATAATTTGCAAATTACTGAAAGAGACAATCATACTGTTTCACAAAATGTTATTGCTGAAGCAGAAGCTGCAAATATTAAATTTGTACCAACAGTAGTTGTCAAAGAAGCAATTTTTGATGAAAGTATTACTGATGGAGAATTAATCAATATTATTGAAAGTCACTTGTAAAATGCATCTGACCTAAAAAGATGGGACCAGAGATCTATTCTTAAGAGTATCACCGAATGCTGAATGAATCAGCAATTTTCCGGTGATACTCTTGTTTGGAATTCTATCAAAATTCATCGTTACAGCGAGATTCTAACCCAATCCTCGAATCAGCATATCCACATATGCTTCCGCCATTTGCTTGCCCGCTTTATCCAGTACCATATTGTTGCTTACGCAATGAAAAACAAAGCCCATCAGTGCAATCAAATGCAGTTCTGCTGAGTGTTCATTTGCAGCAGAAAACATACCTTGTTCTTTTCCAGTTAAAATCAGTTGTTGCAATATACCAATTCCCTGGTTATCCTCTTCCATCTTTTCATCTTCAATTTTTGGAGAAGTCATCATGATTGCTTTAAACTTTTCCGGGTATTTCATCATCGTATAAATGAATATTAAGCTGCACATTCTTATCAGCTCATTCGGCTGCAGATGGCTGCTCACTTCAACCGTCTTTTTTACTTCTTCCACTACTTCAAGATACACTGTATAGGAAATATGATTGAGAATCTCTTCTTTATTTTCATAATAATTATAAATAGTTGCGGGAGCATACCCAATTTTTCCGGAAATCTTCCTAATTGAGAGTTTTTCAATTCCTTCAGCCAAAATAATCGCTACAGCAACATCAAAAATTTTATTTTCAATGACTGTTTTCTCCCGCTCTCTTCGTTCTCTGCTATTCATAAACATCTCTCCTAAAAAATGAACACTGTTCAAAAAATTATTTTTATTAATCATAATTTATAAAGCTATTATTTTCAATCTTTTATTATTTACAAATTCTGTATTTATGATATTATAAGAACAAAATATGAACAGTGTTCACTAAAAATGCATCGTTCAAAAAGGAGATGCTATTATCGATACTTTGCTTATTTACGATTCTAAAAAAGGTGGAACTAAAGAGATTGTACAATTGATTGCTGATCAACTTAAACAGTCTGTTAACATTTTTCCTGTTGATGATGTCCAACTTGCAGATCACCTTTCAGATGCAGCTCAACTTATTTTTTGTGCCCCAGCCTATGCAGGTCAGCTTCGAAAACCCGCCCGTCAGTTCTTAAAGAAATACGAATCGGCTTTTAAAGAAAAAGAGTTATATCTGGTAAATACAGGTATTCAGTTTGATCAGGAAAAAGTAGACGTACAACTTGAAAATATTTTTCCTAAAGCGTTGTACAAACATGCAAAGCTGACAATTTTCGCAGGAACCATTACACGTTTAGAGAAAATGAATTTCTTTGAGCGGATGATTTTGAAAAAGATATTCAAAGATGAGAATATTCCTTTTGATACACACCACCCTTACAAAAAAATCAATCAGGAAAACATTCAATTTTTAGTGGATAAGCTAAACAGCGAGAATGTCTATTCAAGATGATTATTGGCAATTCAAAAGAAAAAGAGATCAGATTGGATTATCCGCAAAGGGACTGTGACATAAGTATGTCTGAGACCCCTAAAGCCGAATAAACAGTGTTCCAGTTGTATATCCGAGCATTCGTAAGAAGCGTAGGAGCAAGTTCTTATATGCCCCTCAGACATGCTTCGAGGATCGGAACGAGGTCCTTCAATTCTTAGTGGCTTTGCCGTTTAGAAATTGATGAGACCGAAACGAAGTGTAGTGTTGTGTTGTGTAGTTGAGAACTGTAGACGCAGAACACTTCTGTCACAACCTCAGACAGCTTCTATTCAATCTGTTCTCTTATAAATTTAAGATTGCTATTCAATCATTGATTTATTTTCTCAATTCACTCGATTTAGCTGGTTGCCCTTAATTTGTCTGCATATTCGTTAATTTTTCGAATTCGATGGTTGATGCCGGACTTCGAAATAGCTCCTGAAGGAATCATTTCTCCCAGTTCTTTTAGGCTGACCTCCGGATGCTCCAAACGCAACTCAGCAATTTCCTGTAATTTATCAGGCAGAGCCTGTAGTCCAACAGTTAGCTGAATGTACTTAATATTATCGATTTGTTTGGACGCAGCATCAATCGTTTTATTTAGATTTGCTGTTTCACAGTTTACCAGTCGATTAACAGAATTCCTCATATCCCGTACGATACGGACATCTTCAAATTTTAACATGGAATTTGTTGCACCAATCAAAGTCAGAAAATCAGCTATCTTCTCAGCTCCTTTTAAATAGGAAATATAACCGCTTCTGCGCTCCAATGTTCGTGCATTAAGATCATAGTAATTCAACATATCGCAGATGTCATTGTTGTGCTCTTCATAAGTGGAAAATATTTCCAAATGATATCTGCTGGTTTCAGGATTATTCACCGAGCCTGTGGCCATAAAAGCACCTCTTAAATAAGATCGCATTTTTTGTGCATTGCCCACAATTTCATCTGATACATGGTCTTGAAACATCATGCCATCCATAATATTCAAATCCGAAAGAACAGAATTCGTATCTTGTTTCAATCGTACAATATAAACATTATTCTTTTTCAATTTCATTTTTCGTCTCACCAGCAACTCTGATCGGACATTATAATGATCTTTCAATAAAGAATAGATTCTTCTGGCAATCGCAGCATTTTCCGTTTGAACATTCAAAACAAACTGCTGATTAACCAGACTTAAGGAACCATTCATCCGAATTAATGCAGCGAGCTCAGCCCTTGCGTGTTCCCGATGCACTTCCAATGTGGTCAGCTCCTTTTTCACATCTGATGCAAATGACATGAAACATCCCTTCCTTCTATACAACTACTCCATTTTTTAGTACTTCGCTCCAAACACAATACGAAACAATTCTTCAACCACTTTATCTCCATCATGAAAAACGCCTCCGTCTCTCAACTTAAGAAAATCTGTGGAAATGACACGACAGCCTTCATTTCTCAGACCCTGAAAATCATGCCTGACCTGTACAAGATATTCATCATAAACATCAAAATCCATATAATTTTCCGGGACTGGTTCCGTGTTTACAAGCACCGTATCTACAAACTTTTCTTGCAAATGATTATGAAGAACTCTGATATGATCTGCATCTGTAAAGTGCTCTGTTTCACCCTTCTGAGTCATAATATTACAAATATAGACAACTTCACCTGTCCTTCGGAGGATGGCATCGCCTATTTCACTGATGACCAGATTCGGCAGAATACTTGTGAATAAGCTCCCGGGACCTAAAACAATCATATCTGCTTCTTCAATTGCTTTCACCACTTTTCGTGCAGCTTTTGGCTGCTCTTCATCATTGGTATTTGAAACAAAAACATGATCAATCGTTTTTCGATCCACGGCAATATTGGATTCTCCAACTGCAATTGTTCCATCTTTAAAAACAGCATGCAGGGTCAGCGGGCGTTCTGATGAAGGATAAATATGGCCGTCAACATGCATAATCTTTGAAAGCAGCTGAATCGCTTCATAAGTACTGCCTCTCATTTCCGAAATAGCTGCGATAATCAAATTACCAATGGCATGATTGGCAAAGTATTTATCTTGTTTGTTAAAGCGATACTGAAAAATATCTTCATATAATTGAGGCATATCCGAAAGTGCCACCAATACATTTCTTAAATCTCCGGGCGGTGTCAGGTTCATTGATTTTCTGATTTCCCCACTGCTGCCGCCGTCATCTGCGACAGTGACAACTGCAGTAATATCCGCTCCCTGATTTCGGAGACTTTTCAGAATAACCGGCAGACCAGTTCCGCCGCCAACGACTACAATTTTAGGTTTTCGAATCCGATAGGTTTTCATGATCGATTCACCGTCTCTTTCCGTTTATCTTTATCACGGTGAGTCACATTCACATGATACTCTTCTGCCAGCTTGCGGGAAATGCGTTCAGTCAGAGCAACTGACCTGTGTTGACCTCCTGTACAGCCAATGGCAATTGTCACATTTGACTTCCCTTCTTTTTTATAGCCGGGAATAACAAACTCCAGCAAATCAACAAATTTTGTATAAAATTCTTCTGTTTCCGGAAAGCCCATCACATAATCATAGACCGACTGATTCATTCCGGTTAAGGGACGCAGTTCAGGAATGTAATGAGGATTCGGTAAGAAACGAACATCAATGACGATATCCGCATCAATTGGCAAGCCATATTTAAATCCAAATGACACAAATTCCAGACGAAACTCATGGGTAGCTCTGGATTTGAATTCCTGGTTAATTCTTTCCCTTAACTGGCGGGGAGATAGATTGGTTGTATCAATAACCAGTTGAGCATCTCCCTTAATTTCTTCCAGAATCGCCCGTTCTTTTCTGATACCTTCTGTAATCAGTCCATCCATTGCTAATGGATGAGTTCGTCTTGTTTCTTTATAGCGCGAAACTAGTTCTTCATCTGTTGCATCTAAAAACATAACAGTCGTATCAATCAGATTCGTATTTTCTATTTCAACAAGCATATTTTGTATTTCTCTAAAAAAGGTTCGTGATCTTAAATCGACGACTAAAGCAATTTTCGTTACTTTTCCTGATTCTTTAATTAGCTCCCAAAATTTAGGGATTAAGCTTGGCGGCATATTATCGATACAAAAATACCCCATATCTTCAAAACACTGAACAGCCACCGTCTTGCCGGCACCGCTCATTCCTGTAATTATTATTAATTCTAAATTATCTGCCATAAAATCGACTCCTTTGAGGACATTTTAATAATTATAACATTCCGGGCGTGTCAAAGGAAGCTTTTATGTCTGATCCTTTTGATAAATGAATTTTTCTCTAACGATTTCTCTTTGCAAACATCGTATTGATTAATCTTTATGAAATAAATTACAGGATAAATATTTTTTACATTGGGAGTCCATGCATTTATAAAGAAATCTAACCAGAAAATTATAGAAAATAAATAATTTTTCAAACAATAAAAGAGACAGCTTCTACCTTTGTAATAAGCAACCAAATTAAACTGCATCAATTATGCCAAGATAGTTAATGTTTAGAATTGGATTGTCACAATCCAAGCTAAAACAATCTTTCGGATGGTGTTTCAATAATTCAACTACTCACTTAATATTCTGATAATTTTTTCTCTTTTTAGATTCTAATTAAAAAAGAAAAAGGAACACCCCCTACTAAAGTTAAGAGATGTGGCTCTATAATTTATTGGACTGATAGAAAAAAATCTATCGGTCCTATTTTCTTATTAAAAAACAAGGAAGACACACAACATTTCCGCTAGAATAGAATCACCACAAAACCAACTAGAAAGGA
>NZ_JADOEP010000038.1 GCF_016745275.1 Enterococcus sp. BWB1-3
TCCTTTCTAGTTGGTTTTGTGGTGATTCTATTCTAGCGGAAATGTTGTGTGTCTTCCTTGTTTTTTAATGAGAAAATAGGACCGATAGATTTTTTTCTATCAGTCCAATAAATTATAGAGCCTAAATAATCTGCCAACCCGAAAAACCTTCTTATTTTTTTAGTCATTTTATTTTCTCCCCAATACTATTTTTATATAATCGCTCAATTCGCTTGATCTCTGTAGCTAAGATTTTTTTACCTGTTTTGGTCACGATATAATTTTTTCTGCGATTTTCTGTATATTTCATTGCCTCTAGTGAAAATAAACAAGAAAAAATGAATTTGTAGAAATGAATGGTAGTAAGGGAAAAACGGAGGACTTTGAAAGAAAATTATTTCTTGAAAATAATTGTGAAAGTACTGAAAAAAGCCTTGCTATTCAAGCCTTTCTGTAATATAATCATAAAGGTGCTGTTTACAGAAGTGTGAATGCACTGGTAATTCTGAAAAAGAATTTGCCGGCTGTGAAACGAGAGGTTGCGACACGCCCGGACGCTTTGCCATGGACGAGCGTGACGGAGATTTTCGTGGAGCCATGTCTACTTTTCAAAATAGGCGAAGGAGGGAAAAAAGATGGCAAAACAAAAAATTCGTATCCGTTTAAAAGCGTATGAACATCGTATTTTAGATCAATCAGCGGATAAAATTGTGGAGACTGCAAAGAGAACTGGAGCTGGTGTATCAGGTCCGATTCCATTGCCGACAGAGCGCTCATTATACACAGTTATCCGTGCGACACATAAATACAAAGATTCACGCGAACAATTCGAAATGCGTACTCACAAACGTCTGATTGACATTGTGAACCCAACACCAAAAACAGTTGATGCTTTGATGAAGCTTGACTTACCATCTGGTGTGAATATTGAAATCAAACTATAATAAAAAAATTAAGATGATGGAGGTGTACTCATGACCAAAGGAATCTTAGGGAAAAAAGTTGGAATGACGCAGATCTTTACTGAGTCAGGTGAATTGATCCCAGTAACAGTTGTAGAAGCTACTCCAAACGTAGTACTGCAAGTGAAAACTGTCGGAACAGACGGCTACGAAGCGATTCAAGTCGGGTACCAAGACAAACGTGAAGTATTAGCAAACAAACCAGCGAAAGGTCATGTTGCAAAAGCAAACACGGCTCCTAAGCGCTTCATTAAGGAATTCAAAGATGTTGAGCTGGGAGAATATAAAGTTGGAGAAGAAATCACTGTAGATGTTTTCCAAGCAGGTGACATCGTTGATGTTACGGGTACTACGAAAGGTAAAGGATTCCAAGGGGTTATCAAACGCCACGGACAAAGCCGCGGACCAATGTCTCACGGTTCCCGTTACCATCGTCGTCCTGGGTCAATGGGTCCAGTTGCACCTAACCGTGTATTTAAAAATAAAAAGCTTGCCGGCCGTATGGGTGGCAACCGCGTAACGATTCAAAACCTTGAAATCGTGAGAGTAGATGCAGATAAGAATGTTATCCTGATTAAAGGAAATATTCCTGGATCTAAAAAATCATTAATTACAATCAAATCAGCTGTGAAAGCTAAATAATTGTTAGGAAAGGAGGAACTATGGAATGCCGAATGTAGCATTATTTAAACAAGATGGAACTCAAAATGGTGAAGTGACATTAAACGAAGAAATCTTCGGAATTGAACCAAATGAAAGTGTTGTCTACGATGCAATCATCATGCAGCGCGCTTCATTAAGACAGGGAACACATGCAGTGAAAAACCGCAGTGCTGTTCGCGGCGGTGGTCGTAAGCCATGGCGCCAAAAAGGAACAGGTCGTGCCCGTCAAGGTTCAATCCGTTCACCACAATGGCGTGGAGGTGGTATTGTTTTTGGACCTACACCACGTTCATACAGCTACAAACTTCCTAAAAAAGTTCGTCGCTTGGCAATGAAATCTGTACTGTCAGAAAAAGTTGCTGAAAATAATCTGGTAGCTGTTGAAGGTTTAAGCTTTGACGCACCTAAGACAAAAGAATTCAAACAAGTTCTTGGAAACCTGTCTATTGATACAAAAGTATTGGTGGTATTGGAACCTGAGAATGATTTTGCAGCATTATCAGCTCGCAACCTGCCAAACGTTTCTGTTGTCACTTCAGACAATATCAGCGTATTGGATATCGTTTCAAGCCAAAAAATGCTTGCAACACAAACTGCTCTTACTCAAATTGAGGAGGTGCTTGCATAATGAACTTACTAGACGTAATTAAACGCCCAGTGATCACTGAGAAATCAATGCTTGCTATGGACGACAAGAAATATACATTTGAAGTAGATGTACGCGCAAATAAAACTTTAGTGAAACAAGCTGTTGAAGCTGCGTTTGACGTAAAAGTGAAAAACGTAAACATCATCAACGTGCGTCCTAAATTCAAACGTATGGGTAAATATGCAGGATATACTAAAAAACGTCGTAAAGCTGTTGTGACGTTAACAGATAATTCAAAAGAAATCCAAATTTTCGACGCTGCTGAATAATCAGCAGCAATAGAGAGAATGATCAAAGTAAAGTAGGAGGGAAATAAAGACGTGGCGATTAAAAAATACAAACCTACCACAAATGGCCGTCGTAACATGACGAGTTCTGATTTCGCTGAAATCACAACTGCAACACCGGAAAAAACGTTATTAAAGCCATTAAAAAACCATGCCGGTCGTAACAACAATGGCCGCATTACAGTTCGTCATCAAGGTGGCGGTCACAAACGTCAATACCGTGTGATTGACTTTAAACGTAACAAAGACAATGTTGTTGCGCACGTTAAAACAATTGAGTATGATCCAAATCGTTCTGCTAATATTGCATTAGTTCATTACGAAGATGGAGTAAAAGCATATATTTTGGCACCAAAAGGACTGGAAGTTGGCATGACTGTCGTTTCTGGACCGGAATCTGATATCAAGATTGGTAACAGCCTGCCATTGGAAAATATTCCAGTTGGTACTGTTGTTCACAATATTGAAATGAAACCTGGCAAAGGCGGACAATTAATCCGTTCAGCTGGAACAAGTGCTCAAGTACTTGGTAAAGAAGGAAAATACGTGTTGATTCGTTTGAATTCAGGCGAAGTTCGTATGATTCTTGCAACATGCCGTGCAACTGTCGGATCTGTTGGTAATGAACAGCACGAACTGATCAACATTGGTAAAGCAGGTCGCTCTCGTTGGATGCGCAAACGCCCAACTGTACGTGGTAGCGTAATGAACCCTAATGATCACCCACACGGTGGTGGTGAAGGTAAAACACCTATCGGACGTAAGGCGCCAGTATCACCTTGGGGTCAACCAGCACTTGGCTACAAAACTCGTAACAAAAAAGCAAAATCAGACAAACTTATCGTTCGTCGTCGCACTAAATAATCTATTTGACCATGTGTCGCACATTTTGAGAGGAGGTTCACCATGGGTCGTAGTTTAAAGAAAGGGCCTTTCGCTGATGATCATTTATTGAAAAAAGTGGAAGCTCAACAAGGCGCTGAAAAGAAAAAAGTCATTAAAACTTGGTCTCGTCGTTCTACAATCTTCCCAAGTTTTGTAGGATTTACAATTGCTGTATATGATGGACGCAAACATGTTCCTGTATACATCCAAGAAGACATGGTAGGACATAAATTAGGTGAATTTGCACCAACTAGAACTTATCGCGGACATTCTGCCGATGATAAGAAAACTAGACGCTAATTTTTAGGGAGGGAAATATCAACATGGCAGAACAAATTACATCAGCTAAAGCAACTGCAAAAACAGTTCGCACTTCTCCTCGTAAAGCGCGTTTAGTAATCGATCTTATCAGAGGGAAAAGCGTTGCGGATGCAATTTCAGTTTTGAAATTCATGCCGAACAAATCTGCTGGAATCATTGAAAAAGTTTTAATGTCAGCAGTTGCTAACGCAGAAAACAATTTCGACTTAGATGTTGAAAACTTGGTTGTATCTGAAGCTTTTGTCAACGAAGGACCAACTATGAAACGGTTCCGTCCACGTGCCAAAGGTTCAGCATCACCAATCAACAAACGTACAAGTCATATTACAGTAGTAGTATCAGAGAAATAATCAGTATAAAACTTGTTTGTTAACACAAGTATCAACAATTAAGAGGAGGACCACTTAGCTCTCTGCGTTTTAACGCTTAGAGATAATGGATACCGGACCTCGAAAATAAACTTGTTTTATTAAAACAAGTATCAACAATTAAGAGGAGGACCACTTAGCTCTTTGCGTTTTAACGCTTAGAGATAATGGATACCGGACCTTGAAAATAAACTTGTTTTTATTAAAACAAGTGTCAACAATTAAGAGGAGGGACAATCAGTGGGTCAAAAAGTACATCCAATAGGAATGCGTGTAGGCATCATCCGCGACTGGGATGCAAAATGGTATGCTGAAAAAGAGTATGCTGAATTCTTGCACGAAGATTTGAGAATCCGTAAATTTATCGCAACAAAACTTGCTGATGCCGCTGTGTCTACAATTGAGATTGAGCGCGCTGCAAACCGTGTGAACATTTCAATCCACACAGCTAAACCAGGTATGGTTATTGGTAAAGGCGGATCTGAAGTTGAAAACCTTAGAAAAGAATTGAACAAACTATCTGGTAAAAGAGTTCATATCAACATTATTGAAATCAAAAAACCAGATTTAGACGCTAAATTAGTCGGCGAAGGAATTGCACGTCAGTTAGAAAACCGTGTGGCATTCCGTCGTGCGCAAAAACAAGCAATCCAACGTACAATGCGTTCTGGTGCTAAAGGAATTAAAACCCAAGTATCAGGTCGTTTGAACGGTGCGGATATTGCTCGTTCAGAAGGATATTCAGAAGGAACTGTTCCTCTTCATACATTGCGTGCAGATATTGATTACGCATGGGAAGAAGCAGACACAACTTACGGAAAATTAGGAGTAAAAGTGTGGATCTATCGTGGAGAGATTCTTCCAACGAAAAAAAACACTGAGAAAGGAGGGAAATAAACATGTTAGTACCTAAACGTGTAAAACATCGTCGTGAGTTCAGAGGTAAAATGCGCGGTGAAGCAAAAGGCGGAAAAGAAGTCGTGTTTGGTGAATGGGGATTACAAGCAATTGAATCTCACTGGATTACAAACCGTCAAATCGAAGCTGCCCGTATCGCTATGACTCGTTATATGAAACGTGGCGGGAAAGTGTGGATCAAAATTTTCCCTCACAAATCTTATACAAGTAAAGCGATTGGTGTTCGTATGGGTAAAGGTAAAGGAGCTCCGGAAGGCTGGGTTTCTCCAGTAAAACGTGGGAAAATCATGTTTGAAATCGCCGGTGTACCTGAAGAAGTGGCCCGTGAAGCTCTTCGTCTTGCATCCCACAAATTACCAGTTAAAACTAAAATCGTAAAACGTGAGGAAATGGGTGGTGAATCGAATGAAGGTTAAAGATATCAGAGAATTAACCACTGCCGAAATGCTTGATAAAGAAAAACAGTTCAAAGAAGAATTGTTCAATCTTAGATTCCAATTAGCAACAGGACAATTAGAAAATACTGCACGTATTAAAGAAGTACGTCAATCGATTGCACGCATCAAAACAGTATTGCGTGAACAAGCTAACTAATAGTGGAAGGAGGCCAAACGCGTATGACTGAAGAAAGAAATCAGCGCAAAGTTTATCAGGGACGTGTTGTTTCAGACAAGATGGATAAAACAATCACTGTTGTCGTTGAAACAAAGAAAAACCATCCTGTTTATGGTAAACGTATCAAATATTCTAAGAAATACAAAGCTCATGATGAAAACAACACAGCCAAAGTTGGAGACATCGTAAGAATCATGGAAACTCGTCCATTATCAGCTACAAAACGTTTCCGCTTACTAGAGGTAGTCGAAGAAGCAGTTATTATCTAATAAAACGAGATTTTCCTATATAGATTGAAGTACAAAATCTGAAAGGAGGATACACATCGTGATCCAACAAGAAAGCCGATTAAGAGTTGCTGACAACTCAGGTGCACGTGAAATTCTAACGATCAAAGTCCTTGGTGGTTCTGGTCGTAAAACTGCTAATATTGGTGACGTAATTGTTGCTACGGTTAAACAAGCAACGCCAGGTGGTGTTGTCAAAAAAGGTGAAGTAGTTAAAGCCGTTATCGTTCGTACAAAATCAGGAGCTCGTCGCCCGGACGGTTCTTATATCAAATTTGACGAAAATGCTGCGGTAATTATCCGTGACGATAAAAGTCCGCGCGGTACACGTATCTTCGGACCTGTTGCACGTGAATTACGTGAAAACAACTTTATGAAGATCGTTTCTCTTGCACCAGAAGTATTATAATCGAAACACTTATCAAAGGAGGTGCGAAACAGTAATGTTTGTTAAAAAAGGCGATAAAGTAAAAGTTATCACTGGTAAAGATAAAAACAAAGAAGGCGTTGTATTAGCAGCGTTTCCTAAAAAAGACAAAGTTATCGTTGAAGGTGTCAACATCATGAAAAAACACCAAAAACCAAACCAGGCATCACCACAAGGTGGTATTCTGGAAGTAGAAGCACCGATCCACATTTCGAATGTAATGGTGATCGATCCTTCAAACGGAGAAGCTACTAAAATTGGTTATAAAGAAGTAGACGGTAAAAAAGTACGTGTTTCTAAAAAAACAGGTGAAGTTTTAGATAAATAGAAATTGAGGAAGGAGGGGCTTATTGAATGAACCGCCTGAAAGAAAAATATATTAAAGAAGTAACACCATCATTGATGGAAAAATTCAATTACAGTTCAATCATGCAAACACCAAAAGTTGACAAGATTGTTATCAACATGGGTGTAGGTGACGCTGTTTCAAACGCAAAAAACCTTGATAAAGCTGTGGAAGAACTAGCTTTAATCTCTGGTCAAAAACCAATTATTACAAAAGCTAAGAAATCAATCGCTGGATTCCGTTTACGTGAAGGAATGCCGATCGGTGCGAAAGTAACACTGCGCGGAGAAAGAATGTATGAATTCTTGGATAAACTGGTATCAGTTTCTCTACCTCGTGTACGTGACTTCCACGGTATCAGTAAAAAAGCCTTTGACGGACGCGGTAATTACACTTTAGGTATTAAAGAACAATTAATCTTCCCGGAAGTTGATTACGATTTAGTAGATAAAGTACGCGGTATGGACATCGTTATTGTGACAACTGCAAACACTGATGAAGAATCTCGTGAGCTATTGGGACAATTGGGAATGCCATTCCAAAAATAATAAAAGGAGGCGAACTACGTGGCTAAAAAATCAATGATTGCTAAAAACAAACGCCCTGCTAAACATTCAACACAGGCTTATACTCGTTGCGAACGTTGCGGACGTCCACATTCAGTTTATCGTAAATTTCATCTTTGCCGTATTTGCTTCCGCGAACTTGCCTATAAAGGACAAATTCCCGGCGTGAAGAAAGCTAGCTGGTAAACAAGTAAACTTGCATAAAGGAGGTAACTAGTTCAATGGTCATGACAGATCCAATTGCAGATTTTCTAACTCGCATTCGTAATGCGAACATGGTTAAACATGAAAGTTTGGAAGTGCCTGCATCAAAAATCAAACGTGATATCGCTGAAATCCTGAAACGTGAAGGATTCATCCGCGATGTAGAATATATTGAAGATGACAAACAAGGCGTGATTCGTGTTTTCCTTAAATATGGAAAGAACGACGAGCGTGTTATCACTAACTTAAAACGTATCTCTAAACCAGGTTTACGTGCTTATGTAAAAGCAGACGAAGTACCAAAAGTACTGAATGGTTTAGGAATCGCAATCATCTCGACTTCTGAAGGTGTCGTAACAGACAAAGAAGCAAGATCAAAAAATATCGGCGGCGAAGTAATCGCCTACGTATGGTAATTTAAAAGAATACACAAGGAGGTGTCTCTAAGTGAGCCGTATTGGTAATAAAGTAGTTGTTCTTCCTGCTGGCGTTGAAGTGAAGCAAGACGGAAGCAACATAACTGTAAAAGGACCTAAAGGTGAATTAACTCGTGAATTCTCTTCAGATATTACAATGAATATCGAAGGAGCAGAAGTAACTTTCACTCGTCCAAATGACAGCAAAGAAATGAAAACAATCCACGGAACAACCCGTGCAAACTTCAACAACATGGTTGTTGGCGTAAGTACAGGTTTCGAAAAAGCTTTGGAGCTTATCGGGGTTGGGTACCGTGCACAAGGACAAGGCAACAAATTAACATTAAACGTTGGATACTCTCATCCAGTTGAAATGACTGCTCCTGAAGGTGTAACGTTTGAAGTGCCTACAAATACTCAGGTAATTGTAAGAGGTATTAATAAAGAACACGTTGGCGAATTAGCAGCGAATATCCGCGGCGTTCGTCCTCCAGAACCTTATAAAGGCAAAGGTATCCGCTATGTTGGCGAATATGTACGCCGTAAAGAAGGTAAAACTGGTAAATAATAAAAGATGTGTAGGAAAATCGCTTAGAAGCGAGCAACAAGAGAAATCAACTTTGTTGAAACGAAGTTTCAATCAAGTGATTTGCTTGTGCCGCAGCTTCTGTTTTCCGGAACTCGTTACTCTCGGGTTTTAGAGAAAATCGCTTAGACTGATTTTTCAACGGTCATTTATTTACAGTTTCTGGTCTAAAACTGCTGAACAGGCAGTTTATTAAAATTAAGAGGTGACAATTGTGATTACAAAACCAGATAAGAATAAAACACGTCAGAAGAGACACAATCGTGTTCGTAATAAAATCTCTGGTACTGCTGAGTGCCCACGCTTGAACGTTTTCCGTTCTAATAAAAACATCTACGCTCAAATCATTGATGACGTAGCGGGTGTGACGCTAGCAAGTGCCTCTGCCTTGGATAAAGATATTTCAGGTGGAACAAAAGTTGAGCAGGCTGCTGCAGTTGGTAAACTGGTTGCAGAACGTGCTGCTGAAAAAGGTATTAAAGAAGTAGTCTTTGACCGTGGTGGATACCTTTACCATGGCCGCGTGCAGGCTCTAGCAGAAGCTGCACGTGAAAATGGACTGGAATTTTAGGAGAAGGAGGAACACCATTCATGGTTTATATTGATCCAAAGCATTTGGAATTAGAAGACCGCGTTGTTGCAATCAATCGTGTAACAAAAGTTGTTAAAGGCGGACGTCGTCTGCGTTTTGCGGCTTTAGTGGTTGTCGGTGACAAAAACGGGCATGTTGGTTTTGGTACTGGTAAAGCTCAAGAAGTACCGGAAGCAATTCGTAAAGCGATTGAAGATGCGAAGAAGAACTTAATTGAAGTTCCTATGGTTGGTTCTACCATCCCTCATGAAGTAATCGGAGTATTTGGCGGCGGCCGTATTCTAATGAAACCTGCAGTAGAAGGTTCTGGAGTAGCAGCTGGCGGACCAGTTCGTGCCGTATTGGAGTTAGCTGGGGTAGCTGATATCACATCTAAATCACTAGGTTCAAATACGCCAATCAATGTTGTTCGTGCAACAGTTGATGGATTAACTCAATTAAAACGCGCTGAAGAAGTGGCAGCACTTCGCGGCAAATCTGTAGAAGAAATTATCGGTTAAGGAGGACAACAATAATGGCTGAATTAAAAATTACTTTAAGACGCAGTGTTATCGGACGTCCTCAAAACCAACGTGATACAGTAAAAGCGTTGGGATTGAAAAAAATGAACAGTTCGGTTGTTAAACCAGCTAATGAAGCTATCAAAGGTATGGTTAACACGATCTCTCATTTAGTGGACGTAGAAGAAGTTTAATTTACTCAAGTAGATTGTAAGGAGGTGCCAAACCACAATGAAACTTCATGAATTGAAACCCGCTGAAGGTTCCCGTAAAGTACGTAACCGTGTTGGACGTGGTACTTCATCTGGTAATGGTAAAACAGCAGGCCGTGGACAAAAAGGGCAAAAAGCTCGTTCAGGCGGCGGTGTACGTTTAGGATTTGAAGGGGGTCAAACTCCATTGTTCCGTCGTTTACCAAAACGCGGATTTACAAATATTAACCGTAAAGACTATGCAGTAATCAATTTAGATGTGTTAAATCGATTCGAAGATGGAGCTGAAGTAACACCTGTTGTCTTGAAAGAAGCAGGATTCGTTAAAAACGAAAAGGCAGGAATCAAAGTTCTTGCAAGCGGTGAATTAACGAAGAAATTGACTGTTAAAGCAGCAAAATTCTCTAAAGCAGCGCAAGAAGCTATTGAAGCTGCTGGTGGATCTATCGAGGTGATCTAATGCTTAAACTATTAAAGGATGCTTTTAAAGTCAAAGACATTAGATCAAAGATATTCTTTACATTGTTTATCTTATTAATATTTCGTTTAGGGGCTCATATTACTGTGCCGGGTGTTAATGCCAAAGGGTTGCAGGAATTGAGTGGTCTGCCATTTCTAAATATGTTGAATATTGTCAGCGGTAGTGCAATGCAGAATTTCTCCATCTTTGCGATGGGGGTTTCTCCATACATTACTGCATCGATTATTATTCAGCTGCTGCAAATGGACATTGTACCAAAGTTTGTTGAATGGTCGAAACAGGGAGAAGTCGGTCGTAAGAAGCTGAATCAGATGACTCGTTATCTGACAATCGGTTTGGGTATTGCCCAGTCGTTTGCTTTAACTTATGGGTTCAACTCCTTGAGCCAAATAGGAATTGTAAAAAATCCTACGACCTCAACGTATGTTATGATTTCCGTTGTTTTAACTGCGGGTACACTTTTCGTTACCTGGATGGGAGAGCAAATTACAGAAAAGGGAATTGGTAATGGTGTGTCAATGATTATCTTTGCCGGGATTATTTCAGGCTTGCCTGGAGCTGTCAAAGAAATTATTGAAGATTACTTCATTAACATTAATTCATCTGATCTGGTGAACTCTATCATCTTTGTAACAGTATTGGTTATTGCAATTTTACTGATCGTAACTGTTGTTACATTTGTACAGCAGGCAGAAAGAAAAATTCCAATTCAATATACAAAACGTGTATCTGGAGCTCCAACCAGCAGTTATCTGCCATTGAAAGTGAATGCCGCTGGGGTAATCCCGGTTATCTTCGCCAGTTCATTAATTTCAACACCTAATGCAATTTTGCAGGGGTTTGCTTCTAATTATACTGGGGAGACATGGTATGAAATCATGACAGAAATTTTCAACTACAACACAGTACCCGGTGCAGTCATTTATACTGTACTGATCGTTGCTTTTACATTCTTCTATGCATTTGTTCAGGTTAATCCGGAGAAACTTGCGGAAAATCTGCAAAAACAGGGAAGTTATATACCAAGCGTACGACCAGGTAAAGGGACAGAGGATTACGTGTCCGGAGTGTTGATGAGACTGAGTGTCGTTGGTTCTATATTCTTGGGTATCATTGCTTTGCTGCCAATTATTGCGCAAATGCTTTGGAACCTGCCTCAATCAATTGGGTTGGGCGGAACCAGCCTGCTGATTATCATCGGTGTTGCGTTGGAAACAGCGAAGCAACTAGAAGGTTTAATGTTGAAACGTCAATATGTTGGCTTTATCAATAAGTAAGAATCGTGTGTTGAGGATCTTCCTCAGCACCATTCTCACATATTTTCTAGATTGATTCAGCTTACTCAGATTTATCTAGCTTTACAGGTCAGCATTTAGAGAATGACAGATGAGTACTTTAAAGGAAGCAGCTCATTGTTTCTGTTTTTCAACTGTTGCTGTTTTAAACCTGTTCAGCTTTTAAATTTAGGAGGAAAACAAATGAACCTCATTTTAATGGGACTTCCCGGAGCAGGGAAGGGAACGCAGGCAGAAAAGATTATCGACAAATATGGGATTCCTCATATTTCTACTGGTGATATGTTTCGAGCTGCAATGAAGAACGAAACTGCTCTTGGAGTTAAAGCAAAATCGTTTATGGATAAAGGTGAACTGGTTCCGGATGATGTAACAAATGGAATCGTAAAAGAACGTCTTGCTGAACCGGATACAGAAAAAGGCTTTCTGTTGGACGGGTTTCCAAGAACGATTGATCAGGCTAAAGCTTTGGATAAAATGCTTAAAGAGTTAGACAAAAAAATTGATGCTGTAATTGACATCCATGTAGAAGAGAATGTGCTGATCGAACGGTTGGCGGGGCGCTATATGTGTAAAAACTGCGGAGCGACCTATCACAAACTTTTCAACCCTACAAAAGTAGAAGGAACATGTGATCGATGCGGCGGACATGAGTTCTATCAAAGAGAAGATGACAAACCTGAAACGGTGAAAAATCGTTTAGCGGTAAACATCGAAAGCAGTGCGCCGATTTTGGCTTACTACAAAGATAAGAACTTGCTGCACACAATCGATGGAAATCGTGAAATCGCTGATGTATTCTCCGATGTAGAAAAAATTATTGAAGAGAAATAGTCGATCCAGATTTGCCCGCCGGTTTCCGTTGTGTCTGTGCTTAGTAGATTCTCTTGCTAAATAGAATATTTTATGCTAAACTGTATCAGTCCGACTTCTATGCGATTTTTTAGAAGTTAAATTGAAAATTCCAGGTGGGAGCAGCAGTTTCCGCCGTTTTATCGTGTGAAAATGCGAAACAAGTACAAGGAGGTACTGTGCGTGGCAAAAGATGATATGATTGAAATCGAAGGTACAGTCGTCGAAACTTTGCCGAATGCAATGTTTAAAGTCGAATTGGAAAATGGGCATGTTGTATTAGCTCATGTTTCCGGTAAAATCCGTATGCATTATATTCGAATTTTACCCGGGGATAAAGTAACTGTTGAGTTATCACCATATGATTTAACTCGCGGTCGCATCACCTACCGATTTAAATAATTGTACTCCGTAAAATCTCAGGAGGTATTATCATGAAAGTAAGACCATCAGTAAAACCAATGTGTGAACATTGTAAAGTAATTCGTCGTAAAGGACGCGTTATGGTTATTTGCCCGGCAAATCCAAAACATAAACAGCGTCAAGGATAATAGGAGGTGTAACGAATAATGGCTCGTATTGCAGGAGTAGACATTCCTCGTGATAAACGTGTAGTAGTTTCTCTTACTTATATTTTCGGTATTGGTAACACTACTGCGAAACAAGTTTTAGCGAATGCAGGCGTATCAGAAGAAGTTCGTGTTCGTGACTTAACAAATGAACAGACAGATGCGATCCGTGCAGAAATTGACAAATTAAAAGTTGAAGGTGACCTTCGTCGTGAAGTGAACTTGAATATTAAACGTCTGATGGAAATCGGTTCATACCGTGGAATCCGTCACCGTCGTGGATTACCGACTCGTGGACAAAACACGAAAAATAATGCACGTACTCGTAAAGGCCCAGCTCGTACTGTAGCAGGCAAGAAAAAATAATTCCTAAGTGAAGGAGGTTAGAACTTCATGGCAGCAAAGAAAGTTAGTCGTAAACGCCGTGTGAAAAAGAATATAGAAGCTGGAATTGCACATATCCATTCTACATTCAATAATACAATTGTGATGATTACTGATACTCATGGAAATGCGTTAGCATGGTCATCAGCAGGATCTTTAGGCTTCAAAGGAAGCAAAAAATCAACTCCTTTTGCCGCTCAAATGGCTGCAGAAGCTGCAACTAAGGTAGCACAAGAACATGGACTTAAAACTGTCGAAGTAACAGTTAAAGGACCTGGCTCTGGACGTGAAGCAGCAATTCGTTCATTACAAGCAACAGGTTTAGAAGTGACTGCAATTCGTGACGTGACTCCAGTTCCTCATAATGGATGCCGCCCTCCAAAGCGTCGTCGTGTTTAATGAGTGCTGCTCATTTTGAGTTTGAAATTAAAAGGTCATTGAACAAGACACTTTTCGTTTTGAAAGGGGTATAGATAAGAATGATTGAATTTGAAAAACCAAGAATCGAAAAAATTGATGAAGATAGAGATTATGGCAAGTTCGTTGTAGAGCCTCTTGAACGAGGTTATGGGACTACTTTAGGCAATTCTCTACGTCGTATTTTATTATCTTCATTACCTGGGGCCGCAATTACGAATATTCAAATTGACGGTGTTTTACATGAATTCTCCACGGTTAAAGGTGTTAGAGAAGACGTGACACAGATCATTCTGAATATTAAAGGATTAGCGCTTAAGCTCTATGCTGAAGAAGAAAAAACCCTTGAGATCGATATTACAGGACCCGCTGCAGTAACTGCCGGCGATATTATCGTAGACAGTGATGTTGAGATCCTAAATAAAGATTTACCTATCTGTAGTGTTGCTGAAGGAGCTACTTTCCATGCTCGCTTAACAGTGAAACCTGGTCGTGGCTATGTTCAAGCAGACGAAAACAAAAAGGAAGATATGCCGATTGGTGTTCTGCCTGTCGATTCCATCTACACACCAGTACGCCGTGTGAACTACCAGGTAGAAAATACGCGTGTTGGACGTCGTGATGACTTCGATAAACTAACAATGGAAATATGGACAGATGGATCAATCATTCCACAGGAAGCTCTTAGTTTAGCGGCTAAGATTATGACTGAGCATTTAGATATCTTTGTGAATCTGACTGATGAAGCGAAAAACGCTGAAATTATGGTAGAAAAAGAAGAAACACAGAAAGAAAAAATGCTGGAAATGACCATCGAAGAACTAGACCTGTCTGTTCGTTCATATAACTGTTTAAAACGTGCAGGAATTAATACTGTACAAGAGCTTACAAACAAATCTGAACCTGAAATGATCAAAGTACGTAATTTAGGCCGTAAATCTCTTGAAGAGGTTAAGCTGAAATTATATGATTTAGGTTTAGGCTTACGTAAAGACGATTAATACTTTTTACGAAGGAGGGAAACCAACGTGGGTTATCGTAAATTAGGACGCACATCTAGCCAACGTAAAGCGATGTTGCGTGACTTAACAACTGACTTAATTATTAACGAACGTATTATTACGACTGAAGCTCGTGCAAAAGAAGTTCGTTCAACAACTGAAAAAATGATTACTTTAGGTAAACGTGGAGATCTTCATGCACGTCGTCAAGCTGCTGCTTATGTGCGTAATGAAGTTGCCAGTGTTCGTGAAGAAAATGAAGCTATCGTAGTTGAATCAGCTTTACAAAAACTGTTCAATGACTTAGGACCTCGTTACGCAGAACGCCAAGGCGGATACACTCGTATCCTTAAAACTGAACCTAGACGCGGAGATGCTGCGCCAATGGTAATCTTGGAATTTGTTTAATAATCAAACTATACCGTCACTTTATAGATGATTCTGTTAGAGTGTTATGATGTTGGAGGCGACTCCGAGTCTAGCTCGCGCACTACCCGCTGGTATTTCCGGCGGGTAGGCACTCATCATATAGGGTGTTTTTTTGTCTAAAAATGGATGCACAGCTGATTGCTGTTGTGTCTTTTTTTATATCATCAGAAAACTATCTGCTGCAGCTGTATCAAATGATTTTCTGACCGCATGGATACAGATCGCCAACAATGCTGGGTTTTTGAATAATTATTGAGCTGACCAATTATAAGGAATACTTTTTCTTCAGCCTGTCAAAGTTTTCACAGATAAAGGTATTAAAGTTTATTTGAATCAATATTTTCAGCAATTTTTTCAGTGAGATTCATATATTATTTTTTTTGTTGTTTCACCTGAGTTTCCTTTTTTCTAATCTCCTGTTTTTGATCACTTACATGGTATCATATAAAAATCAGACTACTCTTCCAGTAAATATTTTAGGAGTGCCTTGACTGTTAGAACTCCCAATTAAAGGATTCTTTTGTTATAATGGAAACTATGGAATTAATCGAAAGAAAACATTGAAAGACAATGTTTTTTTGATAGTATTGGTGCGTGTCTGAAAACTCCAGCGTTAAATGCTTTTAGACATGCTCTAATTCGAATAAATAGGCGAAGGAGTCTATCATGGAATCAATCATAGAGTTGAGTAATATAAATTTTAGTTATCAGCTGGAGGATGCTTCTCCTGCACTAAAAGATGTTTCTTTTACTATTCAAAAAGGGGAATGGGTAGCGATTATCGGGCATAATGGGTCAGGAAAATCAACATTGGCTAAAACGATTAATGGTCTGCTGCTGCCTGTATCTGGTCATATTTCTGTTGGCGGAAAGGAACTGAATGAAGCGAATGTCTGGGATATTCGCCGTATGGTGGGAATGGTTTTTCAAAATCCTGATAATCAGTTTGTGGGTTCGACCGTTGAAGACGATGTGGCATTTGGGTTGGAAAATCAGGGGATACCCAGAAACCAGATGGTGGAACGCGTACTTGATGCACTGCAAAGGGTCCGAATGGACAGCTTTGCAACCAGAGAGCCTGCCCGTTTGTCTGGTGGTCAGAAGCAGCGTGTAGCAATTGCCGGAGTTGTTGCCTTACGTCCGGATATTATTATTTTAGATGAAGCAACCAGTATGCTTGATCCAGAGGGCAGAGAAGAAGTTATTTCTACAATTAAGAAGATTAAATCAGAAAGTAATCTAACGGTTATTTCGATTACACATGATATTGATGAAGCTGCAAATGCGAATCGAATCCTTGTAATGAAGCAGGGGGAGCTGGTTAATGAAGGAACCCCTGAAAAAATTTTTTCTATGGGCTCTGATTTGGTTAATATGGGACTGGATCTGCCTTTTCCTGAAAAATTAAAAATTGCATTGAAGGATCGGGGTATTCAAGTTCCGGAAGAGTATCTGACAGAAGAAAGGATGGTGGATTGGCTATGGACATCCGTTTTGAACAAGTAGATTTTACCTATCAGCCGAATACACCATTTGAACAGCATGCATTGTTTGATATCAATTTAACCATAAAGGATGGTTCCTATTCTGCAATTGTCGGGCATACGGGGAGCGGAAAATCGACACTTCTACAGCATTTAAATGCGTTAGTGAAACCAACAAAAGGAACAGTAACGATAGGCGATCGAGTGATTACCCCAGAAACAGATAATAAGAATCTGAAACCCATTCGGAAAAAGGTTGGTATTGTATTTCAGTTTCCTGAAGCACAGTTGTTTGAAGAAACAGTGGCTAAGGATATTGCTTTTGGTCCGCAAAATTTTGGTGCTTCTGAAGAAGAAGGTCGGAAGCTGGCAGAAGAAATGCTTGGATTAGTTGGAATGGATGAGAGCTATTTGGATCGTTCACCTTTCGAATTATCAGGTGGACAAATGCGGCGTGTAGCAATTGCCGGAGTATTGGCGATGGAACCGGAAGTTCTTGTTTTAGATGAGCCGACCGCCGGCTTAGATCCTCAGGGGCGTAAAGAAATGATGGAGATGTTTCAGCATTTACATGAAAACCGTGGAATGACGATAGTATTGGTGACACATTTGATGGATGATGTTGCCAACTATGCAGATCAGGTCTTTGTAATGGAAAAAGGACAGGTGATTAAAACAGGCAAGCCTTCGGATGTGTTTCAGGATACTCACTGGCTCAAGAAAAAGCAACTAGGAGTACCAACGGCAGCTGCTTTTGCTGAGAAGCTGTCAGAAAAAGGTTTTCCAATGGATCAATTGCCGTTAACAGCAAATCAACTGGCTGATCAGATTCTGAATGCAAAGGCTGGTGAAGCGCAATGATGAATAAGCTGATTTTTGGACGCTATATACCGGGAGATTCTTTTATTCATAGAATGGACCCCAGAGCAAAACTGCTAGGCAGTTTCTATTTTATAGCAATCATTTTTCTGGCTAATAACTGGCAGACTTATGCGGTATTGGCTGTCTTCACTTTAAGTGCTGCGGCACTATCAAAAATTAATCTCCGCTTCTTCATCAGGGGAATTCGACCATTAATATGGCTGATTCTGTTTACTGTAGCATTGCAGATGCTGTTTACTCAGGGAGGAGCAGTGTACTTCCAATGGTGGATTTTCTCTATTACAGAATTTGGTGTAATTAATGGGTTGTTTATTTTCTGCCGCTTCGTTTTAATCATCTTCATGTCGACTTTACTAACACTTACAACACCGCCGCTGGCTTTATCGGATGCTATTGAGTATCTGCTGCGGCCGTTCAAGGTTATTAAGGTTCCTGTGCATGAAATTTCCCTGATGCTTTCAATTGCGCTGCGTTTTGTGCCCACATTAATGGATGAAACTGAAAAGATTATGAATGCGCAACGGGCTAGAGGGGTTGATTTTGGTGAAGGGAATTTAATTCAGAAAATGAAAGCAATTATACCTCTTTTAATTCCGCTTTTTGTCAGTAGTTTTAATCGAGCAGAGGATCTGGCTACTGCTATGGAGGCACGTGGCTATCAAGGGGGAGAAGGAAGAAGTAAGTATCGGATTCTTGATTGGCAGTTCGGTGATACAATGGTTATGCTGCTGTTCGCAGCATTAACAGCAGCTTTAATTTTTATCAGAAGTTAATTATAGAAGAAGGTGAGTGAATGCCTCGTTATAAAGCAGTAATTGCTTACGATGGAACCAATTTTAATGGGTTTCAGGCTCAGCCTAACGGAAGAACCGTTCAGGAAGAAGTTGAAAAGACGTTGACAAAAATGAACAACGGTCAGGTAATTCAGGTTTTTGGGTCTGGACGAACGGATGCTGGTGTTCATGCACTCGGACAGGTGATTCACTTTGATTATCCAGAAGACAGACCATTGGAACGCATGCGTTTTGGTTTGGATACACAGACACCAGAAGACATCAGTGTAAAGAGCGTGGAAAAGGTATCGGATAATTTTCATGCCCGTTATCATGTGATTGAAAAGACATATCAGTTTCGAGTTGATATAGGTAAGCCGCGCAGTCCGTTTCGCCGTTTTTATGCGAGTTATTTTCCATATCCTCTGGATTTGGAAAAAATACAGAGGGCATTGCCTGATCTGATAGGTACCCACGATTTCACGTCATTTTGTGCTTCCGGAAGCAGTGTAGAGGATAAGGTGCGTACAATTTATGAAGCTAGAATGGAAGTTAATGCAGAAGGCGATGAACTTCTATTTACGTTCCGAGGCGATGGGTTTCTTTATAAAATGATTCGAATACTTGTTGGAACACTACTGAAAATTGGTAATGGACGGATGGATGAAAAAGCAATTCCGGCAATTTTGGAAGCTGAAAACAGAAATCTGGCTGGACCAACGGCACACCCAGAAGGACTTTATCTTAAAGAAGTCGTATATGAATAAAAAGTTTATCTGATGGATTTAATGAATCCCGTCAGATAAACTTTGGCTCTTTGTCAAATCGGACTGATAGTATCACCAATGAACATCGGAAGAAGGAATCGAACTCCTTCTCCGGTGTTTTTTATTTGTATTGAATAAGGCCGTTGAGTAAGAAAATTCGGGTACG
>NZ_JADOEP010000039.1 GCF_016745275.1 Enterococcus sp. BWB1-3
TGTGAATGGTGAGGTAGTGGATGAGAAATTTATCATTGATGAAATCAATGAAGCCCAAAAAAATGGGGGACAGTACACGGCTGATTTTGATCAGTATGATATCAGCCGGGAAGCGGTCATCCCAAAGAATTGTTATTTGGTTTTAGGAGACAATAGAGAATATGGGTATGACAGTCGAGATTATGGACTGATCAACAAGGAGCAGGTGATAGGGGTTGTTCGCATGCGCTTATTGCCTTTGAATGACTTGACGGCCTTCTGAATTTGGATTTAAATCTGTTAACAATAAAAAATGTACAAGGAAGTTTTTATTGAAATGGAAGTGTCCAGGTTCAGTATGTTGGAACGCCTATTCAAAAGTTGTCATCGCTGGTGAACGGTGCAGTATTACTTGATTTGCCAGGGGAACTCGCTTAAATTGAAAAGAGCAGAACAAACCAAATTTCGCCATCTGAAAATTATTTCCTTTATATGAAGTCTTGGATAAATCATTCAAGAGTCAGTATAAAGGATTTTTTGTTGGAAGAAACGAATAAAGGGGCGTGCAGAAAAAAGAGTGCTCAGCTATTTTTGAGTTGCACCACATCTTTCTTATCTTCTTCTGTGAAACATTTGCTGTTTCATGCAACACTAGTGTGCCAACTGGCAGATGAGAAATTAGTAGCGAAAAAGCCTAAAAAAATGTCTATAGCAGAACGTGCAGCAATGCCTTTGACGGTACATAGGACTCCTTGTTTGATTGGCTCAGAATCACAGAAGAAGGTCGAGGAAAACAGATTTTGATCATTAATGGATCTGGTGGTGTCGGTTTAATGGCTATTCAGCAGACAAAGACTGCTGGAATGGAAGATATTACGACCGCTTCCAGAGATGAAACACTGGACTGAAAACGGGAGCTGATCATGTGATCAATCATAGACAGTCTCTAATAGAGGAATTAGATTGATTGGGGGCTGATGAGAGTCGATTCATTCTGTATTTATACAATACAGGCAACTATTGGGAAGCGATGTCAAAAATTATTCAGCTGTAGGGGAAAAGCTGCTCAATAGTTGAAACTGCTTAATCAGTTGATTTAGGATTGCTGGAAAGCAAAAGTGTAACATTCAGCTGGGAATTCGTACTTACACGATCCATGTACCAGACAAAAGATCAAATACGACAGTGGAAAATTTTTCAAGAGATTGCTGAGCTGTAAGACAGCTGAAAGTCACCATTACTCAAGAGCTTCACTCAATCAACCCAGAAAATGTAAAAGCAGCTCATAAAATACTCAGCAAGGGAAAAATCGTTTTGACTAGCTGAGAGTAATGATTATCCAGCTTAATTTGATAAATCAAAAGAATAAAAACAGCAAGCTGTTTTCAAACGATGCAGCAACTGATTTTGACAGTTTTGTTGTCTATTTCGAAATCAGTTTACTTGAAAGGGAAGCTGCTGTTTTATTTTATGAATTGAATCTATAAAAATGTATTCAAAAGCAGGAACTATCCAATGCTATTTGTGAGAACAAGGGAAAAATGGTTACATGACCTGCTAATGCTAACCTTTTGACAGACACAACTTAATTTGCCAGACGATAAATTTTTGACGGGCGGCCAATCCCCACCGGTCGTTCACCTATTTCTTCAAAATATTGAAGCATAGCTTTTTTAAAGTTAGAGTGGTCAATCGTTTTATAATCGATTCCCCAAAACTTGGCGAAAACTTTTCTGGCTTCTGTAATAGTGAAATCTTGTCCAAGTACCTGTAAAACCTGCGGCTCGTGTTCCATTTTATTTGCAACTCGATTAAAAGCTTTTAACAGAATTTCGCTATGATCAAATGCCAGCAAATGATGGTCGCTTGCAGTGGGATCATCTAGGTCAAGAGTGATAACAGCTTTTCCATCACTTAAAATTAGTTTGCCATCCTCTCGTTTCATATTGAACCAGCTGACTTCCTTTGCATCGTCCCCTGCGATTAAAGGTTCTTCACCAATAAATGCAAGATAGCTGACTGTGACAACCCAGCCTCTGGGATCACGATTCGGTGTACTGAAGGTGTGCAGCTGTTCAATATTGTGTTTGGAAATAACCACACCTGTTTCTTCCCTTGTTTCTCTAAGTACGCTTTCCCCGGTTGATTCATTAGGAGTCACAAAACCTCCTGGTAACGCCCACGAGTTTCTGTAAGGGTGAGATTTTCGTTTAATTAATAATAGCTTCAGCTGATCTTCCTCTTTGTTATAGCACATCAGGACAATGTCAACAGTTAATGAAGGCTTCTCATATTCAGGATGATCTTGCTGGTGATACCACTTTAAAAACTCAACTTCACTGGCAGTTTGTTCATAATATTGTTTTTCTTCTTTTTTAGAAGTAAAGTGAGACAAAAGCGTTCATCCTTTCCAGTTAAGATAAAAGTAATTTTTACTTTATTGTATCACGAAGAGGAATAAAAACAACTGGTGTGCAAGTTAAACTTTCTATCAAGATGTTTCAGATAAAGCAAGAGAAATATATAAGTTAAATTTTTTTTGTGCTATAGTCTTGATCCCTGCTCTTGATTAATAAGAAAATTTTTGTTAGACTGTATGTGACTTTAAGAAAGGGAAAGGTACTTGACTATGTACAATACATCTACTATTCAATAATTTAATACAAATTATTAAATTCTGTAGTGGATGAGTGTACCTAAAAATAGTGATGACAAGTTATCTTTCATAAAATGAAACCATACGTTTATTTTGCGTAGGGTTAAATGATTGGAATTAATTAGGCAGACTGTCATCTTCTTCAGAATTGAAGGAGGTTTTTTTTGTTATGACAATAAAATTCAAAAATATAAAAATGTACTTTGGCGATAAAGATTTATTTACGATTGACCATCTGACTATTCCGCAGGGCAGCAGAGTAGGAATAATCGGTGATAACGGATCAGGAAAAACAACCCTGTTTTCAATCATAAAAGGGGACTGTCAGCCAAATGAGGGAACGGTGAACTGCAGTGATCGGGTTGCCTCAATTGAACAGCTAATTGATTCGGAGGATACGGCCAGTGGCGGAGAACAGACCAGGAAAAGGATTCAGGAAGCTCTAAAAGGGGTGTCGGGTATTCTTTTGGCTGATGAACCAACGAATCACTTGGATAAAAATGGAATAAACTATTTAGAGAAAAAGCTGAAACGGTATGCAGGGACACTTCTGGTCATTTCACATAATCGATCTTTTTTAAATAAAACAGTGAATAAAATTTTGGCAATCGAAAATAGTCAGGTAAAGATATACGAGGGAAACTATGATGACTATCTGAAACAGAAAAAAATTGAAGAAGCAGAGTATCAGCGGTCTTATGAAAATTACCAGCATGAAAAGCAGCAGCTTATGCGTGCAGTAGGTGTTGTCAAAGATAAAAGCCGTCAAACGAGAAAAACACCAAAACGAATGGGTAATTCTGAGGCGAGGCTGCATAAGATGGGGGATCAGCGTGCGAAGAAGAATCTTGATAATCGAGCGAAGATCATGGAAACACGATTATCGAAGTTGAATAAAGTGGAAAAGCCAGTTGAAAAGAAGAAGCTGGTCATTCCTTTTTCTTCTGCCCAACCACTTCATGCCAATTATTTATTGGCAGCAGATCATTACAATCTGGTAATCGGTCAGAAAGAATTGTTGAAGAACAGCTCTTTTAAATTGGAAACCGGCTCAAAAACTGCGTTACTTGGTGTCAATGGTTCAGGGAAAACAACACTTATGAAAGAAATTTTGCATAGAGGACAAGGGATTTCGTTTGCAAGAGGAGTAAATCTTGGCTATTTCAGCCAAAGCTTTGAAACACTGGATGATGAAATGACCATCTTTGATTCTGTTTGTGAAAGCTCACCTTATGGGGAACAGGAAGTTCGAGATTTACTGGCGCATATGCAGTTTCGTAATGAATCGGTATTTAAAAAGATTGGTGTTTTAAGTGGAGGAGAAAGAAGTAAAGCAGCTATCAGCAGGCTTCTGCTGAGTAAATATAATTTACTGCTGCTGGATGAACCAACAAACCATCTGGATATTGCTTCAATAAAGGTTTTGGAAGAGGCACTTTCAGCATATCAGGGAACTGTATTGTTTATCTCCCATGATGAGACATTTATTGAAAATGTGGCGACAGACAAGTGGATGATTACGGATAGGAAGATTCAAACAGAACAGGACAAAAACCGTATCAGTGAAAAGGAAGAGCAGGTCAAGCAGCAAAAGCTGTTGCTGGAAACCCGTAAAACGACGATACTAGGTCGCTTGATTTCAGCAGATCAGACAGAAAAATTAAAGCTTGAAGCTGAATTTCAAGAAGTCTTGCAGGAAATAAAAGTATTGAATAATGACTAAGGTGAGACTGAAAACGATGGAGGAGACCAAATTTCATAGTGATGAACCAGGGAGAAGGCTGACTATGAAACAATGTATTGCGTACGGTATGTCAATGAGAAATACCACAGATTTCACTCAATAGAACAAAGAGTTTGGGACAGAATAAAGTTCCAAACTCTCTTTATATCTAAACCCGAATAAACGGCGGGACAAAAGCAAAAATTCTTTTTGCGACGAGTAACCGCAGGAGCAACTCCTTCGGAATTAAGCCGAACTATCCTGAAAATATGAGAAATTACTTTCGGATAGTCCTTCTTAATTCTCGGAACTGATCGCTTTTGTCCCGACCTCGAATTAGCAGATGGAAGTATAAAGAATTTTTCAGAAATACTCAAAAGTATGGCGGGCATTAGTATTCAAACACAGGGATTGAATACAGCGGCTGCAAAGCAAACGGTGATATACCAGTTGAAACAATTGCCGTATTGGAGAGATAGTGAAGTACACGATGACTGAACTGGAGGGTACATTGGAAATTGGAAAAGTAATGGCTGAGCAGCTGTGGAAAGTAAATATACAGTCACTGGAAGAGCTGGAACAGATCGGTAGTATGAATGTGTTTTTGCTTGTCAGAGAGCAGGGGGACAAAGGGACCTGTTTGTCGTTTCTTTATGGTTTGGAAGGTGCTATCCAAAGTAAAGAGCTTTCGGTGGAAATAAAGACAGAACTGCGAAATTTTGTAAATTTTTTGGAAAACTAAGAATAGGATGAGACTATAGCGAGGTTGTGACAGAAGTGTTCTGTCTCAAGAAATAAGTCGGAATATACGAAAATAGCTACTCATATTTTCAGTATAGTTCGACTTATTTCCGAAGAGACAGCTTCTGGAACACCGTTTATTCGGTTTTAGGGATATCAGACATACTTATGTCACAGTCCAGTTTTTTGTGTAAATACCCAAGAGAAGACAATCCAATTTTTGTAAATTTGAAACCTTCAAGATGAGATTTTTTAAATTATATAGTATGTTAAAAAACTCTCTCGATTATAAATCATTTACATATTGAAGAATAGGTGAATGATACTTGCGGGAATTGCAAGATTTTGTCAAAATTACTTGGACAAAACTAGCTTTTCATTTTCTTGTGAATGGAATAGGGAGCGTTTACAATAAGAATGACAGCAAGAGCTGGTCAAAAAATTCAGCTGCGCAGCCTGAATGAAGTTTATGAATCAAAAGACTTTTCATAACACAAGGAGGAAAAAGTCATGGAACAGACACAGGGAAGCATGAAAGTAAAAATCCAACAGTTCGGCAGCTTTTTAAGCGGTATGATTATGCCGAATATTGGAGCATTTATTGCGTGGGGAATTTTAACGGCATTATTCATTCCAACAGGTTGGATACCAAATGAACAATTAAATGAGATCACAGGACCAACGATTAATTATTTGCTGCCGATTCTAATTGGTTTTACCGGCGGACGTCTGGTATATGATATTCGAGGCGGAGTTGTTGGAGCGATGGTGACCATGGGGGTTATTACGGGCGCCAATATTCCTATGTTTTTAGGGGCAATGATTGTCGGACCGGCAGGAGCAGCGTGTATTAAGAAATTTGATGAACTGGTAGACGGAAAAATTAAACCAGGTTTTGAAATGCTTGTAAATAATTTTTCGGCAGGGATTCTATCTTCAATTTTAGCTATTTTAGCATTTTTAGTTGTTGGTCCTGCAGTAGAAGGCTTAAATACAGCCTTAGCTTCAGGAGTAAGTTTTCTGATTGAGCGTTCACTGTTGCCGCTTGCAAGCATTTTTATTGAACCGGCAAAGGTGCTTTTCTTAAATAATGCAATTAATCATGGTGTAATCAGTCCAATTGCAATTGAGCAGGCGGCAGAAACCGGAAAATCGCTGCTTTTCTTATTGGAAGCGAATCCTGGTCCGGGATTGGGAATCTTGCTGGCCTATACATTGTTTGGAAAAGGATCAGCAAGACAAACGGCACCGGGAGCAATCATTATTCACTTTTTAGGAGGAATTCATGAAATTTACTTCCCATATATATTAATGAAACCAGCACTCATTCTTTCAGCGATCGGAGGAGGAATGACGGGCGTACTTACACTGTCAGTTTTTAATGTGGGATTAGTTGCGCCGGCTTCTCCAGGAAGTATCTTTGCGATATTGGCGATGACTCCACGTGATGGTTATATTGGTGTCATTTTGGCTATCGCAGCAGCAACAGCTGTGTCGTTTGGAATTTCCAGCCTGATTCTAAAAACATCAAAAGAACCAGAAACAGATTTGCAGGAGGCAACAGAGAAGGTCAGTGCTTTAAAAGGAAAACATTCTGCTGCTCAAGCACTAACTGAAACGAATGTGCAGACTCAGAACGAAGGTATTTTAATTAATGTACAGAAAATTATTTTTGCCTGTGATGCCGGAATGGGTTCCAGTGCGATGGGGGCTTCAGTTTTGAGAAATAAAGTGAAAAAAGCTGGATTATCAATTGAAGTCGTTAACTCTGCAATTGCACAGCTGCCAAACGATGCGGATATCGTTGTCACACATAAAGATCTGACATCCAGAGCAAAGGAAAAACTGCCAAATGCTTATCATGTGTCCGTGGAGAACTTTTTAAATGGGGATCAATATGATGACTTGGTTGATAAGCTGCTGGCTCACATATAGGCTGATTTATTTTTAAAAAGAGGAGGAGCAAAGAATGTATCTTTCAGCAAGAGCAAGGTTGATTCTGGAACAGTTTCTGGATTATTCGCTGCCGGTTTCATTGAAGAAGCTTTCTAAAGATTTGAATGTCAGTGAACGGACAATTCGTCGTGATATGAAGGAAGTGGAAGATACATTATTCTCCTATAATTTACAGCTTAAAAAGGAGAACGGTCTTTATCAGCTGTTGGGGAGTGACAAGGATATACAAAATTTCCGCTGGTATCTGATGGACCTCTCCTACAATGAATACAGCCCGGATGAACGTCAGTTAAGGATATTAAAAACATTGTTGAAAGAAGAAAATGGTGTTAAGCTCATTGGTCTGGCAAATGATTTAAATGTAACTGTCTCAACAATCAGCGGAGATCTCAACAAATTGGAAGAGCAGCTCCCAAACGGTGTCACTATTGAGCGAAAGAGAGGGGCCGGCGTTTCGTTGGAAGCACCTGAAATAGAGAAGCGTCATTTAATGAGCGAAATCGTTGGTGAACAGTTTCCGAATTATCAGCTGCTGAAGTACTTTCAGAAAAAAGAGAAATCTGAGATGACAACGACATGGCTGGAAGATCGTCTGCTGAATTTAGTTGATGAGAACATTCTCCAAAATGTAGAAGTGCATATCCGGGAATGGCGTGAAAGGGAAGTTCAGGAAATCAGCGATGAAGCCTATGTGAATTTAGTCGTTCACCTTTCCATTGCGATTGAACGAATTATTGATGGAAATTTTGTACAGTCCTATGATTATGAACAGGAAATTCTGGATTCATCAGAATATCAAACAGCTCAAAGACTGCTTGCTGATATTTTAGAGATCGAATCAGAAGTAGTTCCAGAGGGCGAAGCTGTTTACATTTCCATGTATCTGCGCAGCTTAAAAAGCCGAAAAGCAGATAAAGTTTTCTTTGAAAACGAAGATATGCAAGTGATTCTTTTTGCCAAAAAAATGATAGGGCTTGTGGAGGAAGAGCTAGATCAGGAATTACCGAAAGATCAGCTGCTAAAAGGGCTGATTTCTCATTTGAAGCCTACCTTCAGACGTTTGGAACAGGGATTGCGGATTTACAATCCACTGATTCAATCTATCAAACAGGATTATCCTGAACTGTTTCAAATTATTCGAAGGGTTTTTGATCAAATTTATCAGGGAGATAAGGTACTGGACGAAGAGATTGGTTATCTAGTGCTGCATTTTGGTTCAGTCCTGCTGCAACTGGAAAGTGAAGCAGAATTTTCCGGATTAGTGGTCTGTGCAAGCGGAATTGGCACATCACGAATGCTGGTAACCAGACTTCGTCAGAAGATTCCTCAAATGAAAAAGCTGCAGACTGTTTCATTGTTTGAACTGGCAAAAAAACGAAAAGAATCTGATATAGATATTATCATTTCAACAATAGATTTAGGGAAAGTCGATTTTGATTATTTTCTGGTTTCCCCTATTTTGACTGAACAGGAAATTATGCAAATTGATTTGTATTTAAAAAATGCTGGAAAAACCTACAGTCAAAGGAAAAACAGTACTGGTACAGGAGCTGCTGAATTGACCACATATGAAGCGATCCAGCTAATAGAAGAACGGCAAATTTACCATAACATCGTATTGGATATTTTAAAAAATTTCAACTATGTCTTTCTCGAAAAACAAATGGGAACAACAGAGGATATTCTCAGGGCAGTCTGTACTCAGTTACTGGAAAAAGATTCGACTATTAATGTGGAACTGCTGATCAGTCTTTTAATGAAGGATGAAAACTGGAGCGGATTTGGTATACCAAATACACGAATTGGAATGTTTCACGGAAGAGATGAGATGATTCAGCAGCCATTTTTTCAGTTATTTCATTTATCAGAAGAGCTTTCAGTAAAAGGGATGGATCAGACAGAAATGAATGTGAATAAACTAGTACTGCTTCTGGCTCCTGAAAAGTACTCACAAGAAGGACTGAAGGTTTTAAGTTATATCAGCGCTATGTTTGTGGATGATCCGGAACTGGTTGATATTTTAGAATATGGAACAGTAAAAGAAGTATCAAATTATTTTGTAAAAAGACTGATGGATTTTTTAGCGATATAGCTTTGTAGATGAATACATTTTACATGAGGAGAGAACAGAAATTATGAAACTTGAAAAAGCAGATGTGCGGTTAAATCAGCACTTTTCAGATAAAACAGCAGCAATCACAGCAGCTGGAACCTTGCTTCAGGAGCAGGGATACGTAACTGAGGAATATATTCCCAAAATGATTGAACGAGATAGAATGACATCCACGTTTATCGGGAATTTGGTTGCAATCCCGCATGGAACAGAAGACAGTAAAACAGCAATTTTGAAATCTGGGATTGTCATTATCCAGGCACCAGAAGGCGTTTCATTCGATGGAAATGAAGTCAAATTGATTATAGGAATTGCCGGAGTTGAGAACGAACATTTGGCATTGCTGTCGGAAATAGCAATGGTTTGTTCAGAAATGGAAAATGTGGAAAAATTGATCTCAGCTCAAAATGAAGCTGAAATCATTGACTTCTTCAAAGGAGGTATTGCTGTATGAAAACTGCTGTCCATTTTGGAGCGGGGAATATCGGTCGGGGATTTATCGGCTGGCTACTTTCAGATGCTGGGTATGAAGTGATTTTTGCCGATGTGAATCAGCAGATTACAGATGCTATTAATGAGGAAAAAGAGTATCAGGTTGTACTGGCTAATGAAGCTCAGGATACATTTACTGTTGAGCATGTATCTGCATTAAACAGCCTAACAGAGGAAGACCAACTGATTCAGGAAATCAGCAGCGCCGAAATTGTCACAACTGCAGTTGGTCCAACTATTTTGCCTAGACTAGCAGATATAATTGCCAAAGGGATTAAGGCAAGAATGTCCGAGAAAAATCCTCTTACTATAATTGCATGTGAGAATATGATTGGCGGTTCAAAGCTCCTAAAAGAGGAGGCTTACAAAAGATTAAGCGAACAGGAAACTGCTTATGCAGATAAATATATTCAATTCCCAAATTCTGCTGTAGATCGAATCGTTCCGGACCAAACGCATAAAGATTTACTGACAGTGACTGTTGAACCATTTTATGAATGGGTGGTTGAAGAACTGCCGGACATGACAACAGCACCGAAGATACAGGGGATGACCTATGTTCCTGATTTGACGCCATATATTGAGCGGAAGCTTTTTACAGTTAATACGGGTCATGCAGTGACTGCCTACTTTGGCTATATAAAAAATATAGCTTCTATTGAGGATGCCATTCATAATGATAAAGTGCTGTTTATTGTCAGAAGTGCATTAGAGGAAACTGGTGCTCTATTGGAGAAGAAATTTCAATTTTCTCATCAGGGGCATCAGGAATATATCGATAAAATAATTGACCGGTTTAAGAATCCTTATGTTTCAGACTATGTGACACGAGTAGGTCGGTCGCCTATTAGAAAAATTGGAGAAAATGACCGATTTATTCAACCGGCCAGACAATTTGTAGAAGCATTTAATGAAACACCTAAAGCTTTGGCAATTGCAATCGCAGCAGCATTAAAATTTAAAAATCCTTCAGATGAAGAAGCTTGTGCATTGCAGCAGGCTATTGAAGAGAGCGGGCTTGATGCCACGATTGAACAGTATACAGGATTAAAGCCTTATACAAAACTATTTGAAAAGGTCAGAGATTCCTATCATCAATTAGGAGCTGTCTGAAAACTTTAGTGGTGAACAGTTTCAAAAAATAAAATGAGCGAACTCTAAATGGTGACAGAGTACTTGCACATTCATCCCCTAATAGGAGCAGCTGTTAATGTATATCGATGTATGTCTTAAGGCTTTTTGCATAACTTGCTCCTGCGATTACTCGTCGCATGAAGAGATTTGCTCCTGCGCTTCTTCGATTACTCGTCGCATGAAGAGATTTGCTCCTGCGCTTCTTCGATTACTCGTCGCATGAAGAGATTTGCTCCTGCGCTTCTTCGATTACTCGTCGCATGAAGAGATTTGCTCCTGCGCTTCTTCGATTACTCGTCGCATGAAGAGACTTGCTCCTGCGCTTCTTCGAATGCTCGTCGCATGAAGAGATTTGCTCCTGCGCTTCTTCGATTACTCGTCGCATGAAGAGACTTGCTCCTGCGCTTCTTCGAATGCTCGTCGCATGAAAAGATTTGCTCCTGTTCTTTTGGCAAATGCTTGTTGTCTATCCAATAGTCTCATATGTAATACTACTGGATAGGCTGCATGTTTATTGGTTTAGAAGTATAATTTAGTTTTAAATTGGTCAATACATTAGGGTGTGTCTGAAAACTCAAGCGGCGAATAGTTTGATGATTTTTATCGAACTCCTCGTCATAAATACTGGCTTATGAGCCACATAAGCTGTGTTTTCTTCCTTGATTTCAACAAAAATTACTGAAAAATTCGAATGCCGCTAACTTTTCAGACACGCCCTAGTTTAGCTTTGAAATAATGCTTAGCTCTATCTAAAAACTCATTATATTTATAGTTTTCCGACAAAATCAAATAGAATCCATCCTGTTTTAACTGTTGTTTATAAAAGTGATAGTTAAAACAGGATGGATTTTTCTTATACTGAAGCAGTTCTTTTTGTGTGGTGGAATAAAAAGAGAGATTTAAAGGAAGGGGGAGTTAGAATGTCAAGTATAGATATAGAAGCTTAAAAGGCGGTAAAATAGTTAATGGCTCATAAAAATATTGAAGAAATTTTAAACACACCAGTTGAAAACCAGCGAAAGATGTGGGAGGAATCATACATGGGTGCAACGAATCCGACTGCTATCAAAATAATCGAAGATCAGATTGCTGATGTGTATATAGAATGGCTGATACTGGAAGAGACATTGATATGTCACAGTCTCTTCTAGCCAAGGAGAAAATAAAAACTACCGATCATTTATTGATCGGCAGTTGACTAACATTATTGTGTTAATTCCAAAAGCTTGTTCTTTAAATCTTCTTCCATATGGCTTAACTCAATTTCAGCAGCACGGCGTTTTTCTTTACCTTCCCGTTGAATTCGTAATGTTTCTTGAATCGTTTCAACCAGATCATTTTGAGTTTTTTGCAATGTTTCGATATCGACAATACCGCGTTCATTTTCTTTTGCAGTTTCAATAGCAGAAATTTTCAGCATTTCTGAGTTTTTCTTCAGAAGGTCATTAGTTGTTTCAGAAACTTGACGCTGAGCGGTAACTGCATCCTTTTGTCTTAACAAAGTCAGAGCAATAACAACCTGATTTTTCCATAAAGGAATAGCTGTATTGATTGAAGCCTGAATTTTTTCAGCAAGTGCCTGATTGGTATTTTGAATTAAACGAATCTGCGGTGCCTGCTGAATAGTAATTTGACGGGCTAAACGAAGATCATGCGTGCGTTTGTCTAAGCGATCCAGAAACTGTGCGTGGTCATTGGCGATCTGAACATCCATTTGATCACCGGTTTCTTCAGCTTTTTTCATTGCTGCCGGAATAATGGTTGTATTCAATTCTTCCATTTTCAACTCACCGGCAGCAATATAAATATTCAAAGCATCGAAATAGTCTTTGTTTTTATTGTATAGTTGTTCCAGCATCAAATTGTCCTTCAAAAGACCTTCTTTTTCTCTGTCCAGCTTAACTGCGATTTTATCAATTTGAGCACCGATTTTTTGATATTTTGCAGTGATCTCAAAAATGGACTGTTTCACTTTCCCAAACATTTTTTGGAAGATATTTCCTTCACCGGAACGAAGCTCATCCGGATTTGCTTCACTTAAACGATACATTAAATCTGTCAGAGAATCTCCCACAGGCCCAATGTCTTGAGACTGTACATGATTCAACATGGATTGAGAGAATTCGCTTAATTTATTTTGAGCATTTGAACCATAGGTAATGATCGCCTGTGTATCCTGAATATCAATTTTGGCAGCAAGCTCCTGTGCCTGCTTTTGACGATCTTCAGGCAGTTTGTCAATCAGCCGGGGTGCGATCTGCTGGTTTTGTAAAGCAGAGATTTCATCTTGCTGTGTTGTTGTTAATGAATCTACTGGGGTGGAGAATGGATTGTTTAATAAATCATCCAACGCGTTATCCACTGAGACTGTATCTTTTTCCTTGTTTTCCATCTATTCGTGACCTCCTAATTATAGTAACAAGTTTCTATTCTTTGTTACTATTATCCCTTTTCAGACTGTTTTTAGCAATTGATATTTCAATATCAAGATCTTCAATATCATCTGCTACAAACTGTTCATAATCTTTTTTGATTAATTTAGAAACCTGATCAATAATTTGTGCGCTTTCTTCAAGCTTCTCATAAGCTTGTTTACTCTTAATTTCATGATTATCAATCTCAAGATATTTCTTAGTTAAATCTACTATATTAGGCAGGTGCGTGTAAAGAAAATGGTTTGCTGAATGCAGCTTTGTCGGGTTTTTGACTAATTCTTTAAACAGCGCTTTAGAAATACGTAATGTGTCATTCCGCAGATCAATGGCTCTAAGTTTTGTTGACTGATTAATATTGTCTTGAAGTTCTACGATTTGGACTCTTGCAGAATTCATTGTATCCCGGAAAAATGCAATTTCAGCGTCGCTCATCCCAAGCTGCTCGTAATGAGCTTCTTTTGTTTTAGTCAGGACCGGCAGCGAGGCACTGTTCTTCACTTTTTTGCGACCTGTAAATAAAGTAAGCAGTGTAGCAATGACAAGCAATATAGCAATTAGGTCAACACTGATGTAAGTAAAACGAACAAACAGTCCAGCAATAATTATATAAGCAATTACTTGTAAAAATTTTTTACCCTTCATGTGGATTCCCTCCAATTTTCCTATTCAGGAGTTTTCTCTCCTTCTACACCAATTATTCTAACACATTCCTTTGCAGAAAAAATATCCGTCCTAGGGTTGATTTTAATTTTTACAAAAAACGTAAGAAAAAGCGAAAAAAGTTTATTTTCAAAAGAAATGTGCTATTTTTTGAAAGAATGATGGCAGGAGTTAGTATGAAATGGACGGGTATACTTCCTGAAAGTTTTATGTTTGCTGATGTTGTTAGTGAATCAATATTCAAAAAGCTATCACTAAATGATAAAATTAGGTATTATTACACTAGAAAGAATGGTGAGGATATGTTGAGCTTTGAAGACTTTGAAGAAAAAACGATTTCAAGACAAGAGATATTTAAGGGGAGTGTTATAGAAGTTGTTGTGGATGATGTTCGTCTCCCTGACGGCTCAACTGCTAAAAGAGAATTAGTGTTTCATCCGGGTGCAGTAGCAATTATACCGATTACTGCTGAAAATAAAATGGTTTTGGTTAAGCAGTTCCGCAAACCTTTGGAAAAAGCAACACTGGAAATTCCAGCTGGGAAAATTGATCCCGGAGAAGAAAATTATCCAAAAGAAACGGCACTTAGAGAGTTGGAAGAAGAGACAGCTTATCAGGCAGAGCTGCTTGAGCCAGTTGCTGCCATGTATGTGACACCAGGTTTTGCTAATGAATTACTTCATATTTTTTATGCTGAAAATTTAAAAAAAGCAGAAAATCCGCTTCCTCAGGACGAAGATGAAGTAATTGAATTGTATGAGCTGACGTTGGAACAGACTAAACAAGAAATTGCAAATGGAATGATTTGTGATGCGAAAACTCTTTTTGCTGTACAGTACTGGGAGCTTATGGAAATGAGAAAGGCGTTGAAGGAGGTATAGAGATGGCAAAAGGTCCGTTAATCACTCGGACAGAATTGCGTAAGCGAAAAGAGGCTGCTGATTCAGAAATGAAAAGGAATCAGGAAATCGCTGAAGAGGAATATCAGGAAAAAGAAAAAGAGATATCTGATTTTTATCGAAAAGAACGCAAAAAAAATAAAGAGGTTTTGACAACACGTTCCGGTGAACAGGGAAAGATCAGAGAGCGAAGCAGTAAATTGACGAAAGCAATTGTCATTGTAGGAATACTTCTGATCATTGTAATATTAATTGTTTTGAATTTATAGAAATGAGGGACAGAAATGAAAATAGGTATTATTGGAGCGATGGAACAGGAAATAGAGGCTTTAAAAGAGGTCCTGACTGAAAAAAGATCATGGGAAAGGGCAGGAGCTGTTTTTATTTCCGGATCATTGGGGAATCATGAGGTGATTGTCGTTCGTTCAGGAATAGGAAAAGTTTTATCAGCTGTAACAACAGTTTTACTTATACATCAATATGGTGTGAATATGGTCATTAATACAGGTTCTGCCGGCGGGATCGGTCATGGTCTGGCTGTGGGAGATATTGTGATTGCAGATAAATTAGCTTATTTTGATGTGGATGTAACTGGATTTGGCTATAAAAAAGGACAGCTTCCAGGAATGCCACTTTATTATGAATGCAGCTCCTATTTGAAGGCTGAGATGAAAAAAGCAGTGGAAAAAGTAGGCTTGCCTGTTCGCAATGGCTTGATAGTAACAGGAGATTCATTTATTGACAGTAAAGAGAAAATAGAAAGCATCGTATCTGATTTTCCAGATGCATTGGCTTGTGAAATGGAAGGAGCTTCGATAGCTCAGGCTGCGACTCAATTTAACATTCCATTTTTAGTTGTTCGGGCAATCAGTGATACGGCTGATCATGAAGCGACACAGAGCTTTGATGACTTTATTGAAGATGCTGGGAAAAAATCGGCTGAAATGGTTATTGTATTTATTAAGCATTTAGTGTAAATATAAAGCTGCAACCACGATTTTTGATGTTGGGCAACCTTGGAAAATTTTTTACAAGCAAACAGAATTAGTAATGAATGGGGGAGATTGTGTGAAAGCCTTGATTTCTATTGATTATACCAATGATTTTGTTGCAGCGGATGGTGCACTGACAACAGGAAAAGCCGGACAGGATATTGAAGCAGCTTTGGTAGAACTGACGGATAAATTTACTGCAGCGGGTGATTTTGTTGTTTATGCCATCGATAGACACGATAAAGCGGATGTCCATCATCCTGAGAATAAATTATTTCCGCCACATAATCTTGCCGGTACAAAAGGCAGAAAGTTGTATGGAAGTTTGAATGATTTATATACAAAAACAAAGGATTTGGAAAATATTTACTGGATCGATAAAAGACACTATTCAGCTTTCTGTGGAACGGATTTGGATATACGTCTAAGAGAAAGAGACATTTCAGAAATCCATTTAGCAGGTGTCTGTACAGATATTTGTGTTCTGCATACAGCAGTAGATGCCTATAATTTAGGTTATAAAATTTTCATTCATGCAGATGCTGTTGCCAGCTTTGACCCTGTTGGGCATGAATGGGCATTGGGACATTTTGCGAATACGCTGGGAGCAAGGATTATAGATGAATAAAAGACAACATTCGCATGTATTAAGGGCTCATTGTCAACTAGTGTTGGTGAAAGAAATACAAGAGAATAAAGCCAAGCAGTTAGGGGGCCCTACCTAGCTGCTTGTTTTTCATGCATGGATTCTGTTAATGAGGGTTCTTTTTAACTTCTTTGAAATACGTTCCTCTATAAAGGAAAATCCTTTCTCTAAAATTATTGAAATTACGA
>NZ_JADOEP010000004.1 GCF_016745275.1 Enterococcus sp. BWB1-3
GGAGTCGTGAGTAATTGTGGTGCTAGCGGGAGACCTTTCTTCAGTGGGCCTTTCAGGCTCTGGCCGGTAATAGAGGCTTTCAGCCGCAGAGCAAACCTCCAGTTCACACTGGAGGTTTTGATTTACAGAAATAAAAGTTATTCTACTGCAGTTCTAAAAAGTATGCTGGATTTTAAATAGTGAAGAACTCTACCGAATTTACTGTAAGAAGTTTCTCAACAAAAGAATTATAAATTTTTACCAACAAAAAAAGTAGTTGCTTTTTCTCATTTGTACTATATAATTTCCTATATAGAAAGGGTGAGACGGATGTCAGAGTCAAAACCATATGGAACAGTACTTATTAAAGCAGCAAAAATTATGGATTTTTTAGCTGAGGAATCGAATAAATCGTTGCAGGAAATTACTGCTGGGACGGGGATGACGGCTTCAACTACAATTAAAATATTGGATACCTTGGCTTTAATTGGCTATGTAAAAAAAAGTGAAGACAAAACGTATCGATTGGGTTCAAAGCTGATCCGCTATGCCAATCAGCGTCTTGAACAGCTGGATCTTGCAGAAATTACGCTGCCCTATCTGGAAAAGCTGCAGCAGACAATTGATGAAACCATTCATTTGGGGATTTTAAACGATAATGAAATTCTCTATATTAATAAATTGGAAGCCAAGCATCAGACGATTCGTATGTCTTCAAAAATTGGCATTACACGACCTTTGTACAGCTCAGCAATGGGTAAAGCTGTTTTAGCTGCATTTTCGCAGGAAGAAGTTGACCAGTATCTGGCTGAACACGTATTGGTACCGCACACTGAACATACGATAACCAATCCTTTGCGGCTGGAAAAAGAACTGGAAGAGATACGTCGTGCAGGAATTGCATTTGACGATGAAGAAGTGGAGCTGGATATCTTTTGCGTCGGAGCCTCATTGGAAAAAGAAGAAAAAGCTATTGGTGCATTCAGTGTCAGTATGCCTAAATATCGTTTGAATGAAGAGAAAAAGCAGCTGATTATACAGGCGATTCTTCAAACAAAAAGAGAGCTGGAACAGATTTTAAATAAATGAGAATTAAATGTTTGACTAGCTGATTTGACAGAAGGATGTTGAATCAGCTTTTTCTGCTATTCATGGAAAGCTTTTACAAGGTCTACAATAAAAGCAGAAAGAATAGAATTTTCTTTCTTAAACCGTTTGCAATTTCTATTTTTACATGTATAATGAAATTATAAATTTCCTATAAATGAAATAAAATTTCCAAATAAGAAAAGAGTGATTTTTTTGAAAAAAGTTAATATTCTTCAGCGATTGAAAAAGGCCGGGGTGATTGCAGTAGTTCGGGGGAAAACAAAAGAAGAAGCATTGCAGGCCAGTAATGCGATTGTAAAAGGCGGCATGCATGGGCTTGAATTAACCTTCACTGTTCCGCAGGCAGAGGAAGTAATCAGAGAATTGGCAGAAACTTATCAGGATTCACCAGAAGTGGTGGTTGGTGCCGGAACGGTTTTGGATGCGGTGACTGCACGTCTGGCAATTATGGCAGGAGCCGATTATATCGTCAGTCCGACTTTTGATCAGGAGACTGCAGAACTTTGCAACTTATATCAAATTCCTTACTTACCAGGCTGTATGACAATCATAGAGATGAAACAGGCGTTGAAGAGCGGAGTGGATATCATTAAGCTGTTCCCGGGAAGTGCTTATGGACCAAGTATTGTTTCTGCATTTAAAGCACCAATGCCGCAGCTGAATATTATGCCGACAGGCGGAGTCAGTCTGGAAAATATGGAAGATTGGTTTAAAGCAGGCGTAATCACTGTAGGGGTTGGCGGTAATTTACTTGCACCGGCAGCAACTGGAGACTTTGAAAAAGTAACGGAAATAGCCGCACAATATATGGCAAAGTTCCGTGAAATAAAAGAAGGTTAGCTATGGGAAAAGTTGTAACTTTAGGAGAAATCATGCTGCGGCTGTCTACAACGGCTGGTACAAGACTGGCTCAGGCGGAACAATTTTCAGCACACTATGGAGGCGGGGAGGCCAACGTTGCAGTTTCGCTGGCAAATTATGGACATCATGCTGTTTTTGCCGGCAAAGTACCGACAAATGAGCTAGGGGCTGCTGTAAGGAAACATTTGAACCGTTATGGAGTGGATACCTCTCAGCTTTTGATGGGCGGTCCCAGACTGGGAACGTATTATCTGGAAGCCGGTGTTGGTGAACGTGGGGCAAGCGTTGTTTATGATCGTGCCGGCTCAAGCTTTGCAGTAATGGAAACCGTTGAATGGGACATGGATCAGTTATTCAAGGAAACAGATATTTTTCATCTGTCCGGTATTACTCCGGCTCTTTCAATGAAGTGGCGAGAACTGACTATTGATCTTTTGAAAGCTGCCAAAAGTGCCGATTGTAAAATCAGCTTTGATATTAATTATCGGGGCAAATTATGGACACGGGAAGAAGCTGGAGAAACAATTCGAACAATTCTGCCCTATGTAGATTATTGTTCGGCTGGGGGGCTTGATGCACAGCATTTTCTGGGAATTTCACCCTATGAAGATGGATCTGAAAAAGAAAAAGCCATTTATTATTATAAAAAAATGCAGGAAGCTTATTCCAATATCTCTGTCTTTTATTCTACAAAGCGCACGGTTCACTCTGCCAGTGTTAATGAATTGACTGGCTCAGTGTGGGCAGATAATACCTATTATGAATCGCAATGTCATTTGATTGATCCGATTGTTGATCGAGTGGGCGGAGGAGATGCCTTTGCAGGAGGGCTTCTTCATGGTCTGCTGAGCAATGACAACTATCAGCAGGCGGTTGATTTTGCAACAGCAGCTTCTGCTTTGAAGCATACTGTTCATGGAGATTGTAATCAATTCAGCAGGGAAGATGTTGAAGCATTTTTAGCCCTTGGATCAGGACGAATTATTCGATAAAGATGTTAAAAGATTGAAGCAACTGAATTTTTATTAAAACGAGTAGTTGGTTAACTATAAGAGGAGGATTTGCATATGCAAAACATGGAAACACGCTATACACACAGTCCGGAGGATATCCGTCATTACTCTACAGAACAGCTGAGAAATGAGTTTTTAGTGGAAAAAGTTTTTGAGCCAGGAGCGATTACATTAACGTATACACACAATGACCGTATGATTTTTGGCGGAGTGACACCTGCACAAAAACCGCTGGAAATAATTCTGGATAAAGAGCTGGGTGTTGATTATTTTCTGGAGCGTCGTGAATTGGGGGTAATTAATATTGGCGGACCCGGATTTATCGAAATTGATGGTCAAAAAGAAGAAATGAAAAAGCAGGACGGCTATTATATCGGTAAAGAAACACGTCATGTTATTTTCTCATCACAGAACCCTGAGGACCCGGCGAAATTCTATATAAGTTCAGTTCCTGCCCATCATAAATATCCGAATGTGAAAATCAGCATTGATGATATTAAGCCCATGGAAACAGGTGAACCCTTAACGCTGAATGAACGTAAGATTTATCAGTATATCCATCCGAATGTCTGTGAAAGCTGCCAGCTGCAAATGGGCTACACTATTTTGGAACCGGGCAGTTCATGGAACACGATGCCTTGCCACACGCATGAACGCCGAATGGAAGCCTATGTCTATTTTGATATGGAACAAGATACTCGTGTCTTCCATATGATGGGTAAACCGGATGAAACCAAACATTTGGTTATGGGCAACGAGCAGGCAGCGATTTCTCCAAGCTGGTCTATCCATTCCGGAGTGGGAACAAGCAACTATTCATTCATTTGGGCGATGTGCGGAGAAAATATTACTTATACGGACATGGATATGGTTCCAATGGATCAACTGAAATAAGCAGTACAGCTACAAAAATTTGAAATTATGGGTAACTCAAAATAATCTATAAAAACGCTGTGCTAAATAACCAGCTTACTTGACAGCAGGCCTCCAACATTGAGTATTCTGATCATAAAAAGTGCAGTAAGAAAGCATGTCAGAATACCAATTTTAGCTAATAATGCTTATTGCAAAGTTTCGCTTCACTACGCTGGATAACAGATCTGCTTCGGCACGAGGGGGAGAAGCAGTGAAATGGGTTTAAATCGCACTGTTGTTAAGTTTTTAGAGAATTTTTTAGAATATATTTTGAAATACGAAACTATGAAAAGGGGTTTAATTATGAATTTTAGTATGGATAATTTTCGACTGGACGGCAAAGTAGCTCTGATTACAGGCGGTGTTTATGGAATCGGTTTTGAGATTGCCAGCTCACTGGCAGAAGCAGGTGCAACGATTGTCTTTAACAGTATCAATCAGGCTTCAGTGGATGAAGGTAACGAAAATTATAAAAAAGCTGGAATAAATGCTGCCGGATATGTTTGCGATGTGACAGATGAGAAACAGGTACAGGCAATGGTTGAACAAATCAAAGCTGAAATAGGGTCAATCGATATTCTGGTAAACAATGCAGGTATTATCAAGCGTGTCCCTATGGTTGACATGTCAGCAGAAGACTTCCGACAAGTAATTGATGTTGATCTGAATGCACCATTCATCATGTCTAAAGCAGTAATTCCTGATATGATCGAAAAAGGCGGTGGGAAAATCATCAATATCTGTTCTATGATGAGCGAGCTTGGGCGTGAAACGGTCAGTGCTTATGCAGCAGCTAAGGGCGGATTGAAAATGCTGACAAAAAACATTGCATCTGAATATGGACAGTATAATATTCAGTGTAACGGCATTGGTCCTGGCTATATCGAAACGCCTCAAACAGCTCCTTTACGTGAAGACGGACATCCATTCAACAACTTTATTTTGGGAAGAACGCCAGCAAATCGATGGGGTACAACAACAGATTTGGCAGGTCCCTCAGTCTTTCTGGCTTCGAATGCTTCTGACTTTGTGAATGGACATATCCTGTACGTTGACGGCGGGATTCTAGCATATATCGGAAAACAACCTTAAATCGTTCAAACTCCTAAGTAAAAGAATAAATTAATGACAGAAACATCTAGTGGGATGGTATACGAACTGACAATCTGATGAATGAGCAATAATTCATTCCTGTATTAAAAGCTTGCTTCTACGAATGCTCGTCGTATGTTTTATGGTCATACAAGACAAGCTGTATGCGGACAACAGGTTACTAGTTAGTGCTGAATCAACAGCCAGTTACAGTCGAGGTGCTCCTATACTGACAACCGAATTTCTTCTTCTGACAGCCTCTGATTGGCTTGAACTTGACAAGATCACTAAATATTTCAGCAGTTAGTCTTTATACTTTTGATGTGTGCTTTTCCTTAGAAATACTTACCACTATTATTGGCTGTGATATAGTAAATATACTTCGGTGTTGTACTGAGTGTCGCAAGTATTATTTTCAGCGTACAGATTCAACTTATGCCAACTTCCCTGTATATGTACATCCTCATTATCGGGATGATTGCTGCCGGAACTGGCATAATCTTAAAAGGCTTTTTTTAAAAGAAATAAGTTATTTGCATTTCCAGCAGCCTGGCTGGTTTTGAACTGCTGTTTTCTGCAAGAATGTATTTTTGAAGAATATTGAATCGAACCGCTTTTTGTAAATGTATAACCAATTCATGAGAAACGGGAAGGAACAATTTTTATTTTATTTCTTTTGATATTACTTGACCTCCTGATGATTTGCTTGTATTATACTACTTGGGCACCTTTGAAAAGGTCAGAAAATGAACAATATACGCTCCCTATTCTTTTTTGAATAGGGGCGTTTTCTTTTTTATTGAAGAGGGTTCATTTTTCTCTCCACACTACTACTTATAGAAGGGATTTTTGTGAATATGACAAAATATATTTTTGTTACAGGCGGCGTGGTTTCTTCCATCGGAAAAGGGATTGTCGCAGCTTCTCTTGGACGCTTATTAAAAAATCGTGGCTTGAAGGTAACGATTCAGAAATTTGATCCCTACATAAATGTGGATCCGGGAACGATGAGTCCCTACCAACACGGAGAGGTTTTTGTAACGGATGACGGTGCGGAAACAGACTTGGATTTGGGGCATTATGAACGCTTCATTGATATTAATTTGAACAAGTATTCCAATGTCACAACAGGAAAAATTTATTCCGAAGTTCTTAGAAAAGAACGCAAAGGAGAATATCTTGGTGCAACGGTTCAAGTTATTCCTCATATTACCAATGAAATTAAAGACAAAATCATGCGTGCAGCTAAAATGACGGATTCTGATATCATTATTACCGAGATTGGCGGGACAGTAGGGGATATTGAATCTCTGCCGTTTCTGGAAGCTTTACGTCAGATGAAGGCAGATGTGGGATCGGACAATGTAATGTATATTCATACTACATTAATTCCTTATTTAAAAGCTGCCGGTGAAATGAAAACAAAACCGACGCAGCACAGCGTAAAAGAGCTCCGCAGTTTAGGTATTCAGCCAAATATTCTGGTTGTCAGAACAGAGCTGCCAGTTTCACAGGGGACAAAGAACAAGCTTGCACAATTTTGTGATGTGGCTCCTGAAGCGGTGATTGAATCAAGAGACGTGGAAACACTTTATTCCATTCCATTGGCTTTACAAGCACAGAATATGGATCAAATCGTCTGCGATCATTTAAAACTGGATGCACCAAAAGCAGATATGGCAGAATGGCGGGCACTGGAAGAAAAAGTACTTAATCTTAAAAAGAAAACGAAAATTGCACTGGTTGGCAAGTATGTGGAGCTTCCTGATGCTTACCTTTCAGTCGTTGAAGCATTGAAGCATGCAGGTTTTGCGTTTGATTCCGACATAGAGATCGACTGGGTGGATTCTCAGAAGCTTACTGCTGAAAATGCAGCAGAGAGCTTGAAGAATGTTGACGGTATTTTAGTACCTGGAGGATTTGGCGACCGCGGAATCGAAGGGAAGATTGAAGCCATTCGTTTTGCGCGAGAAAATGATGTACCTTTCCTGGGGATTTGTCTCGGTATGCAGATGGCCTGTGTGGAATATGCAAGAAATGTGGTAGGTCTTGAGGATGCCGGATCAGCTGAAAACAATCCAAGTATTACTAATAATATTATTGATTTAATGGCAGATCAGGAAAATATTGAAAATCTTGGTGGAACATTGCGTTTAGGTTTGTATCCTTGCAAGTTGAAGAAGGGCAGTGTGACAGCGGATGTCTATGGAGAACAGGAAGTTGTTCAGGAACGTCACCGTCACCGCTATGAGTTCAATAATCAGTATCGTCAGATTTTTGAAGATACTGGGATGGTTTTCTCAGGTGTATCGCCGGACAATCGTTTGGTAGAGATCGTCGAGCTGCCGGATAAAAAATTCTTTGTTGGCTGTCAGTTTCATCCGGAATTAATTTCACGGCCAAATCGTCCTCAGTTGTTGATTAAAGGCTTTGTTGGAGCAGCTTTGAGAAATAAAGAGCAGAGATAATTTTGAATAGAATTCAAATCGAATAGAATACACAAAGAAACAGCGAACAAATCAGAAGCACGTGATTTGTTCGCTGTTTTTTACTGATTTTGTTCCCCTTTATCTGTCAACTGGGCTGTAAAGGTACTTGATTCTCCCCCTCAGCGGGGTCAGTTGAGCTAGTGGGTGTTGATGATTCTGTGGGTTCTGCTGATGACTCCGTTACTTCCGATGATTCAATCGGCGGTGTCACAGGCTCTTCAGAACTGGAGGAGCTTGTTGATGACTCAACCGTACTGCTCGATTCCATTGTACTGCTGGAAGAGCTTGGAATGGTTGAAGATGGAACGGTTTGCAGATTTTGTGCTCCTTTAACATACAATTCTGAGCCAATACGAATGACACTGTCGGGCATGACCCAGTCCTCGTTGGAAACATTTTGAGCCATATAAGTCATCATTTCCCGATAGACATCTGAAGCAATCGCATAGTAATCAGAATAGATCGGAGTTGACTTTTCATCGTAGCCAGTCCAGACTGAAATGGCATAATGGGGGGTATAGCCCACAAATGTACTGTCAGGGGCAATATTTGTTACACCAGTCAAACCCATCTTTGCAATTTCTTCATCTGTATAATTGGATGTTCCTGTTTTTCCTGCTTGGATTAAACCATCAATACCTGCATTAAAAGCAGTCCCTCCGGTAATAACATCTTTCAGCATATCAGTCATCATATAAGCAGTAGAATCTTTCATTGCCCGTTTACTTGCAGGGTGGAATTCATCTTCAGCTACAGAGTCATCCTGATAGACTACTTTATTAACATAAGAAGGTTCGTTATACGTACCGCCATTTGCAAAAGCAGCATAAGCAGCTGCCAGTTTCAAAGAGGAAACCCCGTATTTAACATCATTACCAGTATCGGCAGTATTACTTGATATTGCATTGGCATCTACGAGGGGATTAAATTCAATCCCCAGCCCTCTAAGAAACTCTGCCACCTTGTCACTGCCGACTTCGTTAAAGGTTTGGACAGCAGTGGTGTTTCGTGAAGTCATTATCGCACGCCGCATGGTCATTGAGCCGTAATACAGCAAATCTGCATTATAGACAGAGGTCGTAGTACCGGCAAAAGTTGTCGGTTTATCTACCATGATCTGCCCGGTCGAATAATCCAAATACTCAATGGCCGGACCATAATCTGCAATTGGCTTCATAGTTGATCCCACATCCCGGTTTGTCCGCGTTGCCAGATTCAGAATCTGCTGTGCATCTTCCGGAACATTTCTTCGGCCAATTTGTGCTCTGACTTGTCCGGTGTTCACATCAATAACAGTGGTGGCAACCTGCATTTCTTCATCAGGATACTGTACAAATTCATCAGTATTGACAATATTATAGAGCTGTTTCTGAGCATCCATATCCAGATTTGTATAAATATCAAGTCCGTCAGTATAGACATTTTTCCCGGTTTTTGCTTCAACTTCAGCAATCACCTCTGTGACATAGTTATCCACGATTTTACGATCTCCAGATGACTGAACCTGCGGCTGCAGTCCATCTTCAACAGGAGCAGCCTTTGCCTGCTCATATTCCTCCTGAGTAATTTTATCATTGTCTCTCATTGTATAGAGAACAACATCCCGGCGTTCTTTGGTAAGATCCGGATGAACATACGGATCATAATCATTTGGCGCCTGCGGCATTCCTGCAAGTAAAGCAGTCTGGGAAAGATTTAATTCAGAAAGGGGCTTGCCGAAATAAGTCTCTGAAGCCGTCTGCATACCATAAAGTCCGTTAGCCATATAAACTTTATTTATATAATAGGTAAGGATTTCCTCTTTGGACTTTTCTTTTTCCAGTTTGATAGCCATCCAGGCTTCCTGAGCCTTTCTTTTCAGTGTCTGATCAGACTCTTTTGTAGAAAAATAAGACAGTTTAATCAACTGCTGAGTCAGCGTACTTCCGCCTTGGAGTCCACCTGTTTTGACATTTGAAAAAAAAGAACCTACTATCCGAATTGGATCAATCCCATTATGGTTGTAAAACCGTTTGTCTTCCACTGAAACAATTGCATCTTTTAATAATTGAGGCACTTCTGTCGGTTGAATTGTTTCACGCTTTTCCGAACCGAGATCCTGAAAGACATTATTGTTTATATCATAAAGCTTGGAAGAAAGAGGATCACTTAAGGCACTGTCTTCCAGCGCCGGAGCATCCTTGGCATAGTACCAGAAGAGTCCGAGTCCGCTCAGACCTCCAAGAACCCCTAATCCGAATAATCCAATTAGTATTTTTACAAAAATTTTCTTTTTTCTCTTTGGCGGACCATCGCCTGCTGTTGTTTTATTCTGTTTTTGCCTAAACAGTGAACTAGAATGTTTTTGGGAACGTGATTCTATTTCGCTTGACATAATGACCTTCTCCTTCTTTAAAACGTAACAAAATTAATTTTTTTTCTGCAGATACTTATCCACTGCATTCAGATAAGGAACGCGTGGAGCAAGTCCCAGCTTAATCTCAATGCCTTCAGATTCGAGCAGCTTTAATGGCAGAGATTTTTTTCCGTTTTGCTGTTCTGTCCAAAAAACGAGCAGCTTTTCAGCACTTAAAAAGAAACAACGATTTAAAGAAGAAAACCATAATAAGACAAAACAGATTCCTTGCTGTTCAATACATTGCTTCATATGCTCGATTTGATGATTGTGAAAATTCTTAAATGGAAACGATGTCTTATTCCGTGTTTCTTTTGCTTCAAAATCCAGATAACGCCCATTGTATACTCCGTTATAGTCGGTTGTAGATGCCTGCCTGAAATAAGCTTCTTTAATTACTGCAGCACTTCGACGAGGGTAGTCCACTTTAACAATCTGCACAGGGGTCGGTTTTTTATGAATGACTGCGACTTTGTGATTGAGATAATAAACGTTGCTTTGGTTGATCTCTTCTTCAAAGTTCATCCCGCGTTTCCCGAAATCAACAGGGACCTTTTTTTCTTGTTTTTTTGTTTTAGATGCTTCATTATTATTGTAGGGAGCTCCATTTGGATAACGGAAAACCATGTCTATCACACTCCTAGCGATTATTATAACAAAAAAAGACCGGTAAGGAAAAGGAAACTCATATGAACCCACTAAAAACCGTATTTATAACAGGTTACAGAAGCTTTGAGCTCAATGTATTTCAGGAAAATGACCCAAAGGCAGAGGTTATTAAAAAAGTGTTAAAAAGCGAGATCATCAACTTTTTAGAAGAAGGGGCAGAGTGGTTTCTTGTTTCAGGGAACCTTGGAATAGAGTTGTGGGCCGGAGAAGTCATCATTGCGTTGAAAAAAGAATACGAAATCAATTTGGGTGTTATCTATCCATTTCAGGGATTTGGTGAGAACTGGAATGAAAAGAACCGTCAGCTGTTGGAAAAAGTGGAGGGAAATGCGGATTATGTGGACTATGTCAGCCGTGCGCCGTATCAGTCGCCAGCACAGTTAAAATCACACACGAGCTTTATTCTTGAACATACACAGGCAAGTCTGTTAATTTATGATAAGGAATATCCGGGTAAAACATTGTTTTTTGAAAGAGAAGCAGAAAACTTCAGTGAAGCGCATTCATATGAAATTCGAATGATTTCAATGGATGATTTGCAAAATTTTGCTTAGGAATAAAGAATCTGTTTGATTTTCCTGTGATTTTTAGATACAATGAAAATGTTGAATTATGAAATCGAGTAAAGAATATAATGAGGTGTAGAGATGGCAAACTTAATATACAGCCCAAAAGAGATTTTACAAAAAGAATTTAAATCAAAAATGCGTGGATATGATCCAATCGAAGTGGATGAATTTTTGGATAATGTAATCAAAGACTATGAAGCGTACAACAAAGAAATTTTGGCTCTTCAAGAGGAAAACAGCCGTCTTTCTGCAAAACTTGATCAAAGTGCTAAAGTACAGCAGTCAATGCCTAGAAATACAATGGGTATGGGACAGGAAATGCCTAAGAGTGCTGCCGTAACAAACTTTGATATTTTAAAACGTCTTTCTAACTTGGAAAGAGAAGTTTTTGGAAAAAAACTGGATGATACACCAGTTGCACCTAGTCAGCCAATGCCGAGCTATGAACCTGTTCAGCAACAGCCGGTTGATAATTCAGAAACACGTCAGTTTTAATCCAATACCCAATTGATTGATAGCCTGTAGTTTTCGGGTTACCGCGGTTTGATTTAGTCAGGCTGAGGAAAGTCCATACTCGCACAGACTGAGATGTCTGTAGTGTTCGTGCTTAGCGAAACCATAAGCTAAGGTACTCTTTTAGAGTAACGGCAGGAAAAAAGGCTAAGGCTTTTGCTATGTCTGAGTATCCTTGAAAGTGCCACAGTGACGAAGCAGTACGGGAAACGGTACTGGTGGAACGCGGTAAACCCCTCGAGCGAGCAACCCAAATTTTGGTAGGGGCACTCTTCTAAAGGAAATGAACGAATAGAAGAGGCAGAGTATATCTGCAGATAGATGGTAACCATTGCGTTTTTTTTACCTGAGAAAATCGTGATACAGAACATGGCTTACAGAAAATTACAGGCAATCAGGTTAACCTTCCAACATTGTTGTGAAGGCTTTTTTTAAATCTAAAAGAGTTTGAAAGAAGAGAAAAATCAGTAGAATATCAACGAATAGAGCATTTTACAAAAGATTTAGTCAGCAGTTTCAGAGCTGATTGCAAGTTTTTGAAAGAGATTAATTATAGTAAAAAAACAGGATTGTGACAGGAATTTTCTGAATTCGCTGAGTTCAGGCAAATTTTCCATCATTTCCTGATTGTATGACCAAGTATAATAATAGAGGCAAACAGAAGATGAATAGAGAAGCTGTCTTTGCCAATGAGGAAGAGGAGAACAACATGAGCAATCAAACATATCAGCTTGTAGCGACTGCTGCCAGCGGACTGGAAGCACTCGTCGGCAAAGAATTAAGAGATTTGGGCATTCCTTGTCAGGTAGAAAACGGCAGGGCACGTTTTGAAGGGACACAGGAGACGATCGCTGTTGCTAATCTCTGGCTGCGCACAGCTGACCGGGTGAAAATTGTTGTCGGTGAATTTGATGCATTTAGTTTTGACGAGTTATTTGAGAAAGTAAAAGCTCTGCCTTGGGAAGATTATCTTCCGTTTGATGCAGAATTTCCTGTAGCCGGAAAATCAATTAAGTCCAAGCTGTACAGTACACCGGATTGTCAGGCTATTACAAAAAGGGCAATTGTAAATCGTCTGCGGGAGGTCTATCATCGCCCTGCAAGTGTACCGCTTCCTGAATCAGGTGCTTTTTTCCAGTTGGAAGTGGCATTGCTGAAGGATCACGTGATGGTGACCTTGGATACAACCGGACCAAGCTTGTTTAAACGCGGCTATCGAATTGATAAGGGCGGGGCACCATTGAAAGAAAATATGGCGGCTGCATTGGTGATGCTGACGAACTGGCGGAAAGACCGTCCGTTTTATGATCCGGTTTGCGGTTCCGGTACTCTATGTATAGAAGCTGCGTTGATTGGACATAATATTGCTCCCGGGTTTAACCGTGAATTTGCATTTGAGGCATGGGAATGGTTTGATTCAGCGGTGATTGACAAAGTTAGAAATGAAGCAGAAGCACAGGCGGATTATGATGTTGAGCTAGATATTGCCGGATCAGATATTAATGGACGAATGATTGAGATTGCCAAAGCGAATGCAGAAGAAATTGGCTTAGGCGATTCGATTCAATTTAAACAGCTTGCAGTAAAAGATTTTTCAACTACTAAAGATTATGGTGTAATGGTTGCCAATCCGCCCTACGGAGAGCGATTGGGCGAGGAAGAAGCAGTTAGAGAACTATACAAAGAGATGGGGGAAGTGTTCCGTCCATTGAAAACCTGGAGCAAATATATTTTGACCAGTGATTTGTCTTTCGAACAATACTACGGTGCAAAAGCAACAAAAAAGAGAAAGTTATATAATGGTGCACTGCGGACTGATTTGTTCCAGTACTGGGGCGAGCGTCCACCCAGAAAACCAAGAGATGAAGAGAATGAGGGATAGAAATGGATGAAAAATTATTTCTTGAAGAGATAAAAGAAATCGATCTGTTAAATCAATCTTTGGGATTGCTGGAATGGGATGCCCAGACGGGAATGCCTGATGCATCAAGCAGTTTTCGCGGAGAAACAGTTGGATATATCAATAAACTGGCCTTTGAAAAAAGTACAGGACCTGTCATTCAGGAAGCAGTTGCCTACTTTACTGAACATCCAGACGAGTTATCACAAACCGGTGCAGAGGTATTTAAAGAAGTAAAAGAGGACTATGAACGAAATCACAGTATTGCCCCTGAAAGAATGCAGGCGTATCATGCAGAGGTTTCAAATGCACATGCAGCCTGGCTGAAAGCCAGAGAAGAAAAAGATTTTTCTGTGATGAAGGATACAATTGGTCGTCTGATTGATTTCTTAAATGAGTTTATTCCTCATTGGCAGAAGGATGAAAAGACACCTTATGATGTTCTGCTGAACCAGTACGAGCCTGAGCTGACAGTAGAAAGGCTGGATCAGCTGTTTTCAGAACTGAAAACAGGGATTCTCTCTATTAGAAAGGCGATTGCGGAAAAGGGTATGGCTCCTCGAACAGATTTTCTTTCCCGTCATGTGTCGAAAGAGCAGCAGAAACGTTTCGTTGTTGAAGTAGCAAAACAGCTTGGGTATGATTTTGCAAAAGGTCGTTTGGATGATACGGTTCATCCGTTTATGCTGGATCTGAATCGAAATGATGCACGGATTACCACTTGCTGGGATGAAATGAACTTTACGATGGCTGTCTTTGGTGTAATACACGAAGCAGGTCATGGAATCTATGAACAAAATATTGATCCGAAATATGATTATACGCCGTTATCCACGGGTGCTTCCATGGGGATACATGAGTCACAGTCATTATTCAATGAAATTATTATTGGAAGCAATAAGAGTTTCTGGGAAAAGCAGTTTCCGCTGTTTCAGAAATGTACAGATGGACTATTTGATGACATTGATTTTGAGATGTTTTATAAAGGCTTGAAGGAAACGAAAGCGAGTCTGATCCGTATTGAGGCAGACAGTCTAACGTATCCACTGCACATTATCATCCGTTATGAAATTGAAAAAATGATTTTTAACGAAGGTCTATCCCTAGATGAGCTGCCAACAATTTGGGCAGACAAATATGAAGAATACCTGGGTATTCGCCCTGAAAATGATCTGGAAGGAATTCTTCAGGATGTTCACTGGTCAGGAGGAAGCTTTGGGTATTTCCCTTCTTATGCAATGGGCTATATGTATGCTGCTCAGCTAAACCATGCACTTAGAAAAGAAGTTGCAGTGGATGAAGTCCTTCTTTCAGAGGATTACTCCCCAATTTATCATTGGATGACAGAAAAAATTCACCGGTTTGGTGCTTCTAAAAAACCAAATGAACTAATTTTGGCGGCAACAGGAGAAGAGCTGAAGTCTACTTATCTGGTTGAGTATATGAAATCTGTTTATTTTGATGTATATAGAATCAGTGAGCAGAGCCAGTCATAAAGGAGATGAATATCATGCTTTCGATTGAAGAGTATTTACAGGCTGGGGAAACGGTTGTTTCAAATTTGATCATTGAGAATTATCGAAAGATAGGACTGAGCGATGAGGAATTTTTGTTTTGGCTGCAGCTCTATCGTTCTCAATCCAAGGGGGACCTATTCCCGGATCTGTTATCAATCAGCGGTATCATGGATAAACCCAAAGAACGAATCTATCAGTTGTTAAATGAACTGGTTTCCAAGGGATACATTCGAATTGATACCAAACAGAATGAACAGGGACAAATGATGGACACCTATGATTTGCTTCCTGCTTTTCAAAAGATTGCAGCTGTTCAGCAGAAACAAAAGTCATTCACTGAACAGCAGACAGAAGAGCAGATCATTAATAAGCTGTACCGGGATTTTGAAAAAGAATTTTCGCGCCCCCTTTCACCGATTGAGTTGGAAATGATCGGTCAGTGGCTGGAAACAGATGGTTATAAACCAGAGCTTATTCACCTTGCCTTAAGAGAAGCAGTTTTGAATCAGGCATACAGTCTGAAGTATATCGACAGGATTCTGCTGGCATGGGAACGAAAAAATATCCAGACGAAAGAGCAGGTTATTGAAGACCAGAAGAAAAGAAAGCAGGCGCTGCAGCAGAAAGAAATTGAAGCAGAAACCAGCACAAATGAACCTTTGCCTAAAGTGACCCTGCATAACTGGCTGAATCCAGAAGACAGCCGGGACTAAAGGAGGCAATAAATGATTTCTAAAGCTAAAACAATGGAAGCCATTGGAATAATGTATGAGATGTTTCCTGATGCGGCGTGTGAGCTGAAGCATCAGGACCCTTTTCAGCTGCTGATTGCTGTCATTCTCAGTGCCCAGGCAACAGATGTCTCAGTAAACAAGGCAACACCTGCTTTATTTGCAGCTTTTCCAACACCTGAACTTCTGGCAGCTGCATCAATTGATGAGATTATCAGTAAAATAAAAACAATCGGACTGTATCGAAACAAGGCAAAGAATATCAAAGCCTGTGCTCAGCAGCTGATTGAACGCTTTAATGGAGAAGTACCGAAAACCCGAGAAGAGCTTGTGACGCTCCCGGGAGTGGGCAGAAAGACAGCAAATGTGGTGATGGGTGATGCGTTTGGTGAACCGGCTATTGCAGTTGACACTCACGTTGAAAGAGTCTCAAAACGCTTGAGAATCTGTAAGCTGGATGCCAGTGTAACGGAAGTGGAAGACACGCTGATGAAAAAAGTGCCGAAGCAGCTGTGGGTAAAGACACATCACACGATGATTTTCTTTGGGCGATATCACTGTCTGGCAAGAAATCCCAAATGTGAGGTTTGCCCGCTCCTGTATATGTGTCAGGAAGGAAAAACTAGGATGGCTGGGAAGAAGTAGAATAGTAGGTATAAGTACAGAAGAATATGAATGCCTACAGATACAATATCCAACCATCATAATTCAATAGCCCCATTCTCCAATCAGCAGCCTTGCAGCTGCGTTTCGAGGATGGGGTTCTTTTTTATTATCCAATTCCTGTTATAAAGTAAAAGAGTTTATCAGAATATGTTGGTTCCGTTAAGTCAGTTCTTATCGTTTCTTTTAATAGTGTCATATTATCTGTAATGATTCCGTCTACTCCATAAAATATCATCCGGGTCATGGTACCTTCATCATTTGCTGTCCATGCATAAACCTTTTTGTCATCAGTATGAACGGCTTCCACAAAATTTTTGTTAAGAGTTGTATATTCCATCGTGAAAAAATCAACTTTGGAAATCGGCGGTCCGACAATATTAAAAGGTAAAATGTAGCCGACATAAAATTCAGGTTCTTTTTCTTTCAGCTTCTGAGCAATATCAAATGTCAAGGTATGGATAATATGTTTTTCCGATAAAATAATTTCCCGATAGTCTTCGATAAATCGATCAATCATATCGGGGCTGTCCTGTGAAGTCGCTTTGATTTCAATTAATAATGGCTGATGAAGCTTTTTAGCTTCTGCTAGATAGTCATCAAAAGAAACAACTGGCGCTTCCATGCCATTTTCTACAACAGTCAGATTCTGGAGCTCGGTCAGAGTCAGCTGATTTGGTCGTTTTTTTACACCAGTGAGAGCTTTTAGGTTAAAGTCATGCATGACCACAAACTTTTTATCCTTTGTTTCTTGTATATCCATTTCAATATAAGATGGGTGTAGCTGGCTTGTTTTTTTTAGCGCATCCAGGCTGTTTTGAACGGCATTTCCATTATCTACCCCTCTATGAGAAATTGTCAGAGGCTCCTTAATTGAGTGGTTGCTTAGGTAGTTCGTATTATACGTTCCAACACCAATTCCGAAGATAACAGCCGCAGCCGCAAAAGCCATCACTTTGCCAAAAGACCAGTGAGGTTCTGTTTTTTCTTCTTGTTTAAACCATGAGGGCAAAGCAGGAAGAAAGCCTTCGTCATCCATAAAATCAATTGTGATATAGAAAATTCCAACCGTTGAAAAAACAATATTCAGCAGATACATTCCCTGTAAAAAAGTCATGGCGATAACGGCACTTGGCAATGCATAAGCAGAGAAGTGCGTTTCAATCGCTGACTGAATAACAAAAATCAGCGCATAGCTTAATGCTGATATTAAGAGGATGGTTCCTTCGATAAAGATAAATTGTCCGATAATTTTGAAGAAGTTTTGTTTTGTACTGTGCCAGCTCTCGGTTACGGCTTCTTTAAAAGATAAATCCCGCAAAATCATTTCAGGTAATGCAAAAATCAAACGAATAGCCAGATAGATCAGTATCAGGTACAGGATAAGTACGGATGCAACAATGATGACACGATTGGCAAAAATATAATCTAGAATGAAAGCTGGAATTTTAATTTTGGAAAGCAAATCTGAGTTAAAGCCTAATCCGCTGATTGGCAAAATCAGAAAAAAATAAAACAGAAAAAACAAAATAGTACTTGCTTTAATTTTTTTCAGCTGATAAAAAGTGCCGCGTAACAGCTGTTTTAATGTAATTGGTTCTTTCTTTTTAATAAAAAAGACACTTAGCAGTAGAAAAGTAAATTCAAAAAAGACAATAACCAGAATAGCCGTCAGCAGTAATACCAGTGCTGTAAGAACAAAAGGATGTTTCTGAAAAAGAAGACCCAGCGCATCTGAAGATATATAGTTAATGCTTCCCTGCCGCAGAATAAATTTTGTCAGGCTTGACAAAGCAGGTAAAAGAATAAAGAGCATAAAACCATGAAGTAAAAAGACATCACGAAAATACGATGTTGTACTTCGTAAAAAATCAATAATGTTAACTAAACTATTTTTCCAATAATTCATAAATCGTCCTTCCAATTCTCATCAAAATGGGGGAGGGGGGAGACATTAGTATGCCCAGCCTCCTAAAACCGAATAAACGGTATTTCAGTCTTTGTATGTCCCTGCGGTTAGCTATCTACTATTTTAGGTAAATGTCTATGCATTCAACAGATCGTCGTTTCGCATACAGCTATCTATTTGTATATGGAATAAATTCTGACAAATTCTCTCCATCAGAGCTGCTCATACCATTCTATTAGCTGTTCCTGCAATAGTGGGGACTAGCAATGTCCTCCAATTCATTGGATGAATTTTATCAAATTCAATGGCTCGTCGGACACATACCATCCCACTAGAAGTTCCTACGCCAGAGGGGCTGGCAATGCCCTCCAATTCTCTGGGTGAATTTTATCAAATTCAATGGCTCGTCGGACACATACCATCCCACTAGAAGTTCCTACAATAGTTGGGACTGGCAATGCCCTCCAATTCATTGGATGAATTTTGTCAAATTCAATAGCTCGTCGGACACATACCATCCCACTAGAAGTTCCTACGCCAGAGGGACTGGCAATGCCCACCAATTCATTGGATGAATTTTGTCAAATTCAATGGCTCGTCGGACACATACCATCCCACTAGAAGTTCCTACGCCAGAGGGACTGGCAATGCCCTCCAATTCTCTGGATGAATTTTATCAAATTCAATGGCTCGTCGGACACATACCATCCCACTAGAAGTTCCTACACCAGAGGGACTGGCAATGCCCTCCAATTCATTGGATGAATTTTGTCAAATTCAATAGCTCGTCGGACACATACCATCCCACTAGAAGTTCCTACGCCAGAGGGACTGGCAATTCTCCCGGAATTCCCTATACTAAAGAAAAGCCTTGTCTCTAGGAGTCTCACATTGTTTGATAATGTGTCTATTTGAAAAGGCGTTGGCAACGCAAGACAAACAAAGATTGTCACAACCTGATTCTTCCGTTTAAAATGGACTGTGACATAAGTATGTCTGACTCCGCTAAAGCCGAATAAACGGTGTTCCAGTCTTTGTATGATTCGAGCATTCGAAGAAGCGTAGAAGCAAAGCCCCCCCATGCTTCGAGGATCGGAACGAAGTCCTTCAATTCTTAATGGCTCTGCCGTTTAGAAATTGATGAGATCGAAACGAAGTGTAGTGAGAACCGTAGACTCAGAAAAACGGATACAGCGTAATGTTTTGTCTCGAGAATCGTTAGACTCGTAGAGACAGCAGTTCTGGAAATAAGGCGAACTATACTGAAAATATGAGTAGCTCCAGGGAGGTATCAATTCACAGCTAGTCATATTATGACTAGTGTTCCTTGACAATTTTCGTATATTCCACCTTATTGTCATAAATCACTACGACTGACTCGTCAGAGTAGATGATGCATGATACCTACCTGGTTCTTGAGGCAGAACACTTCTGTTACAACCTCTTTCTTTCTATATTATTATAATTTTTTTCTGTTTAAAAGCCCAGTAAAGAGTTCAAGAAAGTTCCTCCATAAATTAATACCAAACTGTAAATAATAATGGAAAAGGGCTTAGCGAAAATCATAATCATAACAAACTTTTTCAATGTCATTTTTGTTAATCCTGCCATTAGGCAAAGTGCATCATCTGGTGAAAACGGAAAGAAGATTGCAAAAGTGAACAATCGCTCAAAGTGTTTGTCATTATCAACCCAGCCAATATAGTTATTATAGGTTTTATCACTGATCAGACTTAGAATTAATGGTTTTCCATATTGCTTGCTCAAAAGGAATATAATAACTGAACCAATAAAAATTCCTACATAGTTGTATATAAATCCGGCAACTGGACCAAAAATCAGAACGCCGGCCGCACAGCTGATTCCTCCTGGAATGATCGGGATGACGACTTGAATGATCTGAATAAAGATGAATATCAATGGTCCGAGAAAGATTGAATCACCGACCAAGCCTCTCATAGCATTAATATCTTTAAAGACGCCCAGTTTAAAAAAGTAGATCGTTATTGCTATAGTTGCAAGGATTCCTAAAAAAGAAACCATTTGGATTATTTTTCTTGAAAGGCTAATACTCATCTGTTTCATCTCCCTGTTGTCATTGTGTCTCTATCTCGCTGTATTTATTGTAGCACTGTCAGCCTGCATAGTTGAGTAACAAAGTTGTAAGAACTCAATATCTAAAATCAGTATACCTTCTTTTTTTTAGCCGGACATCAAACTTTAGACCCAATTATTAAAATTGATTTTTATACTAATACTTCCATTTTACTCTAAAATAAGAAGGGGTGGAAGCGTTTTTAGGGATGTAGACACGACAAAAGCATGAAGAAATATTTTTTTGAAACTACAGAAAGGTTTCTGAAATATCTAAAATACATGATTATTGATCAGAAAATTTGAAATTGGTACGTAATAACCATGTATTTTTTTTATTGATTATCTGCTATCAACAAAAGTGAATGGGAAATAATAGAGAAATGTTGAATTCAGAAAATTAATGATCTGATTTTTACTATTACTTTCTTCATGCTTTTGCCCTGGGGATGTGGAACAAATGACTGAGACAGAGAAGAAATCATAGGTTGTTAGAAGAGAAAATGGAAAAAAACTGACGAATCAGTTTCTTCATGCACAGATCGAAAACCTGCGGATATATTCTATCTGAATTTTTAAGTGGGTTGTTCATAGTATTCAAGTAATAAAAATGATAGAATAAAAAAGATTATGAAGGAAATGAGGGTATCTAAGTGACAGAATATTTAAATGTTGGAAAAATAGTAAACACACAGGGAATTAAAGGAGAGGTCAGAGTGATTTCTCAAACAGATTTTCCTGAGCTTCGTTATAAAAAAGGGGCCATGCTCACATTATTTCAGGATGGGAAAAAGCCGATTGAACTTGTTATTAAAAGTCATAGAAAGCATAAAAACTTTGACATCGTCAGCTTTGAAGATCATTCAAACATCAATGATGTAGAAAAGTATCGTGATGGTATTTTGAAAATTGCGAAGGATCAGATCGGTGAACTGGAAGAAGATGAATTTTATTATCATGAAATCATTGGTCTGAAAGTGATAGATGAAGAAGGAAATGAACTTGGCAAAGTAAAAGAAATTCTTTCGCCTGGTGCCAACGATGTCTGGGTGGTTCAGCGTGTGAAGAAAAAGGATTTATTACTGCCTTATATTGAATCGGTGGTGAAAAAAGTTGATTTGGATAATGGAGAAATTATTGTTGAAATTCCGGAAGGACTGATCGACGATGAAAATTGATATCCTTACACTGTTTCCCAGAATGTTTGAAGGACCTTTAGGCGAGTCAATTATTGGTAAAGCAGTTGAAAAGGAACTGTTGAAGATCAATGTTCATAATTTCAGAGAGTATTCAGACAACAAGCATCAGACCGTAGATGACTATCCTTATGGAGGCGGAGCAGGCATGCTGCTTAAGGCACAGCCAATTTTTTCTGCGGTTGAAGCGATCGAAGAAACCGCCCCCGAAACAAAGAAGAGGGTTGTTTTACTTGATCCTGCAGGCAAACCTTTTGACCAGAAAATGGCAGAAGAGTTTTCGAAGGAGGAGCACCTGATTTTTATTTGCGGGCACTATGAAGGCTATGATGAACGGATTCGGACACTGGTAACGGATGAAGTGTCGCTTGGTGATTATGTGCTGACTGGCGGAGAGCTGGGGGCGATGGTGATGGTCGATGCCACAGTACGTTTGCTTCCGGAAGTTTTAGGGAATAATTTATCCGCGCAAACAGATTCACATTCAACAGGCTTATTGGAGCATCCTCAATATACCAGACCGGCAGAATTCAAAGGAATGTCTGTCCCAGAAGTTTTGACAAACGGAAATCACAAGCTGATTGAAGAATGGCAGTTGAAAGAATCCTTAAGAAGAACGTATTTGAGAAGACCTGACATGCTTGAGCAACTGGAAATGACGGATCATATGGAGAAGATGCTGAAAGAAATTATAGTGGAAGAAAGCGAAGCTTAGTTAATGAATGGTCTGTTCAACTGAAAAAATTTCTAAGAAAATAATTAAGCAGTAAAATAAAGCTAAAGTAAGAGCACTTCTGACAGGATAGGTTGTACCGCCGTTTATTCGGGGGTAGATGTGAAGAAAGTTTAGAACTTTATTTCTGTCTTACTCTCCTTCAAAAAACATTTGAATTTACCTCAATTTTTGAAAGTAATGCAGAAAATCATTGAACTAACAGTATTTCGAAGTGTATTTTATTTGTTTAGAAAATAGATTCTGTAACTGCTGATATAATAGGGAGTTTAGCGAGAAATGGGTAAAGTCAAAAAAACATTCTTTACATAGGAAAGGCTCTGTGCTACAATATTTTAGTGAGCGCAAAAGTGTTCATCTATTACGATATTCCGCTGTGAAAGATTATTCATAAGAATATTTGGTATAAGGAGAAGGATAACATGAATCCATTAATTGAAGAATTAACAAAAGAACAACTACGTTCAGACATTCCGGCATTTCGCCCTGGGGACACAGTACGTGTTCATGCGAAAGTTGTCGAGGGTACTCGTGAACGTATCCAGATTTTTGAAGGTGTTGTAATCAAACGCCGCGGAGCTGGAATCAGCGAAACTTACACTGTTCGTAAAATCTCAGGTGGTGTAGGCGTTGAGCGTACATTCCCAGTTCACACACCACGTGTTGCACAAATCGAAGTAGTTCGTTATGGTAAAGTACGTCGTGCGAAACTGTACTACCTGCGTGCATTACACGGAAAAGCAGCTCGTATCAAAGAAATCAGAAGATAGGCAAGTTTTTAGATTTCCTGTTGAAGTACAACCTGCGAAAGTCCTTGGTAAACAAGGACTTTTTCTTTTGCTCTTTTTTTCTAAAGATCGCTTTTTTTCTCAAATTCCCCTAGATTATCCCACTTTGACTACCAGTGTAGTCAAAAATGGGATAAATTAAGGATTGGGCTGACTACAAAAATCATTCCTGAAATACCAAAACGATTACCGAATTGTGCATCTTTGAAGTTGTGGGTGCTCAAATCGGAAAGAAAAACCATTGCAGCAAACTCAGTTGCACAAAAGCAAATATCGCAGGATTCTTATAAGTACTTTCAAAGGAGAATCTAACAGATGCAGTTAAATGATAAAAGAATAGTTTGGAAGGAAATGAATGATTTTCAACTCTTGGGTATCATTCAGGATTTCATCAATAAAAATGAAGTTCAATCAGTAAGACAATACCAAAGTAAACTCAAAGAACAGCCTCAAACAGCTCCCAGTATTTGGTTTATTAATACACGCTTTAAATCATGGGATAATCTTTTACAAATATTAGGGAAAATGCCTTATGAGAGGTACCGATGGAATGCCCTTAGTAATTCTAATCTTGAGCTAATGACTAAGAAGTTCATAAAAGAAAATGAAATTTGCTCACATAGAAAGTACGAAAAAGAAATAGTGGGAAAAAATATGCCGTCACTATCTACGCTAAAAAAAAGGTTCGGTGATGTGAATTTTCTATTTCAAGATGAAAAAAACGTAGATAAGTATACTAATTTTGAATTACTGAAGCTAATTCACGATGAAATAGAAAGACTAGGTTTAGCTGAAAGCTTGTCGAGAACCGAATTTGAAAAGTGTTACGATAAAACAAGCCTTCCTTCCCCATCTACCATTATGCGGCAGATGAATATAAGCTGGGAATTGTTAATGCAGGAACTTGGTTTTGACTATAGAAAAATCAAGGTCGGAAAACTCACTAAAAATTTGAAACAAAGTCGTTTTTAATAAGAGGTTAGAGTTAGCATATAATCGATGTACTCTTTTATCTTATTAATTGATTCAGTCTATTGGATTGAATCAATTAATTTGACTTTGATATTTTTCAAATGATTCATAGTAGTACAATAAGTACTCGATTTACAGGAAAAGCAAATCAGTGAATGATAGTCTTTTTTTGAAATTTATTGGCTTTTTAGTTGAACATCCTATACTAATATAAGAATCTTATTTTTTATGTGATGTGCAAATTTACAAAAGAGGATTTTTTCATTGTTATAGTTCGGAGTACCGTTTTTAAATATAAATAGATATATGTATAATAGTCTTATAATAAAAATGAAGAGGTGGATACTTATGGCAATCAATACAAATCTTTTCGAACTAAAGGCTCAATGTGAAGAATGGGTGGGCCAGAAGGGGGGATTAGCTCTTACGAAGGAAGAACTTAACACCCATGTTCCAGATAATTACAAAAAAATTTTTTCTTCACAAGAAAATCATCCTTTAAGAATTCGTTCTGAAGAGGTAGAAGACTTAATTGAAAATTTAGCTATAAATTTGGGGATTTTTGAAAGCAGGCCCTCTTTTTCAACCATAGACCTTATGCGATCTACTATAGGAAGGGAAAATGAAAATAACCTTCAGAATATTGCTGAAGAACTAATAGAATATATCAATTTAGAGAGTAAACGAATTGTTGGTCTTGGAGAAAAGCTATTGAGGTTTGACAATTATTTCAATTCCTCTTCGTATAATAATCTTTCTTTTGAAGAAAAAATGTTTGCTCATGAATTCATTTCATCAATTGGATTCGGAATTAATAATAGCGTTTGGACGGATACGCAGATTTTTGATGATATTATTGAATTGCAACAACTATTCAATGAGAAGTCGACTATTGCTCCAGATGGACATTTTTTTGATCAGAGGTATATCAAATATTTGAATAGCCAATTTACAAATATTGATAAAATACATTGGAGAAAGTTTGAAGAACTTACTGCAGAATTTTTTCTTAAGCATGGATACGAAGTCGAACTGGGAAAAGGTACTAATGATGGTGGTGTAGATATTAGAATCTGGTCTGATTCAAAAGACCCTAATACGTTGCGCCTTGTTCAATGTAAGAGATGGAAGAATCCTGTAGACATCGAGTTTGTAAAAGCTTTTGCGTATGATGTTCAGGATCAAAATGCTGAAAAAGGATTTATGGTTACAACTAATCGCTTAGCTCTAGGAGCAAAAACAATAACTGCTGTAAGAGATAGAAAGATTATTGGTGTGGAAAGAGATAACATAAAGCAGTGGTTAAAAAATATGAGAGAGCCTGATCGTGGGACCTTTGTTGGAGCTTACTAAAGTATTAAAGACTTGGAGGATATCATTTGATATGTCTATATTCTAGGCAAAAGTCTTTTAAACTGGTATTTTAGACTTATCAATCTGAATAAATCAATAGATATAAATTAATTTGTAAAGAGGCTGACTCAAAAGTCTCCAGATAAGTAAAAAAGCCAGAGAAATTGGATAATTACCATTATGCGGTGAATGAACATGAGCTGGGAAATGGTAATGAAAGAACTAGGTTTTGATTACAGAAAGATAAAAATTGACAAACTTACAAAAAATCTAAAACAAGCCTCTTCTTGAAAATCAATTATAGATTAACATGGAAATTACTTTTATACGCATATTGAAAAATCACGGATTAAATTATTTCCGTGATTTTTTTATGAATCTTATAATTGTTTTTGTGCTAACTCCCAATTTTTTTCTGCTGCTTCCTTACTATTCCCACTCAAAAATTAATGAATATTACTAAGAGGGGAGTTATTAATTTTAAAGAGTTTTGGAGGTTTTAAAATTAATTTAAATGACCAGTTCTACCATCAAGTGTTATCAATATGTTATCAAGTATTGATTTTGTGGTATTTTGATAGTTAGTTAATAAAACTGGTGTTTCAATTAGATTTTTAATAAAAATTCAATTAATATAGTTTGGATAGAATAATAAAATTTCTATTTGTATTGTTATTTGATTGAAATGTTTTTTCTAATATGCTACATTAGAAAAAGATTAAAAATAGGAGATGTTTTAATGAATTGTTTACTTATTGGTTTAGGACCACATGCAAAAAGAATATATTTGGAATTTTTACAAAATGAAACGTATATCGATAAAGTCATTGTTGTTGATTTAGTCACTGAAAAAGAGAAAGTTGAATCAATTCTAAACAAAACTGAGTTAAAGTACGAACTGATTCTGTTAAATAATTCTGTTAGAAACAACAAAGAATTATCAGAAGAAGATGAGTTAATATTATATAAGACTGTTAAAGAAAATAATATAAAAAAAGTAATCATATCTACTGAACCAAGAAGTCATAAAATGTATATTGATTTTTGTTTAAAGTATGGTCTTGATATTATGTGTGACAAACCTATTACTACACCTTTATATACAAATACATTTCAGGGTTCAAGCCTTATTTCAGAAGAATATGATGAATTATTAGAAAATTTTGAGAATAGTAATTCGGAAATGTTTGAAATCCAGACACAAAGACGAGCACATAAGGGATATAGAGCTATAAGAAAAATAATTAGCGATGTTGTACAAGAATATAAAGTACCAATAAATAAAATCACAATTTCCCATTCAGACGGTACATGGAGTATGCCGTCAGAAACCGTATTTAGAGAAAATCATCCTTATAAATATGGCTATGGAAAATTAATGCATAGTGGATATCATTTTTTAGATTTATTATCATTCTTCATCGAAATTAATGAAGAAAATGGATTCTCATATCATCATAAAAGCGTAATGTCAACGGATTATAGACCAAATGATTTTTATTCATACTTTGGAAAAAAATTTAATGAAAAATTGGGTTTTTTTGATAAAAACGAATATTATGAAAATCTTAACATTGTTAGAAATTTTGGAGAATTTGATATTTCTGCAATTGTTGACTATAAAGATAATGATGAGAATATAATTACAACGGCTCATTTAGAGCTTTCTCAATCTGGATTTTCAAAACGAGCATGGTTTGATTTACCAGAAGATACTTATAAAGGAAATGGTAGGATTAGACATGAATTTGTTGATATAACTGTAGGTCCTTTATTGAATATTAAAGTTTTGAGTTATCAGTCTTCTGAAGTTGGGGAAGGTAAAATTGATGATAATAGTATTGGTGGTTTAGACCATTTTGACATTTTAGTTTTTAGAAATAGTGCTATAATTGGTGGTAAAACTTTTGAAAAATTAAATTTAAATAATAATGATGAAAGAAATTATTATTTAGGACAAAATGAAGTTGCTAGATTTGATATACTAAGAGATTATTTTTTAAGCAAAAAATCTTATTCTAATATTTCAAAACATAAAGAAGCAATATCATTATTATCTGATTTACATTATAATATGTCGAAGCGATTTAAAGATGACAATTTTAGATTTGCTGTTGAAGTCCTTCTCAGATATAATGGAAAGTATTTGATTTGTCAAAGAAGCTTAAATGCTAAAGTTGCACCTGGAATTTGGAATATACCAGCTGGAAAAGTAAAACACAATGAGGGGATAGAGGAAGCAATTTTACGAGAATGCCAAGAAGAAACTAATATCCAACTAAAAAATGTTGAATATCTTGATTATAGTTTTATAAATAAAGAGCATAAAAGAATTGTTTATCTTTATTTTTCAGAATTAGAAGATATTTCTGATTTAAAAATTGATGATACTGAATTTGATGATTGGAAATTTATAGAACCTAGTGAAGTAGATAAGATTCCTTCATTAAATTTACATATAAAAAAATGGATTAAAAAAATTGAATGTAGTGAAGGAAAAAATAATGTTAAACTTATTGAAAGAATTTAATAGATTTGTTGAAAAAGTACCAGAAAAACCTATGTTAGAGTCTTCTAAAAGAGTATATTCTTTTTTAGAAGTAGATAATATAAGTAATTATATTGCTACTCAAATAAAGGATAAAGAAGCAGATATTGTACCACTTTATATAGAAAATGATATTTTTATAACTCCAGCTGTTTTAGCAATACTAAAAGCTGGAAAGATACCATTACCACTTTCTATTGATTTAGACTATTATACAGCTTTGGAAAATATTTTAGAGGTAGAGTATGATTTTGTTCTAACAGATAAGGAAAATATAGAAAATACTATATTTATATCAGATGAACTTTATGATTGTCGTAATAATTTTGAATATATAGATCAAAGTGATGATAAAGGTATTTGTTATATTGTATCTACATCGGGAACAACAGGGATACCTAAAAAAGTTCTGATAAAAGAAACGGCATTATTACATGTGTTAAAACAATATATATCTATTACCAATTTTGTTGAAACTTCAAAATTTTTAAATACTAGTCCATATACTTTTGATGCATCACTATTTGGTATCTTTCTTCCAATGATTACCGGGGGATGTTATGTATGTTTTGATAAACCTAGACAAAAGTCACATGACAAAATAATTGATACAGGTAAATTAATTTCTGAAAAAAAAGTAACTCATACTTTCTTAGTTCCAAGCTATGCAGAGGCCGTATTAACTATTAATAGTAAAGATAAATTGAAAAAACTTAAGAATGTTACTATTGGTGGAGAGTATTTTACATCTTATTTGAAAAATTTATGTCGAGAAAAATTAGCAAACACTACACAAGTTTTAAATATATATGGTCCTTCTGAAACTACTATTTTTGCTATATATCATGAAGTAAATTTAAGTAGTGTAGAAGAAATACCATTAGGGAAACCGCTCAAAGGAGTTTATTTAAATTATGATAAAGAAAATGAACTTCTTATAGGTGGTAAAACATTAAGTGCTGGATATTTAAATACAAGTCTAAATAAAGATAAATTTATATGGATAGAAGATAAAGAATACTATGTTACTGGTGATAAAGTAATACGAAGCAAATTTGGATTACTTTATTATCGTGGTAGAAAAGATTCTCAAGTTAAAGTAAATGGAATTAGGATAGAGCTGGATGGTATCGATTCTACTTTAATGAAAAGTAATTTTATAGAAAAAAGTATTACTATTTTTGAAAATAAAAAGATACATTGTTTTATCTTAAAAAAAGAGGCAGCAGATGAGGAGAATATTTTAAAATATGCAACACAGCACTTTCAAAAAAATTATAATATTAAGTTTCATTTTATAGATACTATACCTCTAACCAATCACCAAAAGGTTAATAAGAAAGCTTTGATTAGTTCTTTAGGATTGGAGCGCAAATATCAAGAGAATTTTGAAGCAGATTCTATGAAAAATTGTATAGTAGCTATTCTATCAGAAGAATTTTTTGAAAATGATATAAATGATTTGGATTCGATCTCATTCATATTGTTTTGTTCTAGAATTGAAGAAGTATTTTCTATAAAAATAGATGATAGTGATATGAATTTAATAAGAAATGTTGATCGATTAATAGAATATATCTATCATGAAAAAAATTCAAAAAAACAAGAATTAGTAATTAACAACCAAAACAATTCGGAATTGGATATAATTAATGTAAAAGAATTACTCAAGCCTCAACATACTAAACTGGAAGAGCTATTTGATACTTTATATTTACAAAAGAATTACTTGGATAAAAAATATTATGAAGTTCTTTATTTTGATTTACCTATGATACAAACGAATAAAAATAAAAATATTTCAAGTTTGAAAGATATTATAAAAGTATTGGTATCTAAAATAGATATTATGAAGATTGTAGTTACTAAAACTAATGGGAAAATTTTGTTCAAAAAAATTCCTGAATATGAACCTATAATTTATACTTCTGAAAAGTTTATTAATATAGAAATATTAACAGATTACATGTTTTCCAATGACTCAGTACCATTATTTTTTATTAATTATAATTGCAAAGAAAATAAGACGAGATTTTATGTAGCGCATTTAGTAATTGATCAGTTTAGAATGAATCAACTTGCTAGAATAGTAAGTGATATATATTACGATGGGAAAGTACCAATGGAATTAGAAGAAAAATATTCCTATAAGAGATATATAAATTATGTTAAAGAAAAAAATAAGTCTTATAATTTAAAAATGATAAAAAGTATATTGCCTGTTTCTTTTAAATTGTCTAATACATCTAGGGATAAAAAAAACATACAGTATCTTTGTTTTAATGTAGAAAGTTTATTGACGAGTGATGATTTTTCTATATTAACCGCTTATATAGTTGGTAAAATTGTTATGGAAGATTCAAAAATAGCACGAGTAACAGGCTCTATAATTTCTAATATAAGAAATTATGATGATTATGATGCAGCTTTTACTATTGGCGATGTGCATACAACTTTTCCATTTCAACTGGAGCATGGCGATTCAATTGAGCTTTTTTCTAAACGCGCTTTTAAGGTATTGTCTGAGTATAAAAAAGGTTTGAATATAAGAGACATACTTTTTGAAAATTATCCTTACTTTACGCCGGAGCAACTTTTTTTTAAAGAGCAGTGGGAAGAGATGAATTTTTCTGTAAACTTTATAGGAGAAGTAAAAGATGTAAAGGAAACTATGAAAAAATTTAAAATTGAAAACTATGGAAAAAAGTATTTAATATCATTTACATCGAAAGGTAGACTATATATATATATATCAGGAGGATATGTATGTAAAAATGAATACACAATTGATAAGTATAAAGTATCTGTTTTTAATGAAATTTTAGGAAGTGAAAAAAATGGCAATTATTGTGATTAACCATTTTTCAGATGGTTTAAAAGATTATAAATCTGCATTTGAAGGGTACGAGGGAGAAGTGATATTTATAACTTCTCTCAAAAATAAAAATGCTTATAAAAATGTTTTTCAAAACCGTGTAATAATCGATGACTTTTATAAAGATGATAGACTTCAACTCTATATTTCTGATCTAGCAAAAATTAAAAAGATTGAAAAGATAATTGCAACACATGAGTTTGATTTAGAAAAAATTGGACGCTTGAGAGATGAACTTTTTATTGATGGACAATCAGAAAGAAGTGCTCTACAATTTCGAGATAAATATTTAATGAAAAGTACTTTGAATGGAAAAGTGAAGTTGCCTAAATATCAGCTTATTGAAAATATGAAAGATATTGATCAAGCAATTTCCAATATAGGGTTTCCTTTAGTCTTAAAACCATTAGATGGGGCAGGAGCAATTGGTGTGGATATTTTGACAGAACATCAAAGTATTGAAATCTTGAAAAAGCAATTTCCTTTATTAGCTGAAGAATATATTGATGGTAATGAGATGTTTCATGTTGATGGAATTTTTCAAAATAACAAAATTATTCTAGCTAAACCTTCTAAATATGAGAATGGTTGTTTAGCATACAAAGAAAATCTTTTTGTTGGTTCAATAATGTTAGATGATAAAGATGAAATGAATTCATATTTGATTGAGGAATCAAATAAGATTTTACAAAATATGCAAACTCCAGCACATGCATTTGCTTTTCATATAGAATTTTTCTATAAAAATAATGAGTTAATATTTTGTGAAGCGGCTTGCAGAGTTGGTGGAACTAAAATTAATGAGACATTTTTAGCTAAAACTGGAGTAGATTTATTTGTGGAAAGTATTAAGGCACAGCTTTATGATGATTATTCAATTAGTAATCATAAAATAGTTGAAGAAAATTATGTTTATGGAGGTATTACTATACCATTTCAATCAGGCAAATTGATAGATATTAATAAAGAGTGTCCATTTGATTGGGTTGTAATGTACGCACCAAAAATAAAGAAAATAGGAAATTACTTTAATGGAGGGGATTCAAGTGCCTCTGAGGTTATTTCTGCAATAATAAAGGGAAGCAGTTTTGAAGATGTAAAAAGCAAAATGTGGAAATTTGATGAATGGAGTAAAGAAAATTGTATATGGGAGAAGTGATAGATTGTCTTTCTTTAGATTTCATAGAAATGTTCAACTTAGAATAATAATAATTTTTATTAATAATTTAGTGACAAATATGATTTTTCCTTTCATGACAATTTATATGGCAGATAAATTTGGTGTATCCAATGCTGGTTATATTTTATTAATCAGCACTATCTTTGCTATATTAGGAAATTTGTGGGGTGGTCAATTATCAGATAAAATTGGAAGAAAAAAAATAATGGTGTATACCGAATTAATAAAAATAATAATTTTTATTGGATTTATGATTGGTACATCTAATAAATTTTTCTCACCTATTTTAATTTCACTGTGCTTTATTATGAGAAATTTTTTTAATGGTTTGTATAGTCCTGCTTCTGAAGCAATGCTTCTAGACGTATCCTCACCCGATGAGAGAAAGGATATGTTTAGAATGATTTATTGGATAAATAATCTATCTCTTGCTTTTGGTGCAGTACTAGGGTCTGTTTTTTTTAAAAATTATATGAGTCAACTATTTCTTATTCTAACTATAATAAGTATAATAATCATGATTGTTACTATGGTTTTCATAAATGAAACATTTAAAATAGATAGAACGTCAAAATCTGTTGAGAAGATAGGATATAGAATAGTAATGAAAGACAAAGTATTTGTCTTATATTTTCTTGCAAATATTTTGATTTTTTCTGTAGAAACTAATTTCACAAAGTTTATTTCAGTAACTATGCAAAAAAATAGCTACGTTCTATTTGGAGATATTTTAACGGGTTCGAATTTTTATGGGTTATTGTTAGCTGTAAATACAGGTTTGATAGTTGTACTATCTATAGTGATTTCATTTTGGAAAAAAGAAAAGGATTTTGAAAAGCTACTATTTATAATAGGTTCATTTTTATACTTGATTGGTTATTCGATATTACCAATTTTATCGAATGCTTATATATTAATTTTGATTATGTTTATGATTACATTAGGAGAAATAATTTTTGCCCCTCTATTTCAACAATATTTGGGAGATATTGCAGTTAAAGAGTATCGAGGTTCCTATGTAGCTGTGAATAAGCTCTCATACAGATTTAGTACTTTAATTTCATCTTGTTTATTAATGATTTTTAGTAAAACATCAATAGAAATAACAACAGTTATTAGCTTTTTTATAGGGGTTATGGGATTTATTATTCTGTTAAAAATTGTACCTTTAATAGAGCTAAGGAAAAAAAAGGAAAATTAGATTAGCTAATTGTTGGCTAGAGAATTTTTAGTATATAGAAAAATGGATTCTGTTGCAAAGTTAAAAAATGAGCGAACCTGTCCCATTTCTTTCTGATAACTTATGCTGTTTTAAATAAATTCTCTATTTCTTCCTACGGGGAGTGAGAGTGAGGCAATAATCAGAAAAAAATGGCTCATTGTCAAATCGGACTGATGAGTAGAAATTCGTCGTTAATTTATTGTTATTATCGATACGAAAACCTCTTGTATATCAAGGGGTTTTTCTTTTTCATCAAAAAACAACAAAAGGTGAGGCACTCATAACAGAACCTCACCTTTTGTTTATTGAATTTTATCTAGGATAAGCTGTGCACACTCAATTTGGTTGGGAATATTACCTGCTTCATCTTTGACACGCCAAATATCAGGAGTGATTTCATCAACGACATACATTCTTCCATCATTATCACAGCCAATTTCAATTTTAAAATCAATTAAGGTTAAGTTCATTTCTGCTAAAGAATCTTTAAGAACTGTCCCAACTTTTGTTAAGAGATCGAGTGCTTCTTCGTATTGTCCGGGTTTTAAAATCCCCTTCATCTGGCACAGACGATCAGTAATCAACGGATCACCTTGTTCATCGTCTTTCAACGTGACTTCCAAATAAGGCGGGTTAAATGGTAATCCTTCTGGTAAGGTGAAACGGCGACACATACTGCCCGCCGTGAAATAGCGTAGAACAAATTCTAAATTTGGTACCGTTAGTTGGCGAACATTCATTATACCTTTTTCGATATCTGCCCCCAAGTAATGCGTAGGGATGTCATTTTTTTCCATTAGTTCAAAAAAGTATTGGGAAACAGTTAAACCAATTTTTCCCTTACCGACAACACTGCCGCCGACTGTGTTGGAACCTGGATCAAAGACGCCATTTTCACCGGTTGCACTGTCTTTAAATAATAAGTAAACTTCTTTACTTTCTTCATCCAGTAAGACTGTTTTCGTTTTACCATCGTACAATTCTTTCATGTTCTTCCCGCCTTCTCAAAAATATTCAGTGTTTTCAAAAATGATACCATTGAATATTTATGATGTCGATGTTTTTCCGTATTTTAATGATAAAAAGAAGAATAAAGTTCGGTTTTGGATGATAATTAGTGTGGGTTCTAGGTTAAATTGGTTTTTACACTGTTTTTTTCTGATGTTTAATCGGCATAAGTTTTCATTAAGGAACCAGAAAACAATCGAAGTCATGGATGTGGATATCAGAGATGTTTTCTTCTAATAAGGGGTGTTTCCTTTTTTTGTAATCAACTGTTAAAAAAGGGAGATAGAGATTCTCCAACGATGTGAAATAATTATATAACCCAGTTTCCTTTGCTTGTCCATAAGTCTCTTGAACGTGTATGACAAATGAAGAACATAATCGAATTTATTTGTTTATTCATTGACCAGGGAGTGGAAAAGTCGAACAGGCTGCTGCAAAATATTTTATTGTATAAAATATCAATTGCTTATTGTGACAAGAGACTGATAAAGAGGAGCAGCTTCGATGCTATATAGTTTCTAGTAGTTGCTGTTCCAATGCGCTAAATAGTTTTGCTGTGAATGAATTCATTGCTTCTCTTCCAGTAGGGTAGTTCATACGGTTGAATTAAATTATTCCTTTACGTATAGTTCGGATTTTTGTTTGTATTCAGTCTCATTAGAATTTGCTATAATATATATTACCTGTTATTTTTAATGATTAAGTATATTTTAAGATGAATAATTCAGTTAAAATAAATGAAATATAGGTCAGTTATTTCAATTTGGAAAGGATGTAAAGAATCAATGCCAAATTCTTCTCGACAAAAAAAACGACATAGGAAAAAAAGAAAAACTGGATTTCCCTGGATTGCAAAAGCTTCAATCATACTGTCTATTATTCTAATTTTGACAGTCAGCTATTTTTTTTGGAACCAGCCAAAGAAGCAGCTGACTGAAGCAGAAAAAACGACCTCTTTTTCAAAGACTTCAGAGGAAGAGGTACTTTCAACATCCTCAACATTCTCCGAAAGCAGCTCCAAGGATTCAGGTAAAGCGGAAGAATCAACAATGAGTTCTGAGCAACAGCCTACTGAGGAAGAGTTGGAGGATCAGCGGATCGCCAAACAAATGGAAAACACAGTTATTTCGCGACCGATGACCTATGAACGCTTGGATGAGGGCATAAATGGGGAGCTATTGGGAAAAATAATTTGTGATAAGATTGGACTGAATATTGACTATTTTCAAGGTGTTGGTTATGAAACTGGAAGTGAATGGTCTAACGATCCCAACTCTGATGATCAGCGTTTACTAAATGCCTGTGGAGCAAAGAAAGAGCAGGTACTGGGTCAAGATAACGTGGTTGTTGCTGCTCATTCAGCATTTTATGCAACTCCTGAAGAATATTTTAATCCGCTTTTAAAAACAGAAGCAGGAACAATCGGTGAGTTAGACACTGTTGAAGGATTAATGTTAAAGATAAATGATACAATCCATGTTTTACAATTTTCTGATAATAAAGAGTACAAATTTAGGGTTTCCGATATTTTTCTTGATGATGAAACAGGTATTTTTTCTAAAACAATAGATGCACAAGGAGATATTGATGGGCGACCTCAACTTACCCTATATGTTTGTGCTGATCCAATAGGCAATAAACGCTTAGTTATTCAAGCCGAATTAGCTAGTATATCTGAGGCTTAATTCAAGTGCACAAGGGAACAACCTTTCTGATGATTTGCGGTTTTAGATGATGCCATTTTATCAGTAAAAGTTGTTCCTTTTTTATGTTTGAACACTTAAAAAGCACTGGTCAATTTTCCTTAAGGAATTTCTGCCAGCATGAAACATTATAGAGGCTTTTTTGTCACTCTTTTAAAGCTGGAATGGATACTTTTATAGATACCTATCCACATCCGCTAATAGATTTTTTAATTTCATAGAAGAAGTTAGCTAACAATACTCCTTTCATACTATATGTAATATTCATTCCTCTTTCAGGTATAATTTCCCCAATATCCATTTTACTGATTTTGAAAGCTCAACATCAGCAATTTTCCAACTCTCATCATTCTTTTTATTATCCAATGCAAACGTAAATAATTTTGATTGAATTAAGAGTATAAAACTAATCAAAGAAAGATAACGTTAACGTGAACGCTATTGACTTATGAATCAACTGAACCAGTTGATTTGAAATAGAATAAATAAAATACCGGATGCTTCTCTGGTTGAATACATGAAGAAAATTCCACTTGAGTAAGTTTGTCCGACATCTTAAAAGAAACTAACTCATGTCGTGGTGGGCGGCACTTATAAAGATTGATGATATGCTAATTGCATTATAAATCGAGAAGGTCAGAAGCTTGATGGAAATTATGGACAAACGATCAAGATAATTCTAGCGTTCAATGAAGTTTCTGAAAGAAAAATTGAGAACTTCCTCAATTTTTTGCGTGAAAGAGTATTGGCAATGCTTAATGTATATGGAAAGATTTATTTAGATGGGGCTATTATCTTGGCGAATCAAAATAGAGAGGCAATTTAGATGAGAAGACGTAAATTGTTGGTTCTCTGTTTACTTATCTTTGTGCCGTATAGTCCTCTAAAAAGAAAATATCCTGTTCTTTGTTAAATCAACATATACGGTATGGAATAATAATGGCTAGAGATACTCATTAGAATATGCGAATGATTGAAATATTCAGTTTTCAGTTATTTGCCGGATTATTTTGGAGCGTTTTATTCGTTCTAAAATAACCCGGCGATGTTGTCTTAACCAATTTTTCTGTAGACCCCGGGTGTAAGTCCAGTCTTTTTTTTAAATAGTCTGCTGAAATAAGCAAAATTATCCCAGCCCAGCTCCAGAGCAATTTCCTGAATCGATTGATCGGAGTAGCGCAACAGATCTTTTGCAAAGGAGATCTTTTTGTTGATTTGGTAGTTGATGGGCGGCTGTCCGATAAACCGTGAAAACTCTCTGTTTAGCTGATATTTATTAATATGAAACTGTTTTTCCAGCTGTTCCATTGAGAGTGATTCTTTAAACTGTCGGTCAATAAAAGCCTTCATGGCTAATACATAATCTGGAATTTCTTCATAAGTAAAATCCAACTGATTTTTCTGAATCAGCAATTCATTTAGGAGCTGATGCAACAGTACAGAGCTTTGGAAATCTGTTTGGGCATGCCGGTTTTCCTGTACATGTAATAATTGACGAAGGATTAAATGAATCGGATTTTCCAAATTAGCTGTGTTACTGTGAAAAACATTGGAGCCGTTCTTCATGAATTCCTGATAGAACAATTCAGAATTTCCTCCATAAAAATGCACCCAGTCCATTTCCCATGGCTCTTCACTGATGGTCTGGTAATGCTGATAGTCCATACAGTCAATAAAAAAAATATCTCCGGCTTCGAGTATGTATTTCTGATTCTTATAGGCGAGGCAGCCTTTACCTGAATGGGTGAACTTCATTAAAAAGGATGGCAGATTTTCTCTTTCTGTGAAATAAGGGCGGGAAGCTTTAAAATAACCTATTTCCTGTACATAATAAAAAAGCTCTTTACTTTTTTCAGAAGGCGTATTGATGTAACGGATGGAATCCTGGCTCCAAGAATGGTTTGCTTTTTCCCAATAAGACATTTGATTTTCTCCTTCTATCAAGATAGTGCAATTATATATCAAAAATGTTTGATGTGAAAGAGGTGAAATCATACTATTATTAGTTTGTGATCGGAATTTTTGTGGATTCATCTTTATAAATGATACCGCTTTATGTTCTGACAAGAAAGTGAAATGGAAGGTGGGAGAATGATCGATACATATATTGCTGTAGATATTGGTGCTTCAAGCGGCCGTTTAATGAAAAGTAAATGCAAGGCAGATGGCAGTATCACTCTAGAAGAGATCCATCGATTTAAAAATGGTTTTAGAAAAGTTGATGGTCATGACCGTTGGGATATTAAACGGCTGATAAAAGAAATACTTATCGGGTTGGAAAAATTAAAAAAATCCGGAGTTGCTTCTTGCTACGTTGGGATTGATACATGGGCGGTTGATTATTGTCTGGTTGATGAAACAGGTAAGCTGTTGGAAGAACCGATTTCCTATCGGGATGTCAGAACGGAAAATGCGATTAAATTTTTTTCTGAGGCTTACTCATTAGAAAAATTATATGACAAAACAGGTATCCAGATACAGCCGTTTAATACACTCTTTCAATTATTTGTTGAGGATAAGGAGAAGTTGAGTCAGGCTGCGAAGCTGCTGCTTATTCCAGATTATTTGGGCTTTGTTTTTACTGGAAAAGCAGTTACGGAGAAAACCAATGCTTCTACCATGCAGCTGCTAAATCCTGCTACACAGGATTGGGATCAAGAGTTGTTGGTATTAGCTGGAATCACTAAAGAGCAGTTATCCTTATTGGCTGATCCGGGAACTTTTCTTGGAGAGTTGATAAAGGATCAGTTCTTGGAATATGACTTGCCGAATGCCAGCTTTATAACAGTTGCGACACATGATACCGCCTCGGCTGTGATTGGTACGCCGGGATGCGGCAAAGAGTGGGCCTATCTCAGCAGCGGAACCTGGTCTCTTTTAGGAATTGAAACGAAGGTTGCCACTATCACACGCAATGCATTTTATGAAAATTACACCAATGAATGGGGGGCACATAATACGATTCGCTTTTTGAAAAATATTATGGGCATGTGGCTGATTCAGGAGGTTGCCCGCATACAGAATTATCAATACAGCTATGCTGAACTAGCTGTTATGGCAGCAAAGGAAGAGCCCTTTCAGCAATTCATCAATGTGAATGATGAACGGTTTCTGAATCCGGAAAATATGATCCTCACAATACAAGATTATTGCCGTGAAACTAGTCAAAGGGTTCCGAAAACTACCGGACAAATCGCTCGCTGTATTTATGACAGTCTTGCTTTGTGCTATGCCATGGAGCTGGAGAAGATGAAAGTGCTGACGGATACCGGTCGGCCGATTGATAAACTGCAGATTGTTGGTGGAGGATCAAACAATAAATTTTTAAATCAGCTGACAGCTAATGCTGCTTCAATCACTGTTGAAGCCGGACCGGATGAGGCAACTGCTATCGGTAATATACTTTTGCAGATGATCGCTGCAGGTACGTTTAAAGACCTGGAAGAAGCAAGAGAGGCCATCAGGCAGTCATTTGAGATCTCTGTTCATGAACCTGAAGCATTCGATGCAGCAATACTTGATTCGTATAAAATTTTTTTAAAGGGAGCGAAAAGCTAAATGACAATAAAACAGCGTTATGAAGAAGCGAAAAAGAAATATGCTGCTCTGGGAGTGTATACAGATAGAGTAGTGGAAAAGATGGATGAAGTGAAAATTTCCATGCATGTCTGGCAAGGGGACGATGTCAAAGGATTTCTAAGTGATGGTGAGCTTTCCGGCGGTATTTCCGTAACAGGTGATTATCCAGGAGCAGCACGAACTCCTGAAGAACTTCGAAAGGATCTTGAAAAAGCGTATGCAATGATTCCGGGAAATCACAAGCTGAATCTTCATGCAATCTATCTGGATACGGAGGAGCAGGTAGATTTGAATGAGATTGAACCAAAGCATTTTGAAAAATGGGTAGCCTGGGCTAAAAAACAGGAGGTGGGACTGGATTTTAATCCGACCTTTTTCTCACATCCCATGTATAAGGATGGCTTTACGCTTGCATCTGCAGATAAAGAAGTTAGAGATTTCTGGATTGAGCATGGCAAACGTTCAAGAAAAGTGGCTGAATACTTCGGAAAAGAGCTGGGTCAAGTCTGTGTAAATAACTTTTGGGTACCTGACGGCTTTAAGGACAATCCAATTGATCGCTTGTCGCCAAGAAAGAGATTGATGGAATCGCTGGATGAGATTTTCTCAGAAAAACTGGATGAAAAATATATCTTAGATGCCGTTGAAAGCAAGCTGTTTGGGATCGGTGCAGAAGCTTATACTGTGGGCTCTCATGAGTTTTATATGGGGTATGGTCTGACAAGAAAGAAGCTGGTTTGTCTGGATGCCGGACACTTTCATCCGACAGAGGTCATTTCAAATAAACTTTCTTCTTTGTCATTATTCAGTGAAGGAATCCTGCTGCACGTCAGCCGTCCGATCCGTTGGGATAGTGATCACGTGGTAATCATGGATGATGAGCTGCAGGAAATCGGAAGAGAACTTGTCCGTAATGACTTGCTGCCGATAACCAATATCGGTCTGGATTTTTTTGATGCGACAATTAATCGTGTTGCTGCTTGGGTCATTGGAACAAGAAATACACAAAAGGCAATTATGAAGGCGATGCTTGAACCCACAGAAGAGTTAAAAGAGATTGAGCTTTCCGGCGACTATACCACTCGTTTGGCAATGATTGAAGAATTAAAGGATTACCCATTTGCAGATGTCTGGAATTATTACTGCGAGTTGAAGAAGGTACCTGTTGGACTGGATTGGCTGACGAATGTCAAGGAATATGAAAAAAATGTATTGAGCAAACGATAATGAATAGGAGTCAAGAAAGTATTGACTTAAATGAATTGTTGGATAGTTTAAGAAAGGAATGTGTAACGTAAATATGAAAAAAATGGATATTTTACAAGCACCATTTGTACGTGAAATGGTTGAGGTGACAACGAATTTATACCGTTTAGGCTGGGATGAGCGCAACGGCGGCAATATCTCCTATTTATTAAAGAAGGAAGAAATTTTGCCATTTCTTGATCCAAATGAGGTACTAAGAACGATCCCCATGATTTTTGACGGAAGCAAGCTTGCCGGAAAATACTTTATCGTGACAGGTTCCGGAAAATATTTTAAAAATGTTTCTGCCGCTCCGACTGACAACCTTGGTGTTGTTCGCGTAAGCGATGATGGGAAAGGGGTAGAGCTGCTGTGGGGACTGACAAATGATGCGGTACCAACGAGCGAGTTGCCCAGTCATTTTATGAGCCATATTGCTCGTTTAGAGGTTGATCCGGAAAACCGGGTGATCATGCATAATCATGCCAGTCATTTACTGGCGATGAGCTTTACTCATAATTTGGATGAAAAAGCATTTACTCGTACCTTATGGCAAATGTGTACAGAGTGTTTAGTTGTCTTCCCGGAAGGTATTGGGGTTCTTCCCTGGCTGGTTCCTGGAACGAACGAGATTGGTAAAGCCACAGCAGCAAAGATGAAAGAAACACGCCTAGTATTATGGCCCCAGCATGGTATCTATGGTGCTGGAAAAGATATGGATGAAGTCTTTGGATTAATTGAAACGGCTGAAAAAGCAGCAGAAGTCTATACCTATGTTTGTGCCCAGGGCGGGATAAAACAGACAATCTCAGATGAGAATCTTTGGACACTGGCTGATGCGTTTGGTGTAATCCCTAAAGAAGGCTATCTTGAAGAACGATAGGAATTAATTTTATGGCGTGAGGAGTACTTGTTGATTATAAAAATACAGCTTTTGCAAGTACTTAATCACTCTTACTTCAATTGTTTTGAAAGTAGTTTATATAGAAAAATGCAAGGTGGGACTAGGGAGATGGCAAACAGAATGATTTTAAATGAAACATCATATTTTGGAAAGGGAGCCATTAGCGAGGCTGCAGGAGAATTCAAAGTCTGATGCAACAGTTATGAAAACTATCGGATGGTCTAGCCGGAGAATATCATATTCTATAAATTGGAAATAAACCCTCAACTGGTGATGGTGAGTCCATAGCTATTAAAAATGAAAATTTTTTGTTTTGGAATATACGGATTTTGGCTATTCCCATTTAAAGTGATACTTTATTAACCTGTAAAATACCCGTCTTTAAGTGATGAATTTTAATAGCTGTATACTATTTTGAGTTGGCAGAGTATTCTTTAAGATGCTCTGCCAACTCTTTTTAACTGCAATTAAAGATAAAATAGATTAAAGTTGTAAGTAAGGATAAATGATGCTGTTCTTCACTGGTATATTTTCAGGATGATTTGCTTATTTATCCTATTTATCAATCGATAAATTTGACGGCAGCTGTAGGAGCGTGCTCCTGCAGCTGATCTATCAGTTATTCTTGATGACAAAAGAAAGAATATTCAAGTTCAGCAAAAGTTTTTGAATGAATAGGAATGTCTGAAAATATTAAGGAATGGTCGTTCTAGTTTAGAATTTTTCTGAGTTAGAATTATCATTTCTTTTTCATCAAAATCTTTACTTCCATTTTGAGCTGGTAGTAAAAGCAATGTTTCTATCATTCCAGAGATAAAGATTGCTGCTTTAGGAGGTTATTAATTATTTAAATTACTCTTTAAAAAACTAATGAAAAGATTCGTTTATTTATTTTCAAATGTTATTTATTAATTTGAAATCGACAAATAATATCCATGTAATTAAAAGCCTTCAATTTAATGACCTGCTGACTCCTGCAGTGATAATGAATGTTGTTTTAATAGTATCTTTTTTAACACTGGGAAAGCTTTATTATCTTATTTATTAAGTTACTCCTCTTTTTACATTAGAAAAAACTTATTTTGGATTAATATAAATTTTTAAAAGGAACAAGTGTAAATTTATTTAAAAGGATGTATATATTCATCTTTTCTGCATAATGAGAAGGATTGGGCATTAGTGAAGAGAAAAGGCTCGTTTGGAAGCGTTTAAATAATTGTTATTATAAGGGTGTCCAAAATAACAATGGGAGGTTTTATTTATGGAAAATGCAATTAATGTTTTTTCAGAAATTGGAAAGCTGAAGCAAGTGATGCTGCACCGTCCAGGTAAAGAATTAGAAAATTTGATGCCTGACCATCTGGAGCGGCTGCTGTTTGATGATATTCCTTTTTTAGAACAGGCAAGAAAGGAGCATGATTATTTTGCAAATACACTTCGCTCAAAAGATATTGATGTCTTGTATTTGGAAGATTTGGCAGCAGAAGCACTGATTTCTGAGGAAATTAAGAATCTGTTTCTGGATGAATATCTTAATGAAGCAGCTATTCAGGATGAAACAATTAAAAATGAAATTAAAGAATACTTTCTGTCACTTGATACAAATCGTGAATTGATCGATCAGTCGATGGCAGGCTTAAGAAAAAATCAACTGTCGGGGATTCAGTCTACTTCATTAACAGGATTAGTAGATGATCACTATCCTTTCTTCATTGACCCAATGCCGAACTTATATTTCACCAGAGATCCGTTTGCTACGATTGGTAACAGTGCTTCTTTGAATAAGATGTATTCAGAAACAAGGCGAAGAGAAACACTTTATGGGAAATATATTTTTAAATACCATCCAATGTTCAAGGACAATCCGGTTAACCTACTTTATAATCGTGAAAATAATACAAGAATCGAGGGTGGTGATGAACTGGTTTTATCCAGCAAAGTAATGGCAGTGGGCATCTCTCAAAGAACTGATGTCGTTTCGATTGAGCGGCTTGCATGCAATATTTTTGAAAGTGAAAAAAGCTTTGAGCATTTATTAGCCTTTAACATTGGGGAGAAAAGAAAATTTATGCATTTAGATACGGTGTTCACTATGGTGGATTACGATAAGTTTACCATCCATCCGGAAATTGAAGGGGATTTGATTGTCTATTCTATTTCAAAGGAAAATGGGGAGATAAGGATTGTTGAAGAAAAGGATACACTGGAACATATACTCTGTCGTTATTTAAAATTATCGGCTGTTGAGCTGGTTCGCTGTGGAGGTGGTGATATTACTGCAGCTGCAAGAGAGCAGTGGAATGATGGATCAAATACATTAACGATCGCACCGGGAGAAGTAGTTGTCTATGATCGCAACGTGATTACGAATAAGCGTCTGGAAGAAGCCGGAGTGAAATTAAACTATATTCCAGGCAGTGAGCTTGTTCGCGGTCGCGGCGGACCAAGATGTATGAGTATGCCGTTTGTAAGAGAGAATATCTAGCGTGAGTACGGAAACTAGCTGAGATTTCAAAAAGTAAAACGAAAAATGTACCTGGCTTAGTCAAACGTCCAGCTAAATTGTTTATGAACCAATTTTAGGGGACACCCAATAAACTTACGATCCGTCATTTTTTTAAATAGCAATGATTCAAGCGGAAGTAAGCTGTACTAGATGGGGATCAACACACGCCATCAAGGTGTAAAAGAAGTTTCGATGTTTTTATGTAGCTTCATCGTTTCCAACCCATGATCGACCAATACTTGTTTATTGATCCGCCTTGATTGAACCCAATTAGAACAATATTTTGCGAGTTTCCGGACTTGCTCATAATTTGAAAGAGGTGTTTGTTATTAAAAGGGTAATGTTAGTTATAATTGGAATTGTTGCGATTGTATTTTCCTCCATCTATGTTTACCAAATTCCTGTTAAAAAATATATTGCAGAACAAGAGTTGTATGAATTACTTGAAAATGAATATGGGCTGAAATCAACCAATATTCAAATTACTAATATTATTAGGGATATAAAAAGTGTGAGAGGAGGTGTTGGCATCAGATTTACCGTGACAAATAGTTCGTTGTTATATGATTACGATTACTCTGTTTCAAAGAAAAATTGGATTCGTGGTTATGTAGAAAATGGCAGGTATTATAATACAAATAAAATATTTTTTGAGGAGGAATGATATGAAAAAATTTTTGTGTATTCTAAGTTTTTTAGGAATTTTAACTGCTCTTTTGTTTAATAGTAGTAAGGTATTTGCAAGTGAGATGGATGATTTCTTAAGCGAGTATGCGTTAGTCGGAGAAAAATTAGATGAATTTGAAAGAAACGAACGCTTTCAAATAAGTCAGAGGGGAGCCAAAGAAAAAGCTTTAGATTTAGCGACATTACAGGAGCAATATGAACAATATAGGTCAATTGGGGTCTTTGATGAGGAAATTACTTTTGATTTATATGTTCAATTAGCAACAACTCCCCCTCCATCTGATCCAGTAATTCCAGAATTTCGAAGTGTTGCCGGAAATCCCCAAGCTGGTGATATATTAATTACTAACGGCACTTCTTTAGGTGGCTTAACTGGTCATGCCGGAATCTTCTTGGGAGAATTAGGAAATGGCGGTATTCTATCTATACAAGGTCCAGGAAAAACTCCTGAAATTATAGGAATTTTTACTTGGATGCAACGATATGGTGGGATAAACAAATGGACAAAAGTATACCGTCCTACATCTCAGTATAAATCAAAAGCAGCAGCTCAATGGGCTATAAATAACTACCAAGGGAAAAAATATAATTATGGAATAAATACAAAAATTTTTGAAAAAGATCCAACATATTGTTCTAAAATTGTTTGGCAAGCTTTTTGGCATTCATCTGCTGCGGTGCAAGTAGGAGGAATTCATCAACCATTGATAGCATCTCCTTATGATTTGCCTGGTTATTTCGATAAAAAGCCTTCTCACATTGTTACATGGCAATAGCTCAAAGCTCCTTCATAAATAAAACCAAGTTATTTGCCAGTTTTAATTTTAGATTAAGAAACTATGCAGTTCAAAAGAATTGTTGGATCTTTGGTAGGTTTTCCAGTATGAGAATAGGCCTATCGAAGTAATGGGATGGCTGGATCCAAATCCAGCATTTGGAAGAGTTGGATATTGTTGTGATGGAAGATCAAATTGTCATTTGGTATTTTCGCTAAGGCGACATTCAATTAAGATAAATAACAGGAATGGGTCATAACTTGACGGAGTATAAAAAAGATCACCTTTCATTTAGATACAGGGTACTTGTTCACAAGCGATTATCAAGAACGGTTTTTCTTGCCAAGTAAAAACCCTTAAAAATAGGAAAAAATTGAGGTAGATCAACAGCAACAATCTTGATTGAACCCAATTAGAACAATATTTTGCGAGTTTCCGGACTTGCGCATCTAACATAGGAGGAACGAAAATGACATCAGTATTTCAAGGTAGAAGCTTATTAGCAGAAAAAGATTTTAAAAGAGAAGAGCTGGAATATTTAATTGATTTTTCCATTCATCTCAAAGATTTAAAGAAACAGAATATACCGCACAGATATTTGGAAGGAAAAAATATTGCGCTTCTTTTTGAAAAAGCATCCACACGTACAAGAGCTGCATTTACCACTGCGTCCATTGATTTAGGGGCTCATCCGGAATTTTTAGGCGCAAACGATATTCAATTAGGGAAAAAAGAATCTGTTGAGGATACCGCAAAAGTTTTAGGAAGGATGTTTGACGGAATTGAGTTTCGTGGTTTTAGTCAGGAAGTAGTGGAGGATCTGGCAAAATATTCAGGTGTACCGATTTGGAACGGGTTGACAGATGAATGGCATCCAACTCAAATGATTGCAGATTTCATGACTATTAAGGAAAACTTCAAAACGCTGGAAAATATTACACTTGTCTATGTTGGTGATGGTCGTAACAATATGGCAAACAGCTTGCTGGTTACAGGAGCGATTTTGGGTGTGAATGTTCGAATTTGTGCACCAAAGGAACTGCATCCGGAAAAATCAGTCGTAGATTATGCTGAACAATTTGCATCAAAATCAGGCAGTAAATTACTAATCACAGATGATATTGCAGAAGGCGTAAAAGGTGCAAATGTACTTTATACAGATGTTTGGGTTTCAATGGGTGAGGAAGACAAATTCGAGGAACGTGTGAGTATGCTTAAGGATTATCAGATTAATATGGATATGGTAAAAGCAACCGGTAATGCTGATGGAGATCTGATCGTTCTTCACTGTTTACCGGCATTTCATGATACAAATACAACCTATGGAAAAATGATTAAGGAAAAATTTGGTATTGAAGAAATGGAAATTACAGATGAAGTTTTCCGAAGTAAATATGGAAGACAATTTGAAGAAGCAGAAAATCGGATGCATTCCATTAAAGCAATTATGGCAGCGACTTTAGGAAACCTGTTTATTCCAAAAGCATAGGTAGAAGGAGGAGTATGTGTGACTCAAAGAAAAAAGCGAATTGCAGTAGCTTTGGGCGGTAACGCCATTCTGACCAAGGATGCCAGTGCTGAGGCTCAACAGCATGCATTGGAACAAACCTCTAAACATTTGGTTGAGCTGATTCAGTCAGATGTTCAGCTGATCATATCACATGGGAATGGACCTCAGGTAGGCAATCTGTTGTTGCAGCAACAGGCGTCTGACTCTGAAAAAAATCCGGCTATGCCTTTGGATACCTGTGTAGCAATGACACAGGGAAGTATTGGCTTTTGGCTTCAGAATGCTTTAGAAAGGGAAATCAGAGAAGCAAGCTTAAATAAGAAAGTTGCAACCATCATTACCCAGATAATTGTGGATAAAAAAGATGAAGCATTCAAAAATCCCAGCAAGCCGATTGGTCCATTCCTTACACGTGAACAAGCTCAAGCTTTAGAAAAAGAAACAGGAGCTGTTTATAGTGAGGATGCTGGAAGAGGCTGGCGCAAAGTTGTGCCAAGTCCCAAACCAATAGCCATCCAAGAGCAGTATAGCATAAAAACGCTGGTTGACAACGATATTATAACCATTTGTTCCGGCGGTGGAGGAATTCCGATTGACAGTCAGTCGTTTCGAGGGATAGAGGCTGTTATTGATAAGGATTTTGCTTCTGAAAAATTAGCAGAACTGGTTGATGCAGATATTTTTATTATTTTAACTGGTGTGAAGCAAATTGCGCTGAATTATGGAAAGAAAAATGAACAATGGCTGGATCAAATGACTGTTGCTGAAGCAGAACAATACATGAAGGAAGGGCACTTTGCTCCTGGTAGTATGCTGCCGAAAGTGGAAGCAGCTGTCCAGTACGTCAAATCTCGACCAGATTGTAAAGCAGTAATCACTTCTTTAGAAATGCTTGCAAGCATTGATGAACAGGGTGTTGGTACAGAAATCATTTTTTGATTTAGATTACGAACCAGAATGAAAATAGTTCTTTTGGAGTGAGACATATGGAAACAAATGACAGAGCTAAAAAGCAAAGAATTACTAGTGAATATCCTTATTTCTCGGTCTTGGACAATGAAACTCAAGGGCTTCTAATTGAAAATATGTATTGCCGTTCATATAAAAAAGGACAAATACTTTTTTTTACAGATGATAAACGAGATAGAATTTTTTTCTTAAACAAAGGGTTAGTTCGGCTTGAACGATCAGAGGAAAGTGCTGTATACAATTTCCTGGGAGTTATCGGTGAAAAAAGACTATTTCCATTGCTGGGGCTGTTTGAATCAGAAAAATATTACTTTTCTGCGGTTGCTGCGACAGATATAGAGGTGTGCTATATACCTGCTGTGCTTTTTGAAAAAATCGTTCAAATGGATGTATGGAAATTGAAGCTTATTACGGCTGATTTAAATGTGCTCCTCAAAAAACAGGTAAGAAGAATTCAGTATTGTACTACATCTAAGGCGAAGCAGAGAGTAAAAAATACTTTAGCGATTTTGATGGAGGATTTAGGACAGCAGGATGATGACAGAATTATCATTCCGCATCCGATTATGATTAACGATCTATCGAAGCTCAGTGGTACAACAAGAGAAACAGTCGGTCAGACACTTAGAGAATTAGTTAAGAAAAGAAAAATAATATATGAGTACAAACAATTTACTTTTCTTGATGGCGACTATTTTAAATTGGGAAAATAGATTGAGGGACTCTATATAGAGAGGAAAAATATGAAAGGAGCTCTATCTGAAGGCTGAAGTTCAAAAATATTTTTCTTTAGGGCTCTTTCGTATAGAATCGAAAAATGACAAAGAACAAGGAAAAAAAGTCTATTTCATCTTTTAGTATTCTGTTCATCATTCTTATTCTTTTAACCGTGGCTTCATGGATTTTTTCAGGACAAACATTTGCACCGACGTTTCTTTCAGGAGGAACTGAAGAAGTCAGCAGTGTAGTTGGTGCCAGTGTTTCAGATCTGGTAATGTCCCCCTTTAACGGTTTTAGAGATGCGATTGACATTTGTGTATTTATTCTGATTTTAGGCGGATTTTTAAATATTATTACAAAGACAGGCGCATTGGAAGCTGGAATTCAGCATATTGTTCGAAAACTGAAAGGGAATGAGCTGATTCTGATACCAATCCTGATGATTTTATTCTCCATCGGCGGTTCAACTTACGGGATGGCAGAAGAAACTATTCCATTTTATAGTCTGCTAGCTGTAACCATGGTTGCCTCCGGTTTTGATACAATCGTTTCAATTGGAACCGTTATGCTGGGAGCGGGAGCAGGTGTAATCGGTTCCACAGTGAATCCATTTGCAACCGGTGTAGCAATGGATGCTTTAAAAAGCGTTGGAATTATACCAAATACGGGGATTGTTTTAGGAATTGGTTTTACTTTATGGCTTGCTACAACAGCTTACTGTATTTTTTGTGTAATGAGTTATGCTAGGGAAGTAAAGGCTGAAAAAGGTTCAACTATTTTGAGCCTGCAGGAACAAGAAGATATGGAGAAACATTTTGCAAGGACCGATTCGCAGACGATTGAATTCACTGGTAAACATAAAGCGATTTTATCTGTTTTTGCTTTTTCATTTGCCATAATGGTGATTACCTTAATTCCATGGGGATCATTTAATATCCACCTGTTTGACGGCTGGACGTCCTTGTTGACAGGTGAAAGCTTTGGTGACTGGTACTTTGGAGATTTGGCAATGTGGTTCTTTTTGAGCAGTTTGGTTGTTTCACTCATTCAGGGTTTCTCTGAAAGAGAGATCATTGCAACATTTATAGATGGAGTAAAAGACATTTTATCTGTTGTACTGATTATTGTCGTTGCTCGTGGCGCTTCTGTCATCATGCAGGTTACACACCTCGATTTATTTATTCTGGATCGAGCAGCGAATCTGCTTCAGGGCTTGTCTCCGATATTGTTTGTAATCGGTGCGTATGTTTTGTATTTGTTCCTGTCATTTCTGATCCCATCTACATCAGGCCTGGCGTATGTGTCAATTCCGGTAATGGGAGCTTTAGCCAATAATATTGGTTTGAATCCAAATGTCATGATTATGATTTTTACTGCCGGATGCGGACTGGTGAACTTGATTACACCAACTTCCGGTGTTGTCATGGGAGGACTTGAAATTTCCAAAGTGAACTATTCTACTTGGACAAGGTTTATGATGAAGCCGCTCATTATCATTGGAGTCAGCAACCTGCTGATTTTGATTGCAGCCATGCTGTTTCTATAAGCAAAAATTGACATGCATGATTGATTATCAGGGGGAGCTGTTTTTTGCTGGGCAATGGAAAATAGGTGAAGACTTATGAATAAAAATGATCGCCAAAAAAAAATAAAGAAGATAATAATTGAGAATGAAATTGAAACGCAGGATGAACTGCTGATTTATCTGAAAAGAGAAGGTCTTGTGATTACGCAGGCAACGATTTCAAGGGATATGAAAGAATTGAATATTGTCAAATCTTATTTGGAAGATGGTAAGAAGAGACTCACTCTTTTAGTTCTTGAAAAAAATGATTCTGAACTGGATCAAAAGCTGAAAAAAAGTATAAAGGATTACACTAAGTCCATTGAAATTGTTAGATTCATCATTATTATTCGAACAATTCCAAATGGTGCAGATGTCATTGCAAACTATATGGATAAAAAAAGATTTTCTGAAGTAACAGCGACAATTGCAGGATATGATACCTTGATTGTAATCACAAATTCAGATAAGGATGCGGAGAAATTTTGCGTACAATTGAATACGTATATCAATCAATGACAAAAGAATGAGTGTTGATTAATGCCGCTCTGACAGGTTTTCTTAATGAATAGAATAAAGATAAATCAAGCTTGTGATTTAGTTCGTTGCTGAAAAGTACAGTACTTTAAAAGACATTCAAACTGAATTCTCCTTCGTATTATATGAAATGTATAAAGATATCTGGCGCTTATTTATTATTTGATATTTGATGATATATTGCTCAGAAACGAACAGATCATAATGCTCCAGCTTATGTCTGAGAACAGGAAGCTGGAGAGACTTAATAGATAATCGACATGCAAATCGTTTTTGTCACTGTGAGTGTGACAGAGAACAAGCTGCAGGTCGATTGTTTTTTTGAATGACGAGAGGAGTTTCTTATCCATTACTGCTGTTCGCCAAAGGATTTAACACAAAGCTGAAACTACTATATTTGAACGGTTTCATCTATAATGGAATCTGGAAGTAGGGAAGTTGAATGTTGTTTACAGGAGCTAGACATTGTGAATTATAGCCAGCTGTTTGGTTGTTACAAAGAAGTCAGATTATTGTACGAATGGATCGGGAATTCAGTTGTTTTTCGAACTAACTCCTCTCAAGGATTTGACGTGTTAGATGAATATATTTTAAATTACCCATTCTTATGAAAGAGAGCAGAAATGAGTATAATTTATTGGATTAAGTAAAAGTAGACTTTTTCATTCTATGGAATATAAAAAAGCTGTAAACCATCCACTGATAAAGAGGTAGTTTACAGCCTAGTCATTCATGCTTGGATTAATTTACTACAAAAATTACCCAATATTTTTTTCATTCAGATTGAAAAAATATAAGTTCTTTAGGAAATTTTTCCCGTTCCTGGTCAGTCAGTCTGCGCTCCATAAAAATCATATCCAAAGAGTCATAGGTTATAAATGAATAAAGCCCTTCATTTACCAGTTTAGAGGTATCACACAAAATAAAATTTTTCCTGCTGTGTTCAATCACAGCTTTTTTTATTTCCAGCTCATGATAAGAGCGAATCGTTGGGCCGGATTTAGAAAAGCCGTCACAGCCGATAAATGAGATGTCTATATTTAATCCGCTGATTGCATTCAACGTCCAATCACCTACATAGGAATTACTTTTCTTTCGGTATAAACCGCCCGTTAGAAGAATCTGGTTATCAGAAGCAGATAAAACCTGACTGATTTGCAGTGAATTCGTAATGATTGTTAAATCATCTCGCATAACCAATAATTTAGCTAGTTGTAAAACACTTGTACTTGTATCTAGAAATATCGCAGCATTTTCAGGGATAAATTTCATGACAGCTTCTGCAATTGTTATCTTTTCTTCCAAATGGTCACTTTCCTTAACAGAGAATTCATTCTCAAAAAAAGAGTTAACCATGGAGACAGAGCCGTGTTTTTTAGAAATTAAGTTCTTGTCCTGCAGAAGGCTGACATCTTTTCGGATGGTTTCTGTTGTTACTGCGAACCTGTCAGCCAAATCATTGATGCTTACTTCACCCTTGGTAATAACTTCGTGCAGTATTTTATTTTTTCTTTCTTCACTGGTTAATTTCATCCTTCTCCTCCAAAAAAAGTTCTCTACGTAGTATATCATAACAAACTAAATTTTTGGTTATTAAGATCAAAACAAACAGGTTTTATTTAGAAAGGTTGCAAAAACAAAAAAAGTGTTTATAATTTGAAATGTAAGCGAAAACAAATTTAAGGAGTTGGTTTTCTTTGGAAAAGCAAATTTTAAAGATTCTTCCTTTTTTTGAAGCGAGGATATGGGGCGGTAAGCGAATGCTGGAAACGTTTAATTATCATACCGAGATATTTCCAGTTGGAGAAGTCTATAATGTTGCAGCTTTGCCCGGAGAAGCAGATTGTTTTGTTGAAGACACAGATATGACATTATCAGAATTATATACTGCCTGCCCTGAGTGGTTTCAGTGTGACACTGTACAATTACCGATCCGTGTTAACTTACTAGATCCTTTGGCAGACTTGTCAGTTCAGCTGCATCCAGATGATGAATACGCGTTAAATCATGATAACTCTCGTGGAAAACCAGAAGCATGGGTTATTTTGGACACTCCAGAAGACGGCAAGATTGAGTTTGGGCATCATACACGTTCAAAAGAAGAGTTTGTGGAGCTAGTCCAAAGTAAAGAGTGGGGAAAACTGCTTAAGTATCTTCCGGCGAAAAAAGATTATTTTATTGATATTCCTGCTGGTACGTTACACGCAATTGGAAGAGATGTACTGACCTATAATATTTCCAGAAACGCTGACTTGACTTATCGACTGTATGATTATGATCGAGTCGATCCGAATACAAAGGAAGAAAGAGAGCTTCATATTGAGAAGGTGATTGACAATGTGCTGATTCCAGATCGTTCTACAGGATTTGTCTGGTACGATTCCTATTTGAAGGCTGGCTGTGAAATTACTGATTACTGGGATGAGCCAGGGTTATATACATTGAGTCGTATCAAAACAGAAGCAAAGGGGAGATATGAACCAAAGCGATTTGCATTTATCACGATTGTTGAAGGAGCTGGAAAAATAAATGACACAGAAGTTTCAAAAGGCGAGACGATAATTGTTCCAGACCATTTTGGAAAATTAACACTGTCCGGTAAGATGGATATGTTTGTGGCAAGCTATAAAAATTTGAAAAAATAATGAGGAGGACAATTCTGAATGAATCCTGTTGACTTGTCGTATAAGGCAGCGTTGGAGCTGGCGGAAACACTTAAAAATGTGAACATTCAGCAAGTGAATACATTGTTGGAATTGATAAAAATAAAAAAAAGAATATTTGTGACAGGTGCAGGACGTTCCTTGCTTATGCTGAAAGGTTTCGCCATGCGTCTCATGCATATTGGCTATGAAGTCTATATTGTCGGAGAAGTAACCACTCCAGCATTTCTGGAAGATGATTTGTTAATTGCTGCCAGTGCTTCTGGAGAAACAAAATCTTTAATCTCTAATGCCGAACGAGCGAAAGAGTATGGCGGCTCAATCGTTGCACTGACAATTTTTGAACAGTCGAGTCTGGGAAAGCTTGCTAATGAAGTGGTAAAAATTCCGGCATACACAGACAAATTACCTGTGAGTGAAATCAACCGAAAAGGAATTCTTCCGGGGGGAAGTATGTTCGAAGAAGCGATTCTTTTATTAGGGGACTCGCTGATTCTTGAACTGGCGAAAGACCAGCAAGTGGATACAACAAAAGCATTTGAAAATCATGCAAATTTAGAATAGGCGGGATAAAAATGAAATTACAGCTGGCAATTGACGAACTGAATTTGGAGCAGGCGTTAGAACAACTGGTTACTCTTGAACCTTTCATAGATATTGCGGAAGTAGGTACCCCATTTTTAATTGATGCCGGGCGTGAAGCGGTTAAGCAGATCAAAGAAAAATTTCCTCAGCTGGATGTATTGTGCGATGCTAAAATTATGGATGCAGGAGCATATGAAGCACAATTGGCATATGATGTTGGTGCAGCTTATGTGACTGTACTTGGAATTACGGATGATTTAACCATAAAAGGCTGCGTTGATCAGGCAAAAAAACAGGGAAGAAAAGTAATGGCAGACATGATTTGTGTAAAGGATTTAGCTGCAAGAATTCCAGTAATTGAAAGTCTGGGTGTAGATGTTATTGCTGTTCATACTGGTGCAGATCAGCAGGCAGCAGGCAGAACACCCCTTGAGGAGTTAAAAGAAATAAAGAAATATGCTAAAAACGTTGAAATTGCTGCAGCAGGTGGTATTAGCAGTCAAACAATCAATGAGTATGTTGCATTGGAACCGGATATAATTATTGTCGGCAGCGGGATTTTGAATGCGGCTGATCCGCTTAGAGAAGCCAAACTGATTAAGGAAGCATTGAAAAGATGAACAGATACTTTCCTTGTTAGGATTATTGAATATTTTTTCAGCTCATTCAATTGAAAACCCAAAATACTTTATATAAATAATGAAGCCTCTTGCTTGATATGATTTCAGAGAGGTTTTTTTGTTTTGAAATGTATAAAAACAGGAAACTGAAAGAGTCAGGAGGCTGATTTGAATGTCTCACTGGTGAATATGGCAGGTATTGTCAGCTACGCCAATTACTTGTACAAAATGAGTTTTATAGTTTGAAAGAAGGAGTTATTTAAGAATAGAAAAACTGGATAAATAATAAGATTTAAATATATGATAACTTTTGCAGTAAAAGCTGTTCTTGCATACAATAAGATTGTAAGATTAAAATATAGGACAAGTAATGATGGATTAATTTTTTTATTAACTGAAGGATGAAAAGGAGACTTGGTATGGCAGGAAATGGGAAAATGAAGGTATTTATTGGCATTGCAGCAATGGTAGTGGTTGCTGGCTCAGTTGGCGGTTATTTTGTATATAAAAATCAGCAGGAGAAAAAGAAAGTTGACAGTATTGTTGATAAATACTCCGACACACTGGCAAAGCAGGATTTTTCTGCGTATAATGCATTGTTTTCAGAAGAATCATTTAAGGACAATTCAACTTCTAAAGAGGAAGTAATTCAGCGATATGAAAATATCTTTTCAGGTATTGGCACCAATAAAATAAATGTTGAAAGCCTATCTGCCTCAAAAGAAGATGATGGAAACTATTTGATTACGTATACTTTAAAACTGGAAACATCTTTTGGAGAAATCTCTACAGAAAAGTATGATGTTGAACTGATAAAAAAAGATGATGAGTATACATTTAACTGGAAACCTTCTTTAATCTTCCCGGAAATGGATGAGGAGGATACAGTCAAAGTAGAGAGTGACGATGTTGAGCGTGGTGAAATACTAGACAGAAATGGAAAGAAAATTGCAGAAAATTATGACTATCAGCAATTGGGCATAATTCCCGGACAGCTGGGAGAAGGAGAGCAGAGGGAACAAAATATACAGACAATCAGCGAAAAGTTTGGCGTTTCCATTGAGATTATAAATGAAAAACTGGCTCAGTCTTGGGTGAAGGATGACTGGGTTGTTCCTATTAAAACACTGGAAAATGCGATTAGTACTGCCGAGATGGGTGAGTTGCCTTCCGGCGCAAGTATTGGCAGCACAAATCAAAGACACTATCCATATGGAGAAGCAACGGCTCATTTATTAGGCTATGTTGGTAAAGTTAGTGCAGAAGATATTGAGAAAAATCCGGTGCTGTCTGAAGAAGACTATATTGGAAAATCTGGATTGGAAGCAGCCTTTGACGAGCAATTGAGGGGGAAATCCGGTGCTGTTATAAAGATTGTTGACAAGGACGGGAAAGAAAAGAAAACTCTTTTGTCTGTCGAAAAAATAGATCCTGCTGATATTACCTTGACAATAGACAGCGAAGCACAAAAAATTGCTTATGATTCACTAGGCGGAAAGCCTGCCACTGCGGTTATTTCAAACCCTGAAACTGGAGAACTGCTGGTTGCAGCTGGGGCACCTTCCTACAATCCGAATAAAATAGTGTTAGGCATTTCGGAAGAGGAGTATAAGGGGTATGCGGATGATACGAACCTGCCGTTCATGGCTCGTTTTTCCAATCGTTATGCACCAGGTTCAACGTTTAAAACAATCACAGCAGCTATAGGCTTGGACTCTGGAAATATTAATACAACAGAAGAGCGAACTATCGAAGGCTTGAAGTGGCAAAAAGATGCCAGCTGGGGCGGATTTTGGACAACACGGGTAAAGGATACGCCGGTTGTGGATCTGAAAAAAGCATTGGTCTATTCGGATAATATTTTCTTTGCGCAGAAGAGTCTGGAAATGGGAGAAGATGTTTTTCGCGGCGGACTAAACAAATTCATTTTTGGAGAAGAATTGGATCTTCCAATCTATGTTGAGCCTGCGAGTATTTCAAATGAAGAGACCTTTAATTCTGAAATCCTTTTAGCTGATACAGCTTATGGACAAGGAGAATTAATGATTTCTCCGATTTCTCAATTAACCATGTATAGTGTATTTATGAACAACGGTACACTTGTTTATCCGCAAATAGTAAAGGATCAGGAAGTGAAAACGAAGCAGGAAGTGGTTAGTGCGAATGCTGCCAATATTGTACTGAATGATTTGATTGACAGTGTTGCTTCACCGGAGGGCTATGTCTACAGCTTGTATAATCCCGATTTTACGTTGGCTGCGAAAACAGGTACAGCCGAAATAAAGGATAAGCAGGATACAGATGGAACAGAGAACAGCTTTTTGCTGTTTTTCGATGTGAACAACCGCAATTTTATGGGGCTGATAATGTCTGAGAATTCTGGTGAAAATGGAACGGCAACGGAAAAATCCGGTGCTATTGTTCAATATCTGGAAGAGCATTACAAATAGGAAAAGAGAAATGCACGTATAAGAAAATCCTCTGATTTTAGTTGAAAGTTAATAGATAAAAGCAATTACCCGTCATTTTGATCGTAAGAACCCTTGAATATTCAGGGGTTTTTCTTTTGGTCTTTTCAGCATATAGCTTGGTACATCTAGGGCAGTTAGAAAAATTATTTTTTCTCATTATTTAATTTTCATGAAATACTATTTTTACAGTTTTTAAAACAATGAATTTCTGTTGACCAAACAGCGGACGTGAAAATAATCAGAAAAAGGGAGCTGCCATGTGGACAAAAAGTTCGTTGTTTTTATTATCCGAACAGGCATATTATTGAAATAGGTGAAGATATGAGGACAATGCTTAAGGAGGAAATAGCAGAAGAACAGGATTTGGTAAGGATGTTTATGTTGCTGGAAGCGATTGAATATTTTCTGAGTTTTTAGCCTGTTTACTGGTATAATAAAACAGTGTAAAAAACATGTAGATACTAAAAAATCGTTAAACTAAATTGACTAAATTTTCATGCAGTTATACTAGAGCGTGTCTGAAAAGGTAGTGGAAGTTGAATGTTTCAGTGATTTCTGTTGAAATCAAGGAAGAAAACACAGCATATGTGGTTCATAAGCAAGTATTTATGACGAGGAGTTCGATAAAAATCATCAAACTATTCACCGCTGGAGTTTTCAGACACATAAGCTGCTAAAAGATTATTTCATAAGCAGATAGCACTATCGTTATTTTGCTAATTGGATTGCCAGACCAGAATAGATGAAGGGGATGTGTAGCTTTTGAAGAAATATATTGCACTTTTACGTGGGATAAATGTGGGAGGAAAAAATAGAATATCGATGCCTGTTTTAAGAACTGTATTTGAAGAGCTTGGTTTTTCAGATGTTGTTACCTATATTAACAGTGGAAATGTTGTTTTTTCCAGTGTTATTCAAGATGAAGTTGAGCTGATAAAAAAATGTGAAGAAGTAATTCTTGAAAGATTTAAGTTAACTATACCTGTTGCTGTTATATCAGCAGATGATCTGGCTGAAGCAATGGAAAATGCGCCGGAGTGGTGGAATACAGACAAAGAATCAGTGCATTATACTATTTTTGTTCTTTCGCCAATTCGTGTCGAAGAGATTTATGCAGGTGCAGGCGAAGTGAACCCAGAATTTGAGCAGGTGGGGCATCATGGCAATGTCATTTTCTGGTCGGCTCCCTTGAAAACTTATTCCAAAGCGAAGTGGTCAAAAATTGCCAGATCTTCTGTAAACAGTCATGTCACTATCAGAAATGCCAATACAGTGAATAAATTACTGTTGATGACACAATAAAAGTATTTAGTTAAAATAAGGATCAATTTAGAAAAATTACTGTTCCCCTTTATTTCATAAAGTACAACATATTCTTAAAATATGCAGAGTCCGGGCTGTTACTTTCCTGGACTTTTTTAATTAGAATGTAAAAACGATGAAAGGAATAGTAGAGTAGTAAATCTCCATTACTAATTAAAATAAGAAGGTTAGTAATTTTATTGCATTATATTTGTACTTATGGAAAATTAAATATAATAAAATGAACATATTGGTTTTATGAAAACTTTGGAATGTATTATAGGCTTTGGATTATTATAGCAGCACTTGTTCCTGTGACTGTTCATGCATATGGAGTTGACTACAGATCATTGGAAGATAAGATCCGTTTTACGGAGCTGGGGAGCTTCTGCCTATTCTCTTGTTCAAAAATATGACTGAATTGGAAACTATCTATTTAGACTTGAGAAATCGCAGCAGTCGGGATGAAGTAGATACTGATTTGAGGTCAATACATGATATTTCTGTATTAAATGGACTGGAAAATTTATCCTATATATTAAAGAAACCGCAGCGCAGAAACTCTCTATTCAAAAGAAGGATGAGTCAGTATCAACTAGTGAATACAAAGGAGAGTTTACTTATCGGGTAATGACGGTTATATCAATGGTCAGGAAAAGATAAGTTGATAATAATAATTTTTATGTGATGTGATATGTTCATATTAAGAAAAGGAACATAGCTTTAACAGCCTGAAAAACTGATAACGATTTATAAAGAACAAGGGTTCTTTATCGATTTTTAGATGGATTTGTCCGGCAAACTCAAATAAGAAAATGTGATAGCTTTATCCCAAAAATAAAGAAAACCTTCCGATGAGAATGAGTGGCAAACATAACACAGTTTATACGATAGATAAGAAACAGAAATTGTGAAAATTTGGACAGCTTCATTTCAAAATAACAGGTTTAAATAAGTGACTACGTTTCGATCTAAATAGAATGTTGTTATATTATTTTCCTTTTATTGAGAAGCAAATTTAGGATTTGCCTTTCGGATTAATTCTGGATAGTGTGTGCTTACTTCGTCGAACGCATGCATAACATTAACAGGAATATCAATATGAGTCAAAAAGTTTCGCCCCTTTGGACCATATCCATGCTCATCATCCCGTATCCTCGGAATTTCTCCCAATAATAAAGAAATATAGCGTTTGATTTCCCACATTCCTTTGATATCTTCCCGATATGCTAAACCATTATTTCTCAGAATGATTTCAGCATGGTAAGCCGGGTAGTTAATAACTGTCACATCTTTTGAAACATGTTTTTTTAAAGTTAAATCCATTCGCAGCTGCATGGCAACATCCTGTATAATCAGAATGCTTTTTGCAGGTATTTGTTCCCTGTGTATTAAATCCAACAGATAAGTCACATTATTTCCGCAATTGGTAGATTTTGTTTCAAGATAATCAGGAGCTAATCTGTATTCTGCAGATAAGATAGCAGAAAATAATTCAGCTTCAGATTCAATACCTGTTGAAATACCAGGAAAAGCATTCTCTGCTTTTGTGAATAAGGTTTCTGAAGTATGTCCATAGCCGCCAACAATAATATATTGTTGTGCAATCTGATTTTGAATAGCATCAGCCATAACCTCGACACCAGCCAGAATACTTCCGCCAAAAAGAACCATTACATCTACTTTTTTAATGCCGTAAGTATCGTTTAATGCTTCTTTCGTCAAATGCTCAATATCCTGTTTTCCACAAAATGTTCCTAAACAATTGATAGACTGATCGATCGAATGTGTCATTGGACTATCTCCGTTTTCAATAAAATTGTAAGAGGCTTCATGCAAAATTGTAACAAGGATTCAGCAAGGGAGTCAATGAGTAAATTATGAGTCTATGGAGAGAAAGCAATTACTATGAAGATATGCTAATGGATTCCCTTGTATTTCTGCATGCCCCTTCTTTGAGGGAGCTGAAAGTAAAGAAGATTCTCGGACAAGAGATAAAGTGCTGGGCGGAGAAGGGATCACTATTTGGGAAACTTGATGGAAGCTATGGGGATAAAGAGCTAAGTCGCTTGGAATCCTATATTTTGCAAATATACTAAAGGCTGCTATTATGCATTTATGGTTTCCTATTCTATAATTTCCTCAAAATTATTTAGGAGACTTAAGGCGGCTCTTTTATGAGTGGTCTTTTTTTAATATGGTGCTATTTCTTGGGTATTAGCTATTTCTGGAACTATTCTTTAACATATGGAAGAAAAATAGCCGGCAGGGAAGTTTAATACATTGAGCAAGTAATAAGGATTGTTGATTAAGAATAGAAACTAAGACACAACCCGGATTTATTGAATGGTATCAATTCAAGTATTTTTCCAAGCGTTCAATCATATCTTTTTGAGCAATGAATGAACGCAGGTAAGGGAGAGAAACCTCATTAGGAAGAATAAACCAAGAAGAATGATAGCCATTAGTGGTTGTTGGAAACCCTTTATCTTCTTCATTATCACCATCATATCTAATGGCGAATGCGTCTTTTCCGTTCCATTTTACTTTAGCAACAGAGTATCCTTTATTCGTTTGGGTCCCGTCTTCAATCAATGCAATAAGCTCTAGTTTTTCTTTTGGGCTGACTACTTTGTTCGGTGAAACCATGATAAACCCTCCATTCATTTTCTTATATCTATTATACTCAAAAAGAATAATTATTTCGAGAAGAAGCATGCTGCTTTATTCGCCCAATTGAATGATTCATAGTATACTAAAAGCAGGAGGGGATTATGATGGCTGACAAGTATACGAATATCTTGGTTGCAGTTGATGATTCTGAGCAAGCAAACAAAGCATTTAAAGAAGCCGTTGCAATTGCTAAACGAAATGACGCAGTTCTTTGTATTTTAAGTACATTTGCTATTCCTACTTATGATTCATTAGGTCTCTCTATACAAAGTATAATTGATATGGCAGAAAAAGAAACAGAGCAGCTTGTCCAGGAAAAAACAGAGCAGGCAAAGAATTCAGGCCTGAAGAATGTCATTTATCGAGTAATACAAGGGCATCCCAAACATATCATTGTAAAAATGATAAAAAGTGAGGGGTATGATTTAGTTGTTATGGGCTCTTCTGGAAAGGGAGCTGTTGAGCGAACGCTGCTTGGCTCCAACACGTCATTTGTAGTTAATCATGCTCCTTGTGATGTATTGGTCGTAAAGGATAAAAGCTAAGCGGATTGATTGAGTATTTTTAAAGAGTGTGGTATAAAATAGGTGTAAGGGATTTAAAACTCCCACCATAAGCTGGTCCAATGAATACAGAAATGTTGCAAGCGGAAGAAAACTTATGGGGTGCGTACGATGTAGGCTGCGTACAACTTGCAAAGCTATTGCGGAAGCGATAAAAGGAGCGTGGGGGATGAACAGATTCCTTACAAGGTACAAGGGGCTAACAATAGGTGAAGGCTGAATGAGTAGACATAGGAACCTCAGTTTCAGCAGTGCGAAAGCAAACACCATTGTTAGTCCTATTTATTTGGCTCTAGCTCAAAGAGTGCGGTTAACCATTAAATTTAGGTAAATTCAAAAAATATTCCTGCTTGTCATTTTAAGTAATCCGTGGTATTCTGATATCGATAAAGGATTGTTACTGTTAGGCAGGCAAAACCAGAATGAACTTATTTACTGTATGCAGTAAGATAGTGGGTGAATTCTAGGTTTTTTTATTTTTGGAAAAGGACTTTCATTATGATTATTATTGATAAAATTTTGAATAACAATGTAGTGATGGCGCTTAACAGTTCGGGAGAAGAAACAGTTTATATGGGCAGAGGCCTTGCTTTCAGCAAAAAAGTTGGAGATGAAATTTTTCCGGAATTTATTGAAAAAGAATTTATTCTGAAAGACACAGCACTTTCCAGTCAGCTTGAACAGCTGTTTTCCGATATTCCCTCTGAAGAGGTCGAAGTAGTAAAAAAGATTGTTGATTTGGCTGAAGAAGAACTGCAAATGGAACTATCTTCAAATATCTACCTGACTTTAACAGATCATATTCACTATGCAATCGCGAGGGCCAAAGAGGAGATTGTTCTTTCCAATCCTCTAAAATACGAGACCCGTAAATTTTATCCCAGAGAATTTAATATTGCCCGCCAGGGAATTAAGATGGTTAACGAGCAGTTTGATGTGTCGTTTTCAGATGACGAGGCGGGATTTATTGCTTTTCATATTGTCAATAGCGAACAGGGAAACAATACAATGGAAGTTACGATGACGGCAACAGAAATTGTTAGTAACGTTTTAACGATTATTCAACGGTATTTTGGTACCCTGTTTGATGAAGATGCTCTGAACTATCAGCGTATGGTTACGCACTTGCAGTTTTTCAGTCAGCGTTATTTAAAAGATGAACTGAATGGTGATGACGACGAATTTTTGTATGAGCTGATTCAGTCAAAGTATCCTAAAGCATTTCAAGCAGTGCAGCGGATCAATCAGTTTTTAGAAACCGAGTACAACAAGCCGATTGGAAAATCGGAACAAACCTATCTGACCATCCATATTCAGAGATTGGTTGGAGAAAAAAATGAATAATCCTCAATCATCGGATTGTTACTGGTAATGCAGGCTAAACCCGGATTGAAAAAATATGCTAGTACAGAATTTCTTGTGCTGCCGTTTTTTCAATTTGGGTTTTTCTTATTATAAAAAAAGAAAGAGGGATAGTAATGAGTAAAAATCAGGAAATTGCAGCTCGTATTCTGACACTGGTTGGCGGAGAGAAAAATGTAATTAGTGTAGTTCACTGTGCAACACGTTTGCGTTTTAAGCTGAAAAATGAGACTGATGCAAAAACAGACATATTAAAAAACGATCCGGAGGTTATTCAAGTTGTTCAAAGCGGTGGTCAGTATCAAGTGGTTATCGGCAGCCATGTAAGTGATGTGTACAAAGAATTAATGGCTCAAAGCAGCTTGGGAAATGAAGGAACAAAGAATTCTGATACCAAAGGCGATGGAAATATTTTTAACCATTTAATTGATGTTATTTCATCCATTTTCACACCATTCCTTGGTGCGATGGCTGGGGCAGGGGTATTGAAAGGGTTTCTGACCCTTGCAGCAACAATGGGCTGGATGGCTGCTGACTCAGGTGACTATCTGGTTCTATACGCAGTAGCAGATGGATTGTTCACTTATCTGCCGATCCTCTTGGCATTTACAGCTGCCAAGAAATTTAACACAAACCAGTTCCTAGCTGTCTGTCTAGCAATGGCACTTGTCCATCCAAGCATTAATGCTTTGGCTGGAACGGAATTAAGCTTTTTCGGTATTCCGGTTATTTTAGGTGCAAGTGGTTATACATCCTCAGTTATTCCTATTATTCTAGCAGTATTTGTTATGCAGTATGTAGAACACTTCTTTAAAAAAGTTATTCCTAATGCATTGCAGATTATCTGTGTTCCATTAGCAGTCTTTTTAGTAATGACACCATTAACTTTCATCGCTATTGGACCTATTGGAAGTATTGCAGGTGATCTGCTTGGCGGAGCGTACAATTCTATTTATAATTTAAGTCCGATTCTGGCTGGTGCTGTAATGGGTGGCTTCTGGCAAGTGTTTGTTATGTTCGGTATGCACTGGGGCTTCGTTCCGATTATGATGCTGAACCTGTCTGAAGCAGGCGGCGGTATGGATACACTAATGCCGATGCTTTTACCGGCAGTTATGGCGCAGGGTGGTGCAGCACTGGCTGTTTTCCTGAAATCTAAGAATGTAAAGCTGAAAGGATTGTCTCTTTCTTCTGCAGTGACATCTATTTTTGGTATTACTGAACCCGCTGTTTATGGTGTTACACTGCCATTGAAAAAACCTTTTATTGCAGCATGTATTGGTGGTGCAGCTGGCGGAGCCTTTGTTGCATTCAGCGGAACAAAGAACTATGCATTTGGATTGGTGAGTCTGTTCAGTTTACCGGGCTTCATTACTCCGGGAACCTCTGATACTTCAGGTATTGTTTCAGCAGTAATTGGTACTGGAATTGCAGTAGTCATAGCGTTTATTTTAACCTTGGTTTTAGGATTTAAAGATGAACCAAATGAAGGAAAAGTTTTATCAGATGGATCGGATAAAATAATTTCCAATGATATAGAAAAAGGACAAAAAATTATTTTGACAAGTCCTGTCAGTGGGGATATTATTCCGCTTTCTGAAGTGAAGGATAATGTGTTTTCTTCAGGAGCCATGGGTAAAGGTCTGGCCATTCGTCCGAATGATGGTGCAGTTTATGCACCTGTTGACGGAGAGATTACCACTATTTTCCCAACAGGTCATGCAATCGGTATTACTTCTAAAGACGGAATTGAAATTCTGATTCATATCGGTATGAATACTGTTGAGTTAAATGGAGAAGGCTTTGAAGCGTTTGTGAAAAATGGCGATAAAATTTCCAAAGGAGATCTTTTAGTGAAATTTGATGTTGCGTTAATTACAGATAAAGGATACTCTGTTGAGACTCCAGTAGTAATTACCAATAGCAATAACTTTTTAGATGTACTGGATTTATCTCAAGAGAATGTTTTACATGGGGAAGATTTTCTTGTAATAGTAAAATAATAATTTGGAGGATAAATGAATATGAAAAAATTTACAGGTTTTCCCGAAGGATTTTTGTGGGGCGGTGCAACAGCTGCCAATCAGCTGGAAGGCGGTTATCGTGAAGATGGTAAAGGACTTTCTGTTGCAGATGCAATGCCTGGCGGTAAAGCTCGTTTTGCAGTACTTGGAAGTGAAGACTTTGACTGGTCGATAGATGAGGATAAGTATGTTTACCCGAACCATCGTGGGATTGATCATTACTACCGTTATAAAGAAGATATCAAACTGTTTGCTGAAATGGGCTTCAAGTGTTACCGTTTTTCAATTGCATGGGCACGTATCTTTCCACAAGGCGATGAACGCGAGCCTAATGAAGCGGGTCTTGTTTTCTACGAATCAATGATTGACGAATGTTTGAAATATGGTATTGAACCTGTAATTACCATTTCTCATTATGAAATGCCGTTGAACTTGGCTGTTGCTTATGGCGGCTGGAAAAATCGTCAACTGATTGATTTCTTTGAACACTATGCGAAAACAGTTTTAACTCGTTTCCATAAAAAAGTAAAATACTGGATGACTTTTAATGAAATAAATTCAGCGTTTCATTTTCCGGTTCTCAGTCAGGGACTGGTGAAAAAGACTGGTGCAGGAGATAAACAGAATTTATTCCAGGCATGGCATAACCAGTTTGTTGCAAGCAGTAAGGCGGTTAAAATCGGACATGAGCTTGACCCTGAACTTCAAATCGGCTGTATGATTATTTACGCGACAACGTACAGCCTGGATGCAAATCCAATCAATCAGATGGCTACACTGGAACAGAATCAGGAATTTAATTTCTTCTGTACAGATGTACAGGTTCGCGGAGAATATCCTGCGTATACCGGCCGTATCTTTAAAAAATATGGAGTAGATGCTGAGAAAATGGATATTACAGAAGCAGATTTGGATTTGCTGAAAAAATATCCAGTTGACTATATTGGCTTCAGCTATTATATGTCAGCAGCGGTGACCATCACCGAAAAGAGTGAGGAAGTAGCTGGAAATCTGCTTGGCGGAGTGAAGAATCCATTTCTTGAAGCAAGTGACTGGGGCTGGCAAATTGATCCGGAAGGGTTGCGCATTGCCTTGAATGAATTGTATGATCGTTATCAAAAACCGTTGTTTATTGTTGAAAATGGACTGGGTGCTATTGATAAGGTTGATGAAAACTTCTATGTGGAAGACGACTATCGTATCGATTACCTGCGTCAGCACATTCAGGCGATGGAAAAAGCGATTGAAGATGGTGTTGATTTAATGGGTTATACACCTTGGGGCTGTATTGATCTGGTCAGTGCTTCCACTGGAGAAATGAGTAAACGCTACGGCTTTATCTATGTTGATCTGGATGATAATGGAGAAGGCACGATGAATCGCTGCAAGAAAAAATCCTTTAATTGGTATAAACAGGTCATTGAGACAAATGGGGAAAATTTAGATTAATAATACTTTAAGCAGCCGTCTCAGCGAGAGTTGAGGCGGTGTTTTTGTATGGAGAAATGTGGGTTGCCTTTTGAATGTTGGTCTGAATAAAAGAACTAAAATATATCTAAACAGCATCAAATCTCCATGAAAATGAGTGTAAAAAAATAAAATCTGGTAGTTACCAAATTTTAGTGACTTTACCGAATATATTCTTATTTTTAACCCAGCCGTTGATAAAGCCGTGATTGTTGGCAATCTGATATTCAACCTGACTGTTCCTGGTTCTGATTGCAGCAATCAAATGTGTATAGTAATTTCCTTTGACTTTGCAGAAGACGATATCATTTACCCGTAATACAGTTTCTTCCGTTACCGGTATCAGGGTGACTGGCTGATTCGATTTAAGAATTGGCAACATCGAATTTCCTGCTTCTTTATATTTTTCAACAGTTTTTCCTTGTTGAAGCAATGAAGCAAAATAACTTGCTTTTGACACTAAAAATCCCTCCTTTTCCATTAAGTATAGCAAAAGAGCTAAGCGGAAACAATATGAGAAAATATTTGACGTTCCCCATTTTTCATTAAGAACCCTATTATATCAGTAGTTACAGAAGCTGGTTTCTAAACAAAGGAAACACGCCTCGAAATACTGTAGTTCAATAATTTTTTGTATTAGTTTCAAAAATTTGAAGTAAATTCAAGGAGAAAATCAAGTGTCACATTGAAACTTTGGCAGAATACTCCCAGCGGAAGAAAGGTATCTGCTGATTGAGGGGGTACTATTTTCATAGCTGCTAAAATAATATTTCCCAGAGAAAAAAGTTCGGATGGTCCAAAAGATAATCAGTTAAAAAATAAAAATTGTGATGAAAGCGGTCACAAATGCAGCATACTATTTTATATAATGTGGCTATAACTAAAGGAAGGAGGGGCAAAGGTATGACAATCGATCATTATTTTAGTGAAGAATTGGCAGATATTATTGAAGAAAGCAACAATCAGGAGGAATTTTTTTCGTATATTTTCCAAAAACTGAAGCATAAAGGATATGTGGAGGATAGTTTTTATGAGGCAGTCACGGAACGGGAAAAGGATTATCCGACAGGCTTAAAGACACCTTTTTTGAGTGTGGCTATTCCGCATACAGATCCAACGCACATAAAAAAACCGTTCGTATTTATAACCAAGCTTTATCAGCCTATTTCTTTTGGACAGATGGGATCTGTTGATGAGAAAGTAGAAGCTCATTATGTGTTTGTCCTTGGATTTGAAAAAGGTGAAGAACAGCTGGTTCTTTTACAAAATTTAATGGCGATGTTTTCTGATGAGAGAACAATGACCCGATTATCTGAGAATATATCGGAACATGAAATGTATTCAATTGTAAACCAATACTACATTAATAAAGAATAGGAGATTTTATCTATGACAAAGATTCACAATATTTATGAAGCGCCCTTTATCAAAGAAATGTGTGAAGCAACAAGGAACCTTTGGAATAATGGTTGGGCGGAAAGAAACGGAGGAAATATCAGTTACCGTTTGGATGAATCAGAGGTTGGCTTCTACTTGGATACAGATCGGATTTTGAGTGAAGTGGAACTCGGCTTTGAAATTCCGGAGCTTGCAAATATGATATTTCTGGTTTCCGGCTCAGGGAAATATTTTAAAAATGTGTGGCAAAATCCTGCAGATAATCTGGTTATTTTGAAAATTGATGCAGCAGGAAAGAAGTACCAGGTTTTATGGGGACTGGAAACAGGCGGAGTACCAACCAGTGAGCTTGCATCTCACTTGAAATGTCATGCAGTCAGACTGAAACAGGATGCAGAGCATCGGGTAATCCTTCATACTCACTCCATAGCCATTTCAGCGATGACCTTTGTTCATGAACTGGACGAAGATAAGTTTACGAAGACTTTATGGGAAATGATTACAGAATGTCTGGTCGTATTTCCGGACGGTGTTGCTGTTTTGCCATGGATGGTGGCGGGAACAGTAGAGCTGGGGGAAGCCTCCGCTGAAAAAATGCATTATTCACGAATCGTTGTTTGGCCGCATCATGGAATCATGGGTGCAGGTCAAACAATGGATGACGCATTTGGATTGGTGGAAACTGCTGAAAAAGCTGCAGATATTTACATGCGTGCTGTACAGGTGCCAACTGGAATCATCCAGAAAATCACTGATCAGCAGCTGTGGGATTTAGCTGATCGTTTTGGTGTGGCTCCCAAAGAAGGAATTTTAGCACCAAGAGAACAATAATAGATGGGTTGGTCAATTCCCATCTCTTACTGCAGAGTTATTGAGTGAGTATAAACAACAATTATTTTAAAAGACAGGAGAATAGTGATGAAAAGAATTAATGTAATCTCAGTATGCGGCTCCGGGACTGTAACAAGTTCTATGGTAGCTGGAAAAGTAAAGGATTTTTTGGAGGATAACGGGTATAAAGCAAAGACTGTTGAGGTGAATCCAGGCGGAGTGGAAAATGAGCTGGCTTCCGGACAATGGGACATAATTGTTCATACGAGTCCATTAAAGGGGACTTATAGTATCCCGACGATTAATTCAGTAGGACTATTGACAGGAATGGAAGAAGAGGAATTTTATGAAGAGCTGCTTGAAACGGTAAAATCACTGTAAAAGGGGGAGGAAATTGTGTTAGAAATTCTATCAAGTATTATGGATGCATTTGGAGCGGCAATTGTCGTTCCAGTCATTATTTTCTTTATTGCGCTGATTATGAAAGTTAAGCCTAAAAAGGCATTTACTGCAGCACTGAATGCAGGGATTGGACTTACTGGTTTTAACATGATAATCGGAGCCTATTCACCGATAGTCACTCCAGTTGTTCAGAGAATGGTTGAAGAAACAGGCGTAAATCTGCGTATTTTAGATACAGGATGGCAGGCAACGAGCGTGGTTGCGTATTCTACCCAAGTAGGAATGATCTTTTTGGGTCTGGGGCTTGTGCTGCAGCTGGTTCTCTTTGTTTTGAAATACACTAATATCTTCATGCCTTCAGATCTCTGGAATAATTTTTCATTTATGTTGTGGGGATCTATGCTCTATATTGCAACGGGTAATTTATGGCTGTCAATTGGCTTGATGGTTCTCTCGAACTTGTACAGTCTGGTATTCTCTGAAATGGTTGCTAAAAGATGGTCAACCTATTATGGCTATCCAAAATGTACAATGACTGCGCCTCATCATATATGCTCTGTTCCACTGGCTATAGGAATGGATTGGATTTTGACAAAATTGGGTGCCAATAAAGTACAGTGGAATCCGGAAAAAATTCAGGATAAGCTGGGCTTCCTCGGTGAGCCTACCTCACTTGGATTTATGTTGGGGCTGATTTTGGGCTTTGCAGGTAATTTCATGCGTTTGAACACGATGGAAGGCTGGGGAGAGATTGTGACAGTGGGAATAGCGACGGCAGCGATTATGGCCATTTTCCCGAAAATTGCAGGAATTTTTGCTTCTGCCTTTACGACGATTACGGATGCTTCAAAACGGACTGCAAAATCCGGTGGGAAAGACCGTGTTTGGTACTTGGCAATTAATGATGCGGCTGGGTATGGTGAAACAGCTACTTTGCTCACCGGTATGCTTTTGATGCCGATTATTTTAGTCCTTGCGATCATTTTGCCGGGCAATGAAACCTTGCCGATGGTAGATTTGATAGCAATTCCCTATATGATAGAATTGATTATCTGTATTTCAAACGGAAATATTTTTAAATCTCTGATTTCAGGCACTATTTGGTGTGTCGGCGGCTTGTACATGATTACAGCAGTAGCTCCTACTTTCACAAAGGTTGCTTTGGATGTTGGGGTGAATTTACCGGAGGGTGCGCTGCTTATCTGTAGTTTTGCAGTGATGACCAATCATATTATGGGCGGTTTATTCCTGATATTTATGACACAGAATCCTCTTTGGATTGGGCTTTCTGTAATTGTTTACATTGTAATGTATCTTTTTGTGCGGACGAAAAGAGAAGTCATTCATGATTATCTTGAAAGACAGGCTGAATTAGAAGAAAATGTACAAATGGCATTGGAGCAGGAGGCGGTATAATGGTAAAAGTAGTCGTAGTCGGTGATCGGCTGGTCAGCAGTGAAACATTAAAAGAAGCTGCACTGCAGTTGACTATTGGAGCAGAAATTGAAGTTATGGAATTTAACTGGCACGCTGATTTGACAAAAGATCAGTTTCAGGAAAAAATTCTTCAGATAGAAAAAGGCGGACCGGAAGCTGTGCAAGTACCGGAAGGGATTGTTGAGGCGATGGCGGATGCAGACTATCTGCTTGTCCATATTGCGCCGGTTTCAAAAGAGATGCTGGCGAATGCATCGCAGCTAAAAATGATTGGAACCTGTCGAGGCGGCTTGGAGCATGTAGCTGTGGATAGTGTAAAAGAAAAAAATATCCCGCTGATTCATGTCATTAGGAATGCTGAGCCGGTAGCAGATTTTACAGTTGGACTGATTTATGCTGAAACACGAAATATCGCCAGAGGTCATCGGGATGCAATGACAGGAAAGTGGACAAAGGCTTTTCCAAATGATCCATACAAAACAACGATTGATCAGTTGAAAGTCGGCTTGATCGGTTTAGGCTATATTGGAAAACTGGTTGTAAAAAGATTAAATGCGTTAGGTGTAGAAGTCATGGCATATGATCCGTTTGTTGATCCGGAAAGAATAAAAAAAGAAGGTCTGTCTGTAGAATTTAAAGAGCTGGAAGAGGTTTTTTCGGAAGCTGACGTTCTGTCGCTGCATATGCGAGTGACACCTGAAACAACGAATATGGTCAGCGATCATTTGATTTCACTGATGAAGCCCAGTGCCTATTTAATAAATACAGCCAGAGCCGCCGTACTGGACAAAAACGCATTAATAACAGCCCTGAAAGAAAAAAGAATTGCAGGTGCTGCGCTTGACGTAATTTGGAAAGAACCCATTGAGATGGACGATCCTTTATTACAGCTGAATAATGTGACTCTCACCCCACATATTGCAGGCGACACCATTGATGCGATTCCAAAATCTCCTTATTTGTTAAGAGATGTCATTAATGCGTATTTAAAAAACGGCATAAGTGATATGCTGATTAAATTATAACTAAGAATCATCAAAAAGAAAAGATTTCTTCAGTTGTATTCAGACTATAAAATATATAAAGTTTCTATTCAAAGAAATAAATATACAACTTTTTCCAAAGTGTTGAGAATTTGGTTAGCTGAACGCTGACTCGGTATGTTTTCAGAAGCTGGGTCAGCAGTTCTAAAAATTGAACGTGAATGCTGATAATGAAAAGGAGATGTTCTTATGGATTCAATGATGAAGCGAATAATTGAAATGATTTTGAATACACCCGGTGTCGCTTCACAGTATCTGAAGGATGAACTGCACGTCAACAAAAGTCAGCTGGATTATCGAATCAAAAAGATTAATGACTGTCTGGAAGAAATGGGCTTTCAAAAAGTAGAAAAAAGAAACCATCGCTACTTTCTTTCTGTCAGTGCTGCACAGCGCCGACAGCTTTTAACCTCAGGTTCATCATTGATCCATCTTCAAGGGCATGAACGCCAAATCTATATTATTCTATTGGTTATTCTGTATAAAAACTTAACTTTGGGGATGCTGGCAGAAAAATTAAGTGTCAGCCGTAATACCATTCTGTCAGATATTAAAACAGTCGAACCTTTCTTGGCAGCCCGACAATTGGGGATTCGTTCAAAGAGGGCAAAAGGCTATTTTCTGACCGGTGAAGAAATTGCTGTTCGTAAATTATGGCTGTATTTGGTGAAAGAAGAAATTGAAAAGGACTTTGAGCTGAAGTTTTTTTATGAGCTCCTCTCGATTGACAGAGAAAAACTTCACAGAATTGATCAAAGAATCAGTTTAATGGAAAAAGAACTTCAGCTGTACTTTTCAGAAGTAAAGATTTCCTATTTGAGAATGATTGTTTATTTATCTCTTGTTCGTTTTTCGAATAAGGAAGAAGTAGCAGCCCGAGATATTGCCGGCTATGGCGATTTGTTAAACCAGGAAATTTTTCATGTGGTTGAACAACATTTCAGCAGTCTATACTCAGAAAGCTCAGTACAGCCGTATGACCAGGAACTTAGGTTTATCATCATGCATGTTCTAAGTATTAATATCGTCAAGCGAACTTCTTTTAAACAAAGCCCTGAACTGTTAAAGGCGATAAAACACAGTATTAATTATTTTGAAAAATCCAGTATTACATTTTTTGAAAACAAGCAGGAGTTGTGCGACGTGCTTTATCAGCATATCATTCCTGCCAGCTATCGTATTCGCTTTGGAGTGCCGGATGAAGGAGATCTATCCCAGTCTATCAGACAAGAGTACAGAGAATTTTATTTTATTGTGAAGAAGGCAGTATGCCCTGTTGAACGGATATTGGGGATTGAGTTTGTGGAGGAGGAATTGTCGTATATTCTGATTATTTTTCTCAGTTTTTTAAAAGGAGAAAAGATAACCGAAGAAAAGCAAAAAACTGCAGTAGTTGTTTGTATGCACGGTGTTTCTGTTTCCCGACTGCTTTTGGAAAATTTAAAGGAGCTGCTGCCCGATATTCTTTTCAAGCGCTATATGTCTTTGCGTGAATTTTATGAATTGAATCCCCAAGTGGATATTGTTTTTTCAACAGTTGGTGTGGACACGGATATTCCTACATTTTTTATTAAACATTTCCTGACTGACCATGAAAAAAGAACTCTTAAAAGAAAAGTAGAAGGGACTATATTTAGCCGTTATTCCTATAGTGAAGGAATAGATTCTTTGAACCTTGATGGGCTGCTGCAGGTTATTGAAAAGTATGCAGATATTCGTGCAAAAGGACAATTAAAGCAGGAGCTTGAACAATTTTTGTTGCCGGATAATGACAATGAGGAAATCACAGGAAGTCTGGTTTTTAAAGACGACTATTCTTTACTGGAACTGCTGCCAAGACAAAATATTCAAATTTATGACAAAGCGTTGAATTTTAACGAAGCCATTCGTTTAAGCGCAAAACCGCTGCTGCAGAATGGTTCAATTGAAACCGGCTATGTTGAAAAAATTCTTGAAGGCTATAATCCTGAGTATCCCTATTTTGTGATTGCGCCTGAAGTAGCCATTCCGCATGATGGACCTGAAAATGGAGTAAACAAGTTGGGGATGTCATTTCTTCGGGTCAGAGAACCCATCCCTTTTTCAAAAGAACTTTCAGTACGAATCATTGTGATGATTGCACCAAAAGATAAGAAAACACATTTGAATGCAGTGACGACATTATATAATCTTGTGAATAATGAAGCATTCCGTTCAGCACTTTTGACTGCTCCTTATGAACAGGATATTTACGATTTGTTCTTTAATGAACTGACTGAAAATAATAAAGGACAGACAAAACAGAAAATATATGAATAGAGGAGGAATTTTATGGTTAATCGAATGATTTTAAACGAAACATCCTATTTTGGTAAAGGAGCAATTGAGGAAGTTCCGGCAGAATTTAAAAAACGGAATTTTAAGAAAGCAATCGTGATTACCGACAAGGAGCTGATTCAATTTGGTGTAGCGACAAAAGTTACAGATTTACTGGACAAGGCGGGAATAAACTATACCGTTCATGATGGCATCGTTCCGAATCCGACGATCCAGAATGTGAAGGACGGGGTGATGGCTGTTAAAGAAGCGGGAGCTGACTGTATTATCGCTATCGGCGGCGGGTCGCCGATTGATACAGCCAAAGCCATTGGAATTATCGTGACAAATCCTGAGTTTGCAGATGTCCGAAGTCTGGAAGGTGTTGCAGATACGAAGCAGCCCTGTCTGCCGATTCTGGCGGTGCCGACCACTTCAGGCACTGCAGCAGAGGTAACGATCAACTATGTTATTACTGATGAAGAAAATCAGCGCAAGTTTGTCTGCGTAGATCCGCACGACATTCCTATTGCGGCATTTGTGGACAGTGATATGATGATGGGGATGCCGAAGAGTCTGGCTGCGGCAACCGGCATGGATGCCATGACCCATGCAATTGAAGGCTTTATTACCAAGGGCGCATGGGAAATGACGGATATGCTGCACCTGAAAGCAATTGAGATTATTGGTCGATCATTGAGAGCTTCCGTAAATGGTGATGAAACCGGAAGAGAAGCATTGGCACTGGGGCAATATATTGCGGGAATGGGCTTTTCCAATGTCGGATTGGGACTGGTTCATGGAATGGCGCATCCGTTGAGCGCTTGGTATAATATTCCGCACGGCGTTGCCTGTGCTTCATTACTGCCGACCGTCATGAAGTACAACAAAGCATTTACCGGCGAAAAATACCGTGAAATCGCTGAGGCTTTAAAAATTGAGGGCGCAGAAACGATGATGATTGAAGAGGCAAGGGATGCCGCCTGTGAAGCAATTGATCGTTTAAGCCGGGATGTAGGCATTCCGGCGACCATCTCAGAGCTGGGTGTGAAGGCCGAAGACCTGCAGAAGATTGCCGAGGATGCATTTAAGGATGTCTGCACACCAGGCAATCCAAGAGATACCTCAGTAGGAGAAATCATTGGACTGTATCAGAGTTTAATGTAGAGACTTGAAGCGATAAGTAGTACGAAGTGCTAGGTGAAGGTTATAAATTTTTTCAAAGGGATAATCTGACTGATATTGAAAAATATCTTCCCTTTGAATTTTCTATTTTGAAGGTTACATACAAATGTCTTTGTGTTACAAAAGAATTAGAAATAATAAAATGGAAAAAGACCCGTGAAGGTTTGCCTCTTCTCTGAATAGTTAGCTTCTGACTAAACGATCAAGAGGATATTCAACCATATTTCGTTTTTTTTTCTACATTTCGGGTAAATAAAAGATCCCTGTTAGACGTTGCCAACAATTAACAAGGACCAAATAAAATTTTTTTTCTACCTCCATTCTAGGGCGTGTCTGAAAAGTTAGTGGCATTCGAATTTTTCAGTGATTATTGTTGAAATCAAAGAAGAAAACACAGCTTATGTGGTTCATAAGCGAGTATTTATGACGAGGAGTTCGATAAAAATCATCAAACTATTCGCTGCTTGAGTTTTCAGACACACCCTAGTACGGGTAATGTTTTTTACACTTTTTACTGTGCACAGTTTCGTTAAAAAGAACTGACTGTAAAGTCAGTTCCAAATTTTTTATGATCGATGTGAGACTCTGGCATATGCCATCTTACTTTTTCGGGTTAGGGAAATAGCGGTAATTGCTGCGATAGAAATCAGGGAGCCTGCTGTCAATATTTTTTTCATGTATATCATCCTTTCTTTCTAGTAAGAGCTGCCTTTTTAGGCTGGTAACATATATCTATGATTAACCCTACAAAGGATAGGGAAATGTGGACGGCAGGATTCGAACCTACACCTCTGGAAATTGAGCACAAACATCTGTTAAGCCTCAGGAGAGTAAAAACACCACGTTCATCCACAGAATAATTATTTTAGTTGTAAGTAATTTTTATTTGATGTGTATGGAGAGACAAGGCTCTCCATAACAATTAAAAATTGGGGTTTTGCTTCTGACTCTCTTTATAAATTCTGAAGATAAAACCCAAAAAAGAAAATCCAATTCCTTGAAACAGCCCCTTTCTTATTAACTGAATTCATCATACTCATTTAAAGTGAAATGGAGCATAAAAAAATTGGAAGAATCTGCTTTGAATCGTGAAAGTTCTGTGAACTCTTTTAAAAAAGAGTTAAAAGGGTTATTTTTTTCTTTGAATGAAGCAGAAGCTATAGAAGTAATAGAAGAAGAATGATTCTATTTTGTGAGATAGTTGGAATGAGAAATAAAATCTTAATACTTTCTTTGGTATTTGCTTAAAGGATACTAATTTAAACAAGCCAAAAAAGAACAGGAAGATTCAGAAAACAAAATCTTGTCTGTTCTATTTGAGCTTTATTATAGTAAATTCTTTTCTTCAAGTTCTTTTTTACCGTCTGCAATATAGTGGAGATCATTAACATCTTCAATAGTAAACGAACCATCCTTATAAGTCAGTGTTGTCACACTGCCGTTTTCCAATCCGATTTGCATAGGCAGGTCGTTATCAATTAGAGACAGCAGGAACGAAATAGTCAGACCATGGGAAACAACCATGATGTTGCCGCCACCATCTTTTTCTCTGTAATGTGCCATATCTTCGAAACCTGACCAGACACGTTCTTTGATCTTTTCATAGGGCTCTGCCCAATTGGAGGTGTCGGCTTTAATGATTGCATCCGCCAAGTTCTTATAACTGATGGTTTCTGACATCATTTCATCATAATTTTTAAATGCTAAAATTCTGGGAACAACCCCCCATAGTTCGCCATCATATCCACCATCTAACGAACCAAAGCACCACTCTCTGATGCGTTTGTCTGTACGATAGGGAATACTTTCCCCCTGCAGATGCTCCTGTAAAATAATTCTTGCCGTCTGCATGGCTCTTCCGCTGTCGCTGGAATAGGCTTCTTTAAAAGGAATTGTTTTTAAGCCGGCACCCAGCTGTTGGATGACCAGTTCTCCTTCAGCAGTCAAAGGTGTATCTGACCAGCCCTGTGTTCGACCGATCGTGTTAAACATTGTTTTTCCATGACGGATAATATAAAGCTTTGTTTCTGTCATTTTTTTCACCTCAGTTAGTTTTTATGATTGGAAAAATGGATTGGTTTTCTTTTCATGTTCAACAGTTGTTGCATCTCCATGACCTGAGTAAACTGGAAATTCACCTGGTAGAGTGAAAAGGTAAGTGGTAATACTGTGAATAAGCTGATCAAAATTACCTGTTGCCAAATCTGTTCTGCCAATGCTTCCTCTAAACAGCGCATCACCACAGACAACAAAATCATCAAAAATAAAGCTGACACTTCCAATAGAATGTCCTGGGGTGGGGACAACAGTAAAGCGCATGCCGCTGATTTCGTATTCTTTCATTTCAAATTCATATTCAGCTGACTGAACGATAATATCCGGAATATCATTATGCCGACCCAATCCGGACAAGTTCATGACAGGATCAGAAAGCCAGCTTTGTTCCAATGGGCTAACATAGACTGGAATGTTGTAATGCTTCCGAAGCTCCTCAACAGCACCGATATGATCATAATGTGTATGGGTCAGTAGGATAGCTGCAGGCTTCTTTCCGGTTTTATCCACTGCTTGAATTAATTTCTGAGCCTCTGCTCCGGGATCGATAATCAGCAAGCCCTCTTCATTGTAAATAAGGTAGCAGTTTTCCTGGATAGGGCCGGTTTTAATTCGCTCAATTTTTAGCATCGTATCAGTACCTTTCTTTATTGTTCTTTTATAAGTATACAACAATTCATGGGAGGAAAACAAAGGTCTGGGATTGTTTTGTCGATAATTTAATCTGATTCAAACAAGCCTTCTTAATTAAAAAGAAAAACGTGGTTGATGAAGACCTGTCTTTTTGGTATTTGTTTATCTAAAAATGAGCTGTTTTTTAGGGACTTAGAGAACTGCTGATAAAAGTAAAATCAAACTTCTTGTAAAAGTCTTTGGATGCGCTAAGAATTCCTTTGACATTCGTCTGAAAATGGTGTAAATTATCATGGGTAGAAAAACCGAACGTTTTTTATTTGATAAAGCTTTTTATTACGTGTTTTTGTCCCGAAACTATTAAATTGCTAGGAGATAGTAGAATGAAAGTTTTTGATTACGAAGATGTTCAACTGATTCCCAACAAATGTATTGTCAACAGTCGTTCTGAATGTGATACAAGTGTAAAGTTAGGTGCGCACACTTTTAAAATGCCTGTCGTTCCTGCGAATATGCAGACGATTATTGATGATAAAATTGCAGAATTTTTAGCTGAAAACGGCTATTTTTATATTATGCACCGCTTTGATGAAGAAGCACGGATTCCGTTTGTTCAGCGAATGAAGAAAAGAGGACTCATTACTTCTATCAGTGTTGGAGTAAAGGAAGAAGAATATGTGTTTGTTGAAGAATTAGCCAAGCAAAATCTGATCCCAGATTATGTAACAATTGATATTGCTCATGGGCATTCCAATGCAGTGATTCGCATGATTCAGCATTTGAAACAGACGCTGCCGACAACATTTGTCATTGCTGGGAATGTAGGAACTCCAGAAGCTGTTAGGGAACTGGAGAATGCGGGAGCGGATGCAACAAAAGTGGGTATCGGACCTGGTAAAGTCTGTATTACGAAAATAAAGACAGGGTTCGGAACCGGCGGCTGGCAGTTGGCAGCATTACGCTGGTGCGGTAAAGCTGCACGTAAACCAATCATTGCAGACGGCGGAATTAGAACGCCTGGTGATGTAGCTAAATCTGTTCGATTTGGAGCGACAATGGTCATGATTGGTTCTTTATTTGCCGGACATGAAGAATCTCCGGGAGAAACAAAAGTAGAAAATGGTGTGGTATACAAGGAATACTTTGGCAGTGCCTCTGAATTTCAAAAAGGGGAAAAGAAAAACGTTGAAGGGAAGAAAATCTGGATTCGTTACAAAGGAAGACTTTCTGACACACTGGTTGAAATGCAGCAGGACCTTCAGTCTTCCATTTCTTATGCCGGCGGGAGAGATTTAGAATCCATCCGCAAAGTTGATTATGTGATTGTGAAAAACTCAATCTTTAATGGAGATACTATTTAGGTTCTGTCTGAAAACTCTAGCGGTAAGTATTTTCGATATTTTTATGGAACTTGTCGTCATAAATTTTCAGATACGCCCTAGTAAAATACAGGAGAGACGACAGTGATGAGTTAGTTATCCATTCCTCTGAAAAAGCCTATCGACTTCTTTAATTAGTTGTTGACAGGCTTTTTATTTATACAGTGATTTTTATCCAAACAAAATAAATAATCTTTTCAACACATTTTACTTTACCTATCGTAGTAATCATGTTAATATAATTACAACGACAGACGTAGTACGTTAGATGAAGTAATTTGGAGGTGATTCAATGATCGGAAGCGATGCAATTAGAGGATATAATGACACATTCATTTTAACGATTCTTTCTGAAGGTGATTCTTATGGATATGAGATTTCCAAACAGATCAGAGAAACCTCTCAGAAAAATTATTCTATAAAAGAAACGACATTGTATTCAGCCTTTACCCGTTTGGAAAAAAACGGATATATTGAATCATACCCGGGACAGGTGACTCATGGGAAAAAGAGGACATATTACAAGATTACAGAATCAGGAGCAGAGTACCTGTTGGAAAAAATTAAGGAATGGCAGTTGACGAAAAAAGTCGTTGAATGCTTTATTAAGGAGGAAGACTGATGAAAACAATTCAAGACTACATAGAAAGCCTATTTCTGGGAATTCAGGAAACTGGGCAGATCAGGAAATTAAAAGAAGATCTTTTGGCCAGTGCCGAGGACAGATATGATGATCTGAAATCACAGGGGAAATCTGAAAATGAAGCAATCGGCGCTGTAATTACTGAATTTGGCAACATTGATGAACTACTGGAAGAAATGAATATGAAGCAGGAATATACTGACGAAACTGGTCAAGAGATTGATGAAATTTCAGTTGAAGAAGCTAACGGATTTTTACAGGTACAAAAGAAAGGTGCTTTGTTTATCGCTCTGGGTGTAATGTCTATTCTGATTGGGTTATCAGCATTTTTCGCAGCAATGGCAATATGGGATAATGGAAGTTTTGAAGAGGCAATAAGCATTGTGGGGCTCTTTCTTGGAGTTGCTGTGGGTGTTCCATTGTTTATCGTTGCCGGCATCAGCATGACCAATAACAAGAAAAATCTGGATGATCGGCTTATTCCGCTTCAGGTGAAAAAAATGGTTGAGAAGATAAAAGGGGACTTTCAGCGTTCTTATGTATTCAGTATTTCGGCTGGAGTGGTTCTTTGTATCTTGGCTGTTATTCCTTTAGGTGCGATGCCTATTTTGGGTGATATGGAAGAATTTCCGCTTCTGGGTATGTCTATTACGTTTCTTCTTGTTTCAGCAGGCGTCTTCCTCTTCATCTATGCAGGAGTTATCATGGGGAGCTTTACTCAGCTGTTAAAGCATAAATACTTTATTTCTGATGAAGATAAATTGGGTCCTCGCGCGAAGGAGGAAAAAAATAGAAAAAAGCCGCAATTCTGGCTGGTTATTGAAAAAATCTATTGGCCGCTTGTTGTTGTCAGCTATCTTTTTCAAAGTTTTATCGCCGGAAACTGGGGGACTTCTTGGATTATTTTTCCAATCGCAGGGATCATTTTTGGAATTCTGGAAAGTATTTTTACCAGTGAAAAATAACTTATTATAAATCCGGTAATAATAAAAGAAGCGTTTGGCTGCCAAACGCTTCTTTTATTTACCTGAAAATAGTAGTCATTGCTTTTTTCAAAGGGAAATACACGAGTGACACAAAAATGATTGTAATTGTCACATTCAAAACTGTTGCAAGCAGCATGGATAAAGCGCTGGAAAATGCTAGTTGAAAGCTGCTGCCTGCAAATAGGGCCAATGCTGTATTTTTCAGCTGTGTCATAATAATTTTCGCAATCCCTGTCACGATTGCGACAGTTACTAATTTTTTAATATTATCAATATTATTATGAAAAGCCATCATTGCGATAGCCGCTGCTCCGCCAACAATAAAGCTTTCTATGATGAAATAAGGTGCTTCCGCAGCAAAGCCATTCATCAGATCAAAAATTGCAAAGCCCAGACCACCTGCCAAGGCTCCTCTAGTATAGCCTAACAACAAAACGGCGAGCAGCAGGACAGCATTTCCCAGATGAACAAAAGCTCCTGTAGGCAGCGGAATTTTTATCATTGTTCCTAAAATAGTTAAGGCGGTAAATAGTGCTATGAGTACAAGCGACAGTGTCGTATTCTTTTTTGCCATATTCCAGACTCCTTTACTTTGTCATTCGGTTTTCAGCTTGGTTATAAGCACCATGCCAAACATGTCCCAGAAATGGATTAATTTTTTGTCCATTTTCAATAGCTGCTGCAACAAATTCTTTTGCTGTCTGAACCGCCTGTGCCACTGTATACCCTTTTGCCAGTCCGGCAGTAACAGCTGCAGCAAACGTACATCCGGCTCCATGATTGTAATCTGTAGCCAGCTTTTTGTTTTCCAGTAAAGTAAAGGTTTGTCCATCATAAAACAGATCAACTGCATTCTCGGTAGGAAGTCGATGACCGCCTTTTATCACAACAGATTGAGGACCCAATAAAAGAATCTTTTTAGCTGCTTCTTTCATCTGATCAATGGAAGTCAGGGCACCCATTTCGGATAGAATGCCTGCTTCAACCAAATTTGGAGTGGTGATAGTCGCTTTAGGAAGAAGATGTTTAACCATTGCCGCAACATTTTCCGGCTGCAGCAGTTCACTTGTTCCTTTACAGGCCATCACAGGATCAATCACAACATTCTTCATATCAAATTTATCGATATACTGTCTGGTAATTTCGATTGCACCAACCGTTCCGAGCATACCGGTTTTCATACCGTCTAACGCCCCGCCGGCAAAAATTGTTTTTAATTGTTTTTCCACTAGTTCCGGCTCTATAGGGGTCACAAGATGACTCCAGCCTTCATCAGGATTCATGGTAACGATACTCGTCAGAGCAGAAAAACCAAATGTACCAAATTCCTGAAATGTTTTTAAATCGGCTTGAATCCCAGCTCCGCCGCTAGAATCAGACCCCGCCACAGTTAATACTTTCTTTATCATTGCTGTACCTCCCTGATTGAATGTTGTTACAATAGTTATATTCTAGCGCAGCGTTCTATTGACAAAAACAGCCAATTGGATTATTTTTAACTCATCCAATTTTTGCGGAGGAAGTAAGTATGTGGGAATTAAATAAAGAAAAAGGTCTTCCTGTTTACAGAAAAATTATCGAACTGATCCTTTCGTATATTAGAGAAGGGGAACTGCTGCCCGGAGAAAAGCTGCCGGCTGAAAGACGATTGGCAGAAAAGCTTGGTGTCAATCGTTCAACGGTTGTCCATGCATTGGAAGAACTGGAGGATATGGGTTGGCTGATTCGAAAGCAGGGGAGCGGTTCGTTTGTTGCAGAAGGGAAATGGGGAATCGCCTCAACTGCACGGACAGACTGGCGAAGATATCTGGAGCAGAATGCATTTAATAAAACAGAACCGTTTATCGAAAAAATGAATCAGTTAATGAGTGAAAATAGTGATCAGATACTGGATGTTTATACAGGGGAGCTGCCCTTGGAGCTGATTCCCAGCTTTGACATCCCGCCGCTGACTTGGAAGCATTTTTTAGAGGAAGAAGAACAGGACGACTTCGGTTATTTACCTCTAAGGGAATCCATTTGCCGAATGGTTGAAAAGGAGTATGACTTTTCTCTTCAGAAGGAGTCGCTGCTCATAACTTCCGGGGCTCAGCAGGCCTTGTTTCTGATTTTGCAGGTTCTTTTAAGAGCGGGAGACAGTGTCGCTATTGAAGACCCGTCTTTCTTTTATGCTCTGCCGATTTTTCAGGCAGCAGGAATTCGACTCTACGGTGTACCAATGGACGATGAGGGAATAGAATTGATGAGTTTGGAGCAGTTAATTCGTCAGCACAGAGTGAAGATGGTCATGGTAAATCCCTCCTTTCAAAATCCGACGGGGAAAGTAATGGGCGTTAGGCGGCGACAGGAGCTGGTTAAGCTGTGTCAAAAATATCAAATCCCTATTGTAGAGGATGATGTATTTGGTCAATTAAGTGAAATTTCTGCAATACAGATTCCCCCCCTGAAAAAATTAGATCCTGAGAATGTTCTTTATATAGGGTCACTGTCTAAAATATTAGGCTCTACAACGAAAATCGGTTGGCTGAGTGCGCCGCCGTCAGTCAATCGACAAATTGCTGAAGCGAGAAAAATAATGGATTTTTCATTAAGTATTTTCCCGCAGCTGCTTGGTAATATTGCATTAAATGATCCATCATTTGATGAAAAGCTTTCTTTACTGAAAAATGAAGTTCATCAACGCGGAGAGGCAGTTTACACTGTTTTGAAAAAGCTGGAATGCTGGAAAGTGGAGAAACCGCAGGGAGGCTTTTACCTATGGGCGACTTTCCTGGGAAAAGAGCTTAAACAAAATGACTGGCAGCAGTTTCTCAGAGAAGGGCTGCTGGCGGCACCTGGTTTTCTGTTTAGCAGAGATCGAAACAGTGTACGTATCAACTTTTCGAGAGTTTCAGCAGAACAGCTTCCGCTATTCAGACAAAAGATAGAGAAAATATCAGAAAGTATTTTTAAAACCAGTGAGAGCAGAAAATGACGATTAGCTGTTTAGAATTTAAGCTTTTTTGAACAAATATTGCTGCTGCCAACGCTCAGTTAAAATAATACTAGTTGAGAAGATTTTACAAACATTGTCCATCGGCTCGTTTGTTGGAAAAAGCAGAATAAAAAAACTCAGTTTCTGAGCTGGAATTCACCGTAAATATGATAGAATAAACTGGAATGGAGGGAAAAGTATGAATGAAACAATGAAGGTATTAGTGAATAGAAAGACACATAGAGATTTTGATGAGCAGTATGTTATACCGGAGGAAGCGCTGAATTCCATTTTAAAAGCAGCCAGACAGGCACCCAGCTGGATGAATGGTCAGTTTTACAGCATCTTTGTCATTCGGGATGAACAGATAAGAAAACAACTTGTAGAATGGAATCCCGGGAACCCTCATATGTTGAAAAGTTCTGTTTTCCTCATTTTTGCCGGTGATCTATACCGGACACAATGTGTCAGCGAAGAATACGGAGTAGAAAATTTGACTTCTGAAAGTATTGATTCTACTCTGATTGCTGCAACAGATGCTGCATTGGCATTGGGAAGTGCTGTGACTGCTGTTGAAAGCATGGGGTTGGGCTCTGTTGTGGTTGGAAGTATTCGCAAACATGGGAAAGAAATCAGCGAACTGCTGGAAATGCCTGCGGGAATGTTTCCATTGTTTGGTTTGAGTATCGGTAAGCCGACTGTTGAAATGAAAGTGAAACCAAGGCTTCCGAAAGAGACGATAATTTTCCATGAAAAATTTACATCTTATCCGTATACCTTAATAGAAGAATACGATGAGACCATGGAAAAATTTGGAGAAGTCCGTGAAACAAAATTATGGAGTAAGAAATTTGCCGATTATTTTTCATCCAAACCAAATCGGTTGATTGATCAACTGTTGAAACTTAAAAGGGTATTTAAATAGAAATAAATCGGATATTGAGATTAACTGGGATCTGGCTGGAAGCTGTTGAAGAAACGAAAATTTCAGGGATTTTAAATGCAAAGACTTGCTCCTACGCTTCTTCGAATGCTCGTCGCAGGTCTGATGGTCATACAAGGCATGCTGAAATAATTATTTTCAGTACAACATTCAGTAACGCTATATATTTCCTTTGGCTGCTTACGGTTTTTTATTACATTACTTTCTTAAGCGAAGAAGGAATGCTATACTGTTAGAAGAAAAAAACAAAGTATGAGAGGGGTTTTATTCATGTCTTGGGAACAAGTATATGAGCAATGGCTAAATGAAGAAAATTTACCTGCAGAATTGAAAGAGGAGCTTAATTCACTTGCTGATGACAGTGAAAAATGCCAGGATGCATTTTATGCTCCTTTGGAATTTGGGACAGCAGGAATGCGGGGGATTTTGGGTGCCGGAATTAACCGAATGAATATCTTCACTATTCGTCAGGCAACTGAAGGTCTGGCGTTGTTTATGGACGGACAGGACGTTGAAACAAAAAAACGCGGGGTGGCAATTGCATATGATTCTCGTCATAAGTCACCTGAATTTGCAATGGAGGCTGCGAAAACATTAGCCCAACACGGAATTCCCGCCTATGTATTTGAAAGTCTGAGACCAACCCCTGAGCTTTCTTTTGCAGTGAGACATCTTAATGCTTTTGCCGGCATCATGATTACTGCTTCTCATAATCCTGCTGAATATAATGGGTATAAAGTTTATGGTGCTGATGGCGGACAAATGCCTCCAGCAGATGCAGATGCTTTAACTACTTATGTTCGTTCAGTAGAAAATCCATTAAAAGTTGAAGTTCTGTCTGAGGAAGAAGGTAAGAACCGTGGCTTGATCACAATTATCGGTGAAGAAGTCGATAAAGAATATCTGAGTAAATTGAAGTCTGTAACGATTAATCAGGAATTAATCAATGAAATGGGCGGAGAATTGAAGCTGATTTATACACCGCTGCATGGAACAGGGAAGATGCTTGGAGAAAAGGCACTGAAGCAAGCTGGCTTTACTCAGTTCTCGCTTGTTTCTGAACAGGCAGTTGCAGATCCTGACTTTACAACAGTTAAGTCTCCAAACCCGGAAGAACATTCAGCTTTTGAATATGCGATTCGTTTGGGGGAAAAAGAAAATGCGGATTTGCTGATTGCGACAGATCCTGATGCGGACCGTTTGGGTGCAGCTGTTCGTCTTCCTGACGGCTCTTATCAGGTTCTAACTGGAAACCAGATTGGTTCTGTTATGCTTCAATATATTCTTGAAGCACATAAACAAGCAGGAACATTACCTGAAAATGCAGTAGTTCTAAAATCCATTGTATCCAGTGAACTGGCAACTGCCATTGCTGAAAAATACAACACAAAAATGGTTGATGTACTGACTGGATTCAAATTTATTGCTGAAAAAATTGAAGAGTACGAAGAAGACCATTCACAGACATTTATGTTTGGGTTTGAGGAAAGCTATGGTTACCTTGTAAAATCATTTGTCCGTGATAAAGATGCCATTCAGGCGCTGGTACTTCTTGCAGAAGTTGCTGCGTATTACAAGAAGCAAGGAAAAACGTTATATGACGGTTTACAGGATATTTTTGCAGAGTATGGCTATTATAAGGAAAAAACAATTTCAGTTACACTGAGTGGAATTGAAGGAAGCCAAAAAATTAAAGAATTAATGGCGAAATTCCGACAAGAAGCACCAAGTGAGTTTGCAGAGGTTTCAGTGACTAAAACAGAAGATTTCAAAGAATTAGTCAGTCGAACTGCGGATGGGAAAGAGGAAAAAATCTTAACGCCGCCGTCTGATGTTCTGAAATATTATATGGAAGATGGCAGCTGGATTGCTATTCGACCTTCCGGTACTGAACCGAAGATTAAATTTTACGTGGCAACTATTGGCACAAGTCATGAGAACGCAGATGAAAAACTTACTGCATTTGAAAATGCAGTAAACAAAATTACTGAATAGCAAAACTCTAATGAGAAGAGGATGGTTAATAATTTGCGTTAAAATTATGCCATCCTTTATTATTTAAGAAAAAAGTTTTTTAGTATACTTTTCCAGCAGAGGTTTTCTTAATTTATACATATGCAGTAAGAAAGGGGAGCAACAAAATGAATATTGGTTTTATCGGCGCAGGACAAATGGGCGGTGCAATGATTGAGGGCTTGCTCAAAGTAAAAACTGTTTCCGCTAAACAGCTTTTTGTGAAGGGCGGTTCCAGCGGCACAGCAGAAAAACTTCAGAAAAAACTTAAATTTCAGCTGGTTCCTGACTACGAGCAGTTTAAAAACTGTAAACTGATTTTTATCGCAACTGGTGCAAAAATTGTTTTGCATGTATTGAAAGAGCTCGCTCCCTTTCTGTCTAAAGACACCGTGCTGATTTCGGTTGCCGCCGGACATACAATAGCAGAGGCTCAGGCAGTTTTAGGGAATGAAAGCTATGTTGTTCATGCTATTCCCAATACCCCAGTCAGCGTAAATGAAGGAATGATTGGTGCAGCTTATTCAGATAATTTGCCGAAAGAAGAAAAGGAAGCGGCTAAAAAGATTTTGGAAAGCCTTGGAAAAGTGGTGGAAGTTCCAGAAGATCTTCTTGGAACTGTCGGAACAGTGGCGGGATGCAGTCCTGCATTTGTAGATGTATTTATGGAAGCTTTGGGTGATGCAGCTGTAATGGAAGGCCTGCCAAGAGCGCTCAGCTATGAGATTGTCGCACAGATGATATTTGGGACGGCTCGACTGGCGATAGAATCCAGAAGACATCCGGCTGAATTAAAAGATGATGTAACTTCTCCGGGAGGAACCACCATTAAAGGAGTTGCCGCTTTAGAAAAAAATGGATTTCGTTATGCGGTCATTGATGCAGTAAGACAGGCAAATAATGCATAGATAACAATTTATATTGAAAAACGCAAAAACTTTGTTATCCTATCCTTCAGCTGTTAAGCTGAGAGCGGTTTGAACTATTCAAAGTAAAAAATCTTATAAGAGCAGTAAAAAACAGTTTCCGGTTTTACAAAATATGAAAACCGAATTAACGGCGGCACAGAAGCAGTTCCTTCGATAATAAACGAAATTGTTGAGAGACACTGTTTTATAAATAAAATGGATGTTGAACAATACCATCTGGTCACTAAAATAAATGAATTTTTTTAGTGAATTTCTTCTTACTGTCAGAAGATAAATGCTTTCGTCCCGACTTCACGGAAAGAGTTGAGAGTTATGGAGTTAACCGAAGAAATTCAACAAGTCAGTCAGCTGTATAAAGTATTAAGTGATCCTACACGATTACGTATTTTACTTGTTTTGAAAAAAGGTGAATTAAATGTAACGGCGATAGCTGCAGAACTTGACATGGAGCAGTCAGCAGTGTCTCATCAATTGAAGCTGCTGAGACAAAGCCGTGTTGTAAAATCAAGAAGAGATGGGAAAACCATTTATTACTCATTAGACGATCATCATGTTATTGATATTTTAACGCAGACCTTTGAACATATTAGTCATCACTAAGGGAATAATAGTTAGGGGGAATGTACGCCTAGAATCCTTGATTTAATAGCATTTGGAGTTAGTTGGAATTGTTTGAAATCAGTTAAAGCGACTTGAACTGTCTCCGAGATTGTCTCCAAAAAAATAACTCTGCCAAGATTTTTTTACTAGGCAGAGTTTTATAATTCTGAAAGCTTCAGTATTTGAGTGAAAAGCTCAATATACTGGGCTTTTTTTGGTGATTTTAGAAGTAAATGCAGTAGCACAGTTAAACTCTCATCTGTCTGTGAAAACGGTAGAAAAAAATCACTTAAAGAAACCTCAAGAGCAGATAATAACTTCACTAGCGTCTCCAGAGACACGTTTCTCTTATTATTTTCAATTAAGTTAATAAACGGAAGGCTTAAATTACAAACCTCAGCTAACTCCCGTTGTGTCATTTTTTTAGCTGCTCTTAGCTTCCTAACCTCGCTTCCAAGATTACTCAAAATATCTTGTTCCATCTAACAGTATCAGTAATAAGCGTCTCCTTGTATTCATTCTCTAGCTCCAAAAAAGCTGGTATACATTAAGTTATATTGGCTCACAACGCTTTACAACGTATATACGATGATGCTATAATAGTTGTAAGAAAGGGGTTGAGAATATGGCACAGTTAAACTTGCGATTAGACGACGAATTAAAAGAAGAATCTGCTAAGTTTTTTAACGATATCGGCATGGATCTCTCCACTGGAATCAAAATTTATTTAACTAAGGTTGTTAAGGAACAAGCTATTCCATTCACGTTATCTCTAGGTCAAGACGATTTATCTCAAGCACTAAAAGAAATTGAAAGTGGCAATTACAAGACCTTTAATAACAAACAAGAGCTGATGGAAGAACTAAACAATGAAGATTAGAACAGCTCCCACATTTGAACGCAACTACAAGGCTTTAAAGAAAAAACATTATGACATGGATAAATTCGAGGTAGTTCTTGACTTGCTATTTAGTCAAGACACTGAGCAACTGGTATGTATTTATAAAGACCATGCCTTAAAAGGAAATAAACAAGGTCTACGAGAATTGCATATTGAAAAGGATTGGTTACTAGTTTATTGAATCGATAATGGTTGTTTAGAATTGTGGCTACTTGCAACTGGCTCACACGACCAAGTTTTTAGGAATACTTAAAGTAGTACCTTTTGAGTTCTAAGGGGTACTCTTTTCGTTTCTCAGAACAAATCAACTTCAGTTATAGTAACATTATAGTTTCCGTTGTATAATAAGGCCTAGGCTATATTTAGTCTGCTGGTACAAGCAATTCTAGGTGTAACGTTATCTAAATCGGAGGATGATTTAGATATGGCAAAAACAAATTTCAAAGGGGTATATGTTAATACCCAAGGACAATTTTATTATGAGATTAGTTTGGGAATTGATAGAATTACGGGTAAACGAGTTAAAGCGAAGTCTCAAAGCTTTGAAAACGGCAGGAAGTTTGAAACAGCTAAAGAAGCTTATACTGAGGCAACTAGATTTATGAACCTTTATTTGCAAAATAATGGCTTCTCAAACCACAACATTACTTATGGACAGTTCATGAAGCAGGATTACATCCCTTTTTATGAATCAGATGTTCAAGAGAGTACCTTTGAATCCCGAAAACCTATGTTAGATGTGCTTGTAAGACGTTTTGGAAAGAAGAAACTTCGTGACTTGACCGTTCAGGATGCTCAAAACTTTAGAACATGGCTTCTTTCTAAAAAAGGCGCTAACTACTCACAAGCATACGCAAGCTTATCTTATGGAACATTCAAGAAAACATGAGAATTTGCTGTAAATTTACAGTATTTGAATGTAAACGTTGCAAGTAAAGTGAAAGCTATTCCAAAAGGTAGAGCTCATGTAGAATATTGGACAAAGAACGACTTTGAAAAAGTCATTACGACTATCTATATAGAGGATTTCTACGACCACCTTATCTTTGTGATGTTATGGGTCTATTTTAATACAGGTGTTCGAGTGAATGAAGGCTGTGCTCTATGGTGGAAAGACGTTAATTTTTCAAAAAGGGAACTGCGAGTTAGCCATATGTTGAAGCTTAAATCAAAAACGAATTGGCATCGCCAAAACTACACTAAAACTGAAGCTGGAAGTCGTATTATCACGCTAGATGATGACACAATTGAAATCTTAAAAGTCTGAAAAAAACGACAGCTTGATATAGGTATTACGACAGATTTCATCTTCAGCTATGATGGTGCTTCTATGATGAAATCAACCCTTTCAAGAAACATTAAGAAATACGCTAAAGAAGCTGGTGTGCCAGAGATTCAGGCTAAAGGGCTACGCCATTCTCATGCTAGTTACTTAATCAATGAGCTAAATGCTAATGTATTGGTCATTTCAAAACGGCTAGGGCACTCTTCACCAGATATTACCTTAAAACACTATGCTCATATGTGGGCAGGAGCCGATAAGGAGCTTGCACTTGATATGACGGGAAGAATTGCCATAAAAACAGCCCAGCAGAAATTTTTCTATTTCAATGGCAATCAAGCAATAAAAGGCATTGTCTCCAAAAATGTCTCCAGAAATAAAAACAACCCCTAAAAGTGCTGTTATACCAAGGGTTACAGATCTTTTATAACAGCATTGGAGTGGGAACGATTTGTTTTAATATAGAATAAACTGTGTAGTAAATCACTATGATTGATTTGTCAGAATAGAGGATGATGATATCTGTTTGGTGCTAGAAGCTGGACTTCTGCCTATACAGTTGTTTATTGTCTATTCAAGTTTGAATGTCTACCCATTCATCAGAGCGTTGTTTCGCATACAGCACAACTATTAAGACCTGCGACGAGTATTCAAAGAAGCGTAGGAGTAAGCTTTTAACATAGGAATGAATTATTGCTAATTCATTTGATTGTCCTACACATATACCATAATTCATCCTCTGGAAGGAAGTAAAAAAGGAGGGTTGAAATTGGTGTTCTTTGCCGAGTGGCTCTCGTTCTGACTGCATGTTTCATGGACTAGAAACATAACTTATTTTTAATTTGGTCGAAACGCTAATAGAACTGGCAGCCCAAGATAAATAAAATTCTGTCACAAACTTTTTAGTGTTCTCAAGTAATCAGTTTAAGCTGGTTTTTTCTTTTAATTTAGTGAGAAATTAGGAGAAAAGGCTAGTTTTTTATTTATCGGTTAGGTATACTAGATACATATTTTATGAGAAAAAAATGAAATATTTCTCATTTTAAATATCGTTAAAAGGACAGCAGGTTCTATTGAAAATCAGGTCTGTTTATAATTGGAAAGAAGAAGATGCCTGGTTTGCAGATTGAACAGCCTGTTTCATTTTTCACTATCCATATACACATTAATTAGTTGGGGGAAATAAAATTATGAAAGAAAAGTTGAAAATCGGTTTACTGGGACTGGGAACAGTAGGTTCCGGTGTTCCAACAATCCTTCAGGAGCATCGTGAGAAGATTTCTCAGGTGACAGGGATGGAAGTAGTTATCAGCAAAGCACTTGTTCGTGATGAAAAGGAAAAACAATATCAGTCTGAACGATTTGATATTGATCTGACTACGGATGTTGAGGAAATCATCAATGACACGGAAATCAGCATTGTTGTGGAACTGATTGGAAAAGTAGAACCGGCTAAAACTTTTATTACAAGAGCGCTTAAGAATGGCAAGCATGTCGTTACGGCAAATAAAGACTTGTTGGCTCAACATGGCAGTGAGCTTGTGGCGTTGGCACAGGAAAATCATTGTGATTTGTATTATGAAGCCAGTGTTGCCGGGGGGATACCCATTCTGCGAACAATAGCAAATAGTCTTGCAGCTGATGATATTCAGAAGGTTCTTGGGATTGTGAACGGGACAACCAACTATATGCTGACAAAGATGCTGTCGGAAAAGAAATCCTACGAGCAAGCGTTGAAAGAAGCACAGGATTTAGGTTTCGCTGAATCTGATCCGACAAATGATGTAGACGGGATTGATGCAGCATACAAAATGGTCATTCTCAGCCAATTTGCGTTTGGAATGAACATTGCACTGGATCAGGTTGACAAAAAAGGGATTAGAGGAATTACTTCCGATGATGTGTCAATAGCGTCTCATTTAGGGTATGAAATTAAGCTGATCGGTTCTTCTGAAAAAAGCAATGGCGGGATTGCTGTTGAAGTGGGCCCAATGCTGGTAGCTAAATCACATCCTTTGGCTTCTGTACGGAATGAATTTAATGCGGTATTTATTAACAGTGCCGGTGTAGGAGAATCTATGTATTACGGACCGGGAGCAGGAGCAAAACCAACTGCAACAAGTGTTGTCAGCGATATCATTACAATTGCAAAAAATATGAATCTGGGGACAACGGGTCATATGTTTAATGAATATCAGCATGAGACAAAATTAACAGACAATGACGGAATTTTTGGGAAATATTACTTCTCAATCGAAGTTCCTGACAAGTCGGGACAAATTTTGCTTCTAACCAAGCTGATGGCTGAAGCAAACGTAAGTCTGGATCAGATGCTTCAACAGAAATCTGATGGGACTCGCGCCAAGGTCGTGTTGATTACACATACGATTACGAAAGAACAGATGCTGAAAGTAACAGATCAAATAGAAGCTGTTTCAGATTTCGAGCTGTTGAATACGTTGAAAGTTTTGGAGGGATGATACAATGTACGAAGGATTACTAAAACAATATAAAGAGTACTTACCGATTACTGAGAAAACACCGATGATTTCTCTGGCAGAAGGCAATACGCCTTTAATTCCATTAAATAATTTATCAAAAGAGCTTGGAATTACTCTTTACGGAAAATATGAAGGATTAAATCCTACTGGTTCATTTAAGGACCGCGGTATGGTTATGGCTGTAGCAAAGGCTGTTGAAGACGGAGCGAAAGCTATTATCTGTGCATCAACAGGAAATACCAGTGCAGCAGCGGCAGCTTATGCGACACGTGCCGGAATCAAAGCCTATGTTATTATTCCTGATGGGAAGATTGCGATGGGAAAACTGGCTCAGGCGATCATTTACGGTGCCGATATTATTTCTATTCCGGGTAACTTTGACGAAGCGCTGAAGGCTGTTAGAGATATTGCACAAACAGAAGCAGTGGCATTAGTCAATTCAGTGAATCCTTATCGTCTTGAAGGGCAGAAAACAGCAGCGTTTGAAGTTTGCGAACAGTTGGGCAAATCTCCGGATGTACTTGCAATTCCTGTTGGGAATGCCGGTAATATTTCTGCTTACTGGAAAGGGTTTAAAGAATGGCATGATGTGAAAGGAACTCTTTTTCCAAGGATGCACGGCTTTGAAGCAGAAGGAGCTGCGGCAATCGTAAAAGGAGAAGTCATCGAACAGCCTGAAACAGTGGCAACAGCGATCCGTATCGGCAATCCAGCCAGCTGGAAACTGGCTGAAGCAGCGAGAGATGAATCAAAAGGATACATTGACAGTGTGACAGATGAAGAAATTTTAAATGCCTATCGCAAAGTAGCTGCACAGGACGGTGTATTTATCGAACCAGGTTCAGCAGCATCTTTGGCGGGAGTTATTCAGCATGTTCAATCCGGAAAAATAAAACAAGGTGAAACGGTTGTAGCTGTCTTTACCGGAAACGGCTTGAAAGATCCGGATACTGCACTGAATGCAGTAGATGTATCGATCTCAAAAATGAGTGATCTCGAAGAAATGCGTCTTCATTTACGTGATGGAGTGGCTAGTTTATGAAGATAAGAGTTCCGGCGACCAGTGCCAATTTAGGACCTGGTTTTGACTCCTGCGGCATTGCGCTGTCTCAGTTCTTGAGTGTTGAAATTGTGAAAGATACAGAAGAGTGGGAGATTGAGCACTCGCTTGGTGAGGAAATCCCCAGGGATAAAAAAAATTTGCTGATTCAAACAGCATTAAAGGTGAATCCTAAATTATCACCAAAGCGGTTGAAGATGACATCGGATATTCCATTAGCAAGAGGATTGGGCAGCAGCTCCAGTGTAATTGTTGCCGGCATTGAACTGGCGAATCGTTTAGGCGGCATGCATTTGTCGCAAAAAGATAAGGTCCAGATTGCGACAGAGATAGAAGGCCACCCTGATAATGTAGCTCCGGCTATATGTGGTGATTTTGTAGTAGCCAGCTATGTAGATGGGGAAGTGCGTTATGTTAAACATCATTTTCCGATGTGTGATGTGATTGCTTATGTTCCCGATCGTGAGCTGCTGACAAAAGAAAGCCGCGAGGTACTTCCTCAAACAATGTCTTATCAGGCAGCAGTCCAGGCCAGCTCCATTGCAAATGTGATGATTGCCGCTATTTTGAATGGTAATCTGCCGCTAGCCGGTGTCATGATGGAAAAGGATCGCTGGCATGAATCTCATAGAAAGCATCTAGTTCCTCATTTAACTGAAATACGCACTCTGGCTCATCAAGTAGGTGTTTATGGTGCCTTTCTAAGTGGAGCAGGACCGACAGTTCTAGTTCTATCTCCAGAAGATAAGACAGACCAGATGATTAAAGAACTTGAAAAATTAACAATGGAGGCTTCCATTCATCTGTTGTCGGTTGATCAGGAAGGTGTCCAGGTATTCTAGATTAGTAAAAAAGACTGGAATGACAAGTCGGTTTCGAAAAGGTACAGGTTTGATTTAACTTTTTGAGACGACTTCATTCTCAGTCTTTTTGTGTTCAAGTGGACGAATAATTTTTACTTTACGTCGAATAAACATGAATTCGCAAGCTCATTCAGCCTGAAGGATGAATGCGAGAAATTATAGTACAATAATAGTGGAAAGGGAAAAAACGCCACTAATTTGGAAAAGTTAGTTATGCCGAATGTCAAACTGGCTTGCTTTATTTCTTGAGAACCCTGAAATATAGCCAATGAGCATGTACATAAAAAGTTGATTTTTCATGGAATGAAGCACTCCTTTCCCAAAAAAGTGCTGGTAGAGATTCTCAAGGAATTCTCTACCAGCACGAAATATCATACAACCATAATTTTTATTCTTCTGCGGAATAGTAGCTGTGATCTTCCAAATGCAAAGCATTTAAAATCATTGCAGCAGTCTCTTCAATTGAAAGAGAGGCTACATTAATTGTTACGCAGTCAAGTTTTTTGTAAAGATCCGCAGCATAAGTTAGTTCTTTCCGGATTTTTTCAATATCTGAATAGGAAGTATCTGCGGGCAAACCATAAGCTCTCATTCGCTCTTTCCGGATGCCGTTCAAGATCTCTGGATCATTTGTAAGCCCTACAATTTTTTTCGGGTCCATTTCCCATAATTCTTTTGGCAGATGTGCTTCTGGGATTAACGGAAGATTAGCAACCTTCAAGTTTTTATTCGCTAAAAATAGACTTAATGGAGTTTTTGATGTTCTTGAAACACCCAGCAGTAAAACATCTGCTTCAAGAAACCCACGAGGATCTTTACCATCATCGTATTTAACCGCAAATTCCATTGCTTCAATCCGATTAAAATAATTTTCATTTAAGTGGTGCAGAGCACCTGCTTCACCGCTTCTGGAGATCCCCGTAAAGCGTTCAATCTCTTCAATAGGAGAGGTTAGAATGTCAAAATGATAAAGTGCATTTTTTTCAAAGAAATCTGTTGCTGTTTTTACAAGCTCCTTACTAATAATTGTGTACAGGATCATTGCATTTTCATTTTTAGCTTCTTCAAGTGCCTGTTCAAGCTTATCCTTTTCTTTGACAAAAGTTCTTCTGTACAAAGAAAAATCCACAGTTGGGAACTGAGCCATGATGGCAGCAGCTTGTTTTGAAGCAGTCTCACCTGCTGAATCAGAAATAACAAAAATAGTAACTGTTTTCTTTTCAGTATTTTCCATAAAAACAACCTTTCTTGATTTTTTTCTGAGATTATTATACCATACAACTTAGGAGATAGTTCGTAATAATTTCGATTTAGAAGGAGCAAAAGTATGAGCCAAGTTAAATCAAAGGTAGAACAGTCGCTTGAAACTATGAAGGAGCATGGTCTGAAATATACAAAAAAAAGAGAAGCCATTATTACATATCTGATAAAAAGGAATCGATACATATCTGCAAAGGAAGTCTATGAGTTCATGAATGGGGAGTATAAGGGCGTGAGCTACGACACGATTTATCGGAATCTGCATGATTTTGAAGAGATGGAGCTGCTTGAAACAACCGATCTAAATGGAGAAAAGAAATATCGGTTTCACTGCAGCCATGAACTTGAGCATCATCACCATTTTATCTGTGTGGTTTGCGGAAAAACAAAGGAAATTCATATGTGTCCGATGCAGTACTTTGAAGAGCAGCTGAATGGCTGCAGTATAGAAGGACATCGATTTGAAATTCTTGGAAGATGTGAAAACTGTCAATGATTTTCAGAAAAAACAGGTTAGAATTTTGAATAAATAAAATATTTTCGTCAATTTTTCATTACAGAGGTTGACGATAAAATGTGCATTAGCTATAATGTAAAAAGGACAGTATTCTATTTATGAATTTACTTTATAAATAAGAAAAACGGTTACTTTTTAAGCCCGGAGGGAGGGAATTACAATGTCAAAAACTGTCGTTCGTAAAAACGAATCTCTTGATGACGCTCTTCGTCGCTTCAAACGTTCCGTTTCAAAAGCGGGTACTCTGCAAGAGTCTCGTAAACGTGAATTCTACGAAAAACCAAGCGTAAAACGCAAGAAAAAATCAGAAGCTGCTAGAAAACGCAAAAAATTCTAGTTTCTGATGAAGTGGAGCTGGTTGCATGTCATTATTGACAACTTTGAATGACGATATTAAAACAGCAATGAAAGCGAAGGACAAAAATTCTTTAGCTGTTCTGCGCTTGTTGAAGACCGGCATTCAAAATGAGCAGATCAACGTAGGCCGTGATTTGAACGGAGACGAAGAATTAACTGTTTTATCTCGTGAGATGAAGCAGAGAAAAGATTCTTTTAATGGAGTTTGAAAAAGCGGGACGTGAAGATCTAGTCGAGAAAGCAAAAATTGAAATTGCAATTGTTGAGAAATATATGCCGGAACAGCTTTCTGAAGAGGATCTTCGGAAGATTGTGACAGCAGCCATTGAAAAAACCGAAGCGACTTCTCAAGCAGAGTTTGGGAAAGTGATGGGTGCAGTGATGCCGCAGATAAAAGGCAAAGCAGATGGTAACTCAGTAAATGCAATGGTCAAAGAGCTATTACAAAAGAATTAAGCAGAAAAGCAGTTGGGAGCTTTCGTTTCCAGCTGTTTTTTCTATTTTTATAAAAAATGCAGGACTTGCTCACTGTTTCTTTCAGCTGATATGATCGGAGTGTCAGATAGTAAATTGAGAGCATTCATTTGGTTTTTCTGCAGAGCTTAATAATTTAATCTTATTATTTTGCTGTTAAATGTTTAAAAGAACATTCTATTTATCATGGTTGTTGACCTAATGTCTTTTGACTATCTTAGAAGAGAATGACAGTTTTTTTAATCAACAATGACTGCTTCTTTTTTATGGAAGAAGAATATGGTATCATTACTAGGAATGTAAATAAAAGGAGCTGGACTTTTTTTGACAGAAAATGGAAATCGTGAAATTTCTATAGAAATTAAATTGACAGATACTGATGATGCGAGCATGCTGTTTGGCACACATGACAAACACTTAAAATTTTTAGAAGAGAATGGTGCCGTAATCATCAATACCAGGGGAGAAGTTATCCAAATTATAGGACAGGAAGAAAATGTTCAGATTGTAGGCTCTGTTTTTCGTTCACTTCAGACACTGATTAGTCGGGGAATCAAAATAGGCACTCCTGATGTAGTGACTGCGTTAAAAATGGCTAAGAATCAGCAGCTTGATGCATTCATAGCAATGTACGAAGAAGAAATCCTAAAAGATCATTACGGAAAATCAATCCGTCCCAAAAGCTCTGGACAGAAGAAATATATAGATGCCATCAAAAATCATGATGTTGTATTTGGAATAGGTCCGGCTGGAACCGGGAAAACATACTTAGCTGTGGTGATGGCTGTAGCTGCTTTAAAAAAAGGGCAGGTTCAGAAGATTATTTTAACTCGTCCGGCTGTCGAAGCAGGAGAAAATCTTGGCTTTCTTCCAGGTGATTTGAAGGAAAAAGTCGATCCGTATCTTCGACCTGTTTATGATGCGCTGTATCAAATTTTCGGTGTGGAACATACGAATCGCCTGATGGAGCGAAATGTGATTGAGATTGCACCGCTAGCCTATATGAGAGGGCGGACGTTAGATGATGCATTTGTCATATTGGATGAAGCACAGAATACGACTGTTGCTCAAATGAAAATGTTTTTGACACGTCTGGGCTTTCAATCAAAAATGATTGTTAATGGGGATACCAGCCAAATCGATTTGCCCCGAGGTGTTGTTAGCGGACTTGTTCATGCAGAGCGGACATTGAGAACGATTAATAAAATCTCGTTTGTTCATTTTGAGACAGGGGATGTAGTAAGACATCCAATCGTGGCAGAGATTATTCGCGCATATGATGAAGAGAAAAATAACTCTTAAAAATTTTTAAAGGAAGGAGCGATTTTCTTTTGAAGCAATGGCTGCTTAAAGTACGTGATAAGCTGGGTAAGACATTTATTCCCACCTTACTCGTTGTTTTTTCAATTTTGATATTTGGTGTTGTGTTTGGAAGTGTTTACGAGAAGAAGATAGCTATTAAAGAGGGACAACTTGCAGATACAACGATTCGTGCGAATAAGAATATTGAAAATACATATGAAACGGAACAAAAAAAGAAACTGGCTGCAGAAGCAGTCACTCCTGAATATATTTTTCAAGAGGATACAGCTGATATTCAGTATGAACGGATAGAAAAGCTTTTTGCATTGATTTATACGGCAAACGAAAAAATAGATAAAGCTTATGAAACAGAGAAATCAGAAGCTAAAAAGGATGAAACCATTCCTCAGCCGACGAATGAAGAACGTGTAGCTGCGTTAAAATCAGAATTTGAAAAGCTGAATCAGGATGAAGTGACACTGTACCAATCATTTCCAAGTGTTTTTTATCAAAATATTTTTAATCTGACCGGTGAACAAATCGATGTGGTAAAAACAGAAAGTTTGAAAATTATTGATGAGACAATGCAGAATCATGTTCGTGAAAATGAACTTTCTGAGATACGACAAAAAGCCATTAACAAAATTCAGTTTCTTGATGTATCCTCAATGATGCAGCAGGAGATTCGCTATGTGGTAAATGCAGGGATTGTTGCAAATGATTTTCCAAATGAAAAGAAAACTGATGAGTTAAGACAGGCAGCTCGTAATGCTGTACAGCCGGTAATGATCTATCAGGGTGAAATTATTGTTCGTGAAGGAACTCAAATTGATGCAAAAGCTATAGAAAAACTGAAACTGCTGGGAATGACAAACCAAAATCCTTCGGTTTTTCCGATCGTAGCACTTACCTTGACAATTTTATTCCAAGTGATTGTACTGATCTTTTTCTCAAAGCAGATAAGCAAGGAAGAAAGCAGGCGCTCCTTTATTCTTTTTTATGTGAGTGCCATGTCCATCAGTATTCTATTGATGAAGTTTTTCCAGCTTTTCCAAAGTGAACAGCTGCTTTATATTCCATTATTTTTCCCTGCTGCATTTGTTCCGCTGGTACTCAGCTTTTTTGTAAATCGCCGTGCGGGAATTTTGTCAGCAGTCTTTCAGGTGCTGTTTGCACTCTTTGTATTTTATGATTCTATAGGTACCAACACATTAACTATTATTTTGGTAACCTATCTATTTGCCGGGTCACTGGCAGCTGTAGTCAATCGAACACGTATTAGTCAACAAGGGTGGAGTGCTGCTGTCTGGGTCATTTTAATGCCGATCTTTATGAACTTTATTCTGGCTATTTATCAGGGGATGGGTTTGTTGGATGGAAAAACATGGACAATGCTGATTTCTGCTCTGGCAGGAAGTGTTCTTGCGTTCTTATTGACAATGGGTCTGCACCCATATATTGAATTGATTGTCACGGATGATAGTATGATTGTGTTGAATGAATTGAGTAATCCGAATCATCCTCTGTTAAAACGGCTGCTGGAAGAAGCTCCGGGAACTTATCATCACAGTATGATGGTAGCAAGTTTGAGTGCGAATGCAGTGGCTGAAATCAGCGGACGTTCCTTATTGACTCGTGTAGCCTGTTATTATCACGATATAGGAAAGCTGAAGCATGCGAATTTCTTTGTTGAGAATCTGCCTGCCGGGGCTGAAAATCCGCATAATTTCCTTCTGCCGGAAGACAGTAAGCAAATTATTTTTGGTCATGTGATTGATGGAGCCAAGATTTTGGAAGAGTATAACATGCCTGAAATGGTTATTGACATTTGTCGTCAGCATCATGGAACAACACTTATGAAGTTCTTTTATATGAAAGAAAAGGAGCGTAATCCAGAAACTTTGGAAGTCGATTTTCGATATCCGGGTCCTAAGCCTCAAACGAGAGAAGCAGGAATAGTTAATATTGCAGACACTTGTGAAGCGGCTGTTCGGGCAATGAGCAACCCGACAAATGAAAAAATTAGAGAGTTTGTTCATTCTGTTATTCAGGAACGAATTTCTGATGGTCAGCTTGATGAGTGCGGATTGACAATGCGGGAAATTCGTAAAGTGGAAAAATCGCTGATTAACGGTCTTTGCAGTACGTTCCATTCCAGAATCAAATATCCTAAAATGAAATCTGAAGCTGAAAAAATGAAAGATGAACAGGAAAAGAGAGAGGTTTAATGGATATTACTTTTATTGATAAAACAGAGAAGGTCTCCGCCGATCATGTGGAGGAGGTGGAAAATCTGCTGCAGTTTGCAGCAGATTTTCTGGAAATTTCTGAAGATACAGAATTATCTGTGACCTTTATGGATAATGAAGAGATTCGTGTAATCAACAGAGATTATCGTGGAAAAGATACAGCGACAGATGTAATCAGCTTTGCACTGGAAGAAGAAGGAGCTGGTGAGATGCCGATAATCTTTGATGAGGAAGAAAGCGCCCTATTCCCAAGAAATCTTGGAGATCTTATGATTTCGATTGAACGTGCAGAGGAGCAGGCGGCAGATTATGGACACTCCTTTGAAAGAGAACTTGGTTTTTTGGCAGTTCATGGATTTCTGCATTTAAACGGCTATGATCATATGAATGAAGCAGATGAGAAAGAGATGTTCGACTTACAGAAAGAGATACTGAATGCCTATGGACTTGAAAGATAAACAGACAGAAAAAAATAAACACTTTGTTGCGTCTCTAGAATTCGCACTTCAGGGAATTCGTACGGTTTTCAAAGAAGAACGAAATATGCGGACACATCTGCTTGCGGCGATTGCAGCAGTTATCTTCGGCTTCGTTTTTAAGTTATCTGCAGGAGAATGGCTTTGGCTGATTCTTAGTATTTTTCTGGTATTTGTTGTTGAAATTATCAATACTGCATTTGAAAATGTAGTAGATATGGTTACAGATTTTCATTTTCATCCTATTGGGAAAAAAATTAAAGATATGGCAGCAGGCGCTGTGCTGATTACTGCACTTTTCTCTATGTTCGTCGGACTGATTATCTTTTTACCGAAATTCTGGGGTTTGTTAAAGGATTTTCTTTAAACATTGATTGGTAATTATACAAATAGATTATATAGGTAACTAACTTTTTCTGCACTTGAAACATCATCATAGTAGGGACTATGAAATCAAAATAGAGAAGACAAGGGGAAAATACATGACAGAAACACATAAATCAGGATTTGTGGCTATTGTAGGCAGACCGAATGTGGGGAAATCGACATTGTTAAATCGAATTGTCGGTCAGAAAATTGCTATTATGAGCGATAAGGCTCAAACAACCAGAAATAAAATTCAGGGAGTTTATACAGTACCGGAAGCACAGCTGATATTTATTGATACCCCAGGGATTCACAAACCCAAGCATCGATTAGGAGATTTTATGGTGGAGACTGCCTACAGCGCTTTGAGGGAAGTGGATGCAGTGCTGTTCATGATCAGTGCCGATCAAAAACGCGGCAAAGGTGATGACTTTATTATTGAGCGTCTTAAAAATCAACAGGCACCGGTCTTTTTAATTATTAATAAAATTGATAAGGTTCATCCAGATGAGCTGTTGGGAATCATTGAAGACTACTCCAATCAAATGGAATTTGCAGAAGTTGTTCCTATTTCGGCAACAGAAGGAAACAATGTGGAGCGAATGATGGATACATTAATTGCAAAAATGCCGGAAGGACCGCAGTATTTCCCAGAGGATCAGGTAACAGATCACCCGGAATACTTTATTGTTTCAGAGCTTGTCAGAGAAAAAGTATTGCTTTTGACCAGAGATGAAATTCCTCACTCTGTCGCAGTTGTTGTGGATTCAATGAAGCGGGACGAAAATGATAAAGTCCATATTCAGGCCACTGTCATCGTAGAACGGGACAGTCAAAAAGGAATTATTATTGGAAAAGGCGGAAAAATGCTGAAGCAGATTGGTACAAAAGCCCGCAGAGATATTGAACATCTGCTAGATGATAAAGTGTATCTGGAACTGTGGGTTAAGGTTCAGAAAGACTGGCGTGATAAAAAAATCTATCTGCAGGACTTTGGTTATCGTAAGGATGACTACTAAACGATTATCGAAAATTTAAATGAAGTGTTTATCCCGCCGCTTATTCGGGGGTAGATACGAAGAGAGTTGGGAACTTTTGGTATGCTCCCTCTCTTTTTTCTTTTGATCGTATATTCCTTTGGCTGCTACTAATAAACTGTTCTTTTTTTAATGATTTTGCTAAAATGAAACGATGAGAGGAGGGATTGGTTTATGGCGTTAGGAGAAAGCAAAGGACTCATTCTTTTTACAAGAGACTATAAAGAAAAGGATAAACTTGTGAAAATTTTTACTGAATCTTTTGGAAAACAAATGTTCTTTATTAAGGGGGCACATCGCAAGAACAATCCTATCACTCCGGCTATTCTTCCATTTACTCAGGCAGTATACATAGGTGATTTCAGGTCAGAAGGCTTGTCATTCATTAACGGCAGTAAAGAGGTTAAACCATTTTTCAAGATTCAGCAGGATATTTTTCTCAATGCCTATGCTACCTATATTCTTAACCTGGCAGATACAGCCGTTGAAGATCGTGTCTATGATCCGGGATTGTTCTCATTTACGCTGCAGGCGCTTGAGCTTATTGATGAAGAAAAAGATCCTGAGATTATCACTAATATTTATGAATTGCAAATTCTTCATCGCTTTGGTATTTCCATTGACTGGCAGAGCTGTCGAGTCTGCGGTCAGACAAAGGGAAAATTTGATTATTCTTCCAAATATAGTGGTGTGCTATGTGAGCAGCACTGGCAGATGGATTCGCAGAGATATCGTGGGAACCCCAGAGCCATACATTTTATCCGGCTGTTTTCGGCAGTTTCCTATGAGAAGCTTAACAAAATCGAGTTGAATACTCAGACAAAAGCTGAAATCAGAAAAATTATTGATGAGCTGTACGATGAATATGTAGGGATACATTTGAAGAGTAAAAAATTTATTGACCAGATGAAAACCTGGGAAAATACATTGAAAAAGGAACGTGAAACAGATTGAGCTTTAGGGATGGAACTGATTTTTTCAACAAGCATAGTATATCGACCGAATTAAGTCTAAGCTAGGTTTCTAATCCAAGAAATATACAGCATATCCAGTAGTATTACATATGAGATTGCTGGATATGCGCCGATATAAATTAGCAGCAGCTCCAATTAAGGAGAAATGCTTCACATTCAAAGATTATCGTTCGCATACAGTTCTGCTAATACCTCTAGATAAGCTAGCTCCTATTCAAGGAATACTTATTGGGGCTGTCTTATACGATTAAAAGACATGCGACGAGTATTCGAAGAAGTGTAGGAACAAACTCCTAATAAATAAGGATATAAAATTTGATCCATTTATCCTCTATCAGAATATTGCATACCATTCTGATAACTGACTTTCTACTATGGAAAATTTTTGTATCTACGAGTCTCACTACACTATACTACACTACACTTCGTTTCGATCTCATCAATTTCTAAACAGCAGAGCCATTAAGAATTGAAGGACCTTGTTCGATTTTTCGATACAAACGCCTCTATTTGGAAAAGCATTGGCGATTTCACGGCTGTTCGTTCTTGTCATTGAAGCATACAGGTTAAAATTTTTTTACCATTGAACATCATGTATATGTATAGCCGATCTTTTATTGTAATTTATAATTTAGTCAGAGCAATAGGATGAGGTTTATTTTATTCAAACAGCTTGTCGGCTTTCTGTTTGAATACTGAATAGGAGCATATTGATTTTTAGAGTGAAATACCTTTCGAGAAAAATTTTTCCAAAATAAAAAATGATTTGACAACTGAAAACGAACCCCTTATTATAAAGAGTAATGAAATAAGTACGTTGAAAAAGAGAAGTAAAAAGGTTTTTGAGCAGACAGCGATTTCGGGAGAGTGTGAGCCGAAAGTCATTCCTTTTGAAAGGCACTTTTGAGTACAGGAAATGAAGCTGCTGGTTATTGAAATCAGAAGTAGGGTGGAACCGCGAATATTTTTCGTCCCTATGTCTCTCTGGAGGCATAGGGATTTTTTCATGGAATGATTCCTGAAAACAATAGAGAGAAGACGATTATATTATATTTAGGAGGAAAAAGAATGGATAACCAAAAATTAACGGTACAAGACATGATTCTCACGCTTCAGAAGTTTTGGTCATCAAATGGCTGTATGCTGATGCAGGCGTATGATACGGAAAAAGGGGCAGGAACGATGAGTCCCTATACTTTTTTGCGGGCGATCGGACCGGAACCGTGGAACGCAGCCTATGTAGAGCCGTCACGTCGACCGGCTGACGGGCGTTACGGCGAGAATCCAAACCGTTTGTACCAGCACCACCAGTTTCAGGTTGTGATGAAGCCGTCGCCGGAAAATATTCAGGAACTTTATCTGGAAAGTCTGCGTCTGTTGGGGATTGAACCGTTGGAACATGATATTCGTTTTGTAGAGGATAACTGGGAAAATCCGTCTATGGGCTGTGCCGGCTTGGGCTGGGAAGTTTGGCTGAACGGAATGGAAATCACGCAGTTTACTTATTTCCAGCAAGTAGGCGGCTTACCTTGCCAACCTGTAACTGCTGAGATTACGTATGGGTTAGAGCGTCTGGCTTCTTACATTCAGGAAGTTGAAAGTGTGTATGATCTGCAGTGGACTGAGGGTGTCAAATATGGAGAAATCTTTAAACAACCTGAATACGAACACTCTAAGTACTCATTTGAAATCAGCAATCAGGACATGCTTTTGGAAAACTTTGATAGATTTGAAAGAGAAGCGAAGCGCTGTATTGATGAAAATCTGGTGCACCCAGCTTATGACTATATTTTAAAATGCAGCCATACTTTCAATTTACTGGATGCCAGAGGAGCGGTGTCTGTAACCGAACGTGCCGGATACTTGGCTCGAATTCGAAATATGGCAAAATCTGTTGCAAAAATCTTTGTTGCTGAACGAAAGAAACTGGGTTATCCGTTACTGAATAAAGAACGATCAGAGAAGGGAGCTGAATAAGGATGGCAAATAATTTATTACTGGAAATCGGATTGGAAGAAATGCCGGCTCATGTAGTGACGCCTAGCCGTATACAGCTGGAAGAAAAAATAGTAAAGTTTTTAGATGAGCATAACCTTGGGTATGAATCTGTACAGACTTTTTCAACTCCGAGACGTTTGGCGGTTCATGTAACAGGTATTCCCGAAAAACAAGAGGATACACAGGAAGAAGTAAAAGGACCTGCCAGAAAGATTGCACAGGATGAGTCTGGGAACTGGTCAAAAGCGGCGGAAGGATTCGTTCGCGGTCAGGGCATGTCAACAGATGCAATTACATTTCGTGAAGTGAATGGAGTGGAATATGTCTATGTGACAAAGTATGTTCATGGCAAGGAATCTAAAGAAGTTTTGAAGGACCTTAAAAAGGTCATTTTGAGTCTGACTTTCCCGGTAACTATGCACTGGGCGGATTATGATTTTGAATATATTCGTCCTATTCACTGGGTAGTGGCATTGCTGGATGAGGAAATCATTCCGTTTTCCATTTTAGATGTTGAAACAGGAAGAGTTTCAAGAGGTCATCGTTTTCTTGGTGATGATACAGCTTTGTCTCATGCGGATGAGTATGAAGAAAAGCTTCTGGAACAGTTTGTTATTGCAGATCCTGTGAAAAGACAGGAAATGATTGTAGCACAAGCAGAAAAACTGACAGAAAAAAATCAGTGGGTTTTGACTATGGATGCTGATTTGCTGGAAGAAGTGAACAATTTGGTGGAATATCCTACAGCTTTCGTTGGGGATTTTGATGAAAAATATTTATCCGTTCCTGACGAAGTTCTGGTGACTTCCATGAAAGAGCATCAGCGCTATTTTGAGATTCGAAATGACCGCGGAATGCTGCTTCCGCATTTCATTGCTGTCAGAAACGGAAATAATGTCCACCTTGAAAATGTGATAAGAGGGAACGAAAAAGTTCTGGTTGCAAGATTGGAAGATGCGGAATTCTTTTATAATGAAGACAAAAGATTGTCTATTGACGGTTGCGTGAATAAACTGAAGCATGTGACGTTCCACGAAAAAATAGGATCAATTTATGAGAAAATGCAGCGTGTATCAGTAATTGCCGGCATCATTGGAAAAAATGTCGGACTTTCTGAAACTGAATTGGATGATTTAAACCGTGCTTCTCAAATTTATAAATTTGATTTGGTAACAAATATGGTCGGTGAGTTCCCTGAGCTTCAAGGAATTATGGGTGAAAAGTATGCCTTGCTGCAAGGAGAAAGAGCAGAAGTTGCTCATGCAATTCGTGAACATTATATGCCGACATCAAGTGAGGGAGAACTTCCAGAATCTTCTGTCGGTGCTGTTCTGGCCATTGCAGATAAACTGGATAGTGTTCTGACATTCTTCGCAGCAGGAATGATACCAAGCGGGTCAAACGATCCTTATGCGTTACGCAGACAAACCTATGGAATTGTCCGAATTGTTGAAAATAGAAACTGGCAATTTCCGTTGATTGAGCTGCAGAAAGAAATTGATGAGACGATTAATACTGATATGACGAGATTTGGTATTCAGCTGGCGAGCGGTCAGAATGAAGTGATTGATTTTGTCAAAGCTCGTTTACGTCAGCTGTTGTTAACCAAAGATATTCGGCATGATATTATTGATGCAGTTATTTCTTCGGAACAAAGAGATCTGATGAAGCTGTTCGCTTCTGCCATGATTATTAGAGAGCATCTGGCTGATTCGGATTTTCGTCCTTCAATGGAAGCTCTAACACGTGTTTTGAATCTAGTCAGAAAAGGTCAGGAGCTTCTTGTACAAGAAAGCATAACAGTGGATGAGCAGCTTTTTGAGAATGAATCAGAAAAAGCATTGCATAAAGCAGTAAATAAAGTAGAAGAAGACTTCGCGACAAATACAATGGTCGAAAACTATCTGGCATTGGTCAGCTTAAAACCCATGATTGAAAATTACTTTGATCATACTATGGTTATGGTTGAAGATGATTGTGTGAGAACAAACAGACTGGCAGAATTGAATCGTATTGCCAAAATGGTTCTGTCACTGGCAAGTTTGGATTTGCTGAATGTAAAATAACAAGTGAACACATACAGCCGGATTGTGAATTCATCCGGCTGTTTTCTATGTTTAAATTTATCAGCAACAGGTAAAGGAAGTGATTTATTTGGGGCTAAGAAAATATAACTTGGCCGCAGATAAAAAGTTTTTGGTTTGTTTGGCAGAACGATTATCGGATGTTGAACTTCCTGCAAAGGTTGACTGTATTGAATTCGAAGAAAATGGCTTAAAGAGGCTCAGACTAAATGAAATGAAAACAGTAAAGACAGCTGTCGGTACTTATCGTTGAGGAACGGGTGATCGGCTTCATTGAGCTGTTGGAAGAAATAGATTGGATTACTGGAAACAAATAGGGAGATATTTCCTATATCTGTATTGTAGAGGAGATGGAAGGTCGGTGTTTTGGAAAAGAGATGATGGATCAGGCCGAGTAATGGGAAAAAGAGCAGGGATATCAGAGAATCTCGTTAAAATGTTTCTTCAGTGACCCATCATGCTGTCAGCTTTTATGAGACTTTAGGATATAACGCGGAAGCTGTCAAAATGAGGAAAGAGTTTTAGATCAAATTATCCAACTGTGAGGTTGACTATTTTTTTGAGCTGAAAGGATGTATCGTCTGTAAAGGAGTATCAATAGGCATTAAATCAATGGTTTCTAAGAGGATAATTTTTATATAAAAAAATAATTTCCATTTTTTGAAACTTTTTTTAAATAGGGATTGAAAATGATTTTTAATGGCCTTATCCTTTAGTTGAAGGCGCCTTCGAACAAAGGAGGAAATCATATGAATCAGAAAAAAATAACGGAATTGGAACAGGTTATTAGACAGGGGTACCAAAATACGGCTGGAATAATAGTCTTGAAAAACGGACAAATACTTTATGAAAATTATTTTAATGATTGTACAGAAGAAAACCCGATTCATGTTTTTTCAGTGACGAAAAGTATTCTTTCCATTCTTATCGGGATTGCTTTGGATAGAGGAGAAATTGAGTGTGTTGACCAAAACATATTGGCATTTTTGCCGAATTATGTTGTAAAAAAGGATAAAACATCTATTCAAAGGGTTAAAATCAGAGAATTATTGACAATGACTGCTCCATTTAATTATCAGGAAGAACCCTATATTGACTACTTTATGAGCAGCAATTATTCAGAGTTTGCACTGGATTTGTTGGGTGAAAGTGAGTCAGGTGGAACATTCAGGTATACACCACTCGTAGGGCCGGATATTTTGTCAGGAATACTCGTAAATGCTGCTGGAAAGTCAGTCCTTGATTATGCAAAGGAATATTTGTTTTCACCACTGGGAATCACAGTTGAAAAGAATCTGATCTTTCAAAATAAAGAGGAACAAATGGCTTTTTATGCATCAAGAACGATCAGCGGCTGGGTCTCAGACGCAGCGGGTATTAATACTGCTGGCTGGGGCTTAACGTTGACTCTGCAGGATCTTGCGAAGATTGGACAGCTCTATTTAAATGAAGGAAAATGGGGAAATAAGCAAATTGTTTCTTCCCGCTGGGTTGAAGAGAGTACTCAGAAACACAGCTATTGGAAAGAAGCCGGCTTATCTTATGGCTATCTCTGGTGGGTATTGTCAGATTCAGTATTTGCAGCGATGGGAGATGGAGGGAATATCCTTTATGTGGATACAAAAGAAAAAACAGTGATCGCCCTGACGGGACTGTTTGAGCAGAAGACTGGAGACCGAATTGAACTGATAGAAAAATATGTGAAGCCGATGATCGAATAAGAAGCTAGTTTTATTCAGCAGCAAATTTCCAGAAGAAATCAATGACTGATCTAGAAATTAAAACGGGGCTGTGACATAAGTATGTCTGATATCCCTAAAACCGAATAAACGGTGTTCCAGAAGCTGTCTCTTCGGAAATAAGTCGAACTATACTGAAAATATGAGTAGCTATTTTCGTATATTCCGACTTATTTCTTGAGACAGAACACTTCTGTCTCAACCTCGTACCTGTTTATTTGCGCTGCTGTTTTCCAGCATTTCTTCCGCCTTTGGAAGGATATTGCGGCTGTTTTTTTGAAGATGAAACATTTTGAGACTCAGTTGGTGTTACATCTTTTATAGGTGTTACTACCTGTTTGGGTGGATTCTTTTTCAACTCTTCTGCCAATTGTGCTTTAATTTTTGGCTTCAAAAGAATGTTGGTTATGAATGTCTGAATACAACTGAAAATCCCGCCGATTACCCAGTAAAGAGCTACTCCTGCTGGTGACTGGAAAGACATGAAAACAATCATTAGCGGAGAGACAATCAGCATTGATTTCATTGTTTTCTTTTGTTCTTCAGGAATGCCAATTGTAGAAATATAGCCTTGAATTAAATAAGCGATACCTGCCATAATAACAAATACGATGCTCGGCTGCCCAAGGTTAATACCAAAGAAGTCTGCCTCGCTGATTCCTTCTGTATATCTTGCGGCAAAGAAAAGTGCAGAGAAGATCGGCATTTGAATCAGCAATGGAAGACAGCCGATACCACCCATCATGCTGACATTGTTTTGTTTATAAACCTGCTGCAGCTCCAATTGAGCAGCAGCTTGTTCTTCTCTTGTTGCTGCCTGCTTTAATTTTGCTTGTGCTGCATCAACTTGAGGTTTGATTACCTGCATTTTTTCAGTTTGGACCATACTTTTACGTGACTGGTATAAGCCAAGGGGAAGTATGATGATTCTCGCAATAACAGTAATAAAAATAATTGCCCAACCATAGTTCCAGTTAAAGTTTTGAACCAAATAAGTAATGAGACTGCTCATCGGCTGAACTAAAAAATTATAGACAAATCCTTCTCCGGTAGGTTGACCGTCACTTCCGGTTTTTACACATCCGGAAAGAAAAACAACTAGAGCTGCCAAGCCGGAACTGTATAACCACTTATTATATTTTTTCATAAAATTCTTCCTTCGTCTAAAATTTGCACAAATTTAACTATACTTGAAAAAAAAGTTTTTTTCAATAATAATTCTTGAGCATAAGTGAATTTTAGTGAAACATTTAACTGGTCATATTCTTTCTCGCTTAATCGAACGGGGTACTGCTTTTGTTGTCCCATTTTTATCATCCTTTTTACTCTTATTATGCACAGGTAATTAATCTTAGTATGAAGATACTAGTTAGTTACTTTAAATGAGGTATAGTCGTTAATCAGAGGATCATCCTGAATATCTACGTAAGTTACCCGCCCTGAAGGGGAAGGTGAGTCCTTGACCTGTTGAATAAATGTTTCCATTGCTTCTAAAGATCCCACTGCTTCAATTGAAACCGATCCATCGTCTTCATTCCTCACTGTTCCAGTAATTCCCAATTGATCTGCAGCTATCTTAGTCATAAATCGAAAACCTACACCTTGAACTCTTCCCTGGACATTCATTCGAACTTTTCTCATCACTGTCACATCCTGTTTTATTCATTTTCTTAATGATAACGATTTTTTGAATCTATATCAAGTTTCAATAAATATTAAAAAAAATGGTATAATACTTTCGAGGTGGAAGTATGAAAGAAATTATGTCAAATAAAAATGAATTGATAAAAAAGATCAGAAAACTTTATAAGAAAAAGGGCCGGGAAGAAGCCCGCCGATATGTGATTGAAGGATTTCACTTAGTTGAAGAAGCTGTTCGTTTTTCAGCACCTGTTGAATGGATTCTTTTTGATGAGAGAGGACGCAAAGAATGGGGAGAATGGCTAAGTCAGTACGATGATGAAAAACTGATTTTTGTTAGTCAGGATGTTATGAAAAATTTGTCTGAGCTGCCGACTCCCCAGGGAATTATCGGCGTTGTAGCAATTCCGGATGAGGTCGAAGTAAATGAGCTTCAAGGTCATTGGCTTGCACTGGATAATGTGCAGGACCCGGGAAATGTGGGCACGATGATTCGTACGGCCGATGCGGCAGGATACGCAGGGGTGATTATTGGTGAGGGGACAGCAGATATTTACAACAGTAAAGTTTTACGGGCTATGCAGGGCAGTCATTTCCATTTACCTGTTCTTAGAAAGAAAATTGAAATGGTGATTGACAGCTTTAAATCCAAAAATATTCCTGTTTTTGGTACCAAGCTAGATGAAAAAGCAGTCCATTACACCTCTGTTGCGCCGAAACAGAATTCTTGTCTGATTATGGGAAATGAAGGGCAGGGTGTGAGTCCTGAGTTATTAGATCAAACCGATCAAAATATTTATATACCGATTCGCGGGGAAGCGGAATCCTTAAATGTAGCAGTGGCAGCAGGAATTTTGATGTATCATTTGTCAAATGGATTATATCGGTAAAGAAATGAAACAGCGGAGATAGCCGAGTAAATAAAGTTTTGTTAAAAAAACAGCGGAGCAGCCAAAAAGAAGAGATGTAAAAAAATTACCGATTTCTCTATGCAGCAAAGTTTTTCTGCTAATAAAATGAGCAGTATCTATATGCTGCCATCTTCTGCTTAAACAAGGTTGTTTCTTAATATAATGAATTAAGACGCACTCAATAGAGGGAATGAGGTGAGAATCCTCAGTCAGCAGCTCCTTTCTACATGTAATAAGAAGACGAAATCAGACCCTCTGTTAATAAATGAAAAAACACTTGTGTCAGGGAAAAAGTGTTTGCCTGTTAAAAGCTGAAGCAAACCTATTGTGTACTTCAGCCTTTTTCATCTAATATAAACAAAGATGACCTTAGTTAGGAAGCGGTTGAGTACTATAGAGGAATCCAAATTGTCAACATGCTTCAAATCGATATAAGAATTTTCTGTAGTATATAAAATTTTTATATCAGGTATGATTTATCCCGCGGAAATAAAAATCAGCTACATTGAGTTGTCACTTTCCAAATTATTTTGGGTGTCCAAGTAAAGCTGGAGAATTTCTGTCAGATATTCTTTAGAATAGACTAGTAAGTATCAATTCTCTAAAGTAGCTTACTTGAAAGTCAGCTTTTGGGAACGAAATATGATAGTACGTATACGACAATATGAAGGTTGCGGCAAGCTGCCTTCTTTAAACAGATTTTACCCATTTCTATGTTTTGAAACTAGTTGCCGTCAGATTTCTAGACATAATTGGTAAAGAAATTAAAATAAAAAGAATATCGTATAGGAGAGGGGATAAATGAAACAGATTTTAGCAGGCAGTATAGTTATAGCTGGTCTGTTGATGATTAGTGGTTGTTCTGGTAATTCAGGTATGACAGCTGACAGCACAACAGAAGATACTCGACAGTTCAGTTCCGGCAAGGTTGAGGAGAATCAGATAACTGCGTTGATTTCATTGGTAAAAGACGGGGAAGAGGTTGCAGGGAGAGAGGTTTCTTTTAAGGAAGGCAGCGATTTGATGATGGTTCTAAAGGCCAATTATGAGGTGGCAGAAGACAGCGGAATGATTCAGGCAATTGACGGCATTGAACAAAATGCAGATGAGGGCTGCTACTGGACTTATACAATTAATGAGGAGATGGTTAATACAGGTGCAAATGAAACGATCTTGAAAGACGGGGATAAGGTAGTGTTTACCTATGCAAAATTCTAAAAAGAATTCGACTATTTTTTCTGTTAGAGAAATTGCTTATCTTGGTTTGATGGCAGCGGCGGCTACTGTTGGACGCATACTGCTTCAAGTTATACCCAATGTACAGCCGATGACTGCAATTTTTTTAATCCTTACACTACAACTAGGGGCAAGCAGAGGGGTAGTGGTGTGTTTACTATCAGTACTGGTGACCAATCTATATATGGGGATGGGTGTTTGGACGATCGCTCAATTAGCCAGCTATGTATGTATTATTTGCCTAGTTGGTATACTGCGGCAGTTTCACTGGTATCGGCAGCATTTGATCATTCAAATTGTTGTCAGTGTATTAGCAGGATTTATCTATGGTTTTATCATTTCTGTAATTAGTGTTCAAATATATGGAGTCACCAGTTTTTGGGTCTATTATCTTCAAGGACTAACGTTTGATATGCTGCATGCAGCTGGAAATGGCGGATTTTATTGGATTTTAGCACCATTATTTGGAAAGCTTTTTAAAAAATTAGAAAATAATGAAGATAGAGAGAACTAGCAGCAAGTACAATCACTCTAATGATAGGATTTATGTTTGAGTTAGTGAGAAACAAAAAGATCGGACGATCAAGAATTTTTGCAGTGTTAAAGGAAATTGGGAATCAGCAGCTGTTTTACAAGGCTGGTTATAGCTGATGTATCTTCTATAAAAACGGTAAAGATTTTCTGGCAGGCCATGTTCCTAGTTGAATACTGATAATTTCAACTTGCTTTTGCTGTAATCAGTTTTGTAACTGCTGTCTTCAACGTATAATTACCAGCTTCAATTCCTTTAGCTATGCTGTTCAATTCAAAAAAACAATAGCTTCTAATTGTTTTATTTAACATTCATCCTTTTAATGTAAGTTGACAAAATATTACTGTTTCTCAGCTATTTTTTAATACAAAATATATAAAGAGAAGGGACAGAAATAAATGACTCGAAATAAGTGGAAAAAGCTGATGAAATTTGTTTGCAAATTCAAAAATCGTATTGTATAATACTAGAGGTGCGTTTACGAGAGTAAATTCACAAAAAATCCACATCTCTATCCATCTGCGAAGCGGTGCTGATTTATTCAGTTCTTCAAAGAGCATAAAGATAGAGAGAGGGAGAAAAAAACCAAATTGGAGGAAACAAAACATGGCAGTAATTTCTATGAAACAATTGCTGGAAGCCGGCGTACACTTTGGACACCAAACTCGTCGCTGGAACCCAAAAATGAAGAAGTATATCTTCACAGAAAGAAATGGTATCTACATCATTGATTTGCAAAAGACAGTGAAATTGGTAGATGTAGCTTATGACTACATGAAAAACGTTGCAGAAGAAGGCGGCGTGGCTTTGTTTGTAGGTACTAAGAAACAAGCACAGGAAGCAATCAAAGATGAAGCAATCCGTGCTGGACAATTTTATGTAAATCACCGTTGGTTAGGTGGAACATTAACAAACTGGGATACTATTCAAAAACGTATCAAACGTTTGAAAGACATCAATAAAATGGAAGAAGATGGAACATTCGATGTTCTTCCTAAAAAAGAAGTTGTTGGTTTAAACAAACAACGTGAACGTCTTGAAAAATTCTTAGGCGGTATCGCTGATATGCCTAGAATTCCAGATGTAATGTACATTGTTGATCCTCGTAAAGAACGTATTGCGGTTCAGGAAGCACAAAAATTAAACATTCCAATCGTTGCGATGGTTGATACAAACTGCGATCCTGATGAGATCGATGTAGTAATTCCATCAAACGACGATGCAATTCGTGCAGTTAAATTGATTACAGCTAAAATGGCTGATGCTTTCATCGAAGGAAACCAAGGTGAAGATCAGGCAGTTGAAGAGCTGTTCGTTGAAGAAACACCTGAAGAAGCAACATCAATCGAAGAAATTGTTGAAGTTGTAGAAGGTGCCGGCGAAGACGCTGCAGAATAACACGAGCATAAATAATAGATGACGGAGCTGTCTCAAGGGCTGGGCGATAGGCCTGATTCTCCTTTGAGATAGCTTTTTTAAAAACAATTTTGACAACTATTTGAGGAGGATATAAGAAAATGGCAGATATTTCAGCTAAGATGGTAAAAGAATTACGTGACATGACAGGTGTCGGTATGATGGATGCTAAGAGAGCATTAGTGGAAGTTGAAGGCGATATGGATAAAGCTGTTGACTACCTGCGTGAAAAAGGCATGGCTAAAGCCGGCAAGAAAAATGACCGTATTGCAGCAGAAGGTTTGGCTAATGTAGCAGTTAATGGAAATTTCGCAGCAATCGTTGAAGTGAATTCAGAAACTGACTTCGTGTCTAAAAATGAAATGTTCCAAGATTTAGTTAAAAGCATTGCAAAAGAAGTGGCTGAAAATAAACCAGCTTCTATGGAAGAAGCATTGGCAATTAAAACGGATAAAGGAACTTTGGAAACTGAACTGATTGAAGCTCAAACAGTTATCGGAGAAAAAATCAGCTTCCGTCGTTTTGAAATTGTTGAAAAAGCAGACAATGCTGCTTTTGGTGCTTACCTGCATATGGGCGGTCGTATTACTGTGCTATCTGTTGTTGACGGAACTACTGACGAAGAAGTGGCGAAAGACATCGCAATGCATGTTGCAGCAATTAACCCTCGTTATGTTGACGAGACTCAAATTCCTCAAGAAGAATTGGATCATGAAAAAACAGTCTTGACTGAACAAGCGTTGAATGAAGGCAAACCAGCAAATATCGTAGATAAAATGGTTATTGGCCGCCTGAACAAATTTAAAGCAGAAATTTCTTTAGTGGATCAGCCATTTGTTAAAGATCCTGATATGACTGTTAAAAACTATGTCTCTTCTAAAGGCGGAACAGTGAACTCATTTGTACGTTTTGAAGTGGGCGAAGGCATCGAAAAACGTGAAGACAACTTTGCTGACGAAGTAATGAGTCAAATGAAAAAATAATTTTGAATGAAGGAAGGCGCAGAAACAGTAACTTGGAAATTCTACCGGATTTTCGTAAGCTGCTCATTTCTGTTCCTACCTAACGGGAACGCAGCTTGCTGCGCTCCTTTTTTTTAAGCAATATAGAAGAATTAACTGAAAGAATGCCTGTCTTATGATAGAATGACTTTAGAGAAATGTTGGAGGGAAAAGACAAGATGGTAAAACCTAAATATCAGCGTGTAGTATTGAAACTGAGTGGTGAAGCATTAGCAGGAAACGATGGTTTTGGAATTAAACCTCCTGTTATTAAAGAAATTGTGCAGGAAATCAAAGAGGTTCATGAACTTGGTATTGAAATGGCTATAGTCGTTGGCGGCGGGAATATCTGGAGAGGTCAAATCGGTGCCCAAATGGGGATGGAAAGAGCTCAGGCTGACTACATGGGAATGTTGGCAACTGTAATGAACGCACTGGCATTGCAAGATACTTTAGAAAATTTAGGTGTACCAACACGGGTCCAATCGTCTATTGAAATGAGACAAATTGCAGAACCATACATTCGCAGAAGAGCAGAACGTCATCTTGAAAAGGGACGTGTAGTCATTTTTGCCGGAGGTACAGGAAATCCGTATTTTTCAACAGATACAACTGCTGCATTACGAGCGGCCGAAATTGATGCGGATGTTATTTTAATGGCTAAAAATAATGTTGATGGTGTATACTCTGCTGATCCGAAAGTAGATGCCAGCGCAGTCAAATATGAAGAGCTGACACATTTAGATGTTATCTCCAAGGGACTGCAGGTGATGGATTCAACCGCAAGCTCATTGAGTATGGATAATGATATTCCGCTGCTTGTCTTTAATCTAAACGAACCAGGAAATATCCGTCGGGCATGTCTTGGTGAAAATATTGGAACAACTGTAAGGGGGAAATAATAATGTCTCAAAAAGTATTGGAAACAGCAAAACAAAAAATGAAAAAAGCAGCACAAAGTCTGGAGCGTGAATTAGGTCAGATTCGTGCAGGAAGAGCAAATGCCAGCTTGCTGGATCGTGTGACAGTAGAATATTATGGAACGATGACTCCGGTTAACCAATTGGCATCTATCACTATTCCAGAAGCACGTGTTCTGATGATTACTCCATTTGATAAAAATTCAATTGGAGACATCGAAAAAGCAATCCAGGTAAGTGATATTGGAATCAGCCCAACTAATGACGGAAATGTCATTCGTCTGGTTATTCCTCAGCTGACTGAAGAGCGTCGGAAAGAATTGGCTAAAGATGTTAAGAAGGAAGCTGAAAATGCGAAAGTTGCAGTTAGAAATGTTCGCCGTGATGCAATGGATGAATTGAAGAAGCTGAACAAAAGCGGAGACATTACTGAAGATGAACTAAGAGGTCTTGAAAAAGATGTTCAAAAACTGACAGATGATGGCGTGAAAGATATTGATGCCATTACTGCGGAAAAAGAAAAAGAATTATTGGAAGTATAATACAAGAACTGCAGTCACAACACCTTTGGTTGGGAAATATTTCCCTGTCAGAGGTGTTTTTTCTATTTCTTCATTAGCAGTTGGAAAGGACAATTCAAAATTGAGTTTTTATAGAGTTGAAAGAATGAAGTGGAGCAAATTTTCTTCAAAAAGTCAGATAATTGTCAGAAAGAATCAGTTATCCTCTTGGTAAGAAGCAATAATTTAAGTTTTTTATTCTATCAATATCTTAAGAAAAATGGAAATAAATAGAGATTTAAAGGATAAATACTTTTTTTTATAAAAAGTTATTTGGAAATTGGCGCAAGGGATGTTTGATTTATCTTTCTTTTAAGTCAGAAAAAGATTGTAACTCCCCCTATATTATGGAATAATGAGGAATGAGTAAAGAAATTATAGTTAAGGAGCTGAGGATGTGAATTTTGTCAAAAGGGCGTTATACAGCGTTACCAGAAGAAAAGGAAAATCCATTCTTTTGTTCGCAGTGATTTTTATTTTGGGAAACGTTATAGCAGGAGCGATTGCCATTCAGCAGTCAACACAGAATGTTGAAAAAAATATCAAAAAAGAGTTAGGCGGACTGGCAAGTATTGAAATAGATTATGAGAACAATCAAGATGCTTTTATGTCAGAAGATTTCAAGATGGAATTTTTGTCAGAGGATCTTATTAAGCAGGTGGGTGAATCGCCGTATGTGAAATATTATGATTATAATATCACCAGCTGGATAGAAACAAAGACACTGAAAGCAGCAACAATGGAAGATTTTAGTAATGATGAATCGTACATTACCTCACAGGGCTTCAATATAAAAGGCTCGAATCTGCCGGGAATTTTAGATGCTGAAGAAAAAATAATTAATATAACCGAAGGGAAAACCTTTACTCAGGAGGATATCACTAAAGGGAATAATGTCGTTGTTATTTCATCCAAGGTTGCTGAAAAGAACGGACTTTCAGTGGGTGATCAGATGATCATTGACCAGATAGGGACTCAATACACCGAAGAAGGTACAATGAATGAGGTGTTTAAAATAGATATTCCGGTAGAAATTATTGGAATATTTGAGCCGACAACGGTTGAGCTGGAAGAAAATAAAGGAAATGACGGCTCCACAGCTGCTGCAAGTGACAGTGAGAATCAGTACCTGTCAATGGAAAAAATGAACACGATGTACATGCCGAACAAAACGGTCCTTGAAATGAATAAAACGTATACAGAAAAATATATTGAAAAAGTTCCAGAGGAAGCAGAGTTTCTGACAACGAATGAAGATGAGTATTATTACACACCTGTTTATGTTATGAATAATGCAGATGAAGTGGAAGCTTTTAAAGAAGAGACACAGCCATTGCTGCCTGAACTTTACACAGTGAGAGCGTCAACGGATCAGTACGACCAAATTGCAGGCAGTATGGGCAGCCTTTCTAAAATCTCCGGCTATGTCGTGACAATAGCCGTTGCAGCTGCTCTGCTGATTATTTCATTAGTCGTTCTACTGTTTATGCGGGATAGAAAACATGAACTGGGCATTTACCTTTCTCTTGGGGACAAAAGAGGTCATGTAATGGGACAGATTATTATTGAAATGGTCATAATAAGCGGTATCGCTCTGATTTTGTCATTACTTACAGGTAATTTCCTGGGGAAAGTTGTTTCGGATGCATTATTGAACAGTGATATGCTGAGTACAGCGGACACAATGATGGATGGCATGGTCTATTATGGAGGGGACTCTTTGGGGACGACGAATTTGACAAATACAGACGTCATGAACTCTTATAAAGTAGAGTTTTCTCTGGGATATATCGTTACCTATCTGGTTGTTGGAATGACAACAACATTGCTCTCCGCTGTTATTCCTCTATTGTACATTCTTCGGCTTGATCCTAAAAAAATTATGATGTAGGAGGGGAAAAAAATTGGCAATACTGGAAACGAAAAAAATGGATTACTATTATCAGGATGGCGATAAGCGCCGCTTTATCCTAAAGGATACAAATGCGGCTTTTGAAAAAGGAACCTTCTACACTATATTAGGGCAGTCCGGTTCCGGCAAGACCACCTTTCTATCATTAATCAGTGCATTGGATACACCTAAGTCGGGACAAATCCTCTTTAAAAATAAGGACATTAAGACGATAGGATATGATAAATACCGCAGAGATGCAATCAGTATTATTTTTCAAAGCTATAATCTGGTACCTTATTTAACCGCAGTGGAAAATGTACTGGTTGCAATGTCAATCACCGATAATAAGCTGCCGGAAAATCAAAAAGAAGTAGCCTATAATCTTCTTGATTACATTGGGATTACCAAAGGCAAAGCAGATCGTCTTGTTAATCAGCTTTCAGGTGGAGAACAGCAGCGTGTAGCAATCGCCAGAGCACTGTCAACAAATGTTGATATTATTTTAGCAGACGAACCGACAGGAAATCTGGATGAGGAAATGGAGCAGGAAATTGTCAACATCTTTAAAAGACTGGCAAAGCAGCACAATAAATGTGTGATTGTTGTTACACACTCAAATGAAATTGCCAGTCAGTCTGACAAGACCTATTATTTGAAAAAAGGTGTGTTGAAGCAATATGAGTGATTTTCTAGCAAACTTCGAAAATAAAAATTATGAGAAGACACGTCAGGATAAGCTTTATGAAAAGAAGAAGGACAGCCAAAGAAAGAATAGTCAAAAAGGTCAGGAATCAGAGCAGAAACAAACAGGAAAAGCTGTAAAGGAAAATGATTTGCGTTCAGCAGAATCTTCATTAAAAAAAACGTCAGAGCCTATAAAAAATGTTCAGACAGAGCCGATAGGAGAGCTTTCTGTAGAAGAATTGCTGAGGCAAAAGAAGCAGCAGAGGTATGAGCGGCAGGCAGCTCGTGAAGCAGCAGAGGTACATCTGCTTCAGGGAGTAAATGAGCAGCAGGCTCAAAATACTGCTTCTAAAGCAGCTGTGAAACAGATACAGGAGCCTGTCCAGCAATCACTGGAGTATGAAAATGAAACAGCAGCTCCGGGAGAAGAGCTGACAGAGACAGACCCTGGTTATCGCAGAAAAAAGATTATTAAGTATATTGTTTTGGCAATAGGGACAGCGGCGGCAATTGGAATTGGAATTTTTGCCTACTATCAATATACCCATGTAACCGTTCCTGATTTTGTTGGAAAGGAATTGTCAGAGGCGAGAGCCTGGACAACAGAAAACGGTGTGACACTTAAAATTGAACAGATTTATGATTTTGACAAACCAACAAATCAAATTATTTCTCAGAATGTTCAAAATAAAAAAATTAAAAAGGGCAGTGAATTACTCATTGATGCCAGCTTAGGACCTGATCCAGAAGAAGTCATTGCGCTGCCGGAATTTAAAGATATGTCTAAAGAAGCTGCGAATGAATGGATTGCAGCCAACAAAGCAGACAGTCTCAGTCTCATTGAAGAATACAATGAGACAAAACCAGCCGGCGAGTTTATTAAGCTTGAAATTGGAGCAAAAGATATCACCGTGGAAACGTATCGTAGAAAAGACAAAGCAAATATTTACTTTTCAAAAGGGGCAGAGCCGCTGGAAAAGACAATTGAAGTGACTGATTTCGTTGGTAAAACGAAGGAGGAAGCAGAAGAGTGGTCGAAGAAAAATGAGCTGGCAATTGAAATTTCCGAAAGCGATTCTGATACAGTCGAAACTGGAAAAGTGATTTCTCAAGAGGCGGCAAAAGGAACGAAGCTGGCTAAAAAGGATAAATTCCCAGTTGTCATTTCGACTGGAAAGGCTTATGTTGTTCCTGACTTTTCTCAAATGTCCATGACTGATGCTGAAAGCAATGAGTCAGTTTCAGTTAGACAGATTTATCACGATACGGTACCTTATGGAGGATTTGTCAGTCAGTCTGTTGAAGCAGGACAAACATTTAAAGAAGCTGAGAAACCGGGAATAGAACTGGTTTATTCAATTGGAAAGCCATTTATAAGAGACCTGAAAGATTCGACACTTGAAGGAGACCTGCAAAAGATTTTTTACGAGGAATATCAGTCTAAAGGTGCGAACGTAACTTTCCAAGTGTATTATGTTGACTCTGAGGTAACGAAAGGAACAGTTGTACAGATGAGCCAGTATAATGAATTTGTGTCAACAAATGCCGTTATTCGGATCAGCATCAGCCGAGGAAATATTGTTCGTACAGAGGAAGATCCAGCTTCTGTTGATAATTAAACGAAAATTTTTATGAAAAAAGCGCAGGAAAGATGAAATGATCCTGCGTTTTTTTAGACTATAAAAAAACAAACAAAGTTTTATAAGGTCGTAGAATTTAGGAGTAAATGCCTTGGAATGAATATTCTGCTGGGAGATCCTTTTCATTTTATTAACAAAACAGAAAAATTTGATCTTTGCATAGGTTTTTCTGAAAGTTATTGCTATAATAGTCTAGATAGATTTTTAAAATTGGAGGGAAAAAGAAATATGTTTCGTTTTTTTCCGCAGAAAGATAAGTATATACAGAAAGAATCTGAATATATATTTGATAAAAACGGCAGTATACCTAAACATGTGGCAATTATCATGGACGGTAATGGAAGATGGGCGCAAAACAGAAGACTTCCTCGCATAGCCGGACATAAAGAAGGGATGAATACAGTCAAAAAAATTACAAAGCATGCGAGTCATTTGGGAGTGAAAGTCCTGACCCTGTATGCATTTTCTACAGAGAACTGGAAAAGACCTTCTGAAGAAGTGAACTTCCTAATGCAGCTACCAGTGGACTTTTTTGATACATTTGTACCTGAGCTGATTGAGGAGAATGTCCGAGTTGAAGTGATGGGCTATAAAGAATTTCTGCCTGCCCATACACAGGATGCAGTAAAGCGGGCAATTGAACAGACAAAAGATAATACAGGAATGGTGCTCAATTTTGCTTTAAACTATGGCTCACGGGCAGAAATAGTAACGGCGGTTCAGCAAATTGCCAAAGAGGCGGCAGATGGCAAAATCACTCCTCAGGATATTGATGAAACAGTAATTTCCAAGCATTTAATGACAAACATATTGGACAAAGATCTACGAGATCCGGAGCTGCTGATCCGAACAAGCGGAGAAGAACGTATCAGTAATTTCCTGTTATGGCAGATTGCATACAGTGAGTTATTTTTTACCGATGCGTTTTGGCCTGACTTCAATGATTTTTTATTAGAATCTGCAATTGCTTCATTTCAGAATAGAAATCGCCGCTTTGGCGGTTTGACGCAGAATAAGGAGGAAAATAAATGAGACAACGGGTCATTACAGCTGTTGCGGCACTGGTATTGTTTATTCCAATTATTGTATATGGCGGTATTGCTATAGAGCTTACAGCTGCAGCTTTAGCAGTTGTTGGTGTCTATGAATTATTTAGAATGAAGGGTCTTGATCTGCTGAGCTTCGAGGGAATACTTTCAGCATTAGCTGCGATTGTATTGGTTTTACCGAAAGATCGCTGGTTCTTCTTTTTACCTGAAAAAACAGATAATTTTATTTTATTTTATTTAATGGTTATGATCTTATTGGGCGCACTGGTTGCTTCAAAAAATACATACAGCATTTCGCAGGCAGGTTTTCCGGTAATTGCCAGCTTGTATCTTGGTGTAGGATTTCAAAATTTTGTAGCTGCAAGAGAGACAGGTTTAGTGGTTTTACTTTATGCACTTTTCGTTGTTTGGGCAACAGACATAGGCGCATATATGGCAGGAAGAAAATTTGGGAATAGAAAACTTTTGCCTTCTGTTTCTCCGAATAAAACAATTGAGGGATCAATCGGCGGTATTTTGTCGGCAGTGGCAGTTGGCGGTGTTTATATCGCACTTGTTCCGGGGAAAGAAGCTTTTACCTACAGCTTGCCTGTCATGCTGGTACTAACAGTCATTTTTTCTATTGTCGGACAGTTTGGAGATCTTGTAGAATCATCAATTAAGAGACATTACGATGTGAAGGATTCCGGGAAAATACTTCCGGGACACGGCGGTATTTTGGATCGATTTGATAGTTTGTTGTTTGTTTTTCCTGTTATGCATCTATTTGGTTTGTTTTAAGAATAAGGGAAGGGAAGGTATAAAAACTCTGACCATTCAGAGTTTTTCTTTATTACCATGAAAAAAATTTCATTATTAGGAGCTACAGGTTCTATAGGAGCAAGTACAATTGAGGTAGTCAACGCTTATTCTGAGCGATTTCAAATTATTTCATTAACCTTTCATTCCAATATTGATAAAGGCCGTCAGCTGATTGAACAGCTGCAGCCTGTGTATGTAGGTGTCGGTACAGTTGAAATGAAAGAGCAGCTTGAAAAAGAATATCCTGCAGTACGTTTCGGTATCGGTGAAGCAGGAATGATTGAAGCAGCAGAACTTCCAGAAGTAGATGTTGTTCTAACTGCAGTTTCCGGAAGTATTGGTCTTCGCCCTACACTGGCTGCGATCGAAGCAGGAAAAGATATTGCCTTAGCAAATAAAGAAACATTGGTGATGGCTGGTGAATGGGTCATGGCAGCCGCAGTAAGAAAAGGCGTGTCTATCCTTCCTGTTGACAGTGAGCATTCAGCAATTTTTCAATGTCTGGAAGGAAATCAGCCCTGTAATAATGTAAAAGAAATTGTTATTACAGCATCAGGCGGAAGTTTTCGCGAATTATCCAGAGAAGAGTTAAAAGAAGTTACATTGGAACAGGCACTGAATCATCCTAATTGGGCAATGGGAGAAAAAATAACAATTGATTCTTCCACAATGGTGAACAAAGGGCTTGAGGTCATTGAAGCGCATTGGTTATTTAATATGACTTATGATAAAATAAAAGTTGTTTTACATAGAGAAAGTACAGTCCATTCAATGATTGTATTTCGGGACGGCGCTTATCTGGCTCAGCTCGGTCCGAGTGATATGAGAGAACCGATTCAGTATGCATTGACTTATCCGGAGCGGCTGCCGATGAAAAATGAAAAGCCATTTGATTTGGCAACAATGGGGGCATTACATTTTGCACCAATGGATTATGAACGCTTCCCCATGCTGAAATTGGCGTATAAAGTTGGAAAACTGGGCGGAGGCTATCCTACAGTGTATAATGCAGCGAATGAGGTGGCGGTGGCGGCTTTTATTTCAGGGAAGATTTCTTATCTTCAAATTGAAGCGTTCATTATCAAAGCGGTGGATAATCATATAGAACAACAGATAATAACTTTAGATGATGTAATCAAAATTGATAAAGAAACACGAAACAATGTAGAAAGATGGATAGAGGAAGAAGGAAATTTATGAAAACAATTATTACATTTATTCTTGTCTTTGGGATTCTTGTCATTGTGCACGAATTCGGACATTTCTTTTTTGCAAAGCGGGCAGGTATTTTAGTTCGTGAATTTGCAATTGGAATGGGACCCAAGATTTTTTCTCATCAGGGAAAAGACGGAACAACGTATACGTTGCGTATTTTACCTGTAGGCGGCTATGTTCGAATGGCTGGAGCTGAAGAAGATGATCTGGAGCTTAAACCCGGGATGATGCTCTCCCTGGTGGTTAATGAAGAGAACAAAGTTGTCAAAATCAATACCAGTAAAAAAGTACAGCTGCCAAACAGTATTCCAATTGAATTGCTGGAGTACGATTTGGAAAAGGAGCTGTTTATCAAAGGGTATGAAAATGGTGATGAGTCGCAGGAAGTGGTTTACACTGTGGATCACGATGCAAACATCATTGAGCCGAACGGGGTGGAAATTCGAATCGCACCGGAAGATGTCCAGTTTCAGTCTGCAAAGCTAAGCCAAAGAATGCTGACTAATTTTGCCGGACCAATGAATAATTTCCTGTTGGCGATTGTACTTTTTACCATTTGGGTATTCATGAATGGCGGAGTGACTGTTACGGATACGAATCGTTTAGGTGAAGTACTTCCGGATGGTGTTGCTTCTGAGGCTGGTTTAAAAGAAAATGATGAGGTCCTGTCTATTGATGGAGAAAAAATAGCAGACTGGCAAAGCTTGATAACTATTGTTCAGGAAAATCCTGAAAAGCCTCTTGAATTTGAAGTAAAGAGAGGGAATGAAACTCAGACAATTATGGTAACTCCTGAGGAGGACAGCTCAGGGGCAGGGAAAATTGGTATTGCAGTTCCGAAGAAAGACAGCTTGGGAGATAAATTGTTGGGCGGACTGACTGAAACAATCAACAATTCAACAACGATTTTCCAAACACTGGGTTCAATGTTTACAAACTTTAACATTAATAAACTGGGTGGACCGGTTATGATGTTCCAGCTTTCCTCTGAAGCGTCCAAATCTGGTGTTGATACAGTGATTTGGCTGATGGCAATGCTTTCAGTGAATCTCGGTATCGTAAATCTGTTGCCGATTCCTGCTTTAGATGGCGGTAAGCTTGTACTGAATATTTTTGAGGGTGTTAGAGGCAAACCGCTTAGTCAGGAAAAAGAGATGATTCTGACACTGATCGGTGTAGGTTTTATCATGCTGTTGATGATTTTAGTCACTTGGAATGATATTCAACGGTTCTTTTTCTAAAAAAAAAGAACAATTTACTGTGAATTGGATTTGTGGGGAAATTTGTTGGTTTCGCAAAAGAAAAGAGCTCTGGAACAGCCATTTTGGTGTCAGACTCTTTAATATATAAGTTGAATAAATTTAGTAGTTAAGCGTAACAGGCTGCTGACTGATTGATAATGGATATTTCACTGAAAGTAGTTTTTTCGAGTTGAATCTATTAGAAAATAGTGCAGTGAGCGGTTTTGCTTGTCTGACAAAGGAGAGTTTTTAATGAAACAGTCAAAGATGTTAATTCCTACTTTACGTGAGGTGCCAAATGATGCGGAGGTTCTAAGTCATCAGATTTTATTGCGTGCTGGCTATATTCGTCAGGTTTCTGCCGGACTTTATTCGTATCTGCCGCTGGCAAATCGTGTGTTGGAAAAGCTGAAAAAGATTATGAGGGAAGAGTTTGAAAAAATTGATGCAGTGGAAATGCTGATGCCTGCACTGCTTCCGGCCGAGCTTTGGAAAGAGTCGGGAAGATATGAAACTTACGGACCTAATCTGTATCGGCTTAAAGATCGGAATGACAGGGACTATATTTTAGGTCCGACACATGAAGAAACATTTACTGAATTGATTAGAAATGAAGTAAATTCATATAAAAAATTACCTTTAAATTTATATCAGATACAGCCAAAATACCGTGATGAAAAAAGACCTCGTTTTGGTCTGCTTCGCGGAAGAGAATTTATTATGAAGGATGGCTACTCTTTCCATTCCAGTTATGATAGTCTTGATGAAACATACAAAGACTATGAAAAGGCATACTCTGCAATTTTTGAACGTTGCGGTCTGGATTTCCGTGCAATTATCGGAGACGGTGGTGCTATGGGAGGAAAAGATTCAAAAGAGTTTATGGCTATTTCAGATATTGGTGAAGATACAATTTGTTATTCTACAGAAGGTGATTATGCTGCAAACCTTGAAATGGCAACAAGTCTTTACACACCAAAAAAATCTCATGAGAGTCAGCAGGTTCTTGAAAAAGAGGCGACACCAAAGATTGGAACTATTCAGGAAGTTGCAGAATTTTTTGATATTGAACCTCAAAAAATCATCAAATCACTTTTATTTATTGCTGATGGCGAGCCGGTCATGGTTCTGGTTCGGGGCGATCATGAAGTAAATGATGTAAAACTGAAAAACTTTCTGGGTGTGGATTTCATGGATGAAGCAACTGAGGAAGAGGTTGAAAAATATATTGGTGCAGCGTTCGGATCAATTGGTCCTGTTGGGCTGTCAGAGGAAGTCAAACTGTTTGCGGATCTGTGTATTCAGGACTTGGGCAATGCAGTAGCCGGCGCCAACGAAACTGGTTACCATTATAAAAATGTCAATCCTGAAAGAGATTTTAATCCAATTAAGTATATCGATTTACGGTTTGTTCAGGAAGGAGACCCTTCACCTGACGGAAACGGAGTACTGGCCTTTACCAAAGGAATTGAAATTGGTCATATCTTTAAGCTGGGGACTCGTTACAGCGAATCGATGAATGCTAATGTATTGGACGAAAACGGCAGAGAGATCCCAGTTATTATGGGCTGTTATGGAATTGGCGTCAGCCGTCTGCTTTCAGCGATTGTTGAACAAAATGCGAATGAAGAAGGAATCAACTGGCCAAAAGGAATTGCTCCATTTGATTTACATGTTGTTCAAATGAACATTAAAGATGAGTACCAGAGCAAGCTGGCTCAAGAAGTAGATGAAATGATGAATCAGGCCGGCTATGAAGTATTGCTTGATGATCGAAATGAACGTGCCGGAGTTAAGTTCGCTGATGCAGATTTAATTGGGTGTCCGATTAGAATTACAGTTGGTAAAAAAGCAGTAGACGGTGTAGTGGAAGTGAAAATTAAGAAAACCGGCGAGATGCTGGAAGTTCGTAAAGAAGAACTGGAAAACACATTGTCAATTTTATTGAATACCGATCAATGAAATAACTGAAGAATATAGACTTGAAGAGGTCGCAACAAAGCCGTTTATTCGGGTTTAAGGGTTCTGGACATATTAATGTCACAGAGCCTTTTCTTTTTTCTTAATTTGAAATTCAGTAAGTTCCACTACTTTTATTTAAAAAGTGATAAGAAAATAAAAGTTTTGGAAGGTCCCCCAGCAGCAATGATTCTAAATGGCAGAGCAGATACTTTAAGAGCTGAAGGAGAAGAACAGGTCTGTTATTTAAGTGATCTGGAGCTGATATGACACAAATCCAATTTCAGGGAATGATTCATGATTTTGTTGGGGTGAATTCAATAGACCAAAGTAATACAACCCGTGCAGGGATGGCTGTGTCGGCTCACTGGATTAACAAACAAAATAAATTATAAAAAAGCAGCTCTGCATAAAAAAATAGGAATTTTATGTAGAAAAGCCCCTAGACAGACTACATGCTCCTGCACCTTCTCCGAACAGCCGAAGTTTCAATAAGGAATGTATTTATACTCATTGACCAAACAGCTAAACCACCTATTAAACGATCTTGGATCAAGTGAAAGAATCTTCTATTTTCACTGGCAGCTGTCCATGCACTTTTGAATTTACCCCAAATTTTAGGAACTAATACAGAGAATCATTGAACGAACAGTATTTCGAAGCACATTCTATTTGTTTAGGAAACAGCTTCTGTAACTACTGATATAATAGGATTTTTAGTGAATAATGGGTAAATTCAAATCATGTACTTCGTTGTGTTTCAGGAGAAATAATAGTATACTTAAGAATGATCAGGACTGTACAGTACAGATAAAATTTAACCTATTATTTTATGAATCAAGTGTGCTTTTTTTGTTTTCAGACAGGACAGTCTGGAACAAAAAGGAAATTTGGTTCATTTCATTATTTAGAATGATAAAGGTCATTTGCTTTTAATTAAATAAAGGAATGGCAGTCAAGTAAGTTAGAGGAGGTTCATTTTTTGGAGCAGGAAAAAGAATTATTCATCAAGTTGTTGGATCAGATTCAACTGGAAGATTCAGAAAGAGAACACCCTATTCTTCAAGAGGGAAAAATAAAAAAAGTTGTTGTTCATCAAAAAAGCCGTGTATGGGAATTTCATTTGGAAATCCCTGAGATTTTGCCGGTTATGCTTTATCAGTCATTCATACAGCATATTGAACTGGCATTTCAACAGATTGCCGGTGTTTCAGTCAGCTTTCAGACATTAAACGGCGGAAGCTATTCAGAAGAGCAGCTGACTGATTATTGGCAGCTCGCTTTGTTAAATTATCAATGTGATTCTCCGCTTGTTCAACGTGTCGTAAAAAATCAAACACCTGTTATTCAAGATCAAAGAGTGATTTTACCTGTTGATAATGAAGCAGTGATATCTTATTTGAAACAGCAGTATTTACCAATCATTGAAAATTTATATACACAATACGGGTTTAAAAAATTTCATATTGAGCCTAAAATGGATCAGCAGCAGGCAGAACGTGTACTGAAGCTTTTTGAAGAGCGGAAACAGGAACAGGCTGAAGCGTTTCAGCAACAGGCAGCTGAGTCTCTTGTAAAACATGAGCAGCGTAAAAAAGAAAAGCAAAATGCTGTCGGAGCATTGGACGGACCAGTGAAGCTGGGAAGAAATATACCCAATGATGAAGTGATTATACCAATGGGAAATATTTTGGAGGAAGAACGCCGGGTCACGATTGAAGGTTATATCTTTGATAAAGAAATCCGGGAGCTTCGTTCAAAACGAAAAATTTTAATCCTGAAGATTACTGATTATACTTCGTCATTTATTGTAAAGAAATTCTCAAATGGTGAGAAAGATGAACAGATTTTCGAAGCAATAAGGAGTAACAGCTGGATTCGCGTCAGGGGGAGTATCCAGGAAGATACTTTTATGCGTGATTTAGTTATGAATGCTCAGGACTTGATGGAAGTCAGCCACGAGGCCAGAAAAGATTATGCACCTGAAGGGGAAAAACGAGTTGAGCTGCATCTTCACAGCAACATGAGTACAATGGATGCTACCAATAATATTGGCGATCTGGTTGCTCAGGCAGGCAAGTGGGGACATAAGGCAATTGCGATTACAGATCATGGAGGAGCTCAGTCTTTTCCGGATGCGCATAGTGCAGGGAAAAAGGCCGGAGTAAAAATTCTTTACGGTGTGGAAGCAAACATTGTTGATGATGGCGTTCCAATTGCCTATAACGAGGCACATATTGAGTTAACGGATGCCACCTATGTTGTGTTTGACGTGGAAACTACTGGTTTATCAGCTGTTTATGATACCATTATCGAGTTGGCAGCTGTCAAGATGCATAAAGGAAATATTATTGATACATTTGAACAATTCATTGATCCCGGACACCCCTTGTCACAAACAACCATTAATTTAACCGGGATTACGGATGAAATGGTTCGCGGTTCTAAATCGGAAGAAGAAGTACTCCGGTTATTTAAAGAATTTGCGGAAGGGACGATTCTTGTTGCCCACAACGCTTCATTTGATATGGGCTTCTTAAATACAAGCTACGGCAAATATGGTATTCCGGAAGCAGATAATCCCGTCATTGATACACTTGAACTGTCTCGTTATTTACATCCAACTTTTAAGAGTCACCGATTAAATACGCTGTCCAAAAAATTTGGTGTCAATCTTGAACAGCATCACCGGGCGATTTATGATTCAGAATCAACGGGACATCTTTGCTGGATTTTCTTGAAAGATGCAAAAGAAAATCATAATATGCACTATCACGATGAGCTGAACATGCACATTGGTGAGGGTGATTCTTATAAACGAGCGCGTCCTTTCCATGCAACAATTCTGGCTGCTACACAAGCTGGACTGAAAAATTTATTTAAATTAATTTCTATGTCAAATGTGAATTACTTTTTCCGTATTCCGAGAATTCCACGTTCTCAGCTGAATAAACTGAGAGAAGGGCTAATTATTGGGTCAGCATGCTCAAGCGGCGAAATTTTTGAAGCAATGATGCAAAAAGGGGTGGAAGAAGCAAAGAACCGGGCAAAATTTTACGACTACATCGAAGTAATGCCCAAGGCTGTCTATGCGCCTTTACTTGAACAAGAGCTGGTTAAAAGTGAAGCAGATTTGGAAGAAATTATCTCGAATCTTGTTAAAATCGGTGACGAGTTGAATATCCCTGTAGCAGCTACAGGAAATGTTCATTATCTGAATGAGGAAGACAGTGTCTATCGTAAAATTCTGATTGGCTCAATGGGAGGCGCAAACCCGTTAAATCGTCATAGTCTGCCGTTAGTTCATTTTAGAACTACGGATGAAATGCTAACAGCTTTCAACTTTCTTGGAGAAGACACCGCAAAAAAAATTGTTGTGGAGAATACCAACGCAATTGCTGATATGTGTGAAGAAATTACACCGGTTAAGGATGACTTATATACACCCAAAATTCCGGGCTCTGAGGATGAAATCAGGAATTTAAGTTATTCTAGAGCGAAAGAACTTTATGGAGAACCATTACCGGATATCGTGGAAAAACGTTTAAAAAAAGAACTGGACAGTATTATTGGGAACGGCTTCTCAGTAATCTATCTGATCTCTCAAAAACTGGTTCACAAGAGTATGGAGGATGGCTATCTTGTAGGATCACGGGGTTCAGTTGGGTCCAGCTTTGTGGCCACAATGACAGGGATTACAGAGGTTAATCCATTAGCACCTCATTATCATTGTCCAAATTGCAAGTACTCTGAATTTTTTGAAGACGGGTCCTATGGTTCCGGATATGATATGCCGGAAAAAAAATGTCCTGAATGCGGAGCCAGACTATTTAAAGATGGTCATGATATTCCATTTGAAACATTCCTTGGTTTCCATGGAGACAAGGTACCCGATATTGACTTGAACTTTTCAGGAGATTATCAGGCAGAAGCCCATGGTTATACAAAAATTCTCTTTGGAGAAGAGTATGTTTACCGTGCAGGTACAATAGGTACGGTAGCAGATAAAACAGCGTATGGCTATGTGAAAGGTTATGAGCGGGATCACAATTTGAATTTTCGCGGAGCAGAAATTGATCGGCTGGCAAAAGGATCAACTGGAGTTAAACGGACAACCGGACAGCATCCAGGCGGGATTATTGTTATCCCGGATTATATGGATGTATATGATTTTACGCCGATTCAGTTTCCGGCTGATGATCAAAATGCAGAATGGAAAACCACTCACTTTGATTTCCATTCTATTCATGACAATGTATTAAAACTGGATATACTGGGACATGATGATCCGACTGTAATTAGAATGCTTCAGGATTTATCTGGAATTGATCCTAAAACAATTCCAACAGATGATCCGGAAGTGATGAGGATTTTTGAAGGGACGAATGTTTTAGGCGTTGAGCCGGATCAGATATTCTCGAAAACAGGTACTTTGGGAATTCCAGAGTTTGGAACTCGTTTTGTCCGTGGAATGCTGGAAGAGACACATCCATCAACATTTGCGGAGCTGTTGCAGATTTCCGGACTTTCTCACGGAACTGATGTATGGTTGGGAAATGCGGAAGAGCTGATTCGTAAGGGTGAAGCCACTCTGGCAGAGGTTATCGGCTGTCGGGACGATATCATGGTGTATTTGATTCATGCCGGCTTGGATGACGGTATGGCCTTTAAAATAATGGAAACAGTGCGTAAAGGGCAGTGGAATAAAATTCCGGATGACTTACGGGATACGTATCTAAAGGCGATGCGTGAAAACAATGTTCCTGAATGGTACATTGATTCCTGTTCAAAAATCAAATACATGTTCCCGAAAGCCCATGCAGCTGCTTATGTATTGATGGCCTTGCGGGTAGCCTATTTTAAGGTCTACTTCCCAATCTTGTATTATTGTGCCTATTTTTCAGTTCGTGCAGATGATTTTGATCTTGTGGCTATGTCACAGGGAAAGGATGCCGTTAAAGCACGAATGAAGGAAATTCAGGATAAAGGTCTGGAAGCTTCAACGAAAGAGAAAAATCTCCTAACGGTGCTGGAGCTTGCCAATGAGATGATTGAACGGGGCTATAATTTCAGTATGATAGATTTATACAAATCTGATGCAGAAAATTTTGTTATCGACGGGAACACGCTGATTGCGCCATTCCGCGCAGTACCAAGTTTGGGTATGAATGTGGCGAAGTCAATTGTCGAAGCAAGAGAAGAACCGTTTCTTTCTAAAGAAGACCTGGCGACCAGAGGAAAGGTATCTAAAACGCTGATTGAATATATGAATGAAAATGGTGTTCTAAAGGATTTACCTGATGAGAACCAGCTGTCTCTGTTTGATATGCTGTAAGAAAGGATTAATGAAAAACCGAAGATGCTGCGAGCTCGACTCAAAGCATCTTTGTTTTTTTTTTAGAATTGATTTGATAAGAGAAGCAAGCAGGCGGCAAGGTGATAGGGTGGAACTAAAAGGTGGTATACAGCAAAAATGAAATACCAGTTTATTCGTTCACGTTACTGATTTACTGCAACCAATCCGTTAAAATCAAATGATAATTAATTCCAAAGAATATAGAGCATACATTAGCATATTCTATCTAATAATGGTATATTTTTTCTGGCATGGGTTTATTTATTTCCTGTTATTATTTTAGAGCTTAAATGGAAAACAAAAGAGTAAATGAAACTTTTTGTATGACATCTGTTGAGGATATTGCTCATTAGGAAAGAAAGTGTTTTAATTCTCTTTAAAGCACATAAGAATAATTGGCTTAAACCTTTAATTTTTCCAATAACTAGCATATAATGATATAGGATTATTCACCGGAAATAACTTTTAGCGGTGATTCATGGTATAATGTGGGTTATGGGTTAGTACAGGAGGGGAAAAACATGGCAAAAGAGAAAACAAGATATAAAGCCGTGATAGCAAATCATACGTATACAATCATTGGGCAGGAAAGTAAAAAACATATGGATATGGTCACCAGAATCGTAAATGAACAACTTGCAGAAATTAAGCATATGTCTCCTCAAACCAACACTGAACAGGCCTCTGTCCTGTTGGCAGTGAATGCTGTTTCCGATCAATTGAAGAAACAGGAAGAGGTGCTTAAATTAAGACATGAAGTGGAAGAGCTGAAACGCCGTACGATTAGAGTTACGGAGCTTGAAAATAGAATTAAGCGCATTGAAGCCATTGAAGCAGAGGCAAAGGGAGTTCTGAAGAAAAATGGCAAGGAGGATGTTGAAATTCATAATCATATGGAAGCTCAGCAGATTCTTAATGAAAACCGTAAACAGCAGATTCAGAACAAAGGAACTCAAGAAAATCAGGAAAATTAATCTTGAAAGGATGGCAGGATGTTAACATTACTGATACTTTTCATTTTAGCAGTCGGCTTTTATACTGGAGCTAAGCGAGGATTTGTTTTACAAATATTATATAGTGTGGGCTATTCTATCTCGTATTTGGTAGCGAAGAGCAATTATAAAGAACTGGCTTCACATCTTGAACTGTATATCCCGTATCCTTCGGCATCGGAAGAAACAAAGCTGGTATTATTTAATCAGGAAATTGTGTTTGAGCTGGATAAGGCATTTTATGGAGCAATTGCCTTTTTGATCATTCTGTTTATTGGCTGGCTGATCGTTCGTTTTATTGCAATTTTTGCTCATGGACTGACGTTTTTGCCCATACTAAAACAGGCAGATTGGATAGCCGGCGGAATTTTGAGCACGGTTGTACTGTATATAGGCTTATTTCTAATTTTAAATGCCCTGGCGATGATTCCCATGGATATCATACAGAATCAGTTTGAAAACAGTGGGCTGGCAAGATTTATGGTAAATGACACACCGATATTTTCCAAGCAGATTTATGATCTCTGGGTAAAACAAATGATCGGTTAACACAAGCTGGAATTTTAATGAGAGGTTGAGACAATGTCCGTTAGGTTCTTTGTTTCAGCTTTTTTTGTACTGATAATGAAGAAAAAAGAAGAGTAGGTGAAAAAATTGAACGAAAAAATATTAACAACGCTAAACTTTGATAAAGTGAAGCAGCGGATGGCAGAGTATCTCGTTACGGCACAGGGAAAAGATGAAGTGGAGAAACTGGTTCCCAGTGACGATAGTCAAGTGATACAATCCTGGCTGAATGAAACTGAAGACGGCTATAAAGTTCAGCGCTTGCGGGGAGGAATCCCGATTCCAAAACTTGAGAATATCAGACCGCATATGAAACGAATTGAAATCGGTGCTGATTTGAATGGTCTTGAACTGGCTCAAATTGGTCGGGTGCTTTCCACGGTAAATGAAGTAATTCGCTTTTTTGAAGATTTAAAAGACAGCGAAATCGAGCTGCTTCGAATTTATGAATGGCTTGATCAGTTGGTGACTATCCCTGAGCTCAGCAGAAAATTGCGAGCATCAATTGCAGAAGACGGTCAGGTTCAGGATGAAGCTTCACCTGAGCTGAGAATTATTCGAAATAATATTCGACGCAGTGAACAGACTATCCGGGAACAGCTGGACGGTATTGTACGGGGGAAGAATGCCCGTTATCTGAGTGATGCAATTGTCACAATGAGAAATGAACGTTATGTTATTCCGGTAAAGCAGGAATACCGAGGTATATTTGGCGGCGTTGTGCATGATCAAAGTTCTTCGGGGCAAACATTATTTATCGAACCAAAGCAGATTGTGGAATTGAACAATCGGCTGCGCCAGCATCAGATTGCAGAACGAAATGAGATTGAACGTATCCTTTCAGAGCTGTCTGCAGAATTGGTCCCTTACCAGCAGGAAATTATCCATAATGCATACGTAATAGGAAAATTTGATTTCATTAATGCGAAGGCACGACTTGGGAAAGAGCTGAAAGCGATTGTTCCTGAACTGAGTCTTGAAAATCACATCTTCTTAAAACAGGCACGTCATCCGCTGTTGGACCCGGACATGGCTGTTGCGAATGACATTGCTTTAGGCGAGGATTATCAGGCAATCGTCATTACAGGACCAAATACGGGTGGAAAAACAATTACATTAAAAACGTTGGGATTGCTGCAGCTGATGGGACAGTCTGGTTTGCCGATACCTGCAGAGGAAGAAAGTGTCATTGGAATCTTTAAGGAAGTTTTTGCGGATATTGGGGATGAACAGTCCATCGAACAAAGTTTAAGTACGTTTTCTTCTCATATGACAACCATTGTAGATGTTCTAAAAAAAGTGGACAGCAATTCTCTGGTGCTGTTTGATGAGCTGGGAGCTGGAACCGATCCGCAGGAAGGAGCTGCCTTGGCTATTTCGATACTGGATGCTTTAGGAAGCAAAAGTGCATATGTTGTGGCAACTACCCATTATCCTGAGCTTAAGGTGTACGGCTATAATCGAGCGAAAACGATTAACGCAAGTATGGAATTTGATGTGGATACCTTGAGTCCGACTTATCGTTTGCTTATTGGTGTTCCGGGACGAAGCAATGCATTTGAAATTTCAAGAAGACTGGGTCTTGAGGAAGTGATTATCAATGAAGCAAAACAAATTATGGACGGTGAAAGTCAAGACCTGAATGAAATGATTGCAGATTTGGAAAATCGCAGAAAAATGGCCGAAACCGAGTATCTGGAAGTTCGGCATTTCGTGGATGAGTCTCAGGGTCTGTTTAAAGACTTGAAAGAAGCTTACAATTATTTTCTTGATGAACGTGAAAAGGAAATGGCGAAAGCACGTAAAGAAGCAAACAAGCTGGTAAGCGAGGCACAGGAAGAAGCTGAAAAAATCATTTCTGATATTCGTAAACTTCAGCTTGCAGGAGGAAATCAGGGTGGTGTGAAAGAACATCAATTGATCGATGCAAAAACGAAATTGTCTAATCTTCATCAGGAAGAGGGGCACCTGAAACAGAACAAGGTGCTGAAGAAAGCGAGAGAGCAGAAACAGCTGAAAGCTGGAGACGAAGTGATTGTCAATACGTATGGACAACGAGGAGTACTCTTGAAAAAAACAGGAACAGATACCTGGCAGGTTCAACTGGGGATTCTGAAAATGGCTGTAAGTGAGGAAGACATGACACTCGTTGGGAAAGAAAAGGAACCGGTTCAGAAAATGACCACTATACGCTCTGTCGAATCAAGTCATGTTCCTAATCAGCTGGACCTTCGAGGCAAACGATATGAAGAAGCACTGGAGGAAGTCGATCGGTATTTGGATGCCGCCATATTGGCAGGATATCCGCAGGTCACAATCGTACACGGAAAAGGTACTGGGGCTTTAAGAACCGGAATAACTGATTATTTGAAGAATCACCGTAGTGTTCAGGGCTTTGAATTTGCTCCGGGGAATCAAGGCGGAAACGGAGCGACCATCGTTAAATTCAAATAGAGCTGTGTAGTAGCAGGAGTTCATTTATACAAAAGGGATTTTTGCATCATGTTTGTGAAAAATCAACATATCTCTTGAAGAAATCACCGCTGTTAATTAGCCATAAATATTTTATTAAGCACCCTAGCTTATTGATCATCTCTTACTAATGATAAGCAAAATGATGGTCTATCGAATCCTGGAATGCTATAATAAATTTGTATTTAGAAGTAGGAGGAATAAAAGATGACTGAAGCAATTACAGATAAAACATTTGCAGCAGAAACGGCTGACGGCTTGGTTCTTATTGATTTTTGGGCTGAATGGTGCGGCCCTTGCCGTATGCAGGCACCAATTTTGGACCAGTTAGCTGCAGATTATGAAGATGAATTAAAAATTGTGAAAATGGATGTAGATGAAAATCCGGAAACACCGGGTTCTTTCGGTATTTTAAGTATTCCAACGTTAATGCTGAAAAAAGACGGCGAAGTCGTTGAACGACTGGTAGGCGTTCATTCAAAAGAGCAACTGGCTGACGTAGTGGGCAAGTATCTTTAATTATCTGCTGTTTATAAAAAAATGAAATCTTGAGGTATTCTTCTTTGTATGAGAGGAATATCTCATTTTTTATTGTGAATTTCAATTCGATCTGGAGGGTAGTTGAATTCACCAATTGCTTTATTCAATATAAGAACATTCATTCGTATCTTGTCGCGTATTTACCGACTTCGTGTTATAATACTACAGGTAAAAAGGGGGAGGAAATCTTCTTGAATGAAAGAATTGCAAATAAATTAGCACTGCTTCCTGATCAGCCTGGCTGCTATCTTATGAAGGATAAAAACGGTACAGTTATTTATGTTGGAAAAGCAAAAATTCTTAAAAACCGTGTCCGTTCTTACTTTACAGGAAGTCATGATACAAAAACTGAACGACTTGTCAGCGAAATTGAAGACTTTGAATATATTGTTACTGAATCAAATATTGAGGCGCTTTTGCTGGAAATCAATCTGATTCACAAAAATGATCCGAAATATAATATCATGTTGAAGGATGATAAAAGTTACCCTTTCATAAAAATAACTAATGAATCCTATCCACGACTGCTGATTACCAGAAAAGTCCTGAAAGACAAAGCACTTTATTTTGGTCCTTATCCAGACGTGAAAGCAGCAAATGATACCAAACGTTTGCTGGATCGGCTGTTTCCATTAAGAAAATGTCGGGTGCTGCCTAAAGAAGTTTGTCTTTATTATCATATGGGTCAATGCTTGGCACCTTGTGTTTTCGATATACCAAAAGAAAAATATACTGAAATGGTAGGAGAGATTCGACGTTTTTTGAACGGCGGTTATCCGGAAATTGAAAAGGAACTCGAAGAAAAAATGGGTCAGGCAGCAGAAGCGATGGAATTTGAAAAGGCAGCAGAATACCGTGATTTAATTAAGTCCATTGAGACAGTGATGACTCGTCAGAAAATGACTAATGCCGATTTAGTGGATCGGGATGTCTTCGGATACGCAGTAGACAAGGGGTGGATGTGTGTACAGGTATTCTTTGTGAGACAGGGAAAACTGATCGAAAGAGATGTATCCATTTTTCCATTTTACAATGAAGCGGAAGAAGATTTTCTAACATTCATTGGACAGTTTTATCAGGAAAACGAACACTTTATTCCAAAAGAAGTGCTGATTCCTGACAACATTGATAAGGAAAGTGTAGAAGCACTGCTTTCAACCACTGTTGTACAGCCGCAACGTGGAGAAAAGAAAAAGCTGGTTAGACTGGCTGGGAAAAATGCTGCTGTTGCACTACAGGAAAAATTTGATCTGATTGTCCGAAAACAGGAACGAACAATTGGGGCTGCGGAACGCTTGGGTAATGCAATGAATATTCCTACACCTGTTCGAATAGAAGCGTTTGATAACTCCAATATTATGGGAACGGACCCTGTTTCAGCAATGGTTGTCTTTATTGATGGGAAACCGGACAAAAAAGAATATCGAAAATATAAAATAAAAACGGTGAAGGGACCGGATGATTATGCCTCTATGAGAGAAGTCATCTACCGCCGTTATTCTCGTGTACTTAAAGAAGGATTGCCTTTCCCAGATCTGATAGTGATTGACGGAGGAAAAGGTCAAGTGGATGCAGCAAGAGAAGTACTTGCCAACCAGCTGGGTTTGGACATACCAATTGCTGGTTTGGCTAAAAACGACAGACATAAAACAAGTGAGCTGTTGTTTGGACCAGAGCTTTCGGTGGTTCCATTGGAGAGAAATTCTCAGGAGTTTTTTCTGCTGCAGCGGATTCAGGATGAAGTTCACCGCTTTGCGATAACTTTCCACCGCCAACTGAGAAGTAAAAACAGTTTTGCTTCAAAACTGGATGATATTGAAGGGTTGGGTCCGAAGAGAAAAAAGGAGCTTTTGCGTCAGTTTAAGTCATTAAAAAATATTACTGCTGCAACTCTGGATGATTTAAAAGCTGCCGGATTGCCTAAAAATGTGGCTCAAAATGTCTATAATCACCTGCATCAAGAAGAAGAGAAGTTGAAAGAGTAAGTGGAAGTTCTACACGGTGTACGTATGTGCAGCTGGAAATAGCTGGCAGATAGGTTCACTGTGTGGGATTTTTTTTACAGGAAAACAGGTTGAATTTTTTCTATAGAATTTAAGTTGTTGTGCTCTGAATTTGCTCACTTTCTACATTAAAATGATTGGTTATAACTGATATACAAAGATAGAAAATGTTAACGTGCATGCTTCAATGACAAGAACGAGCAACCTCAAAAGCAACTGGGGAATTGTCAGTTTCACTGGTGTAAGCTCTTCTAGTGAAATGATATGCGTAGCTTCAATAAGTATTCCTTGGAAGAAGCGAGCTCAGTTAAATAGTGTACGACTTTACAGCTAGTTTGACTCCAGTTAGGGATGAAATCGGCATTTTCTACCGAGTTGCTTCCGTGCTGGCTGCACGTTTCTTGGATTAGGAGCACCACTTAGTTTTAATTTGGTCAGAGCACTAGTGTTATGTCCAGATATTTATCTTCTCTATTTTATGTTGATAAACCTTTGTTAATATTCGAATCATAGGGGATATATACAGGTGATTAATCTTAGGACAAGACACTAGTTATTTTTCCAAGATAAATTTAAGATGTAGCCCTTTTTATACTATTGTCTATTATGGCATCAGATTTTCTTACTATATAAAGTTTATGAAAAAAGCAAGTTTGATTCAAGCTTATTTTTTCATTCATTATTTTGTATAGCTCGCTTTACTTTCTTTGTAAAGTCAGCTATACTATTTTTGTAAAGCAAGCTAGACTTTTTTGAAGGAGGAATTTTGTGCAAAACAATATCCAGAAACTGAGAAAAGAAAGGAAAGTCACTCAAAATGAATTAGCTGAAGCAGTTGATGTAACTAGGCAGACAATTATTTCACTGGAAAATGGCCGGTATAAAGCTTCTTTGGTATTAGCACATAAACTGGCGCAGTATTTTGGACAGACAATTGAGGATATCTTTATATTTGATTTGGAGGAAGAAAACATATGATACTCAAAAAAATTATTAACTCAACCTCTTCAAAGAATTACACTATTGCATTAAAAAGAAGAAGATTATTATTTCTGACTATGATAGCAGTCGGCATTGCTTTGGAGGTCATTGCACTTTTTATTTTAAACGAACAGAGTCAGCGGGCTTCATTTATAAAAGGAATGGGGGTTGGTCTGCTTTCTGTTGGTATTATTTTTTATGTAAAGAATAATTTGATGATGCAAAACAAACAAAAAATGGAAAAAAATAAACGAGAAGAATATGACGAGCGAAATCAGGAAATAAATAATCGCGCCTTGGCAGCAGCTGCAAGTATACTGATGTTTTTGCTGGCAGTTTCAACAATTGTTACAGCTTTTTTCAACCCGACCTATAGCATACTTTTAGCGATGATAAGCTGCGTCTTCCTGATCATCTATCTTATCTGTCATATTGTTTATCAGAAAAAAATGTAAGATCATGGATTGACAAATAAACAGCAGTTCGTTATTATATCGTTGGATGATATATCTAAACACGATATAGTGAGGGAAACTCAATGGATGAGATGCTAACAGATTCAAGCTACTTGATTTTATTAGCTTTGCTTGAGCCGCAGCATGGATATGCAATTATGAAGCAGGTTAATGAACTGACAGAGGGGAAAGTCACAATTGGTCCTGCAAGTATGTATACTATTTTAAAAAAGCTTCAGAAAAGTGGTTGGATTACATTAGAGGAAAATGCAGAACGAAAGAAAATCTATTTGATTTCTGAACAGGGATTAAAGATCCTTGAGAAGGATATCAATCGAAGAAAGCTTCTTTATCAGGTTGGAGAGTCATTATTAACTGAAAAAAGGAGTAGAAAAAATGATCATTAAGGATAAAAATTATGTATTTTCCAGAGGCGTTGCTTTTTATCCCGAAAAGGAAATGGAACTGCTGAAAGAGCAGCTCAAGCATGGCTGGCATTTCATAAAGCTTAATTCTTTGGGATTTCTCGTGTTTGAAAAAGGTGAAATTGAGGATAAAAAGTTTTCAGTAGATTTCTTTTCAGGCAGTAAAGAAGAGCTTGACGAGTACTTGACTATTTATGAAGAAGCAGGCTGGGAATATGTTGCCGACTACAAGAAAAAGTATTATTATTTTCAGGCAGAGCCATCTGCGTTAACGATTTATTCTGATGAAGACAGTTATTCTGTCCGAATGCGGCAGGAATGGCTTTGGAACTTTAAATCAAGTCTAACGTATGTTCCAATAGGTTTGTTGATCTATTTTATTACTTATTTAACCAGACAGTCTGACAGCAGTCACGGTATTTTGTATATTATTTCACGAGCCTTGCTTTTTTTCTTCGGGACTATTTTTACTGTTTTGCCGTTTTCAGTCTTGTTAAATATATTGTTTTCAATGCTTTTTTATAAAGATCGGAAGAAATTTTTCAATAGGCCGGAGATTTTTGCAAAACGGCAGCGGCTCTGGCGGGATTTAATTATTTTGATGTTTTTCGGAGCAATCGTTGGTATGATTTTAAGCTTTATGTTTGGAGATATTGCTTAAAGAGGAGAATAGGATGAAGGTTTGTTGTTTTGAAAGATTTTCGAAAGGAAGCTGCTATCAGCAGAATGCCAAAAAAATTTTAGTTTTTCATTTAGTTTATCTCAGCTAACCTGGCTGTTTGATAAATCACAACAAAGATTCATGAAGTGAAGCACGGTCAATACGTTTAATTCAGGAGGGATAAGAATGTTAGAAGTAAAAAATTTGGTTAAAACATTTGGGGACTATACCGCAGTGGATAATGTTTCATTTGACATTCCAGATGGAAAGATTTTGGGATTAATTGGACAGAACGGAGCTGGAAAGACAACAACTTTCAGATTGATTCTGGATTTTCTTTCTCAGGACAGCGGAACTGTTTTGTGGAATGGACATGAATTAAGCGATAAGGACTATAATGATATAGGTTATCTTCCGGAAGAGAGAGGATTGTATCCAAAAGCGACGATTGAAGATCAGCTGATCTATTTTGCTGAACTTAGAGGGAAGTCAAAAAAAGAAATTAAGCCAAAAATTGACGAATGGATGGAGAAATTTAAAGTCAAGGGAAAGAAAACAGACAAGGTAAAAGCACTGTCAAAAGGAAATCAGCAAAAGGTTCAGCTGATTGCAACCTTAATTCATGAACCAAAGCTGGTTATCTTGGATGAGCCCTTCAGCGGTCTTGATCCGGTAAATGCAGAGCTGTTGAAAGACGGTATTATTGAACTGAAGGAGAAAGGATCTTGTGTGATTTTTTCCAGTCATAATATGGATAATGTGGAAAAAATCTGTGATCATCTCCTGATGTTGAAAAGCGGAACTGTTGTCTTGGATGGGAGAGTTCATGAAATCAGAGAAAGCTTTGGTCGGACAAAAGTATTTTTGGAATCTGCACTCACTGTTGAAGAGATATCCTCTGTAGAGGGTGTTGCTTCTGCCTTTAAGCGTGGAGATGGCGTGATGGATATTACTCTAAGCGATCCCAAGGCCGGTGAGGAAATTTTTACAAGAGCCACTCAATTCGGCTATATTTCAATGTTTAATCAGCAGCCGCCGACATTGGAGGAAATATTTAAGATGAAAGCAGGTGAACCAAATGAGTAAGTTTTGGATTATCGCATTAGACGTTTATAAAAAGAATATTAAATCAGTATCCTTTTTGATTATGATTTTGGCACCGTTTCTGTTGATGGGTGTAATGTATGCTGCGATTAGCTTATCCGGAGGATTTTCAGAAGCAGATACAATTGGCATTATTTCAGATAACCCAGCTGTTGCAGAGCAGTTAAGCCAAACAGAAATCGAAAATTTTGTATTTAAAGCGGTTGATTCAAAAGAAGAGGCCGAGGAGCAGCTGAAAAATGAAGACATTGAAGGATTTCTTGTTTTGGATACTGCTAATGATGAAATCAAAGGGACTCTTTATACTGAATCATCTTTGGGTGCCACAACTGATCTGATGATTCAACAAATATTGAACAGTATCCAGTCTTCTGTTAATGCAGGGAAACTGAATTTAACTCCAGAACAGGCAGCAAGCTTGCAGCAGCCGGCAACGTTTTCAAAAACAAAAGTTACTTTTGATGAAGACGGTCAGATGAGTACAGGGATAGATAACACAGGCATCCAAACGGGTATCTCATTTGCAGTGACAATCATTTTATGGATAATTATTATTACCTATGCATCAATTATTGCTCAGGAAATTGCGTCTGAAAAGGGTACAAGAATTATGGAAGTTATCCTTTCAAGCACAAAAGCGCAAACACACTTCTACGGGAAGCTGACAGGTGTTATACTGGTTGCTTTTACTCAAATTATTATCTATGTTCTTGCTGCCGTGCTTGGTTATAATCAGTTTAAAAACATTGATATTGTTAAAGACTTCTTATCTGGAATTTCTCTGGACAGTCTTTTGGGAAGCTTTATCTGGTTTACGATTATTCTCGTTATTTTGGGAATTTTTGTCTACTCAGTTTTGGCGGCATTATGCGGTTCATTGGTTTCCAAACCGGAAGATACACCAAAAGCAGTTCAGCCGATTATTTACTTGGCAATGATTGGTTATTTTATCGGTCTGACATTGGGAACAGCTGATCCACAAAATATTATTATAAGAATTACATCTTATATTCCGTTTATTTCATCCTTTATTATGCCGATCCGTTTGGCAACAGAAACTGTTTCTACGGCTGGGGTGTTGATTTCAATTGGTATCTTACTGGCATTTGGAATCATTCTAACTCTGTTTTCAGCAAAACTGTACAAATCCAATGTGCTGGTATATAGTGAAGGCGGCGTAATCAAGTCACTGAAGCAATCAATCTCTATTCTGCAAAATGAACGTAAGAAAGCTTAATGGAGGGCTCAAAAAAAGAAACCGGGTTTTCGTATCCTGGTTTCTTTTTTATATTTATCTAAATCTGACTATTACTAATAATAAAACAATTAATAAGTAACGATTGATTATATCTCTTGTTTTTTACTGTTTATCCAACAGCATTTCACTTAATTTTATCAGCCAGACTGTCTCTTGCTTTTTTTGGCGTTGTTTTCCGCTCAATCAGCTGGATGTCCATTGAACGAGGGAGAAGACTCTTTTCGTTTAACCGATTATAAATATGGATGAATGAATTTTCAGCTTGATGATTAATGGAATAGTCTACAGTAGTGATATGCATCAGTTTGCTGATCTGACTGTTGTCAAAACCGATTACAGCAACATCTTTTGGTACATCATAACCAAGATTTTGAAGCTCTGAAATAAATTCTGCAGCTACTGAATCTGTATAAAAGGCCATAACTTCCGGCTTATCCTCCATATGATGCCACTGATAAGCCAGTTTTTGACCGCTTGTTTCCCGTGTTCTATCATAAAAGACCCAATCCTGATTTAGTTCAAGCTTTTTTTCTTTATAAAAGCTGTCAATTGCTTTTACACGAGCTTTTGTATTCAAATTTTTGGGATTACTCATAATGTGTGCGATTTTGCGATATCCTTGCTCATAGAGATAGCTTAATGAGTTAAAATAACCGGAATAATGATCAATATAGGAAGAATAGATTCGATCAGAGTCTATTCTATGCCAGGTGGAGATAGGTCCATACATTGTATAAGGCTCAATCACATCCCAGTCGTTTGCCCGAGTCAGCAGGAAAATACCGTCAATTTGTTTGTATTTTAGTTGATTCAGCGCTTCGATTTCCTTTTTTTTGTCTCCATCAGTGAAGTACAAGGTAACATAATAGTTATAGGATTTTGCAATAGCAATAAAATTACTTAGAAATACACCCAAAGGATCAATGTAGCTTTGAGCTAGAAAGCCAATTGTTTTTGTCTCACCGCTTTGAAGATTTCTGGCAACCAGGTTTGGAGAATAAGCAAGCTCTTCCATAGCGGTCAGAATTTTTTCTCGGCTCTCCTTGCTGACATAGCCATTTCCGGAGAGGACTCTTGAGACAGTGGATTTGGATACATTAGCCGCTTTTGCGACGTCAATTATTGTTGTCATTGATGTAACGACCTCCAAGTCGATCTGCTTTCTTTTAGTATACTGGATAATGATTCTTCCTGCAATTTCAGGAAAAAGCCCCATAAAAATAGAAGAGTTCTGATAAAAAAGAAAAAATTATTTGAAACCGCTTGACATGGGAACATTCCCACACATTAGAATATGTTTGTAAACGATATCAGATTAATTCTGAAAAACTATCAGGAGGGAACTACATGTCAAGAGGAGCACTAAAAATAGCAACAATTGGTGGAGGTTCAAGCTATACACCTGAATTAATTGAAGGGTACATCAAAAGAAAAGATGAACTGCCAATCAAAGAAATCTGGCTGGTAGACATTGAAGCAGGAAAAGAAAAGCTGGAAATTGTCGGAGCAATGGCAAAACGCATGGTTAAAGCAGCAGGATTGGACTGGGAGGTTCATTTAACTTTGGACCGCAGAGCTGCGTTAAAAGATGCGGATTTTGTTTCAACTCAATTCCGTGTAGGGCTTTTGGATGCTCGGATTAAAGACGAGCGTATTCCATTGTCTCATGGAGTACTTGGTCAAGAAACAAATGGGGCAGGCGGAATGTTCAAAGCTTTCCGTACAATTCCGGTTATTTTAGATATTATTAAAGACATGGGAGAACTATGTCCGGATGCATGGCTGGTAAACTTTACGAACCCGGCTGGTATGGTAACTGAAGCAGCGATTAAGCATGGCGGATGGAAGAAAACAGTAGGTTTGTGTAATGTACCGATTGGACACAGAAAACAGGCGGCAGAAGCATTGGGTGTTCCTGAAGAAGATCTGTTCTTTAAATTTGCCGGTATTAACCATTTCCACTGGCACCGTGTTTGGGACAAAGAAGGAAAAGAACGTACGCAGGAACTGATTGACCTTATTTATGGACCAAAAAAAGAACAGGAAAGCCATCTGAAAAATATTTGGGATGCTCCGTTCCATTATGAACAGCTGAAGGATTTGGGTATGCTTCCTTGCGGTTATCATCGCTATTACTATATCGAAGATGAAATGCTGCAGCACTCAATCGATGAATTTAAAGAAGGAAAAACAAGAGCACAGGTAGTCAAAGAAACAGAAGCACGCTTGTTCGAATTATATAAAGATCCTAAACTGGACTACAAACCAAAAGAATTAGAAGAGCGTGGAGGGACTCACTACAGTGATGCTGCCTGTGAAATGATTGCCTCTATCTACAATGACAAACGGACAGATATGGTTGTTTCTACTGAAAACAATGGAACAATCACCGATTTACCATACGACTGTGTAGTTGAAGTTTCAGGTCCTGTTACTTCTCACGGTCATGAGCCATATAATTGGGGAGCTTTCCCACCGGCAGCACGCGGAATTATTCAATCAATGAAAGGTATGGAAGAAACCGTAATTCGTGCCGCTATTGATGGTGATTATGGTGCCGCTTTACATGCTTTCACAGTGAATCCGCTGGTACCTGGAGGAACAATGGCAAAAACATTACTGGATGAGCTGCTGGTTGCTCATAAAGATCATCTGCCGAAATTCGCAGATACTGTAGCAAGAATTGAAGCAGAACAGCCAGATACGGTTGCTTATGTAACTGAACTGATGGAAAGCAACTAACTATCATTTACCAAATAATTAAGCTGAGGTCAAGTACATTTTGATTTCAGCTTTTTTGATGGAAAGATTCATCTTTTTATTGACTAAACCTAACTTTAATCGTTTATTATGGATATAGTTCATTTGTAATGTTGTATTTGGTCAAAGCGGTCAGTATTGATTTGCAGCAACGAAAACAGGATAAAATAAGCATGCTGACAGTCTGAAAAATGAACAAATTCATATACTATTATTGTAGTGTTTTGCAGAGAAAATACATTCAGCAGATGATAAATCGAGTGAAATAGAAGCAGTTAAGCAGGATATAGAAATGCTCGCATCATTAGCAGAAAGGAGAAAAAATAAAAAAGAAGTACTGAAAACTGAAGAAGGAGAACGTTTAGAATCAGTCAGATAAAAGAAAATGCTTCCAAACAACTAGTGTGTTGACCGACTTAAAACTAAGCTATGCTTCCAATCCAAGAAACGTGCAGTCAGTCCGGGAGCAACTCAGCAGAAAACGTCGATTTCATCCCTAACTGGAGTCAAATTAGCTGTAAAAATAGCTAGTAGTTCCCCAGTTGCTTTTGAGGCGGCTCGTTCTTGTCATCGAAGCATGCAAGTTAAAGTTTTCTATCATTGAACATCAGTTATAAATGATTTTTTATTATAATTTATAATTTGGTCAGAGCACTAGATGAAAGCAATAATTAAAAAGAAGAAGGAATGATCTATTTTGACAATTATTAATAAAATAAACAGCCCGTCAGATTTGAAAAATTTATCTATTAAACAGCTGGAGGACCTAGCTGAAGAAATAAGAGAGCTGCTGTTGAAAAAAGTCAGCATTACCGGCGGGCATGTCGGACCAAATTTGGGGATAGTAGAGATGACACTCGCTTTCCACTATGTTTTTGATTCACCAAAAGATAAAGTAATCTGGGACGTATCCCATCAATCATATCCACACAAAATAATTACTGGAAGAAAGGAAGCCTGGCTAAATGAAGAAAAATATCATGAGGTCTCTGGCTATACCGGTCCAGAGGAAAGCCCCCATGATTTCTTTACAGTCGGACATACGTCAACCTCTGTCAGTCTAGCCGTTGGAATGGCAAAAGCCAGAGATTTACAACATAAAAAAGAGAATATTGTTGCTGTTTTAGGTGACGGCTCCTTGTCGGGAGGTTTGGCGTTGGAGGGATTGAACAATGCAGCAGAGCTTCACTCCAATCTGATTGTTGTCCTTAATGATAACGAAATGTCCATTGCAGAAAATCATGGAGGAATGTACCGAAACTTGAAAGAACTCAGACAAACAAAAGGGAATGGGAAGACAAATCTATTTACTGCTTTAGGGCTTAATTACCTGTACGTTGAAGAAGGAAACGACATTCAGGAAATGATTACAGCTTTTGAAAAAGTAAAAGACACGTCTAAACCGATTGTTCTTCATATCCACACAGAAAAGGGGCGTGGATATGAGCCGGCAGTTTCTAACAAAATGGGTTTTCACTGGCACATGCCTTTTGATCTAGAAACCGGTGAGAGTATTAAAAAGGGAACAAATGAAAGCTATGATGATGTAGTCCTTGAGATTCTTTCTCAGCGTATTACAGAAGCTGAAATGCCGATTCTCGCAATTACTGCCGGAATTCCGGGACTGTTCAAATTAAAAGAATTTGAACAAAGACATCCAGACAATTATGTGGATGTCGGTATCGCTGAGCAGCATTCCATTACATTTGCAGCAGGTATGGCAAAAGCAGGAGCAAAGCCTGTTGTTTTCCATTCCAGTACTTTCCTGCAGAGAGCCTACGATCAGCTGTCTCATGATCTTGGAATTGATCAAAATCCAGCAGTTGTGATTGTCAGAGGAGGGAAGATCAGCGGTGGCGATCCGACTCATCAGGGGAGTTTTGATGTTCCTTATATAACAAGTATTCCCGGTCTGATTTATCTTGCTCCGACAAGTAAAGAAGAGCTGTCTGCGATGCTGAATTGGGCACTGGATCAGAATGAACGTCCGGTAATTATAAGAATTCCGGAAAGCAAAGTTGTTTCACTGCCGCTGCATCAGCCATTTGATCCGCTAAAATGGACAATCGAGATACAAGGAAATGAAGTGGCATTACTGGGATTAGGAAGCTTTTTACCTCTTGCCAGACAAGTACAAAAACAGCTGCTGGAACATGGTGTAGCCGCTACAGTAATTAATCCCCATTCTTTTACAGAATTGGATGAAGCTGTGTTAAAGGGATTAAAAATGAGTCATCGTGTCGTTGTTACGTTGGAAGATGGCAGTTTGGATGGCGGATATGGAGAAAAAATCAGCCGATGGTATGGAGCCGATGAAATGAAGGTTCTGAATTATGGAGCAGAGAAACAATTCTTTCCTCACCAGACGACAAATGAATTAATGAATGAATTCCATCTTACTCCTGATCTGATGTCTCAAGATATCCTACACCTATTAAAATAAAAATAACGAAGTCCAAGTTGAATCTCTTTAGCTGATTCAACTTGGACTTCGTTTATATAGGATATTTCTTAAGCAAGGAAAGCACTTATTTGTATAGTTTCAGTAAATGACTGGATGAAGACCATTCAAGTTGTCCATCTATTTCAAACTGGTAAGATTGAAGTCTGAAAACATGGATAAATCCAATAAACAGAACAAGTGCGAATGCAGCTAAATTTAACATAGACTGAATAATCAGACAGGAAACAGTGAAGACTAAGAATGGCAACATGAATTTCAGGAATAATTGCTGTAAGTTATTTGAATTTTTAATAAGGATTTCATGTGTATTGGCAGTGACTTCAATTTTCTTAAAAGAAGAAAAGATACCTTCTTTAAAACTGATTTCATCTCCCGGCTGAGCTTCTATTTCCAATGGAATACAGTTAAATAATTTTACTTTTGACTGGTTATTGACTGTCACAGTTAAAGGTTTAAGACAGCCCCAATGTGTTTGTTTTTTTATTTTGATTTTCATTAAAATCACCTCCCTTATGAATCTATTTTCCCATGTTGTGCAAAAAAATAAATCAGTCTTTTGAATGATTTTTCATTGGTAAATTCTCATGCTGGAGTAGGAGACGAAAGATAGAAGCCTATTAATACTGATTTTTTATCTATATTCTACTCTAAAATGATTTATTTTTTTAATTGAAAGAAGTTAGGATAGAAAAATTGAAAGTTACAGAACATTCTTTCAGTAACCGAGTTATTGTTACAATATAAAAAAAGATATGAAAAAGCAACTATTATTTATATGAAATGAAAAAAACGCTGACAAAGCAAAAAAAGCAAAGCATATGGATGAAAAAATCATCTATTGCTTGCTTTTTGTCTGTTCTTTAATGAATGAGCAATTAGCTTTTAAACATCGGAAAGGAAAAAAGAATTCCAGTTAACAGCTTGAAACTAATAGCCTTCAATTCTGTACTGACTGTATTCAGAAGCTTCAGCAGCATGAACACCGGCACAATGTCCAGTTACTAAAGCTGCAGTGATATTGTAACCTCCTGTGTACCCGTTGATATCCAGGACTTCGCCACAGAAATAAAGACCTTCAATTCGTTTGCTTTCCATAGTTTTGGGATTAATTTCTTTCAAAGCAATTCCTCCGCCGGTAACAAAAGATTTTTCAATTGGGAAGGTTCCTGAGGCTTCGATACGAAAATCCTTTAAGTTAGAAACAAATGTTTCGAGCTGCACTTCGGATACCTGCTTCCCCTTTAGAGCTATAAGTTTTTGTTTCGTCAGTAAAAAATCCAGTAGACGTTCCGGCAAGAACTGCTTCAGCGTATTTTTTAAAAGTTTTTCCGGTTCTGCTGTGATTTTTTTTGACAGTTCATTCAGCAGCTGTTTCGCTGATTCTTCTGGAAAAATGTCCAATGACAAAGAGACAGTGGAGACTCCTTCTTGAGAAAGCTGCTGGTTCACAAAACTGGAACAGCGTAGCGCTGCCGGACCGGAAAGTCCGAAATGAGTAAATAAAATATCCATTGTGTGAGAGATAATCGGTTTATTTTTTTTACTTAAAACAGATAAAGCAACATTCCTCAAAGAAATTCCCTGTAATGTTTTTTCTTTAATAAATGACTCCTCAGAGCGAATAGGGGATTCTGTTGGGTAAAGAGTCTCAATTGAGTGTCCCATTGCTTTTGCGAATTTGTAGCCGTCTCCGGTTGACCCTGTGGAAGGGTAGGTTTTACCGCCTGTAGCAATGATGACACAGGGCGCATAAACTTTTTGATTAATCAGTTCCACTCCAATAATCTGTTCGTCTTTTTTTAATACTTTTCTTACTGCTGCCTCTGTGTACAATGTAACGGACAATTCCTTTAATTTCTCATGAAGGGTTTCCACAATTGTTTGAGAACGGTCTGTTTCAGGAAACATGCGTCCGTGATCCTCCTCTTTTAATTTGACTCCATTTGCTTCGAAGAAATTGATAATATCGTGGTTATCATATTGTGAAAATGCACTGTATAGAAATTTACCATTACCGGGAATATGAGCAATAATCTCATCAGAAGAACGATTATTAGTAACATTACATCGCCCACCTCCGGTTAATAGAAGTTTTTTACCAATGCGTTTGTTTTTTTCTACCAGTAATACTCGTTTTCCTTTTTCTGCTGCCGCTACAGAAGCCATTAGACCACTGGTTCCGGCGCCAATAATTATTACATCAAACGTATTCATAATTTTCCTCCAATTCAAATTACAGTTTATCATAAACTTCATAAAAAAAGTTTTTTTTGATTTTTTTATGCTTAGAGTGGAAAAATCTACTTTTTCCTGTAAAATAAATAATAACTTGAATGGGATGGTGACTATATGAACGTAACAAAGTATGTAAAAGAAATTCGGGAAAAAATCGGAGATAAGGAAAGAGGGCAGACAGAATATCTGCAGGCAATTGATGAGTTTCTGCCAAGCATGGAAGCTTTCTTGAATGAAAATCCAAAATTTGTTGAGGCGAACATTCTTGAAGTGTTGATTGAACCTGAACGGGTGATTCAGTTTAGGGTGCCTTGGCAAGATGATGAAGGAAATTGGCGTGTGAACCGCGGCTATCGTGTTCAATATAATTCTGCGATTGGTCCATATAAGGGAGGCTTGCGTTTCCATCCAAGTGTGAATATTAGTGTATTGAAGTTTTTAGCATTTGAACAAATCTTCAAGAACAGCTTGACAGGTCTTCCGATTGGAGGAGGAAAAGGCGGCAGCGACTTTGATCCTAAAGGGAAATCAGACAATGAAGTTATGCGTTTTTGCCAAAGCTTTATGACAGAGCTTCAAAAGCATATTGGACCGGATACAGATGTTCCGGCAGGAGATATTGGTGTGGGTGCCAGAGAAATTGGGTATCTGTATGGGACGTATAAACGTTTGAGAAATTATGATGCAGGCGTTCTGACTGGTAAACCTTTAACATACTGGGGAAGTCAGACACGTACTGAAGCAACAGGATATGGTGCAGTTTACTTTGTTCGCCATTTGCTGAACGACCGCAATGATTCTTTTGAAGGGAAGAAAGTTGTCGTTTCAGGAAGCGGGAATGTTGCAATTTACGCAATGGAAAAAGCAAAAGAGCTAGGGGCTGTTGTTTTGACTTGTTCAGATTCTAATGGATTTGTTTATGATCCTAATGGGATTGATGTTGAACTGGTAAAAGAACTAAAGGAAAAGAACAGAGAACGTATTTCCAAATATGTTGAAATGCATAAGGATGCGGAATATTTCGATGGACAGTCAGTTTGGGACTTCAAGAAGGCATATGATATTGCTTTGCCATGTGCGACACAAAATGAAATTAACAAAGAGCAGGCAGCTGTTTTAGTGGAAAATGGCGCAAAAATTGTTGCTGAGGGTGCCAATATGCCTTGTTCTTTGGAGGCTGTACACGTTTTTGAACAAAATCAAGTTTTATATTGTCCAGGTAAGGCAGCGAATGCGGGCGGTGTAGCTGTTTCCGCTTTGGAAATGAGCCAGAATTCAGAACGTTTGTCATGGTCATTTGAAAAAGTAGATGCTATGCTGGATGATATTATGAAAAATATTTACGAAACTTGTCGTGATACTGCAGTAAAATATGGTGCAGAAAATAATTACGTGCTGGGTGCAAATATTGCCGGCTTTGAAAAAGTTGCAACAGCTATGTTAAGTCAGGGACTTGTGTAACATCAGCAAATGTTTTAAATCAAAAGCATGAAACTGAGGTCGGGACAAACACTTATAAGGACGATAGCCCTCATAAGTGTTTGTCCCACCGTTTATTCGGGGGTAGATACGAAGAGAGCTTGGAACTTTATTTCTGTCCCACTCTCGTTTTTTTAGTATAGGACAGAATGCTGCCTTTAACGAGCTGCTGCTGTATTTGTCTGGAAGTATGCAGAAGGGAATCTGGCCTCTCATTAACTTGACAGTCCAAACAGCAGATTTAGTTTTTATACGCAGTTATGAGCCCTGAAGATGTATTCTGTTTTAAATTGGTCTATCTATGCATAATTTACTTGATTAAAATGTTGAAAAAACGTAAAGTAGTAGTGTATTAAGTTTATTTTCAAGGAGGAGAAGGAATGTCACACATTAATTTTGACTATTCCAAATTAGCACCTTTTGTTGCTGAACATGAATTGGAATATATGCAAACTCAAATCGATGCAGTGGATGCAGCATTGAGACAAGGAACGGGTGCCGGAAATGATTACATTGGGTGGATTGATCTGCCTGAAAATTATGACAAAGATGAATTTGTCCGTATCAAAAAAGCAGCAGAAAAAATCCAGTCAGATTCAGAAGTACTGGTTGTTATCGGTATTGGCGGTTCTTATCTGGGTGCTCGTGCTGCGATTGAGTTCCTGCAGCATTCTTTCAGCAATGCATTAACAAAAGAAGAGCGCAAAGTACCTCAAGTATTCTTTGCAGGGAACAGCATCAGTTCAACTTATTTAGTTGATTTAATCAATGTAATCGGAGACCGTGATTTTTCTGTCAATGTTATTTCAAAATCTGGTACAACGACAGAGCCGGCAATTGCTTTCCGTGTATTTAAAGAATTATTGGTTAAAAAATATGGCAAGGAAGAAGCAAACAAACGGATCTATGCAACTACTGACCGTGAAAAAGGCGCAGTGAAGGTTGAAGCAGATGCTGAAGGCTGGGAAACATTTGTAATTCCTGATGATGTTGGCGGACGTTTTACTGTACTAACAGCTGTAGGTTTACTGCCGATTGCAGTCAGCGGAGCGGATATCGATGCATTGATGAACGGTGCAAATGATGCCCGCAAAGAATATGCTTCAACAACTGACTTAAAACAAAATCAGGCTTATCAGTATGCAGCATTACGTAATATTTTATATCGTAAAGGAAAGACAACAGAGATGCTGATTAATTACGAGCCTGGAATGCATTACTTCTCAGAATGGTGGAAACAGCTATATGGAGAGTCTGAAGGAAAAGACCAAAAAGGTATTTTCCCGGCTGCTGCTGACTTTTCAACAGACTTACACTCAATGGGGCAGTATGTTCAGGATGGTCTTCGTAATTTATTTGAAACCGTTGTGAAGATTGAGAATCCTCGTCATTCATTAACGATTCCATTGCAGGATGAAGATTTGGATGGACTGGGCTATCTTCAAGGAAAAGAGATTGATTTTGTTAATACAAAAGCGTTTGAAGGAACACTGTTAGCTCATACGGACGGAAATGTTCCTAATATGATTGTCAAAGTACCAAAAATGGATGAATATTCATTGGGCTATGTGATGTACTTCTTTGAAATTGCTGTAGGAATTTCAGGCTACTTAAACGGTGTAAATCCATTTGATCAGCCGGGGGTAGAAGCATACAAGAAAAACATGTTTGCCTTACTTGGCAAACCTGGATTTGAAGATTTGGCAAAAGAATTGAACGAACGTCTGTAAAAAGATAAAAAATGGATGATGCCCGTTAAAGTTTGAAATAGACTTTAGCGGGTATTTCTAATTTCTGCGTCTTCTGTGAATACTAAAATTACCTCTTTTATCTCATCTTTTTAAAGGCCATCTGTCTTTGTATGCCTATCGATAAGATTTATATATTTCTTTTGGTAGCTCAAGGTTCACTTTAGAAACATATGCCAGCTGGCTTTTTTTATGACCCCATCTGTTTTACTATTATCATATGTTCTTTTTCGATTAATTAGTAATAATGGATTTATAGCTTATATGATGTATTTGTTTTTGGTGACATGTATTACTTCAGCTGTCTCATATTTCTCCGGGAGGGTCATATTTGAAAGAAGATGGATTGCATTGCTGTTTTCAGGATATGATTGTCAGAGATGCTTTAGGAGAGTTGTTGGGTTTTGTTTTTGTTCCTTTAGCTTTGGTTGGAATATACAGCATTTTGTTTAAAGATAAAAAATACTAGTATTGGCTTGTTATCGGAATAAGCTTGCTTATTTTGTCGCATATAATTTCTTGGATAATAAATTAGAATAGCCAAAAAACGGCTGAAGAAGAATCTGTGGATTCGTTTCTCAGCCGTTTTAAAGTTTATATTATTTTTGATTAGATTTTCTTTACATGCGCAGCCTGAAGACCGCGATTACCCTGAACAACTTCAAAGGTAACTTCCTGATTTTCTTCCAGTTGTTTAAATCCTTCTTCTTCAATAGCAGTGAAATGAACGAAAATTTCTTCATCTTCATTATATGATAGAAATCCATAGCCTTTTCTATTGTCAAACCATTTGACGAATCCTTTTTCCATTCGCTTCACGCTCCCTTTAAAATTTGAAACTAGTCTAATTATAAAGACTATACAGGAAAACGTCAACATTTTGGAATAGGAGAATATAAACGTGGAAAACTACAAAAATAACCGTTATAATAGTAAATAACTTAACGAAAAGCATTTTATATTTATAAAAGTTCGGGAAAAGAGGTAAAAATGAAGACAGATATTGAAATTTCACAAGAAATAGAGCTTCTGGCAATTGAAAAAGTTGCAGAAACGATAGGTTTAAGCGGGGATGATTTGGAACTTCATGGAAAGTACAAGGCAAAAGTTGATTTTCCAGCAATAAAAAAACTTGAACGAAATGATGATGGCAAACTGATTTTAGTGACATCAATTAACCCTACTCCTGCAGGGGAAGGAAAATCTACAGTTACAATTGGTTTGGGGGATGCACTAAACCGAATTGGCAAGAAAACAGTTATTGCTTTAAGAGAGCCTTCTTTAGGACCAGTTATGGGAATCAAAGGCGGAGCAACCGGCGGAGGCTATGCTCAGGTTTTACCAATGGAGGATATTAATCTGCATTTCACCGGGGATATGCATGCCATTACTACGGCAAACAATGCGTTATCTGCGTTGTTGGATAATCACATTCAGCAGGGAAACGAATTGAACATTGATGTTAGAAGAATAATCTGGAAACGAGTCGTGGATCTAAATGATCGGGAACTCAGACATGTTATTGTAGGTTTAGGCGGTCCGATTCAGGGAGTACCAAGAGAAGATGGATTTGATATTACTGTAGCCAGTGAGATCATGGCTATTCTTTGTCTTGCATCTGATCTGGAGGATTTAAAACTTCGTCTGGGAAATATTGTTATCGGTTATACATTCGATCGCGAGCCTGTAACAGTGAATGATTTAGAAGTTCAGGGAGCACTCGCTCTTTTGCTTAAAGATGCGATCAAGCCGAACCTTGTTCAGACAATTTATGGGACTGCAGCTCTTGTGCATGGCGGACCGTTTGCAAATATTGCCCATGGCTGCAACAGTGTTCTGGCTACCAAAACGGCTTTGAAATTAGGCGACTATGTTGTTACAGAAGCAGGGTTTGGTGCAGATTTGGGTGGGGAAAAATTCTTGGATATTAAGGTGCCGAATTTAAATAAAGCTCCTGACGCAGTAGTTATTGTAGCTACAATTCGTGCGTTGAAGATGCATGGCGGTGTTGCAAAAAATGAATTGGGAACGGAAAATGTATTTGCTTTGAAAAAAGGTTTTGCAAATCTCAAAAAGCATATCGAAAACATGGAAAGCTATGGATTGCCTGTTGTTGTTGCCATTAACGAATTTGTGAGCGACACAAAAAAAGAAGTGGAAATTCTGCTTGAATTGTGCAGTAAAGCTGGCGTTCCAGTTGAACTGACTCAGGTTTGGGAAAAAGGGGCGGAAGGAGGAGAGGCACTGGCTAAAGCAGTGCTTCACACGCTTGATACTCAAATGTCCAATTTCCGTACAATTTATTCGATGGGTATCGGATTGGAAGAAAAAATTGAAACTATTGTCACGAAAATTTATGGAGGAGAAGGCGTTTCATTTTCTCCGAAGGCGCAGAAACAACTGGAAACATTTACAAGATATGGCTGGGATCGTTTGCCTGTTTGTATGGCAAAAACGCAATATTCTCTTTCAGATGATCCGACAAAGTTGGGAGCGCCTGAAGGCTTTACTGTTACAATTCGTGAACTGGTTCCTAAACTGGGCGCAGGGTTTATTGTCGCGTTGACTGGGGATGTTATGACGATGCCGGGGCTGCCTAAAAAACCTGCTGCGTTAAATATGGATATTGATAAAGATGGAAATGCGATCGGATTATTCTAAATAAATCAAGCACAGTGCAGATATTTATTCTGGGAAAAGCAGTGTTAATGCACTGTTTTTCCTAGAATTTTTTATAGCGTGAAGGCAATAAAAATAATCTGAATTACCCGAGTTAAAGCGCTTGCAAAACGATTTGGAATATGGTATAAAATAGATGTAAGGGGTAATAGAAATTCCCTAATAATGCCGCAGAGTTATGGCGGAGGAATAGTGAAACAGATGTTGAGAGAACATCGTAAAATGGGAGCCGAAGATGGCAAAGCTGAAAGGAACGTGGGAATTTGAGAAACTCCTTACCAACTGAATATGGTCTGGCAAGTATCTGATAATTGTTGGATTGAGTGGACATAAGAACCTCAATTCTGATGTGTATGGAAACGAAGAGAAAGATGCTTGTCAGACTATTTTTGTGCATAATTTTCGCTTTTGAGAAAGTTTATAGAAGAAAAATGCTTAAATCATGAAGGAATTAAAATAATAAATAGAAAATGATTAAAGAAAAGGATGTTCCGATGCGGGAATAATCCTTGTTTTTTTCTTTTCTAGCTGTTTCATTTAGTATATACTTGATAAGAGTTGCATGGAGGTGTATAAAAATGATTGTTCATTTTACACGGAAGACCGGTTTTTACGGGATGGCAACACCAATTGAGGTAATGAAAAACGGCGAGCGCTGGTTTCTCATTACTAATAATTCAGAAAAAATGGTTGAAGTAAATGAAAATGAGGTTGAGGTGCAGGTCCGCTTTTATTTTATGAAAAGTGATGTATTCCTTCTTGCAAATAATTCGGCGGAGAAAGAGTTGGAAATAAAAATGAATCCGATTCTGGTTTCAAATTATTTATTTTTCTTTTTTCTGATTCTAGTTGCTCGGGGTTCGTATTGGGGTGTATTGATTCTTTTGGCTTTATACTGTATCTTTTTATTTTCAGTACTCAAAAAAGCATATGTAATTAAGGAGAAAACAGATGGGACATAATGCTGAGCAGTTTTTAAATAGTTTTAATCGAATAGAAAAATGGCTGAGAGATCAGCTTAATAACCCGGCAACAATGGGTTTTAGCGAGATGACCAGACGAATGGCAAAAAAGAGCAAATCTCAGGTAGCGTCATTTGAAAATGATCTTCTCCAGATGGCTCAGCTGAGGAATGCCATTGTTCATGAACGGATATCAAAAGATTTTGTTATAGCAGAGCCTAATGAATGGGCGGTAAGCCGTATCACTGAAATTGAGCATCAGCTGATTGAACCCGAAAAGGTATTACCGAAATTTTCAAAGCCCGTCACAGGCTTTGAAATGACTATTTCCTTGGAGGAAATTTTGAGAATTGTCGCCAAAAAACGGTATTCTCAGTTTCCAATCTATCACATGGGTAAATTTAAGGGATTTATTACGGTTAGAGGATTGGGAATTTGGCTGGCAGTCGAAAGTACAAAAGGAGAAATAAAACTGGCTGGAAAAACAGCAGGTGATTTACTTGCAAACAATTACAAACAAGGAAACTACGAATTTGTTGGTGAAAATACCAAAGTTTTTCAGGTGGAGGAAATGTTTGCTTCAAATGTTCGGCTGGAAGCTGTTTTAATAACGAAGGATGGAAATCCAGATGGGAATTTACTGGGAATTATCCGCCCAAGAGATTTGTATAAAAACGGAGAAAAGGAATGATGGGATTGTTAGCAGTGTATTTGCTTCTTAGCGCAGTGATTATTGGTTTGGATCAATGGACCAAGTATTTGACTGTGAAAAATATTCAACTAGGAGAAACGAAAGATTTTATTTCAGGATTTATTTCTTTCACATATGTTCGAAATACAGGGGGAGCCTGGAGTATTTTGGCAGGGAAGATGACCTTTTTTTATATAATCACGGTAATCGTGGCCGGGGTTATTTTATATCTACTCTTCAAAAACATTAATGGAAGCAAATGGTTTACATTTGGTCTTAGTCTGGTTTTGGCGGGTGCACTCGGTAATTTTATTGATCGGTTGCGTCTTGGTTATGTTGTGGATATGATACAGACGGATTTTATGAAATTTCCGATTTTTAATGTTGCTGATATGTCCTTAGTTATAGGAGTTGGCTGTATTTTTATCTACCTGATTTTAGATGAACGGGCAGAAAAAAGAAAAAAAGCAAAATGATTTAGTAAGATGAATCAGCAGATTATGTATGTCAGTAATCGTCAAATAGAAAGAAATGAAGGATGGAAAAAATGGAGCGAATCAGCTTAACAATCAATACAGAAACAGGCAGAATAGATAAAGTTTTAAGTGAGCATTTAGATTATTCACGTTCACAAATTCAACAGTGGTTGAAAGAACAGCAGGTCCGAGTAAATGGAGAAGTCGTTCGATCCAATTATAAAGTAAAACAGAAGGATCAAATTGAGATTGATATTCCCGAACCTGAGGAATTGCTGATTGAGGCTGAAAATATTGCTCTTACTATTGTCTATGAAGACAAGGATGTTGCTGTCATAGATAAGCCTCAAGGAATGGTGGTACATCCGGCAGCAGGGCATACAAACGGAACACTGGTCAATGCATTGATGTATCATATTAAGGATCTTTCCTCAATTAATGGAGTTATTCGACCAGGGATTGTCCATCGGATTGATAAAGATACTTCCGGGCTTTTGATGGTGGCAAAAAATGATAAAGCACATGAGTCTCTGGCGGAACAGCTGAAAGAGAAAACATCTGTCAGAAAATATCTTGCGTTGGTTCATGGCGAGATTTCGCACGATAAGGGAGAAATTAATGCCCCAATCGGACGTTCAAAAACTGACCGGAAAATGCAGGCAGTTATTGAAACAGGGAAGCCTGCTGTCACTCACTTTCAGGTAGTCGAACGTTTTTCCGGCTATACTCTGATAGAGCTTCAGCTTGAAACGGGTCGAACGCACCAGATTCGGGTTCATATGAAATATATTGGTTATCCTGTGGCAGGCGATCCGCTTTACGGTCCAAAAAAAACACTGAAAGGGAATGGTCAGTTCCTTCATGCCAAAACGCTGGGCTTTGTTCACCCGACAACCGGTGAATACATGGAGTTTGAAACGCCGTTACCAAAGGTTTTTGAAAAAACTTTGGAGCAATTAAGAAATAATGATTGATTTATTTTTTATTAAAAGGTACACTATCTTTAGTTGAATATTATTCCTTTAAGAGTAGTCCCGTGAGGCTAAGAAGGACACATGCAGAAAACATTTAAGTGCGCTTAAATCAAGGTCTGTGTGTATTACAGTATACACTTATGTAAGCTATCCTCCTGTCCTCTGGGCAGGAGTTTTTTTATTGTCAAAAAGCTACTTTGATAAAAAAGGATAAGAAGCTCAACAATTGTATTTTTATAAGGACGTGTCTGAGAATTCGTACTTCAATCGTTTTTGAAACCACAGCCTAATGAATAAAGCAGTAAAATGTATAAGGAGGCATATATCATGCAAGGAAAAGAAGTTGTAGATGCAGTAACAATGAAACGGGCATTAACACGAATCACGTATGAAATCATTGAAAGGAATAAGGGCATTCAGGATATTGTTCTTGTGGGAATCAAGACCAGAGGAATTTATATCGCAGCCAGAATTGCAGAACGTTTGAAACAACTGGAAAATGTTGATGTTCCAGTCGGTGAGCTAGATATCACCTTATACCGGGATGATGTTGCAGATCCCGAAGCACAAGAGCCGGAGCTTCATTCTTCAGATATTCCTTTTTCAGTAGAAGGGAAGCAGGTTATTCTGATAGACGATGTCCTTTTCACTGGAAGAACCATTCGAGCAGCACTGGATGCGATCATTGATCTTGGCAGACCAAAGAAAATTTCATTAGCTGTGCTGGTGGACCGAGGGCATAGAGAGCTGCCGATTCGCGCAGATTATGTAGGAAAGAACATCCCAACCTCCTTAAAAGAAGAGATCATTGTAGAGATGGAAGAGCTGGATGGAAAAGATAGAATTTTAATCAATAAAGAATCAGAATAGGCTGGATAGAAAGTTGGAAAAAGAGAAAATGGATGAGAAAAAGTTTAGAAATACAGATGTTGTTTTGGATATACAAGATAAACCAGGTGCCCTGCAGTGGATGGGCTTAAGCCTGCAGCACTTATTTACAATGTTTGGCGCCAATGTACTGGTGCCGATTTTAACGGGACTTGAACCAAGTATCGCTTTATTTAGTTCGGGCGTTGGAACACTATTATTTATCCTGATCACTAAAGGGTCAGTACCTGCGTATCTTGGCAGCAGCTTTGCCTTTATCTCAGCAATTAATGCATTGATGGCGACTCAAGGGTACCCGGCTGTGGCACAGGGAATTATCTATGCGGGGATTGTTTATCTGATTGTCGCACTGATTATTTCAAAAGTCGGATCAGACTGGATAAATAAAATTTTGCCCCCGGTCGTAGTTGGACCGGTGATCATGGTTATCGGACTGGGGCTTGCTTCAACTGCTGGGAACCAGGCAATGTTCAGAACACTGGCAAATGGGGAAGCTGTTTATGACAGTAAATTTTTCATAGTAGCATTATTTACTTTGGGAATTACGATCTTTTTCAACATGTATTTGAAAGGATTTATGAGTCTGATTCCGATTTTACTGGGGATCGTCTGCGGTTATCTTTTTGCAATGCTGATGGGCATTGTGGATTTATCTGCGGTTGATGAAGCAAGGTGGTTCAGTCTGCCGGCATTTCAGCTGCCTTTCATAGACTATGATCTCTCATTTTCACTCGCAGCACTGACGAGCATGGCTCCGATTGCGTTTGTGACGATGACGGAACATATGGGACACATGATGGTTTTAAGTAAAATCACCAAACGGAATGTCTTTAAATCTCCGGGGCTGAATAAAACATTGTTGGCAGACGGACTGTCAACAATTATCGGCGGGTTTACAGGCGGGCCGCCGACTACCAGCTATGGCGAAAACATAGGTGTACTTGCGATTACAAAGGTTCACAGTGTCTATGTAATTGGTGGAGCAGCTGTACTGGCTATTGCAGCTGGATTCATCGGAAAGGTCAGTGCATTAATTCTGAGTATTCCGAGTCCGGTAATCGGCGGAATCAGCTTTCTACTGTTTGGAGTGATTGCTTCAAGCGGATTGCGGATACTGATCGACAACAAAGTCGATTATGATCAGAAACGGAACCTTGTCATCACATCATCCATTTTGGTTATTGGGATTGGCGGAGCGTATTTGAAAATTGCCAGCTTTGAATTAACAAGTATGGCATTAGCAACCATGCTGGGAATCATATTGAATCTGATTTTACCTGAGAAGGCACGAAGCGAAGTAGAATGATTGGTTTATAAGCTGTAAATGCAGCTTTTAGTATTAGTAATAGAACACGAAATAATGAGACAGAAAAATTGACCATTTTCTGTCTGATAAATCAGATCTGGTTTCTAAAGAAAGAGTAGACATAATAATAGGAGGAATGACGAATGATTCATACGTCAGAACGAGTCAGTTTAAAGCACTTATTAACTGTTGAAGCCTTAAGTGATCAGGAAGTAATGGGATTGATCAGACGAGGGCAGGAATTTAAACAGGGAGCAGTATGGCAATCCGGCAGGAAGCAGTACTTTGCAACGAACCTCTTCTTCGAAAACAGTACGCGGACGCATAAAAGCTTTGATGTTGCTGAAAAGAAACTGGGCCTTGAAGTGATCGAATTTGAAGCCAGTACAAGCTCTGTTCAAAAAGGTGAAACACTGTATGACACAGTTCTGACAATGTCGGCTCTTGGAGTAGATGTAGCAGTTATTCGTCATGGCGAAGAGAATTATTATGATAAGCTGATTCAAAGCAAAACGATTCAATGCTCCATTATCAATGGTGGAGATGGCAGTGGTCAGCATCCTACCCAATGCTTGCTGGATCTGATGACCATTTATGAGGAATTTGGTTATTTTGAAGGATTGAAGGTCGGTATCATTGGAGACCTGACACATTCCAGAGTGGCAAAATCAAATATGCAGCTGCTGAAAAGGCTTGGAGCTGAAATTTATTTCTCTGGTCCCGAAGAGTGGTATGATGCGCAGTTTGATGTTTATGGTGATTACGAATCTATTGACGAGGTCGTCCAAAAAGCAGATGTAATGATGATGCTGCGGGTACAGCATGAACGACATGACGGAACGGAAAGCTTTTCAAAAGAGGAGTACCATCAGCAGCACGGTTTGACTGTTGAACGTGCAAAAAAAATGAAAAAAGAAGCAATTATTATGCACCCGGCACCCATTAATCGAGATGTGGAGCTGGCTGATTCTCTGGTTGAAGGTATTCAGTCCAGAATTGTTCAGCAGATGAACAACGGAGTCTACATGAGAATGGCAATATTAGAAGCTGTATTAGCAGGAAAGGCATAGGAGGCAAGTATGAAAACATTAATAAAAAATGGAAAAATTGTTGAAAACGGGAACGAATTAACTGAAGCTTCAATTTGGATTGAAGCGGGGAAAATATTTGCAGTTGGTCAAAAATTTGATGAAGCGCTGTTTGAGCGGGTTTACGATGCAAAGGGACAGTTGATTACACCCGGACTGGTTGATGTTCATGTCCATTTGAGAGAACCGGGCTTTACGTATAAAGAAACGATTGCAACAGGAAGCAAAGCAGCTGCAAGAGGCGGCTTCACTACTGTTTGTGCAATGCCGAATTTGAATCCTGTACCTGATACCGCAGAAAAGCTGGGAGAAATCTACAAGACTATCAGCAAAGAGGCTGTCGTAAAGGTACTGCAGTATGCACCCATTACAGAAGAGCTGAGAAGTGAACGGCTAACGGATCAAAAGGCTTTAAAAGAAGCTGGCGCATTTGCATTTACGAATGATGGTGTGGGTGTTCAGACTGCAGGAACCATGTATCTGGCAATGAAGGAAGCAGCAGCAAACAATATGGCTCTTGTTGCACATACAGAAGACGAATCGCTTTTGTTTGGCGGAGTAATGCATACCGGTAAAGTATCGGAAAAACTAGGACTTCCAGGTATTCTCGGTGCCGCCGAAGCTTCACAGATTGCACGAGACATCACACTGGCAAAGGAAACAGGCGTTCACTATCATGTCTGTCACGTGTCTGCAGAAGAAAGTGTGCGGGTTATCCGTGATGCCAAACGAGCAGGAATTCATGTAACGGCTGAAGTTTCCCCACACCATCTTCTGCTGATTGATGAAGACATCCCGGAAGATAACGGTTTTTGGAAAATGAATCCTCCCTTAAGAGGGAGAGCGGATCGCAAGGCTTTGATTGAAGGGCTGTTGGATGGAACGATTGACTGTATTGCAACTGACCATGCACCGCATGGTCTGGAAGAGAAGAAGCAGTCATTTTTAAAAGCTCCATTTGGAATTGTCGGCAGTGAAACGGCTTTTCAACTGATTTACACTCACTTTGTTGAAACAGGAAAATTCACACTGGAACAAGTAGTAGATTGGATGTCCGTGAAACCGGCTGAAATATTCGGATTGAAAGCTGGAACACTGAAAATTGGTGCGGCAGCAGATTTGGCTGTATTTGATTTAGAACTTGAGGAAGCCATTGATGATAAAAAATTTGAATCACTTGCGGTAAATACACCTTTTGTCGGGTGGAGAGTAAAAGGAAATACATTGATGACATTTGTTGATGGGAAGCTGGTTTGGTCTAAGGAGGAAGCATAACGTTGAAACGATTACTGATTTTAGAAGACGGCACTGTTTTTGAAGGAAAAGCGTTCGGGGCAGAAGTGAATGTAGTAGGCGAAGTCGTATTTACGACGAGTATGACTGGGTATCAGGAAACAATTACGGACCAAAGCTTTAACGGTCAGATTATCACATTTACTTATCCGATGATAGGGAATTACGGCATTAATCGTGATGATTATGAGTCCATTTCGCCGACCTGTAAAGGAGTGATCGTTAAAGAGTATGCAAGACTGGCGTCAAACTGGCGCAACCAAATGACACTGGATGAATTTCTCAAAAGGAAAGGAATTCCCGGTATTGCAGGAATTGACACACGTGCATTGACGAAAAAGCTTCGTTCTGTTGGAACCATGAAAGGACTGTTGACAGATGAAGGGGATGACTTTAATCATCTATTTGATCAGCTTCGTGCGACAGTTATGCCAAAGAATCAGGTTGCTCAGGTTTCAACAACAAAGCCCTATCCGAGTCCAGGTGTCGGACGAAATGTAGTAGTGATTGATTTTGGTTTGAAACACAGCATCCTGCGTGAGCTGTCCAAGAGAAATTGCAATCTGACTGTTTTACCTTATAATACAGATGCACAAACGATTTTAGATCTCCATCCGGATGGAGTGATGCTGACAAATGGACCTGGAGACCCAAAAGATGTCCCGGAAGCAATTGAAATGATTCAGCAGATTCAGGGGAAGGTTCCGATTTTTGGAATCTGTCTTGGACATCAGCTCTTTTCGCTGGCTAACGGAGCAGACACTTATAAGATGAAATTCGGTCATCGGGGACTGAATCATCCGGTCAGAGAGATTGCGACTGGGAGAATAGATTTTACTTCTCAAAACCATGGTTACGCAGTGGATGAAAAAACAGTTGATCCAGAAAAATTAATGGTCACGCATATAGAAATAAATGATGGTACAGTTGAAGGGGTACGACATAAGGAATTTCCGGCTTTTACTGTGCAGTATCACCCGGATGCAGCCCCTGGTCCTCATGATGGACTACACCTTTTTGATGAATTTATGGAACTAATGGATGCATGGAAGGAGCAGGAAAATGCCTAAAAGAACAGATATAAAGAAAATTATGGTCATCGGTTCCGGGCCGATTATCATTGGTCAGGCTGCAGAATTTGATTATGCAGGAACACAGGCATGTCTTGCTCTGAAAGAAGAAGGCTACGAAGTTGTTTTGGTCAATTCCAATCCAGCAACAATTATGACGGATAAAGAGATTGCTCATAAAGTTTACATCGAACCGATCACTCTTGAATTTGTTTCGAGAATTCTGCGTAAAGAAAGACCAGATGCGTTACTTCCAACACTGGGTGGGCAGACTGGTCTGAACATGGCAATGGAACTGGCAGCATCGGGCATCCTTGAAGAGCTGAATGTTGAACTGCTGGGGACGAAGCTGAGTGCGATTGACCAGGCAGAAGATCGTGATCTGTTCAAACAGTTAATGGAAGAACTTGAACAGCCGATTCCTGAAAGTGATATCGTGCACACGGTGGAAGAAGCAGTTGCTTTCGCCAATACAATTGGCTATCCAATTATCGTTCGTCCTGCATTTACTTTAGGCGGAACCGGCGGCGGAATGTGCGACAATGAGGAAGAGCTGCGAGTGGTAGCTGAAAACGGCTTGAAACTTTCGCCGGCAACGCAGTGTCTAATTGAAAAAAGTATAGCCGGCTATAAAGAGATTGAGTATGAAGTAATGCGGGATTCAGCTGATAATGCCATTGTGGTCTGCAATATGGAAAATTTTGATCCAGTGGGTATTCATACAGGAGATTCGATTGTATTTGCGCCAAGTCAGACATTATCAGATTACGAATATCAAATGCTGAGAGATGCATCACTAAAAATTATTCGTGCCTTGAAGATCGAGGGGGGCTGTAATGTTCAGCTCGCGCTTGATCCTCATAGCTTTAACTATTATGTAATTGAAGTTAACCCCAGAGTTTCCCGCTCTTCTGCATTGGCAAGTAAAGCGACCGGCTATCCGATTGCAAAGCTTGCAGCAAAAATTGCCGTTGGTTTAACGCTGGATGAAATGAAAAATCCTGTAACTGAAACAACCTATGCGGAGTTTGAACCGGCATTGGATTACGTCGTTGCGAAAATTCCCCGTTGGCCTTTTGACAAGTTTGAAAAGGGTGAACGTCTTTTAGGTACACAGATGAAGGCAACCGGAGAAGTTATGGCAATCGGTCGAAATATTGAGGAATCTTTACTGAAAGCTGTTCGTTCTCTGGAAATCGGAGCCTATCACAATGAATTGAAAGAGTTAAAAGAGGTTTCAGATGAATTACTGACTGAAAAAATGGTTAAGGCGCAGGATGACCGTCTGTTCTATCTGTCAGAAGCATTAAGAAGAGGCTATAGTATTGAAGAACTTGCTTATTTAACGAAGGTCGATTTATTCTTCCTTGATAAATTATTGCATATTGTGGAATTGGAAACAGCGCTTGCTGCAAACAAGAACGATTTTGAAACACTGAAAGAAGCAAAACAAAACGGTTTTTCTGATCGTAAAATTGCTGATCTGTGGTCCCTGACTGAACAGGAAATAAGGAAGTACAGATATGATAATAATCTGATTCCTGTCTATAAGATGGTAGATACCTGTGCAGCTGAATTTGAATCGCAAACACCATATTTTTACAGCACATATGAATTCGAAAATGAGAGTATTCGTTCTGAGAAGGCATCTATCCTGGTGCTTGGCTCCGGTCCTATCCGAATTGGTCAAGGTGTGGAATTTGACTATGCAACCGTACATTCCGTTAAGGCGATTCAGGCAGCAGGCTATGAAGCAATTATTATGAACAGCAATCCGGAAACCGTCTCAACTGACTTTTCAATCTCAGACAAATTATATTTTGAACCCTTAACACTTGAAGATGTTATGAACGTGATTGATTTGGAGCAGCCGGAGGGTGTGATCGTTCAGTTCGGCGGTCAAACGGCAATTAATCTGGCGGAGCCATTATCGAAAAACGGCGTGAAAATTCTTGGAACGACGATTGAAGATCTGGATCGTGCAGAAAACCGCGACTTGTTTGAACAAGCTTTAAAACAACTCGAAATTCCTCAGCCGCCGGGAGATACAGCAGTCAGTGCAGAGGGGGCTGTTGAAGTAGCCAATCGGATCGGCTATCCGGTTTTGGTCCGCCCAAGTTATGTACTGGGGGGACGAGCAATGGAAATTGTCGAAAATCAGCGTGATCTTGAGGATTATATGGAGCATGCAGTAAAGGCTTCACCTGAGCATCCTGTTCTGGTAGACAGCTATCTGGTCGGAAGAGAATGTGAAGTTGATGCTATCTGTGATGGAGAAACCGTCCTGATCCCAGGAATTATGGAACATATTGAACGTGCCGGCGTGCATTCAGGTGATTCGATGGCTGTTTATCCGCCGCAGACTCTTTCTGAAACAATTAAAGAAACGATTACTGAGTATACAAAAAAACTGGCTTTAGGCTTAAATTGTATTGGTATGATGAATATTCAATTTGTTATTCATGAAGAAACGGTTTATGTGATTGAAGTGAATCCGAGAGCCAGCCGCACCGTTCCGTTTTTAAGTAAAATCACAGGCATCTCAATGGCACAGGTAGCGACAAAAGCAATTTTAGGTGAAAAATTGACAGAACTTGGTTATGAAGATGGGCTGTATCCTGAAAGTAAACAGGTTCATATTAAAGCACCAGTCTTTTCCTTCACCAAATTACAAAAAGTAGATACGTATCTTGGACCTGAGATGAAATCCACAGGAGAAGTCATGGGTTCAGACTACAGTCTTGAAAAAGCACTCTATAAGGCTTTCGAAGCCAGCGGTCTTCATTTGCCAAGCTATGGTGCAGTGTTGTTTACGATTGCAGATGAAACCAAAGAGGAAGCTTTGGCATTGGCAAAACGGTTTACAGCGATTGGCTATAGCCTGGTTGGTACAGCCGGTACAGCAAAATATTTTGAAAAGGCTGGTCTTCATGTAAAGTCTGTATCCAAAATTGAAGATAAAGAGGAAGACAACGAAACAGTTGTGGATGTTATCCGAAGTGGTCAGACACAGGTGGTAGTTAATACAATGGATAAGGACCGGTCATCTTCAAATGAGGATGGATTTATTATTCGGAGAGAGTCTGTTGAGCAGGGGGTACCATTATTTACCTCTCTTGATACGGCAAATGCCATATTAAAGGTATTGGAATCCAGGGCTTTTTCAACAGAGGCAATTTAGAATCAAGGCTGGGCAGAATTTGCTCCGAGCTGATGTTCTATTGTGAGAAAAAAGATGGATAAAAGAATGATCAACAGGTACAAGAATATTATGGAGGGAGTCAGCAGATGAAACAGGAAATGATGACAATCGTTGAACAGAAACAACTGGCACCGCGGATTTTTCAAATGACTTTATCTGGTGAGCTGGTTAATGAGATGGGGATTCCCGGTCAGTTTCTACACATTAAAGTCCCGCGCGAAGATTTTCTGCTCAGAAGACCAATCAGCATCAATCAGATTGATAAAGAAGAGAAAACATGTACAATTATCTATCGAACAGAAGGTGATGGGACCCTTTATTTTTCCAACATGTCTGTTGGTGAAAAACTGGATGTGATGGGACCTCTGGGTAACGGTTTTGATGTATCGTTTTTGGAAGCCGGACAAAAGGTTTATATTGTTGGCGGCGGCATTGGCATTCCTCCCTTATATGAGCTGTCCCGTCAGCTAAAAGAAAAAGGTGTTGAGGTTGTCCACTTTCTTGGATATGCTTCAAAGGCTGTTTCCTACTTTCAAAATGAGTTCATTGCGTTAGGGGATACACGTTTTGCGACAGACGATGGAACGTTTGGCATAAACGGAAATGTCGGTAATCTATTGTTGGATGCTTTAAAAGATGAAGAACCTGCTGCTGTATTCGCGTGCGGTGCCAATGGCATGTTAAAGGCTGTAGCTCAGTTATTTCCAGATAATCCAAATGTCTTTTTGTCAATGGAACAGCGGATGGCCTGTGGAATGGGTGCCTGCTATGCCTGTGTCTGTCATGTTCCCGATGATGCAACAGGTGTTAAAAGTGTTAAAGTCTGTGACGAAGGTCCAATCTTTAGAGCAACGGAGGTTGTATTATGATGAAAAATCCATTAGCCGTGAGTTTGCCGGGACTTGAACTGAAAAATCCCATTATTCCTGCCAGCGGATGTTTTGGCTTTGGAGAGGAGTATGCAAATTATTATGATATCGGACAACTTGGTTCAATCATGATAAAAGCAACAACTGCTGAAGCTCGTTTTGGAAATCCTACGCCTAGAGTAGCTGAAACACCGAGTGGAATGTTAAATGCCATTGGTCTGCAGAATCCCGGTCTGGAAGCTGTGATGACCCAGAAACTGCCAGCTTTGGAAAAATATGATTTGCCGATCATTGCCAACGTCGCAGGTGCTTGCGAAGAAGACTATGTGGAGGTTTGCAGTAAAATCGGCGATGCGCCCAATGTTAAAGCAATTGAATTAAATATCTCCTGTCCAAATGTAAAGCATGGGGGGATCGCTTTTGGAACAGATCCGGATGTTGCTTTTCAACTGACTGAATCGGTGAAAAAAGTGGCAAAGGTTCCCGTGTATGTTAAATTATCTCCAAATGTAACAGACATTACTCCTATTGCTCAGGCAATTGAAGCAGGCGGTGCAGATGGGTTTACAATGATCAACACACTGCTTGGTATGCGGATTGATTTAAAAACGCGGCGTCCGATTTTAGCCAATAGTACGGGAGGACTTTCAGGACCAGCAATCAAACCTGTGGCAATTCGATTGATTCATCAGGTTTCCAAAATTTCCAAACTGCCGATTATTGGCATGGGCGGAGTCCAGACAGTAGACGACGTGCTTGAAATGTTTATGGCCGGAGCCAGTGCAGTTGGGGTTGGAACTGCTAATTTTACTGATCCGTATATTTGCCCGAAATTAATTAAGGGATTGCCTGTTCGCATGGGAGAACTAGGAATTGAATCACTGGAAGAATTAATTAAAGAAGTCAGAGAGGAGCATCAGTCATGAACAGCCGACCTGTCGTTGCATTGGACTTCCCTTCAAGAAAGGAAGTAGAAGATTTTCTGCAACACTTTCCAAAAGAGGAATTGCTTTATGTAAAAGTGGGAATGGAGTTGTTTTATCAGGAAGGACCGGAAATTGTTAAATGGCTTAAGGCTTCCGGACATTCTGTTTTTTTAGATTTAAAGCTACATGACATTCCCAATACAGTGGAATATGCAATGAAAGGTCTAGCCAAATTGGGTGTGGATATGACCAATGTTCATGCTGCTGGAGGAATACGAATGATGGAAGCTGCCAAAAGAGGGCTTGAGGCTGGGACTAAGGAAGGTGCTGAGACGCCAGTCTTAATAGCTGTTACACAGCTTACATCAACAAGTGAAGAAGAAATGCAGAGAGATCAGCTGATCAGCGTTTTGCTGGAAGAGAGTGTTGTGCACTATGCAGAATGTGCTGAAAAAGCAGGCCTTGATGGTGTAGTTTGTTCCGCCTGGGAGGTTGAAAGGATTAAAAAGAAAACAAATCAGGATTTCGTTTGTCTGACTCCCGGCATTCGTCCAACAGGAAGTGCGATTGGCGACCAGCAACGTGTGATGACACCTCAGGAAGCAAAAAAAATCGGCTCGGATTATATTGTCGTGGGGCGACCAGTAACAAAAAGCGACAATCCTTATGAGGCATATCTTTCTATTAAAAAAGAATGGAATGGAGAGAAATAAATGACTGAATCAGCAATAAATATCGCAAAAGATTTACTGAAAATTGAAGCAGTATTCCTAAGTCCAAACGAACCATTCACTTGGGCAAGCGGGATTAAAAGTCCTATTTACTGCGACAATCGAATTACAATGAGTTATCCGATGATCCGTAAAGAAATCGCTCAAGGCTTGGCTGACAAAATTGAAGCTGAATTTCCCGATGTAGAGGTGATTGCAGGGACAGCCACTGCAGGTATTCCTCATGCAGCATGGGTCGCAGAGATTTTGAATCTGCCTATGGTGTATATTCGCAGCAAAGCCAAAGAACACGGTAAAGGCAATCAGATCGAAGGGCGAATCACTGAGGGTCAGAAAATGGTTGTTATCGAGGATCTGATTTCTACTGGCGGAAGTGTATTGGAAGCTGCAGAAGCAGCCAAGCGTGAAGGAGCAGATGTTTTAGGAGTGGCAGCAATATTCACCTATGAACTGCCGAAAGGTCAGGAGAATTTTGCTTCACATGGTATGGACTTGGTTACCTTAACGAACTATTCTACTTTGCTGGAGGCAGCATTGGAGGCAAATTATATAGAAGCGCAAGATTTGGATCTTCTGAAAGAATGGAAAAAGAACCCGGAGGCATGGAAAAAAGACCAGTGATCTGACAATGTTATAAATTATAATTAAAAATAATTTATAAATGATGTTCAATGATAGAAAATGTTAACCTGTATACTTCAATGACAAGAACAAACAGCTTTAAACCTGTATTAAAAGCGTGCTTCTACGCTTTTTCGGATGCTCGTCGCATGTCTTATAACCACATACAAGACATGCTAATGCTTTTCCAAGTAGACACGTTTGTATCAAGAATCGAACGAAGTCCTTCAATTTTTAGTGACTTTGCCATTTAGAAATTGATGAGATCGAAACGAAGTGTAGTGTAGTGTAGTTGTAGTGAGAATCATAGATACAAGGATTTCCCGCTTTTGTAGGAATATCTAGTGAAATTGCCAGTCCCACTGATGCAGGAATATCTAGTGGGATGGTATGCGAGCCGACAATCTGAGGAATGTGTAAACATTCAATCACTTTTTGGAGGTAGCTGCCAGTCTCACTAAGATAAATAAACTAGTGAGATGGTAGTAATGCTCTGGTTGAAATAAATGGGCAACCATTTATGTTCATCACTAAGAGATTACTAGTATGCGAAGCTCTGAAGGGGATAAATTTATTCCATATACAAAGAGACAGCTGTATACGTACGACAATTTTTTTATGTGTAAACATTCATCTCATAATAGGAGCAGCTGTTCATTTATATTGGCACATGTCTAATATTTTTTTGTATAGCTTACTCCTGTACTTTTAGCAAATACTCATTGCCTATCCAGTAGTCTCATATGTAATACTACTGGATAGGCAATACGTTTCTTGGATTTAGAAGCCAAGCTTAATTTTAATTCGGTCAGCACACTAGACAATGATTCAAAAAATGCTATAGTTTAGAGTGATATACACATTGATTCAATACAGGGACAGAAGAAGGTATCTGCATAGTGTTGCAGCAAATTTTCTAACTGCTTAAACAGCAATTACCGTGCTGAAAACGAAGCTCTTCCTTGCCGTGCTTAATTTTTTCAGTTTCTAACATAAATATATTAGGAAGCTTTTTTATAGTGTGTATATATGCTTTGCTATCTGTTTTCATTTCCCTCTTATTAGAACCAATTTAGCAAACTTACTGCATGTTTGCTGTGCAAAGTATTCATCAGTTGACTAAAAATTTGAAATACGCTACAGTTATCAAAATAAATTTTTCTGATTCAGGAGGGTTTTATGAAGAAAATTAGAAATATGGATGTAGAATGGAGTTATTCAGGAGACAGAGGAACGGAACACTGGCATACTCTGTGCGACTGGTTTGCTCAGGGAGCAGCTTTTCCCGATCAGTCACCAATCATGCTTTCAGAAAAAATAATAGATGAAAAAAAATCGTCAGTAGACAGCCTGACATTCCACTATATAGAGGAAACCTTTACCGAAAAGGAATTTAAAAATACCATGCATTTTGTTCCGCCAAATACAGAAAGCTATGTTGTTCATCAGAATCAGCAGTATCGTTTAACAGACATTCACTTTCATACACCGAGTGAACATCTGCTTCAAGAGGTTCAATATCCAATAGAATTTCACCTTGTTCATATGAATGAGGAAGGACAAAATCTGGTTGTCGGCTGTCTTTTTGAACTTGTAGATAAAACAGAAAAGTTTTCTAAATTGAAAAGACTGCTTGAAGTGAGTGAAAGAGCACATGATTTTGTTTTTAATCCTGTTCTTTTTTTGCCAAATGAGCGTACACACTATCATTACATAGGATCGCTGACAACACCTCCTACGAAAGGCCCGATTCCATGGTTTGTTTTTCGACAAGTAGAAGAAATTGATCGTCAGCTGGTTAAAAACTTAAAAAAAGATATGTTGGAATTTAATAATCGGCCGATACAAAGCAGAAATAAGCGAAAGATTTATTTGGTTGAATAATGGAGAAAACACATGAATATTAAACAAATGAAATATGTGGTGGCTGTGGCAGATAATGGCAGTTTTCGTGAAGCAGCAAAAAAGCTGTTTATTACACAGCCGAGCCTTTCTAATGGAATCAAAGAGCTGGAAGACGAATTAGGTGTGAACTTGTTTACACGAACTAATAAAGGGGCTTTGCTGACAGAAGAGGGTATTGCCTTTTTAGAATCTGCTGAGAAAATTTTGACCCAACTATCTCTACTTGAAAATCGCTATCAACATCAGCAAAAAGAAACACGTTTTTCCATTTCTTCCCAACATTATGATTTTTTAGGTGGTATAATGGCAAAAACAGTTCAGAAGTTTGGCAATCAGTATAAAGAATTTCGTCTTTTTGAGACAACGACATTGAAAGTTATTGAGGATGTAAAAAGTTATCACAGTGAACTTGGCATCTTGTATTTAAACAGCAGCAATCGCTCTGGCATTAAACGCCACCTGTCTGGAACTAATTTAATATATGATGTGGTCGGCTGCTTTGATACTCATATTTTTTTAGGCAATCATCATCCCCTTGCTCATAAAAAAGAATTAACACTTGAGCAGTTGGTACATTATCCTCAGGTTCGATTTATTCAGGAGGGCAGTGAATTTTCGTATTTGTCTGAAGATCTGGTGGAAGAAAATGAACAGGATATAGTTATTAGTGTGAACGATCGTGGAACGTTGATGAATATCTTGGCTGAAACCAATTCTTATGCATCAGGCTCTGGAATTCTTACGGGATTTACCAAGAAGGAGATTAAATTGATCCCTCTTGTTCAGGAAGAAGAGAACAAAATCTGTATTATTTATCAGAAGAATCAACAAAAAAGTGCTATTTTAACTTATTTTATCAATGAGCTAAAAACAATTATCTCTAAGTAAAAATACGATGTTTGACTGAGATTTTTCTCAGTCTTTTTTTATTTTCCTAAGTTGGAGAATCTGGATTTTCGATTTGTTTTTAATAATCTGTTGAAAAATTTATTTTTTGCGTATCTTTATTACGACAGGAGATGATTAAAATAAGAATACAGCTTGATTATTCAGAATTACTTCGCATTTCTTCAGAACTTTACAGGCAGGAAGAGAAATATGAAGAGTGTATAAGCAGTTTGGATGAGATGCTCCTAACAGTTCCGCAATTTTGGGAAGGAAGTGCAGCTGAAGCCTATTGTCAAAGATTTGAGAATCTAAAACCAAGCTTTGAAGAGACGCGAAAAATAATTGAAATTTTGCAGAAGCAAATCAAGGAGTCGATCATGGTAATGAAAGAAAGAGATCATATACTTGCCGGTAAGCTGGACTTTTAATATCAAAATAGAGGAAAGGAGAAAAGAAGCATAAAAGAACAAGAATATTTGTTTGAGAATAGAGCTTTACAGCAGCAGATCTTTGATATTGAGGATCAAATTAGAAAAAAGGAACAGGATTTGAACGACTTATACCATTTAAAAAAACAACATACTGCACAGATGGATGACATCAGTTGGAACTTTTACGAACGAAACAGAAGAATTGAACAGGTTTCATCCGATGCGTTCGATCTGAATTTTTATCGCGGGTACAGAGAATTTATGGGTAAACTGATACTTGAGAGTAAAAAATATTATCAAAAATCAGAAGAAGAGCACTTGGCAATTACTCGAATCATCTATCAATTGGAACAGGAGATAACTGATTTAAAGCAGCAAAGAATCAGAAATGAATCTCAATTATTTTCCTTAACTAATTTAATGAAGCTGGAAAGGGCTGAGGGATATGGCTAATAAAGAATTGCTCATTGCTGATGCCGAATTTATTTTCGCTGAAAAATCTTTAATCACCTATTTAATAGCGATCAGTGAAATATGCAATGAAGTTCAGGAAATTCTTATATCTGTCACCACGCAGGCTTTAGAGGATCAGCAGATTTCTGCAAGACTTAAACAGTTTGCTGATCAGATAGCCTGTATCGCGGGAAAAGCTGAAAATCTTGCGGAAACATTAAATGGAAAAAGCTATTTATTTATTGAAGAAATCGATCAAAAGGATCAATTCATTTATTAAGGAGGATGAGATGGAGAAAATAAGTTTAGAGACTGATGAAATGGCTTTGCTTAAAAATCGCTTGATGAGCATCAGTGTAAAAGTAAATGAAATTTCCTGTGGAGGATATGTTACCGAACATTTGTTTACACAAAGTCAGGGACAGGCAACAGAGATGCTAAACCAGTGTTTGGCTATTCTTGTTAAAGGTGCAGATGAGCTTCAACTAATTACCGACAAATCAATCAGATTTTTAGAAGAAATCATTGAAGGATTTACGGAAACAGATCAGGTACAGGCTAAAAAAATAACTGGAGAATAAATAGAAGAAAAGTAAAAGGCAGCTAATAACTGGAATGGGTTTGGAATGAATGGAATCAGAATGTAGACAACACAACATGTAAGCCTATTCTGAAAAAGATAAGAAAAGAGGACCCTTTTTGAATGTCAGCAGTTTTATAAAATGAGTGATATATTCAATTTTAACTATTTAGGGATGAGACGAAAATGCAAAGATTTTTTGTGACCATTGTTTTAGTACACATACTTTTAATGGGGGGATGTAAACGGATGAACGAAACAATCAACCAGAAATTGCCATCGCGCGAGGAAGTTAAGACAGAAATATTACAGTATTTAGAAGAAAAGTATAAAGAAGAATTTATTTCTCATTCAATCGAATATCGTTCATGGTCTCAACCGAACCATGAGAGCATGCTTGCCTATCCAAAAGAAGGCGAGCCTGAAGAGTCTTTTGTTGTTTACCGTTATGAAGATGGGCAGCATTATGAAGATGGATATATCGGTTATTTGATGAAGCCGTTCTATTATGAATTATTTGATGACATAATAAAAGATTATTTTGATAAATATCAGCTGGTTATTCATTATAACCAGGTTTACCCCAATTTTTTTACAAAAGAGACGACCTTTCCGGAGTTTCAGAAGTATGCAAACAAAAGCACAACAATTATGGGGGTACTTTATGTTCCTGTGACATCAGAAAAGGATAAAGAGAAGCTGGAAAATAAACTTTTTGAAATAGTAGAAAAAATAAAAAAAGAAAACGTTGCTATTGGAATAATCAGTATTAATGCGTATCTTGAAGCAGATTACCAGAAGGATATAGAAAATGACAGATTTGAAACAAAGAAGAACGGTGATAACTATCCTACCGAAAGCCTGCTTTTTGAGTTAAGAGAATCTTGGGGAAAAGTAGATAGAACTGAAGGCAGGGAAGATAAGTAGTGGCACAGCCGACAGAAAGTGAATTACTAATTCTGAATGCCATAATTTATACAAATGATTTTGTTAATCAGGCAGAAAACATGAGTATTTATGAATGGGCGGTACAATTTGATTCAGATAATCTGGATGACAGTAGAAAACCGGCTGAAATGTCTAAAACTGAATTTCAAAAAGTCATTCACACAATTAAAGAAAATAAATCTATATATCATCAGATGATTGTAAGAGATATAAATAATGAACAATACGCAAATGAAAGCGGTTCTCAGAGGGTAACGAATGCGGCCGTTGCGTATGGGGAGGATTTAATCATCCTATATAAAGGAACAGCTGGAGATTTGGAGTGGCGTGATAATGGGATTGGCGGCTATACAAAAATAACAGATACAGAGCAGCAAAAACTGGCATTAGATTATTTTGACAAGATGAGAATTCAACATGGAAGAGATAAAATCTATGTATCCGGACACTCAAAAGGTGGGAATAAAGCCCAATACATAGGTGTATTAAGAGGTGAGCAGCTAGAACATGTTTACTCGTTTGACGGTCAGGGATTTAATCAGAGCTTTTTACTAAAATATAAGCAGCAAATTGAAGTAAATAAAAATAAAATCACCAATATTAGTAACGAATATGACTTTGTAAATATTTTATTGTTTCCTATAGCCGGCAATCGCAAATATATTTCTTCAACCACAAGTCTGGGAATCATGGACAAAAGCTCCTTCGCTCTAAGCAACAGTGAACATGTAACTATTGAGAAGTTAAGGGAGGAGAGGCTTGGCCAAGGAAAGGCTGTGTTGGAATGGGCAAAAATTGTAGGCGGAAATATAGCTGTACACAAAGCAGGTGCCTGGCATTCTCCCTATTCAATGTTTGTAGCCACGAAACAGGATACGTTGATTCTAAATGATGTCACAGAACAAAGCACAGCCATGAAAGAAGTACAGAGATTACTGCTGTATTTTAATAAATATATGCGTGAAGAGGATTGGTGCTACGTTTGCTATTCGGTAATGTCTGCGGTTCAGAGTGGAGATAAAGCGTATGGAGAAGATTATTCAAAAATGCCTGATGGATTTATAGAGAGAGCAATGACTTTAACAAAAGGATATTTGCAGAAGCAAAAGGGGATCGACAGTTCCGAAGTATTTTTGTTTCTAAACTCTATACTTGGATTAAACATTGGCAGCCTAATGATCAGCAGCATCGCAGGATATGGTTATGATGGATTAACTGGAACAAGCTTTACAGACTTGACACGGGATTTCACTCACCGTACCAAAGATCAGCTGCTGACATTAGTGGAAGAAGTAGAAGACGAACCATTTTGGGATATCACGAAATGGGATGTCTTTTATCGTATTGACCAATATTTTTTAGGTGGGATAGATTTTCCGGGAAACAGCAAGGAACTGATGAACTATTATCAGAAAATCATAGATATTCAGGAAATTTCTGCAATGGAGATTCATCGGATTTTTGATGAGGTATATGAAACAGAAGCAAAATTTGCTCAAGAAATGGAAGAGGTTAAAAATAGCGCGGAGGAAATTTTATCGTCTTTAAAAGAAATTTCCGGAAGGATTACTTAAAAAAGACAAAAGAGACAGAACAAAGATCTAAATCTTGTACTGATGGAACTGCTCTGGTTTCCATCCAATACTTAAGATTAGACCTAGTTTCTCTGTCTCGATCTTGGTTATTTACTGACAAAATTTGCCAATACAGCTGCTACTCTTTTCATTTCTTCCTCTGTACCGATAGAAATCCGAAGAAATTTTTTCAGGCGTTCCGGCTTGGTGAAGTAGCGGACAAAGATATTTTTTTCTTCGAGATATTGGAAGAGCTCATTCATTTTGACTTTATCGTGTGAAACAAGGACAAAATTTGTTTGAGAAGGTAAAGAACGGAAGCCGCTTTCCTCAATTTTCTGAGAAAACCAGTCTCTGGTTTGGCAAATCTTGCCCGTTATTTTTTGATAATATTCACTATCTTGAATTGCAGCAGTTGCCAGTGCTTCAGCAAGCATGTCAACTGAATAGGGATTAAACGAAGATTTTACACTTTCCAAAATAGCAATATATTCAGGATTTCCCATTGCATATCCAATTCGGAGACCGGCAAGTGACTGGGATTTTGAGAGTGTATGAATAATAATCAGATTAGGAAATTCATCTAGTAAAGAAGTCATCGAATCTTCCGCAAATTCTATATAAGCTTCATCAAGAATAACAATTACATCAGAATGGTTTTTTAACAATTCTCTGATTTCATTTTTTGTTTTAAATAAACCTGTCGGTGCATTGGGATTGGTGATTATAAGACCGCCATTTATTTGATTGTAATCGGAAAAATCAATTTCAAAGTTTTCATTCAAAGGAATCTCTTTAAAAGGAATAGAGAATAAATCTGCCCAGACTTTATAGAAACCATAGGTAATGTCAGGGAAGAGAATCGGATCACCACTGTTAAAAAAAGCCAGAAAACAAAAAGCCAGCACCTCATCAGAACCATTGCCAATTATCAGCTGTTCAGGAAGAACATTGTGTTTTGCTGCAAGAGCCTCTTTCAAAGGTTGGTTATCCAGTGAGCTGTAAAGTTTTAGCTTATCCGCTTTAAAGTTCTTAAGGATTTCGGAAACTTTAGGTGATGGCGGATAGGGATTCTCGTTTGTGTTTATTTTTATCATGCCGGAAATATTCGGCTGGGTTCCCGGTATATAAGGAGCTATTTTTCGAATGCCTTTCATTTGTCCACTGCCTCTCTACTATAAGGTTCAATTTTCTCTACTATAAAGAAAAGAATCTTTAATTGCAAGCTGAAAATGAGAATACGGATAGTAAATGATTCGGATTTTAAATAGGATTTTCATTTTCAAAAAGAATATGGTACTATAATGTGCAAGTGAAAAGGAGCGATAATGATGGATTTAACACAAAAGTTTAACTCACAGGTTTATAAAATTTCTGTCTCAACTATTCGACAATTTGATGAGCAAGTTTCATCAATTCCTGATATATTGAAGCTGACCCTGGGAGAACCTGATTTCAATACACCCGAACATGTGAAAACAGCGGGGCAGCAGGCAATCGAAAATAATTTTTCTCACTATTCGGGTATGGCCGGACTTTCAGATGTTCGAGAAGCAGCAGCCTGTTTTATGAAGGAAAAATATGGACTTTCATATGATCCTTTTTCTGAGATATTAGTAACTATTGGGGCAACTGAAGCTATCTCAGCAAGTTTGCTGGCTATTCTTGAACCTGGGGACAAAGTACTGTTGCCTGCCCCCATCTATCCTGGCTACGAACCGGTTATTACGTTGGCTGGGGCTGACCCTGTTTATATTGATACAACCTCTAATGGCTTTGTGCTAACACCGGAAATGGTTGATCAGGCGATGGCGGTTCATGGGGAGTCCGTAAAAGCGGTCATATTAAATTATCCAAGTAATCCAACTGGAGTTACGTATAATCGGGCCGAAGTTCAGGCTCTGGCAGAAGTTTTAAAGAAATATCCGGTATTTGTAATTAGTGATGAGATATACAGCGAACTGACTTATGATAATTCTCATGTGTCTATTGCGGAGTATATTCCACAGCAAACAGTTGTTATCAACGGTCTTTCTAAATCGCATGCAATGACTGGCTGGCGTATTGGCTTTATCTTCGCCAGTAAAGAATTTACTGCTGAAATCATTAAAGTCCATCAGTATTTAGTTACAGCTGCATCAACTATTTCTCAAAAAGCAGCTGTCAGAGCACTTGTTGAAGGAATGAATGATGGACTGATTATGAAGGAAGAGTATCGAAAACGACGAGACTTTGTCTATGATAGGATGTCATCTTTGGGATTTGAGATTGCACGGCCAAATGGAGCTTTTTATATTTTTGCTAAAATTCCAGACGGCTATGAACAAGATTCAATGGCATTTTGTTTGGATCTGGCGAACAAATGCGCACTCGCACTTATCCCCGGGATCGCCTTTGGTCCGGAAGGCGAAGGATACATCCGCATCAGCTATGCTGCTGATATGGAACGTCTGGAAGAAGCAATGAAGCGTATGGCTGTCTATATGAATCGATAATTGATAAAATGCTGTTTCTCACTAAAAAAGAAACAGCATTTTTTTGCTTATGTAATCGAAGCAGCTGATTTACATGCTAACCATTTTTGAAAGTTCAAGGTGAGAGAAAGCTGTCTTTCGAAGCTGTTCAAAAGATAAGAACAGCATGGATTTATTGAGCTTTCTTGTTTTTAGTCGACTAAAGTCAGTAGACTACACTTAATTTTTACATTCTTTACGTGAAATTTACAGAAAGTTGGATGAGGATTAACAATCACCTGTTAGACTGTGCTTGTAACTAATTATGAAGGAAGTGTCGAAATGAAAAAAGGATTATTAACGACTTTAGTGATTACTGCTGGGGTGCTTTTAGCAGGCTGTAACAGTTCTAACGGAAGTGAAGCTTCTAATTCCGGCTCGGCATCAAGCGATCCGATAAAAATTGTAGCTGTTGGTTCAACTGCTTTGCAGCCACTTGTTGATACGGCTAAGGATCAGTTTGTTGAAGATGAACCAAATTATTCCATTTCGGTTCAAGGGGGAGGAAGCGGAACAGGACTTTCTCAAATTGCTGACGGAGCTGTTACAATTGGAAATTCAGATGTATTTGCAGAGGAAAAATCAGGGATCGATGCTTCTAAACTGGTGGACCACAAAGTGGCTGTTGTTGGTATGGGACCGGTTGCCAACAAAGATGTTGGTGTAACTGAGCTGACAAAAGAGCAGCTGATTGAAATTTTTACAGGAAAAGTAACTAATTGGAAAGAGGTTGGCGGTAAAGATCAGGAAATCGCAGTGATTAATCGACCTTCAGGAAGTGGTACCCGAGCAACATTTGAAAAATGGGGACTTGATGGAGCACAAGCAGTAAAATCGCAAGAACAGGATTCTTCAGGAACTGTCCGACAAATTGTTGCTCAAACACCTGGAGCAATCAGCTATCTGGCATTTTCATACATGGATGATACCACCTTGGCATTAAGCTTGGATGGAGTAGAACCAAAAGAAGAAAATGTGGCTGACAATTCTTGGCCAATCTGGTCCTATGAGCATATGTATACGAATGGCGAGCCGGATGCTGGAGTAAAGAAATTCCTTGATTACATGGTCAGTGACGATGTTCAGCAAACCATTGTTAAAGAGTTGGGCTATCTGCCGATTACAGATATGAAAGTAGAAAGAAGTGTTGATGGTGAAGTAACCAAAAACTAAAGGCAGCAAATAATAAACTGTTTGAAATGATAACTAACTCCTAATTAAAAGAGCGGCTGAAAAGCTGCTCTTTTTTGAGTACAGAGAGCCGGAAATAACCTATAACCCCAAAAAAGGTAGCGAGTGTCAATTTCGCTACCTTTTTTGCTTCTACACAGACTAATAGTTATTGAAATGACTTGTCGCACCAAGCTTATCAAAAATATCTAAAAATATATTTTCTCGTCAAAAAATTGACAGTATTCATTTTTCGCTCATAATCTTAATTACTCCCTTGCTATCCTATTTCCTACATACAATGTTTTTAATAGGCAAAACATTTGAAATTGTCTCTTTGGAGATGTTTTCAGTCGCTTTAAGTGGATTTCAATACCCTCGATATAATATGTATGTTTCTAACAAGACATTTATGTCATTTACAAAATAATATACTCATAATAAAGTAAAACTTATATTTATTAATAAGTGAGGAGCTGTTGATACAAATAAATGAAAACGGTTTTTAAACTATTCATATTTGTTGTGTTGATTCTAGTATTCTTAGCAGGGTGTACTAACAAGAAAGGAAATTATCAAATGAATTCATATGTTGACGAACAGCCTCCAGAAATTTTAGAAGGTAGAATAACATATATATCCGAAAAGAATGAGATGGAAATTTTAATTTTGAATAATAAAACTAAGGAACTTTCTACTTTAGTTTTAGATTTTTCTGATATTATCTTTGATAAAAATGGTGAGTCGGCTTCTCTAGACAGTGTGAATAAATTCGTTAGTATGTTTACAGTAAATGATCAGATAGAATTAACATATGGAAAAGGGACAATTGATTCTGATACAAGAGTTTATAAAATAAACTCGTTAAGTAGCATAAAAAAAGTAAATTAGATAGGGGATTTTTTATGAAAAGGTCAAAAATTTTATTCAGTATTTTTTTTGTTATAGCACCTTTTTTTATAAATTTAGATGTTGCCCGTGCAGAAACTGTTTCGTTTTCTGATGATAATGTTTCAAAAATTGAAGAAGGAGCGGAAGTTGTTGGAAATGAAGAGGTAGCGTCTAGGCTGGCTTTAGATTTTGCTAAAACTATTGAACCAACGCTAGATTTAACTATCGGTTCGACGACTCCTATTCGGGATGTTGAGGGTGTAACGGTTGGTTATGATATTGCCTTTAATTTAGATACAGAGCAATATGGCTATGTAATCATTGATTTTAGATTGCAAGATGATTATATTTCTCAGTTTAGTATAGAGCGAGGAGTTCCTGATTATTATACTCAAATGACAAAACAGCTTTCAAATGAAGTTAGTGATGATACGAATGCTGAAATTTTAGAGACGATGCCTACAGAGTATAATGTAGTAGTTGAAGACGAAGTATTTAGGTCCGATGGTGAAGAGTTAACCTTACAAGAATTTGAGAACTATCAAGATTCTGTAGCTGAGGATGCTTTAAATGTTGTTGAAGAATCTCAAAAATACGCTACTTCAGCAATGTATGGTCATTCATCTGAGTTTTTCATAGATTATCCTTCTGATTTTCAGATGTCTTCAGTATACTACCTTAGACAGTTTAATTCTATTACTCAGGATTATACGCTGAAAGTTAACAAAAAGTATGCCTGTGCGGTAGTTGCATTAGCTACAATTGCAAGTTCTTACAATTTTTATAGTACAGCTGTAGAAAGTCAATATAAAGCTGCTTATGATAGATTATGGACTCTTGCCTATACAAGTAATGAAGGTTTGACACAAACTCGTTATATCGGATCAGCACTAGTTAATTATGCAAGGGAGAAAGGTGTAACATTAACACAGACTACAACGCCTTCCCCAAGCTTTGTGTTAATTCAAAATGCTATTGCTCAGAGTTATCCTGTAGCACTTAGTGTCTTTTATAATAAAACAAATGGTGGTGGAGTTTCAGGTCACACAGTATTTGTTCAGGGAACAATGACTGGTAAACGAGGGCAAACAATGAATAATTTCATTATATTATCAAATGGTTGGACGGCTTCTGCCACATATATGAATTATTCAACAGTTCCGTCCACTTTGTATTCATATGAAGCTGCTATTTGGAAAGGAAAAAAATTATTCTATTAGCAATGTAAAAGCAGTCAGAATAAATAACCTATAACCCAAAACAACTGACCATCACCGTCAGTTGTTTTTCTTTATTATAAATAAATAGCCTTGTGTTGCAACAAAATACACTGTGTGCGATTATAAATAGAAAGTTGAATCCTTTATCGACTTATTATTATTTTTCCGCTATACAGACTGTAGACAAAAAGGAGTTGGTAATCAAACCAGCTCCTTTTTGTCTACAGTCTGTTCTGTCCATTTTAATAGACAGATAGACTTTCGATGAAAAAATTTGCCGTTTAGAAATTGATGAGATCGAAACGAAGTGTAGTGAAAACCGTAGACGCAGAAAAATGGATACAGCGTAATGTTTTGTCTCGAGAATCGTTAGACGCGTAGAGACAGCAGTTCTGGAAATAAGTCGAACGATACTGAAAATATGAGTAGCTCCAGGGAGGTATCAATTCACAGCTAGTCATATTATGACTAGTGTTCCTTGACAATTTTCGTATAGTCCGACTTATTGACATAAATCACTACGATTGACTTGTCAGAGTAGATGATACCTACCTGGTTCTTGAGATAGAATACTTCTGCTCCTGCGGTTACTCGTCGCACAAAAAGCTTGCTCCTGCGGTTACTCGTCGCATGGAGAAGCTTTGTCACAACCTCTGATGAACGGCGCCATGAAGAAATTGATCGAATTATCCAGCGTTTGTATGAAGATCATTTATCTGGAAAACTGACTGATGAATGCCTTATGAAGATGAGCCAGACTTACGAGAAAAAGAACAGAATCAATTAGCTAAACCATTTCAATAGTCAAAGAGAGCCTTTCTACGTAGGAAAATCAAAGCTTAGATGTTTCACGGTTTATGGATAGAGTAAAAAAATATACTCAACTGGAAGCTCTAAACGTGGAGAGTGTTAACGAGTTACTAGATAAGAATGTGATTCACAAGCCCGAAGGGACAAAGCGAAACCGCATCTTGACTATTGACATCTTTATCGGCAATCTGAAAGACTAAAAAGTAAGTAGCGTTACGGTTACTCACTTATCTGAATATTAACGATTGCTACGTGACTGGACAGCTAAAGCTGCTCTTTTTTGAGTACAGAGAGCCGGAAACGATATTCACAATCTGAACCCTTGATAAAGTCAGTGTTTACAGAGGTTTGTGAAAAAGTTACAATAGAGAGGAAGGGACGTGAAGATTTGGAAAATGAATTAAAGGATTTGTTGCCTGAGATTTGGTGGGAGCGTTATAAAGAAACGAAGCGTGAGTTTATTAAGCTGAAAATCAGTGATAGGGGGTCACTTGATCTGGCTGCAAGCAAGGCTGGCGGTGTGGGGTATTTACCAGTTGACCAGGACTATCCAAGAAACAGAGATACAGGGGTACCTTTGTTTTTGTTGGCTCAGATTAACTTTGAAGAGCTGCCTAAACTGGATGGATTTCCTCAAAAAGGAATTCTCAGCTTTTATGTGGATTACACAGATGATTTAATGGGTTTAGATTTCTCTGATCAAACAAATCAGATCGGTTTCAGAGTTTTGTATTTTGAAGACTGCTCAAAAGGTTCATATACAAGAGAACAGCAGCTTGCTATTTTGGTAGAAGCAGAAGAGGCAGGCGAACTCTATAAAGTGGTTAGTGGAGAATTCAAAATGGAAGGAACAAAAGAAAGTCAATATCAATGCGGAGATAATTTTGATTTTGAAAACAAATTTGGGAAAGATCTGTTTGACTGGCTGGCAGATGTGGCTGAAAATGAGGAACAGAAAGAAAAAATCTATAATAAATTGACTAAAGGAGCTTCCGGCAGTAAAATCGGCGGCTATTCATACTTTACACAACAAGATCCAAGAACAGATGATACACATGATGTGCTGTTGTTTCAATTGGATAGTGAATCAAAAAATGGGAGCTGGCCAATTATCTGGGGAGATGTTGGTATTGGCAATTTCTTTATCAATTATCAAGAATTAAAAGAGAAAAATTTTTCCAATGTCCTATACAACTGGGATTGCAGTTGAAGTTATCAGAAAATAAAAAATTATTTGTAAATAAACAAGCAGTTGAGGGAGAAGCATTTTTATGCGCTCCTTCTAACTGCTTTGTTTTTTTAGGTTCTATAATATTTTGTGTTGGTGGAAAATCTGCCAATATTTTTTAACATAGAACCTTTTTTATAGTGGAAGAGAGAGTGTAAAAAGTGAGCCAATGCCGGGATAGCTTTCAACGGTCACTGTACCGCCAAGAAGTTCACTATAATTTTGAACAATCGCCAATCCTAAACCTGTTCCGCCAGAATTACGGGTTCTCGCCTTATCAACTCGATAAAATCGCTCAAAAATCCGTTTTTGATCCTCTAAAGGTATGCCTAAACCAGTATCCTGTACAGAGAAATTCAGGTGCTGATCTATAGTATCAAAAGTCACTGTAATGTGTCCCTCTATAGTAGAATATTGAACTGCATTTTCAATCAAATTCTTAATGATAGGCTGGAACAGCTCATAAACAGTAGTGAAGGACAGCGTTCGATCCCCTACAATTTCAATTTGGATTTTTTTCTCTGCAATCGATTTTTGATAAGATTGAATGATTTCGTTTGTAAAAGGATAGAGATGAATCGCTTGCTTTTCATACGAATTTTTTGAATCTCTGGAGAGAAGAATAATTTCCTGAATCAGGCGCTCCAGACGATACGCATCTTTTTGAATTATTTCAAGAAACTGATTTAGCGTCTCCGGATCTTCTTTGGCACCATCCAGAAGCGTTTCAGTAAAACCGATTAGAGAAGTGACTGGTGTTTTCAGTTCGTGAGAAACATTTCCTACAAAATCCTTTTGAATTTTTTCCAGTCTGCGTACTTGAGATAAATCATAAGCCACACCAAAAATCTGATGGTTGTTAAAATCATTATCAAAATAGTGCAGTGACAAATCGACTATTCTTTCTTCATTACTGCCGGCTAAACTGATTTCCTGCTGAACATTTTTTTCTTCAGTAATTGCCTGATTAATTAAATGAATCATAGTAGGATCGTTAATCGTTTTTAAGTAACTTTCTTTTTCCGCTGGCTTTCCGGTAAACATTAGAAAGTCACGCATAACTGCATTGATCAATTCCAAGTTACCATTTTTATCAATGATAAAGACCCCGATCATTAACCCGTTCAGCAAACTATGCAGCTGTTCTTCTGTAGAAGTATATGCTCGATAGGTTTCGCTCATTTGATGGCTAAGTTCATTCGCAGTCTCATAAAGTTCATTCCACTCCGAAGATTCCTGAATAATAGATCTATTTTTTTCAGGATCTTTAATCATTCGTTTTAAAAAAGGGAGTACCGTTAATAATGGTTTGTTTTTCTGACGGATCATCAATAAAATAAAAATAGTGAGGATTAAAAACAGCAAACTAAAAATACTGATGAGAAAATTACGAAAGGTTCGAATGCTTCCTGAGAATTTACTTGCTTCTTCAGAAACTCGAATGATGCCAATTAATTTACCATCGGATTTTATTGGTAATGCAAGATAGAGCAGATCAACATTTAAGGTTGTACTGATACGATGAGATGAGCCAAAATCAGCACCTGCAATAACAGCTTTTATTTCCGGTCGTTGCGCTCTGGTCTCATCCAAGTTTTTATCCGTTGTGTCATAGAACAATTCCCCTTCGCTGTTTAGCAGGCTGATTCGTTCTTCATTGCTTTCTGTATACTCTTTCAGCAGATTACTTTCCTGTGCGGTCAGGCTTTCCTGCAAAAATACGTTGTCTGTAAGCTGTTTACTTAGAAATGTTGTTTTCTTTTGAAGATAGGATACTTGTTGAGACATTAATTCTCTTTTGAAAAAAGAGTTAATCGTAAAAATGCTGGCAAAAAACAGAATCAGCATCAATGAAACGGCCAGAAAATACTCCAAACGCTGTCTTTTATTCATTTTTTAGGCTCCTGAAAACGGTAGCCAAATCCTCGAACAGTCAATAAATACGCTGGACGCTTTGGATCTCTTTCAATCTTATCCCGCAGATGACTGATATGAACATCCACAATCCGACTTTGACCGGAAAAATCATACTGCCAAATTCGTTCAAGCAGGGTATCCCGATTGATGACGCGATCCTTTCTCTTCATAAAGTAAACAAGCAGTTCAAATTCTTTCGGTGTCAGTTCAATTTTTTGTCCTCGCACCACTACTTCATAGTTTTCTTCATCAACTTCAATTTCACCAACAACAAGCTGTGTTTTAGGGTTTTCTGAAGGCGTATCAGCTGAAGATATGGGTTTCTGTATTCTGCGGAAAATTGCTTTCATCCGCGCCAATACTTCCCGTGGGCTGAACGGCTTGGTCAGATAATCATCTGCTCCAATTTCCAGTCCAATAATTTTATCTACCTGATCATCTTTGGCTGTAAGAATTAGAATTGGGGTTTCGATCCGCTCTCTGCAAAGAGCTTTTGTAATCTCCAAACCATCCATCCCGGGAAGCATGACATCCAGTATAATAAAATCATAGACATTGGCCAAAGCCATTTCATAAGCTTTAGTTCCAGTTTCTGCTGTGGATACTTTATATCCGTCTTTTTCCAAAGTAAATTGCAATAAAGTTAAAATGGATGGTTCGTCATCTACAACTAATACGTGTTTCATGAATGTTCTCCTTTTAATTATTGAAGCAACCGCCTTTCCATACTCGACAGTCGGTTACTGTCATTTTGTTGGTCCGATAGCCCCATTCCTAAGCCGATGAATCGGCAAGGACTGCGGTTCTCCTTTTAATTATTGAAGCAACCGCCTTTCCATACTCGACAGTCGGTTACTGTCATTTTGTTGGTCCGATAGCCCCATTCCTAAGCCGATAAATCGGCAAGGACTGCGGTTCTCCTTTTAATTATTGAAGCAACCGTCTTTCCATACTCGACAGTCGGTTACTGTCATTTTGTTGGTCCGATAGCCCCATTCCTAAGCCGATGAATCGGCAAGGACTGCGGTTCTCCTTTTAGGATCGATTGATGATACCTGCATCAATCTCATTCAAAATAATCTTTCTGTCTTTCTTTATTCTATCATAGTTTTAATGGATCAGAATAGGATTATCTCTGTAGGAAACCTTAAGTTGATGGTATAATAGACTGAATAGAAAAAACAATGTTCATGAAAAATCAACTGGACTATTTTTCAGCAAATGGAAACTGTTCTTATGTTTTTGGTGACAGGAAAATAAAGGAAACATGAAAAGGAGAGAAGCGGCTTGATTGGAATCAGTGCCTGTTTGGGAGGAGTCTCCTGCAGATATGACGGAAATGCTAAACCAATCGTTGAGTTGAGAAAACTGATTGATAGTAAGAAGGCAGTGCTTGTCTGTCCAGAAGTGATGGGCGGCTTATCAACACCTCGAGAGCCCTCAGAAATCAGTACTGGAGACGGCCGAGATGTCTGGTCGGGAAATGCACGTGTGATTACAGCTTCCGGAATTGATATTACAGAAGCTTTTAAGCAGGGAGCAATAGAGGCCTATAAAAAGCTGAAGGAAAAAGGCGTAATCAGTATTCTTATGAAAGAAAACAGCCCATCTTGCGGCAAGCTGAGAATTTATGATGGCAGTTTTTCTGGTATAACCAAGAACGGGATAGGGGTTGCAGCGGCATATTTTGAACAGAAGGGAATCAAAGTTGTTCCGGAAAATGACTGGAAAAAATTTTTGGAGGAAGCAAATTTACATGGCTGAAAATGAACAATTGAAAATATTTAATCAAAAATATGAACAAATTGGAACAGCAAGTCGTGCTGAAGCACATGAAAAAGGATTGTGGCATGAAACGTTTCATTGCTGGTTCTATACGATGGATCAGGGAGATCTGATTATTTATTTTCAGCAGCGTTCCCTTCAAAAGAAAGATTTTCCCAATCAACTGGATATTACTGCTGCAGGACATTTGTTGTCAAATGAATCTGTTTTGGACGGATTTCGTGAGGTAGAAGAAGAGTTGGGTGTAAAATTAACACAGGATGAACCGGAAAAGCTTGGGGTATTTATTGTAGAAATTGATTTAGGTGATTTTGTTGATAATGAGTTTACCAATGTATTTGTCGTTAACAAAGCATTATCACCAGGCTCTTTTTATCTTCAGGAAGAAGAAGTGTCTGGACTATACCCGATAAGACTAAAACAATTCAAAGAAATCTTCTACGGGAAACGTACAGCTATCACAATAGATGGAATCTCTCAAAAAGAGGGAAGGCAATTTTCTGATCGAAAGACATTCGCAATAAAGGATTTCTGTGCGAATGCTCTGAGCTACTATGATCAGCTGATACTCTCGTTTGAAAAAATTCTTGAAAATCAAACGAAGACTCTTGACTAATCGAAGTGAAATCGGTAACCTAAAAGGGATTATGATGGAGGAAGAGAAGCATGGAAATCGAAAAGACGAACCGTATGAATGCCCTGTTTGAATTTTACTCCACTTTGCTGACAGAAAAGCAGATGAATTACATGGAACTGTATTATGCAGATGACTTTTCTCTGGGCGAAATTGCTGAAGAATATCAGGTCAGCCGACAGGCAGTATATGATAATATTAAACGTACCGAAAAGATTATTGAGGAATATGAAAGAAAGCTGCATTTATACTCTGATTATATCGTAAGAGGAGAAATACTCGATAAACTAAAAAGATACTCTGCAGAGACGTATCCCAAAGATGAAACACTAGTCACTTTGATCGAACAAATTCAGGAAATAGAGGAATGATACTATGGCTTTTGAAAGCTTAACAGAACGCCTGCAACAGGCGATGAGCAAACTGCGTCGTAAAGGAAAGGTTTCCGAAGCTGACGTAAAGGAAATGATGAGAGAAATCCGACTGGCTTTACTGGAAGCCGATGTCAATCTCCAAGTAGTAAAAGATTTTACAAAGCGTGTCAGAGAGCGTGCGGTTGGTGTCGAAGTGCTTGAAAGCTTGTCGCCAGCTCAACAGATCGTTAAGATAGTTGATGAAGAATTAACGGCAACTCTGGGCTCTGAAACGGTTGGATTAAATAAATCGCCTAAAATCCCAACAGTAATAATGATGGTGGGGCTGCAGGGGGCAGGTAAAACAACCTTTGCCGGAAAATTGGCAAATCAGCTGATTAAAAATGAAAATGCCCGCCCGCTGATGATTGCGGCCGATGTATATCGCCCTGCTGCGATTGATCAGTTGAAAGTTTTGGGACAGCAGCTGGATGTGCCGGTCTTTGATATGGGCACAGATACAAATCCTGTTGAGATTGTGAAACAGGGGATGGCGCTAGCTGCTGAGAAGAAAAATGATTATGTTCTAATAGATACAGCTGGACGACTCCATATTGATGAAGCTTTGATGGGCGAACTGCAACAGATTAAAGAAGTTGCCAAACCAAATGACATTCTTCTGGTTGTTGATGCAATGACTGGTCAGGATGCTGTTAATGTAGCCGACAGTTTCAATCAGCAGCTAGGTATCACCGGTGTGGTTATTACAAAACTTGACGGAGATACTCGAGGCGGTGCTGCATTATCTATTCGTGCAGTGACTGGTGCGCCGATTAAATTTATCGGTTCAGGCGAAAAGCTGACTGATTTGGAAATTTTCCATCCCGATAGAATGTCCAGCCGGATTTTGGGGATGGGTGATATGCTCACGCTGATTGAAAAAGCACAGCAGGACTATGATGAGAAAAAGGCTGAAGAGCTTGCTCAGAAAATGAAGGAAAACAGCTTTGATTTTAATGACTTTATTGAGCAGATGGATCAGGTTATGGGGATGGGACCTATTGAGGACCTGTTGAAAATGATTCCGGGAATGAGCGGGATGCCTGGGCTGGAAAATATACAGGTAGATCCTAAAGATATGGCACGCAAAAAAGCGATGGTCCAATCCATGACACCGGCAGAACGTGAAGATCCTGATTTGTTGAATCCGAGCAGACGCCGCCGAATCGCTGCGGGGTCTGGAAATTCAGTTGTTGAAGTCAATAAAATGATTAAACAGTTCAAGGAATCAAAAAAAATGATGCAGCAGATGTCCAACGGCAATATGAACATTCCGGGAATGGATCAAATGTTCGGCGGCGGTGTCAAAGGAAAACTTGGAAAAATGGCTATGAATCGTATGGTCAAGAAAAACAAGAAGAAAAAAAAGAAGAAGAAAAAATAAGCAAATTTAATAATAGAGGGGAAAGACAGCGATATAAAAAGTGGTCTTTCCTCTTTTTTAGAGAAAAGTGGGTTTGGTTATGGATTTTATATGGAGGAATTCAAATGGAAAAATGTGACTGGGCAAAAGTCAGTTCAACTATGGAGCTCTACCATGATCAGGTGTGGGGAGTGCCAATTTATGATGACCGTCTATTGTTTCGCAAACTGGTTCTTGACATCAATCAGGCAGGATTAAGCTGGCAGACAATACTGAATAAGTCAGATGCTTTTGATCTGGCTTTTGACTCATTTGATATCGACACGGTTGCAGAATATGATCAGAATAAAATAGAGGAGCTTTTGAAAAATAAAGAAATTATTCGTAATCGCAGAAAAATTGAAGCTGCAATTCACAATGCTCAGATAGTTAAAAAAATCCAGAAAGAGTTCGGCAGCTTTTCTGATTACCTGTGGAAGTTTGTTGATTATAAGCCTCTGGATACACAACAATATAAGAATGTACCGATTCCTGCAACCAGTGAATTATCAGATGCAGCGAGTCAGGATATGAAAAAACAGGGATTTAAGTTCATTGGAAGCACAATTATTTATGCTTATTTTCAGGCGGTTGGAATAATCAATGATCACGTTGTGGAATGTTATCGACATGATGAGTTGCAGTCTAAAAATAACAGCTGAAATGAAAGGTATCGTGACAGAATTCTTTCACTTAATTACTATTATCTTCCGAAAGCTACAGTTCAGGCAGCAATCGGCAGTATTCCATTAACTATGGGAATTCATAACGGAGAAATGATGTTGACAGTTGCGGTTCTCTCAATTCTTATTACCGCACCGATGGAAGCTGTCGGAATGGATGTATTTTATAAAAAAATGCTGGCTAAGGATTGGAATGAAAATGAATTTCCTTCTTAGGATATGATAATCATTTGTAAAATATGAAAAGAACTCTCCTTTATCTATCATCATGTAAACAACGGGTAAAGGAGAGAATAAATTTTAGCTGTTTGCTTCAGTAAATGAAATGAAGGCATCTACAATTACCTGAAGGAAACTCATCGTTCCTTCAACAAGCGTTCCATCATCAGTGATTAATTGAGTGATATTTCCTATATACGCTTCCGGCTGTTGCAATGTCGGAACATTAAGGAAGACAAGTGACTGTCTTAAATGATGATTTGCTCCAAAAGCACTCAGAGCACCGGGGGAAACGCTGACAACCAACCCAGGTTTTTTATCCCAGACATTTTGACCATAAGGACGCGAGCCGACATCCAAAGCATTTTTTAAAACTCCTGGAACAGAACGATTATATTCAGGTGTAAAGAAGGCCACCGCATCCAGCTGTTTCACCTGATTTCTAAAAGTTTTCCAAGCCTCTGTTGGTCTTTTTTCATCATCTAGATCCTGATTGTATATTTCTAAAGGCGCCAAATCGATAAATTCAGCTTCATAACCATCTGGCAGCAGACCAGCCAGTGCATTTGCGACCTTTCTAGTATAAGATCCTTTTCTTAAACTTCCTACAAAAAATCCGATTTTTTTTACCATACCTAATTCCTCCATTCTGAAAAAGATTCTATCTTCATACTAGGACTGATGCTATATTATTGCAAGCAAAAGGGCTTTACAAGGCGATTGTATTCTGAATTTCAGTCACGTATAATCGATATAACAGGTGAGGAGGGATTGCTGGTTGAAAAATGAAATTATCTGGAAGAGGAAACTGACGAAAGAAGAAAGACGCCAAGTGTCAGAATTGCTGAAGCAGGTTGAAAATATACAAAGTGTTTATCATAAGTTGGATCTTAATTTTTCAGAAGAAGAAAAATCCTATGCAACACATCTTCTTTATTGGGAAGGGGATCAACTGAAGGGGTATGTCTGGTGCACAAGCTTCGATGCATCATCACTTGAGGCAACAATGATTGTTCCAGATTCCAAGGTTGTACTTAGCGTTTTGCTAAAAGAGGTTAAGCTGTATTCAGAGAAGAATAACATTAAAGAAATTCTTTTTATTGCAGATTCCTCACATTTGTTTTTGACTAAATATCTGATTAATAATCAGTGTAAACTGCTTTTCTCGGAATATTATATGAAATTTCAAATGGATACTTTGGTTGACAGCTTGTCTGCAGCTGTTTCTCTGGTTCAACCAAAATCGGTGAATTTGCCTGATTTAGAGCTTTTGCTAGAAGGGGAACCTTTAGAAGAAGACCTTATCAATACATTGATTTATAAAGAAGAAGGGGAACTGTTGGCTTGCATTCGTTTGGAGGAAGCTTCTGGTTTGTGGGGAATTTACGGCTTTGTAGTAAATGCGAATTATCGAGGCAAAGGAATAGGCAGAAAAGTTCTGTCTGCTGTCCTTCATTCAATTAAGGAAAAAAATCCTGCTGGTATTTATTTAGAAGTTGAGACTAAAAATGTTCCTGCCTACCAATTGTATTTATCAGAGGGATTTCAGGTGAGAAATCAATATAATTATTATGTATTAAAGTATTAGTATGTTGACCGAATTAAAAATAAGTTATGTTTCTAATCCAATTCACAGAGCCTCTAGACGATTAACGGTTCAGCAGAACAGGCACTAGGTTATGTTCAGAGACTGGAGATCGAGTTGATTAAATAGTGCGGAGATTGAATGTCTGCACATTTATAAGAATGTCGGGACCCATATCATTCCACTAGCTGTTTCTGCAACAATGGGACAGGCAATTTGTAAGCCCTGATAATTTTCAGCCACGATCTGGAACAAAAAAGCTGAATACAGAATGTATTGGAATTTTGTATTGCAGCCTAATTCCTGTTCAGCCTGTATTCAGCTAAGGCAAAAAGATGCCCCTGCCAAGGTGAGTCCACTATACCATGGCAATGCCATGAAAAACAACAAAAATAAAGGTGTCAAGAAAAAACTCTTTACAGCTAATGGTAAATCTGTTAAACTAGCATTTGTGATTAAGTTAATGGAGGTGTAATAGAAAATGGCAGTTAAAATTCGTTTAAAACGCATGGGTTCTAAAAAGAGTCCTTTTTACCGTATTGTAGTAGCAGATTCACGTTCTCCTCGTGACGGACGTTTCATCGAAACTGTAGGAACTTACAATCCTTTAAAAGATCCTGCGGAAGTAGTTTTAAAAGAAGATTTAGTGTTGGATTGGTTGTCTAAAGGTGCTCAACCTTCAGATACTGTTCGTAACATCCTTTCAAAAGAAGGCGTGATGAAAAAACATCATGAAGCTAAACTTGAAAAGAAATAAGGTGACTAAAAATGACTGATGTGAAAGAGTTAGTATTAACGATTGTTCGTCCGTTAGTAAGTCATCCAGAAGCTGTTTCTTTGGAAATCAAAGAGTCAGATAATTTTTTTGAATATAATTTGACTGTGTCACAAGAAGATATTGGGCGAGTAATTGGTAAACAGGGACGCGTTGCTAAAGCGATTCGTACAATTGTTTACAGCGTTCGTACAGATGGACCAAAGAAAGTTCGTTTAAATATTTTAGATGGACAGTAATTTTATGCCAGTAAAACATCCGTTGTTTTACTGGTTTTTTCTATTTTGCTGAAGGATAATAAGTACAAGGAGGCATTGTTATGGAAAAAGAGCTTTATACTTATCAGAGGCAACTGGAAACCGGGATGAACGAATATTTTGCCCAGTATCCGATGGAAGAAGGAAAGATATTTGTTTTAGGCTGTAGTACGAGCGAAATACTTGGTGAACGAATCGGCAAACATTCCACATTGGCAGTGGGTCAAGTTGTTGTTGAAACACTAAAATCAATATTAACAGAACGAGGACTCAACCTTGCAGTTCAAGGGTGTGAACATATCAATCGTGCACTGGTTGTTGAAAAAGCAGTTGCTGAAAAATTTGATTTTGAAATAGTAACAGTAATTCCTTCCCTTCAGGCAGGCGGTGCTGCAACAGCAGCGGCGTATCATTCTTTTGAAAAGCCTGTAATAGTCGAAAAGGTTGTCAGCAATGGCGGAATTGATATTGGTGATACATTTATCGGCATGCACGTAAAGCATGTGCAGATTCCAGTTCGTACCTCTGTTAAAGAAATCGGTAAAGCGCATACCACTTATCTGGCTTCCCGACCTAAGCTTATCGGTGGTCCGCGTGCTGTTTACAACTAAAAAAGATAAAAAAGAAAACATTCAGTTTTTCACAAAAATTCATCTGAATATTTTCTTTTATCTTTTTCGAAATACTTTAATATCAAAAATAGAAGAATCAAAAGTAATCTCTGCCTCATCGATCATCAGTCCCAACAAGCGGTAATCTTTTTCTTCATGATGAGAGATTCCCAGCAGCTCATCATAATAGGATTCAATGCTTGTATCTCTTGGTGTATTTAAGAGCTCAAGCAAGTCCATGACTCCATCCGGCTCTTCATCAATTTTACCTTGCATTTCAATATAGAAGCCCTCCTCAGTAAAATCCAATCCAATCCGAATATCCTCAATATTATTAGAAAAGAAATAAGTGAGCAGTTCATCAATAATTCTTTTTGCTTTTTCTCTTTCCTGCATTCATTTTCTCCTTTTTAATCTGTAAAATATTATCAAGCAGAGGCACCATCACTGCTGCCACAAAGCCTGTTGAAAAGCCATTGTTATAGAGATTTAATCCCCCGTGAAGAAAGTTCACATTCGTGACGAGAGACAAATGTAGGTAGCCTGCAATTAAGCCATAGATGGGACCATAGTAACCGGCAATAGGTGCCAGGCTGGTACCGAAGATGCCAGCCATGACAACCACCGTCTGATCTATTTGGAATGCTGGAGTGAACTGAGCAGTCAGGAAAACGCCAACAAGTAATGGTAAACTGTTTAACGGATGATTACCGAATGCACTAAATCCGACAGCAGATAGAATAGCTCCTATAATCGGTCCATTCATTGTTCCATGACAAATCACAGTAAAACCGGTAAGAAGAAATCCCATTAAAGCCATATTCATCAACGTAGGCCCAACCGTTGCAATGGTGATGAAATCTGTAATTAATTTACCCGAGGTTTGGCTGATTGTTTTCAACCCCTTGATGGAACAATGATTCAAGAGGAAACCGGAACAAAACATTAAACTGAATAATACGAGTGAAAATAAGAGCAGTTCATCATGAAATGAAGTTGAAACCAGATTTTTAACATCTACTTGTCTATCAAATATTTTCAGTGTACTAGTAAACAGCATAGCAATCAAGCCCGAAGTGAAACCGACATTGTAAAGAGAGAAACCTTGGTGGAAATTTAGTACGTGAGAAGCTAGAGGTGGTAAAATAATACCAAGAAAGATTCCGATTATATAACTCAAAGGAATAGAAAGGATTAGGGGTAAAGATAATCCAAATGTGATATAGCTGATAATCGGAGAAAGGGCACTTCCAAATAAACTGACAACAATCACTGAAGAAAAAGGCTTCTTGACAATTTTGCTGTAAATATATCCTCCAATAATAATTGGAATCGAGTTGTAAAGATTTTTACCAAAGAAAGAACAGCCAGAAACTGTAAAGAGAGCGGCTATAAGCGGTCCTGTGATCGGTATGTTGTTTCGCCTGGTTAATAAAACACTGACCAGGGTTAAAATACCGCTATTTAAAAATGCACTGTTGATTGATCCCAATGCAATGTAATCTGTCAATAAATGACTAGGTGATGTAAGTATATTTAATGTCCCGTCAAATAATAGCGGCAGGGAACCGCTGAAAAGACCGATAAAAATTAGAAAGAATGAATAGGAGAGCATAAAAAAATAAGATTGTTTCGTATTTTTTTTCTGAAATTTTGATTTCTCTGTATGTAGTAATGTAAATCTGTCAGTTTTTTTGATCAAAAAATCCCCCCTTAAACCAATATCTATAGTTAATATACCTATAAAGAGCAGTAATAGTCAATATAGAACGAACAAATTATCAGCATTTTCCATATTTTTGGTAATTATTGAGAAAAAAAATATAAAGAACAGTGTAAAATGAGGATGAGGGTAGTGGAGAGAAGTGTTTTTAGGGTTAAAAATAGAAAGGAGACAGTATGGTAAGAAAAAAAGTCTATACAAAAGATCAGATTTTAAATGCTTCCTATAACATTATTTTAAAGGAAGGGTTTTCAGGAATTACTGCCAGAAATGTCGCTGAAAAAATGGGAATCTCAACACAGCCGATCTATCTAGAATTTACAAATATGGAAGATTTGAAAATTACTTTGCTGACAATGATTCATGGACAATTGGAAAAACAGTATTTTTATAATAAAACAAAAGGAGACCCTGTAATCGATCTTGGGATAAATATCATTGAATTTGCCAAGAAGGATCGTCGACTTTTTATGTATTTATACATTGATCATCACGGATACGGCAAGATGCTGAAGGAATTGTCTTATCAGCACTTTGAGAAACAAATTCAGACATCCCTAAAATATCAGAAGTTGGCGGAAGAATTAATAAAGCAGATTCATGAAAAAATATGGATAACAGCTGCTGGAATTGCTACTTTGTACACTACGAATACAGCTGGGATAACAGAGAATGAAGTATGCCAATTGCTTGAGGAATCTATTCAAAAGTATTTGTCAGCATGATTTCATTATGGCAAGCGTATTCTCAAATAAATAACTGTATGAATACTGAAAGACTGAGACAAACATTCGTTAGCAAAGAACGCTGCCGGGATGTTTGTCTCAGCCTTTCTTTTTACTACAAAAAAAGCATCTGGGAAGAATTCACCCAAACAGTGAATTCCCCGATGCGTCCAACTAATCAATTTTTTTTATTTTGCTTCCTGCAAAATATTGATTTTTTCAATTGTTACTTCGTTTTTAGGCTTATCATTGCTGTCAGTTTCGCTGGCAGCGATTTTATCAACGACATCCATCCCTTTGATTACTTGACCAAAGACGGTGTGTGCACCATCCAAATGAGGTGTACCACCATTTTTGTATGCTTCAATAATTTTGTCAGGCTTGTCTGTTCTTAAAAGCCCGTCAGACATATCATCTGAGTTTTGTACGATAAAGAATTGGCTGCCGTTTGTTCCAGGTCCGGCATTCGCCATTGAAAGAGCCCCTCTTAAATTGTACAGTTGATTGCTGATTTCATCCTCGAAAGGTTCTCCCCAAATACTTTCGCCGCCTGTTCCGTCTCCGTTAGGATCGCCGCCTTGAATCATAAAGTTTTCGATCACACGGTGAAAGATAAGTCCGTCATAGTAGCCGTCTTTAGCATGTGTGATGAAATTTTCAACTGTTTTTGGTGCAATTTCAGGAAACAGTTTAATTTCAATGGAACCTTCTGAAGTCACCATTTCAATCAGGGCTTCGTTGTCTGCAACTTCTTCTGAAAGCTGAGGAAGATCCAACGCATTTAAATCTATTGATTCAGATGAACTTTCAGTTGTAGTGCTTGAATTACTGTCAGCTGAACTTGAACTGTCATTACCATTGCCGCAGGCAGCTAAAAGCAGAACTGAAGCAGCAATTGAAACTGTTGCTGTAAAAAGTTTATTGATCTTCATGTGTAAAATACATCCCCTTTAATATAGTCATCCTAAATATAATAACAAAACATCTACCTGACTACCAGACTATTTTAAAAAAACAGAACAAAATCATAAAAAATTTCATTTATAGTTTAAACTCATCCATTATTCAGATAATTGCTTGCTGAATGTATTTCCCTTCAAAATCATAGATAGTTGATAAGTGTAATCGAAGCAGCTATCTTAGGTAACTGATAGAGAGAAGCTAAGGCTTTCCAACCTTATAAGAAGAACTATATAGGTCTGAAGAACTCTTGAAAAAAAGAGATCACTCTTTTCAAGGGGCTTTCGGTTGGCGTACGTGCTTCATTTCTGCAGACTCCAGATTTTATTCCGTCTTAATAAAGTATTCATAATATTGATTGGTGGTTTCAGACTGTGAATGCCCTCCAACAAAAGCATGAAGAAATATTTTTCAGAAACTGCAGAAAGTTTTCTAAAATACATGATTATTGATCAGAAAATTTACAATTGATACGTAGTAACTATGTATTTTTTTGACTCACTATTTGCTATCAAAAAAGGGAATGGGAAATAACAGAGAAATTTGGGATTCAGAAAATAAATAGTATGATTTTCACTAGTGTCTTCTTCATACTTTTGTCCTGGAGAATAACAGGAAAGGTGTAGACCATTTTTTTAGCTTCTGTTATAATCAACAGTGACAATCAATGTCAATAAAGAAGAAAACTTAGGAGGCAGCAACAATGGGAAAATTAGGGCTTTCGATTTATCCAGAACGCTCAACTTTTGAAAAGGACAAAGAATATTTGGAACTCGCTCACAAATACGGGTTTAAACGTGTGTTTACCAGTTTGCTTCAAATTAAAGACGATAAAGAAAAAGTTCTCGCTGAGTTTAAAAAAGTAGTTGATTATGCCAACAGTTTGGGTATGGAAGTAATGGTTGATATTAATCCTGAACTATTTGCACAATTGAATATTTCCTATGATGACCTGTCATTTTTCCACGAAATGGGTGCATACGGTGTACGTTTAGATATTGGATTTACAGGCAGTGAAGAAGCAAAAATGACCAGAAATCCATATGGTATCAAAATTGAGATCAATATGAGTACAGGAACCAGTTATGTTGACAATATTATGAATTACTCACCAAATACAGCAAATTTGATGGGCTCTCACAATTTCTATCCTCATCGCTACTCAGGTCTTAGCTATGATCATTTTGTATATTGCTCAGAACAGTTCAGAAAATATAACATTAATACAATGGCTTTTGTCAATTCACATGATGCCACTTTTGGTCCATGGCCTACTTCAGATGGACTGTGTTCACTGGAAGAGCACCGCGATCTGGAAATTGCCACTCAAGTAAAACATTTAATTTTAACTGGCTTGATTGATGATATTTCAATTGGAAATGCCTATGCATCAGAAGCGGAGTTAAAAGCAATGTCAGAAGCTTTCAATGCTGATTTTCCGACATTAAAAGTTGATGCGGCATCAGATATTACTGAAAATGAACGAATTTGTCTGTTTGACAATTTGCACAGCTACCGGGGAGATCGTTCTGAGTATATCCTGCGTTCAACAAGGACACGTATATATTACAAGGACAAAGAATTTCCTGCACATAACACAAAAGACATGATCAGAGGAGATATTCTGATAGATAATGAGGGGTATGGGCAATACAAGGGTGAAACACAGATTGCTTTAAAAGAAATGAAGAATGACGGACGAGTTAACGTTGTTGGAAGGATATCAGAAGATGAGCTTTTCCTTCTAAACTTCTTACGTCCTTGGTCAAGCTTTAAACTAATTGAAAATAAAGAATAGAACATTTAAAGTTTTATGGAAGAAAATGAGCTTTCTATTACTGGAGTGGAACAAAGGTGAACTAAAACCTTGTTCTGCTCTTTTCATTTTTAACTATACTTTTTCAAATTTCCTGTAAAGTAAAAAAGCATTTTTTTCCATCTAATGATAAAATAAAGGAGGCACGGAGGGAAATAACATTGAGAGAAGAACTCGGAATGTTATTCTCAAAACTTCAAGGAATTGCTCAAACAGGAAAGATATTTGAAGAAACAGAGCAACCGGAACTCTCAGGAGAACGCAATGCAGCAGAAGATATTGGGATGCTATTTAAAGAGCCTTTTACTAAAAAAAAGATCAGTCTTCTGTAATTAAAAATGAAATGGAAAATTGGAGATTAGAATTATGTGGAAAAAGCTGATTATCATTACTATTATTATGGGGATAATTGCTTTGGCGGGAGCTGGATTTTATTTTTATCAGTATGCTGTTGTTCCTTCAAAAAAGAATTTTATTAAGGATGATACCCCTGGAACAGATGAAATTGGCTCTCCCGAAAAAACATGGTTTAAGGAAGAGGCAAACAGAGAATATTGGAATATAACATCCAATGACGGTCTGAAACTTCAGGCAATCTATTTACCTGCGAAAGAAAAGACGACAAAAAATGCCATTCTGGCTCACGGCTATATGGGAAATGCAGAAACGATGGGTAAATTTGCTAAAATGTATTATGATTGGGGCTATAATGTTCTTGTTCCTGATGCACGCGGACATGGGAAAAGCGAAGGGCATTACATTGGCTTTGGATGGCCTGAAAGAAAAGATTATCTTCAATGGATTGATAAAGTGATTGCAGCAAACGGAGCAGACAGTCAGCTGGCTCTTTATGGAATCAGTATGGGCGGAGCGACAGTCATGATGACCAGTGGAGAAAAGCTTCCTAAGAATGTGAAGGCTATTGTGGAGGATTGCGGCTATACTTCAGCGAAAGATGAGCTCACGTATCAGTTAAAAGAAATGTACAATTTACCGGGCTTCCCTCTAATTGAAGTAACCAGCGGCATCACTAAAATCAGAGCAGGCTACTTTTTGGGAGAAGCCAGTTCAGTGAAGCAGCTGAAAAAGAATAAAACACCCATAATGTTTATCCATGGAACAAAAGATGATTTTGTTCCTTATTCCATGCTTGATCAGGTTTATGATGCGACAGATGCACCGAAGGAAAAATATGTTGTTGAAGGCGCCAAGCATGCGACTGCTATGTCGACAGATTCGGAAACGTATAAAAGGCGGGTTTCAAACTTTCTGGAACAGTATATTGATTGAAAATGAGTCATTTTGCTTAAACCGATCTTAAGCCGATAAAGAAATGGATATTTTAGCAGCTTTTTAGCAATAAGCGACAGAATAATTTGAGCAGCAGAATTAGTGTAATCACTTTTCTGATTCTGTTGTGTTTATTTTGATATTTTCACCAAGGCTTTGCAGATGCAGGAGAAAATCAATGGAATTAACTATACTTTGTCTCGGTGAATTGTTATGATAGTACAGTGAAATGAGGTAAAATAACCTAATGGAAGAAACAATCAATACGTATTTGCACTACCTACAGATAGAACGAGGGCTATCTCTGAATACTCGAAAAAGTTATGAACGGGATTTGGAAAAGTATTTTACTTTTTTAAAAGAAAAGGCAGCAATCCCTTCTTGGGAGGCGGTTGACCGTTACACTGTTTTGGATTTTCTTCAGGAACTTCACAATGATAAAAATTCTCCTGCCTCGGTTATTCGTATGATATCAACACTGAGAGGTTTTCATCAGTTTTTGCGTCAGGAAAGAGTCACAGACCATGATCCCATGCAGCATATCGATTCGCCTAAAAAAGCACAGAAACTTCCTGATACTCTTTCGGTGGAAGAAGTCACTCAACTTATTGAAACACCGGATGTTTCTAAGCCGCTGGGGATTCGAAATCGGGCAATACTAGAAGTTATGTATGCCACAGGACTGCGCGTTACTGAATTAATTGAACTGAAGCTGGCAGATCTTCATTTGGCGATCGGATTGCTTCAAACGATCGGGAAGGGCGACAAGGAACGAATCATCCCATTGGGAGATCATGCCATTTACTGGATTGAAAAGTATTTGGAAGAAGGCAGGCCGAATCTGATTAAGTCTCCTTCGAATGTACCGCAGCTGTTTGTCAATCACCATGGAAAATCATTGTCGAGACAGGGGATTTGGAAAAATCTTAAACAAATTGTTCAGGAAGCCGGAATTAAAAAAAATATCACCCCGCATACATTGAGGCACAGCTTTGCCACTCATTTGTTGGAAAATGGTGCAGATTTAAGAATTGTTCAAGAGCTGTTGGGACATGCAGATATTTCAACGACACAAATTTATACGCACATCACCAAGAAAAGAATGGCTGATGTCTATAAAAAACACTTTCCAAGAGCCTAAAGAGGAGGCGAAACACCTATGTTGATCCCTTATCGAAAGGAACATCAAAAGATTGCAGCAGGGCTGCTGAGTTTTCATGATAAAATGGAAAAGTATCATTCGCTGCTGAATGAAATAGAAATTTATGAGCAAAGCAATAATCTGAGTTTGCTGCTGTGGATTCCTACTCAGGAGAAAAATATTCAGGGGCTTCTGGGAATCGAACAGGAGTCTGCAAGAATGCTGGTGCTTCATGATATAAGTATAAATCCGTCTTTACGTGGAGAAGGGGCAGGGTTTCTTTTATTAAATGAGCTTCAGGAAAATTACAGCGATTGTATGATTAGCGGAACGAATGCCACTGTGGCATACCTGGATAAATGGAAGCAGAAACAAGGGAATTGATAAAGTAGAAAGTTGGATATATTTTGCAGGAAATCAATATAAAATTAGATATCTTTGAAGGCCCGCTGGATTTATTGCTTCACTTAATCAAAAAGCTGGAGATCGATATCTATGATATCCCAATTACTGCTGTAACAGAACAGTATATGGGCTATATACATGCCATGCAGTCGCTGGAGCTGGAAATTGCCGGAGAATATCTTGTTATGGCTGCTACATTGATGGCGATTAAAAGTAAAATGCTGCTGCCGAAACAAGAACTGGAAGTCACTGATGAAGAAGAACTCGAAGGAGAAGATCCGAGAGAAGCTCTGGTTACTCAGCTTCTTGAATACCGAAAATTTAAGTATGCTGCCGGATTACTTCATGAAAAAGAAGCGGAACGCAGCTTGTACTATACAAAGGAACCGATGGATATTGAAGAATACAGGGAAGTACAGCCATTGCTTAAACCGAATCAACTAAATACCATTGATTTATTTTTGGCTTTTCATTCCATGCTTGAAAAAAGGAAAAAACGTCAGCCGGTTCAGACAACTGTGACAGGCGAGGATGTTTCGATTGAGATGAAACTTGCGGAGCTGACAGAAAAGATCGGGTCGCTGCATTCAAATGAGCCGGTCGAGCTGGATTCTTTTTTTGAAAGCTATTCTAAACAGGAAATTGTAACAACGTTTATGGCTTTACTCGAGTTGATGAAAAAACATCTGGTCCGCGTTGAACAGGAGTCAAATTATGGTTCGATTTTTCTGTATAATGCTCAGAGCAACAATGAAACAACAAATGATTTGGAGGAAACAACGTGACAATGATGAGTCAAGTCGAAGCAGTTCTTTTTGTAGTGGGGGATGAGGGGATCAGCTTGGAAGAGCTGGCATATCTATTAAATCTACCTACTGCAAAAACATTTGAAATTGTATCTGAATTGATGAAAAGATATGAACAGGATGAGTGTTCGGCATTAAATATATTAGAAGTGGGGAATCAGTTTGTTCTTTCTACAAAGAAAAAATATGCTCCTTTGCTGAAAAAATATGCTCAGTCGCCAATCGCCAATAATCTTTCCCAGGCAGCGTTGGAGACACTGTCAATCATTGCTTATAAGCAGCCTATTTCAAGAGTTGAAGTGGACGAAATTCGTGGAGTGCAGTCTGCCGGCTCTATTCAAAAGCTGGCTGCTAAACAGTTAATAGTGGAAAAAGGTCGGGTTGATGGGCCTGGTCGGGCAATATTATATGGTACGACTGATTATTTTATGGATTATTTTGGATTGAAAACTTTGGATGAACTTCCAGATATTCAGGATATGGAAGAGGAAATTAACGAAGAGCTGCCTTTGGATCTCTTTTTTGATCGATACAAGAATGAACTTGCTGAAACAGAGATGCTAGAAGAGCCGGAGAGTGAGGAGAAAGAATAACATGGAAAGACTGCAAAAAGTAATTGCTCATGCCGGGATTGCTTCACGCCGAAAAGCAGAAGAATATATTGAGCGGGGAAGAGTAAAGGTCAACGGAAAAATTGTTAAAGAGCTGGGAACAAAAGTCAGCAGAAATGATCTGATTGAGGTAGACGATGTGCCGATTTATCAGGAAGAAAATGTTTATTATCTTTTTTATAAACCAAAAGGGGTTATTTCCTCTGTATCTGATGATAAGGGCAGAAAAGTTGTTACGGATTTTTTCCCAAGTGTTAAAGAGCGAATTTATCCTGTTGGTCGTTTAGATTATGATACATCAGGGATCATTCTTTTAACAAATGACGGAGAATTTTCGCAAAAGCTGATTCATCCAAGCCACGAAGTAAACAAGGTGTATGTGGCTAAGGTAAAAGGACTTCCTAAAAAACATGACTTGCAGCCTTTGAAAAAAGGTGTTCGCGTTAAAGGTTACAGAACGGCTCCGGCAGATTTTCAAATTCTGTCAGTGGACTTGAAAACAAACACCGGTATTGTTGAACTGACGATCCATGAAGGGAAAAATCATCAGGTCAAAGACATGTTTCAGGCTGTAGGTTATCCGGTGCAAAAATTAAAAAGAGAAAAATTTGGAAATCTGACATTACAGGGACTTAGACCTGGGGAATATCGCAGTTTGAATAAAAAAGAAATCAGCAGTCTGCTTAATGAGGCAAAATAGCAGCACAATGAATAATTAATCTGTGCTCGAATTTTGCCAGCCTGTTTCCTATTCACTTTTATTGATAGCAGATAGTTAGTAAAAAAATAGATGGTTATTATGTATCAATTGCAAATTTTATGATCAAGGCCCCTGTACTTTCTATCGCTTCATAAAATAGTTTTTCATGCTTTTGTCGTGATTGTGAGATGCTAAACTATTGCTTTTTTGCAGAAGTGATGTATAATTGGGATGTATTAAAAATTAAATAAAGGTTCGTCTTCAGGGGCAGGGTGTAATTCCCGACCGGTGGTTATAGTCCACGACCTACTTATTGCAAGTAGCTGAATTGGTGTAATTCCAATACCGACAGTAAAGTCTGGATAAAGAAGATAGGGCTTATTTGAATAGCTTTCTTTCAGATAAGATGACTCTAACTCTATTTTTCCCTGCAGAAAAATAGAGTTTTTTTCTGCAGTTGAAAGATTTGTAAGAGGATGTTTAAATGCGGAACATCTAAAGAAAGTTCGCTTTTTGAATGGTTCGTTTGAAGATGGATCCTTGTCAGGAGGATTTCATGAGAAACAGTAAGGTACAAAAAATGGTTGGTGTGGCAATGTTAGCTGCTCTTGGTGCAGCATTGCAATTTATTGATTTTCCATTGTTGCCGTCGGTTCCTTTTTTAAAGATTGATTTCAGTGACATACCGGTGATGGTGGGCATGTTTTTATTCGGTCCATTTGCTGGGATTGTTACAGCATTTATTCGTTCTATGCTGCATTTGTTGATGACAGGACCGTCACCGCAGAACATGGTCGGAGATATTGCCAGCTTCCTGGCTTCTACAATGTTCACGTTGCCGATGTATTATTTCTTCAATAAAGGCTCGCATAAGCTGGTAAACAAAGCAGCCGGAATTGTAACCGGTATTCTGATGATGACTGTATTTATGAGCATAGCAAATTATTTTGTGATTACGCCATTGTATTTGAGACTTTACGGAGTCAGTGCACAGGAATTTTTGGGAAGATCAATGGAAAGCTACATCGCTGCCGCAATTGTTCCATTCAACTTAATTAAAGGAGTTATTATCAGCAGTGTGTTTATGCTGTTCTATGTGAAGATACTCCCTTGGTTAAGCAGAAAGCAAAATCAGCTGGGCAATCAAACAACCGCAAAATAAGCGAAGCATCCCCATTAAAAATTGTAAAAGAAAGACCTTCCTGCTTTTTTGGGCAGTGAAGGTCTTTTTTAGATACTTTGTCAAACAGTCATGAGCCATACTATTCGTTCATCCTGAATACTGAAAGTTATTGATAATTTTTCGTATAAATTTGGACTGATGAGTGATTTTATAAAGATGATAGATGGAGGGCGTATCTTGCATTCATTATCTTCTTTAATTGTTATTTTATCTTGATTAAATCCGCAGTTAAAAAGATGCGAGTCTTCATATTAGTGTATGATTCAAGCCTATAGAGGACACATTCTAATATCTTGATATGAATGTTTAGTGCTTCATTGGTAAGCTAGCAAGAGGGTATGCAATACTTTGATAAAATAAATGATAGTGTATTAAATCAGGAAAAATTTTCCGAAGCGAAAGAATAGTTGCCTGAGTCAATTCTTTTGAAGAAATTCAAGGTGGAAATCATGCAGAATTTGGAAGCTATGGTCAGTAAAACGAACCATTGAGCTTGAAATAAATAGTGATGAGCAGCAGAGAATTATCAGTAATTTACTTATTCAGCAGCGGTCTCAGTTGGTCGAAGCATAGAAATATAATTATTTAGCTGAAAACAATTCTAATTGAGTCCTCTTTATTTAATGAAGAAGAAAAAGACTGTTAAATTTCTTAAATCTATGAATACAAGTAAGTCTATTAAGCAAATTATATACTGGATATTTTTTCCAATAGGAACAATCATATGCACAAATGTCGGTCTTTTTTTTCAATCTCTATTGCACGAACAGGACATTTGCGGTAAGCTTTGATCACGGCGTCCAGAGTAGCCTGATCTGTGTTTGAAACATTTATTTCAAGCTGCTGCGGCTCATTTTTAAAAAGAATAATGCCTTCTTCTGTATAATCAAAAATAGAAGGAGCATAAACTTGGCAAAGTCCGCAGGCAATACATTTATCGGGGATAATTCTACACTTCAAAGAATCACACATCCTATCTTATTTATTGGAGAGGCTGATCACTATGACAACTCTATTCATTTTATCCTTATTCAAGCAGGGATACAAGATAAAGATATCAACCCTTTTTCATCTTTTAAAAGGGAAACGAACTATTTCTGTTTTAATGAATGGATTTTTATATGAAAATTTAATTTTCTTTCAACTGTTTCCTGAACTGACAGAGGAAGAATTTCAAGCGACTCTTCAAAAGTTAGTTGCAGAAGGATTTTTAAGCCTTCAACAAGAAAATTTGGAAGCGGTTATCACTGAAAAAGGAAGAGATTGTATACAAAAACACAGCTTGCAAGCAAAAAAAGAAAGTCAATGGCTGAATAGTTACAGATATGGCAAAATCGATAACAAAATCTGGCGGCTGATTCAATTTTTTGTTCAGGTAACCTCTAATCTTTCTTATCAAAATAATACTTATTCTCCTTTGGAATCCTCTCCCTATTATCAATGGAAAATGAAGCAGCTTCTCAAGAATAATGACAGGAATACAATTGGCAACCGAGTAAGAGAGGAGCTGTTACTGGTGTTTGATCAGTTGTCTAATGAAGAGAGTCAATTTTTCGCTTTGCAATTTTCTGGTTATCGCTGGAATGGAAAGGCTGAGCAGCAAGTAGTTGATTTATATCCTGCCTTTAAATCGGAATTAGTAAGAAGAAATGCTTGTCATCACTTTTTTAGAGTTATTGAATCAACTGATAAGGTCGTCATGCTAAAAAAAGTTGTGCTTGATGAAGTGGAAGCTGCCAATAATCAAAGTATGCTGAAGACAAAGAAGTTATTGCTTTCCGGGAATTCTTCTGAAAAAATCTGTGAAATACGTCAGATGAAGCAGAGTACAATAAATGATCATCTTCTGGAGCTGGCAATTCAGAATCCAATGTATTCGTTTGAACAATTGTTGTCAATTCAACATATTCATTTTTTTAAAGCTTTACCTGCAGCTTGTCAGGAATGGAGCTACACATCAGTAAAAGAAGAACTGCCTGATTTGGATTACTTCAGCTATCGAATGGCTCAGATTTTAACATTACATAAAGAACGTGGGAATAGATATGGATTTAAAAAAAATACTAAATCTGGAATTCGGGTTTTCGAACTTTAGAGAAGGCCAAGAGGAGATTATTTCTTCGCTGCTACAGCAAAAGAACACCTTTGCCGTACTACCGACAGGTACAGGAAAGTCGCTCTGCTATCAGTTTGCAGGAAGGATGCTTGAAGGAACTGTACTTGTTGTTTCTCCTTTAATTTCCTTGATGGATGATCAGGTGAGACAATTACAAAAATCAGGAGAACGAAGTGTGATTGCCTTTAACAGCTCTCTGTCATATAGCGAAAAGAAACATGTATCAGGTCGTCTTTCAGATTACAAATATTTGTTTATCAGTCCGGAATCATTGATGAATGAATCGGTAATGCAAAAACTAAAACAAATGAAGCTGGCTCTTTTTGTGATTGATGAAGCACATTGTGTCTCTCAATGGGGAGTGGATTTTAGACCAGAATATGTTAAAATAAAAGACGTGTTAAAAATCTTAGGATTTCCTTTGACTCTGGCATTAACAGCAACAGCTTCAGACAGCGTAAAAGAAGAAATCAGGCAGCACTTGTTTCAAGAAAATATAGAAATCCAACAATATTTTTATTCGGTAAACAGAAATAATATTTCATTAAGTGTGGAGATGACAGAAGATAAAGATGCTGTACTTTTTAAATTTCTGGATAAGTTTAACCAAAGCGGGATTATTTATTGTACCTCCAGAAAAACGACGGAGAGAATCAGCTGCTTGATAAATGAAAAGTTGGGAATCAGAACAGCATTTTATCATGGAGGACTTTCAACTGCTGAAAGAGGAAAAATCCAACAGCAGTTTGTTGATAATGATATTCAGCTGCTTTGTGCAACCAATGCATTTGGAATGGGAATAGATAAACCGGATATCCGGCTGATACTTCATTATGATTGTTCTGCAAGTCTTGAAAATTATGTTCAGGAAATTGGTCGGGCCGGAAGAGACGGAATGTCAAGTCAGGCTGTTCTTTTATATAGGCATGGAGATGAATTTATTCATTATTTTTTTCAAAATGAAGTAACTGAGGAGTTAAAAATACTGCAACGGCTTGTTCAGTCAGAAATGGATTTCTCTGAAGGACTTTTCAACTCATTAAGTGAGATTCAACAAAAATGGCTGGAAGGGTATCTGAATGGTTCATATACATTTGATCAATTAAGAAAACGACTAATTGAAAAAAGAATAGAGAGACAGTATCAGCTCCATCAGATGCTTGAATACATTCAGACGAAAAACTGTAGAAGGATATTTGTAATGGATTACTTTTCTGAAAAAGGAAAAGTCGGTCGAAAAGATAGCTGCTGTGACAACTGCGGACTGGAATTTCCAACTGCTGAAAATGATCAGAAATTGTCTGAATCCCCTGCAAATACTGAGTCTGGATGGCAGGAAATATTAATAAGATTATTTAAAGTTAATGAATAATTTAACTTTATCTCAGCAGATCCGAGGAAGCTGTGTTATAATAGCAAACGATATGATTTTAGGAGGAAATAGAGTGAGTAAAAAAGATAAATATAAGAAATCTGAAGCACGTGAACCTTGGGAACAATCGATTTATGACACTAAGGAAGACAATGGGCATTCAAGAATTGAAAAGAGACAGCATAGAAAAGGAAATACCGTCTTTTTAACTATTTTGGTTATCTTATTATTATTGATTATTGCTTTGCCTATAGGGACTTATTGGTGGGTAGCAAGAGATAAACCAAGCAGCAATGGAACAACACCTTCCTCCTCCATAGTAGTGTCATCAACAGAACAAAGTACGACTACAGCGCCTCCGGCAGAATCAAGTGTGCAATCTTCTGAGGCTCCGGCGGAAAGTACAGCACCTTCAGGTGAAGGCGAACAAACAGATACGCCAACTGTTGATACAGTCGAACCATTATATACAGAGGTATTTGCTGGAGAAGGATTTAAGCAGGTTGCTGAGAGAAACGGAATAACTGTTGAACAATTAATGGAACTGAACGGATTAAGCGCAGATGCGATTATTCATCCCGGTGATTCATTACGTGTGCAATAAAAGTAAAAACTGGGACAAGGTTTTATTGTCCCGGTTTTTTTGAGAGAAAAATGAACAGTTGATTGAGCAGAAATGGTTGTTTCTGCATAATATTAAAAAAAGTCTGAAATAATAAAGAATGTTTTTTTCAGTCGGCAGGAATGGAGAGAAAAATGAAAAAAATAAGTATTGCAATTGATGGTCCGGCATCATCAGGGAAAAGTACAGTAGCAAAAATATTGGCAAAAAAATTAAACTATATTTATTGTGATACAGGGGCGATGTACCGCTCTCTGACGTATCTGGCTCTTATTAACAATGTAACAATAGATAACGGCACTAAATTATGCGAATTGCTTTCAACACACACAATTTCCTTTAAGCAGGAGGAGAATGGTCAGCTGGTTTTTATTGATCAGCAAAATGTGACCGATTTGATTCGCCAGCCAGATGTTACCAACTCCGTTTCAGTCGTTTCAGCACACCGCGAAGTTCGTGAAAAACTAGTTGAGCTCCAACAGGACATTGGCAAAAAGGGTGGTATCGTAATGGATGGTCGGGATATCGGAACAACTGTACTGCCGCATGCTGAAGTGAAAATATTTCTTGTTGCCAGTGCAGAAGAACGAGCACAAAGACGATATAAAGAGAATGTTGAAAAAGGGATTGCTACAGATCTCGAGACATTAAAAAAAGAAATCGAACGTCGAGATGAGATTGATTCAACAAGAGAAGTTTCTCCGCTGGTTCAGGCGGCAGATGCAGTACGAATTGATACAACTGGAATGTCAATTTCGCAGGTAGTTGAACGAATTGAGTCGATTATTCGTGAAAAAGCGAATTAGAATCAATAAAATATGATTATTTAAGAGAAATCGCTTTATTTTTTCCTCCAAATCCCTTAATATTAGAGAAACGAGACTTTTTTTACGAATTTTTGTTGGCATAGGAGGATAAGTATTCATGACAGAAGATAATCTAGTAGAAAACAGCAATGAAACAATGGAAGACGCAATGAATAGCGTTCAGGAAGTTAACGTGGGGGATATCGTTAAAGGCGAGGTTCTTGCAATTGAAGACAAACAGGTAATTGTCGGAATTGAGGGAGCGGGTGTTGAAGGTGTTGTACCTGCGAAAGAACTTTCTACTTCTCAGGTAGAGGATATCAATGATTTAGTAAAAGTACATGATATTCTGGACTTGGTTGTTATTACTTCAATTGGCAAAGATAAAGAGAACGGCAGTTATCTATTGTCTAAGCGCCGTTTAGATGCAAAAAAAGTTTGGGAAGAGATCGAAACAGATTTCCAGGCAGGCAAAATTATTGAAGCACCGATTACAAACGTTGTAAAAGGGGGCTTGGTTGTTGATGTTGGGGTACGAGGATTCGTACCGGCTTCAATGGTCGAAGATCATTTTGTCGATGATTTTTCTGAATATAAAGGAAAAACAATGAGATTCAAAATTATTGAAATTGAACCTTCTGAGAATCGGTTGATTCTATCTCATAAAGCTGTAGTTGAAGCAGAGAAGGAAGAACACAAAAAAGAAATTCTTGCTGATCTGCATGACGGAGATGTTGTAGACGGGAAAATTGCAAGATTAACTGATTTTGGTGCATTTGTTGATTTAGGCGGAATTGACGGTCTGGTTCACGTTTCAGAAATCGCTCATCATCATGTTGATAAACCAAGCGATGTACTGAATGTAGGAGACGAAGTGAAAGTTAAAATTCTTTCAATCACTCCTGATGAAGAACGTATTTCATTATCCATCAAAGAAACGCTGCCTGGACCTTGGACAGATATTGAAGAAAAAGCTCCTGTGGGTGCTGTTCTTGATGGAATTGTAAAACGTTTGACAAGCTTTGGCGGATTTGTTGAAGTATTCCCAGGTGTGGAAGGACTTGTTCATATTTCTCAAATTTCTCACAAACACATTGCAACACCACATGAAGTTTTACATGAAGGTGACGAAATTAAAGTGAAGGTGCTCGATGTAAATGAAGAGGAGCATCGTATAGCTTTGAGTATTAAAGCATTAGAAGCGAAACCTGAAATGCAGGAAGAGCCTAAAGAAGTACAGGAATATGAATTACCTGAAGAAAATACTGGCTTCACCATGGGAGATATACTTGGTGATCAATTAAAAGCTCAGGAGACAGAGGACGAGTAATAGTGAAATAAAAGCTGCAGGAAACCCGATTGGTTTTCTGCAGCTTTTTTGTTAGTCAACTATCAAAATTGGATTTGGATGATTTTTGATAAAAAGTCAAAATTGAGCCATCCACTGTAGTTAATTCCACGTAATTTATTCCATCATCAGTACGTTTGATTACACAAGGCGTATTGTTAGAGGCTTTATTTACAAATGCAACTAGTTTATCTAATTTTATCGTAGGAATAATAGAGACAAGTTCTTTTCTTGGCTCTCCTTTAAATATATGGATTTTCACCGATTTTTGTGACCTATCGTAAAAATACTGGAAGGGAATCGTATAGGCTAAACCGTAAGCAGCTAAACCAGATGCATCTCTTTTTTCCACTTTTGTCAGCCAGCCGAGAAATGTATCAAACCAATGTAATGTCTTTTCTATATCAGAAGAATAATAGACCGCCTCTATACCTAGAGAAAGAGGACCTACTGGCATGGTTGAATTTTCATCATTATTATACATACAAAACGCCCCCTTACTTAAAGTTTCTTTTATACTATCATTATAAGTAAAAAGCAACCTGTTTTCAAACAAGTAGAAAAAACTGACTTTTTTTTAAAACTGATTAGAAGTATTATTGATTAAGGATTTATTTTAAAAATACGATAAATTAATCAAATTAGTAAAATAAATTTTTGGAAATTGGTAAAAAGTATATATGAAAATATGTAAAATGAAAACAAACTAAAGATATTCATAGCATTCAATTAGAATGTTTTCGCATTCAAAAGAATGTGCAGTAAAAAAATAAGCTGGTGGTGAAATTAGCCTTCCTTTATAGCATGTCTGTGGCATCATCGATGAAATAGATAGAGATATTTGCTTTCTTTCAGAAATGGCATCAGGAATATTAATTTTAAGCTTTTTCCATTGGAAAAAGCTGTAACTTACTTACTAAAAAACTTTTGAGGATTTTTTTGATCATAAATATATAAGTGTATTCTATACCAGAAGAAATATAAAAAAAATTCTTGCATTTATTGACGATTATAATCTTTCAATCCATAATCTGACATGTTCTTTGAGTTTTTCTTGCATAATCATTGAATTATGAGGTAAACTAGACAAGATTGAAAACTGTCAAGGAGGTAGTTTTATATGGCAAATCCTACAATAGCAATTGTTGGTCGACCTAATGTCGGCAAATCGACAATTTTTAACCGTATAGCTGGTGAACGTATCTCAATTGTAGAAGATACTCCAGGAGTGACAAGAGATAGAATTTATGCAAAAGGTGAATGGCTTGGCCGTGAATTCAGCATTATTGATACTGGTGGAATTGATTTAGGTGATGAGCCTTTCATGGAGCAGATTAAGCATCAGGCTGAGATTGCGATCGATGAAGCAGACGTTATCATTTTAGTCGTCAGTGGTCGTGAGAGTGTCACAGATGCAGATGAAATGGTGGCAAAGATATTATATAGAAGCAATAAGCCGGTTATTTTAGCTGTTAATAAAGTTGACAACCCTGAAATGCGGGCAGAAATTTATGAGTTTTACGCTTTAGGACTTGGGGAACCGTTTCCTGTATCAGGCAGCCATGGCTTGGGAATCGGAGATGTTTTAGATGAAGCAGTGAAGCATTTCTCTACGGAAACGGAAGAAGAGGAAGAAGGGCTGATCAAATTCAGTTTGATTGGACGTCCAAATGTTGGAAAGTCTTCTTTAATCAATGCAATTTTAGGTGAAGATCGAGTAATAGTTTCAGAGATAGAAGGAACAACTCGAGATGCAATTGATACGTATTTTGAATCAGAAGATGGTCAGAAATTTTTAATGATCGACACAGCAGGTATGCGTAAACGCGGCAAAGTGTATGAGACAACTGAAAAATACAGTGTGATGCGGGCAATGCGGGCAATTGAACGGTCAGATATTGTTTTAATGGTTCTGAATGCCGAAGAAGGAATTAGAGAACAGGATAAAAAAGTTGCAGGCTATGCACATGAGGCTGGTCGCGGCATTGTGATTGTTGTCAACAAATGGGATACGGTTAAGAAAGAAACAAATACGATGCGTGAATTCGAAGAAGAAATTCGTGACGAGTTCCAATATCTTGATTACGCACCGATTATTTTTGTCTCAGCACTTACAAAACAACGGCTAAACAAATTGCCGGAGCTGATTGAAACAGTCAGTATGAATCAAAATCTGAGGATTCCATCAGCTTTACTGAATGATGTGATCATGGATGCGATAGCAATTAATCCAACACCAACAGACAAAGGCAAAAGATTGAAGATTTTTTATGCGACTCAGGTTGCGGTTAAACCGCCGACTTTTGTTATTTTTGTAAACGAAGAAGAACTGATGCATTTTTCATATGCTCGTTTTTTAGAGAATCAAATTCGAAATGCGTTCACTTTTGAAGGAACACCGATTAAAATTATCCCAAGAAGGCGAAAATAGTGCATTTTACCATAATGTCATCAAATGTTCAAACATATTGGAATATTTGATGATTTTTCAAAAAAAACTATTTAAATAGCGTTAAATCCCTTGCTATTACTAGTTTCCTATGATATCTTGTTAACAGAATATTGATCCGATTCAATATTTATATTTTGTCTTTGGACCACTCAAAGTCAAAATACATTTGATGTCTATTTTAGATATCCTATCCTTATGGAGGAGGTGAAATAATCCATGGCAAACAAAGCAGAATTAATCGAAAATGTTGCATCTTCAACTGGCTTAACAAAAAAAGACGCAACCGCAGCGGTAGATGCTGTATTTTCAACAATCCAAGAAACTCTTGCTAAAGGTGAGAAAGTTCAATTAATCGGTTTTGGTAACTTTGAAGTCCGCGAACGTGCTGCACGTAAAGGACGCAACCCACAAACTGGTAAAGAAATCCAAATCGCTGCAAGTAAAGTACCTGCGTTCAAACCAGGTAAAGCGTTGAAAGATGCTGTTAAATAGAGCAGTTCGGGGAACCCTTGATTTTCAAGGGTTCTTTATTTATTTCCGGGGAAAGTCAGTATCTGAACAAAATGATTAGAAAAACAGGCTCATTGTCAACTAGTGTTGGTGAAAGAAATACAAGAGAATAAAGCCAAGCAGTTAGGTGGGCACCTACCTAGCTGCTTGTTTTTCATGCATGGATTCTGTTAATGAGGGTTCTTTTTAACTTCTTTGAAATACGTTCCTCTATAAAGGAAAATCCTTTCTCTAAAATTATTGAAATTACGAAAGCCATAAGATATCCGCTTCAATACTTTACTATGATTATTTAAGCATTCCAACGGTCCATTAGAATAAGGCACACGCAGGGCTCGTTTGATCTCCTGTTTGTACTTTCTAAAGGTAGTCAGGGGGGTGTGATAGACTTCCGGAAGGTCCTTCTTGTTCTTCCTTAGCAACTGGCAAAAGAGAGCAACATCCCGATGCTTAATGGTAGATAAGAAGGATTGATACAGCTGATAACTTGCATTCAGCTCTTCATCATACCCAAGCAGGCGATCGACAAGCTCTGATTCTGTCAGATAGGCTCTGAATGAAGGATGCCATCTTGACTTCGTATAATCGAGAGACCATGCATTTTTTTGAAGAAGTCTCCAATACCGCTTCAGCTGTTTATATTGGAACTGATCCGGGCGAAACTGTTTCATACGCTGTATTCTGTGTTTTAAAAAAGTCCGAGCAATATGCTGGGCAATATGAAAACGGTCAGCGACAATATGGGCATGAGGAAAACACTCCTTTACAAGCGTTCGATAAGGTGTATAGAAATCTGTGACAACTAAGCGAACCTTCGCTCTTTCCTCTATGGAATACCGAGAAAAATAGGTTCGTAGAGAAGAGAGTTGCCGATTGGGGGCAATATCCAGCAGTTGGTGTGACTGACCATCCATCATGACAAAACTCATGGCAGCAGAAACGTTTTTGACGGATTTAAATTCGTCAAAACAAAGGACTTCAGGCAGAGAACGGGTTGGACAAACGGCCGGAGAACGAAAGCTGTG
>NZ_JADOEP010000040.1 GCF_016745275.1 Enterococcus sp. BWB1-3
TTTCAAAGTACTATCAGATAACACTAGCTGTCCGTTCGTTTATTCAGTGGGTTAATACGGTTCCTACACAGGTGATCGATCGGTTATGCTTATAATTCAAATTCTTTTACAGGTTTTATATAGTTTTAATAATATATATTTTTCACTGGGATTAACTTCAACCCACCCCGGCAAATTGTAGTCCCTTTTCACAAAATTCAGAATATCCTTTATAGGAAGCCCTAGTGTTCCTATAGAGAGACTTTTGGCTTTTAGCTGAACATTGCCTCCGTCAACAACATAGGGATCAAAATAGAGATTAAACTGAATCGGATAACCCAGAACTTTAAACGTTCCTGTCAGCATGGCTTCATTTTCAAGATAAAAGTCATACGTAATATCAGTGTCTTTTTGGAACTCATTAAAAAAAAATTCAATTAATGAATTGATTTGCTGTTTGTTGGACTGGATACTCAGAACCGGGGTTCCCTCTATACTGGTTGTTTGGGATGAATTAATGTTTGGTTCTCTCACCTGGGTAACTCTAATTCCTATAAACAAAATGATTCCAGCTAAAATCCCGATAATTGTCAGACAGGCAATTTTCCATGGGTTCAGCTTTTTTTTAGGCTGGCTATTCTGATGACTATTCGTCTTTTTCATCTTTTTTGTTTTCTTCTTTGTTTTTTTTGATTTTATTTCTTCTGATCCTGCCATAGGCTTCATTCACTCTCCTTGAACAGCCATTCGTCTTTAGTTTTTATTATTATTTCTCTCACTGCATTTGCCATTAACTGATAGCCAATATTATTCGGATGGAAATGGTCCTCCTCATAAATAGCATTATTCGTGATCGCTTTAGAGCTTGTGTCTTCTTCCGCTCCGGTTATACCGACATCGCCATCTACACCTTTATACAACAAGTCATTAATCGGAATAAAATACATGTTATTCTGCTCAGACACAGTTTCTTCTGTTCCATCATTCCAATTGTTCACAATCTGCTGCATCTCAATGATTTCCGGAAAATAAAGATAAAATGGATTGTAAATGCCTAATATGTATACAGGTGCAGCTTCATTATATTTTCGAATTTCATTCAAGAGTGAGCTGATTTGCCCCTGATAGTTTTTCAGAGGTTTTTTGAAAGACTCCACTGTTAAATTGAAGACATCCCCTTTTATTACTTTCATCAGGTCATTACCCCCAACTGTCAAAGTAATTAAATCAGCTTCACCCAACTGTTTCTGAATATCTTCACTCTTTTTTATCCGCTTCAAAATTTGATCACTTCGATCACCATTTTTACCAAAGTTTTCAACATCAACTGCATTTACATTATATCGATCTTTAATTTCATTAGCCAAAATTGGTACAAAGCCGCCGGAATTTGTCAGATCACCGACTCCTTCTGTTAAGGAGTCACCAATAGCAACATATTTAATAATATCCTTGTTGTTCTCATTGGGGACACTTGTTTTTTGTGTATTAAAATAAGGCTGAGCTTTAGGTACTATAAAAAAAAGCAACAGCAAGGTAAGCAGAGCCGCTCCAAAAGGAACTACAAGCATCAGCCAATTTTTTTGAAAAAAGTCTTTCATCTTCAGCCCCTCTTTCATTCTCAAAAAGAGAGCAGGAGCTCTATCAGCTCGGATATCCTCCTGCTCTTCAATCTCAATATGTGATAAAACAGATACATTTCACAGCTTGATACGAAAAGCCAAGCAACTCGATGACTCATCGTCTCTGCTTGGCTTCTGAAACATCCAATTTAAACGTTCTTATTTTGTATAGTACATTATTGCAAAGGCGCCTTTACCAGTATGTGTAGCAATCACCGGATTTGTATGCAAAACAGGAATATCCATATCAGGGAACAGTTTTTGCAGCCCATCTTTGAAATAGTTTGCCAGTTCTAAACCATCCGCATGAGAAATCCCAATCTGACGGATATTAGAAAGTTTTTCCAGTTCAGTCTTTAGTTCATCAAACCATTTATTAAATGTTTTAACGCCGCGTCCCTTTATAACTGGAATTAATTCTGAATGATCAAAGTCCATGACCACTTTCATATTAAATATATTTGACATCAATCCAGTTGCACGGCTGATTCTTCCGCCTTTAACCAGATTGTCCAGTGTAGAAATACCTATAAACAGTTTTGTATTTTCTTTAACATGCTCTACTTTAGCCAAAATTTCAGGAGTATCTGCACCATTTTGAGCCAGCTTCGCAGCTTCAATCACTTGGAAAGAGAGCCCTTGATCTACAAAATCGCTGTCGATGACCGTTACCTTGCTGGAAGTCAGATTGCTTGCCTGTCTGGCAGCCTCAACTGTTCCGCTCAACCCTTTTGTCATATGGATAGAGATAATCTCACTGCCGTCTTTTCCAAGTTCATCATACAGTTCGACAAATTCTCCAATTGGCGGCTGACTGGTTTTGGGTAAAGCCTTTGCTTCCTCCATCATATGCATAAACCGTTCGCCTTCTAAATGGTCATCATCAGGATAGACAACACCGTCTATCATAACGGATAAAGGAATCATGTGGATATTTAAATTGTCCCGTACTTCCTTTCTCATCGTACAGGAGGAATCAGTCACAATTTTTACATTTGTCATAAAATTAACCACTCTTTCTTTAAAAACAACCTTCATTCATGATAGAATGATTATATGGTTTCAGTTATGGATATAGTATAACAGACCGAAAATAATTTTTCATCAAATTAAAATGAAGGAAGTTGATTTCTTGGAAAAAGCTGGATTTTCCCGCAAATATCTAATTGTCAATGAAGTACTCAATGCTGTTACCCATGGAATCGGCTTTGGTCTGAGTATTGCAGGCCTGGTCATATTACTGGTAAAAGGAACAAATTTGGACTCGGCGCTTTATGTTGTCTCTTATGCTCTATATGGTTCAACACTGATTTTGCTGTTTCTCTCTTCCACGCTGTTCCACAGTCTGATTTTCACTAAGGCGAAGAAAGTTTTTCAGGTATTTGATCACAGCTCCATCTTTTTATTGATTGCAGGGAGCTATACACCATTTTGCCTGTTAAGCGTGCAGGGGTGGTTAGGCTGGACACTGTTTGGATTGATTTGGTCATTGGCTATTGCAGGAGTTGTTTATAAATCGGTCACTCTGCATAAACAGGATACTGTAAAATATGCTTCAACTGTTATTTATATAATTATGGGCTGGTTGTGTCTGATTGCAGCAAAGCCGTTGTATGAAAGCTTGAGTTTTACGGGTCTGGCACTTTTAGTTTCCGGAGGCGTTTCATACACGCTGGGAGCACTATTCTACAGCTTAAAAAATGTACGGTTTATGCATGTTGTCTGGCATCTATTCGTGATGGCCGGAGCAGGTTTTATGTTTTTTTCAGTTTTATTTTTCACTTAAATAAGATAGCGCGGATTATTTTTATTATTCCGCCGCTGTCTTTTTGTTTTTCTTAAGAATTAACTCTATACAGAATTACATTTTATTTTTTATCATTATTTTTCTATCTGTAAAACTAAAATATAAATCTCCATACTACCTTGTCTCTATTTTTCCACTTTCGATAAGTTCTTCCCGTTAGTTTTGAAGTAGTCCCTTTTCTACTTCTCCATCATCGCTACCCATAGCTTTTGAAGCTGCTTCTCTATTCGTTTAGTAATTTTCATCTCATAATGTGTCTTTAAAATCAATATTTTCGAGGTCAAACTCAGTATTCTGAATATATTAAGAGTTTATTCCCCATAAGTTTAACAGATCTCGTTCAAAATTTATTTTAGAATAGGCTTTCATTATTTCTCCATCCGTAGGCTCCCATTGTTTCTGCTATTTCGTTCTAATATTTTAGTTCCATTTTTTACCTGTATACGATACGTCCGTCCTTTCTATTCGTTTATACTGAAATTAAAATTCCAGTTCATAACCATAAATTATATCATTCGCATATTCTTTACCAACACTAAACCAGTACTTTCCAAACAGCTCTTCCTCTATAGTGCTAGTTGTATCAGCAGATTTCTTTTCAATAACCTTTGCCTCTTTCTTTTTAGTGATCGTTTCACCAGCAGCAGAAAAAAAGAATAAAAAAATGAGTATTTGTACTTTACAAAGCGAACAAACATTCGTATAATATAAATACGAACACAGGTTCGAATTTCTCGTGAGGTGATAATAATGAAAGCAGTACGTCGTGGTGGCTTTATATTTTTTGTTTTGTTGATTGGTATTTTTTTGGGTACATTGGGCTTACCAGCTGCATTGCTAATCGTCAGTCCTCTCTTTATCATCTGGTTCATGCTTTGGGATGAAAAACGTTATACTGAAGAACGCAGAAGACAGGAAAGTCAGCAATATTCTGTCTACCGAAAATATCATTAAGATCGAGCAGATCCTATTATAAAAAAACGGTGTGAAGGAAAATTCCTCACACCGTTTTACTGTTTAATAATCCATTAAGGTTACAATTTCATAATTAGAGATTTTATCTCTCCCATGCAGCTCCTTCAGCTCAATCAGGAAGGCACAGCCGACAACGATACCGCCTAATTGTTCGATTAATTCAGTTGTTGCTTTAATTGTACCGCCTGTAGCAAGTAAATCATCGCAAATCAGCACTCTTTGTCCAGGCAGAATTGCATCTTTATGGATAGTTAAAGTATCTGTACCGTATTCTAAATCGTACGTCACTTCAATCGTTTCACGAGGCAGTTTACCTTTCTTGCGAACTGGAGCAAAGCCAACACCAAGCTCATAGGCAACTGGACAGCCAACGATAAATCCTCTGGCTTCAGGCCCCACAACCATATCAATCCTTTTTTCTTTTGCGTAATCAACGATTTGCTTCGTTGCTTCACGATAAGCATCTCCATTTGCCATCAAAGGAGAGATATCTCTAAAGATAATTCCTTCTTCGGGATAATCAGGGATACTTGCAATATAATCTTTCAAATTCATACTTATTCTTCCTCCTCGTTCAACAGCCAGCTCAGCAATGCTTTACGATCGCTATATAGTAAAAATTCTTCTACCTTAATTTTCTTCAATCGTTTTTGATAGACTTCACTTTCTGTCAACGGATGATTTTCAGGGGTATCAACATTTCTTAAAATGCCGTCTTCTATTGTAACAAATCCCAAATCAAAAAACACCTGAATCATGAAAATTAATAGTTTTTCCTGGATTTGCAGATAATTTGAAACAGTATCCAATTTATAACGAACATCCAATGTTCCCTGTTTACGAATCAATGCATAAAGCTTTGAAAACTGCTCCCTTGATCCAGTTCCATTCAAATAAGCTTCATCAGTGGAAAGACCTAAAAGATAAATACGATTGACATTGACGCCTTCAATCAACTGTTTAATATCATCCAATTCATCAGGACAATCGACAATAACTAATTGTTCAATTGTCATCCCGTTTGTTTCAGATAAAAGCTGCTCAGACGACTCATAGTAGAGCATATTTCCTATATCAGTTTTTAAAAGTTTGACACTTTCCTTTTGAAAATAAACAAATAACGTATTCTTCTCTGGAATGTCTTGCTGCTGGTTCGCTTTCCCTCTTAAATCAAACAATTGGATATCTTCTATGGAATAGTCTTCTGCCATTAACTGAGGCTTTTTATTACCATTCCATTCATTTATAGAGAGCTTCCCTGCAATATTACAACGGTTTTCAGCAAATTCTTTGGCGTCTTTACCCATTTGGAATGCAATGACATCCAGCGAAGCAGAGCCGTCAGTTATCTGCAGCTTCAAATGATCTTGCTGCGCCCCGATTTGTCGAACCTGAATAGCATCCACCTTTTTATAAGAGAAATTCGGCATCGGATTATCTGTTCCAAAAGGAGCGAGCAGCTTTAACTGGTTGATAAAAGAGAGTGTTGTCTCTTCTATTGTAAGAACTTCATCGATCTGCAATTCCTGTCCCTGTGAAAGGTCAATTGCATTTTTCTCAATATAATGAATCAGCTGCTCTTTCAGTACATCAATATTTTCCACAGGCAGTGTCATTCCGGCAGCCATATGGTGCCCGCCAAAATGAGTAAAGAGCTCTCTCTTTTCATTTAATGCATCATACATATTCAACGCAGACACACTTCTTCCTGAGCCTTTAGCGGTTGATCCGTTCTCATCAATCGTCAAAACGATTGTCGGTTTCCCTGTTTCCTGCATGATACGACCTGCTACAATCCCCAAAACACCTTCATGCCAACCTTTTTGAGCTAAAACATGGATAGAAGATCTCAAATCAAGTAAAGTAAAAGCCTCTTCCGTGATTGTTTCGACAATCTTTTTACGTTCATTATTTTTTTCTTCGATAAATTTTGCAATACTCAATGCTTCGTCTTCATCAAAGGTCGTCATTAATTCAACTCCTGGAGCTGCTTCTCCCAGTCTTCCAAGTGCATTTAAACGAGGACCAATCGCAAAGCCAATATTTTCTTCAGAAATTTCTTCTTTTTTTAAGCCGGCTGAGTGAATCAACGCATCTAATCCGATACGATCTCCCGATTGAATCATCTTGAGCCCCATCTGAACCAACATCCGATTTTCCCCGGTTAATGAAACCAAATCGGCAATCGTCCCAATAGCAACCAGATCAAAAAACTCAGTGGGAGTCTCTCCAAGTAAAGCTGAAGCAACTTTGAACGCCACGCCGACTCCAGCTAAATCACCAAAAGGATAGTCTCCCTTGGGATGTTTAGGATGAATCACAGCGAGGGCATCCGGTAAAATTTCGGGCAATTCATGGTGATCTGTAATAATTACATCAATTCCCTGTTCTTTTGCATAGTTTACAGCTTCATGTCCGGCTACACCGTTGTCCACAGTAATGATCAGCTGAATGCCGCTTTCAATCTTTTCTTTAAAAACAGACAAATTCGGGCCATACCCGTGAATAAATCGATTGGGTAAAAAATAATCTACTTCTCCGCCAATCAGCTCAACAGCTTCTTTCATCACCGTAGTACTGGTAATACCATCTGCATCATAATCACCGTATACCAGAATCCTTTCTCCCTGTTCAACGGCCTGCTGGATTCGTTCAATTGCCTTATCCATTTCGTAAATTAAAAAAGGATCATGAAGTGCTTCAATTGAGGGAGTTAAAAAAAGGGCCAGCTGTTCAGATGTTTGTATGCCTCTTTGCCACAGCAGCTTGCCAACCAGCGGACTAATATTTTTTTCATTCAGTAATTCTGTAAATTCTTCTGAAAAGACTGGATTTTCAGGATATTTCCATATATACTTAGATTTTTTCACATCGTCACTCCTAACCAAGTAATTATAACAAAATCAGGATCAAAACTAAAGATAAGTCCATCATTTGAAATTAGGAGAATTGATTTCTACAATAATCCTTATGTTAATCAATCAAAATCTTTGGTCCGCCTTTTTATGCACAAAAAAAGTCCAAGTATTACTAAAAATACCAGACCTTTCTTGTTCCAATGAGCGAAGCAACAGTAAAACAAACATGACATGCTTCAAGCTGTTGCTCTAGCCTATTCTAATTTATTTACTCTGAAAAAGGCTCTTCCTTCTCTTTTAATTCTACTGGCAAACCTTTTTCCTCAAGTAAGTGATCATACTTTTGCTGAATTTCAGCCAGTTTATTTTCATTGCTTCTCTCTGTTCGTTCAACAGCTTCCTTGACAAGCTTGTCAGACTCATCTTTGTATGAATCTCTTTCTTCAATCAGGTTCTTAATCCGCTTTTTTTGATCCAAAATTGTTGTAACTGAAGTAATCAGCCCTACTATTGCTCCAATAATGGCAGAGCCCAGTATAATTAATATAAGCGGTCCGGAAATTTTAGCGAAACCAAAACTTACAGGAACACTTTGACTGTTCAGCACAGCAAAAATCACAATAACCAACATAAGAAGAAACCCTACTATAACACGCCACTGATTCTTCATCTCAATTCCCCCACCATCTATTTTTTGTTAAAGATACTTACCGCCAAAAGATCACCCAAATGCGGCAGAAGAGTGTAGAGTCGTGCTGCACCTTCCATGATTCTTGGTCGATTTATTTCACGTTTATAGGTGCCCATACTCTGCACTATTTCATTGGCAAGCTGCTGAGGATCTAAGACGAAGAGTCCTAATGATTCCAAATAATCTCCTGAAGGATCCGCCTGATCAAAAAAGTTTGTTGCGATCGGTCCGGGATTCACTGTTGTTACAGCAATTCCTAAAGGTCTCAGTTCAAGACGAAGCGCATTTGAAAAACCTAAAACGGCAAATTTTGTTGCAGAATAAATACTTGTTTTAGGCGTTGCCATTTTCCCAGCCATTGAAGCAACATTAATAATATGTCCACTCTGACGTTCTGCCATCCCCACTGCAATTTTCTGAGTAAAGACCATCATCCCCAGAACATTAACATTAAACATATTTCGTGCAACATCTAAATCTGTATCGAGAAAGTTATCGAAAATACCAAAACCGGCATTATTTACAAGAATATCCACAGCACCCACTTCTTCAGTTATTCGGCCAATCACATAATCCACATTTTCAGGATCAGATATATCCAGCTGGAAAGAAAACGCTTTTTTGCCGCTTAGCTCTTCACAGCGCTCTTTAACCTTACCGATTAGATTAATACGTCTGGCACATACTACTACAACAGCTCCTCTGCAAGCTGCTTCGTAGCATACTTGTTCACCCAAACCAGCTGAACCGCCAGTTACTACAACCACCTTATCATTTAAATCCTGCCAAAACCTCATTTTTTCTCCTCCTGCTTCTATTTTCGGAATGGAACATCCAGAATATCCATATCCTTAACCGCTGTTACAAATGGGAATAATTCTTTTGCTTCATCTTCAAGCTGAATAATATCTCTTGTTAAATACCGGGCACTGATGTGTGTTAAAACCAGCTGCTTAACCTGTGCTTCTTTGGCTATCTCGGCAGCCTGATGACTGGTGGAATGATAATAGTTCTTTGCCATTTTTGATTCATCCTTATTAAAGGTACTTTCGTGCACTAAGACATCTGCATTTTTACCAAGTATAACACTATTCGCTGTTTTTCTGGTATCTCCTAAAATAGTAACGATTCTTCCGGCTCTCTTTTCTCCGACAAAGTCTTTTCCATTGATCACCTGTCCATCCTCAAGCTCCACTGTTTCTCCACGTTTTATCTTACCATATAAAGGACCTGATGGGAGACCCAATGCCTGAAGCTTTTCTACTTGAAGTTCACCTTCATGATCGGATTCAACAATCCGGTAACCAAAACTCAAGATTCCATGCTCTAAAGGCAGACACTCAACCTTAAACTGTTTATCTTGAAAAACGATACCGCCATCCGTCAGCTCATGAAAAACAATAGGATAAGACAGACGTGTCTTTGACACATTTAAAGAGGTTTCAATAAATTTTCGAATCCCTTCCGGTCCATAGATATCCAACTGTTCATCCCCACCTTGAAATGAACGGCTGCTCAGCAGTCCCGGCAAACCAAAAATATGGTCTCCGTGTAAATGGGTAATAAAAATTTTTTCGATTTTTCTTGGACGAATGGTACTTTTTAAAATTTGAAGCTGTGTTCCTTCACCGCAGTCAAACAACCAGACAGCATTTCGCTCATCCAGCAATTTCAAAGCGATACTGCTTACATTACGGTGTTTCGCTGGTACTCCAGCACCTGTACCTAAAAATTGTAATTCCATTGGTTCCCTTACTTTCCATTAGATTTCTTCTTCATTTTAGAAGAAAGCAGCCTCATTGGCAAATAAAATTATTTTATCGGTAAAATAACCGTAAAAGTTGTTCCTTTCGGTGTTGTATCTGATACTGATATTTTACCATGATGACTTTCAGCAATCCATTTAGCAATGGCCAGTCCAATTCCGTAGCCGCCGGTTTTTCTGTTACGTGACTGATCGCCTCTGTAAAAGCGATCAAAGATCTCTTTTTTCTGTTCGTCTTCAATTCCGATCCCCTGATCAACCACATTAATAATCCATTCATTTCTCTCTACTTTAGAACTTAACAAGACCTGATCCCCTTCATTTGTATATTTTAATGCGTTGTCCAAAAGAATAATCAGCAGCTGCTTGATTTTTTGGCGGTCAATCGCTGCCTGTCCTTCTTTTTCGATATTAATCTTAAGTTCTTTATTTTCTGCTTCTGCAAGCTCCTGATACGGAGTCAGAGAAGTTAATAAAAAGTCTTTTATATTGACCGTTTCTTTATCGAGAATAACAGCGTTTGAATCAGAACGTGCCAGCAGCAGCAGGTCGCTTGTTAATTCGCTAAGTCGCTGAACTTCTGTCAATGAGGCAGCAATAGTTTCTGATTCCTCAAGAATCGTATGATTCGGCTTTGTAAACAGCTTTTCAAGCTTAGCCTGAATAATGGTTAACGGCGTTCGTAATTCATGAGAAGCATTTTCTACAAATTCCAGCTGTTTTGCCCAGGAAACCATAATCGGCTTCATCGACCATTTCGACAGGAAATAGCTTAAAATAATCGAAAGAACTCCAAATACAACCATACAAACAATAAGTATCTGTTTTACCCGCTCAATGGTTCCTTTAATAGGATCAGTATTAGTCAAAATCTGGACATAGGCAACATCGGAAGTTTCATCGCCAATAATCGGCACCGTAATGGAGCGAAACTGCAGCACTCTTTCGTTGCTGTCCTTCACTGTAATGCTATTGATGGTATTCAAACTCTCAGTAGATAATTTTACATTCTGAAGGTCATCATATCGTGAGCCTAGACTGTCCTCATTTATAATTTCACCCTCAGCTGTCCATAAGATTACCTGCTGCTGGAAACTGTTTTTAGGCGGTATTTTATCTTCACTATTATTTCCATTTCCTATAATCGGATCATTTTGCGGCAATTGACCAAAGCGATCGAAATGAGCCATTTTTATTTGCATATTTAGGAACTGATCATTTTCAGACATCCTCGTAAGCTCTGTGTCAACAGATTGATAAATAGAGGTTTGAAGAAGTTGAAAGACAATGATTCCGAGGATTAGAAAAATACTGGAAAATGAAATCATGTTCACTACAAAATAACGAATTCGTTGATTTTTAGTTCGTTGTTCCTTCATTGTCTCACTGACCTTCCTCTTCCGGCTGGAATAAATAGCCGACATTTCTCAATGTTTTAATCCATTTATCCAGTTCAAACGGTTTTAAATGTTTTCTCAGGTTACTCATGTACACTTCGACAACCGTCAGGGTCGTATCTGACTGAAAGCCCCAAATACGATCAAACAACTGATCTTTTGTAATAATTCTCCCTTTATTCTGCATGAGATATAAAAGTAAATCAAATTCTTTTCCCTGAAGCTGAATATCCTGTTGTTGATAGTGTACTTGCCGATTGTTGATTTCAATACACAGCTGGCCTATTCTCAATTCGTTTTTCGGATTTAGTCCGAGAGATCTGCGAAGCAGTGCCTGCACTCTCATTAACAGCTCTTCTCTATGGAACGGTTTTGTTAAATAATCATCTCCCCCATTCTTAAAGCCATTCACTTTATCCTCCAGACCGTCTTTCGCAGTTAAAATCAAAACCGGTGTATAGATCTTTTTTTCTCTTAGTTTAGTCAGTACCTGTTCTCCTGAAAGACTTGGAAGCATTAAATCAAGTACGATTAAATCGTAGACTTCTCTTTCTCCTTCATAAAGTCCCTCTTCCCCATCGTAAACCTGCTCAACTTCACCGATTTCAGATAATATCTCACTGATACTATCTGACAATATTTCGTCATCTTCCACTAAAAGTATCTTCAACCTACTCTCCCCTCTCTATTACTCAAATTAAAGACTCCTAAATCAACAATAGAAGGGTACGACTAATCTGGTCTACCGGATTGTCCCACCCTTTCAAACTAGTTTTTAATTCGTTGCTCATTGGTTCATTCAACAACAAAGATTCTGACACATTCACACTTATTGCTTATTGATCGTCTGAATTATTATCTTTTGCGTTTTCTGTCCACGCATTATTTGCCGCATCTTTGACTTTCTTTTCAACAGTTTTTGCTTTATCCAGTTCCTGCTCGACATCCTCATAAACAAGGCGAGTAATCTCTCCTCCCAGTTCGTTCATCACTAACTGATTTAAGGGACGGTTATCATCTTCATCTGCAATTAAGACTAAACCGGTATGTCCTTCCGTAATTTTATTCGACATATGTTCGAAAACTGATTGCGCATTTCGAAGCTCTTTGGCGTCTTGTGTTGCTCCGATCATACTTCCCGCAAACCAGCCCAGCAAAATACCCAGAGGACCGCCCAAAATTCCAATGACCATCCCGATAAAACTACTTTTAGCAGTACGGTCATTCCCTGTAAAATCAAGGAAGTCATTGATTTTGAATTGGTGTACTCCAGTATTAACATGTGTCACAACCGCCATCTGTTCCCCCTTAATCTGCCGTTCTGCATATAACCTCTTCAATTCAGAAAATGCTTGGTACGCCTGACTTTCAACTTTAAAATTCATGATGATTACACGTCTTGACATTTGATCACCTCATTTAGTTTATTCCTTTATTCTATCAGCAAAACCTGTGTAAGAACAATAAAATAACCTGCATTTTGTTATCTTCCTCCTTGGCCGCCCGTCTGTCTGTCGAAAGCTGCTAAGCCCATCCTGAGAAACAGAAGTCGTCTGTTCGTTCAGTGTACCCAATTCTGAGCCTCTGCTGTAACTGCCGTTTTGATAGAATCCAAAGCTTGATGTTCCTGTACTTTCACCGCCTGAATATAACGCAAGAGTTTTTCTCGAAACTATTTCAGACATGTTAACAACAACATAATCAAAGTTCTTGGAAGTCTTGAAAGCAGCTACTTCATTTCCATCAGCAGCCTGTAAATGAATAAGTGTATCAGCCTGTTGTGTAGAATTTAAATAGATGACTGCTGCTGTCTGATCAGAAGTATCACTAATACCAATCCAATAGCCACCCCTGAGTTTCCGCTGGCAATCAAAGTCATTAAATGCCCCTTCATAATCAGGGACACTATTCTCGCCGTTGAACGGACTATCAATAATCAACGTGCCGTCTGTCGTCATTGTCACCCCTGTCTCCTTCGACTTCAACATAAATTGTGCTGCCGTTTATTTCCAGATACTTGCTGCTGTTATAATCGCCGATAGGGTCGCCAAATCTGTTCCCGACAAATGTACCAGCGTTGCCGTCGCTTCCTCCGGCTGCATTCTTTCATTTCAATGCAATCCCTCCCTTACAGTTCAAAGTATAGGTGAGCCAGCATAAAATAAGCTTAAAAAAAACGCCGCAGCAACAGAGAAGGTCTCTGTGACTGTGAAGCGTTTCATACATTTATTTTTTTGCTAAACTGAACTTGCGAAAATTAAATTTCTTTCAAATTCAGAAATTATTCAACAAATTCAAATTCAAAGCCGCCGATTCGAACGATATCACCATCTTTTGCTCCACGGGCACGCAGCGCTTCATCAACGCCCATTCCCCGCAGCTGTCGAGCAAAACGCATAACCGTTTCATCATGATCAAAATTAGTCATTTGGAATAGTTTTTCCAGAGATTCTCCAGACAACACCCAAGCTGCATCTGAATCACGGTCAATTGTAAATTCCGGACCCTCTGACTGGAAGCCGTAACGGACTGTTTCTTCCTCAACCTCATCTGTGTAAAGAGGAAATTCAGGAGTCACATCCAGCAAATCAGCAGTAGCATTTAACAATGGTTCCAGTCCTTTTTTAGACACACCTGAAACCGGAAAAATAGGTAGTTCATCTGCATACTCATCTGTGCGCTCTTTGGCAATTTCTTCTTTGAATTTCTTCAGATTTTCTTCTGCTTCGGGCATATCCATTTTATTCGCTACAATAATTTGAGGACGTTCCATTAAACGAAGATTATGAGAAGCCAGCTCTTTATTAATAGCTTTATAATCCTCGTATGGATCTCTGCCTTCCATTCCGCTCATGTCAATTACATGGAGAATAACTCTTGTCCGCTCAATATGTCTCAGAAACTGTGTGCCGAGTCCGACTCCCTGAGAGGCCCCTTCGATCAGACCGGGCAAATCCGCCGCTGCAAAGCTTCGACCATCGCTAGTGGTCACCATACCGAGATTGGGAACCAAAGTTGTAAAGTGATAGGCACCAATCTTCGGTCTGGCTGCTGATATAACAGACAGCAAGGTAGATTTCCCGACAGAAGGAAAGCCGACTAAACCGACATCTGCCAAAACTTTTAATTCCAGTTCAATTCTTCTTTCCTGACCTGGTTCACCATTTTCAGCGATTTCCGGAGCCGGATTTCTGGCAGAAGCAAAACGGGTATTTCCACGACCGCCGCGACCGCCTCTGGCAATAATCAGCTCCTGACCATTTTCAATTAAATCACCAATCAAGACGCCTGTATCAGCATCCCGTACTGTTGTTCCCTGAGGTACTTTGACATAAAGATCTTCTGCACCTCTTCCATGCATACTTTTACTCATTCCATTTTCACCTAAAGGAGCTTTAAAATGACGGTTAAAACGAAAATCCATTAAAGTACGCAACCCTTCATCCACCACAAGAACTACATTACCACCATTACCTCCGTCTCCGCCGGCGGGTCCCCCATCAGGTACATACTTTTCTCTTCTGAAAGCAACCATCCCATCTCCGCCTTTACCGGCTTTGACATCAATGACTACTTGATCTAAAAACATGGACATACGATTGTCCTCCTAATTCAATTAATTATCTGTTATCTTTTGATTGCTGAGACATTCCATGAACGCTTCTTCATATTAACAGGCACAATTATTTACACTATCATTATTCTTTCAAACATGCAAGAATCCCTCTACCTATCCTGCAAATAAAATAAGGCCCAGCCACTCAAAATTCTAGTGTAAGTATAGCATAAATCACTTTCAATAAAAAACTTCTTTACAGTAAAATTGCAGTTTTTCTCAGCATAATTTTATTGAAGATTGTTTTTTTCTGTATCTTATTGAAATCAAACTGATTTTTCTATTTATTGCTGCTCATCACAGGAGAAAGTAAAGAACCTCGACATAGTAAGTGGTATCTTTTGACAAAATGATGCTGTGCGCGCAAAATTATACGTGTAACATCAGGTAAAAAAAGAAATTTTTATTTCTTTTGTTTTATAAATTTGAAGGAGGAATAACCCTATGACAGTAAAAGTAGGAATTAATGGATTTGGACGAATTGGCCGTCTAGCTTTTCGCCGTATTAAAGAAGTCTCAGATGATATTGAAGTGGTTGCAATCAACGATTTAACGAGTCCGACAATGCTGGCTCAATTGCTTCAATTTGATTCTACTCACGGAACCTATCCAGGCTCAGTCACAGCAACAGATGATTCCATTGTTGTAGATGGTGAAAAAACACGAGTTTACGCAGAACCTGATGCAAGTAAAATCCCATGGGCAAAAGAAAACAGCGTAGACATCGTACTTGAATGTACTGGTTTCTATACCTCTGAAGAAAAAGCAAAAGCTCACTTAGAGGCCGGCGTAAAACGTGTTGTTATCTCTGCCCCTGCAGGAGCAATGAAAACCATCGTTTTCAATATCAATGATGATACATTGACACCAGATGATACAATTATTTCGGCCGGATCCTGTACAACAAATTGTCTAGCTCCAATGGCCTATTTCTTAAATAATGAATTTGGAATTGAAGTTGGTACAATGACCACAGTCCATGCATACACGTCTACTCAAATGTTATTGGACGGTCCGGTAAAAGGCGGTAACTTGCGTGCTGCTCGTTCAGCTGCTGATAATACCATTCCCCATTCAACAGGTGCTGCAAAAGCAATCGGTTTGGTTATTCCGGAATTAAACGGTAAATTACAGGGACATGCACAACGTGTACCTGTTGTAGATGGTTCATTAACGGAATTAGTTTCTATTCTTAAGAAAAAAGTGACAGCTGATGAAGTCAATGAAGCAATTAAGAAACATACGGTTGATAATCCATCATTTAGTTATGATGACCGTGAAATTGTTTCAGGGGATGTTATTGGTACAACAGAAGGGTCCATCTTCGATCCTACTCAAACCGAAGTAACCACTGCCGGCGATTTTCAACTGGTTAAAACCGTTGCTTGGTATGACAACGAATATGGTTTCACCTGCCAAATGATTCGGTTGCTTGAAAAATTTGCAAACTTATAATCGTTTGTGCTGATTATTCAGTAATACTGAAATCAAAACCTCCAGTGTGAACTGGAGGTTTGCTCTGCGGCTGAAAGCCTCTATTACCGGCCAGAGCCTGAAAGGCCCACTGAAGAAAGGTCTCCCGCTAGCACCACAATTACTCACGA
>NZ_JADOEP010000041.1 GCF_016745275.1 Enterococcus sp. BWB1-3
AGTTGATGAGGCATTTGTCCAATCGGTTGCCTCAAAAAGGAATCATATTCCAAGGAAATCACTGAACTATCGAACCCCCATGGAAGTATTTTTGAGTTATATGGATGATGAGATGGTGTCTAGCTTAATTTGACAAATGAAAATTTCATTATTCATTTTATAGATTTCTTGTGGAATTTCATAATTAACTCCTGTACAATTTTCAAAAATCAGTTCAATGTGTTCTTCATCAGCTTCTGTAAAGTAATAATCTATAGTTATTATGAAGTTCACTAACTTATTATCAAAATATAAATTTTCAATAATACTATCTGTAAAATCATAGTCATAAAAGCTTTTTTTATTTTTTTAAATTTTTCCTCAAACTCCATAAATATTCTCCTTGATTATCTAAAATAGAAATGAGTCAAATTACGTACTTCCCGTTTACTAGCATTCGATGGAAAATTACCTGTATCATCCAAATAATTTCCTCCTTTATTTTTCACTCTGAAATATGGTTTTCCATTTGAAGGTCCAGTATGAATTCTAACAACCTCTCCAAAAAAAGCCTTCCAAGTGCCAAACAGAAAATGAACGACTAAGCCGCTTGATTTCAGGAACCTACTTTGAAAGTAAAGGGATCTATGGTGCGCCCAAAATTCACAGAACCCTTGTTGGTCGAGGCGAGACCTTGTCTCTAAAGCGAGTATAAAAACTGATGCGGAAGTTAGACCTACGCTCCATCACAATGAAGAAGTACAAACCTGGAAAACAACCACAAGTTCAAGCTGAAGGAAGTAGAAACCTGTTAAACCAAGATTTTACAACTACGTCGATCAATCAAAAATGGGTGACAGATATCACCTGCATTCATACGCTAAAAGATGGCTGGGCGTACCTTTCCACCATCCAAGACCTCCATACGAAGAAAATCATCGGTTGGAAGTTTGGCAAGCAAATGAGCAAAGAATTGATTATTGAAACCCTTGACCATGCGCTTTTAAACCACACGCCCTCAGAGAATTTGATCATCCACTTAGATTTAGGTTCTCAGTATACCAGCGAAGCCTACGAAACAAAGTTGAGAGATTTGACTATTCGGCATTCGTTTAGCCGTAAAGGCTGCCCTTATGATAATGCGGGTATCGAATCGTTCCACGCATCAATCAAAAAAGAAGAAGTGTATCCGTCAAAAGCATATGAAAATTTTGAAGTTGCTCATTTAGCCCTATTTCAGTACATCGAGGGATTTTACAATCGCAAGCAAATCCACAGCAGTATCAATTATTTAACACAAAATCAGATGGAGGCGTTGGCACTACAGACATAGACATCGCCATCTACCTACATTTTTTGTGAGAATTCCACCACAGGGCTATTCTTTCATTGCTTCGATTAGCGGTCAAACTGTTTTGGTTTGACTGCTGGTTCGCACGCCGGAATCTCGAAAAAAACTCTCGTAAATCGTGTCCGAGATCTTGACTCAAATCCAATGTGAGATTTTCCAATTGTTGTGGTAGTTAAAATGGATTTTCATTCAATATCTCACATCTTAGGCCTTTACTTGCAATAATTATTGGAGCTGTTTCAAAATGTTGAGCATTAACTCTAAAAATATAGTTTCCTTTCTCAACATGATATCTGTTAATAATATCCCACATTTCATTTCCCTCTAACAATTCTATAAATATCTTGGAATCATCTAAATGCCAATTCAATAAACTAGAAATATAAAATGGCATTTCAAATTCTATACTGATGGCAAAATCATAATAAGAGGTATCAATTCTACCTGCTATCTCAATATTTCCACCATCCATTCTTGCAAATTCAAAATCCATCCATAAGCATTTTTTTAAATAATCATTAATTTTGAGTATTTCATTATTAATTTCTTCCATAATCATTTTATTCTCCATTTCTTTATTCATTAACAGGTATATGAGTTTCTTGGGCAGCTTTAGGATTATAAATTGGATTAGGTTTCCCACCTCTATGAAGCTCTCTTAATACACTTTCATGCCACCAATTCCCATTAATATCGATATACTCTGTTCCACTTCCTTGTTGACCGGAAACAGGTATTACTTGCCTTGATACTCGGTATATTGTTTCAGCATCAGTATATGTACTATTTCCGGCATGAACCCGTACTTCATAATTATAACCATCATGTGTCCATCCTTGTTTGTATCCTTTAGGTATTTCATTTATCCCTTGTTGTTTTAATGCTTCATTTAAATAATCTTGAGGTAAATTAAAATTATTAGCCCTATTACTTCCAGAAACGGATGGATAGATACCAGTATACATCCCACCCGCTGCCATATCCTCTGGGCGTGGGCCTAATGTAATGCCCTTGCCTACATCTTTTGCTGGATTTTGTGTCGTAACATTACCATAAGGATTCGTGTATCCCGGAATGCTGCTGATTACATTGCCATCTCGATCATAGACTTTGCCTATTGTCGTGACCCCTGTTGAGCCCATTGCCCATGCCGGCGGCTGCATCACCGTAACACCATTATTAATTTTCGAAAGTCCATAAAAAACGAAAATAACTCCTCCTGCTAATAAAACTGGCCAGCCCACTGCAGAAACAATTGCTCCACCTGCACCTTTTACCATTATTAGCAGCCCTGAACTTCCTACTGCCAGATACCCATATTGCTGAAGTGGATTCATTCCTAATGCAGCATCATTTAACTGAGGCAGTATGCTGTTTCCATTGCTTCCACCGCCTCCCTGACCACTGTCAAGGATCGAAATACTTTCCGGTGACGTACAATCACAGCTTAACTTCGAGTTCAATGTCAGTGTTTCAATGGTTGTAAAGGTTGTCAGACTTTCAGTATTGCTCCATTCTAAAAATTCCGGCTTGCATTGGATCTCTTTCTTCTCGTCTTTTTCTTTCTCATGCTTTTCCGACAGCTTTTTACAAATACCGAAATCGTTTTCCTGAATGGCCTTATCATCCTTGGTTAAGCCCTGCATCATGCCGATGTCTACACTGCCAAAGCTCATATTCATCAAATGAGCCTCTTTACTTCCTTCTTTGCATGTTACTGTTGCCCCGGCTACTACAAAGGATGGACTGCCTCCTCCACTTGATCCCGAAGAAACTGACGTTGCCTCAGCCAGTTTTTCTGTCAGTGTCATCGGCCCAAAAATCTTTCCCTCGCTCATCTCTCCTTCTCCTTTTATTCTCTGATTTACAAAGCTTTCATCGTCACCAGAGTCAATAGTAATTTTAACATAGGGTAACTTACCTTGTATCCAATTTCATGCTTATCCATTGTTGAATTTTTTTATCGATCAAATGCATCATTGAAACTTATTCCTGGACTGCTCATCGAATACCCCTTACTCAAAACTGGATTGATGCTTTTCTGCTGCAAGGTGCTTCGTCTCCACCCTGTCATGCAGCTTCATTGATGCCGCACTGTTAAACAACGGTGTATCAATGCTCAGTGGTGTGATGCCCATTCCGGATAATTGAATTTTATTATTCAATTTGTTCCATATCTTTGGTGCGTTATTCTGATTGATCACTTTCATCCCCAAATTGATGCTCTTGACCTCAGTCCTTGTCGCAGCCAGTGGTTTGATTTCTCTTCTTCCAGAACTGATTTTCTTCAATGTCAGATTGTTGATATACTGCTCTGACTTTTGCTGATTCAGCTGCCTGATTAATTGTGTCGTTTGAGCGGTGATCAAATTAACCGGACTAATTGCTGAACTGGCTCCTTTATTTACGACTCCGAATCCGCTGCCGGATGTACTTCCTCCGCCAGATGATTTGTTTGCAGTACCATTTTTAACAGGCTGAATTACATTAATTTTATTTGTTTGTTGGCTGTTTGCTGCTGCAGCTATTTTACTGACTGACAAGTTTTGTTTTGTACTAGTTACATCTATTTTTTTTGAAGCAATTTTCGTTTTAGTATTGCGTGCTTTGACTCCTGATTTTAAAGAGATGTTGCCAAAAGTAATTTTGCTATTTACAGCTGACTGAGCCCTTTTGTTTACTGGTTTTATCTCCCTAGTCATTGTTGCTTGCTTGTTTTTTTTAGCAGGAGCATTGACTGAAACAGATGCACGCTCTATTTTCTGTGCTGCAATTGGCAATGTTGCAGAATTACTTGATGTGTTGCTGAAAATCGGTGTGATTCCCACTGCCATATCCCGCAAGTTTCCATTTTGTTTTACCGGGAATGCTTTTAATTCAGTATTTTTCGTAGGCACAGCTTTAATTACATAGTTGCTCAAAGATAATTTCGCTCGGAAGTTCGAACTAAGCGGTTTGAGCTCTTTATTCTTTTTATTCTCTTCAGATTCCCCCGCTTTTACTTCTTTTGTTTTATTCATTGTCGGAATCATACTGTTAGCCAAAAGTGCGGCTGATTGAAGAGCTCTTTGCCCTTTATCCAAGGCGTTTAGATCAAGCATTGCCGGAATCATACTGAATACCTGCTGGCTGATCTGGACTGCATCCAGCTGCTGTATAGGGGTGACATCGGGATTGCGTTTCTTTCGCTGATTTTTATTATTTCCTTCTAATGCTTTATGTATCGCTTTAACACCAGAGCCTCCTGTATATTGAAGATCAGGACTCGCCAGCTGAATATCCGCTGCCACTATAATGGAACTTATATTTTTCCCCTGCAAGGTGACTCCTTTATCTCCACTGACAGAAATGGACTGAGAGCTGGAAAAACTGACATTCCCTGAAGAATGCATATTAATTGAACTCGAACTGTTGATAGCAATATTGCTATTATCTGTTAAAGTAATAGACAATCCATCATCTGAAACAACCGACAAATCGCCAGATGTTAATGAAATTTTTTTACCCTGCAAATTACTCAAAATTTTCGTTGCCGGATCGCTCATCTGGCTGCTATATGACGCAGTATTGGAACGTATCCCCTGAGTAACCATTGCATTTCTTTCATTAGTCTGCGGAAAATAAACCTTAACTTTTGAACCAATTTCAGGCATGTAATACGCAATGTTACTTCCTTCAGTAACATAGGGAAGCCAGACTGCCTCATTCTTCTTTTGTTCCTGATCAATATCTAAGTGAACCCTGACCATATGCCCTTTTACCGACAATACTGTTCCAGTGATTGTCACACCAATATTTTTGACCGCTTCACTTTTTATATAAGCCAGCGATTGTTCAGGAGCAGCTTTATAAGTAAATATCAGCAAGCCTGATTTCATTTCCGCCTTCTTTTCAATGATTGAAAACAGCTGATCTTTATGATAAAAATAGTCACCCAGATGTGATTCTTTGTAAGATGAAAAACTTGTCTGCTGAAATGCTGTCAATGATTCATTGTTATCGAAATTATGAATTCCTTTTTCATAGCCTTCATAACATTTGGAAATCGAATATTCTGTTGCCGGAACGGAAACAGCTTTTCCTTTCTTCAACCCTATCCAAAATCTAGCTCGTGACTCTTTTATATCCGGAACTAAAAATGCTTGATTTCTACTCGTTAATCGTTTCAATAATTCCCAGTCTGTTTCATCATATTGAAGAATCATCTGATTGATTGTCTGATTCTGATTTAGAACTGTAATAAACTGACTGTTCGGATAGTTTGCCAAAACAGCTGTATATAAATTCTGATAAGAAAGTATTTTGTTTTGGAAAGAGCGTTTTTGCCTCTTGATATCCAGCTGTTTTGTCATTGAACAAATCTGCAGTTTAGCCTGCCACACGTGATTCTTCATAGAAACACTAATGTTTTCAATTAATCCTGCAAACAGCACCTCTTTTGTCTCTTTATTTTCGAGACGAATGGCTTCATTCGCTGTTGAAGTATTCATAAGATACAAAGCAGTGTCCTTCTCGGTGATCCAATTGCTACATTCCTGTGCAGTGCTTGTCACTTTGGTCTTGGTTGCCTGACTGCTCGCATACGCTGCCTGCATTTCGTAGCTTGACGACCCCATGTTCTTTCACCTGCTCCCTTTTTTCTACTTTAAAATTCCGACTAAACACACACATTAAATAACTATAAGAAATTTTATTCGTTCATCTGTAGGCACACTGAATAAACCCCAATAACAATAAGATATTATTATTGAAGTTTTTCACTATTCAGTGTTTTACACAATCCTCAACTCTAAAAATATGATTTATTTTAGTAACTTGCTTTTGTTTGCTATTGGCAACTTGATTAGTAAGTTTAGACCTTACTAATCAAGGCTTTATCACTGGATTACCAGTCTCTTGATAAAGTGCCTTTTTTATTTAATTTCTTTTAATTGCATTTCTAGTTTCTTTATATATTCATTAGTTTCGCTATTTAATTTTTTCAATTCTAATAAATATTGTTCCCCCTTAAAAACTAACTCTCTTTGAAAATCTAGAACTTTTACAGTTTTTTCCCATACTCTATTTTTTTCATCTAAATTTATATCTGTTTCAACTGAATGACTTCCATCAGGTTTATCAGCATAGATTTCACTAATTTGAACATCTTCTCCATCAGCTATCATCTTTATCCATACCTCTGATGTCTCTACATCACTAAGATAAACTATATTTTTAAGTAACATACATGTCTGAGCAAAGTTACTAAACCAATCATAAATATTCATGGATAGTATATCTAATTCAATATATTCTCTGTATTCTCCATATGTTTTATCGTCCACACAAAGTTGAAAATATCCATACTTTCCTTTTCACTCGTCATCATCTTCAATATAGGAAGTGAAAATTTTAAACTTAAATTTAATCATTATATTTCACCCTTACTTTCTAAAATCATTTACTGTTAATTTGTGACTTCCAAATGCTGCGTCCAAAATCCCATCATTATTAATAACGAATGTAATTTTTTATCCTACTATCTCATAAATATATTTACCTGTTTTCCCTAACTCAATCATTTACTTCGCCAATTCCACTTTGAGTATTGGACATGTGTTTTTGTTAATGCTCAAGGAACTCTCAAAATAGCTGGCACCTTATTAATTCCTAAAGCCTTTTTAGCCTAAAATACCCACCGTTTACTTTAGCACTCGAATCATTTTTTCTAACATCATCTTTCTTCACCCTCAGAATCCAACAAAATAGCATTCATACGATTAAACAAATTATCTGCTTTTACCAGCGTACAGCTCCAAATATTATTTCAAAATATCCTTATCTACAATCTCCCCATCAACACCTTCAATAAAGACAGGTGAAATATCTGGATTACTCTTTCTCAATTTATATTTTTGCACTTTAGTCAACTCAGGCGTATAAGCTAGTTTACTTTTTTTGAAACTCTCTGACTGAATTTTATCGAATAAATTTTTTATGAATGTTCCCCACTCTGATAAATTAGCATTATTATAGGATTCCCTATCTTCTAATAATCTGTAACCGTCCGCTAAATAAAAAATTAACAATGCTGTGCCTAAATCGCAATTTTTATTATTTAATACTTCCTTCGGGACAACAAAACCATCATTCCAATTATAATTATACATAAACGAATATAAAACTTCTGGATTACTAATTTCTTTGATTATTTTCAATTTTTCAGACTCACTTATATCACCAAATAATTTTTCTACAATATTTTTCTCTTGATCATTCATTTCCTATCCTCCCTAAAAAATCAATTCAATTTATTAAGATACCTTTCCCACATTTCAACTGTTGCTCCTTGACTAGGATACAACGGTAGTCCATTTTGTTGTAATTTCCTCAAATTTTGCTGTAATTTAGCAACTTGATTTTGTAGATCTTGTGGTGAAACATTTATATCTAGTTTATCAAGTTGTCTTTTTATTACTTCGCTATACGTTGAATGATATCCTCTATGTCTGGACATAGCACTTACTACATCATCAGGTACCCTTAAAAAAATCCCATTACTTGCATCATCTAAATTAATTCCCATTTTTTTCAAAATAGGATGTTTTTTCAACTCAGACGGTATTATATGCTGCGCTTGATACCCAGTCCATTTCCCTGAACGCTTTAATCCCATAGATTCTAATAAATTCTTTCCAAGTTTTGTTGAGTTCCCACCTGTAACCTTACCTACTTCACCTGGTATTAACCGCTCAGCCCCACTGGCTTTCTTACCAGCACTTGCCGCTTCATCCCCATGCTTGCTGGCGCTTATCGCTAAGTCATCGCCATATCTGGCTGCATCATCAAGATAACTCGATGGGATACCTGCCAACTCCAGCATTTCCTCACTATATTTCCCCAACATTTCCGAAAACTCATCCCCGTACTTTCGCATCAGGTCTGTGAAATTATCTCCATATCTGCGCATCAGGTCCATAGCTTCATCTGTATATTTTCCCAGCTTCAACACATCCACTACTTTGCCAAACGGGACAAAATCCAGTGCCATCATAAACCCTGAAAACGCTCGTTCTCCTATAGTCAGTTTCCCATAGGTATTAAAATTCCTCCCTGTAAAAAATTGGTACGCATCCGACAGGAAAAGCTCTGTCATCAAATCCATTGTCTGCAACATTATATCCGCACTGGAGCCCTGCCCATTTGTTTCTATGATTACGCTGCCCTTTTCCCCCGCATGTTTACAGGTCAACATACACAGCTTATGCAATGCTCCTTCGTCCACAAACTTTGTCGCAACATCTCCATTATACCATTCATCTTCGAAATCTGGTTCACATGGGACTGGATCTGGTGCATCTTTTCCTTCGTTTTTTGCTTTTTTCTCCGCATCCTTTGTTTGTTTCTTGCAGGTACCAAATGTGCCGAGGACTGTTTCTGTATCCTTAATTGTTAATCCCGGCTTTCCTCCAACCTTTGGTCCACCCGATGAGGTGGAAACCAGCATGTCTCTTGTCATTCCTTTCATACAACTGACCTGGGCTCCTTCGACCACCTGCATGGACTCAACTGCACGGCTGGACAGATGCAGACTGGTATCCTTGGACAGCTCATCTAATGATCGACTTGGCATACTGCCATGGGTATTTCTGGATAGGTTATTCAGGTAGATTTCTTTCTGACTATCTGAGATATCCGCCTCGGTGATCCAATTGCTGCATTCCTGTGCAGTGCTTGTCACTTTGGTCTTGGTTGCCTGACTGCTCGCATACGCTGCCTGCATTTCGTAGCTTGACGACCCCATGTTCTTTCACCTACTCCCTTTTTTCTACTTTAAAATTCCGACTAAACACACACATTAAATAACTATAAGAAAATTTATTCGTTCATCTATAGGCACACTGAATAAACCCCAATAACAATAAGATGTTATTATTGGACTTTTTCACTATTCAGTGCTTTACACAATCCTCAACTCTAAAAATATGATTTATTTTAGTAACTTGCTTTTGTTTGCTATTGGCAACTTGATTAGTGAGTTCGTGCTTACTAGTCAAGGCTTTGCTATCCGACGCCAATCAGATAGTAAAGTGCCGTTTTATTTAACTTAAAATTTTTAAAGTAATTTCAATTTTGTAACTAAATCACTTAATTCAAAGACCTTACTATTCTGCAAAGAATTCAATCCGATTATATCTGTTAGATATTTTTCCGATTTTTCTAAAATCTCTGCTCTAAAATCCGAAAATAGAACTTTTTTATCTTTCCAAAATTTATAATTTGCATCAGAAAGCTTTTCTGTGCGTACCCATCCTCCTTGCTCTACTTTATCTCCTGAAACTTTGCTAATAGATATAATTTCATCATTTCTATACATTTCAATCCATGTATTAAAAGATTCAATATCATTAATTAAAACATAGTCTTCTTTTTTTAAAATCTCTAAAGATTTTAGAAAGCTGGTAAACCAGTCATACACAGATACTGAAAAATCATCTATTTCTTCTTCAATCATAATTCCGTATTTTTCATTATCAATAGTAAAGCTAAAATATCCGTATTCTCCAACAAAATTCTCTGATTCATCATTCTCAAATACTGTAAAGTCTATTTCAAACATTTTCTCACCCTATTTCATAAGATTTTTAAATTGCTCTAAAGTATACTGATACTTTCCGTAAGCTGTTCCAAATCCGCCATCAGGTTGTATATAGATGCTAATTTCTTCCCCATTTATCTTATAGAGAAAAGTATCGCCTTTCTTTCCTTGAGACAATAAATCATTATAAGCAATCTCTGTATACCTATTTATATCTGATGCTAGGATGAAATCATGGACACGTTTTGGTAGAATTATACCTAAGAAGAAAAGGACGTGTCTTAAATGGCAAAACAACGATTTACTGAAGAGTTCAAACAAACGATTGTTGACCTCTATCACGCAGGCAGCTCGGTAGAACAATTGGCAAGTGAATATGGAATGGCGTCACAAACCATTTACAAATGGATTAAGCTTTATACACCAAATAACGCCTCTGGCGTTACGGAAGCCGAGTTTCTTAAATTGAAAAAAAAATGGCTCAACTTAAGGAGGACAATGGCATCCTAAAAAAGGTCTTAACCATATTCGCAAAAAAATAGATGATAAGACATTTCTTGATACTGTACATCATTTATCAAGAAATATGAATGTTTCTAGAGCCTGCCAGCTATTTGAACTTCCCCGTTCAAGTTATTATGAAAGATTAACCCGAACTGACTCGAATCGAACGATGGAAAATAAAAAATTAAGCGACAGAATCATGAGGATTTATTTAGATTCTAGCCGTCGATATGGCGCGCCCAAAATTCATCAGGCACTGGCAAAACAACAAATCAACATTGGTTTGAAACGTGTTCAAAAGTTAATGCGCCAATTAGCTATTCAGTCGATTATCATCAAAAAATGGCGTCCAGGTCACTCAACTTCTGAACGCATTCAAGAACGCGACAATCTTCTTAAGCGTGATTTTTCAACAACAGATTTAAATCAAGAGGGCTTTGCTCCTACGCTTCTTACGAATGCTCGGCGCATGTCTGTGATGTTAGCATAGAATTAGGACAAGGCAAAATGAGAATACTCTGACCGCATGGTACACTTGAAGTACCAGAAAGAAGGAGGAACTCATCATGGTCAAGCCGTATGATAAGCAGTTTAAATTGGCTACAGTTCAGTATTATTCGGAGCATAAAAATCTGGGGTTGAAGGGATGTGCCAAGAATCTGGGCGTCAGTTACCAAACTCTCTCCCGCTGGAAAAAAGAACTACGAGAATCCAGAATCATTCACCCTAGAGGTTCTGGCAACTACAGCTCGGATTTAGCCAAAGAAAATGCCCATCTCAAACGTCAGCTGCTGAATACAGAAGATGCACTGGATGTCCTAAAAAAAAACATCAACATTCTGGGAAACTGACAGAGACACTTTATCAGAGCGTTTCTGATAAGATGGAGGCGGAATCAAAGCAGGAGCGCCGTCCCTCCATCTCTGGAATGTTGGCAGTCTTAGGCGTCTCCCGATCCGGTTACTATGCTTGGTTGAATCGCCAGCCAAAAACGCAAGGAACAGGTCAAGAAGAAAATTCGAATACTCTACCACGCATCTAAAGAAAACTACGGTGCTCCTAAGATTACGAAAGAGTTGCGCAAAGATGGAGAAATCATTGCGCAACGCACGGTAGGTAATTATATGCGTCAGGAAGGTATCCGGGCTCAGTGGGTCAAACCTTGGACGGTTACAACGAAACCCACTGATTTCTCTAGTAAACTTCAAACTATTTTAGAAGAAGACTTCAACCCAGAGCGTCCCAATGCGATTTGGTGTACGGATATCACGTATGTTTGGACAGAGACTGGCTTTGTCTATCTAACCAGTGTCATGGATTTGTTTTCCCGTAAAATCATTGCCTGGAACGTGACGGATACGTTGGAGGTTTCCTGTGTGGTGGATACTGTCAAAAAGGCCAAGAAAGGTCGGCACCTTTTTCTGCCGGTGGTTTTACGCAGTGACCGGGGGAGCCAGTATATTTCCAAAGAATACCAACGCGTCACAGCTGATATACAACTGAGCTGCTCAGCCAAGGCTGCGCCATGGGAGAATGCGTGTATCGAGTCCTTTCATGCTCTGATTAAACGGGAATGGTTAAATCGTTTTACTCTCAAAAATTTCACTCATGCCTACCATATGATTTTTGAATACATTGAAACATTCTACAATACAGTTCGACTCCACAGCCATTGCAATTATCTGTCCCCAAATGAATTTGAAACGTTGCATGAACAAGCCGAGAAAAGGAAACGACGACTCATTAGCTAAAAGCAGAGGGCGTTCTCATTTTAACTTGTCCTAATTCTTGACTTAGGACAAGTAACAGATATCACTTACATTCACACCATTAAAGATGGGTGGTGTTATTTATCGTCTATTCAAGATATACATTCGAAAAAGATCATCGCTTGGTCATTTGGGGAACGAATGACAACGGATTTGGTTTTAGATACCTTAGATAAAGTGGTTCAAACGCAACAAGTGACAAAAGACTTGATTCTTCATTCGGATTTAGGCAGCCAATACACGAGTGAGTCTTACGAGACTCGATTGAACGAGTTAAAAATTCGTCATTCATTTAGCGGAAAAGGTTGTCCTTACGACAATGCGGGGATAGAATCATTTCATGCCACGCTAAAAAAAGAAGAGGTCTATCAAACGTCTTATCAAACCGTTGAAGAGGCGTCGAGAAAATTATTTCAATATATAGAAGGGTTTTATAATCGTAAACGAATCCATGGAAGTATTGACTATTTAACGCCCCAAGAAATGGAGGACCGTGCTAAACAAATAGCTTAGATCTTTCACACCTACCATTTTTTTGCGAAAAAGTCATGAGTATCATTCGTCATCGCTTCCCATAGCGGTCAAGCGATTTAGGCTTGAGGGTTATGGGAAACGATGGCACACTCTCAAAGTGACATTTTTCAAAAAAGTCTCCCAAAAAGTGTCCAAGATATTGACTTAGATCCAGTCTTCACTCCTTATAATTCTTTGGACGGAACTATTTTGAGTGTAGCACAAATGACTTATTTAGTTGTCTAGCTTAATTTTACTATCGGCGTTAATAAAACTATTCAGAATTACTCACGAGCACAATTTCACTACAAACAATACCCAAAGTATTACCATCAATAAACTCTATTACAAACTCACACCAAATATCAGTAATGTTTCTATAGCCTCCACCTAAAACCATATCTTTATAATTTTCTTTTATTACTTTGATAGATTTCTCAGTTAATTCCGTATTTTCGTTAACTTTCATGCTTTTTATAACTGATTCATCCCAATGTCCAAGGTAAGATATACCTATATATTTTTTACAAATCAATTCTATAATTTCATCAGTATCATTTGATATATAAACTTTTATATCATCAAAATTCAATTCCAATTTTTCAAAATACCAATCATTCCAATTGTATAAATTTATTTCACTATTATTTCCAATCATAAAAAAACTCCTATTATTTTATTTTAGCATATCCTGAGGAATGGTCACTTTATCTCGTCCCCAAGGTCCTGTATCCCCATTTTTTCTATGCTCAATATGAATATGATCCACTACATGATCTGGATTAGATGGACCTGTGAAATTAGGTTTCTGCGGATGAGCATCATCGACTCTAATTCTTACTGGTCCTTCTGTTCCCTCGCCAATATATTTACCATTTTCCTCTTTTAATTTAGATAAATTATCAAAAAATTCATCTTTTGTACTAGGAATTGCATCTCCACTAGGAGTAACATAAAAATCAGTTGAGGTTTCCACAGCATCACTGGCTTTCTTACCAGCACTTGCCGCTTCATCCCCATGCTTGCTGGCGCTTATCGCTAAGTCATCGCCATATCTGGCTGCATCATCAAGATAACTCGATGGGATACCTGCCAACTCCAGCATTTCCTCACTATATTTCCCCAACATTTCCGAAAACTCATCCCCGTACTTTCGCATCAGGTCTGTGAAATTATCTCCATATCTGCGCATCAGGTCCATAGCTTCATCTGTATATTTTCCCAGCTTCAACACATCCACTACTTTGCCAAACGGGACAAAATCCAGTGCCATCATAAACCCTGAAAACGCTCGTTCTCCTATAGTCAGTTTCCCGTAGGTATTAAAATTCCTCCCTGTAAAAAATTAGTACGCATCCGACAGGAAAAGCTCTGTCATCAAATCCATTGTCTGCAACATTATATCCGCACTGGAGCCCTGCCCATTTGTTTCTATGATTACACTGCCCTTTTCCCCCGCATGTTTACAGGTCAACATACACAGCTTATGCAATGCTCCTTCGTCCACAAACTTTGTCGCAACATCTCCATTATACCATTCATCTTCGAAATCTGGTTCACAAGGGACTGGATCTGGTGTATCTTTTCCTTCGTTTTTTGCTTTTTTCTCCGCATCCTTTGTTTGCTTCTTGCAGGTACCAAATGTGCCGAGGACTGTTTCTGTATCCTTAATTGTTAATCCCGGCTTTCCTCCAACCTTTGGTCCACCCGATGAGGTGGAAACCAGCATGTCTCTTGTCATTCCTTTCATACAACTGACTTGAGCTCCTTCAACCACCTGCATGGACTCAACTGCACGACTGGACAGATGCAGACTGGTATCCTTGGACAGCTCATCTAATGATCGACTTGGCATACTGCCATGGGTATTTCTGGATAGGTTATTCAGGTAGATTTCTTTCTGACTATCTGAGATATCCGCCTCGGTGATCCAATTGCTGCATTCCTGTGCAGTGCTTGTCACTTTGGTCTTGGTTGCCTGACTGCTTGCATACGCTGCCTGCATTTCGTAGCTTGACGACCCCATGTTCTTTCACCTGCTCCCTTTTTTCTACTTTAAAATCCCGACTAAACACACACATTAAATAACTATAAGAAAATTTATTCGTTCATCTGTAGGCACACTGAATAAACCCCAATAACAATAAGATGTTATTATTGAAGTTTTTCACTATTCAGTGTTTTACACAATCCTCAACTCTAAAAATATGATTTATTTTAGTAACTTGCTTTTGTTTGCTATTGGCAACTTGATTAGTGAGTTCGCTCTTACTAGTCAAGACTTTATCACTTGATTACCAGTCTCGTGATAAAGTGCCTTTTTTTAATTTTTACTAACTTCTCAATGTTTTTTTTTATTGTTTAATCTTAAATTACACTATTTTTCAAAATAGTTGCCATTCATCAGAAATATCAACATTCTTCTGTTTTATCTCTTTATCCTCTGGCAAACTATACTCCCATATCTCCTTTTTTCTATGTCCACCAATATTGAGACCATCATAGGATAAGGCATCGCAAAAAATAATTTGACCATTTTTTAATCTTAATTCAATAGCTTCACAAATAAGGCTATCTTTATGCTCTTCTGAATTATAAAGTCTCATGCTTACTATATTATTTCCAGTCTCCATGTCAAGAATAAGATTTCCTACCGTTGACTTAGAGACAGTCATATCCTCATCAATTTCATAATTATAATCAATTAAATGTACCACCTTCAACTCAAATTTAATCTCTTGATTTAGGGTATGAATCTCAATGAAGCAATCATCAAATTTAAAATATACATAATCCATTGTTGGAGAAAACTCGTTGATTCCTTCTTCATCTTCATATAGATACCCTGTTACATATATATCTCTAATAATATTATTGTGTAGTTTTTCTTTTAGTTTCTTTAACATCTCTATCTCCTCCTTTTCTATTTTATAAACATAATTCCTATATCCATTCCTTTACCAGTTTCTAACAAAGTTCTAAATACACCATCTTGTGATACTACAAGAGTTACACCGTTTCCTCGATATATTTTTTCAATAGCACCACCTTTATTAAGTGTGCCTAACCCCTCATATTTGACCGTTCCATCAGAAATCAATTTAGCTAAATCCTCTAAGAATTCATCCCCATGACTCTTCAATTTTTTATATTTTTTCCCTGTAATATCTTCTAATAAATGTTTATGATTGACAAAATGTTTTCTGAAAGCTGTCATATCTCCTTGCCCTAAAGCCCCACCAGCTTTCTTACCAGCACTTGCCGCTTCATCCCCATGTTTGCTGGCGCTTATCGCTAAGTCATCGCCATATCTGGCTGCATCATCAAGATAACTCGATGGGATACCTGCCAGCTCCAGCATTTCCTCACTATATTTCCCCAACATTTCCGAAAACTCATCC
>NZ_JADOEP010000042.1 GCF_016745275.1 Enterococcus sp. BWB1-3
TAAATTTGAGGAAATTGGGAAAATATATGGAGAGGAAGACACGTAAAAAAGAAAGAACACGCTCGATTTTGATGATTATTGCCAAAATCGAGCGTGTTTTCTTTTTGAGGACGGACTATTGTCCCAGACTCAGTGAAAGTGGCAAGGACAATGAAAAGAGCCTGAACAAGTCTTTGTCCAGGCAGGCGTCTTTAGGTGCTGTCGGTAGTCCTCGGGTTATACCCGTGGCGCAAACCACCTGTTGGATGGGTGGTTATAATTTAATAAAAAAGGTAAAATATAGGTATGAGAAAGAAATAGGGGGGATGTGTATAAAATAGGACGAATAAAGAAGAATATAGGAGTCCAATTGGTAAATAATAACTAAATAAAAAGTAAAAAAACAGCTGAGCAGATATTTAGTACATAGATGTCCCAGTAAAAGTCTTACTGTTTTTTTAGTGTGTTTTTAATTAATCAGCCGTATTTTTGTTTATAATAAAAGTGTATAGAAAAAATAGAATACTTGCTCAAGAATGCAGGCGATTTCTGTTTTTTAGAAGAAAATAAAGAAATTTTTTTACAATATATTAAAAAACATCTATTTCAAAGAGCAGGCATTGAAATAGATGAATCAATCAGTTGGATAAAAGGAAATCCTCTGCTAATGGAATGCCAATAATAAATGTGGTTCCGGTATCAGTATTTTTAACTTCTAACAGCCAGTCATTTTTCTTGATAATAGAAGAAACAATAAAGAGTCCCAGACCTGTGCCGTCAGTACCTGTTTTAGTGGTGAAAAATGGTGTAAACATTTTTTCTTCAATTTCTTTAGGAATGCCAGGTCCATTGTCTATTACATTGATTTGAGCAAACTGCTTTTCACGATAAGCCAGCGAGTGGTTTTGGAAATTTTCCAACTGTGTTCCTGATGCCATTGAAAGCTGAACTTCAATTAATGCATTTGCCATCTGCGCTTGGTAAGCGTTAGTAATAAGGTTATATAAAATAACTTGAAGATCGTTTTTTTCAAAAAATGAATTTCCTGCCGGCTTAGCATTATAAAGGAGTGTAACGGATTTTGGTACAAGAATTTTCATGGTTTCAATCGCTTCTAAAACAACCTTATCAATAGAATAGACTCCTTTAGCTGCCGTACTTGATTTGGTAAAGCGCAGAACATTTGCCGATAGCTTTTGACCTTTTTCAGCTGCTTGGTAGACTTCACTTAGCTCTGTAATAAGTGTATTATTTGATTGGTATTCTTCGATTAATAGTTGAAGATTTCCAATCATTGGAGTAAGGAAATTGTTCATATCATGGACAATGGTAGTCGTTAAAAGCCCCACAGTTTCTAATTTTGATTTTTGCAGCATATTTTTTTCTAACTCATGTCTTTCCTTTAGAAATTCTTGGCGTTCGACAAGCTGAAGGTTTTCTAAGTAGATCTTATTTTGCCGGTTGTAATTACTGAAGCTTACACCTAAAAGAATGACAATGGCTAATAGAATCGCCAGTAATCCCAAAATGATCAAATTTTCCTGAAGCACCATGCCATTGCGTTCGTAAAAATCAGACGAGCTGGCGACAATCCATCTGGCTTCTCCAATAGTAATCCATTCATAGGCAGATATTTTCAGTACTTTTTTCGGATCAGCTTTTGTCCACCAGTAGGAGCTATAACTCAGTGTTCCTTTTTCATTGGCAAGCTGTACTTTTTCTAAGTCCTCTAAATCTGAGTAATCAAGATCAGGGAATTTTTTTCGCCGGTCTTCAACAATATCCAAACCAATTTGCTCTGTTGAAGGGTGCATGATCACTTTCATTTCTTCATTTTTGATCATCGTATACCCGTTTTGATTTTCAGTTGTATCAATTTCCTGCTGGTACAGCTCTTCTAAATTGATGGGTAAGACTAGAATTGATTGAAGCACCTGATTTTTATCATAGACAGGTCGATAGAGATTGACATAGGATGTATTTTTAATAAAATAAGCTTCGCCATTTTGCTTGATACTTCCTTGGATTGCTTCTTGGTAAAGTGGATCTTTATCTACATAAATTGTTGTAATTTTTTCATTTGTAAACTGGTCTGAATGTATATCTCTGCTGGAAAGAAGTGTTCCTTCAGGAGAGATCAAAAATAAGCCAGCCGCAGCAGAAGTTTTATAAAGAAGATTCTTTTGGACTTGAGGATCATCAATCAGCTCATGGTAGTTGGTTTCATTAAAAATATTTGAGGCATAATCTTCCAAGGCTAAGGTATATGCTTTGATTTCCAGCCTTAATATTTTAATCGCAGAGTCATTGATTTTAGCCAGCTGGTTTTCTCCCATTTCCAGGGCATGTTTTTGTGTTTGCCGATAACTATTTGCAGTAATCAGTATGCCAAGGATAGTTAAACAAATGACAAAGGTAATCCCTAGACTTAGTAGTTTATTTGATGGTTTATTCATAAGGCAGAGCTCCCTTTAAAAATAGATAAAACATGAAGGAGGAAAGAACGTGAGAAACGAAAAGATTCTTGTTGTCGATGATGATCCGGCGATTCGACGACTAATCTGGAAGTCATTACAATCTACTGGGATATTAATTTATCAAAGTGATTCAGTTGAAAAAACGGTAGACATTATGACCAGAGTAAAATTTGATTTATATTTATTAGATATCTGTTTAGAATATGAAAATGACGGGTATCATCTTGCTCAAATTATTCGAGAAGAAAATCCGCTTGTGCCAATCATTTTTCTTAGCGGGAAGAAAAATGAAGAAGATATTATTGCTGGTCTGGAAATGGGCGCTGATTATTATATGACCAAACCTTTTTTACCGAGCTTATTAAAAGCCCAAGTCATTGCCACACTTGATCGAGGACAAGTACTTAAAGAGCATCGTAGTCAATCCAGGGAAAGTAAAATTGTCGTCGGTGATTTTTGCTTTGATAAAGCACGTTATCAGCTATTTAAAAGAGACGAGCAGATCAAGCTTTCATCAAAAGAAATAAAATTAATGCAGTTTTTTATGGAAAACCCTGATCAGGTCTTTTCAAAAGAACAAATTTATCACAGCGTTTGGGATGACAGTGAGCTGGACGCAAATACAGTCATGGTCTTTATCAATCATTTAAGAAACAAAATTGAAGACGACCCTAAAAATGCGCGATATATCAAAACCGTTTGGGGTTTAGGATACACGTTTTTGCCACATGGGAATTAAAGCAGTCCTTCCAACTGTGCAAAGTAAATCCCCAAGGCTAAAAGATCCGCAGAACCGCCAGGGCTTAAATGTCTCTGAGTTAATAGCATATCATATTGACGGAGTTCATCAAGTAGTTCTTTATTATCAAGAGCTGCTTGATGAATTTTTTTACTCTCTGCCTTTACCGTTTTCCAGGCTTCAAAGCCGCCTCGATGCAATAAATTGCTATCTTCAATTTCGCTCATTAAGAAAATAAGGGCACGTAATAAAGTTTCTTCAAGAGTTGGTGTTTCCAGTTTTCGCAGGTAGGGAAGAAGTTTTTGAGACAGGCTTGGATAACCGGCTGCCGCTTCTCCTCGAATTCCTGTTATTCCGTAGGTCAGATACAATTTTTCTCCATAGGTTAGTGAAGGTTTGCTTTCTAAATCAACAAAATCTTCTAAAACTAAGTGTTGTGTCATTTGACTGGATAAAGCTAAAATTGCTTCACTATCTTTTGCTGACAACGGTAAACGAAAGTTTTCTTTATTTTGAAGATAAAAGCCTGTTGCACCTAAAATTACAGCAAAGGAAAAATTTGCGCCCTTATGAGTATTTACGTTGTTTGTTGCCTGTAGCATCTTCTCCTCAGCAGAAGCGCCTGTTTTTCTAAGTTTTTTAAATAATGCGGCAGGCTCCCCTTGGTGGGAAATCCCTATAGCTACATACTGTTCCAGGAAAGGCCGAAGACTTACAATGCTGTCCATAAATGTAAAGACATCCATATCTGTATGGGCTCCGGTAGTTAAAGGATCAACTAAGCCGGGTTTTGGACTTAAGGTTACTTCATAAAGCAGAGCTTTCTGGGCATAATCTGCAAGATGCTGGGGAAAAAAGGCATTAATCAATTTTTCTGCGCTCCATTTCTGCCAAGATGAACTGCAAGGAGCGATCTAAGTGTTCATGTGTAATTAAGGTAATTTGTTCCACATTTTTTGTTTTCATGCCTCGATAAATAAGCCAGTGTTCTTCAAGCGCTTTGTCTCGTCGTTTGGAGGAACGAATGGCGATATCCCGAAAATAGACGAGATAGGCTTGAAGGTCCAGAACGATGGACTTCAGACGAAGCATTTGGCTTTTTTCGTAGATGAACGCATTAAAATCAGAAAAATTTTGTAAGAGCAGTTCTATTTCATCAGCTTTGTTGTAAGCTTCACCTTGTTCCAACAATTCTTTTAACTTTTCAAAATCTTGTTCGGTCATTTGGTTCATGGCTTTGATTGTAGCCAGTCTGTCCAGTGATTTGCGAATGTCATAAATTTCATAGGCATCTTTTATCCGAATCCCTTTTGCGACGACGCCAACTTTGGGAACATGTTCAACAAGCTTTTCTGTTACTAATTGCCTCATAGCCAAACGAATGGGGGTTCTGCTGATATTTAGTTCTTCTGCAAAAACTTTTTCATTAATCCGAGTATCCGCAGGGATGTCGCCTAGAATAATCGTTTTTCGGAAAGCCTCATAGATTAAAACATTTAATGTTTTATTTTGTGTTAAATCTAAATTCTTACGTACAGCTTCAACAACGTTACTCATTTTTTTCTCCTCATTTCTCATAGTGCAACTGAAATATATACCAGTATAAGAGATTTTGCAAGGGTTTTCAGAAGACACTCATTTAATGTTAATAAAATAGGGACGAGACCGTAAATACGACCCGTCCCATAAAATGCGGTATTGATTATTGTGGAATGAAAAGCGGCATATGACCTAATAGAATAATCGTTACGATGAAGATAATGAAAATTCCTAATGCATATTTTGCAGATTCTTTTTGCCATTGCCCCATATCCAGTCCAGTCAAGCGTAGAAGTAAATAAATGAACGCAACTAGAGGACTTAGTAAATGGAAAGCTTGTCCCATTAGTGAAGCAAGGGCCATTTGCATATCTGTAAATCCATAAGCCTGACCTGCTTCAGCCAGTACAGGGAGAACACCGAAGTAGAAGCCGTCATTTGAGATAAAGAAGGTACCCGGCGCAGAGATGAGTGCAATAACCAAGCCCCAGAACCCAGCCAACTGTTTAGGAATAATTTGAGTGAAGCTGTTTGCTAAAGCTTCAGCCATTCCTGAACCTTGGAATAAGCCCATGAATACACCTGCTGCGAATACTAAGATAACTACTTGAACAGCATCCCCGCCATTTGCCCCAATTCGTGAAGACTGATCTTTTAGAATAGGGTAGTTTACCATTAATGCAATACAAGTTCCGACTAAGAATAACAGCAGCGGAGGAAGAGCAATTGAGTCAATAAATGAGCTGGCAACCAGCCAGGCAATTAAACCAATTGTTAAGATACTATTGAAAATGAAGTTTTTTGGACGGCGAATTTCTAATGTTTCAGGATCTGTGACCGTTGTCATTTCTTCAATTTCTTCATCAGTTAATTCAGTGATTCCCAAGCGTGCACGCTCTTGTTTACCCATACGGCGAGCAACGAAGAAGATAACGTATAAAATAGAGATGATCATTCCTGGAGCTAAGTAGGTAAGGATATCTGCATCAACGTTTAAAACGGCCATAGCTCGTGCAGTCGGTCCTCCCCAAGGAAGCAAGTTCATGATCGTATTTTGTAAAATAATCAAAACACCAAGGTTCATCATTTTCATGTTTAATTTTTTATAAATAGGAATGAATGCAGAACAACAGATTAAAGTAGTCGTAGTTCCGTCACCGTTTAATGAAACTGTAGCAGCTACAATAGCTGTAGCCATTAAGACCTTCATTGGGTCCCCTTTGGCAAAGTGAATCATTTTCTTTGTAATTGGATCAAACAAGCCTGCATCCAGCATAATAGAGAAATATAAGATGGCAAACAGCAACATGATCCCCGTATTAGAAGTTGTTTTGATTCCTTCTATTACAAAATCTCCGATATTTCCTTCCTTTGATACGCCTGCGACCATTGCAACTAAGGTGAATACTAAGGGAATCACAACCAAAGAAGTAAATGGTGACATTTTCTTTTTCATGATTACAAACATGAAGATAATAATCATGGCATAAGATAAAATCGTTAATAACATTTTTTTCTTCCTTTCTACAAATCAATTAATAAGTTCCGTTATTGTAAGCGGTGTCAATCGTGATCAATAAAAAAGCCAATTGCTGTAAATCTTTAAATTGAGAGACTGTTGATTTAACTCCGCCCGACGAATATAGAATAAGCAATATTGTGTGTTTAAGATAGATCGTTTTTGAAAAAAGAACAGGAAAAAAACAATTTGGTCTAGTTAATCTTAGGGAATGCTTAACAATATATTAAAAAAGTCTTAACAACCTTGGAACGTTGATTTAAAGCTGTTTGTTGGCGTTTTCTTGTTTTTTTGTCAAAATATGAACAGAAAAAAAACAATAATCTTTCATTTTGAACTACCGAATTGGTCCATTATTACTATAATGTGAATGAGAACGAAAAAATTGAAAGGAGTAACTGCATGGGGATATTTGCACGATTGTTTCATAGAGAGCAACAACCTCCTGAATTACCAACATCGGTTTCTGAAACAACTATCAAAGAAGTGGAAGAATGGGAAGCGGTTCCCCCATATATAGAAGCAAGTGCGGAAGATTATGAGTTGGTGAGTTTGATTGTGACAGCTATTGCTACAGGAGATCAGCCGGAGAGTCAATTTGTTGTTAAGAAGATCCTACAACGGAACCCGGAAGCAAAGCTTGTCTCCTTAATCGCCACAAGCATTGCAGCGGGAACGAATGAGGGTAGTCAATTTGTTATCCGAAAAATTGTAAAAAAATAGAACCTTTGGAGGAAAAATGATGTTACGAAAATTTAAAATTTCAATTGATGGAAAAGAGTACTTGGTAGAAATGGAAGAAATTGGAGGGGTACCTCAACCGACAGCACCTGCTCAAGCAGCTCCGGCAGCACCAACACCAGCGGCACCGGCTCCAGCTGAAGAAGAGGCACCGGCTGTTCAAACAACACAAGCAGGAGCAGATGCGATGCCATCACCTATGCCTGGAACTATTTTGAAAATTTTGGTAAATGTTGGTGACACTGTTCAAGAAAATCAGCCCCTTATGATTTTAGAGGCAATGAAGATGGAAAATGAAATCGTAGCAGGCAAAGCAGGAACCGTTACAGGGATTCATGTGAGTCAAGGAGATATGGTTAACCCAGGTGAATCTCTAATTACCATTCACTGAGAAAGACAGCTTGAAATAAATTTATTTTAAAAGAGGAAGTGACGTTAGTGGAAACACTTATTGAAGGGTTTTTAGGAATGGGTCAAGAGCCAGGACGAATTGTCATGATGGTAATTGGCGGTGTTCTGATGTATTTAGGAATTAAAAAAGAATATGAACCAACGCTTTTGGTTCCTATGGGATTGGGAACGATTTTAGTCAACTTTCCAAACTCTGGTGTATTAAGTGCTGGAGGAGAGGCAGGTCCTTTTCAAGTATTATTTGACATGGGTATCTCAACAGAACTATTCCCACTGCTCTTATTCATCGGTATTGGTGCAATGATTGATTTTGGTCCATTATTGCAAAATCCATTTTTACTATTATTTGGTGCAGCAGCACAGTTTGGAATTTTCTTTACGATTATTGTTGCGGTCTTATTAGGCTTTGAGTTAAATGATGCTGCGTCAATCGGTATTATCGGTGCGGCTGACGGACCGACTTCTATTTTTGTAGCGAATACATTGAATTCAAAATACATGGGTGCAATTATGGTGGCGGCATACTCATACATGGCGCTGGTACCTATTATTCAGCCAGTAGCTATTAAAGCTGTGACAACCAAAAAAGAACGTTGTATTCGTATGAGTTATCGTGCTGGAGAAGTTTCACAAACTGCAAAAATTTTATTCCCAATCGTGATTTCTGTTGTGGCAGGACTTATTGCGCCAGTCTCACTTCCACTAGTAGGCTTTTTGATGTTTGGAAATCTATTAAGGGAATGTGGCGTGTTGGAACGGTTATCAATTACTGCCCAAAATGAGCTGGTTAATATCATTAGTATCTTACTAGGACTATCTATTTCTGTAAAAATGCAATACGAAGAATTTTTACAAGTAGATACATTGATGGTTATTGGCTTAGGTTTAGTGGCATTTATTATGGATTCTGTAGGTGGCGTACTATTTGCAAAACTGCTGAACCTGTTTAGAAAAGAAAAAATCAATCCAATGATTGGTGCTGCAGGGATTTCAGCGTTCCCAATGTCCAGCCGAGTGATTCAAAAAATGGCAACAGATGAAGATCCGCAGAATTTTATTCTAATGCACGCAGCAGGAGCGAATGTATCTGGACAGATTGCATCAGTAATTGCAGGCGGCTTGTTACTTGCGTTACTTGTTTAAGAAAGGAGAGTCAGTATGTCAGCAGATTTAGCGAAAGCACTTGAATTGCTTGTATTGGGCTGGGGTGGCGTGTTCGGAGTTATTCTAATTATCTACCTTGCATCTATGTTATTAAGTAAGCTATTTCCGATTAAGAAATAAGAAGAGGTTTTTTATGTACGTAATAAAAAGACTATGGCTAAAAAAAGATAAAAAGACCTATGAACAATGGGCAAATCTGATGAATAAAGCGAATTTGAATAAAGATGAAGAACTTGACTATACTGTTGGAATTTATATAGATGATACATTAGCGGCTACAGGTTCTTATTATCACAATATTCTAAAGTGTCTAGTTGTTTGCAAAGACTATCAGGAAGAAAACCTGTTAACTGAAATCGTTCAGCATCTCATTAACCGCTTATCAGAAGAAGGAGAGCATCATTATTTCGTTTATACGAAACCAAGTAATAAACCTGTCTTTCGTTCGTTGGGCTTTCAAACCATTATCGAAACTGCCGATATTCTTTTTATGGAACAAGGATTCCCTGATTTCCAGAGCTATCTTTTGATGTTAAAAAAACATAAGAAGACTGGTTCTGGAAGCGGGATCGTTATGAATGCAAATCCTTTTACAAAAGGGCATCAGTATCTTATCGAAATGGCTTCAAAGCAGAGTAATCAAGTATATGTGTTTGTTCTGTCAGAAGATCGGTCAGAATTTTCATCTCAAGACCGATTAGAGATGGTCAAGCAAGGCGTTGCACATTTAACGAACGTTACCGTTTTGCCAACAAATGATTATCTAGTTTCTTCGGCTACCTTTCCCTCTTATTTTTTAAAGGATGATGCGGTAGAAAGTGTTGCAAGAATGCAGGCAGCAGTTGATGCTCAGCTGTTTAAAGAAAAGATTGCTCCTGTATTAGATATTCAAACACGGTTTGTTGGAGAAGAACCTTATTCAAAAGTGACGGATATTTATAATCAGTCGATGAAAGCTGTTTTTGATGGTTCTTTGGAGTTAGTTGTTCTACCAAGACTGAGTGTCAATGGAGAGATCATTAGTGCAACAAAAGTGAGAGAAGCTTTGCATACTCATGACAGCAAACGATTAATTGAATTTTTACCACCACCAACCGATAGCTATATAAAAAAACAAAAAAATACTAGAGGTGAAAGAACGTGAAAATTATCCAAAGTGCAATGGCAGGAACTGTTGAATCCAGCGATATTATGATTACAGTTGAGCCGATTGAAGAAAAAGAGATTCAAATTTCTTTGGAGAGCAGTGTGGAAAAACAATTTGGGCAACAAATCAGAAACGTAATCAAAGAAACCATAAAAAAACTAGGTGTTGAAGCTGTTCGCGTGACTGCTGTGGATAAAGGGGCGTTAGATTGCAGTATTCAAGCACGAACAATCACAGCAATTTATCGTGCAGCACAAAAAGACACTTATGATTGGAAGGAAATTGACTCATGGAACGCTTAAGAAGAACAATGATGTTTGTACCTGGCGCAAATGCAGCAATGTTAAGAGATGCTCCGCTTTATGGAGCTGATTCAATTATGTTTGATTTGGAAGATGCGGTGTCTTTAAAGGAAAAAGATTCAGCACGTATATTGGTTCATTTTGCTTTGAAAACGTTTAATTATGAGAATGTAGAAACCGTTGTACGTATTAATGGATTGGACGCAGGCGGTGCACAAGATGTTGAAGCAATGGTTTTAGCTGGTGTAGATGTTATTCGCTTACCGAAAACTGAAACAGCACAGGACATTGTCGATGTAGCAGAGGTTATTACTGCTGTAGAAGAAGCAAATCAGATTACAGTTGGAACAACCAAGATGATGGCAGCTATTGAATCAGCAGAGGGGGTCTTGAATGCCCGGGAAATTGCCAAAGCTTCTAATCGGTTGATTGGTATTGCTTTAGGGGCAGAAGATTATGTAACAAACATGAAAACAAGACGTTATCCAGATGGACAGGAACTTTCTTTTGCCCGTAATATGATTCTTCATTCTGCAAGAGCAGCGGGAATCGCGGCAATTGATACAGTATATTCTGATGTCGATAATGTAGAAGGCTTTCAGGCAGAAGTTCAACGCATTAAACAATTGGGCTTTGATGGTAAATCAGTCATTAACCCGCGTCAAATCCCTTTAGTAAATGCGATTTATACACCAACAGAAAAAGAAATTCAAAATGCCAAAGAAGTTATTTGGGGGATTCGTGAAGCAGAAGCCAAAGGTTCAGGTGTCATTTCTGTTAATGGGAAAATGGTGGATAAACCAATCGTTGAGCGGGCACAACGAGTAATTGCTTTAGCAAAAGCTGCGAAACTGATTACTGGGGAGGATATTTAGTCATGGTTATGAATAAAGTAGGTAAAGAAATCCCTCAAGTATACGCCGATCAATATGGTGTTTTTGAAGGAGAATTAGCACATATTGCTGAGTATAACGAAGCCAGTCGCAAAATTAAGCCTGTTCGACCAAGAGATTCAAAGCTTTTAGGAAGTATTCGCGAAGCAATTGAAAAAACAGGTTTAAAAGATGGAATGACTATTTCTTTCCACCACCATTTTCGTGAGGGAGATTTTGTCATGAATATGGTTTTAGAAGAAATTGCCAATATGGGTATTAAAAATCTTTCCATTGCACCAAGTTCTATTGCCAATGTCCATGAACCGTTAATTAATCATATCAAAAATGGTGTGGTTACAAATATTACTTCAAGTGGTTTACGTGATAAAGTCGGTGCTGCTATTTCTGAAGGGATTATGGAAAATCCTGTTGTTATCCGTTCGCACGGAGGACGGGCACGTGCTATTGCAGCAGGGGATATTCATATTGATGTTGCTTTCTTAGGGGCTCCTAGTTCAGATGCTTATGGAAATTCAAATGGTACTGTTGGTAAAGCGACATGTGGTTCTTTAGGATATGCGATGATTGACGCAAAATATGCAAATCAAGTCGTAATTATTACCGACACACTTGTTCCATTTCCGAATACACCGATTAGTATTCCTCAGACAGATGTTGATTATATCGTTGAAGTTGAAGCCATTGGTGATCCAAGTGGGATTGCCAATGGAGCTACTCGATTTACAAAAAATCCTAAAGAGCTGCTAATTGCGGAATATGCGGCAAAAGTGATCACCAGCTCTCCTTATTACCAACAAGGGTTTTCGTTCCAAACAGGGACAGGCGGCGCAGCATTGGCAGTTTCAAGATTTTTACGTGATGCGATGATTAAAGATGACGTTACAGCGAGTTTTGCGCTAGGTGGAATTACAAATGCGATGGTAGAATTGTTGGAAGAAGGACTCGTTGAAAAAATTATCGATGTGCAGGATTTCGATCATCCATCTGCAATATCGCTGGGGAAAAACAGCAATCACTATGAAATTGATGCGAATATGTATGCTTCTCCTTTGAGTAAGGGAGCTGTAATTAATCAATTAGATACAGCGATTTTGTCTGCACTGGAAATTGATACCAATTATAATGTCAATGTAATGACAGGGTCAGATGGGGTTATTCGTGGTGCTTCTGGCGGTCATTCCGATACTAGTATGGCATGTAAGATGAGCTTGGTCATTTCTCCGCTGGTTCGTGGTAGAATACCGACAATTGTTGATACGGTGAATACAGTGGTAACGCCTGGAACGAGTATTGATGTTGTTGTTACTGAGGTGGGGATTGCGATTCATCCAAATCGTCAGGATTTGATTGACCATTTCAAAGAGCTGGATGTTCCTCAGTACACGATTGAAGAGCTGAAAGAAAAAGCGTACAGCATTGTTGGAACACCCGAAGCGATTCAATATGGAGAGAAAGTCGTTGCACTGATTGAATATCGAGACGGCACATTGATTGATGTTGTAAAAAATGTATAGCTCCTTATTCGATGGACCGGAGATTTCCTTAATGGAAGCATTGGATGCGAAAGAGAGGCGTGTGCATGTACAAAAAGAATTGTTGATCTCTGATCCGCAATACACACTTTTATCTGCAACAATGAATATTCCCGGATCTGTCAAAACGTCAATAGAATTGGAAAAAGCATTTAAACAGGTCACAGACGAGGTTGAGATATGTGTTTCAGATGTGGTTACTCTTGTTAATGTGTATCGTAATGAAAAAACCGGGTATGAATATTTTTTATTGGTGCCGCTGACAAAAGAAGAACTAAAAAAACGAATGATTAAATTAGAGGAAACCCATCCATATGGGCGTTTAGTGGATTTGGACGTTTTGTGGCTGGATAATGGTGAGATCAAAAATATTAGCCGTGAACAGTTGGGGTATCCTAAACGAAAATGTTTTCTTTGTGAAAAAGATGCAAAAGTTTGTGGCCGCTCACGCACGCACTCGGTGGAAGAGCTGCACAAAAAAATTCATGAGTTAATTGAAGAAGGAAGGATACAAGCAAATGACTAAAAAAATTCATTTTATGGAAACAGTCTTGCGTGATGGGCAACAAAGCTTAATTGCTACGCGAATGCCTACCTCAGACATGTTGCCAATAATCAAAACGATGGATGAAGCGGGCTACCATTCATTAGAAATGTGGGGCGGAGCGACGTTTGATTCTTGTATTCGTTTCTTAAATGAAGACCCTTGGGAACGTCTGCGCCAAATTCGTGCAGAAGTGAAACAAACAAAATTACAAATGCTGCTCCGTGGACAAAATCTGCTGGGGTACAAAAATTATTCAGATGATGTGGTCAGAGAATTTGTTGAAAAATCGATTAAAAATGGGATTGATATTATTCGTGTCTTTGATGCGCTCAATGATACACGTAATCTAAAAACGTCGATTATCACAGCAAAAGAAGCAGGAGGGCATTGTCAAACGGCTATTTCTTATACAACAAGTGAAATTCATACGGTTGATTATTTTGTAGAATTGGCTAAAGAAATGGCTGATGCTGGTGCGGATTCAATTTGTATTAAGGATATGGCTGGGGTTCTTACTCCTCAAACTGGCTACGAGCTAGTCAGCCGTATCAAAGATACTGTTGATTTACCGTTAGAAGTGCATACACATGCGACAAGCGGCATCTCAGAAATGACTTATTTGAAAGTTGCCGAGGCTGGAGCAGATGTGATTGATACAGCAATTTCATCTTTTGCTGGCGGCACAAGTCAGCCTGCTACAGAGTCTGTTGCCATTGCACTGGAAGAAATGGGTTACGATACGGGATTAAATATGAAGAAGATAGCAGAAATAGCAGAGTATTTTAACCCAATTCGTGATCGTTTTCGTGAAGAGGGGATATTGAATCCTAAAGTGAAAGACGTAGAACCAAAAACATTGATTTATCAAGTGCCTGGTGGTATGTTGTCCAATCTATTGAGTCAGTTAACTGAACAAGGCTTGCAGGATAAATATGATGAAGTATTGGCGGAAGTGCCAAAAGTTCGAGCAGACCTTGGATTTCCTCCTTTAGTCACACCGTTATCTCAAATGGTTGGTACGCAGGCGTTGATGAATGTTATTTCTGGTGAACGCTACAAGCTGGTACCGACTGAAATTAAAGATTACGTTCGTGGTTTATATGGACGTCCTCCAGCACCTATCTCAGCTGAAATTCAAGAAACAATCATTGGCAATGAGGAAGTAATCACTGAACGTCCAGCAGACTTGATTGCACCTCAACTGCCTGGGTTCAGAGAAGAAATTAAAGCATATGCAAAATCTGAAGAAGATGTTTTAATGTATGCACTCTTCCCCCAACAAGCGAAAGATTTCTTAGGTCGGCGTGAAGATCCGTTTTATGATGTACCAATCCAAACGGTTGAAGTGAAAATTGATCTGTTTTAAAAAGAGGAGGTTGTGACAGAAGTGTTCAGCTCCGAGAATTAAGCTGGATAATTTGAAAATAGCTTCTCATATTTTTGAGATCATTCAGTTTAATTCCGAGAGAGCTGCTTCTGTGTCTACGGTTCTCACTACACTTCGTTTCGATCTCATCAATTTCTAAACGGCAGAGCCACTAAGAATTGAAGGACTTCGTTCCGATCCTCGAAGCATGGAGGGGCTTTGCTCCTACGCTTCTTCGAATGCTCGTCGCATGTCTGGGGGGCATGTAGGAACTTGCTCCTACGCTTCTTCGAATGCTCGTCGCATGTCTGGGGGGCATGTAGGAACTTGCTCCTACGCTTCTTCGAATGCTCGTCGCATGTCTGGGGGGCATGTAGGAACTTGCTCCTACGCTTCTTCGAATGCTCGTCGCATGTCTGGGGGGCATGTAGGAACTTGCTCCTACGCTTCTTCGAATGCTCGTCGCATGTCTGGGGGGCATGTAGGAACTTGCTCCTACGCTTCTTCGAATGCTCGTCGCATGTCTGGGGGGCATGTAGGAACTTGCTCCTACGCTTCTTCGAATGCTCGTCGCATGTCTGGGGGGCATGTAGGAACTTGCTCCTACGCTTCTTCGAATGCTCGTCGCATGTCTGGGGGGCATGTAGGAACTTGCTCCTACGCTTC
>NZ_JADOEP010000043.1 GCF_016745275.1 Enterococcus sp. BWB1-3
AACTTTTGATGTGGTGGTCGGGAAACCAACTTCATCTTATCAGTTTAGGAGGCTTTTTTACTACCACGCTGGAAGCTCTCAAGAACCCCCAGCATAGCTGGGGGTTTTCAGAACATACAATAAAAAGTGCTTAGTCTGATACATAGACTAAACACTTTCAAACTTATTTTTTATCATGCAGATTATTCCATCTTAAGAACTTTCACAGCTGTTTCTTCTGTTGTAACCAACGTTGTAAGAAGCTGTCCTTTTAACGCGGCTTGAATACTTCCAACTTTTTCATCCGATTCTGCAATTCCAATTCGTTGAGGTACCTTTTTTAGTTGCTTCATTGATATGCCAATAATACGATCATTAAGGTTGCTGTCAATCGTATTTCCGGAATAATCAAAGAAACGGGAGAGAATATCACCAGCAACTTCTTTTGTTTCCAACTCCTTCATTACATCTTCTCCATAGAACCCTTTCCATCTGTCATTTTCACTCATACTTGGACTGCCGATACCAAAAACTGCAATATCAAGCTCTTTCCATAGATTGGATAATTCCTGATTGAAAGAATTTTTCATTAAAGCTGTCTGCAATTCTTTTGTCTCTGTTACAGCAGGTGAGTCAATCATCAGCGCATTACAGCCAATTTTTTTAGATGCAGCATAGGCAATAGTGTTCACATGATACGCACTGGCAAGCTTCCCGGAAGGTCCTCCAATCATGGGAAGACAAGTTACTTCGTTTAATTCAATGTTGCCCATTTCTTCAACCATGGCTGCCAGTGCATGCCCCCAGGAAAAGCCGATTTTCATTCCATTTAATAACAAGCCTAAAAAATATTCTCCGGCTGATTTCCCTAAGATTTTTTCTTTTTGCTGCACTGATAAATCTGATGCAACAGGAACTACAATCGCCTTCTCCAAACCAAATCGCTTTTCCAGCTCCTGCTCCAATGAATAACTGCCGGATTTATCATAATTAATCGTAATTTGAACAATCCCTTCTTCTCTGGATCGCTTTAACAGCCGGCTGATTGTTGTTCTATGGATATTTAGTTCTTTTGATATTTGGCTTTGCTTTTTATCTTCCTGATAATACATTTCTGCAATTCTTATCAATAATTTTTCTTCATCCATGGTTCTTCTCCTTTTCTTGCTCTCAGAAAAACTATACCACACGATTCACATTCGTGAAAGGGAAATATCATTTGTAAATTTCATTGAGTATCTTTTTGTAAAAGTCAACAAGCATTAACAACTACAAAAAAATTGAAAAGTTATGCTCCACAACTAAAAATTTTCCGTTTCAAGACTACCTCAAATAATTAGGTGAGCCGACTTCTAATCTATTTTGAAGGTTTCGAAATCCATTATTTATCTGAAGCCTATCAGGTCGTCTTACTTCTGTATTCTGTTATAATAAGCTTAATAAAAACAGGTATTCCAAAGGAGTTTATTCAGATGTCTAATAAAAAATCTGTTTTAAAGAAAAAAGTTACGGTTAATAATCGTACAGGGAAGAATTTTGATATAGGTTATAGGATAGGAGAACAACTTGTTTTACATACTACCAACTTGTTAGGCTTGAAAAAACAGCTGTCTGATAAGGATACCAAAAGAGCGGTCGACTATTTTGAAAAATATTGTCCCTCAATTAATGAAGAAATCAAAGGTTTTATGGAGAGAACAGGGCTTACTCCAAATGAATTTTTCTTTTATCACTACAGCATTACTACCCCTGGATGCAGCCAATTTGCAAGTCATTCATTGAATGGTGAAACCAAGCATCCAATTGTGATGAGAAATTATGATTTTGATGCAGAAAGTGAGGATTTTTGTCTGGTTCATTATACAAATACAGGAGCAAATCATTTTATCGGAACAAGTATGCTGCTTTTCGGTATTGATTGTGGTGTAAATGAGCATGGATTATCTGTCAGCATGTCTGCCTGTGGTTCTCCAGTCGGTCCTTTTCGGAAGCCAAAAGTTGAGGGCTTGAGATTTTGGATTGCCATTCGATTAATTTTAGAAACCTGTTCCACTGTCCAAGAGGCAAAAGTATTATTAGATGAGCTGCCAATCGGTGATAATGTCAATTATCTGTTGGCAGATAAAAATGGCGATCTGCTGCTTTATGAAATAGTAGATGGAATGAAAGAAGACCGAGCAGTAACAAAAGGAAGTCCTGAAAACCATCTTTTTGTAACAAATCATCCTATACTTCCTTTTATAAAAAAAGAAGACCCTTATGCAAAAGAAAATTCCATTAATCGATATAAGTTATTAGAAGATTTCGCTAAGAAAAACACTATCGTTACTCGAGATAATTTATTTAATTTCTTCTTAACTCCTTACCCCAATGGGCTTTGCTGCTTTTACTTTGACGATTATTTCGGTACAACCAAAACTGCTTTACTAGACAGCGCTGACAATTCTATTGAAATTTGCTGGGGAGGACGTAAAGAAAACGGGCTATTCAAATACAAAGTAAATGATACATTTGCAGATGAAATAATTGAGATCGAATTGACTAATGAACCTTCACCTAGAAATATGTTTGCTACAGTGGCATTAATCTGACGTACTATTCGAAGAGGATATCATATTCCCATTATAAGAAACACATCAAATACTACAGATAAAAAAGAGAGTGAGACAGAAATAAAATTCCAAACTCTCTTCGTATCTAACCCCGAATAAACGGTGGTACAAAAGCAACTCCTTCGGAATTAAGCCGAACTATCCTGAAAATATGAGAAACTATTTTCGGATATTCCTTCTTAATTCTCGGAGCTGATCGCTTTTTATACGAAAACTAAAACTCAAAAAATGCAAAAAAAGACTACCTGCTGCTTAATGTGTGGTTAGTCAAATTTGGTCTAGAACACTTTAGCAGTTGTTTGTTAAGGTGTTCTTTCTATTTTGTAGATAATTCTCTCCAAGTTCTTGATAACGGGACGCATCGGAAAACATCCGATAAATGATTCGTACCATCAAATGTACGGTCGCTACAACCGCTTTTTTGTGTCCGGTATTCCTTCTTATCCGAAAGAAAAATGCCTGTATTCGATTGGGTTTCCCTTGGGAAACGGCCAATGCTCCTTGTGCTAACACTTTTTTTAGATAAGAATTGCCTTTCCCTACACGTCTGCTGTAGGTTTTTCCAGCACTCTGATTATTCCCCGGACTCACTCCTGCCCACGAAGCCAAATGTCCGGCTGTTGGAAACACAGACAGATCTATCCCGATTTCTGCGAGCACAACTGCGGCTGTTCGCCGATTGATTCCCGGAAGTTCTTCTAACCGTTCCACATACTCTTCATAGGGAGTGAGATAGTCGTTGATTGTTTCTTCGACTTCTTGAATTTGTTTTTCTAAACACTCAATTTGTTTGAGATGAAGAGCGAGCATTTTTCGATAATGAACGGTCATGAACCCTTCTAAAGAATCCATCAACTGCGGTACTTTTCTGCGTAAAGTAGTATAGACACACTCGAGAATAAGTGTTTCTGTGATCTCTTTATTTTCAATTAAGGCATACAGAAGCGCTCGACCGGATTTGCCATAGACATCTTTAATGACAGAAGTCAGCTTTATTCCGGCACTTTGTAACACCATATGTCCACGATTTTTTTCTCGATTCAAGTCTTCAACTAAATGCTTCCGATAACGAGTAATATCTCGCAATTCTTGAATAGGCTCGGGTGGAACAAAGCTTGTGGGTACGACACCCAACCGAGTTAATCGAGCAATCCATTCGGCATCTTTCATATCCGTTTTTTTCCCTGGAATATTCTTGATGTGACGGGGATTCGCCAATTGCAGGTCAAAATGATTCTGTAGAATTCGCCACACACATTTCCAATAGACCCCTGTACTTTCCATACTGATATGTGTGACTTCGTAAGAAGATAACCAATCAGATAAATCCAATAAGCCGCGAGTTGTTGTTTCGAAACTGCCAAAGAATTTTTCCGGGCGTTTTTTTCCTTCAGCAGAACGAATCACACAGGCAACAATGACCTTTTGATGGATGTCTAATCCAGCACAACAAGAACGAAGTACATCTTCCATGTCCAATTCCCCTTTGAAAAAATGTACAGAAGGAGCTATTCTACTTATAGAAACAATTTATTTTTATACGCAGGTTCTATGACCTAATGATTGGTGCATATCTTTTTGTGCGACGAGTAACCGCAGGAGCAGATAAGTAGAACGATCTAGTTTGTCCCTCAAGGTCAACTTGGAAAAGAACCTCAATAAGTGATCGACCTACAAGCCCTTCTGTCCTCTTTAGTATGACAGGAAATAGCGTGTAGGTCGATCATTTTTTCTTTTCATTCTGTTTGGTGTGGGCGATAGCCCTCATGAGTGTTTGTCCCAACCTCTTTTTATACTATGGAATTGCCCCTTTTTGTCCTCTGGACCAAAAAGTAAAATAAAAAAGCCCTCTAAGGCTTGATATCATTGAAATAATTCAGACACATGGTGGCACCTGCTTAGTGCTGCTTCCTTCCAGATCTGACACGCTTCACTGGCCCACCATTGTCCTGCCTTTCGGCTTTTATAGTATACCGCATTTTTATTTCGTTGGCTAGTCTTTCTTTTGTTTTTTTAATTCTTTCTTTTTTTGTCGAAGGTCTCTAAAAAAATCAGTCAACAGCTGTCCGCATTTTTCTCCCAAAATACCGCTCTCTACATAAGCAGTATGATTAAAACGTTCATCATCCAGCAGATTCATGAATGTTCCTGCTGTTCCTCCCTTGGGATCAGGAGCTCCATAATAAACTTCATCGACTCTGGACAAAAGCATAGCACCGCTGCACATTGGGCAAGGCTCCAATGTCACAAAGAGTTGTGCTCCCTCCAGTCGCCAGCTGCCCACATGCTTACATGCCTCTTCAATCGCAAACATTTCTGCATGTGAAGCTGCCTGTTGTGTATGCTCTCTAAGATTATAGCCTCTTCCAATAATCTCTCCATCCAAAACTATAACCGCTCCAATCGGAACCTCATCAATAGAAGCAGCTTTTTCTGCCATACGAATAGCTTCATTCATATAATATTCTTTATTAGTCAACGTCAGTTCTGACAGTTGTTCTTTCATCATTGTCCCTCCGCTAATTTCCACAATACCTGTTTTATTATACTGATTGACAGGACAGCTGTCTATTCTCTTTCTCTGTAAAAAGAAAGACAGAAGCAAATACCTTTCCAGCATTCTTTCTGTCTAAAAATTTCTATTAATTTTGCAGTAAATCTTCCAAGAATGAAGTGAATTTATCTTTCATTCCACCTGCGTTATCCTTAAGTTTATCTGCATAATCAGAAGTCTTATCGCGACCTTCTTTTACTTTATCCAATAAATTTAGGATTGAGTCCAGCTCATCATCTGAAAGATGATCGACAACCTCCATTACCTTTTCATTGCCGCCAAATCTATCGTTAACGATTTTTTTAGCTTTGCAGCGATTTGATAATTGAGAAACCTTTTTAATAATTTTTTCTGAAGCAGTTACAGCAACTACTACACTTGCCACAGCAGCAATACTTAGTCCGACAGTTATTTTTGTTGATGCTTTCATTGTATCGTCTCCCTGCTAATTAAATTTACATTAATCATAACATAAAGCCAAAATACAACACAGTAATTCAACTGATTCTTAGTTAATTTCTGCGATTATTTCCACTAAACAGGAGAATTAAACGTAACAGCTGAAGAAAAGTGGAAAGAGCTGCTGCAACGTACGTAAGCGCCGCTGCTAACAAAACCTTTCTAGCCATAGGTACTTCTTCTTCTGTTAACAAGTTCCCATCAGATAAGATTTTCAACGCTCGTCTTGATGCATTAAATTCAACCGGCAAAGTGACCAGTTGAAATAGTAAGACCAATGAAAAAGCAAGGATACCAATATTAATCAACGTTTGATTCCAGCTCAGCAGCACACCAATCATAATGATTGGAAATGACAGCATGGAACCAAAATTTGCGACTGGAACAATCGCAGCTCTGATTTTTAAAGGGCTGTACCCTGTGTGATCCTGAACAGCATGACCACATTCATGGGCTGCAACACCAATTGCTGCTACAGAAGTGGATTGAGCAGTCGCAGCAGATAAACTGAGTATTTTTTTTCCTGAATTATAATTATCTGTTAAATGACCGGAAATTTGCTGCACACCAACATCTCCAATATGTTCAGACTGCATAATAAACTGTGCAGCTCTCGTTCCTGTAACATTATTTCTACTCTTCACCTGATCGTATTTTTTAAATGTACTGTTCACATAAGCTGAAGCAATCATGGAAATAACCAGTCCGATAATTACCAGAAAATAGGATGGATGAAAAAAACCGTATATCGGCAACATAGTAAATGCCTCCTTTCTTTGACCTTATTTTACCATGATGGCATGAAAAAAGTATGATTTAACATCTGATTTTTTTAAGAGGCACCTTGTCTGAAGCCTTCACTCAAGCAATGCTACATACGAATCAAAATATCGTTCAATAAAATGGATTACATCTTCAATCTGTTCCTTTGAAAAACGAACTGAATAAGAAGCTGTCACCCACTTCTCTTCCACATCATTTCTTCGATGAACTATCGCAATTATTTCTCCTTCAAATTCTTTCAAGGGCTCTGACATATCCAAAATATAGACATCTTATTCTTCGCCATCATCGCCGATAACTCCTTCAACATAGCCATAATTAATTGGGTAGATATGCATGTATGCTAATAAAGTAGACACTATTTAAGAAAGGACTTTTGATTATGGGAGACAAACGTAAAACAAAGCGAAAGTTTGACGAGGAATTAAAAAAATCAATCGTAAAACTTTATGAAAGTGGAAAATCACAAAACGCATTAGCTAAAGAATATGGTATTGCCCTATCTTCTGTCACTCGATGGGTGAAACAATATTCTGAAGTTAAAATCGATGACAATACGATCCTCACAGCTCGTCAGTTTAAACAGCTTCAGAAAAGAAATCTCCAAGAGGTATCAATTCACAGCTATTCATTTTATGACTAGTGTTCCTTGACAATTTTCGTATATTCCGACTTATTGACATAAATCACTACGATTGACTTGTCAGAGTAGATGATGCATGTTACCTACCTGGTTCTTGAGACAGAACACTTCTGCTCCTGCGGTTACTCGTCGCACAAAAAGCTTGCTTAAGAAGTTATGAAAAAACCAACTCTCAGTAAGAAAGTTGGTTTTTTCTAAAATAATTCGCTGTGTGAACCTGTTCTTGCTAGTGCAAGAATCAGCTGTTCTTCTTTAACTTGATAGATTAATAGCCAGTCAGGAGTAATATGACACTCTCTAAAGCCTGCGTAGTTGCCCGTTAGTTGGTGGTCTTTATGTTTTTCAGGTAGAGCTTCTTGCTTTTGAAGCAACGTGATTATTTTCTCAAGTTCTTGAAGTGGCTTCCCTTGTTTTACCATTTTTTTGTAATCTTTTTTAAATTTAGAGGTATAAAAAATATCAAGCATTTAAATCCTCCATTAACTCTTTAACCGAAGAGAAGCCTCCTTGCAAATTCCCATCTTCTACATCTTTTATTGCTTGTAAAGTCTCACTATTTATTTTACGAATTTCAAACGGTATAGCTTGTTCTTTTACAGCCTGTTTTAAAAAGACAGTAATTGCACTTGTCATATTTAGTCCTAAATCATTGAACAACATTTCTGCTTGCTCCTTTAAATCTTCATCAACTGAAATATGAATTGGCTTTTTCTTAGTTGTTGACATCCCTATCCCTCATTTCCTTTCTTTTCTATATTATAACACAAAACAACATAATATGTATTAATAAACAACATAATAAATACTGATAAAATGGTTTCCTGAAATCAGAAAACCATTCTACACATTTTTCTATTTATCTATTTTGTTAATCGCTTCTTCTAATTGCTTCGTTGCTGATTAAATTTGTTTTACTGTTACATTCTGTTCTTTTGACACTGAAACTAGTTGTTCTTTAGTAGCTTGAACATCATCAGGGTAAGGCAATGGTACATCGTCCAAACATGCTAAAGTTTCATTAGCTTCTTCAATTGCCTGTTTCATTGTAATAATGTTTTCATTTGAAGTCTCGGAACCTGGAGTTGAGATCTCTGGTCCTGATGTTAGCATAGAATTAGGACAAGGCAAAATGAGAACACTCTGACCGCACGGTACACTTTAAATGCCAGAAAAAATTATTAACTTAACAAAAGAGCTTTTTCTTCTTTCAAAGAAGTACAACTGGCATGCTTTGAGTACATCGAAGGGTTCTATAACTCCCAACGCCCTCATGGCACCCTAAATATGCTTACCAAATGAAATGGAGGATAAATACTTTGATTCTCACTAGGTATTTGCTCTTTTTGTGTGTCTACTTTATTAACATTTATCCAATATTCCCAAAGTCATCTTTATATCCTATGGAACGATCCATGAAAACTTTTACTTTTTTCACACTATTCCCTCCTCGTTCATTCTCATTATCAGACTAACAAAACTGTCACCTCATAGAAAGATATTTCTATGGAAAAAAATTTTAAAAAAAGCGATACTAAGAAAAGAGGTGAACATAATGAAAAAATTGATTGGACTACTAATCATCTTTCTGCTTCTTTCTGGAGGTGCCTGGTATGGTTACAATTACTATTACGGAGGAAAAGATTATTACACGAAGATCACAGTTACAGGAGATGCTGAAAATGGAATAAGCTCAACTGGAGAACCATTTACAAGCTATCATTACACACAAAAAGCCTACGATAAAGATGGGCATGACGTCACTCAAAAAATGACTGAATACCGTGAAAAACCATTACGCATCGGTGCCTACTTAAAATTGAAAGTAAACAAACGTAAAGGAGTCCTCAGCTGGGAAGAAGTATCACAAAAAGATATTCCAGAAAAGGCTTTGAACCAAATAGAAGCAGCAAAGTAAGAAAAAGAGCAGCTCCGGAATTCTCCAATTATTGAGAATATCCTGGAACTGTCTTTTTTATAATTGATTACTGATTTTTTCAATATTTTTCAACGTGATGGAAACTGTTCCATCTGGATTATTGACAAACTCAATCAGATCACTGTTTCTGTATACGTCAATTGGTACAATTAGTTCAATGCCGTTGTCCATTTTCAGTTTTTGCTTTCCGAATTTCTTCTCGGATATTTCCCTGGCCTCCCGAACCGGAGGTGTTTTATCGACAAACTTCGATTCGTTTACTTCTTCCTGATAAGCCATTCGAGCAGAAATATTTTCCTTGAACACCTGCTCAGCAATCTGCTGGTTATCGATGGTTCCAGTTTCTTCAATACTCTCATAAACAGCTTCCTTTACAGAAGCAATCAGTTCAAACTCATCCTCATCATATTTTTTTCCGATACGTTTGACCGCTTTTTTTATTTCCTTGATATTTTCTTCCAATGAAGGAGCCGGCTGAGACTGAATGACTTTTTCAGAAAAATACCAAATCTTTTCCCCAGAGAATTCGTAACGTTTTTCCAAAAGCTCGTAACTCAGAGTATCAAGGTTTATAATAATTCCTTCATCAGGTTTCTGCGTTTTAGAAGGAAGGATTGCCCGATTAATAATCAGTTTGTTATAAACAGCTTCATTTTCATAATCGACAAAATGTGTATAGTTTTCTTTATAGTTCAGTTTCAACATCGCCAAATGCAGAACAGTATCTTCTTCATATAGAACGACAAGAATATCCGCACTGGGACCATCCTCGCTTCCAGAATAACTATCGTACCAGTGCTGAACAATTTCCTGACTCTTTGGAATGAATTCGGAAGGAATACCATTTATTTTTTCCACGAATGGACTTTCAGCAACCAGAAGTCCTGTTTTTGTTTGAGCAGTTGACAGCTTATTTATTTTGTTCGTCAGATAAATACGAATGTATTCTGTGGTCAAATCCAGCTCATGTTCAGAAAAAACCGGTGTACCGGCTTCCCGGTCAATAATATGTAATGTCGCTTTTTTTAAATAGATATCCAATGGTTGTTATACTCCTTCTATTTTTCAATTGTATTTTGTTTTTTCCAAAAATATGGAATGATTCTATTTTTCAAGCATTAAAAGGAGGTTCCAAGCTGTTTTACTCTCAGAATTCCTTTCTTCTTGTTCAAATCCTATTCAGTCTACAGGAAATCTTGAAAAAAATCAAAATATCTTTTTGATGCGAATAGAGAAAAATTATTGAAAAAGCATCCTTCCCATATTTTAAAAATCACATTCTCTCATCACTAGCAACCCTGTTCATTGCCCAAAATTTTATAGCAAATAGCATAGTGCTTTTTGTGTTGAAACTAATCGGTATTTTTCATTCCAGTCAATAAAGATTTTTTTCTGAATTTTTTAAGCATGACAATACGCTGTAGAAAAACATAAAAATAGAAACCAGTACTACTAACTATCTGATTTCCTTTCAGTAAAGCATTCCAGCCTACGTCCTTTTTCTGCCTGTCCTTCCGTTTCTAGGAGAACCCAACAATATTATGTGGAATATAAGGTTCTTCCAAGTAAAAGATATCTGATGCAGACAGCTGAAAATCTACCGCTGAAGCTGCTGTTTCCACGTGCCTACTCTTTGTTGCCCCAATAATCGGCGCAGCTACCGAATCTTTCTGTAACAGCCATGCTAATGAAATATGCACTCTGCTCACCTGATATTTCTCAGCAAGCTCTGCCACTCGTTCAATAATTAAACGATCTTTATCAGCGGTTCCATCATATTTTGAACGGGCAATATCATCTATTGTACTTCGCTCAGTCTGGACAGACAGATCCCTTGTTAATCTTCCGGAAGCAAGCGGACTATAAGGTGTTAACGAAATTTTTTCAGATTGACAGTACGGAATCATTTCCCGTTCTTCCTCACGATAAATCAAATTTAAATGATTCTGCATGGAAATAAATTTGGTCCAGCCATTTTGTTCAGCAATATTCTGAGCTTTCTGAAATTGCCATGCATACATTGCTGAGGCACCAATATAACGTACTTTTCCTGATTTCACAACATCATGCAGCGCTTCCATTGTTTCCTCAATCGGTGTATTATAATCCCAGCGATGAATAATGTACAAATCCACATAATCTGTCTGCAGACGTTTCAGGCTATGATTGATTTCAGATAAAATTGCTTTTCTGGATAACCCTGAGCCGTTGGGTCCTTCGTGCATTTTCCCATGAACTTTGGTGGCTAACACAATTTCATCCCGATTCGCATAGTCCCTCAATGCCTTTCCTAGAATTTCTTCACTTCGACCAATCGAATACACATTGGCCGTATCAAAGAAATTAATTCCCAGCTCGATCGCCTTTCTGATAATAGGACGGCTCTCCTCATCGTTCAATACCCATTTATGAACCCAGTTTCCCCGGTCACCAAAGCTCATTGCTCCTAAACAAATTCTCGAAATATCCACACCAGTATTCCCAAGTTTTGTATACTCCATTCCGTAACGCTCCTCTCTTTACTTACTGTAACTATAACAGTTGAAGCGAACTTTAAGTCAAGAGAAATCCAGCATGCTATTTGTAATTTTTTACAATTAAACAAAGCTGATACAACTATTTCTTCTTGTTGTTCATTCCATCCTATTCCCCAGTATTTATGATACCACCATACAAAAAATATCAATCACTATCAACTGGTAGAGGATTTCCAATTGTTTCCACTTGAGCTTTCTTATTTTAAAGACAATCATTTGATTGAATTTAGGTTACCCTAAAAACGAGAGCAGATTCATTATAGAAAAAACAAAGGATAACACAAAGAATAAATTTCTCCGCTATGCAAACAGCCCTAGCTTATCTAAAATTTATCATACACTGGGACACTCCCCCCGATAGATTATTATTGTATCAGCTTAAAAATTCCTACCTGATCAAGAAGGGGCATTACATGTGTACTTTCTGTTGTACCAGTAATGATTTGTATACTCTATTTTGGCGGAAATGGAACAGCACTCTGCAATCTATTGATCTATTCCCAGCCCTTTTTGAATATTACTTTACCTATTTTCATGATCCCTCACTTGCCCAAAAAAATCATGGGTAAACGATATAAACGCCCACTCTGAACTACAGTTCTCGGCTAGGGCTGTGCTGCTGCTCTTATAGTCTTGGCTATTGAACCACTAGCCCCTATTCTTTTCGACTGAATAGAACAAAGGGTCATCAGACAATAAAGATTAAATCTTTCATTGTCCGATGACCGCAATTTTTTGGGCTCTATAATATCTAGTGTTGGTGGCGTGATTGTCACTGACACTTTTTTCGTTTTGAAAAAAAAACAGGAAAGACATCTTGAAATCCAGTAGAATTAAAGTCGACAAAAACCAATTCAAAGGAGTGTTTCAAGATGTCTCAGTCAAATCATATCAAAGAATTCTTAGATATTCT
>NZ_JADOEP010000044.1 GCF_016745275.1 Enterococcus sp. BWB1-3
TCCTTTGAATTGGTTTTTGTCGACTTTAATTCTACTGGATTTCAAGATGTCTTTCCTGTTTTTTTTCAAAATGAAAAAAGTGTCAGTGACAATCACGCCACCAACACTAGATATTATAGAGCCTTTATTTGGCTGTAAACAAGATAGAATGCTCCGATCAGTCCTGCATCATTTTGATGATGACAACGCTCTACTGGTGTTTCAAATAAATTCCATTCAGGATACTCTTTCAGAGGTTTTTCGATAAGAGGAATTAGTTGAGGGTTTTGACTGACACCTCCACCAATCAAGACTTTCTCAGGATTCATTGTAACAATGATGTTGTAGACAAGCATGGAAATATACTCTCCCCAAAGCTTCAGTACATCCTTTTTCTGGGGAGTGTTTCCTTTAAAAATTTCTTCTCCGGTAACTGGTGTGGCCGAAGTAATTCCTAAACGCTTGCGATACAAATTTAATAATCCCTGAGTAGAAGCATATTTTGCAATGATTTCTTTTTTTCCATTTCGATCAGGAATCAACATCATACCAAATTCTCCGGCACTGAAACCAGCACCTTTAATCAATTTTCGATTGTTGATAACACCCCCGCCAATACCAGTTCCCAAGGTCATCACAACAAAATCATTATGCATCTGTCCTTTACCCGAATGCATTTCGGCCAAAGCTGCACAGTTTCCATCATTTTCAATGAAGATAGGGTACTTGTAACCTGTTTTCTCCGTTAAAAGCTGAATAAACGGTCTCCCCTTTAAAGGTTTAATCGCACCGGAAACAATAGGAATCCCATTTTCACTGTCAATTACTCCAGGAAAACTGAAGCCGATTCCTTTAATCATATATCTACGTTCATACATCGTAATGATCTTTTCAATAAACGAAAAAAACTGCTCCTCTGTATCGATTTCAGAAGGCTGTTTGTCCTGATCAATAATGGTGCCGTTCATATCAAACAAGCCATATTTTATAAAGATGCCGCCGACATCAAAACTAATAATCATGTATTGTTCCCTTTCTGTCATTTAATTTTAAAAGAGATAGTGCAAGTGAAATTGAGTTTTGCCGGATATGATAGCAAATAGAAACTATCCTGAAAGAATCCCCTAAAAATACATTTTTAGTTTATCTTTACGGAATGTAACCATGTTTAATGCTTATCGCACGAATCCTAAAAAATAGTTCAATGTCCAATAAGCAAACATAAATTTTCTGTTAAGATATACCAGCCGTTCAATTTCATAAGTATAACATAACTGAATGGATGTGTGGAATTGTTGCTGAAAAGGGAACTAGGACAAAAGAATGAAGAAAATAATAGTGAAAACCATATCATTTATTTTCTGAATCCAAAATTTCCCTATTATTTCCCATTCATTTTTGTTGTTGACAGGACAGTTAGTTAAAATACTGATTATACGTTTATCTTTCAACATTTCCAGGCAACCATTGATCGATTGCTTGTTTATTAAAGCGTGTAACTCCTGCTAACCTAACTTTAGGCAGTCCTGCTTCAATAAACTTATCAAGTGTATTGTTTGAAACATGGAGGTAGGTATATGTTTCCTTTTTCGTCATATATACCTGTTCTAATCTACTTTCATAATCGTCTCGTTTGTGATAATAAGCTCTGCGCCTAAAACAGTCACTTGTGTCGCTTTTTTTCGAAATTGTCCATCTAAGATAGCGACAGAATACTTGTATCCGATAATGGTTTCTGTATCAAATTTTCGTGGTCGCCCATCAGAACCTAAGATGACCTCTCCTGTTTTTTCATTTGTTCATTCTTCTTGTTCAAATTTTGGCATGACTTCATCTAATTCAAATCGTTACCAGTCCTGATTTAGTTTTTGGAATAAGGAGGGAAAAAGGACGAGATTTTCCAAGAAATTTTACCCAAGCTCTTAAAGGGGTCTTGAATTCGTCATCCGTATAAAATTTTACCTTCGCTTTTAAATATCCTTTGACTAAATCTATCAATTCACTATCTAAGGCTAAATAGTGACGAACAAATTCATGGGCTTTTTCTCTTCGGAAAACAATTTCAGTACGTATCCAAGGTGGAATATCTTTTTTTCGTACGCCTTGTTTTTTTGCTTGTTCTGCCTGTTTGTCATAAAACTTAATGCGGTTATCCGCAGAGGGTGGCTTTAGATAAACAGTCATCCCTTTTTCATTTGTTTCAAGTCCGTACACATCAAAGTAGGTGCTTTTCCCATAAATAAATCGTTTTTTTCTACAAATCTTCATTAACTGTTGAGGAGTGAAATAAGGAATAGTATTCCAATCATCAATTGCTGGGTCAACTCGAGTAATCTTGAATTGATTTTCATATACTTGAAATAAATTCAGTAGAAAGTCTTTCACCGTTAATTTCATTTTGCCGAGCACCTCTGTTCGATAAAATTCTAGTGCTTCTCCACTCATTACCAACATACAATCCAATTTTTGTTCAGATGAATCAGAGTAAATACGGATGCTCCATATTCTACTACATGATCGTAGTCATAATGCTCTATTTTTCCTTGTTTCAAGAAAAAATAGTCGCTGGGAATACCTAAAATATTGTGAATAATTGTATCCAGAGGCTCATTAATGAATAGCTGAATTTGAATCCAATCAAACAGCACTCGCAAGTTATTCTGAGATGCCAAGTCATCAATCACCTCCTTTTTCTGAGACTACCGTTGAAAAAATGAGAGTACTTTTTTGCCAAAATGGACTGCCTAGAAACACTGATAGAACAGCATTAACCATTACTTTTAATCGACTCTAGAGGGTGGTGTTACTAAAAGAAAAGCGTTCTGACAATCGAAAAAAATTAGAAAAATAGTAATAATTGAATGAGGTAATTAGGTAAGCAGATAATAGTAGTTTATCTACAATCTTTGTTTTTATATGATTATGAAAAGTTCATATCTTATTAAGTAATACTTAATTCAGCGACATCAAATACACAAAGCGTCTGGGAAATTGATGCCCAGACGCTTCTTACTATTAAAAATTAATTGTGGAGATGTAGTGTTCCCATCCTAACCTCCATCTCGACTCGCTCCGCTCTTCGAGTCAAATAGTAATGAAAACGGATGCGGATTTCCGTTTATAATAAAGATAGGAGAGGCACACTACAAAGCACGGTGAGGTGAGTTGTAGGAAACCTTGATTGTTTAAATCAGTATTCTAACCAGTGTAAGACTGGGGCATTCAAGCACAAATGAGTGGAACGATCAAAGTCCGCACACTAATCATTGTTTTAACAACTCCTGTTAAATGCTGCCCCAGCCAGTCACTGCCTCTCCGCTACTTATAGAAAGGAGCGAAGAATCATGAAAGTCGTTTATCCCGTTTGTTGTGGGATTGATGTGCACAAAAGCTTTTTGATCGCTACCATCATCACCACGAAAGCCGGCGAATTGACGCCGCATTATCAGAAGAAACGATTTTCAACTTTTAACAACCAGATTCTGGCTTTGAAAAACTGGCTGTTAGAATGCACGTGCTACGATGTTTGTATGGAAAGTACCGGTAAGTATTGGGTCCCTGTTTCCAATTTGCTTGAAGACGTGATGAATGTCACGATTGCGAACCCTAAATGGGTGCGTGCAGTGAAAGGAAACAAAGATGATACGAAGGACTCCAAATGGATTGCCGAACTATTCCGTATGGGATTGGTAAAAGGCAGTTTTATCCCCGCAAAGGATGTCCGAGTCTTACGTGAGTTTACTCGTTATCGGACTCGATTAGTCAGTCAACGTTCCAGCGAGAAGAATCGTCTTCAAAACGCCTTTACCGTTGGCAATGTTGCCATGGACTCTGTGGTTTCTGACATGTTCGGTGTCAGTTCCAAAAACGTTCGTGATTATTTGATTTCTACTAAAGAGTTCAATCCGAACCATGTCCTTACATTGCTTCATGGTCGAATGAAACCTAAGGGACAAGAGCTTATCGACTCAATTGAAGGGGATCATTTTACGAATGAACAAATTCTTCGAATACAAATTATCGAAGAGCACAAGATGTACCTCGACCACTCAATTGATTTCCTTGATTATTTATTGGCTCAAATGGTTGAACCCTATGAACCAGCTATTCAACTATTAGAGACGATTCCAGGGCTTCGCCGTCAATCAGCTGTCCAAATTATCTCTAAAATCGGCGTTGATATGTCTCAATTTTCAACCTCAAAGAGATTATGTTGCTGGGCGGGTCTTTCACCTAGTAGTAATGAATCCGCAGGTAAGAAAAAATCTGTTCGTATTTCTCGAGCCGGTGTTTACTTAAAGCCAGCACTCGTCCAGTGTGCTCACGCTGCGGTAAAAGCAAAAGAGAAAAATCCGTATTATCGTTTGAACTATGAGCGTATTTATAAACGACGTGGGAATAAGCGTGCAATCATCGCCATTGCCCGCATGATGCTTACAGCGATTTATCATATGCTTTCTACTGGTGAAGTTTGGAATCCCACTGACTTGTATAAGATTGATAGGTCAGACAATCTTGTTCAAAAGCAGAAGGAAAAAGCAATTAAACAAGCAACCAAATTCCTTATTTGTGAGGGCGTATTACCAGACGATTTTGTTAGAAAAGACTTAGCAGTTTCTACTTAAAAATTTTTCTTATCGTCAGACCTATAGTTTTTGACGTTTATTTGCCATACTCTTTTTTCTAGGCTCGCTTCTGATATTGAGTGATTTTGTTTTCACACTAACCTTTTCTGAAATTAGAATGCTTCTATCATTCGTCTATACCAATTATTAATTCATAGACAGAAGTATCAATATCTTTGAGTGAAGTAGGAATAACTAAAGGTAGATTGAAAATAGGAGTTATTGGATTCAAGCCATTTTCTAAGATATAATTTTTAAGATTATTAGCACTATTTTGTAAATTTTGTGGATTTCCAGTATGTGTATAGTGTAAAGAAGATTTTAAATACCAATTTTCAATTATTTCTATAGAAGCGGAAAGCGCAATGTTTTCTTGGAATAACACGGGTTGGATTATTTCTATATCTACTTTCCCAGCATTATAATCAGAACTTTTTTCATGGATTCCACTAATCGTATTCCCTCTTTTAGTTAGATTATTACCAATTATACAGGTTTCTAATTCATTAATTAGCAGGGGTATTTCTTGTTGAAGGAGAGATTTTCTTATTTTTAAGCAAAAACCCAGTTCATAATTTCTAATTGTTGAAATATCTTTCATATAAATATACTCTTTCTGTTTTTTTGTAAAAAACAATTGTTTTTTGTTGTTAAGTATTATACAATTATACCACAACATTTTGAAAACTGAACCTTTCTTTTAACTAGAAGGATGTGTTTTGTTATGAATGAAAAATTAGGAATGACAGAAGAGCAATTCGTGATTTTTTTCACAATTTTACTTTCTATTGGATTTCTTTTAGGTATAGTAGTAGGATTGAATGCTTTACAATAGATAGATGAGAAAGGAGGGAATAATGTGAAAGATTTGACAAGAAATGAATTAGAAGCGGTTAATGGAGGTTTCCTAATTACTGCGGCTGTAGCAGCAACATTATTCACAGTTGGTTTTACTGGAGGAATTGCAGTAGGATTGAATCGTGTGAACAGAAAAAAATAATAAGTAAATGGGGGATAATTCTGTGGAACTTGCATTAGAAAATACAAATTTTGTAAGTCTTAAGGATCAAGAATTGCGTCAAGTAAATGGTGGCGGAGTTTTATTCGTTTGTTTAGTGGGTGGACTGATTTTACTTTTAGGATTCGCTCTGGGTTATGTTTTAGCACGAGTATTCGGATAATTAACAGTCATAGTTGAAAGTTGGTGTTTAATATGTTTTCAGATGTTGGTATAGCATTATTGTTAAGTATTGGTTTTCTTTCTGGAATTTTTACCGGTTTAAAAAAAATTAGAAGAAAATAAAAACACAAAAAACCAACATGTACTTTAATTGGTTTTTTGTGTTTTTATGTGATTTGAAAGGAGTTAGCATGGCTAAGTACCAATGTATAAAGCAAGAGAGTATGGCAGATTGTGGGGCAGCCTGTTTAGCAACTATTTGTAGACAATATAAAATGAAGGTAGCTATTTCAGTTATAAGAGATGCAGCTGGGACAGACAAGTTTGGTACTAACGCATACGGGCTTATCTTAGCGGCTGAAAAATTGGGGTTCTCGGCAAAAGGGGTCAAGGGGGAGAAGGAAGATTTTTTGAAAGCTAATTTCCCTTTACCAGCGATAGCACATGTGATTATTGACAATAGTTTGCAGCATTATGTAGTTATACACAAAATAACTCCAAAAACAGTTATAGTTGCTGATCCAAATGAAGGTTTGAAAAAAAAATCCGTTGAAGATTTTTTTTCTATTTGGACTGGCGTGTTAATACTGCTGCATCCAACAGTAAATCTTGAAAAAACAGATATTTCAAATGGTACATTAAAAAAATTTTTACCGTTATTATATCCTCAAATTCGATTGATTGCGAACATTTTTTTAGCATCTATTTTAATTACTTTACTTGGAATTGGAACATCATTTTACTTCAAGTTTATAGTGGATGACATCATACCCAATACACTGACGACCTCTCTAAAAACATTGACTGCGATAATGATTATTATGTATATTTTAAAAAATCTGATTTCTTTTATAAGAGGGCAATTAATGATATATCTTAGTCAAAAAATTGACATCCCTTTGATATTGGGATACTACAACCATGTGCTAAGAATGCCAATGAATTTTTATGGCACCAGACAAATAGGGGAAATCATATCAAGATTTAATGACGCTTCAAAAATTAGGGAAGCAATATCTAATGCGACAGTTACTATTATGATTGATGGGTTAATGGCAGTAGTTGGTTCTATTGTGTTGTATACACAAAATAATAAACTGTTTTTCATAGCACTTATTATCGCTATCCTTTATAGTATGTCGATAATTTTGTTTAATAACTATTTGAAGACTGCGAATGAGGAACAGATGGAAAGTAATGCTCAATTGACATCGTATCTAGTCGAGTCTTTAAATGGAATTGAAATGGTAAAATCTTATGGTGTAGAAAGAAAAATTTCTGAAAAGACAGATTCTTTATTTGTGAAATTTCTAAATAAGAATTTTAAAACAGAGCTTCTTTATAATGTACAAGGTAGCTTAGGGAATACCATTTCAGAGATTGGTGAAGTTTTTATTATATGTATCGGGACTTTCACAGTGTTTGACAATGCGCTAACATTAGGAGAGCTACTGACATTCAATACTCTATTAATATATTTTTTAGATCCCATTAAAAATTTGGTTAACTTACAGCCAACAATGCAAACTGCAATTGTGGCTGCTGATAGGTTGGCAGATATCATGAATTTAGAAACAGAAAAGATGTATGACGATAAAAAAATTCAAGCTGTTAACTTGGGAAATTCTGTGAAATTTGACAATATATCTTTTCGTTATGGACAAAGAGACTTAACACTAAAAAATATATCCATGGAGATTAAGAACGGAGAAAAGATTGCCTTAGTAGGAGAAAGTGGCTCTGGAAAAACAACGTTGGCAAAACTATTAATGAAGTTTTATGAAGTAGAAACAGGAGAAATATACATAGGAGATTATAATATTAAGGATATAGAAACTTCCATTTTAAGAAATGACATTTCTTACATATCACAAGATAATTTCTTTTTTAGTGATACTATAGAAAATAATCTCAAAATTGGGAATCCGTTTGCTACGCTGGAAGATATTCAAAAAGCTTGCACTATGGCTGAAGCCACTGTTTTCATTAATCAATTACCGACAAGATATCAAACAATATTACAGGAAAATGGGAGTAATTTGTCAGGTGGACAGAGACAACGACTGGCAATTGCGCGTGCAATCATTAGAAATCCTAAGATTTTAATTATGGATGAAGCTACTAGTAACTTAGATAGTATAACTGAGAAAGGAATTGAAAGAACCATCAATGAGTTATCGCCAGATATTACAAAAATTATTATTGCTCATAGATTGAGTACCATCAAAAATTGTGATAAGATTTTTGTGCTTAGAAACGGAGAAATCATTGAATCGGGAACACATGAGGAGCTCATAAGACATGGAAATTACTATGCCGGTTTATGGAAAGAACAGCTAATTGGATAGAGAGGATTAGTATGGAACGAATAACAAATAATTTTTCAGATGTTACAGATAGTCGTGAAATTTTAGAAAGTAAGACACCTATTGAATTTAGAGTACTAATTCTTTTTTTTGTTGTCACTATAATTAGTTTATTAGTTGCTTTCAAATTTCTATATGTTGATCAATATATTTCAGTTTCTGGTCAAGTTCAAGATAAAACATCTACTGCTAATATTAACATTTCTGCTAATGGAGGGGCTGTAGAGAGTATACATGTTAGTCAAGGGGATTTTGTAAAAGAAGGAGATGTTCTTCTCAAGATAGATTCCGCAGAATTACTATTACAAAAACAGCAAGTAGATGAAAGTATCAAAAAATTAGAAGCTCAACTAACTGGATTGGAAAAGTTACGTGAGTCTGTTAAATTAGATGAAAATAAATTAACTAATAGCGAAGATGAAGCAGAGTTTTACCAACAATACGAACAATATAGAATGGATGTTATTACCAATCAAAATACATTGAATGAAGCGCAGATTGAGAATAATAATACTATTGAGGAGCTTGAAGTTTCTATAAATGTTCTTTCTGAAAATATTCAAAAGAAAAAAGAGGCTATGAGTGAAATAACTGAAATTATTAATGCGGTGCTTGGAAATTATGCATATAATTCAACAGATAGTTATTATTTTTCTCTCCCAAATTTCAAGAACAAGTTAGCCACTTTTCGAAATAAGTGAAAAATGTCTGTTATCTCTACGTTCCGTTGTTGATTTGATTGTGAGTTGGTGTGTGGCAGTCTGATCAGGACAGTCTGGTA
>NZ_JADOEP010000045.1 GCF_016745275.1 Enterococcus sp. BWB1-3
GGAAATGCTGGAGCTGGCAGGTATCCCATCGAGTTATCTTGATGATGCAGCCAGATATGGCGATGACTTAGCGATAAGCGCCAGCAAACATGGGGATGAAGCGGCAAGTGCTGGTAAGAAAGCCAGTGGATCTAAGATCCCTGAAGTTGAGATTAAAAATCCTTTAGGAAAGAACATCAAGAAACACATTTCAAAACATGATTATGAATCATTTAAAAAACAAGCAGATTATCTAACTGATAGTCAATTGGCACAAAAGTTAGAAAAAAACAGTTTTTTCAATCCTGAATGGTCTACTAGTGATATGAATAAGTACGTTGAAATAGCATATAATGATTTGTTAGCACAAGGGAAAACAGGTAAACATGTCTACGAGATAGCGGGAGAAAAAATTACGATTGTTATTAAGAATGATGGAGTTTTGGACACAGCATTTGGAAGTCATAAATTAACAGTAGATGATTTTAGAAAGTAAGGGGCAACATAATGATTAAATTTAAATTTAAAATTTTCACTTCCTATATCGAAGATGATGACGAATTAAAAGGAGAATATGGATATTTCCAGCTTTGTTTGGGTGATAAAACATACGGAGAGTATAGAGAAGATGTTGAATTAGATATATTATCTATGAATATTTATGATTGGTTTAGTAACTTTGCTCAAGCGTGTATATTACTTGAAAATAATAATGTAGTATATATTAGTGATGTAGAGACACCAGAGGTATGGATAAAGATGATGGCTAATAAAGAAAATATTCAAATTAGTGAAATCTATGCGGATAAACCTGAGGGAAGTCATTCAGTTGAAACAGATATAAATTTAGAGGAAAAAAATAGAACGTGGGAAAAAACTGTAAAAGTTCTAGATTTTCAAAGAGAGCTGGTTTTAAAAGGGGAACAATATTTATCAGAACTGAAAAAATTAAATAGCGGAACTAATGAATATATACAAAAATTAGAAATGCAATTAAAAGAAATTAAATAAAAAAGGCACTCTACTATCTGATTGGCGTCGGATAGTAAAGCCTTGACTAGTAAGCGTGAATTCACTAATCAAGTTGCCAGTAGCTAACAAAAAGCTAGCTGTATTTATTGTACAAAAATTCAAAGGACTTTTCTAGTCTTTTTGAATGTTTATTAAGTGTACAGTCAGCTAAATTGTAGACTATTGAAACGGTATTAGTGAGAGAGTAACCACTGATACCGTTTTTTCGTGTATCAAAATTGAAGGAGTGAAGAAAATGATTCAAACAGAAAATAAGCAACCAGTCAAAGAAATTAGTCATCAAGACATTTACAGTTTATATGACAGTTGGGAACAACTTCAATCATGGCAAGAGGTATTACCTGTTCTAGAAAAATTCTTCGAAGATGAAAACAGACACGTAAACAAACAACAAATTGCTAGAAAATACTATGCCTGTTCACAAGTCTTTATGCTGTTTTACTTAGATTTTAGTCAAACCATGCAAAGAATGGAAAAGCAGTTGTTAGAATTACGAAGCAAGAAAAAGGTTTAGAGGTCTTGGAATGCTATTTTGCTAGATTCTGAGGGTGAAGAGAGAAGAATTTAGAAGAACATGTTTTAATGTTACAGCAAACGGTAGGCATGTTATGCTGAAAAAGCCCGAAGAACTAGCCAAAGTATTAGCTATTTTGTGAGTTCCTCGGGCGCTGACAAAAGCACATGCCTACTAATGAAAGTCAATGGCGATGAAATCGACGAAGTGAACCATTTACTTTTATTAGAGTGTTATTCAGCTGGTGGAGTATATTTTTTCATAATCTGTTTAGCAGAATAATAGTTGTACAGTTCTAACAACTCGTTGAAGCTAAATCGGTTAAATTCTTTCAATAGAATATTTTTAGCTTGTTCATCATTCGTAAGTATTTTAGTGTAATGAGTCCCTGTTTCAGGGTTGTATTCCTCTACGTTGATGTGTTCGCCTTGATTTTTTGTTTTAAGAGCAGACTGTATAACATATTGGCTATACTGGAGGAATTGTTCTAATTCAACCTCTATAATAGATTTTGTGATAAGGTCATTTTCCATTAGCTCATTACTAGAAACAGAAAGTGCGTCTGCTATTTTTTCTAGTAACTGCGGAGAAGGTCGTTGGCTACCTTCTTCAAGTCCAGATAATTGAGTAACAGAAATTCCTGTTTTTAAAGCAAGTTCATCAAGAGAAAGCTGTTCTTCCGTTCTTATCCGTTTCAAGTTTCTAGCGAAAGGTAACTGAATGTGAAAATCGCTAGTTTCTTCGTTTCCGTAAAGTTCATTAGCTGAAATATCAAGAGCTTGCATGATTTTTTCTAGCGTTTCAGTTTTAGGGTCAACTAAACCTTTTTCAATTTTCAATAGACCTTGAGCAGTAATACCAATAGTTTTGGCTAATTCTTTTTGTGAAATATTCTTTTTTTTGCGAATAGCGACAATATTTTTTCCGATATGATTGGACAAGTGCTCACCTCATTTGAGTTTTAATTTTATTAGATTAATCTTAACATAAATAAAATTAAATTCCAGTGTAATTGTTCTTGACAAATAAAAAACTTAAGTTTAATATATAGTTGTGTTTAATTAAACTGAAAAACGTCTATGTTTGGTCGTGGTACAATGCGCGCGACGCCACCAAGGCAGGAGCGCAAGCATAAGTGCCAACGACCAAACTGAGCGAAGCTCGTTGGAAGGGCGTAAAGTAACACCGCCCTGACATTTACCAAAATTTGAATAGAAACATTGATTTATCAATACTTACAGCGATTTGAAAAGTGCATTGAAACAGCCAAATTTGAAAGGAGGTGAGAAAATGAAGACAAGTAGAAAAAAGTTATCTGCACTAATTGACTGGTTGACGATTATCTTTGAAGGAACAGACGCCTATACAGTGATAAGAGAGTATCTTGCATTACCAATAGAAATCTTTGAAAAAGATTACAGAGGTATTCAATATAAAGAATACGATACTCGCTATACATTCGGACAATTAGTTCTTTTCAGTATCGAGCAACAACCAGATAAACAAGAGTGCTATCTCACATTAAGTGGTGAAGGTTGCCGACAATTTGAGAAACACTTAGAAAGAAATCACCAAACATGGGAATTATTCTTTAGAAACTGTTTTTCTTATTCAGATTCAGTTGTTCGCATGACACGAATAGATGTTGCGATTGATGATAAGAATGAAGTGCCGTTTTTCACTATCAAAGAATTGTATCAAAAAGCTGAACATGAGTTGTATAAATCGATTAGCCAAACCCATAGTTATACGGACAGTAAATTTTCACTAAATGACGGTGCTAAAACTTTGTATATTGGGGCTCAAAAATCACGTGTCCGTTTTCGTTTCTATGACAAGGACAAAGAACAAGCCATAAAGAAAAAATTACCTATGGACAATTTAAACAGTTGGAAACGTACAGAAATTCAATTAAGAGACGAATACGCCACACAAATGTGTAAACAAATAGCTTTTAGTCAAAAGGACTTAGGCAAGCTAATCTTTGGATTTTTGAAAGAGAATCTGACCTTCTACACTGAAACAGGTGAGTTATTTCGACCATGGGAACGATTTATCGGAAGTGTTGAACCGCTAAAACTAAAAGCAACCAACGAACTCACAACTTTATATGATACACAAAACTGGTTAGAAACAGGTGGTATATTAGCGATTCTCAAAGGATTCAAACTATTAGAAGAAAATAATGCTCTAGGCAGACTTCAATCTGTTGAAGAGCTATTACCCCAAGCATTATTTAGTCGTTCCTTTAGCCAAAAACTCGTGACCCATGTCTCTATGCTCAATCGAGTTGACTTAGTAAAAATGATTCAAGAACAAACAAAAAAAGCAGAATTTTAAACACAAGAAACGAATTTCTTAGATTCAAAACTCTACCCTAGACAAGTTGAGTATACCATAATTTAAGAAATTCTCCAATTCAAGAAATGAGATAGGCTGACGCTTTCTTGCCCACTGCTCGCAATTTTGAGTGTGTAGAGGCTTCAAACCGAGATTGCCACTTGTTGATTGAATAGAACTGGAGGACTATGGATAGAACCAAATACTTGTATATAGGTATGGATATACACAAAGAAACCCATACTGCTGTATTACTGAATTACCTAGAAGAAAAACAAGGTGAAATTACGATCACAAATACCTCACAAGGATTTCATAAACTAGAAAATTATGTATTGAAACAAAAAGGCGAACTAATCCCCATTTTTGGGCTGGAAGATGTGACCCACTACGGCAGAAACCTTTCTATTTTTCTATTAGATAAAGGGTATCCTGTAAAAGAAGTGAATCCCTCTCTTTCCTTTATGGAACGTATGAGCTACGCTAGTACGAAGAAAAATGATAGTTGGGACGCCCAATGTATTAGCGCTGTCCTTATGAGACGTTCCCACCTTTTACCAGATGCAACGCCACAAGATTATTATTGGACAATGCGCCACATTGTGAACCGAAGAAATGCGTTAGTTAAAAGTTTGGGAGGTCTTACACGACAATTTCATGAACAACTACAAGTTGCTTATCCAAACTACAAACAGTTTTTTCATGAATTAACTTGTGCGACTTCACTCGCTTTTTATGAAAGATTCCCCTCACCCAAGCATTTAGAACACGTGTCAGAGGAAGAACTAGGGGCATTTTTACGAATTCCAAGTCATAATATTTGTTCAACGAATCGAGCGAGAAAAATTCTTAATTTAGTGGCACAAGAACAACAGACACCTTTAGACTACCAACAAGAAAGAGATTGCCTTGTTCGAAGTATTGCCCAACAAATTCGCTTTATTTTAAGAGAGGTTTCAAGTATAGAGAAACTTGAAAAGAAAATGTATCGACAATTGGGCTATCAGCTGGAAACCATACCGGGTGTGAATATCGTAACAGCCTGTTCATTAGTCGCTTATATAGGTGATATACATCGTTTTTCTAGTCCACATAAATTAGCGAATTATGCAGGAGTAGCCCCCTTACACTTTGGTTCAGCAGGAAAAGGAAAAGACGTACAGAACAAGTCTCAAGGGAATAGAAACTTATACTCTACGCTGTACTTTTTAGCCATACAACAAATTTATCTCACGAACAAAGGCGAAGCAAGAAATCCAGTGTATCGAGCGTACTTCGAGAAGAAAATATCAGAAGGAAAAACCAAAATACAAGCCTTAATCTGTATCATGCGAAAACTCATTCGAATTATCTATGTGATGATGAAGAAAAAAGTTGCTTATGAACTCCCAGAAATCCAAATAGAACAAGCAAGTTAGAAAATGTGTGTTAGAATATTGATAAACCAATGTTCTAACACATAAACTTAGAAGAATATTTCAGCCCAGAGAAAGCCAGTGGGGCTAGTAAAGCAGAGAAAGCTAACGATTTCCAAAGAAGAGGCGACAATTTAAGAGAGCAAATGCCAAATAAGCGTTTGAGAGAGGATGGAAATGTCGCAATTGCAGATGTACAAATAGATGGATTAAAAAATGAATATGTAGCTCATAGTGGAATTCATGGAGATTCAAGTAAGGGGTATGATTTGGCAGATTTTTCATTTACTAAAGACGAAAAAACGTTAAGATCATATGTGGATGACAGGTTCCCAAGATTTAATGATACAGAAGCTAAAATTTTGGAGGATATCGCTTCAAAAATTGATTTCAGCACTAAAGGAACTATAGATTTGTATACAGAATTACCTACATGTCAAAGTTGTACAAATCTTATCTTAGAATTTAGACATAAATATCCAAATATAACGTTGAATATATTTACTAAATATTAAATTGGAGGAAAAAATGGACGGGAAAAAATATATTGAAGCCAAAGATTGTACATTAGAAATTTATGAAGAATTTAGAAATGAGCAAAAATTTACAGAAAAACAGTCAATAGATGCTACTTTTGAAGAATCAGTAATTCCAATGAGAAAAGATGAGTCAGAGTATGTTTCTGTATTTTTAAATCTTGCTATTTTAAGTTTAAAACAAAAGTTTATACCAGACTATATTTTTGATAGAGTAGAAAAAATAAAGAACATTGATTTAAAAGATTTATCGTCAGATGATCTTTCATGTTATAAAGCAGATTTAAATAATTTTGATAATCTTATTTCACAAGGAGATTTTGAAATTGATAGTGATGAAATATATTCTCTAAGAGTAAATATGCTTTTGGGGGAGTAAAAGAGGCACTATCATATATTGAGAAATTATTCAAATATGAATGAAATAAAAAGGCACTTTACTATCTGATTGGAGTCGGATAGTAAAGCCTTGACTAGTAAGCACGAACTCACTAATCAAGTTGCCAATAGCAAACAAAAGCAAGTTACTAAAATAAATCATATTTTTAGAGCTGAGGATTGTGTAAAACACTGAATAGTGAAAAAGTCCAATAATAACATCTTATTGTTATTGGGGTTTATTCAGTGTGCCTACAGATGAACGAATAAATTTTCTTATAGTTATTTAATGTGTGTTTTTAGTCTGGATTTTAAAGTAGAAAAAAGGGAGCAGGTGAAAGAACATGGGGTCAAGCTACGAGACGCAGGCAGCGTATGCGAGCAGTCAGGCAACCAAGACCAAAGTGACAAGCACTGCACAGGAATGCAGCAATTGGATCACCGAGGCGGATATCTCAGATAGTCAGAAAGAAATCTACCTGAATAACCTATCCAGAAATACCCATGGCAGTATGCCAAGTCGATCATTAGATGAACTGTCCAAGGATACCAGTCTGCATCTGTCCAGTCGTGCAGTTGAATCCATGCAGGTGGTTGAAGGAGCTCAAGTCAGTTGTATGAAAGGAATGACAAGAGACATGCTGGTTTCCACCTCATCGGGTGGACCAAAGGTTGGAGGAAAGCCGGGATTAACAATTAAGGATACAGAAACAGTCCTCGGCACATTTGGTACCTGCAAGAAACAAAGGATGCGGAGAAAAAAGCAAAAAACGAAGGAAAAGATGCACCAGATCCAGTCCCATGTGAACCAGATTTTGAAGATGAATGGTATAATGGAGATGTTGCGACAAAGTTTGTGGACGAAGGAGCATTGCATAAACTGTGTATGTTGACCTGTAAACATGCGGGGGAAAAGGGCAGTGTAATCATAGAAACAAATGGGCAGGGCTCCAGTGCGGATATAATGTTGCAGACAATGGATTTGATGACAGAGCTTTTCCTGTCGGATGCGTACCAATTTTTTACAGGGAGGAATTTTAATACCTACGGGAAACTGACTATAGGAGAACGAGCGTTTTCAGGGTTTATGATAGCACTGGATTTTGTCCCGTTTGGCAAAGTAGTGGATGTGTTGAAGCTGGGAAAATATACAGATGAAGCTATGGACCTGATGCGCAGATATGGAGATAACTTTACAGACCTGATGCGAAAGTACGGGGATGAGTTTTCGGAAATGTTGGGGAAATATAGTGAGGAAATGCTGGAGCTGGCAGGTATCCCATCGAGTTATCTTGATGATGCAGCCAGATATGGCGATGACTTAGCGATAAGCGCCAGCAAGCATGGGGATGAAGCGGCAAGTGCTGGTAAGAAAGCCAGTGGGGCTGTGGATGATGTCATTGATGATGCTTTACCGGGTAGAAATGGTGCTTTAAATCAGGCTAAAAAAGATGCTAATATTCCTAAATCCCAACAACCTGATTCCGTTACCAGTACTCCAATGAGACAGGCTGAATATGAAGGTGGGCATGTCATAAAAGATGCTGATGGAAACATCATTAACACTAGAGAATACAATTATACAAATTCAGATGGTAAGAAAATAACTATTCAGGACCATGGAGCTGGACATGAAAAAGGAGGTCAAGGTCCGCATTTTAATGTTAGACCTTCAGAAAATACTAGAACTGGAAAAGTTGAAGGAACTCTAGAACACTATCCATTCAACAAATAGGAGGATTTTTTAATGTGGTATGACTTGATAAGTAAGACAGAATTTTTGGATAAATTATATAATAATATTCCTATGATAAATAACGTAGATATTTATGAAATAAGACTTCATGATTGTGGTGATAGGATTCTAATTTCATTTAGACTTGATGATATTGTTGATAATGTTCCTGCAAAGTGGAAAATAAAAGAGTATGATATACCTGTTATCAATTTAGAATTATTTGGTATTAGAAGTTTTAGTATGGAAACACATGCAAATTTTTATAAAGCTACTGTAACTATTGCAAAAAGTAATGAGGATTTGATAGTTGTAAAAGGGACGGGGAATTTAAATTTTGAAATTTTAGCAGAAATAGGACTAATTCAAAGTATTGAGGGGGATAAAAAAAGATAGGATTTTTCTTTTAAATTAAATTTATAGTAACATTTTAGTTGAAATATAAATTAAAAAGGCACTTTACTATCTGATTGGCGTTGGATAGTAATGCCTTGATAAGTAAGCACGAACTCACTAATCAAGTTGCCAATAGCTAACAAAAGCATGTTACTAAAATAAATCATATTTTTAGAGTTGAGGATTGTGTAAAACACTGAATAGTGAAAAAGTCCAATAATAACATCTTATTGTTATTGGGGTTTATTCAGTGTATCTTTTTATGGATGAATAAATTTTCTTATAGTTATTTAATATGTATTTTTAGTTTAAATACATAAGTTGGAAAAGGGAGCAGGTGAAAGAACATGGGGTCATCAAGCTACGAAATGCAGGCAGCGTATGCGAGTAGTCAGGCAACCAAGACCAAAGTGACAAGCACTGCACAGGAATGCAGCAATTGGATCACCGAGGCGGATATCTCAGATAGTCAGAAAGAAATCTACCTGAATAACCTATCCAGAAATACCCAT
>NZ_JADOEP010000046.1 GCF_016745275.1 Enterococcus sp. BWB1-3
ACTCAGAGGTTCAAAACAGGTACGAAACAAGTACAAAAGAACTTTGAATAATATATACAATGTTATCTATTTTGATTCGTTTTATTTGGTTATTATTTAGCTGATTTTTGAAGATTCCTATCCTATTGTCTGGTATAATTAACAGTGATTCGAATCTGAAAGAGGTGTAAATTTATGGGTATGTATGATAGGGATTACTACAGAAATCAATACTCTAATGAAAATGAATTAAGTGACAAAGAATATTATAGACAATATTCGGACAGGCGAAAATCTATTAACAATAATTTTAATTCTGTTCCTAAAGAGACTTTTGTTAAAAGTACTAAAAAAAAGATAGGCTGGAAGTGGGTATTTTTGAGCTTGCTTATATCTGGGATTTTGTGGGTTTTTACAGGTGCTTTAGACTTGCCATTGCGTTTCTTGTTTGTTTCTATTCCAATAAGCACAATTACAACGACTGCTACTAAGACGTATTATAAGCATTAATGAATAAAGAAAAGGGGCTACCGCATATTATGCAGTAGCCTTTTTTATCTGTAATTTAGCTTTTTTTAGTTATTTTTTTTCTCATTCGTTCGATTTCTTTACTAAGTTCGTCAAGGTATTCTGTGATTTCTTCTTCGGTTTCTGGATCGTTAGCTCGTGTGTTGTAAGGTTCAAAGTCAAGGAATTCAATTACAGAAATTCCTAAAGCCGTACAGATTTTTGTAATCGTTCCAATCGAAGGATTTTGACTGTTTCCGTTGATTATATTGCTTACTGTTGATTGTGTTAATCCTGCTAAAGTAGCTATACGATTTATAGACAAGTCTTTTTCTCTTGCGAAGTGTCTAATTCTATCTGCTATTAGGTCACTATGCTTTATATCGTCTGTTTGATTCATGCATTTTTCACCTCTTTAAAGGTATTCTATATTAAAAAATAACTGTATTCAATAAAACGATTAACCTTTTAAGGTTGACATATATCTTTATTAAGTGTAATATATGTATATAGATAACTAAATATAGTTAACTTGTTATTTAATATATTCGGACGAGAACTGATTTTATCAGTTGTACTAAAAATGTTTTATCAAAAAAATGGAGGTTGTGTAAATGACTGAAACATACAATGTTATTTCTGCAGTGATTAAAAGAAGTGGTAAATTAGATTGCTATGTAACGTATCAAAATTTTAGTCTTGAAGATTGCTTGAAATTTAGAGCAGAATTAGTGAGACTGCATGGACACAAAGAGCACGTTTTAGGCTATTACATCGTTCCAAACATTGAACGTTTTGAAGTGAATGACGTAGAAGAATTAGAAGAATTGATAACAATTTATGATCTTGAAGAAGTTAGAGCTTCATCGAAAGAACGAGTGTATGGCACGCTTAGAAAAGGCTGTTATTTGCGTTTTCATAAAAATGTCATTGTGGTTGTTGAATTGTTTGACAATCGAGATAGCTGTATTTATAGATTTTTAACAAAAGATTTTTGTAAAAGGGTATTTGCGGAAAAATCGCGGAAAATATTGCACACTTTTTAGTGTTTAATATATATATAAATCGAAAGGAGATACCGAATGTTTGAAAATAATACCGAACTAATCTATCTAGGAACAAGAACAGGCGTAAGTAAAGCGGGTGAACCATATAATGTGTTGCTTGTTGGGAATCCTGAAAAATATGAAAACTATGAGTTTTTCATTAGTCAAGGACTTGCTATTCCCACGCTAGAAAAGAATGAGCCAATTGTTTGCGAAATCGAACTTTCTAAGCGTGGTTATAATCTTGTGCCGAGTCTGGTTGCTGTTACTAAAGCTGTTGTAGTCAGAAATAAGTAATATGAGTAGCGAAATTACTAAGGACGACCTGAACGAGCTGAAAAGTGAAATTACGGCTCTTAAGGAACTCTACGAAAAGGAGCTTGAGCGTGAACGTATTGAACGTGATTTACAAGCTACTGAGGATTCTAAACAGCTTGAAATTTCTACTGCCGAAAAGTTAGCGGAGGACGAACAGGAAACCGCCGACCGTCAAACGCAACAGGAGTTTCAAACGCTGATAGAAAATTTCCTTCTTGAATATCATGAGATAGAGCTTGAAAACAACCAAACGATCTCTACAGGGGCGCTTGAGGCTTTACAAGGCACCCAAGAAAGACATATACAGGATTTACTCGATTCCATTAAAAGTAATGGGGAAGCACTAGAGACGTTAACGCTTGAAATACAATCTGGTTCAAAGCAGTTGGACAGACAGCACCAACAGACTGGCTATACAGTTGGACTTGTCGGGACTGTGGTAGTTGCTATTTTAGTTTTTGTTTTTTTGGATTGGTTTTTCAAACCGTTTTTCAGTTTCTAGTTTCTATATAAAACTTACATGAAAGGAGAACGTTTATGTTTACAGCTGAAATGTTCGAACCGATTGTTACAGCTACAGGTCAATTTGTGCCGATCGGATTAGGGGTTGGTGTTGCTTGCTTCGCATTAACAGGCGTTGCTTCAAAAGGCTTCAACTTCATTAAATCAATGTTCTTTTAAACTCTTAAAAGTGTATAGGTGTAAAATCCTATGCACTTTTTTATTTTAAGAAAGGAGACTTTTTCATGGATAAAGAATTTAATTATTTTTTAAAGACATATTTTTTTAAATGGGCTATGCGTGTACTTATTTTTGGTTTAGTTTTTTTAGCGTTTGTGAGCCCCGATTCCATAGCGATTATTTTCTCAAGAATTATAAGCGTATTGGCAACGTTGACACTTATCAAGCTTTTTGGTCGCTGGATTACGTGGCTCAAGCGTCCGAAATCGATAGTCAAACCAGAAGACCTGTAATTGCTACAATTACACCGCCTCCAGTTGATTTAAACACAATTAACGATTCAATTATGAATTTAGGTGTTGAGATCACGACAACTGTTACAGACGGTTTAAACAGCACGAATACAAAATTCGAAAGCTGGTTCGACGGTCTCGACACATCTGTTAACACATTTGGCGATTTTGTCAAAGAAAATGGTAAAACGATTAAAGAAGTACAACAGAACTCAGTTGAAACAATTGACAGTGTAAAAGATATTGCTAGTGAAACAAAGTCCATTACTTCAAGTTTGGGTACTGTTCTGAGTAATGTATCAGGTGTTGCTAGTGATATGCTTTCAACAGTCACGACTGTTTATACAATGAACGAACTTATGAACATTCGTTTTGATTCATTAAGTAGTCAATTATCGAACACTCAACTTGGTTTAGCTACACTCATTGGAATGCGTGCAGACGGTATTGAGATTATGCTGAGTAGTGCTGAAAAAAAACTGACTTCTGCGGTAGATGAAATACCTACGAAATTAGACAGTCTTTTTAGAGCAACTCAGCTGTCGACTGGTTCTAGTAGTTCAGATGGCGCTTTTACTTCTCTAATTAAAGCTATGACTCGTGCTGTCATCAGTCCTATTGAAGAAGTTACGAAAGGAATTGACTTACTTTTCAAAGTTGGTTCTACTATACCTAGTCAAGCTGGCAGTGACGGTATTTTTACACGACTTATTAAAGGCATGACTCGTGCTGTCATCAGTCCTATTGAAGAAGTTACGAAAGGAATTGACTTACTTTTCAAAGTTGGTTCTACTATACCTAGTCAAGCTGGCAGTGACGGTATTTTTACACGACTTATTAAAGGCATGACTCGTGCTGTCATCAGTCCTATTGAAGAAGTTACGAAAGGAATTGACTTACTTTTCAAAGTTGGTTCTACTATACCTAGTCAAGCTGGCAGTGACGGTATTTTTACACAACTTATTAAAGGCATGACTCGTGCTATTATCAATCCTATTAACAGTATTGAAACTGTCGCTACAGAGGGATTTAATGCACTTGAAAATGCATTGAATAAACTAGATATTTCAAATTCTTTTGAGATTGGTTGGAAGCAGCTGAGTCAAGATATAGTTAATCTTTCAAATTCTTTTGAGGCTGGTTTAAACGGCATTTTAGACAGCTTTGGAGCGTTGTTCATTCCGTCTGGCAGTAATGTATTGAACAATGTGAAAACACTCGGCGATACTGTCAATAAGAAATTTCCAATCATATTCGCTTTTCCCAGTTTTATTTTAGGCATGTTCACACCGATTCAATCGGATTGGTTTCAAGCAATCGAATTTTCTTTTATGGGTGTGACTACTGATTTTACAGGCTTATCAAAGCCTCTGACAAGTACTTATGTACCAATTTTTAGAAACATTGTTGAGTTACTTTTATGGTTGACTCTAGCTGTCAAATGCTGGAAAAAAGTGGTTGTAGGAAGCTCTGTCGTTGGTGGCTCTGATGACGAATAGGAGGGATAAAAATGATTTTTGATGGCATAATCAATGTTTTTTTTGGATTGATTGACGGGCTTCTTAATTTACTGCCTAGCTTTGACTTTGTTTTTAACTTTCCAGATACTACACAATTCCGGATTTTTTTAGGGTATGCGGATTACTTTTTTCCAGTCGGCACCTTGCTTATATGCGCTGGAATTTACTTTGATTTTTCTCACGGTATGTTTTTATGGCGCTTCTTGAAAATGGTGTGGAAGCTATTACCATTTACTTAAAAAAATAGCTGTTTCTTCTCAATTACACATTTATTATTCGAATGTACGTTTTTATTATTTTCTGTGTCACGCCTGCGTGATCCAGAAAATAATAAAACGTCATAGGAAAAAGAAAGGGGAATGCGAATGAATGAGATTTTTAAGAAAGTGTTTAGGAAACACAAGTTTTTGCGCTTATGGCTCTATCTCTTCAAAGATATCGAACTTGCACGCTCGAATAAGAAAAAAGGCATTGTGAACTTTAAAGAGTTCGGTTTAACTTTATTTTGCGGTCGTCAAGGCTCTGGTAAAACAATGAGTTTATGCTATTACGCTTTATACATTATGAAAAAATATCCCACCGTCAAGGTACTTTCTAACTTTGGGTTTAACTACCAGCACGAAGAAATTTTTTCCATTTATGACATTGTGGAAGCCTCTGAAAAAGCAGAAGCCGAAGGCTACGACGGCACGTTGATTTTGTGGGACGAACTTCAAAATGATTTTGATAGCTATTCGAAAGTATCAACGGAAGTGCTCGCTTTCATTACCCAGCAACGCAAACGATGCGTAAAGATTCTTGCCACGTCTCAAGTGTTCACTCGAGTGTCTAAACCTTTGAGAGAACAGACTTTTGAAGTAGTTGAGTGTCGTACTTTTTTTGGACGTTGGACACGTGCACGATTCTATGACGCAATTAATTATATAGAAAACATGGATAAGACGACAGATAGAAAGAATTTGCAGAAAGGAAAGTTACTGAGCTTTATTCAAGAGGACGCTTTACGGGGCTCTTATGATTCGTACGCTGTGATTCAACGTTTGATAGATAAATCTAAGCAGGAGAAAGAGAAGGAGCCTAGCGACCGTATTATTGTGATTAATGAATAGTTTAGGGAGTGAATAATGTATACAGAACATGAATATGTCATAGTGCACAAAGCACTTGTGACTGAAATTAACCGTTTCGGCCAAAAATGGCGTACTCAAACACTGCAGTTTCGATTTCCTGATTCACGTGAAATTTTTGATATAGGGATAGCGAATAAATACGATATTTCAAAGCTGAAAAAAGGCGAAAAAGTAAAGTTGAATCTTAATTTTTATAAATGCGGTCATGGTGTGAAACAAATTCGTTTTAACGTAAACGGCTTACTACTTTGTTCGTGATTTAGTCAACGCTGCGTGTGTGATCTGCTCCCTGCAGTCAATAAAAACGACTGAAAACACGAACGATCAATGCACCAAGGGATCTTATTATCACGTCAAAAGTCGAACAATCGACAGTCGGGCGAATTGGGAAGGAACTTCCGAATTTGTCAGGCGGTCGCTTCGTCAAAGCGGTTGCGCTTGACGACCTTAGACTATACAAAATTAAAATAACGAAATTTTCGATTGACCCCCCATACTAACAGGGGGGTCTACAATACATAGAGAATAGATACAGACATAGAGCGACAAGAGATAGACTGCTTTTTAGACTAGTAAAACTATTTCCAAAATTAAATAACAGATATTTTGGGGGAATGACACATGAATGAACCAACTACAGACATACAAAGCAATGAACTGCGCTATATTACAATTGACTGGTTAACGCTTAGCTTTGCTGACGAAACCTTTGACATCATGGAAGTGATTAGCGAATATCTGCACTTGAATCCCATGGATTTTGAATTTAAACAGCTAGGTTTAGGCGCTAGCTATCACTATGGAAATACTGCGAGTTTTAACGATATTCAAGTCTTTTATTCCACCAACTTGGATATACAAAATGGTTATAATAAAGGTTTCACTATCAACATTAGCGGTCAAGGGTGCCGTCAGTATGAATCAGCTCGTTGGGCGAATAATTCAAACTGGACATGGTATGACACATTGAGAGAATTGGAGCACTTAGGCGGGAAATGCACACATATGGATATCGCCCATGACTTTGTTAATTCAAAATATACATGGCAATTTTTGCTTAAGAAAATCTATGCTAAAACGTTGATTTATCGAGGAAAAGTAGTCCGCTATAATAAGATTAACACACGAACAGGGGAAGACTACCATGCAAGTATTTACATAGGTGGAAAACCGCAACAGCTTAACATCTATGATAAAAAAGGCGAAAGATTTGATAAAGCGGGGGAAGAATACGACGTAGAAAGTTGGACACGTTGGGAGCTGCGCCTTGGAAGCGATAAAGCGCATATGGCATTTTTAGAACTGGTAGAAGGTCGTGTTCTTGCTGATCTTTTTGCGGGTATCTTAGGCGCTCACTATAAATTTGTTACCTTGACAGGAGATAAAAACCGCTCTCGTAGAGATATCGCCCGTTGGTGGTCTGCTTTTATTGGTGGCGCAAAACTGACAAAACTTTATGTGACAAAAGATAAGCCTACGTTAAAAAAGAAAGAAAACTGGCTCGAAAAACATGGACCAGACAAAGCAGAATTAATGCTTTATGTACGTGACTTGTTTGTTTATGGTGCTGATAACGCATTGAACACACTGATTAAACGACTACAGGTACAATCTAAGAATTTTACATCGGCAGATATTCAAATCTTGTTACAGGGGATTCTTGAAGAATGCTTTAATGCGGGTGTTGTCATGGATCAAGTGAAACGGAATGACATAGTAAATCAAGTCCATAAGATTCTGGAAGGTAGCTTTTAAAAATTAAGGAAAGGAGCTGTAAGTATGTGTGAAAAAGATTTTGGCGTTTGTGAGCTGTGTAATGCTCCGTTTGAAGAACTTCCGAAAAACTACGGTTATTGCTATGTGTGCATTCCATGTGCTTTAAAAATGCAACGAGGTGAAGTGTAGCTATGGATATTTTACTTATTACACTGCTTGCACTTTTTTCGATTGTAATGATACTGTATGCATATATCATTATTTCGTATATGAATTTATAGACTGTTAAAAGTATGTTATAATTTACTAAAAATATGCTGATAAAAACGACTGAAAACACGAATGATATTGATTGCTGCTTGCGTGGGTCTTATAGTTAAACACGAACTCAGAGGTTCAAAACAGGTACGAAACAAGTACAAAAGAACTTTGAATAATATATA
>NZ_JADOEP010000047.1 GCF_016745275.1 Enterococcus sp. BWB1-3
CCTTTGAATTGGTTTTTGTCGACTTTAATTCTACTGGATTTCAAGATGTCTTTCCTGTTTTTTTTTCAAAACGAAAAAAGTGTCAGTGACAATCACGCCACCAACACTAGATATTATAGAGCCAAAAAAAATATTCCCTGCTTATAACCCAAATGATTTAAGTAATTTTTTCTCTCTATCCTGAAATAACTAGTTATTTAATTCTTAAATTTCATAATGATATCTATTGGTTTATTATTTTATTTGCTACAATAAATTTAAGCGTTTTCAACTAATCGATAATAAAAGTGACCAGTACTGAAGCGGCTGATCACTTTTTTATTTGCAGCAGGAAGCTGATTTTCCAGATTCAAAAAATAAATTCATTTTTTCTGTAACCATTTCAACACTGAGACGTATTTAGAGTGAAGGGGGTCAAAAGGTGGATGCGTTTGACGGGGATTTTACAAAGGAATTTAAAAGCTGTCAGCAAGAGCTTTTTCGCTATGCTTTTCATCTGACAAAAAACAGAGAACAGGCGGATGATTTAATTGGAAACGCCTGGTACAAGTATCTTTTGAATATTGGAAAGATCAACACTTCCCAGAGAAAATTCTGGCTGCTTCGAGTGATTTATAACGAATTTATTGATTCTCAACGAAAAAAGAAAAGATGGCGGTTAACATCTCTTTCTAATAATAAAACAAACAGTTTACTACAGACAGAATCAATTGAAGAAGCATTGGAAAAGAAAGTTGAGAAAGAGAATCTGTTGGCAATTATTGCCAGTCTGGAGTTTCCTTATCGCAAAGTTATTTTTCATTTTTACTTTTCAGAAATGTCGGTTACGGAGCTCCAAGCCTTTTTTGGAATGAACAGCAGTCAAATAAAGACAATCTTGTACAGAGGACGCAAAAAGATAAAGGAGAGGATACTAAATGGGTGAACATAAGGATTTTAAAATACTTTTAGAAAAATATCAATATGGTCAGCTTTCTGAAGAAGAAAAACAATATGTAGAGGAAGAGTTGAAAAAAGCAGAAGCAATTCAGGACTACCTGTTTTCTTTGGAAGATTTACCGAAAAATAAAGAAATTCCGATTTTTGAGACGGAAGATGTTAAGCATATTCAAAAAGTTATTCAAAAAAAATGGCTGAAGCAAGGGATAATTACAGGAATAATTGTTCTATTTGTCCTGTTGGGAGGATACTTTTTAGGGGGACCGCTGCTTAACCAGTTATACTTCAATCCATTGAAGGGGCAAAGTGAGAATACCTATAGTGATTTTGAATTGTATGAACGAATTAAGGATAGTCTGTCTCCGGATGGGCCTAATTTAACAAGTGTTAATATTCAACAGACTGGAATTGGTACCTATCAAGTAGATGGGCAGTATGTTGATGTTTTCAGAAATAACTATCAGCTGCAGTCCATCACAATTAAAAAAGATGAAATAGATTACCAGCCGGTAACCTCATACTATCATTCTTTTCTCCCTTCAAGCTGGATTTCAACAGAAAAGATGTTTGGCAGTAAACCAAACCCTGACTTAGCGGAACTAAAAGAACGAATCAATGGTATGCCTAAAAGCAGCTATTTAAAAATCAAATTGTATTTTGAACCTTATAAAAAAGTTGAATTGAATCAGGTTCAGTCGCTTGTAAAACAAAATGAGCTTGAGTATGTGCTGGGAGCTGGAATATTATCTACTGATTATTCCTATCTAGGTACTTCTAATTTTGGACTCAATTTTGGTAAAAGCTACTTGAGAATATTCAATCAGGAAGACGCAGTAAGTCATAGAGAACAACTGGAGCAGCTGAATGAAAAATATCCGGAGCTTTTTCCGTCAAATAATATCAGAATCAGCATGGATTCTGATAAGTTGGAGCAGCATTATTTATCCATGCTGAGTTATTTGATTGATCAGGAAGAGTTGGGAACCGAAATTGAAAAAGTCTACTTCCCTCAAGTATATAATCCTTCAACTGAGGAAGAAAAAGAGCTTTATGCCTCATATCCGAAATATATTGACAGCCTTAAAGAAGCAAAAACGATTGTTGAGAAAAATGGTCTGATTGTCAGTACCTTAACCATTGTTATTCAGCCGTATCAATTTGAATCCTTAATTGACGATGAGATGATTTCAGGAGTTGGACTTGAAGGTGTTGAAATTGAGAATAATTTTTTGTGGAGCGATTTATAGGAATAGAGTAATAGTTACTCATAAAAAATGAAGCGTACAGTAAGGATGAGAACAGACTGTTTTCGCTTCATTTTCTTTTTATTCTATTATCCAAAGCATTTTGAACAAGGAGTCAACCCCATACTTTGAGCTGCCTCCAGACTAGCAGGTGTATATGTTCCGTTGCCGCATTTTCGTGTATGATAATGTGCACCGGTTTTTGTTACTAAAACGGTTTGTTCATTGGTTTGTTCCTGCAGAGCCTCTTCTTGCTGCAGTTCGGCTGCTGCCTGAACTTCCTGATTCCTAATATTTTCATCAATCGCATTTAGTCTGGCTGTCAAATCTGAATTGTGCGCAGGCAGTCCATTCACAGAAGCTAACGCAGCCTCATAATTTTCTCTCGTAAGATTTGCCTCTGCGGCAGCTACCGCAGAAAAGGCTTCAGCTGTCTGAGCTGCAAGTTCTTCTGCTTTTTTAGCCTCTTCATCTGCAATTCTTATTTCTTCTGCTTTCTTTGAAATGAAGGGGCCTGATGCAATTAGATCAACATAACTATAGTTGCCGATCCCATCTTTATCGACAGAAACTTTTACACTTGTGTTCGAAGTGTTTGTGAGAGCATAATTATATTCAAAGTAGCCTTCTGAATCAGAAGTTATTTCACTGATTGTTCCAATTTTGACAGTTGCATTGGGTTTTGTTGTACCACTTATTAAAATCAGACCCTCTTCATCTGATTCCAGCCTGCTTTCAATGACCAGTTCAAGGATTTTTGGCTCAGATAAACTTGACCTGGTTGTCGAAATAATCGTAGAATTTTCCCTGGATATATCTGGATTTTTCTCAACAGATTCATTTTCTTTTGGAACTGTTATTCCCAATAAAATAAAAGAAATAATCAGTATGCCGATAGAAATATTCCTCGATCGTTTATTCGGTTTTTTTCGAATAAAGTACCATGTAGCAAACGCACTGCAAATAATTCCCAACGCAAATAAATTATCCATTTTCTTTCTCCGTTCCGTGTTATAATACTAGTGCTCTGATCAAATTATAAATTACTATAAAAGATAGTCTGCAAATGATGTCAATGACAAGAGCAAGCAACTTCAAATAGCTTGACTCCAGTTAGGGATAAAATCGGTATTTTCTTCCGAGTTGCTCCTGTGCTGGCTGCACGTTTCTTGAATTAGAAGCCTAACTTAGTTTTAAACTGGTCAACACAATAGCTGCAATCTATTCATTTATTTGTTATTCAAAATGCACCTCCTGTGATTCATTCCAACAGAATGTTTTTTTGCTGAATAAAATGGTCAATGTGTATCCTTTGAGTTTTTATTTCTGCTCCAAAGTATCTTATTGATGTACATTTGTATGTATAGCTTAACATGGATTGGAAATAATAGGAATAAAAAATAAGAAACTAAGATAATTGCGTATCTTTTAGCTTATAGTGAATACTCAGCAGAAAAGCAAGCTCTGATTAAAAAATCAGTCTATTTACTTTTATTTCCTGCAGATTCTTTTTGAAAGAGCCTGGAATAACAATTTTTCGGGTGTTTAAAATATCTGTTGAAGGGGAAAGATGGTAGAATAAAATCAGGGAGGTGCTCTATGGAAGTTCTTTACGAAAAAGATGAGCAGCAAAGCCTGGTTGTTTATGGCGAGACAGTAGCATCATTATTAAAAGAAGAGCAGTTTGAAGAAAAGCATATTTTGCTGGTAACAAATCAAAAATATTACGATCTTTTTTCAGATAAGCTGATTCGTTTATTTAATCATCGTCAAAACCTTGACTGGTACATATGCAGTAATGATGCCCACTGTAATAATTTTAGTGAATTGGCATCTTTGTTGGCTTTTATTGGAGCATTTCCAATTTCAAAAGACTATATGCTGATTGGAATAGGAAATGAAGGAGTCATGCATCTTTCTTCTTTTATTGATCGAACAGCACCATTTAAAATAAATACATGGCAGCTTCCGCTTTCTCTGCAAGCCTTAAGTAAAGCAATTTCAGGTTATGGGCTAATAGAGCTGAATCGTCAGAAAGCATTGCAGTCTATTTCACTGGCAGAAAAAATTATCTATGATCAAACAATGATAAAAAAAGACGGAGATAGTCAGTTGGCTGATTTTATGGTATTTATTCAGTGCGGGATTGTTTGCAGCCATGATTTCTTAAGGGATCTGTTTCGGAATTTTTCTGACAAACAACGGCTAAATCAACAATCCTTTAACGGACTTTTAAATCCATTGCTTCAGTTTTATGAAAAGCAGGGGAATTCAATTCAGGAATTTGGCTATATTTTTGAAAAAGCATTTTACGCTGTAGATGGCGGACATCTTCTTTCGAACTACATGAAGCAGCTGCTGGGTATCTTATTACAGCTATTATGGTCCCAACAAAAAAATGGATTTTCGTTTCATTTTGAAAATTTCCTAATCTGGCTGATGCGTTTAGGCTATCCTGTTGAATTTCCGAAGCAAATATTTACCAGTGATTATGTGCAGGAGCTTTTGACCTGCAGCGAGAATTTTGGGAAATCTTTATTATTACAGGATATAGGGGTTCCTGAAGAGAAAGTAAACTTTGATGCAGAACAACTGCTTCTGACAGTAGAGGAATACAGGAAATTGATTGACAAGATAGAAAAAGGACAGTGAAAAAATGACATATAGTGAAAAGATGTTGCAGGCTCTGCATGCAGAAAATCTGGCAGAAGCACAGCTGATGCTGATAGAAGCATTGAAAAATGATGATGAAGATACCTTAGTTCAACTTGGAGAAGAATTGTTGTCTATTGGTTTTTTAGAAGAGGCAAAACTGATTTTTGAACAATTGCTTTCAAAATTTCCGAATGCAGAAGGTCTGAATTTACCATTAGCGGAAATTGCTGTAGAGAATGATCAGTTTGATGAAGCTCTTGTTTATCTGGAAAAAGTACCTGAAAACAGCCCAAGTTATCCTCAGGCTCTATTGATTTTAGCAGATCTTTATCAAGTGATGGGAATTCCGGAAGTTAGTGAAGCCAAACTCAGAGAAGCACAGCAGCTTCTTCCTGAAGAACCGCTGATTCAATTTGCGTTGGGTGAGCTGTATTTTGTGAACGGACAGTTCGCTGAAGCCGCAATACAATATGCAGAGCTGTTGGAACAGGGAGAGGAAAATGTTTCTGGGGTTTCGATCAATGAACGTTTAGGTACCAGTTACAGTATGCAGGGACATTTTGAAGAAGCTGTCCCTTTTCTGGAAAATAGTTTAAAAGAACAACAGACAGATGATCGTCTGTTTCAATTGGCCTTCACCTACATTCAGATGCACGAAAACCAAAAAGCTATTATTTTATTCCAGCAGCTCAGAGCCCTAAATCCGCATTATCAATCTCTTTATTTTTATCTGGGAGAAGCTCTTCAGGAAGAAGAATTACTGGAAGAGGCGCAGGAGGTCTTGGAGGAGGGAATCCACGAGAATCCGTTTCAGGTCGATCTCTATCAATTAGCTTCAGAAAATGCTTATCGGCTGCATGATATTGAAAAATCAGAAAAATTGTTGAAACAGGCAATTGAATTGGGAGAAAAATCAGATGAATCATTGCTGACACTCAGCAATTTATACAGAACAGAAGAGCGTTTTGACGAAGTCATTCAGACTCTTGAAAAAATGGAAGAAAAGGGACACCCATACGCAGAATGGAATCTTGGGAATGCCTACAATGAACTGGAAAAGTTTGATCAGGCAAAACGCCATTACCAGCAGGCATATCAGGAATTGGCACATGAACCGGACTTCTTAAAAGAGTATGGACTTTTTCTAAGAGAGGAAGGAATGCTTTCAGAAGCCAAAGATTTGTTCCAGCGCTATCTGACAATAGAACCAGGTGATAATGAGGTTTTATCTTTACTGGATGACATCGGGGAAGGTTAGGCGATATTATGGAAATTAATGTAGCAGAAAAAAAGAGTTTTTTGGTTTGGCTGGTGAACAATATTTCCTTTCCAAAACGTGAAATAATCTGGATATTGAATTATTTGATTAATCATGAAGTGATTTTAAATAATGTATCATTTGTAGAGTATGCAAATAAAACAGATCGCGGGATTCAAATTGCTTCAGCAAGCGCAGATTATGAACCGATTATATTATATCTTCAAGGAAAAACCTTTACGGATACGGATCAGATTTTTCATGAGATCCGAATGAACTGGAAAGATCGTCTGTACCTTGAATGTATTTTTGATAAGGCATTCCAGAATACGGAGTATCTTTCTATACTTGAAGACAATCCTTTTTCCCCTTGGAAAGAGAATATCAGTGATGAAACGGTTCAAAAAATAAATGCTTATTTTGAGCATCAAGAACATACTGCCCGTATGGCGCTGCTTCGTTCACAGATTGATCAGTCATTGGAAGATGGAAACCACGAAGCCTTTCTAGAATTGTCTGATGAACTGAATCGAATGAAGCAGTTGTATCATTAAGAAGCTTTGATGTTTACAATACTAAAAAGGCTCTTTGTCAAATCGGACTGATAGTATCACCAATGAACATCGGAAGAAGGAATCGAACTCCTTCTCCGGTGTTTTTTATTTGTATTGAATAAGGCCGTTGAGTAAGAAAATTCGGGTACG
>NZ_JADOEP010000048.1 GCF_016745275.1 Enterococcus sp. BWB1-3
TTGAAGTTTTTCACTATTCAGTGTTTTACACAATCCTCAACTCTAAAAATATGATTTATTTTAGTAACTTGCTTTTGTTTGCTATTGGCAACTTGATTAGTGAGTTCGCTCTTACTAGTCAAGGCTTTATCACTTGATTACCAGTCTCGTGATAAAGTGCCTTTTTATTTATCTATTTTTTTGAACTAACTTAAAGATTTGATCTGAATCAACAGCTAATCAATATGAACTGACATTTAAGATTGATTGTAACTTTCCTTCCACTGAAAATTTTGTTGAATATATTCACATAACGCAGGGATATCAGCAACACTTTTTTCACAAATTTCTTTATACTCATTCTCTGTAAAATATTTATCAGCTCCCATAACCTGATTTTCTTCATACAGTTGCTTATTCATCAAATAGAGTTTCTCAGGAACTAGACTGTAGTTTCGAGTTTTTTTTCCATAAAAATTTTCAAAAACAGTCCACTTAAGATTACCTGCAAAAGAATCTACGCAATGTTTCAAATCAATATATATTTCATCAGATAATAAATCTGAGAAGCGAAATATCAGCTCTGGTATCTGGCTATATACATTTTTTTTAGAATACATTTGTCTTACTAACTGTTTCATTGGAAAATGCTTATAAAAATAATCAGCAATACAAGTATCCGTGTCTACGTTCATATTTTATCTCCTTAATCATTTTATATTAATCCCATCTGGATTTAATTTTCTCATAGCTTCAAAATAGTCACTTTCCAACATAGGTATGTCATTGAATCGTGGATCATAAATATACTTTCCATCAGAATATACATGATGGTACACATAATCTTTTATCTCTCCATATTCCATTCCTTTCATCCAACCTGTGTCAGAAGTAATCTCATAAATTTTTCCTTTTCCGCCAGAAGCTCTATACAAATCTTCTGCTATTTCATCACAAGCAAAACCTCTGACTTCTTTATAAAAATCGTTTCTTTGGGCAATTTCTTCAAGCACCTTTTGGTTAGCCCCACTGGCTTTCTCTGGGCTATAAATTAACTCTAGATGTAGAAAAAAAACAACAACATTGAATCGCTTCTTTTTTCAATAATGAGCTTTTATACAATAAATACAGCTAGCTTTTGTTAGCTACTGGCAACTTGATTAGTGAGCTTCTTTCTTACTAGTCAAGGCTTTATCACTTGATTACCAGTCTCGTGATAAAGTGCCTTTTTTATTTAGTTTTTTGTTTATCATTCAATACTTCAGATGCATAATTCTTCTTTTAGTTTTAAAAGTAATTCTTGAATTTCTGAATCATTTCCGTAATTTTCCTGAGCAACTTCACCAACGTAACTGTATAATTCTTCAAATGTTAAATACATTTTTTCATCTTTCGGAGCTGCTGGATATTCTGCGAAAAGAACTACTCTGTTAGTTCCGATTTCCTCCAACTCTTCTTGATCTTCATATTCATCTAAATCATCTTTGAATAAAATCCTTATAAAATCGTTACCATAACCTTCTTTTTGAATGAAATGTTCTAAACATGTTTTATTGACTGAACCAGAAAAAGTCTTTAGTAATATCTCTCTTTCCGCACTATCTGTTACTAATATATACATTTTATAGCCCTCTCTTTTCTATTTCCGCATACTTGGGAAAAAGTTGGTAACTTCTCCAGCTTCATTAATAAATCCTGTAAACTCTAAACCATTATTAGCTACTCCAACAATTTCTCTTCCGGTTATTTTTCCATTTTGCATTGCTTCTACGCCTAAATCATATATAGTAGTATCAGAAAAATATTTAGGATCATATACCGTTTTAGGTTGTCTAATATTTTTATATTGATTAGGTATGATATTTCCCTTATTATCCATAGCTGGAATCTTATACTCTATTTCATAGATTCCTTCTATTGTTGGATGAGCTTTTTTGTTAATTATACAATCATCAATATTAAATCCTTGGGCATTTAGCTCACCGTAGAAAGAATCAATATTATGTCCTCCTTTTACTCCTTGTCCCCCTTTTCTAACAAATCCCTCTGAATTAGCCAAATGATTTTTTGCATTTGAATTGATTTTCAAATTGTTAGCCCCACTGGCTTTCTTGGGACGGGGAAGCACTTCTGTTAAAAATTAGCTAAAATGCTGTTATACCAACAGTTTAGCACACTTTTCTTAACACGCAATTTCTTCCTTCATTTTCGGTAATTTATACGCCGTTTTTCGCTTCATCATGCTGTAAATTATCTTGATTAATTTGCGCATAATACAAAGCAACGCCTGTATTTTCGTCTTGCCTTCTGATACTTTCCGCTCGAAATAAGCTCGAAATACTGGATTTCGTGGTTCTTTCTTGTTCGTCATATAAATCTGTTGTATGGCGAGGAAGTACAACGTTGAATATAGCTTTCTATTCCCTTGTGACTTGTTCTGTACGTCTTTTCCTTTGCCCGCTGAGCTGAATCTCAACGGCGCCACTCCCGCATAATTTGCCAGTTTATCCGCAGTCGGAAATCGATAGATATCTCCAATATGCGCCACCAATGCACAGGCTGTAACGACATCTATCCCCGGCATCGTTTCTAACTGATAGTCGAGTTCTTGATACAGTTGTTTCTCTGTCTGCTCCAACTCCGCTATCTCTCGCTGATACACTCTGATTTGCCTTGTAATACTCTTGATAATCGTATCTCGAGCAAATTGGTAGTCTCGCTCTTTCGTCGCCTCTTCTACCACTAAACCAAGGATCTGTTTCGCTCGTTTCGTTGAACAGGCATTGTGACTTGGGATTCGCAGGAATCTTGCCAACTCTTCTACCGTTATCCCTTCCAAATACCTCGGCGATGGGTACCGCTCAAAGAAGGCTAAGGACGTTTTACAGTCTAATTCTTTGAAAAATCCTTTATAGCTCGGATACGCAGTTTGTACCTGTTCATGGAATTGTTGCATCAATTTTGTACTCGCTTTGACTAGCGCATTTCTCCGATTCACTAAATGGCGCATGGTCCAGTAATAATCTTGCGGGTTGGCGTCTGGCAATAGGTGAGAGCGTCTCATGAGAACGGCACTGATACATTGCGCATCCCATGTATCATTTTTTCGGGTACTGGCATAACTCATTCGTTCCATATATGAAAGAGAGGGATTCACTTCTTTTACAAGATAGTCTTTATCCAGTAAATAGATTGATAATGTTCTGCCGTAATGGGTCACATCCTCCAGCCCAAAAATTGGAAGCAGTCTGCCTGTTTGATTGAGTACATATCTTTCAAGCTTTCGGAAGCCTTGAAGCGTGTTCGTGATGGTAATTTCTCCCAGTTTTTCTTCTAGGTAATTCAGTAATACGGCAGTATGGGTTTCTTTATGTATGTCCATACCCACATATAAATACTTCGTTCTATCCATAGTCCTCCAGTTCTATTCAAGTAAATAGCGGCAATCTTAGTTTGAAGCCTCTACCGTTCCTAACGGAGTGGTGGGCAAGAAAGCGTCAGCCTATCTAATTTCTTGAATTGGAGAATTTCTTAAATTATGATATACTCAACTTGCGAGGGTAGAGTGTTAAATTTAAGAAATTCGTTTCTTATTTTTGAAACTCTGCTTTTTTTGATTTACAAATTGACTTAATTCTAAATCGTAATCATATAGTTTTGTACGCCTAGCCCCCCCTATTAGTAGTGGGGGCTTTTTAATTTCCGATTGAACCACCTCCCTAAATGGTCATTTCAATGCACTTTTTAAATCGCTGTAAGTACTGATAAATCAACGTTTCTATTCAAATTTTAGTAAATGTCAGGGCGGTGTTACTTTGCGCCCTTCTTTCGAGCTTCGCTCGGTTTGGTCGTTGGCACTCATTGCTTGCGCTCCTGCCTTGCTGGCGTCGCGCGCATGGCACCACGACCAAACAACCAAAATAATCCCAAAGAGCAATTATCGATATTTGAATATTAACCTAAAAACAAATATAAGTCAACAGAATATTATCTTTTAATTTAATTTTATTTATGTTAGAATTAACCTTATTAATTAAAATACTAATCGAGGTGACATCATGTCCAATCATATCGGGGAAAATATCGTCATTATTCGCAAAAAGAAAAAAATTTCTCAAAAATCCCTTGCCAAAGCTGTTGGTATCACACCACAGAGTCTTTTAAAAATTGAAAAAGGACACGTAAATCCTAAATCTGAAACCCTTGAAAAGATTATGCAAGCATTGAATGTTTCCGCTAATGAACTTTACAGCAACGACGAAACTGATGACTTTAATAGTCAACTGCCTTTTGCACGAAATCTAAAACGCTTAAGAAACGAAGAACAGTTATCTCTTGATGAACTCGCTTCAAAAATAGGGATCTCTGTCACTCAACTATCTGGACTTGAGGATAGTAGTCAGCAACCTTCTCCAAATTTGTTAGAAAAAATAGCAGAAACACTTTCTGTTTCTAGTGACGAGTTAATGGAAAATGACCTTATCACAAAATCCCTTTTAGAGGTTGAATTGGAGCAATTCCTCCAGTATAGCCAGTATGTTATACAGGCTGCTATTGAAACAAAAAATCAAGGTGAACACATCAATATAGAAGAATACAACGTTGACACTGATACCTATTACACGAAAATCCTTACGAATGACGAACAAGCTAAAAATATTCTATTGAAAGAATTTGACCGATTTAGCTTCAATGAGTTGTTAGAACTGTACAACTATTATTCTGCTAAACAAATCATGAAAAAATACATTCCACCAAAATAACACTCTAATACAAGTAAATGGTTCACTTCGTCGATTTCATCGCCATTGATTTGTATTAGTAGGCATGTCCGTTTGTCAGTGCCCGAGGAACTCACAAAATAGCTATCACTTTGGCTAGTTCCTCGAGCTTTTTTAGCCTAACATGCCTACCGCTTACCTTAACATTAAAACTTGTTCTTCTAAAATCTTCTTTCTTCACCCTCGAAATCTAGCAAAATAGGCTCCCAAACCTCTAAACCTTTTTCTTGCTTCGCAATTCTAGTAGTTGTTTTTCCATTCTTTGCATGGTTTGGCTGAAACCTAGATAAAACAACATAAAGACTTGTGAACAAGCATAGTATTTTCTAGCGATTTGTTGTTTGTTGACTGGTCTGTTTTTGTCTTCGAAAAACTTTTCTAAAACTGGTAACACTTCTTGCCATGATTGCAATTGTTCCCATACATCATAAAGTGCGTAAATATCTTGGTGATTGATTTCTTTGATTGGTTGCTTATTTTCTGTTTGAATCATTTTCTTCATTCCTTAATTTTTTGATACACGAAAAAACGGTATCAGTGGTTGTTTCCTCACTAATACCGTTTCAATAACTTATACATTTTCTAGCTTAAATTACTGTACACTGAATAAACATTCGAAAAGACTAGAAAAGTCCCTTGAAGTTTTGTACAATAATTATAGCTAGCTTTTGTTAGCTATTGGCAACTTGATTAGTGAGTTCACGCTTACTAGTCAAGGCTCAGTCACTTGATTACCAGTCTTGTGATTGAGTGCCTTTTTTTATTTAGTTTTCTAACATTTAATTAGCTTATTTTTAAAAAGTTTTCTAACATTTTTTTTACTGGAGGGCTAGCATTTTCTAATAGGTTTTGTGCTTTCATTTTTAAGATATCATTTGAACTTATTATGCTCTTATATTCTTCTGCATCAAATGACCTCAGTGAATCTAGTGCATACTCAATGACATCATCACTATCATTCATTAAACTTAAAAGAAATCTAAAGCCGTTCATTCCTGCATCTTCATCAATACAGTAAGCTACTCGTATTTTCCATAAGTCACTTTTAGCATCAATATGTTTATACAGTTCTTCCCAATCACTTTGAGTAAAATTATTCAATAATTCTTGTGCCTGCATATAAGCATAGTCATACCAAAAGTCTTCTGATGAATCCTCGTTAATAAAATCTAGTAAATAGCTATCCAATTTTTCAAACATCCTCTACACTATCCTTTCTAAATCTATTTTATTGAGTCAAATCCTGGAGTGGGTTTTCCTCCAACAGGATAGCCAGAAATTATTTCATTTCCTTTTTTAATTACATCAATTTCTACTCCATTAATTTTCCCTCTGTGAAGCGTTAATCCATCGATACTCCGTTGTCCAATAGCATTGGAATTACTAACTTCATGAATAGAGTCAATAATATTTTTATCTGACCAGCCGTCAGGAAACACTGTACTTGTTTTTATTTTTGAAATATTTCCATCTGGAAACTGTTTGGTATATTTTATAACTTTAGTTCCATCTGGATTTACTTTTATAGTTTCCGTAGCAAAATTTGGATTAGCATTATTGATGTTGGGTGAGTGTCCTCCATTAATCCCATTTGAAGTCCCTTTACGTTGTCCCTCTAAAATTTTAGCCTTCATCTCAGGTGTTAAGGTTGATTTAGCCCCACTGGCTTTCTTACCAGCACTTGCCGCTTCATCCCCATGCTTGCTGGCGCTTATCGCTAAGTCATCGCCATATCTGGCTGCATCATCAAGATAATTTGATGGGATACCTGCCAGCTCCAGCATTTCCTC
>NZ_JADOEP010000049.1 GCF_016745275.1 Enterococcus sp. BWB1-3
GATCGGTAAGAAAAGCTTTCTTCAAGTACGAAAATGGTATTCGTCTTGCTTTGACCAAACCCTATTCCAATGGTCGCTTAGAGAACTTGCACACGCATATTAAAACGCTAAAAAGAGTTGCTTTCGGGAAACGATGCTCTTTGAAGATATATTTGCCTATGTATTAGAACAGAATGCTAAGGCTCGAATATTTGCGGAAGATGTTATCTACATGTATTTGATCATGTTAAAGCGAATACAAATAAGCATTATTTTATTTGAGAGATGACACATATTGAAGCCAAACATCAATCAGAATTGGAAAAGAAGATCAATGAGGAACCCCCCCCCTTTTTATTTTCTTGACAGAAAGTGGGTATTATATAAAAGGAGAAAGAAAAAATTTGCCTACTCTGTCCATATAGATTGGGATGAACATAGATTTGTTTTGGTATCATTTAATAAAATTTGAGAGAATTGCAGCACTCTTTTTAAAATATTCTCCTCTACATTTATTTCCAAGACACTCTTGTACCTCACCCATTTCATGAATAATTTCAAATAAATGATAACTTGTTTTATTTGAATCAATCCAGGACATACCTGCTTGACAAATTTCCAAAGCACATTGATATTCATGTAGCTTTCGCAGACTCTTTGAAAAATACAAATAAATATCAATAAGAAGAATTGTTGTATTTTTATCTTTAAAGGAGTTAATGAGTTTAAATGCAAAGTTGAAATAATAATTAGCTAATTGATATTTATTCAGTTCATAGTATCCTTGCGCAATTCCAGATAGAATATAACATTCATATACTGTATAGATTCTATCAATTTTAAGTTTCAGAACCCCATTTTTTTATACTTAGTATCCATCGTTTGTTCAAGAGCATCAATAAGCTGCTGTATAGATGCTAAGTATTTTTTTTGAATTTTATTTAGAAATAGTCCTTTGAAATATAGTATTTTCTGATAATTAATTTTTTCGAGAGAAGAATCTTCAAAATTAAAATTAGCTAAAATATGTTCAATTTCACCATATTCTTCCATTAAAACACAATTTTCGAGCTTTTTTATATTTTTCTTTTGCTCTGAAATATAGTCAGAATTAAATGAAAGCAATGTATTCAAAGATATATTAAGCCTCTCAGAAAATAACTTAACAATATGAACTGACGGTGTCTGGTTGCTGTTTTCAATTCTAGATAATTGAGCCTGTGAACAAATTCCGTGTGCTAACTGACTTTGAGACATATGCAGCTTAATTCTATATTTTTTTATTTGACTCCCGATAGTAATGATACCCCACCCCTAAACTACATTCTGCTATATAATTAGAATATACTAAAAAGTATATGGAAACACAAGGGGAAATGTGTTAATATTATTTCAATTGATAAGAAGGAGTTAAATGAATGTACGAAATTAGAGAGTTTAAAAATTCTGATACTGAATCAATTATTGAATTCATTATTAAAATCCAAAGAAACGAATACAATATAAACATTAGTCTTGATGATCAAACTGACCTATTAAAAATTGAAGAGTCCTATATAAATGACGGCGGTAATTTTTGGGTAGCACAAAATCAATTCGGAGCAATCATAGGAACTTTAGGAGTTCAGCGTCTATCAAAGAATAGAGCAGCATTGAAAAAAATGTTTGTTCATTCTGCATACAGAAACAAAAAAATAGGTAAATCCTTGATAAATTATCTATTCCAATATTGTGAAGATAATAAAATAAATGAAATATATCTTGGAACTACTGATAAATTTAAAGAAGCTCAAATATTTTACAAAAAAAGTGGTTTTAAAGAAATATCTATAAATGAACTACCAAAAGATTTTCCAACCTTAGAAGTAGACAATCATTTTTATAAAAAAAATAAGTCATAGGTTGTATTCTCCATATCAACTACACATTTCTCAAAGAATTCCTGAGTTGAGTAGAAAGGACAGAATAGAAGCGTTAAAGGATTGCGGAAATAACGCTCTGTCCCTTGTTCCAAATAAGATAAAATTTGATCTCTTTACGGATAGTAGTAGAAGCGCTATTAGTATTTACCAATTTTCTGAAGCATTAGTAGTTGATGAAGGTCCTCTAGGGACCGGACAAACATATTCTGACCTTTTAGAAAATTTAAAAAAAATTTTGGCTTTGAACATAATATCCTGTTTACTCAAGGTCGAGCAGCAGAGGCTGCCTTTTGCAACAAAATGCTTGATGAGAAGACTGTAATTATGAGTAATAAAACCTTCTCTACAACTCAATATCACCAAAACCTTAATGGAGCTAAAATTGTAAGCGTACATTCTGAAGAGTCAGAGGATTTCTCATCATTCTATTTGTTTAAAGGGAATGTTGACTTAATCAAGCTCGAGAGAGAATTGTATTCTGCTGAAGGAAATGCTCTTATTTGGATAGAATTGTGTTCCAATTACATCGGGGGGCACGGTTTATCATATGAAAACTTAAAGAAAATAAAAGACTTGTCTCTTAAGTTCAATGTCTCATTAGTTATGGATGCGACAAGAATTCTAGAAAATGCGATTTTGATTAAAAAATATGAAATGCCTGAAATTAGTATCAATTCTATTGTTAAGAAAATTACGAGCTGTGCAGATTATTTAGTGATGAGCTTAAAAAAAGACTTTCTTTGTTCTTCAGGTGGGCTAATATCATGTAGAAACAAAGAGGATTATCTTGTTTTATCAGATTATCAAATTACTCATGGGGGAGAAATATCGGGTTATGAGAAATCATTAATTTCAATTGGATTAGAAGTAGTTAGTTTATCATAGCCAGTAGCTATTTTAAGTAAATTTTTTAACTTGTTAAAAAAGTATTCTGCAAATTGTCTTTCTTTGTAAAGATGCCAATCCGTGGATCATGGTTGCCGTGTATTCTCCTTTGGCGGAATCACATACGAAGCTCTTCGCTCAACTATATAGAAACGTATTAGCTCTATCTCCTAGAATGCAAGGCACTTTCAGATGAAATTCTGATAAAAGTGAGATTGCTTGACTACTGTCATGAACTTAACCAGAAGAAAGTTGTAGACTGATAGGATCTCCTAAACATCCACGATAGCATGAATTTTAGTCGAATTTCCACCACGACTTTTATCTATGTATTGATTGGCTTCATATACTATTGCGTTTTTTTAGTTCCTGCACTTGCTTAGCATGCACGTTTCAGGGATATGACTAGTCCCTTTGTCACTCCAATCTATAGAAACAATCAGCTCCAGATGATAAAATAATTTTGCCAAAAAACTATAAGGAGCTGATTATTATCCATCGTCAAGAAATTTTTGAAGATATAACTCTTTTTACTTCACAACCTGTCGCTCGCTTTTACGATCAATTGTTTCTAAATTAGACGTATCAACGATTGCTGAATATCCTAAAATCGGTCGTAAGGCGATGATCTGTGCCTTCAATGTGATGAAAACCGAAGGTTTTCAGATGATTACTGAACTTCTAGATTATTTGAATAATAATTTACTGACCGCTCATTACTGCGGATTTGATATTGCTAGACCTTTGCCTTCGTATTGGTCCTTTGACAGATTTCTAAAAAATTTAGATCATACAATTCTATCCAATCTTATGAAGACTCAAGTGCTCATACTTGCAGAAAAAGGCATCGTTGATACTTCTTTTATCGGCTTGGATTCTACACCAATCTCCGCGAATACAACTCTTAATAATCCCAAGTCTTTTTCTCGTGATAAATTCAAGAAGGGAACTATTCCAGCGAATGATTCTGATTGTAAAATTGGGGTTCACTCCGCTTCAAACCAGATAAATGAACGGAAATTCAATTTCTATTGGGGCTATAAAAATCACGTGTTAGTTGATTGTATCTCTGGTTTGGCACTTGCTGAATTGACAACCACTGCGAACGTTGCTGACCCAACTGTTGCACTTAATATCTTTGCGGATACACATTCTTTTTTACCGTTACGGAATGCTCTTTTTTAACAGATAAAGGATACGATACAAAAGCAATTTATAACCAAATCGCACATCTTTATAACGGGGAATGTTTTATCCCACTAAACAAACGAGGAACTAAAACAGTTAAAACCTTATCTAAAGGAAACCCCATTTGTGAAGCTGGTTTAGCTATGCATCGTGATGGGAAATTCTCAGATGCTGGACGGACTCGACAAAAATTTTGTTGTCCGTTTAAGCAATCTAAAATTGGGCATTGTCCTTGTAACCATAAGAACTTCCTAAATGGGAAGAAAAATCGTGGGTGTACAAAATATCAAACAATCCCTGACGACCTAAGGTTTTCTATTGATCGAACGAGTAAGACATTCAAGCAAAACTACTCTTTACGTACAGAATGCGAGCGATACAATGCCCAGTTCAAAAATGCTGGACAAGAGCGTATGTGGGTAAAGAATATAAATTCCGTTAGGAATTTGACTACACTCACTCATATTTCTCTTTTATCAATTGCTATTGCTGCTATAAACTCAAATAACAGTCAGTCCTATCGGAAACTTAAAACGCTAAAACGAACAGCTTGAATCACTCAACTGAATAGCCAAATTTTTTCGTAGTTTTCACTACGTCTACTTTGTGATGCCTTCAGATAATCATTTTTTATTGTTTGAGGATTGCTATGAAGAGTTACTAGATCGAATCAACCATTTTGCTCTTCTCTAGAACTTACTATAACATAATTACTTTTCAGACATATCCTAGCCATTAAAAATGAATCCTTATTTTCACTACTACATATTATTACTCATTCGGACGGAAATAATTTTGAATATTGTATAGAATCATTAAATAATCCGTCTTGGATTTATGAAGGTCTTTTCAACAAGATGCTAATGGAATATAAGCTTTTTTTAATAAGCCCATATTGTTTTGAGGAATATCCAGTCTCTATAGAGGGGGTTGAAAAATCGTTTAAATATTTAATGACAAATGAGACCTACGATTTAAATGAAATTGAAAAAGCTTTGGAAGAATCATGGATTGTAACGAAAAATGATGAAACTCTCAAAAATGAGTGTCTCGATTTTATAAATCCGTCAATAGTGGACTTTCTATCAAGTAAAACGAATTCTAGTAGCATGTTTAATAGAATATTATCTCAGACAAGATACGTGGCCCAAATTATAAAATCTTCAGGAGTTGATATTCTTTAGGATAAAGTGGGAAATAATTATAACTTTTATTTTGATAAGAATCTATACGTAGGTGAAAGAATTTCATTTTTACTACAGGAAAATGAAGTTAAAGAAGGCGGTAAATTTATTGAACTTCTCTATGAATTCAGCGGAAAATATCATAAAAGGAATTCGATATATCATTTTAAGGGTGATTGGAGTGAATTAGCTAGCGAGTTCTATTTCTCAGATAATATCAATGCTAAACACATTTTTGTAGAAGAGCTACTTTACTCAGAATCAAATAGAATTCTTATAGATAACATATTGAATAATATTTCAGATGTAGATAGTTTCTCAGAGTCCTTGGGTTATTTAGTTGAAGAGGTATATGGATGTAGCTTAGCCCAAAATGAACTAATTGATCTTGCAGAGGAGAAGACAGGAGTGAATTTATACAGTGAAATTGTCTACTGTAAGCAGCAGAATCTTCAGAATAAAGTAGATGACTTTTATGAGATTGACGACTTTTTAGAACTCAGTAGATATATTGACTCTGAAGACGACAAACAGTTTGCTTTAAATAAAATAATTGAGGATTATCAAAATAATATTTATCAAGAGGTGAAAGGTACTTTTTTTGAATCTGAAGTTGAAAATTTTGATTTAGACTTTAGTGGGTCAAAATCTTATATAAGTGAGAAAATAGATGAACATCTGCAAGATTTAAATAGCTATGAAGATGACTATGAACCTACTAATTTTAGTGAATTAGATACGGTAGATTCTATACTTAATAAACCTTCAGGATAAGATGGGAATTTCCTGAAAATGGGTAGCATGTGGAAGATAATAAGAGATTTGTGAAGATATATTAATTGAGTGGAGTGAAAGAGAAGCTAGAACTTTCCACTTCTCATCTCGACTCTATTCTCCTTAAGGTGTCTACTGACCGTCTGTCTATGACAACCATACATATCAGCTAGTTCATAGACAGTTGCTCCTTGTTGGTATTTCTGAATAATTTGACTTATTTCAGCTTTGGATAATAGCTTTTGCTGCCTGGTTTTTGTAGCTTTAGCATTACTGCTGATTTTGTCGTATTTTTTCAAATTATTCTTACAAGAATTACCAGCCTTATACTTCATTATCCTATCAGTGAGGTTTATATCAAGGACCGATAGGGCGATTATGTGTATTGTGTATAAAGATTTGATAGAATATGAAATAATGATTTTATGAAGATAATGGATGGAGAATTTGTTTCTCATTCGTTATCTTTTTTTAGTGAAACCAATTATGGCTCTTTGTCAAATCGGACTGATAGTATCACCAATGAACATCGGAAGAAGGAATCGAACTCCTTCTCCGGTGTTTTTTATTTGTATTGAATAAGGCCGTTGAGTAAGAAAATTCGGGTAC
>NZ_JADOEP010000005.1:0-132193 GCF_016745275.1 Enterococcus sp. BWB1-3
TTTTGGTTTCAAGCGTGAGCGCCGACAAGGTGCGCTGCACCGTCGTCACTGACACACGGCAATGATTCGCAATGCTCTTCATTGATTGGTGTTCTGTCAATTCTTCAAGAACACGATAATGTACTTGCTTAGAGATAAAACAATGACGATTCACCAAATAGGTAGAAGCAGTGAAATATTTATGACAGGAACGGCAATGGTATCGTTGTTTTTTCAAGCGCAAATACGTTTGCTTATTGGCACAGCGGTTTAAGAGAATCATAGAGACCTTCTTCCCATTCTTTACAAAAGCATTACTAGGTGCTTTGCATAAAGGGCAACGGTGAAAAGCACGAACAAGCGCTGCTTCTGCGAGGATTACTTTCTTCCCTTTATAATCTGCTTCCTGACAACTTAGAATGTCAATATTTTTATCTTTCACTCCAAGGATTTGTTTGATAGAATCAAGTGTAGACATACATTCATTTTCCTTTCTAGTTGGTTTTGTGGTGATTCTATTCTAGCGGAAATGTTGTGTGTCTTCCTTGTTTTTTAATGAGAAAATAGGACCGATAGATTTTTTTCTATCAGTCCAATAAATTATAGAGCCCCAATTATATAAAAATATTTTTCGCCTCAATCTTACCATTTGAATAATGGGACTGTGGGACTGATGAATCATCTCTGGTATGCGCTACCTCTCTAGGACAATAAATGGTCGTTACCAGCGAAAATTACAAGTGTTGACACCAATAGAATACCATAACCAGTACTACAAAGCAGCTTAAGTTCTTGTATAAGTTTTATCTGATAAATAAGTTCAGTTTATCAGATAAAACTTATACAACAGTCAAATGATAGTGCGACAGTTGTTTCTTCAAAGACGGGTAGTTCACCACTCTGGCTCATCAGTTCCATAAATTATAGAGCCGAAAAAAAGAGTGTTCAGCCATACCTTGGCTTAAACACTTCTTTTCTCTCTTCTCTTTTTCTGGGAAACATTTGTTGTTTTATACGGTACTAGTGATTTAATATAGAGCTAAACCAATGACAGTTATTTTCTTCATCTCAAAACAAGTGTAGATGATTTTTTTCATAAACTGACTGAGATGGATTCTGTACTGGTAGTTGTCGGAAAACCAATCCTTTCCAGTAGCTTAAATTTTTCATCGTTAACCATGAAAAATAATTTAGTAGTACCAGCTTCTATTAAACCATACATATGCTATCACTTTCATATTTTCACATTACTTTTGCCAACTCATAAATCAAGATTTCATTTATCTTTTCACTGGAGAAGGTAATAGTTGCTGCTGATGTTTTTGGAAAAAAGCGGGCACTAGCAACATGCTTTCCTTCATTCAAAAACAATTCACTGGAAGTAGATTCTAAATACCATTGATACTGGTATAGAGGCTCATCCAGAATTAGTTCCCTAACTTCAATCTCTCCATTGAACCAATTTAAACGGTTTAACTGTACCTTTTTTTCGGATGCATCATAGTTAAAATATAGATTGTCATTTATACAATAAGAAAAGTTTGAGAACCCCTGATAATTTTCTGAAAGTAGCTCTAATCGGCAATTTGGAAATGTAAAGATTTCATTTTGAACATTAAATTTTGTTTCTGCAGTTCTTAGCTGCTGCAACTCTGCAACTGGTCGCTGAATCAAGTGATCGTCTTTAACCGTCAGCTCTCTGGGAATTGTCAGCATATGCAGCCACCCCTCTTCTATCGTAGGTACCGTTGTCTCCTGTTCAGGAAACATTGAGCCCATCCAGCCCAAAGAAAGTACTCGCCCATCTGCTTTAAAGCTTTGAGGAGCATAATAATCAAATCCCCAGTCAATCTCGCGCATGTCCATGTCTGTTGAAAATATGCCGTTTTCAAATTTTCCACTACGATAAACAGTCTGATTCAAATTTTTATAGTGTATGTCATCTTCTTCAATTCCTTGAGGTGAATAAATAAAGATATCCTGCTCCTCAAAGTGAAGCAAATCAGGACATTCCCACATATACCCGTTTTGTTCAAGGATACGTTCATCACCGGCTCTCAGAAATAGTCTAGGTCCCTCCCACTCAATTAAGTCTTTGGAAAAGTAGACTAATGCTTCTCCTTGTTTTTCATTGGTTTGAGCACCCAATAACAGGTACCAGCCCTGTTGTTCAGGATCGTACCAAACCTTCGGATCACGAACATGACGTGTGTAGCCTTTAGGGTGAGGGAAAATCGGGCCAATTTTTCTAAATGTAAAACCATCCTCTGATACAGCCATACATTGATAACTGAGATTTATTCCGGCAGCATCAATCACATTTCCTGTATAAAACACATATAATTTTTCCTGATATTCAACTGCACTTCCCGAATAAACACCATCTTTATCAAACCATTTGTCAGGGAACAGAGCGATTTCCGCTTGTTGCCAATGAATTAAATCAACTGAATAAGCATGCCCCCAGCATTTATTTTCATGTGTTGTATTTTGAGGGTTTAGCTGATAAAACACATGGTAGAATCCTTTAAATTTGATTAAACCATTTGGATCATTTAATAATCCTTTCTTTGGGAAAATATGATAGCCTAATGAATAGTCTATTTTTTCAGTTTGTTCATCCAAAAATTCAACACCCCCAACTTTTCTTCTCTTAATTTATCACTATATCCAAACATGTAAGTTAATACAAAGGCAACTCCTATTGAAACCAAATTAGCCAATACATACTGAATTAATTGACCATTTAAATAAAGCAATGTTCCCGGAATTACAGTTATTGACATGCCTGTTCCGGCTAAGCTCATTAAGCTTGCTGTAAAACCACCTGCTGCCCCTCCTATCAGTCCCATGATAAACGGTTTTACATAACGAAGATTCACACCAAAAATAGCTGGCTCAGTAATCCCCAAAAATGCAGATAAAGCGGATGGAAACGCCAAAGCTTTTAATTTAGAAGAGTTGGTTTTAACAGCTACAGCCAGAGTTGCTCCCCCCTGTGCTGCTATTGCACAGGTTATAATCGCATTAAATGGATTAGCACCTGTATTTGCCAACAGCTGTACTTCTAAGAAATTAAAAATATGATGGATTCCTGTTACTACAATTAGCTGGTGGGAGAATCCGATTATTAATCCTGCCAAACCAAATGGCAAATCTAAAATCCACTCAGTAGCATTCAAAACCACTGTTTCCATTGAATGGAAAATCGGTCCTATAATCATTAAAGACAGCAGACTCATTACTAGTAATGTAAGAACTGGTGTTACTAAAAGATCCAATGTATCAGGAATTACTTTTCTTAACGATTTTTCAAATTTAGCGCCCAGAACACCGGCAATAAATGCAGGTAAAACAGTCCCCTGATAACCCACAATTGGAATAAAGCCTGCTATTATGAGAGGGGCAGCTGATCCGTCGGCGATTGCATATGCGTTAGGCAGAACCGGATTTACCAGCATCAGACCCAAAACAATCCCAATAACAGGACTTCCTCCAAATACCTTAAATGTTGACCAGGCAATTAATGCTGGTAAAAAGGCAAAAGCTGTATCTGTCAAAATTTGTGTATATAATAAAAAATTTGGATTAATTGCTTCAGGTGTTGTACCCAAAACAGCCAGTACCTGGGGTTGTGTCAATAACCCTCTCAAGCCCATAAACAAACCGGTTGCAACTAAAACAGGAATAATCGGTACAAAAACATCCCCAAAAGTTCTTAACATTTGCTGGAACCAATTTCTGGATTCAACAGCTTCATCTTTTATTTCAATCTTTGATGATTCATTGCCCCCTAATTTAGTTATTTCATCATAAATTTTATTTACCGTTCCTGTTCCAAAAATAATTTGATACTGTCCCGAATTAAAAAATGCTCCCTTTACCTTGTCAATTGACTCCACCTTTTCTTTATTAATCAACGATTCATCATTCACCATAAGCCTTAAACGTGTCGCACAATGAGCGGTGCTCCTGATATTTCCAGCCCCTCCTATTGCTTCAATAACTGCTTTTGCAATCTCACGATTTTCCATCTTTCTTCCTCCTCGATACGGAACCGTTCCCACATTTAGTTCAAACGTGTGGAACCGTTCCCTTTTTCATCAGAATAACTGCTTTTCATTAATATGTCAATCAAAATTTTTAAGCGATAAGCAACGCAGTTTCTCCTGCAGTTGCTTATCGCTTCTGATCCATCTATTTATTTTTAAAATAACCGACACTATCCCGATACAACAAGTCTATAGGAATTTCAGGAATAGAGTCTATTGTTTCTCGATAAATCAGCTTTTCCATACAATCTGAAGCAAGTGCCCCCAACCTCTCATGATGTAAGTCAATGGTAGTTAAAGATGGATAAACATAGTCTCCAATAGAATATCCCCCAAAGCCGGCAACTGAAACGGTTTCTCCTATAGTTATTCCCAGCCTGTGTGCCGCTTTCATCAAACCAATGGCTATATTATCTGTAGCCGCAATATAAAGACTTCCCTGTGGAGCTTGAAGCTCTTCATATCCCAGATGAAATGCATCTTCCACTTCAAAACCTGTCTCCAGAAAAGTGAGCTGTGTTCCCTTTAGTTGAGAGAACCCGGCAATTACTCCTGCTTTTCTTTTCACACCAACCTCGATATCCTGTTCAGTAACTCCCACGTAAACAATCTTCTGATGTCCAAATTGAAGTAAGCCTTCAGCTAAATATATACCCGCCTGATAATTATTATGAGTTAAAGAAGTAATTCGTTCATCTTCTTGCCCTAAAACCAAAACTGGTACTTTTAAAGTCTTAATTGTTTCTATATGCCTTTCAGTAATAGCTGTTGCCATTAAGATAATACCGGCAACTTTATTCTGCTCCAGATTATGTAAACTCTCAATTTCCCGATTTATATTTAACTCTGTATTAACCATCAACAGCTGGCGGCCATACTCACGCTCTTTCCGCTCAAGACCAACTAAAGTGCTGATAGCTGATGGGGAATTAATTCGTGGTAAGATGACACCTGTAAAATTACTTTTCTGTGATTTTAGATTACGGGCGAATTCGTTTGGACTATAATTATGTTTTTGTATAATTTTTTCAATTTTTTCAGCAGTTTCTTTACTTACATAGCCGTTATTGAGATAGCGGGAAACTGTACTTTTTGAAACTCCGGCTTCTTTTGCAATTCCTTTAATAGTAATCATAAATTACCTCCATAAAAGTACCTTATCTCTACAATAATTCAAAAGTCTGGGTAAATCAATAAGAATACAATTTTGAATTTACCTATTTTTCACTAAAACCTTTATTATATCAATAGTTATAGAAGCTGTCTTCTAAACAAATGAAATACACTTCTAAACACTGTTAGTTCAATGATTTTCTGTATTAGTTTCAAAAATCAGTGAACGTTTTGTTTTACAGATCGAGGAGGAGATCAGTGGTTACTGTTACGTATTTACGTTTGAGGACAATGAAATGGGTGAGCCTGAACTGGCAAAGGTTTTTGAAGTGAATATGGGAAGAATGATTAATATGATTCCAATTCCATTGGAAAATGGTTAAATGAATGCATTTATGACTAATCTTCCAGCAACAATCATGAGAGAATAAATTCTTGAACTCTATAATAAGTACTGGGAAATCGAGAAACTCTGGCAGATAATAAAAAACAAATTAAAAATGGAACAGGTTTCGGGCAGAGGCTTAACTTGTGTCTATCAAAATTTTTTAGCCTGAGGGTTTGTTTACAACATGGTTCAGGATATGATGAGTCATTTAAATCAGAGTCAGAAAGAGACAAAAAAGAAAATCAATGAAAATATAATGATTGGGTTGTGGAAAGATCAGTTGATTGACATTATCTTTGAAAATGACAGCAAGGAAAAAAGGTTTCGGTTCAAAAAGTTGGCAGAAGACATTCTGCTATGCTTCGAGTAACTGGAGAAGCCCTTGTACTATGACTTGAATTGAAATGAGTGTTCCACGATAAAGCACCTATTTTTTATAAAATAGTAATTATCAAAAATTTCATCTTATTGTCAAAGAAATTTCTTTGACGGTTATTTGAGACATACAAACATTGCTCCTGAGATTACTCGTTGCACTGGAAGGTTCTAAAATGTACCCAATACCCGCAGGTAACAAAAAGCTTGTTGCTTCTATGTCTATATTTTTCACTGCACTATACTTCGTTTCGATCTCATCACTTTCTAAATGGCAAAGCCATTAAGAATTGAAGGACTTCGTTCCGATCCTCGAAGCATGTCTGGGGGGCATGTATGAACTTGCTCCTACGCTTCTTCGAATGCTCGAATCATACAAAGACTGGAACACCGTTTATTCGGTTTTAAGGATCTCAGACATACTTTTGTCACAGTCCCTTGAAGGATTCCGTTCTGATCCTCGAAGCAGTTATTGTTCGCCTCAAGTTGTCAGTTCCACTTTTGTCAGATTTTTTAGTAGAAGGATATACGTATGATAGTCAAATGAATTAGCGAGTATTCATTCCAGAAAGAGAAGCCATTAATATAAAGACTGGAAGACTGTTTATTCGCTCTTAAGGGTTCAGGACATATGAATGCCACAATCTCTCCTTATATTTTTCTTGTTCAGAGGCTAAATCCTTTCATATTGTTAGTTTAAAAAAAGCCAAATTACAGGTTGTTTTCTGCCCGCTGAATAATCGATTCGAATATCGCTTCATTATAAGTAACCGCTGCTCCGTGTCCGCAAAAAATTTGTTTCAGCTGAGTCTGTTGGGTTAATTTTTTTACAGATTGAATTGCTTCCTTTCTATTGTTCGTTGCCAACGCAGGGAATGGAAAGAGCCAGCGTGTATCACCTGAAATTGCCAGTCCTCCCCTTGTCTGAAGAAGGTCCCCAACATAGGCAGAATCATTTCGTCTATCAATTAAAGAGATAGAACCGTTAGTATGACCGGGTGTTTCATATATTGACAAAGAGCCGATGCTGCTGCATTCATCCAGCAGAAGATCTGGCTGAACCGGCATATTTATATTTTTTACATGATTAGAACTATCCTCAAATTCTTTTCTGCCAATACATATTTTTGCTTGGGGGAAATGATCTTTTATTTTGGTGAGGTCCCCCGTATGATCCGAGTGAGCATGGGTAATGACGATGTATTTTAATGGCAAATTGGTTTCTTCAATGGCTTTAATGATGGACTTCGCTTGTCCGTTTTTGCTGCAGTCAATCAGTGTGCAGAAATCGTTTTCCAGGATAATATAACAGTTTATTGGAAATATCCTGGGCATAGTAATCAGTTGAAGTGAGTATGTCTGCGGGTACCTAATAATTTTCATCAGCTTCCTCCTTAATCTCTTCAAAAACAACCTCAATAAAATGATCTAAAAAATGAACAGCATTGTTCTTTTGCCAATACTTGAGTAGCTCCTGAAAATTTTCCGGATAAGGAATCTGTTTTAAAAGATCCAGAATTGACTGATAATGTACAATGGTTTTTTCCAGATCAGTGATTTTCTTTTTTAGAAGCTTCTGACCTTCCAAGTTGCATGCTTCTGATAGCTCCTGATCAAAAAGAATTAGAAAGGCTTTGATTTCTTTTAGTGAGAAATGAGCGTATTTCATAACAACAATGTATTTTAATTTTAACAAATCATTTTGGGAGTAGAATCTGTAATTATTATCTTTTCTTTCAGGAAAAATCAGTTTTTCTTTTTCGTAGTAACGGATTGTGTCCTTTGATAAATGAGTCATTTTAGCCGCTTCATTAATTGTCCACATAGTCTTCATAGTAAATCCTCCTTGCATTTATCATAACATTGAAGTAAACTCCACAGTCAACAGAGAAAATAATTTGTCAGGAAAAGCTTTATTTTCAGTAAAGTATAAGCTTTCTTCTTTATTTACTGTTTCAAATTCGATATAATTATGGTCAGTAATAGTCAAGGGAGAAGGATGGATATGATGAATAATCAGAACACTTCTGATTTGATTGAGGCGTATTTGAAAAAGATTTTAGAGGAAAGCAATAAAATTGAAATTCGTCGTGCAGAAATGGCTAACTTGTTTAACTGTGTTCCCTCCCAGATAAATTATGTAATAAACACTCGTTTTACGATTCAGCGTGGTTATGCGGTTGAAAGTAAGCGGGGCGGAGGCGGATATATTCGGATTGCTAAGGTTCATTTGTCAGACAGTACACAACTGTTGGATCAGATTGAAAAATTTATCGGTGATCAGCTGTCAGAGAAAGATGCACTGACTTTTGTGCAGAAATTATATGAGGAAGAAGTTATTACAAAACGGGAAGGAAATATTATGCTTGCCGCTTTAGGAAAAAATGTGCTGGGAAAATTTGGTGCAAATGAAGAATTTTTACGGGCTCAGTTAATGTGTTCTTTTTTAGAACGTCTGAGCTATGAGGAGGAATAAACTATGGATGAGTTATTTACAGAAAGTGCCAAGGCTGTTTTAGCTATTGCACAGGAAGAAGCAAAATATTTTCGGCATCAGTCGGTAGGTTCAGAGCATTTGCTGTTGGCGTTGATCATTGAATCGAATGGAATTGCAGGAAAAACACTGCGCCAGTTAAATGTTGATAAAAATGAAGTGAGAGAAGAAATTGAACATCTGGTAGGTTATGGGGTTGTAAAATCTTATCCCAAAGGTATCTATTTACCTTATTCTCCTCGTTCAAAACAAATTTTTGCTTACTCAGGTGAAGAAGCAAAGCGGTTGGGTGCTCCCAATATTGGTACGGAGCATTTACTACTGGGTTTGTTAAGAGATGAAGATATTCTAGCTTCACGAATTCTGGTAAATCTAGGCTTAAGTCTGGTTAAAATTCGCCAGCTGCTGATGAAAAAAATCGGAATCAATGATCCGCAGATGGCCATGTCCGGCAACAAGCGAAAAAATCAAAAAGGCGGATCGGTTCAAAAAGGCGGAACTCCGACTCTTGATTCATTGGCGAGAGATTTAACGAAGCTGGCGAGAGAAAACACTCTTGATCCAGTTGTTGGGCGATCAAGTGAAGTGAGAAGGCTTATTCAGATTTTGAGTCGACGTACAAAAAACAATCCAGTGCTGGTCGGTGAGCCCGGAGTTGGTAAAACGGCAATTGCAGAAGGATTAGCTCAAAAAATTGTGAACGGGGAAGTTCCTCAGACGATGCAGGATAAACGGCTGATGATGCTTGATATGGGCGCACTGGTAGCTGGAACAAAATATCGCGGTGAATTTGAAGATCGACTGAAAAAAGTAATTGATGAAATCTATCAGGATGGTCAGGTTATTCTATTTATTGATGAGCTGCATACCTTGATTGGTGCCGGAGGAGCAGAAGGAGCAATTGATGCATCTAACATCTTAAAACCTGCTTTAGCTCGTGGAGAATTACAGACAATTGGGGCAACAACATTAGATGAGTATCAGAAGTATATTGAAAAAGACTCTGCTTTGGAAAGACGGTTTGCCCGTGTTCTTGTTGATGAACCCACACCGGAAGAAGCAGTTGAAATCTTAAAGGGACTGCGTTCCAGATATGAAGCACATCATGGCGTGGAAATTACAGATGGTGCACTGCATGCAGCAGTTCAATTATCTGTTCGTTATATTAATTCGCGTCAATTACCGGATAAGGCAATTGATTTGATGGATGAATCTGCTGCCAAAGTCCGTTTGGATTTGACAGATGAACCATCCGCAGTCAATGCACTTCGCAGTGAGATTCAGGAGCTGGCAGATGAAAAGGAAGAAGCCATTCAGGAGCAATCCTTTGAAAGTGCAGCCCGTCTGCGCCAAAAAGAGAAAAAACTGATGCAAAAACTGGAAAACCTGCTGCTTCTTGAACAAAAAGAAGCATCCGGCTATACGAATAAGGTGACGGAAGAAGATGTTGCTTCGGTAGTTTCTCAATGGACAGGGGTACCTTTACAGCAGCTGGAGAAAAAGGAAAGCGAGCGGCTAATGGAGTTGGAAGCTATTCTTCATAATCGGGTTGTGGGACAGGATGATGCAGTGCGTGCTGTTTCAAGGGCAATTAGAAGAGCAAGAAGCGGGTTAAAAGATCCAAACCGTCCAATTGGTTCATTCATGTTTTTAGGCCCAACTGGAGTTGGTAAGACTGAGCTGGCAAAAGCTCTGGCTGAGACAATGTTCGGCAGTGAGGATGCCCTAATTCGAGTAGATATGTCCGAGTTCATGGAAAAATACAGTACCAGTCGTTTAATCGGTTCGCCTCCAGGCTATGTAGGTTATGAAGAGGGCGGCCAGCTGACAGAAAAAATTCGCCAGAAACCTTACTCAGTAATTCTTCTGGATGAAGTGGAAAAGGCCCATCCTGATGTTTTCAACATTTTGCTTCAGGTCCTGGATGATGGGCACTTGACTGATTCAAAAGGCAGAAAAGTTGATTTTAGAAATACCATTTTGATTATGACATCAAATATTGGTGCAACAGCTATCCGTGAAGAAAAAAATGTAGGTTTTAATGTAGCTGATTTGACAAAAGACCACAATGCTATGCAGAAACGAATTTTGGAAGAGCTTAAGAAAGCATTCCGTCCGGAATTCCTGAATCGGATTGACGAAACAATTGTTTTCCGTTCGCTGGATCAGGAGGAGATTCACAAAATCGTTAAAATTATGAGTAAGGCGATTATTACCCGAATGGCTGAGCAGGATGTTTATCTGAAGATTACTGCTGCTGCAATCGATGCCATCGGAAAAGTCGGCTTTGATCCTGAATATGGTGCAAGACCTATCCGTCGGGCACTGCAGAAAGAAGTGGAAGATCGCTTAAGTGAAGCGTTGCTGTCTGGTCAGGTGCACTTGGGTGATAAAGTAACGATTGGTGCAAGCAAAGGAAAAATTACGTTAAGTGTGAAAGCCCCGAAAGAAAAGAAAGAATTACAAACAATTTAAGAATAAAAACAGATGGAGCAGAAGTTAACTGTTCTATCTGGAGAAATAAGCTGGATTAAGGGGCACAATCTCTTATTTCGGCTTTTTTCTGAGCGGATAGAATCAATACCAGTATTTAAAGGCTGGAAAGTTTTCAGGGAAATATAGAGGATTTATGTATATACGTTTTTCCGGCAATTTAAAATTCTTTGTGAAAAGAGGAAGAAAACGCCGAGCTCTATTGGAAAGTTTGTGAACCTGTGATACTATGAAACAGTCGTTGAAGGAGGCAGCAAAATGATTGAAATTATAGCAACAGCAGAGTCTGTTGAACAGGCGGAGTTACTGTTGAAAGCAGGCGTGGATACATTATATATTGGTGAGGAGACATTCGGGTTGAGACTGCCGGCTTCGTTTTCACGGGAGGAACAAAAAGAAATTACAGAATTGGCACATACCGCTGGAAAGCGCCTGATAGCAGCAGTTAATGGAATTATGCATCCGGATAAGATGAAGCATGTTCCTGAGTATTTGCACTTTCTGGCAGAAATAGGGGTTGACCAGCTGACTGCCGGTGATCCGGGTGTGATTTACACGCTGCAGAAAGAAAAAATCGATATTCCATTTATTTATGATGGAGAAACAATGGTTACCAGCTCGAGACAGATTAATTTCTGGGCAAAAAGAGGAGCTGCAGGTGCAGTTCTGGCTCGTGAAGTTCCTTTTGAAGAGATGATGAATATGTCGGAACAGTTATTGGTTCCTGCGGAGGTTTTGGTATATGGTGCAACTTGTATCCACCAATCTAAACGGCCTCTTTTGCAGAACTATTACAATTATATTCAGGCTTCAGAAGAAAAAGGGAAAGAGCGGGGCTTGTTTTTATCCGAACCTAAAAAAGAAGAAACCCACTATTCGATTTATGAAGATAGTCATGGTACGCATATTTTTGCAGATAATGACATCAGTATGATATTAGAGCTGGATAAATTATATGACTATGGATACAAAACATGGAAGCTGGATGGAATTTATGCCCCGGGAGAAAATTTTGTTAAGGTTGCAAAGCTGTTTGTAGAGGCGAAAGAAGGTTTAGAAAGCGGAAACTGGACAATAGAGAAGGCTGAACAGATACAGGAACAAATTCAGCAACTTCATCCTGAAAACAGGGGACTTGATGAAGGCTTTTTCCACTTAGATCCGGATGCTATCAGATAAAACAATTGCAGTCAGCGTAATTAAAGGATTCACAATAAAGCACATAGCTAACTGACCATTCACAGAGCGATCAGCAGAAACACAGCGGTCAAATTAATTATTAAGATTAAGAGAAATGAGGAACAGAGGAAGATGGAAAAAGAACGAACATTGAAGCGTCCCGAGGTGCTGGCACCAGCCGGGACGCTGGAAAAATTAAAAGTTGCAATCCGTTATGGAGCGGATGCTGTATATATCGGTGGAAATGCGTATGGGCTCAGAAGCCGTGCCGGTAATTTCACCTATGAAGAGATGCAGGAGGGTGTGGCTTTTGCCGGAGAATACAATGCCAAAGTGTATGTGGCAGCAAACATGGTCACCCACGAAGGAAATGAAGAAGGAGCTGGAGAGTTTTTCCGTGAGCTTAGAGACTTGGGAATCTCTGCGGTAATTGTTTCCGATCCGGCATTAATTGAGATATGTGCAGAAGAGGCTCCCGGATTGCCGATCCATCTTTCAACACAGGCTTCCGCTACAAATTATGAGACACTAGAATTTTGGAAAAATGAAGGGCTGGAGCGTGTAGTTCTGGCTCGGGAAGTATCCATGGCAGAAGTTGCTGAAATTCGTAAAAATACAGATGTGGAAATTGAAGCATTTATTCATGGAGCGATGTGCATTTCTTATTCAGGACGCTGCACTCTGTCGAATCATATGTCAATGAGAGACGCAAACAGAGGCGGCTGTTCACAGTCTTGCCGCTGGAAATATGATTTGTATGATATGCCCTTTGGCACAGAACGTCGAAGTCTGACCAAGAGCGGTGCAGTTGAAGAAGAATTTTCAATGAGTGCGGTGGATATGACCATGATTGAGCATATTCCAGAGCTGATTGAGAATGGTGTAGACAGTTTTAAAATCGAAGGACGCATGAAGTCTATTCATTATGTGTCTACTGTTGCGAATGTATATAAAAAGGCGGTGGATTCCTATATGGAAGACCCCGAAAATTATGAATGCAAACAGGAATGGGTGGATGAGCTATGGAAAGTTGCACAAAGGGAGCTTTCCACAGGATTTTATTATCATACCCCCAGTGAAGAAGAGCAGTTGTTTGGCCCGCGCCGAAAAATTCCTGAATATAAGTTTATTGGTGAAGTAATGGGCTATGATTCCGAAACAAAAACAGCGACAATTCGACAACGTAATCACTTCAGTGTAGGAGATGAGATCGAATTTTATGGCCCGGGGTTCAATCATTTCTATCAAACGGTGGAAGTAATGTACAATGAAGATGGTGAGTCAATTGACAGGGCACCGAATCCAATGATGCTTGTTACGATGCCTGTTGCTCAGCCGGTTTCAGTTGGAGATATGATTCGGAAAAAGAAATAAGAGAATATGCTGGGATCAGCGGACATAATTATTGTATTTTAGGTGAATTATGAGGAGATTGTCCCAAAGCTTCTCCATGTGACGAGTAATCGCAGAAGCAGTTATGGTAAGAATTTTTGTAAATTCTTACCCACAAGAGCTTGCTTCTACACTTTTTCGAATGCTCGTCATATATCCTATGGTCATTGTAAGATATACTGACGCTTTTCCAAATAGACGCGTTTATATTGAAAATCAAACATGGTCCTTCGATTCTTAGTGGCTTTGCCATTTAGAAATTGATGAGATCGAAACGAAGTGTAGTGAGACTTGTAGATACAAGAATTTTTCCGTAATAGAAAGTCGGTTATCAGAATGGTATGCAGTGCTCCGATGGGAAATTTTGTCAGAATTTATTCCATATACAAAGAGATAGATAACCGCAGAGGCATATAAAGACTGGAAGACCGATTATTCGGTATCAAGAGGTTGTGACAGAAGTGTTCTGTCTCAAGAACCAGGTAGGTAACATGCATCATCTACTCTGACGAGTCAATCGTAGTGATTTATGACAATAAGTCGGACTATACGAAAATTGTCAAGGAACACTAGTCATAATATGACTAGCTGTGAATTGATACCTCCCTGGAGCTACTCATATTTTCAGTATAGTCCGACTTATTTCCGAAGAGACAACTTCTGGAACACCGTTTATTCGGTTTTAGGGATCTCAGACATACAGACCCTTTTTCTTAAGCAGAGGAGGATAAAAAATGGTTAAAGAATATGATTATATTGTGATTGGCGGCGGAAGCGGCGGTATTGCTTCTGCAAATCGCGCCGGTATGCACGGAGCAAAGGTACTGCTGCTGGAAGGCGGAGCGATTGGCGGAACTTGTGTAAATGTCGGCTGCGTACCGAAAAAAGTGATGTGGCAGGCCAGCAGCATGATGGAAATGATGACTCGGGATGCAGCGGGCTACGGTTTTGATGTAGCCTTGCGTTCATTTGATTTTTATCAGCTGGTTCAGCATCGTGAAAAATATATTGAATTTCTGCACACCGCTTATCAACGTGGATTGGACAGTAATCATGTAGAGCGTATAAAAGAATATGGCATCTTTGTTGATAAGCAAATAATTAAAGCAGGTGGTGAAAGATATACAGCACCCAATATTTTGATCGCAACAGGCGGACGTCCGAGTAAATTAGGAATTCCCGGAGAAGAATATGCCATTGATTCCAATGGATTTTTCGCTTTGGAAGAATTACCTAGACATATAGTGGTGGTGGGTGCAGGATATATTGCCGCTGAACTTGCTGGAACAGTACTTGGCTTGGGCAGCGAGGTTCACTGGGCATTCAGAAAAGATCACCCTTTACGCAGTTTTGATGAAATGCTTTCTTCAAAAGTGGTTGAGCACTATGAAGCAGATGGGATGAAGCTGTATCCTAATTCTGTACCTAAATTTATTGAAAAGAAAGATTCAGGAGAGCTGGAAATAGCTTTTGAAAATGGGCAGACGATTATAACTGACTGTGTTCTTTTTGGAACAGGCAGAGAGCCCAATACGGATCAATTGGGATTAGAAAATACTTCTATTGAACTGGACGAAAAAGGGTACGTTAAAGTAGATAAATATCAGAATACAACTCAGAAGGGGATCTATGCTGTTGGAGATGTGATTGGCAAAATTGATCTGACTCCGGTTGCAATCGCTGCGGGCAGACGGTTGTCAGAGCGTATTTTTAACGGTAAGACAGATGAACACCTGGACTATGAGACCATTCCTACTGTGGTATTTACACATCCAACTATTGGAACAGTAGGACTTACTGAGCGAGAAGCAGTAGAAAAATATGGTCAGGACCAAATAAAACTTTATACATCCAGCTTTACTCCAATGTATTTTGCTTTGGGTGAATACCGTCAAAAATCTGATATAAAAATGATCTGTGTCGGCAACGACGAAAAGATTGTCGGTCTGCATGCAATTGGCCTGGGTGTTGATGAGATGCTGCAGGGCTTTGCGGTTGCAATAAAAATGGGGGCAACAAAGAAGGATTTTGACAATACAGTTGCTATTCATCCAACAGGAGCAGAAGAATTTGTTACGATGAGATAATTGTTGTCTCAATAAAAAACAAAGTAATGCAGTATCCAAGATAATTCTGGATGGTGACATTTACTATGGTACGAGTATTAGAATTGTCAATCCTGAAACCTTTCATATTCAAATATTCGTACCAATACTGGAATATGAAAGTTGTACTGACATAGAACCAATGAATGTTAACTAAAAAAGGCTCAATCGAAAGTTATATGAAGTGACCCCAAAAAGTCTAACTTTTTGGGGTCACTTCAATATCTAAACTTCCAATTGGGTCTCTTTCAGTTATAAAAGTATTTTTCTTATGATGTCCGCACCAAGATTTTCTCCGTAATTTCCAGTAGTATTCTTTTTGTCTGTTTTTCTGTATCAGGTAGTTTCTGAATGCTTTTCAGTGCTTTTTTTGTATAGGCGTCAGCAAGCTGTTGTGCTTTCTTTACACCGCCAGACGTATGTACAAGCTGATACACGGCTTGTGTATCTTCTGCGGATAATTGATCTTTTTTCTTCAAGTATGGCAGCAGTTCTTTTTTGTTTTTCTTCAGTGCATAGAGCAGCGGTAGTGAATAAACACCTTGTTTCATGTCTTCCAGAACAGGTTTTCCTATATGTGAAGAAGACTGTGTGTAGTCAAGGATGTCATCAATAATTTGAAATGCCAACCCAATATTTTTGCCAATCTCTTTGCATTTATTGGCAAACTGAAGTGAACAGCCGCTTTCATAGGCACCAATAAAGCAGCTTAGGGCAAAAAGTTCGGCAGTTTTTCCAGAGATATTTTCAATGTATTGATCAACAGTCATTTCTGTGTCATATCGAGTATCCATCTGTCCCAATTCTCCTGACAGAATTTTATCGATACTTAAGGAGTTCAACTGAATACTTTTCAGTGAAGAGGAGTAGTCAGCTAAAAGCTTAAAACAGCAAATCAGAAGATAGTCTCCAGCATAAACAGCAGTTTGATTACCGAATTGTGAGCGTATTGTCGGCAGGTTTCTGCGGATATCCGCTTCGTCAACAATATCATCGTGAATCAGTGTCGCAGTATGCAGCATTTCAAGGGACGCAGCCAAGGCGACTGCCCGTTCTTGATTTTCTTCTTTTCCGAATTGAGAAAACAGCAGCTGATATGCCGGTCTTAGCAGCTTTCCCCCCGAACGAATCATAGATAAGATCGCCTGCTCGATCTCTTCATTTTTTATTTGAATATTCCTCTCCATTAAAGACAGCGTAGTTTCCAGTTCTTTAGCTAAAGAGGGATAGGGTTCCCACATTTGATGGATCTTCATAGAATAGCTCCTTCAGTTCGTTTTAAAAAATCTCCCATTTTTGTTTCGTGCTCTGTTCGTAATCCAATTGAAATTTGCGAAGAGTCTGCACATGTTTTAATAAGTAATTTGCTGCGATGCCAATGGCGATCCCTGACAGTAATCCAAAAAATGACAGAAATGGCAGATAGAGCATTGGAGCCCATGACTGAGCAAAAAATGACGTTGTAAAAAGTTGTCCGACATTATGCAGGAAACCGCCAACAGCACTGATTCCGATGATGCTGACGCGTTTAGGACCAAGCTGCTTGACCAGAATCATTCCCAAGTAGCTGAGTAAAGCTCCGCTTGCACTGTAAAAGAACGTGGAAAGCGTTCCACCTAGAAGCGTGGATAAAACAAGGCGCATACAAATTAAAAACAATACCTGATTTCTCTTCATCGTAAAAATCGCAATAATTGTGATTAGGTTCGCCAGCCCCAGCTTTGCTCCGGGAGCAAAAGAAAAAGGGTAGGGGATCATGTTTTCCAATAGAGAAATAATCACACCTTGCGCAACCAGCATGGAAATATAAATTTCTTTTTGTAATTTCGTCATATATTTTTCCGGCAATCTTAGTAAATCAGACTGCCGTCCTCATTTCCGTCTGAAGCTTCGACTGTAATAAATAAATTATGCGGCAGGCAGGCGATTGGTGTTTCTCCAGGTTTTGAAATCCAGCCACGGCGGACACAAGCCAAATCACCGCAGTTTGCTTCTTTTATTCGTATCCTGCTGCCGTCCACTTCTATCAGGTTATAATCCCCGTCAGGATCTTCGTATTTATATGTATAAGAAGGAGTTCCTTCCTTCAAATCAAATGTTTTGACTATTTTGCCATCAACTTTTAAAACAGCCTGCAAGGTAACGTCTTCATTGCTTTGTATACCGAATACAACCAGAGGGAGAAAAGAACTGACTGCTAAAATAATAATAATAATAACATCCCAGGGACGTAAGTAGCTTTTTTTGATGAAGTCTTTTACGTTCATAATTCTCCTCCTTAGATATACAGTCTCTGTCTCTTTTATTAATGATAATCTAAATCTTATTTTTTCAATAGGAATAAACTTAAAGTTAGTGTGCTAATTCTTCAATTAGCCAGTTAAAAGGTTGATAAAAATCAGTCCTCATTATTCGAGGTTGTGACAGAAGTGTTCTGTCTCAAGAAATAAGTCGGAATATACGAAAATAGCTACTCATATTTTCAGTATAGTTCTACTTATTTCCGAAGAGGCAGCTTCTGCGTCTACGGTTCTCACTTCGTTCCGATCCTCGAAGCATGGAGGGGCTTTGGAACACCGTTTATTCGGTTTTAGGGATCTCAGACATACTTTTGTCACAGTCCCAATTTTCTGCAGTTAAATCATCGTAAGCTGACTTTTTTGCTTCAACTGTCATCCGATCAGTAAAATAAGCTTAGATATCCCAGCCTGTTTTAGCTTCTTCGGCTTTTTCAGCTACATAATAAAAATACTTATTCATTCGTTTCAGGCAGCGGATAAAGAGATTAAAGACTGCTCGCTGCGGTGAATGACGGGTTTGTAAACAGAATCCAGTTTTAGGTGCGAGAATCCGAGGTTCTTAGCACCTAGGTATTGTATGCGGCTTTCTTTATTTTTATTGAAAGAAGAATGTATGCAGTAAATTGTATAAGTGAAAAGAAAGTTCTAGGCTGATCCCCTAGAACTTTCAATCGTTACCATCCTCTATTTGGTGCCGTATCTTGATTTCGGTGTACCGTACCACCATTTACCTAGTTTACGCTGCAGCCAAGGAATTACCCAGCGGTCCAGCCCAATTGCCCGACCGGAACCGTTCATCAAAGCAAGAGCAACGAAAATAAACCAGATGTTTACCCAGTAAAACATTCCTGATAGACAGAAAGCTCCAACTAAACCAATTGTAACTGCACTTGATAACCAAGTGAATAAACCTGCAATTAGTGCCAAAGCAATTAATACTTCAACAATTGTCATGAATTTTTGGAAGAACAATGCCACTTCCTGATTCGGCATCATGAATTTCATTACGCTTTCGAACCATTTTGGCATGTGCTCAAAGACCATCATTGGTTCTTCACCATATGCATAGCTCAGACCAAAATGAGCGGTTTGAGTCACTGCTTCCGCAGCTGTATCAGCTGCTCCGCTGGCTGCCGTTGTTGCTTCAGCTACTTCTGAAGCTCCGGATGTTACTTGTTCCTGAAGCCAAGGGAATGGGAAGACAACTTTGTCAGTGAACCATGATCCTTCACCAAACCAAGTACTTGGGTTAAGATAATCGCCGGTACCGACAATTTTTTTCATTGATTCCACCAGCCACATCATTCCGTAGAAAATACGCAGGGGAACACTCCATAAGACATTTCCATAACGTGAAGAATGTCCTCTGGTAACATTTCGATCATCTTTAATGTGGAAGAATTCATGCATCATATACTGGAACATGTAGTATCCTGAACGAATATCAAAGAAATACTTCAAGTTGACAATATGTTTCATGATGATAGCAAGGAAGCCGCTTAGATGAATCTTGTCAAAAAGATTCGCCACACCCCATTTTGCACCAATTGAAACCATGAAGCCTTGATAATTCCCTTTAAATTTATGTTTTTCTCCGCCTTTAATGCTTGCTACAATGTTTGCAGCAGCAGTATGACCAGTTTGTTCAGCAGCCTGAACGATTTGCGGTGTCGGAGTATCAGGGAATTCTTCGTAATACACCAAATCCCCAATGATATAAATATTTTTATCTTCGTATCCTTTTGCCTGCATGTATTCGTTAGCGATCAAACGATTTCCGCGGGCAGCTTCCAAACCGAAATCAGCAGCATCAGAAGTTGCTTTTACACCTGCTGTCCAAATCAGTGTGTGTGTTGGTACTTCTGAGCCGTCTTCTAATTTAATGTGATCTGCTGCAACTTCAACGATAGGAGAGCTTTTCAGTAGTTTTACCTGTTTTTTCTCCATGTAGCGTTCTGCCTTGGCTGCATCATTACGAGTCAGCATATTAAGGATAGTCGGCATTGCTTCAACTACCATTAAAGTAAATTCACTTGGATCAAGTTTTGAATCTTTTGCCAGACGATCTTTCCAGTCAATCAGCTCGCCAATCATTTCAATTCCTGTAAATCCTGAACCGCAGACAACAAAGGTCAGCATTGCTTTACGAACTTCAGAATCTGGTTCGATGGCAGCTTTTTCTACTGTTGCTTCAATATGTTCACGAATTTTCAAAGAGTCCTCAAATGACCACAGAGTAAAGCCGTTTTCTTTAACACCGGGAGTGCCAAAATCGTTTGGTTCTCCTCCCATACCGATAATCAGTTGATCGAACTCGTAAGATCCTAATTTTGTTTTGACAATTTTGTTGTCTTTATCAATTCCAGTGACTGTATCTGTAACTAGATGAACATTCTTTTTACGTGAGAATAACCGCTGCAAGTCGTATTGAATAGCTGTTGGTTCTACACGTCCTCCTGCTACTTCGTGCAATTCTGTCATCATAGTGTGGTAAGAATGACGATCGATCAATGTGATCTCAACATCGTCCTTTTTCAATTTTTTTGCTAAAAATTTAGTTGCTGAAACTCCAGCATAACCCGCACCTACAACGACAATTTTTTGCTTTGTCATTGATAATCCGCTCCTTAACCATAATAAAAGTATAATATTGATCATAATTTCGCAATCGTGTTTAATTATATAGCGACTTTAGTCATTTGTCTAATAACAATTCACAGATTTTGAGAAATAAGCGAATTTACATTAGAAACTTGTGAAAAACTGATAAATATTTGCTTTTATTTCGTCCGGATATTGACATAGATGGGGAATTAGTTAGAATGTTAATTAAATCACAATCTTTTGTTGTGACTAGTTTTTACAACTAGGAAAGTAGTATAAAAAATGAAAAGGTGGACCAAAAAATGAGAACAGCAAAATTTGTAAAAGGCTTTACAGCTATTGCATTGTCAACATTAGTATTGGCAGCTTGCGGATCAGACAATAAAGATACTGGAGCTTCATCATCAAGTACTGCAACATCAGAAACTTCGGCTGCAACTGAAGAATCCTCAACTGAAGCAGTGAAAGAGGCAGGAGCTGATTTACAGGATGGCACGTATAAATTAGAAGAAAAGAATTACTCTAATGGTTACCGTGTGTCTTTTGAAATTACTGTAAAAGATGGAAAAATTACAGAGTCTAACTATGACAACGTGAATGAAGACGGCAAATCAAAAGTTGATGATGCTGACTACAACAAAAATATGAAAGATAAAGCAGGTACAAACCCTGAAGAGTTTATTCCTAAATTTAATGAAGAGCTGGTTGCCAAACAATCTCCATCAAGTATTGATGTAGTATCAGGTGCAACGCATTCATTTGATTCATTCCAAAACTATGCACAACAATTGATTCAAGCAGCTCAGGCTGGAAATACAGATACAATTGAAATCGATAATGGTGCTGACCTTAAAGACGGCACATATACGTTGAAAGAAAAAAATAACTCTAATGGATACCATACAGAATTCTCTATGGTTGTAAAAGATGGGAAAATTACAGAGTCAAATTATGACAACGTAAATGACGATGGCGAATCTAAAAAAGATAATGCTGACTACAATGAAAGCATGAAAGAAAAAGCTGGTACTAATCCAGAAGCATTCATTCCTGCATTCAATGAGGCGTTTGTTAAAGCTATGGGTGAAGAAGATGGAACTCCTGCTGATATGGATGTAGTATCAGGCGCAACTCACAGCTATCACAGCTTTGTAATTTATGCTGAACAATTAATCAATGCTGCTGAAAAAGGCGACACTGCTGAAATCATCGTTGACAACATTGTAATGAAAAAATAATTTCTAAATGAGCAGCATACGATTCTGGCAGCCAGAGAGAATCTATCTCTTTGGCTGCCTTTCTTAACGGGAAAAGTCTGTTATAAAAAATGAACATAAAGTTTTATCGGATTCTTGATTACAAGATTCACATATAAATAGGAAGACTTTGGAAAAATGAAGACGGTGTGTTGTGATACAAGCTGTCTGCATGTGTTTGGTATACATATAAATAAAATAGAAAACTTTAGGTGGCTTCAATTTTGCTTTATGATTATATACTGCTGAACAGAAAATAGCAGTATTTTGTTGTTTTTGAAAAACGTGCAAAAATTAATATGATCAGCAGAGATAAATCAAACTGATTTTAGTAAGTATTACAAAGAAGATGAAACTGGAGCTGACAAAATAGGTAGTTGGGGGATATAGTTCAGAAACGGCTTCAGCTTGGAGGGGATCTCTCATATCAGTGCAAGGTGAAAAAACATTTTTGTCAAAAAAATTATTTTACTAGTTAAATCAGAAACACTGCATTATACTTGAAGATGGTTTTAGTGTTAACTTATAGACAGTGTTATACAGGAGGCAGAGTGTATGAGAAACAAAAGATTATGGGCTGGTGTTGCTCTTGTTTTTTTATTAGTGATCGTTACAGGCTGTGGTACCGGTAAAAAAGAAGAAGCCAAGGTGAATAAAGAGCCTTATTCACAGAAGGAATTACTATTGGGCACCTATGTAGAGTTGAGAATTTATGATGATGGAAAAGAAGCTGTACTTGATGAGGCTTTTGATCGAATTAAGGAGCTTGGTGATAAAATTACAGTAAATGAGGAAGGTTCAGAGATTGATGAAGTCAATAAGAATGCAGGCGTTAAGCCGGTAAAAGTCTCTGATGATGTTTACAGTTTGTTAAAACGTGCGTATGAATACAGTGAAGATTCACAAGGCGGCTTTGACATGGCAATCGGTCCGATTACAGAACTGTGGCATATTGGCTTTGATGATGCCCGTAAACCCTCCCAGGATGAGATTGATGAGGCACTGAAATTTGTCGACTACCATAAAGTAATTTTGGATGATGAAGAAAAAACTGTTTATTTGGAAGAAAAAGGGATGGCACTTGATCTGGGTGCGATTGCTAAAGGATATATTACAGACGAAGTGGTTAAAGTCATGGAAGATAATGGTGTGACTACAGCTATTGTTGATTTAGGCGGAAATGTTTATGTTCTTGGGCACAGCCCAAGAGGTGAAGACGAGGATTGGACGGTTGGGATACAAGACCCGAATAAAGCTAGAAACACGGTAATTGGCACTGTAAAAGAGCGGAATATGACGTTAGTTACTTCCGGTATTTATGAAAGATATTTAAAAGTCAACGGAGAAACCTATCATCATTTATTTGATTCTGAAACAGGCTACCCCTTTGATAATGATATTGCAGGAGTCACTATTATCACTAAAAAATCAATTGATGGTGACGGTCTTTCTACAGCGGTCTTTTCAATGGGTGTGAAAAAGGGCTTGGAATACGTTGAAAGTTTGGAAGATGTAGATGCTGTTTTTGTTACGAAGGATGATAAGGTTTATATCAGCGAAGATATTGAAGGAAACTTTGAACTGGGAGAAGACTCAGGTTATACTATGGGGAACAATTCAGAACTAGAATAAGGAGCAGAAAAAATGTCGCTAAAAGTGTTTTTAGAAGTTGTGGAGATTCGCACAAAATTGGCCAGCTTATTTCCATTTGTAGTAGGTGTGTTGTTCTCAATTACTTATTTTCACCAGTTTTCGCTTATGCATACACTACTGTTTTTTGTAGGTATGATTGTTTTTGATATGGCTACAACAGCAATCAATAACTATATGGATTATCAGAAGGCAAAATCTGAGACTTATAAATACAAGCAAAATATTATCGGCAGATCAGGTATTTCTCCAACGCTGGTACGGAACATGATTTTCGGTATGATAGGCTTTGCAGCAGTTATTGGAGTGACACTGGCTGTTCAGACCGGCTGGATGCTTCTGATTATGGGCGGAATCTGCTGCTTAATAGGAATTTTCTATACTTTTGGACCTGTTCCATTATCTCGAATGCCGTTGGGGGAAATTTTCAGCGGCATAACAATGGGGTTAGGTATTTTTGCAATAGTAGTCTATTTAAACACAACGGAACATCCGCCTTTTTATCTGGCTGTGGATTTCGATAAAGGAACGTTTTCTCTGGACGGAAATTTCTGGCAGGTTCTGGCAATTGTTTGGGCCTCTTTGCCGTTAGTATTGACAATTGCGAATATTATGCTGGCAAATAATTTGAGGGATCTTGATACAGATATTGAAAATCATCGCTATACGCTGGTTTATTATATTGGCAGAAAGCAGGGAGCTTTATTGTTTCAGCTGCTGATGCTGTCCTGCTACGCAGTGATCTTGCTGGGGTTTGTTTTCGGAATTTTCCGTTGGCCGATTTTAATTGTTCTTGCCGCATTTCCAAAAATCCGCAAGAATCTGCTGCAGTTTCGAAAAGAACTGCCGGAGCCAAAAAGCTTCCGGCATTCCATCAATAATTTAATTATTTTTAACGGCAGCTATATCTTAGGATTGTTGTTGACAATTATACTTGAAAAAATCCAGAGCTGATTAATCAGCTCTGGATTTTTTTTAAACTTATTTCACCGGAAGAAAGAATTTTTTCAGAGCCGTCATGCAGCTGCACAATTAGTTCTCCTCGATTATTAATGGTTGCTGCATATCCCTGATATTCCTGATTGTTCTGAACAAACGTGACTTCCTTGCCAAGGACAAATGATTTTTTTCGGTAACGTTCCATATACTCAAGATTATCTTCGTTGAGTATGGTATAGAAATGGTTCCAGATTGCTGAAATTAGTTCATTTCTGGTAATTGTTGGCAGAGAACTGCTGAAGAGAGAGGTTGCTTTCTGTTGAATCTCTTCAGGGAATTCCTCCTGTCTGATGGAGAAATTAATACCCATTCCAATGATTATAGTAGTGATTTGACCAGATTCAACGTCACTAATTGCTTCGGAAAGAATGCCGCAGACTTTTTTTCCATTAATATATAGATCATTCACCCACTTTATTTCAGTGATCTGATCGGTCAGTTCCTCAATTGCTTCGGCAATGGCAACCGCCATAATTGTCGTATATTGAGCCATCTCTTCGAACACTTGATTTGGACGGAGAAGAATACTCATATAGATACCGCCGCCTTTTTTAGCGAAAAACGGTCGTCCGAACCGTCCTTTTGGTGCTTCCTGAGTGTCTGCGACGACCAAAGTATTGGCAGGTTCTCCCAGTATCGCTGATAGCTTGGCATCATCCATGGTGGAGGCTGATCCCTCCAGAATTTTGATGGAAAGCTTTGGCAGATCTGGTGCTAGATGAAGTTGAATTCCTTCAGCTGATAGAATATCAGAAGGCTGATACTGATAGCCTTTATTGGTACCGCTGTTGATGAGATGTCCTTCCTTTTTTAATTCATTTACGGCTTTCCATATAGCAGTTCTTGAAACAGACAGCTGCTGTGCCATCTCTTCTCCGGAGATGAAGTTAGGGGCTTTTTCCATCAGTAGTGTTAAAACATTGCTTCTTGTTGACATGGGTTTACCTCTCTATTCGATAAATGTATAGTTTATGCTTACAGATTATTTGAAATGTTCTTCCTGTTAATAATAGCATAGAAAACAATTGGAGATGGAGAAAAAAGAAGTAAAAATTCATTCCTTAGATGTATGTATCAGCTGTGCGGATTTGATATAATTTGGGCATGGATAAAAGAAATGAGGAAGAAGAAATGGAAAAAAAGCAATACATCTGTGAGAAATGCGGACACACACATTATGTTTCAGATCAGTTTCAGGCAACGGGAGGAAATTTTGCCAAGATTTTTGATGTTCAGAACAAGAAGTTTATCACAATCAGTTGTGCACAGTGCGGCTATACAGAACTATACAGAGGAGCAGCATCCAGCGGTTGGGATATTTTGGATTTCCTGACGAATGGATGATAAAAGAAGAAGCAAAACCTGAAAAAAAGGCTTTGCTTCTTTTTTAATATGTTTATCAAACCAACAGCAGCTGATCATCCTTTAATTCTGTTCCGCTGTTTTTATGGAACATGTCCATCAGCTCATTGACGGTCAAATCTTTTTTCTTTTCTTCGTCAATATCGACAACAATAGAACCCTGATGAAGCATAATTAGACGGTTACCGTAACGAATAGCATCTTCCATGTTATGGGTAACCATGAAAGCAGTCAGCTGCTGTTCTTTAATCAATTTGTCAGTCAGCTCCATAACAGTAATCGAGGTTTTTGGATCTAGAGCTGCTGTGTGTTCATCCAGTAAAATCAATTCAGGACGAATAAGTGTAGCCATCAGCAAGGTAATTGCCTGACGCTGTCCGCCTGAAAGCAGTCCAATTTCAGCAGTCAGTCGATTTTCCAAATTAAGATTTAATTTAGCCAGCTGCTCCTTAAAGAAATCTCTGTTGCTTTTACGAACGCCGCTGCCAAGTCCGCGCTTTTGTCCACGTTTCATTGCCAAAGCCATATTTTCTTCTACAGTTAACCGCACCGCTGTTCCCATCTTGGGATCTTGGAAGACTCGGCTGATTTCTCTGGAACGTACTACAACTTTTTGTTTGGTAATATTTTTTCCGTTCATTTCCATTCTTCCTTCTTCAATGGGAAGTGTTCCTGCAATGCTGTTAAGCAAGGTGGATTTTCCGGCGCCGTTTCCGCCAATAATCGTAATGAATTCGCCTTTGTTAATGGTTAAGTTAATCCCTTTCAGTACATGATTTTCATTGACAGTTCCCCGTTCAAAATACTGATGAAGGTTCTCGATGGTCAATACAGCTGACATTAGCGGACCCCTCTTTTCTTAGGTAATTTCAGTTTTTTCTGAATAAGCGGTGAAGATAGACAGATGACCAGAATAATAGCCGAAAACAGTTTAAGATCTGCTGCATCTACATTCAGTTCCAGCACGCAGGCTAGGATAAATCGGTACACAACTGCACCAATTACAATCGTAATCATGCGGAACATCAGCGGTTTGTTTTTGAATAACACTTCAGCAATAATAATTGAAGCCAGACCAATAACAATTGTACCGATTCCTGAGTTTAAGTCAGCAAAGTTGTTATTTTGCACTAGAAGAGCACCTGACATGGCAATACAGCCATTGGAAAGCATATAGCCGATAGTTTTCATCCGGTCCGTATTGATGCCGTTCGCCTGACTCATTTCAATATTGTCGCCAGTTGACCGTGTCGCCAATCCAATTTCAGTTTTAAAGAATAATGTCAGTAATGCTATAACCAGAATAACCACGATCAGTCCAACAAAAATGACACTGTAAACTTTATTCATGCCCATTGCCTGAGCCTGAGTGAAAATGGTCTGTGTACCCAGCAGTGAAATATTAGGCGCACCCATGATGCGGGAGTTAATACTGTAAAGTCCTGTCATCGTAATAATTCCGGCAAGCAATGCAGGAATTTTTAGTTTTGTATGGAGAATGCCTGAAACCAAACCGGCTAATGCTCCTGAAATAAAAGCAAAGATAAGAGCTGTAACAGGGAGTACCAGCGGATGGCTCTCAAATACAGGCTGCAGGAAAGCAGGCCAAGAGTCCATGTCTTTTGTTAAGGTGACAGCGGCTGCTGCACCACCTAAAGGAAAGCTTCCTTCCGTTGTTAAATCAGCGATGTCTAAAATACGGTAAGTAAGAAAAACACCGATTGCCAACAAAGACCACAAGAGTCCCTGAGCTGAGGAAGAAAGGAAAATAGTTATCAGATTGGATATCAAAAAAAATCAGCTTCTTTCAAGTAAATTGTGTAGGTGTATCGTCTGGGACCTGCAGAGGCTGCTTCATGTATATTACAGACGCTGCAGGCTTCCGATTTTGTTATTATTTAGGTGCCTTAATACTGTCAGGGTCAATTCCCAGAGCTTTTGCCATCTCTTCGTTAATGACTAATTCCAGCTCAGATGCGCTTTCCACAGGCATGCTTGCAGGTTCAGCTTCGCCCTTTAGGATTTTAGCAGCCATTTCCCCTGTTTGTTTCCCGAGAGAACGGTAATCAATACCGATTGTTGCCAATCCGCCTTCAGTTACCTGGTCAGTAGATGCAGGAACGATCGGCACTTTTAATTCTTTTGCCACATCTCCGATTACTGCAGAAGCAGAGGCAAAGGTGTTATCTGTCGGGATATAAATGCCGTCAACATCTTTTGCCAGACTTGTTGTTACCTGCTGCACATCATTTGTAGAATTGGCAGTCAGAACTTTTGTTTTTACGCCGGCTTTAGTTAATGCTTCTTCGGCTAAATCTGCCTGAATTTTAGAGTTTGGTTCTCCCGCGTTATACATAATACCGATTGTTTCAGCATCAGGTACGATACTTAATAATAATTCGATCTGCTTATCGATAGAAACCATATCAGTTGTTCCAGTAACGTTGCCGCCGGGTTCTTCAAGTGAAGCGACTAATTTTGCATCCACTGGATCAGTAACAGCGGTGATGACCATTGGAATCTCTGTTGTTTCGTTTAATAATGATTGAGCTGCCGGAGTACCGATTCCCAATAATAAATCTGGGTTTCCTTTTACCAGTTTTTCACTCATGCTTTTCAGCTGAGCCTGATCATTTTGAGCATTGCTGTACTCAAATGTGATGTTTTCTCCTTCTGTATAACCGTTTTCCGCCAGCCCCTCCTTGAAGCCTTCATAAGCAGCATCTAAAGAGCCATGTTCTACGGGCTGCAAAACACCAACAGTAACAGTATCTTTATTTTCGCTGCTGCCTGATCCGGAATCTGTCGCACCGCTTCCGCAGGCTCCCAAGGTAAATGCCGCAGCTGTTAGTATACTTAAACCAATTAATTTCTTTTTCATTATTGTTCTCCTCCATTTTCTTTTATCTATCTGATAGAACAAAAAAATCCATTCAGACAACATTGCCTAAATGGATATAGATGATAAGAGTAAAAAGATACTTTTATAGTCTAGCCACTTAGAAATATCGTCTACGCGGCTGTTTGTTCAATACAAAGCGCTCTAGCCATCATAGATACAAAAACGAGTTTGCCGTTTGTATCCATGAAAGTATGAATACAAACCTATCTAAAATAGCTAAAGTAGTAACTATTCAATTGTGCGTGAACGGATAATTTATTCATAAAAAAGCTCCTTCGCAAGATTGAATTGTTTTTAGTATAAATAGAGATAAGGAAAAAGTCAACCGGTATTTAGAATTTTCTGACGATTGAGACAATTTTTTCCAAGACTTTTTAGCAAAGAAAAGAATAGTTTTGGATAAATGAGAAGTGACCGTTACAGACGAATGATTTCGTCTTATTATTCAAGGAACTATTCTAAGAAAATTACCATCCAGCTCTTGACTTTTACTATAGAAAGAAGTAGAATATGTAGATGCAAAAACTATCTATAAAAATGATAAGGCAGAAACGAAATATTGTCCGTTTCGGTTTTAAATAGGGAAACAAAAGTAGAAACACTTGATTTTTTTAATTATGTGTATGTTCTATTTTTGGTTTTTTTTTGCCTAAAAACCGCAAAAAATGCTTTTTGTTACGTAAAAACAATATTTGTAACGTAAATGAAATCATTTTGGGTAGAGTTTTGACAGACTTATATCTAGAGGGGTGAAGAGCTTGGCTGGACACGTAGTAAAATACGGAAAGCATCGCGAACGTAGAAGTTTCGCGCGTATCAGTGAAGTGTTGGAGTTACCAAATTTAATCGAGATCCAAACAGACTCTTATCAGTGGTTTTTAGATGAAGGGTTACGTGAAATGTTTGAGGATATTCTGCCAATTGAAGATTTTCAAGGAAATCTGTCTCTGGAATTTGTAGACTATGAATTGAAAGAACCTAAGTATACGGTAGAAGAAGCCCGTGCACATGATGCGAATTATTCTGCTCCGATACATGTTACACTGCGTTTGACAAATCGTGAGACTGGAGAAATTAAATCTCAGGAAGTTTTCTTTGGTGATTTTCCACTGATGACTGAGATGGGAACATTTATTATCAATGGTGCGGAACGAGTTATCGTTTCTCAGCTTGTGCGTTCTCCTGGTGTTTATTTCCATGGGAAAGTAGATAAGAACGGAAAAGAAGGCTTCGGTTCAACCGTTATTCCGAACCGCGGTGCATGGCTGGAAATGGAAACTGATGCGAAAGATATTTCGTATGTCCGAATCGACCGTACCCGTAAAATTCCTTTGACTGTTCTAGTTCGTGCGCTGGGCTTTGGTTCAGATGATACAATTTTTGAAATTTTTGGCGAAAGCGAAGGACTTAGAAATACAATTGAAAAAGATCTGCATAAAAATGCAAGTGATTCTCGTACAGAAGAAGGATTGAAAGATATCTACGAGCGTCTGCGTCCGGGCGAGCCTAAAACGGCTGACAGCTCACGTAATTTACTGACAGCTCGTTTCTTTGATCCAAAACGTTATGATCTTGCAAACGTGGGTCGTTACAAAGTAAATAAAAAACTGGATTTGAAAACACGTCTGCTGAATTTAACACTGGCAGAAACGCTGATTGATGCAGAAACTGGTGAAATCCTTGTTGAAAAAGGAACAGTTTTAACGCATCAGGTGATGGATACATTGGGTGAGCATATCGACAATGGGTTAAACAGTGTTACGTATTATCCAAGTGAAGATGGTGTTGTGACTGAGCCAATGACTGTTCAGGTAGTTAAGGTGCAGTCACCAAAAGATCCTGAGCGCATTGTAAATGTTATTGGCAACGGCTATCCGGGCGATAAAGTGAAAACCGTGCGTCCTGCTGATATCGTAGCATCTATGAGCTATTTCTTTAATTTGATGGAAGACATCGGTAATGTGGATGATATTGACCATTTGGGAAATCGTCGTATCCGTTCAGTCGGTGAGCTGTTACAGAATCAGTTCCGTATTGGTTTGGCTCGTATGGAGCGTGTGGTTCGAGAAAGAATGTCCATTCAGGATACAGAAACTCTGACACCGCAGCAGTTGATTAATATTCGTCCGGTAGTGGCAAGCATTAAAGAATTTTTCGGTTCTTCTCAGTTGTCGCAGTTTATGGATCAAACGAATCCATTAGGTGAGCTGACACATAAACGTCGTCTTTCTGCGTTGGGACCTGGCGGACTGACCCGGGATCGTGCCGGTTATGAAGTTCGGGACGTTCACTATTCCCACTATGGTCGTATGTGTCCGATTGAAACGCCGGAAGGTCCGAACATTGGCTTGATCAACAGTTTGTCAAGTTATGCCAAAGTGAACAAATTTGGTTTTATTGAAACACCCTATCGTCGTGTGGACCGGGCAACCAGTAAAGTAACCAGCGAAGTAGATTACTTAACTGCCGACACGGAAGACCATTACATTGTTGCTCAGGCAAACTCAAAACTGAATGATGACGGTACTTTTGCTGAAGAGCTGGTTATGGCTCGTCTGCAAAGTGAAAACCTGGAAGTTTCAGTTGACAAGGTCGATTACATGGATGTATCACCGAAACAGGTGGTTGCAGTAGCGACCGCATGTATTCCCTTCTTGGAAAATGATGACTCCAACCGTGCATTGATGGGTGCGAACATGCAGCGTCAGGCTGTTCCGCTGATTCAGCCTCGTTCTCCTTTTGTGGGAACCGGGATGGAATATAAAGCGGCTCATGACTCAGGTGCTGCGCTTCTGTGCAAACATGATGGCGTCGTTGAATATGTTGATGCTTCTGAAGTCCGTGTCCGTCGCGACAATGGTGCTTTGGATAAATATATGGTAACAAAATTCCGTCGTTCAAACTCTGGAACAAGCTACAACCAACGTCCAATTGTTACATTAGGTGAAAAGGTTGAGCAGGGGGATGTACTGGCAGATGGACCTTCAATGGAAGAAGGAGAAATGGCTCTAGGACAAAATGTACTGGTCGGCTTCATGACTTGGGAAGGATACAACTATGAAGATGCGATCATTATGAGTCGTCGTCTAGTGAAAGATGATGTCTATACCTCCATCCATATTGAAGAGTATGAATCAGAAGCCCGTGACACAAAACTAGGACCTGAAGAAATTACACGTGAGATTCCAAACGTCGGCGAGGATGCTTTAAAAGATCTTGATGAGATGGGAATTATCCGTATTGGTGCAGAAGTAAAAGATGGTGATCTGCTGGTTGGTAAAGTAACTCCTAAGGGTGTGACAGAGCTTTCTGCCGAAGAACGCCTGCTGCATGCCATCTTTGGAGAAAAAGCTCGTGAAGTTCGTGATACTTCATTACGTGTACCTCACGGCGGAGGCGGTATCGTTCATGATGTGAAAATCTTTACCCGCGAAGGCGGTGATGAGCTGTCTCCAGGTGTAAATATGCTGGTTCGTGTATATATCGTTCAAAAGCGTAAAATTCACGAAGGGGATAAAATGGCCGGACGTCACGGAAATAAAGGGGTTGTTTCCCGAATTATGCCGGAAGAAGATATGCCGTTCTTACCAGATGGGACCCCAATTGATATCATGCTGAATCCATTAGGAGTTCCGTCACGGATGAATATCGGACAGGTTCTTGAACTTCACTTAGGTATGGCAGCCCGTCAATTAGGTATTCATGTTGCGACACCGGTATTTGATGGCGCAGATGATGATGATGTTTGGGACACTGTTCGTGAAGCCGGTATGGCGAGTGATGCAAAAACAATTCTTTACGATGGACGTACAGGTGAACCGTTTGATAACCGTATTTCTGTTGGGGTTATGTACATGATTAAATTGGCCCACATGGTTGATGACAAACTGCATGCTCGTTCAATTGGACCTTATTCACTGGTTACACAGCAGCCTCTTGGAGGAAAAGCTCAGTTTGGCGGACAGCGTTTCGGGGAAATGGAAGTATGGGCACTGGAAGCTTACGGTGCTGCTTATACACTTCAGGAAATACTGACATACAAATCAGATGATGTTGTAGGTCGTGTGAAAACATACGAAGCAATTGTTAAGGGTGAACCAATTCCAAAACCAGGCGTGCCGGAATCATTCCGTGTGCTTGTAAAAGAATTGCAGTCCCTTGGTCTGGATATGCGTGTTCTGGATATTGAAGAGCAGGAAATTGAATTGCGTGATATGGATGATGATGATGACGATTTGATCACTGTTGATGCACTGACCAAATTTGCTGAACAGCAGTCTGCAAAGCAATTGGAAAAAGAAGCAGCGGAAGCCAAAGCAGCCGCAGAAGCTGATGTTGTTCAGAGTATTGAAACAGCAGAAGACAGACAAGACTAAGAAGTCGGCAGAATTGCCGTGTGCTATCGGTAATGTCTGTTAGAGCTGTTTGATAAAAATAGTAGTAATAACCATTTGTTTGAGTAGTTTTTCAACTCAGACAATTAGCAGATAAATTTGGCATCCAGCTTTATAAACTGATTTTATGACAGTAATGATTCTGTCTAGTCTGGCTTTGTGAACAGGTTTCGTGATGACAGCCAACGGTTTCTACTGATAAAGATATCAGAGGAAGCGGTTGGACTGTCTCGGGAACTGAATGTGTCCGCTAAGCTTTTCATTGTCTAGCTTCACGAGTCAACTCAATCGACGATAATTCAAACAAACCTCATGATAAAGAGCATCATGTGTTTCATTTGTTCTTATCGCTCATGAGTTAGACGACTCGTTCAGCTTTTCGTTGTCTAGCTTCACGAGTCAACTCAATCGACGATAATTCAAACAAACCTCATGATAAAGAGCATCATGTGTTCCGTTTGTCCTTATCGCTCATGAGTTAGGCGACTCGTTCAGCTTTTCGTTGTCTAGCTTCACGAGTCAACTCAATCGACGATAATTCAAATAAACCTCATGATAAAGAGCATCATGTGTTCCGTTTGTTCTTATCGCTCATGAGTTAGACGACTCGTTCAGCTTTTCTTAATTAAGAAATGGAGGGAACCCCTTTTGATCGATGTAAATAAATTCGAGAGTATGCAGATCGGTTTAGCTTCACCTGAGAAGATCAGAAGCTGGTCGTATGGGGAAGTAAAGAAACCGGAAACGATTAACTATCGTACCCTGAAGCCTGAACGTGAAGGCTTGTTCTGTGAGCGTATTTTTGGTCCTACAAAAGACTGGGAATGTGCATGTGGTAAATATAAACGTATTCGTTACAAAGGAATTGTATGTGACCGATGCGGAGTAGAAGTAACCCGTTCTAAAGTTCGTCGTGAACGTATGGGACATATTGAATTAGCTGCACCTGTATCTCATATCTGGTATTTCAAAGGCATTCCTTCTCGTATGGGACTGGTTTTGGATATGAGTCCCCGGGCGTTGGAAGAAATTATTTATTTTGCTTCCTATGTTGTGATTGATGCCGGCGATACAGGTCTGGAAAAGAAACAGCTGCTGACTGAACGTGAATATCGTGAAAAACGCGATCAGTACGGACAGGGCTTTTCAGCTGCAATGGGTGCTGAAGCAATTAAACAACTACTTGACAGCGTGGATCCTGATGGCGAAGTAGCTAGTTTGAAAGAAGATTTGAAAACTGCACAGGGTCAAAAGAGAACTCGTGCTATTCGTCGCCTGGATATTTTGGAAGCTTTCCGTTCTTCAGGCAATCAGCCGAGTTGGATGGTAATGGATGTTATTCCAGTTATTCCTCCGGATCTGCGCCCGATGGTTCAATTAGAAGGCGGACGTTTTGCGACAAGTGACTTAAATGATTTATACCGTCGTGTAATTAACCGTAACAACCGTCTGAAACGTTTGCTTGATTTAAATGCACCAAGTATTATTGTTCAAAATGAAAAACGTATGCTGCAGGAAGCTGTGGATGCGTTGATTGATAACGGTCGTCGCGGGCGTCCGGTAACCGGTCCTGGTAACCGTCCGTTGAAGTCTCTTTCTCACATGCTGAAAGGGAAACAAGGTCGTTTCCGTCAGAACCTGCTGGGTAAACGTGTGGATTACTCTGGTCGTTCCGTTATCGTAGTAGGACCAAACTTGAAAATGTATCAGTGCGGTCTTCCGAAGGAAATGGCTATTGAGCTGTTCAAACCATTTGTGATGCGTGTTCTGGTACAGCGTGAGATCGCAACAAACATCAAGAATGCTAAACGTAAAATTGAACGCGGTGAGGATGAAGTATGGGATATCTTGGAAGAGGTTATTCAGGAGCATCCAGTATTACTGAACCGGGCACCTACATTGCACAGACTGGGAATTCAGGCGTTTGAGCCTGTTCTTGTTGAAGGACGTGCAATCCGTCTGCATCCATTGGTGTGTGAAGCATACAATGCCGATTTCGATGGAGACCAAATGGCGGTCCATGTACCTTTGAATGAAGAAGCACAGGCGGAAGCACGTATGCTGATGCTGGCGGCTCAAAATATCCTGAATCCGAAAGATGGTAAACCAGTTGTTACGCCTTCTCAGGACATGGTCTTGGGTAACTACTATCTGACGATGGAAGAAGAAGACCGTGAAGGTGAAGGAATGATCTTCCGTGATATGAATGAGGCTGTATTGGCTTGGCGAAATGGCTATGTCCATTTACATTCACGTATCGGAGTTCAGACAACACTATTGGGTGACAAGCCATTTACAGGCTGGCAAAAAGAACGTATTTTAATTACAACAGTCGGCAAAATTATCTTTAATGAAATTATGCCTGTTGAGTTCCCTTATTTGAATGAACCAACAGACTATAACCTAACTGTTCAAACACCTGATAAATATTTTGTTGAAGCAGGAACAGATATTCCGGCTTATATTAAAGAGCAGGAATTGGTTTTGCCGTTCAAAAAGAAAAATCTTGGAAATATCATTGCAGAAGTCTTTAAGAGATTCCATATTACAGAAACTTCTAAAATGCTTGACCGTATGAAAGATCTTGGATATAAGCACTCGACTCATGCTGGTATTACCGTAGGGATCGCAGATATCATGGTTCTTCATGAGAAACAAGCGATTATTGATGCAGCCCACAAACAAGTAGACACGATTACAAAACAATTCCGTCGTGGTCTGATTACAGATGATGAACGTTATGAACGTGTTATCAGTGTTTGGAATGGTGCTAAGGATGAAATTCAATTGAAATTGATTGAAAGTATGGATGCAAAGAATCCGATCTTCATGATGTCTGATTCAGGAGCCCGTGGTAATATTTCCAACTTTACCCAGCTTGCCGGAATGCGTGGATTGATGGCTGCGCCAAATGGACGAATCATGGAATTGCCAATCATTTCCAACTTCCGTGAAGGACTTTCTGTTTTGGAAATGTTTATCTCTACCCATGGGGCTCGTAAAGGAATGACCGATACAGCCTTGAAAACAGCCGATTCAGGCTACCTGACTCGTCGTCTGGTTGATGTGGCACAGGACGTAATCATTCGTGAAGATGACTGTGGAACCGACCGTGGACTTGAAATCGCAGCGATTAAAGAGGGCAATGAAATTATTGAGTCTTTGGAAGAGCGTCTGATTGGGCGTTATACTCGTAAAGCAGTTCACCATCCTGAAACAGGTCAGGTTGTGATTGGTGCAGACGAGTTGATTTCAGAAGATACTGCAAAGGAAATTGTCGATGCAGGAATTGAGAAAGTAACTATTCGTTCCGTATTTACATGTAATACGAAACATGGTGTATGTAAACACTGCTATGGTCGTAACCTTGCGACTGGTTCAGATGTTGAGGTTGGGGAAGCAGTTGGTACAATTGCGGCTCAGTCTATCGGAGAACCAGGTACGCAGTTGACTATGCGTACGTTCCATACCGGCGGGGTTGCCGGAGACGATATCACTCAGGGTCTTCCTCGGGTTCAGGAAATCTTTGAAGCGCGTAATCCGAAAGGTCAGGCAGTGATCACAGAAGTAACCGGTGAAGTCATCGATATTTCAGAAGATCCTGCAACTCGCCAAAAAGAAGTGACAATTAAAGGGAAAACAGATACACGTACGTATACAGTTCCTTATACTGCCAGAATGAAAGTGGCAGAAGGAGATACGATTCATCGTGGCGGACCTTTAACAGAAGGATCGATTGATCCGAAACAATTGCTGCAGGTACGTGATGTTCTGTCAGTGGAAAATTATCTGCTGCGTGAAGTCCAACGTGTCTACCGTATGCAGGGGGTTGAAATTGGCGACAAGCATATTGAAGTAATGGTACGTCAAATGCTGCGTAAAATCCGTGTAATGGATCCGGGTGATACAGAAATTCTTCCGGGAACATTGCTGGATATTGCTGAGTTTAAAGACCGCAACTATGATACTTTGGTAGCCGGCGGGGTTCCTGCAACAAGTCGTCCAGTATTACTGGGTATCACAAAAGCTTCTCTGGAAACAAACAGCTTCTTGTCAGCTGCTTCCTTCCAGGAAACAACACGTGTGTTAACAGATGCTGCCATTCGTGGTAAGAAAGATCCGCTTCTTGGGTTAAAAGAAAATGTTATCATTGGTAAAATCATTCCTGCTGGTACAGGTATGGCTCGTTACCGTAACATGGAACCGAAAGAAGTCAAAGTAGCTAGTGAAAATGTGTACAGTATCTCTGATATTGAGGCACAGATGGCTGCGGAAGATGCATTAAATGAACTTAACAAATAAGCCGGCATTATTAATTAGTGCTGACAGCTAAAATAAACACTGGAAGCCAGACAACAATAATCCGTTGTCTGGCTTCTTGCAATCAAATCCTAAATTAATCCTGATTGTAATATGTTTAAAAGTCTGGGACAGAAATAATCCTCAGACTCTTAACTTTTGGAAAGTCCAAATAAACTTTGGGATAGAAGCAAGAGGCTCCTTTGTACCTGCGGTTACTCGGTGCATACAAAGACTGCACAAGTAATCGCAAGAGTAGTGTCTGTGTGCCTTAAGCAACCGCAGAGACAGCTTCTTCGACAATTTGAATGCTGCAATGAAATACTAGGGGAATTATACTTGATGAAAGATGAAACAGTTATCATATTAAGAGAAAGTACAAGCTCTTTGTTAGTGAAATTTTTCAAAACGGTATTTTATACTTAGAGAGCAAAACAGTGTCTTTCCTGATAAAAGACGATTATTATTAGGGGAAAAGGGGGAATAAAACAATGGAAGAGAAGTATGAAAAAGCGATTTTTGCCGGCGGCTGTTTCTGGTGTATGGTTCATCCGTTTGATGAGCAGCCGGGAGTCATTTCAGTTATCTCCGGTTATACTGGCGGGAATGTGGAGAATCCTACATACAGCCAGGTGACTACAGGAACTACAGGACATACAGAAGCTGTGGAAATTACATTTAATCCTTCTATTTTATCCTATAAAGAGCTGGTGGAAATTTATTGGAAGCAAACAGATCCGACTGATGCGCTGGGACAGTTTGCTGACCGTGGAGATTCTTACCGTCCGGTGATTTTCTATATGGATGATACACAGAAAGAGATTGCTGAAGCATCTAGAGCTGCTTTACAGGCAAGCGGTCGTTTTTCAAAGCCTATTGTAACGGAAATTGAACCTGCACAGCCCTTCTATCCGGCTGAAGACTATCATCAGGATTATTACAGAAAAAACCGTATGCACTATAATTTATATCGAAGAGGCTCTGGACGTTCAAAATTTATAGCAGATAACTGGAAATAAATATTAGGTAAATATGAGTGTTTGTCCTGCTGTTTATTCGGGGTTAGGCACGAAGAGAGTTTGGAATTTTATTTCTGTCTCACTCTCTATCTTTATGAGAGTTTCAGATTTGTAAGAATGATATGTAAAAGGAGACCCCAAAAAAGAAAGGGAACAAATGGGATTTGTTTTATTTTTTTGTGATAAAAAAGAGGATAGACGAGCGCATAAATCAGAGCAGAGCTGCTGGCGATAAAAACAATAAATAAAATGACATTCATCCCCAGAAGAAGCCCCCAGCAAGATAGAAGCAGAATATCTCCGCCTCCGATAGCTTGATTGAATAATCTTTTAAGGATAGTCAAAAGGATAAAAATTATCAAACCAGTAAAATAGTAAAGAGGAAGTGAAAAGCAGAGATGCCATATAAACAGAATGAATGTCAGGAAGAGCAGCAGTTTAGGTTCTACAATCAGATAAAAAATATCTGTCAAAGAAAGTAAGCCTCCCATACTCAGGAGTAAAAATGAATGAAAGGGAGCGGCATACACTCCCTCAAAAAAGCAGAGAACACAAATCATACCGCCTGCGAGTTCACTGAGTAAATAAATAAAAGGGATTTTTTTAGAGCAGTATCTGCACTGAAACCGTTGAAAAGTAATCGAAAGCAGCGGAACCATCTCAAAGAAACGCAGCTTTTGAAAACAATGAGAACAGTGAGACGTGGGAAAAAGAATGGACTCGCCTCTGGGAATACGTTCTGCGGCCAAACAATAGAATGATCCCAGACAAGTTCCAAGAATAAACAGCAGGATGGTTGACATGTTGTTCTCTCCTTTCAAAATAATATACGCAAAAATAAAGAAAGTTTTTATTTCAGCTAGACTTTTTTTGTTCTTTTAGGAATAATAGAACTAGGGCCTGTCTGAAAACTATGGAGGAAACGAGTTGCCAATGTTTTTCTAAGTAGATACAAGGATTTTCTGCTAATATAGGAACTTTTAGTAGGCTGGCATGTGAAAATTTGATGGAAAGAACAATATGCACAGTTTCAATAAGGATTTCTTAAAAAAATAATTCTGTTTACTTTGATGGAGATGTAGAAAGAAACGCTGTTATAGGCTGCCTAAGCGAAGCTTTATGACGTCAAACATCATAAAAATAACGAAAGTACTCGCCACTGGAGTTTTCAGACAGGCTCTAGAGTATAAAACATAAAAGTAAAGACGCATTCAATGCGATGATGGGGGAAGTACATATGAGAAAAGCAATGGTGATATTGCTGGTAGTAGTCGGTATTTTTCTAACTGGCTGTAATAAAGCGATTCCGGCCGAAGAAGCAGGAGAATTACTGATCGATCGATTAATTTATCAGGAGCGTGTTGATGAATTTGCTTCAGCTTTCAGAGATGGTGAGCAGTCAGGCAGGAAACTGGATGCAGTTAGTGATGATTTTGAAGACAATTTTATTTCAGGATTATCTGCAACAGGAGCAAGTGTACCTGAAGCCGAAGCAGGCGAGTTGACGCAGGAATTGCTGAATCAGATGAGGAATAAAACCAGTTATAAAATTGTAGGTATTGATGAAACAAAAAATGGTGCAACAATCAGTTACTTCATAACAGGTCTGGATTTAGTTAATGCAATGAAAGAAATGACCAGAACATTGGTTAAGGATTCTATAGAAAATGCAGAGAAGGAATTAACGGATCAGGAGATACTTGAGTCTACCATTACAATTTTAACTGAGCGGATTAAGGTTATAAAAATTGAAAATGAGACAATTGAACTGTCTATTAAACTGGAAAAAGAAAACGGGAAGTGGTTTATCCCAACGGATCAGGAAGAGGCTGTCTCTAATTTGTTTATGGCCTTTATTTCCGGAACACAGGATGATGAAGAACTAGATGAAGCGCTAAATGAAGTGGTCGATGAAGTGATGAATGAAATGCTGGATTCTTTATACAGTCAGCCTGCACTGGATGAAAATCTTACAGATGATGAGCTTCAGCAGGCAGTTGATGATCTGCTGAATGATATAGAAGGCAGCTCCACAGAACAAAATACTAGTGATTCTGAATAAAATATAATTATTATTAAAAAAGAAATATTCTAAAATTGAGAGATTTTATTGTACTTTTCTTTCATTTCATAATACAATCATAGTGTAGACTAAATTTTAGGAGGATGTATAATAATGAAATTTGAACAGACAAAAGAAGTTTTGAATCAGTTGGTAGCAGACTTGAGCCAGTTTTCAGTGGTTATCCATCAGGCACACTGGTATATGCGCGGACCTGAGTTCCTGACACTGCATCCATTAATGGACGATTACATGGATGAAATCAATGATCAGCTGGATGTTATCTCAGAGCGTTTAATCACATTGGATGGTTCTCCGTATTCAACATTAAGAGAATTTGCTGACCATACCGGTATTGAAGATGAAATCGGAAGTTATGATCGTACTATTCCGGAACGTATGGAAAAACTGGTGGAGGGCTACCGTTATTTAGCTGACCTGTACCAAAAAGGGATTGATGTTTCCGGTGATGAAGGTGATGACTCTACTCAGGATATCTTTATTGCCAATAAAACAGATATCGAAAAGAAAATCTGGATGCTGCAGGCTAAATTAGGCAAAGCACCTGGAATTGATGCCGATACACGTACAAAAACAAGATAATCAGCAGAATAATTAATCGTCCCGGAACGAACTGAGCAGCAGTTTTCGTTCCGGGACGATTTTTTAGAGATTCAGATTATTTAGCTAAGCAAAGCGAGATACTTTTATCCTACGTATTGCTGTCTGAGAGTTCTTTCAGAGCGTGATTTACAGCTTTCCGTACTTGTTCAAAGCCAGTTCCACCCAAAGAATTTCTACGTTTTACTGCTGTTCGGGAAGCTAAAGCATCATAAATGTCTGCCTCAATTAATGGGGTAACGTTCTGATACTCTTCTAGTGGTATGTCTTGTAAGTAGATGCCTTGTTTTGTGCATTGGAGAACCAGTTTGCCGACTATTTCATGTGCCTGACGGAAAGGCATTCCTTTGCCGGCAAGATAGTCAGCCAGCTCAGTGGCATTGGAAAAGTCTTTTTCAGTTGATTTCTCCATAATATCTGTATTGATTTTCATGTTTTGAATCATTCCGGCCATTATTTCCAGACTGGTTAAAATGGTATGAGCGGTATCAAACATTCCTTCTTTATCTTCCTGCAGATCTTTATTGTAAGCCAGAGGCAACCCCTTCAGGACGGTTAGCAGACCGAATAGATTTCCAAATACCCGCCCAGATTTTCCGCGGATTAATTCCGCCATATCCGGATTTTTCTTTTGAGGCATGATGGAACTTCCTGTAGAGAAAGTATCTGTCAGTTCGATAAATTGAAATTCATGACTGCACCATAAAATCAGCTCCTCGCAAAAACGTGAAAGATGCATCATCATAATCGAGCTGTTGCTTAAAAACTCCAAAATAAAATCCCGATCACTTACACCATCCAAGCTATTTTCATAGATGGCAGAAAAGCCTAGTTCTTTAGCTGAATACTCCCGATCAATCGGAAATGTTGTTCCAGCCAAAGCGGCACATCCTAATGGAGAAATGTCGATTCTTTTAAGGCTTTCTTCAAACCGTTCCTGATCCCGTTTTAACATGCCATAATAAGCCATTAGATGATGGGCAAAAGAAATAGGCTGTGCGTGTTGTAAGTGAGTATAACCAGGCATAATTGTCTCGATGTGCGCCTCTGCTGTTTTTGCCAGCACCTTTCGGAAAGTTCGGATTTTTTTGATGGTTTCCTGAACAATATCTTTTAAGTACAAATGCATATCTGTAGCAACTTGATCATTTCGACTTCTGCCTGTATGTAGTTTACCGGCAACTGCACCAATCTCCTCATGAAGAAAGGTTTCGATATTTAAATGAATGTCCTCGTTTTCAATACTGAATTGCAAGTCACCCTCTGTCAGTTTTTTTTGAACAGCAAGCAGCCCTGTTTGTATATCAGTTGTTTCCTGCTCGGTGAGAATTCCTGTATGGCCCAGCATCTTTACATGTGCCAGACTACCTAGGATATCCTGTTTTGCCAAAGCCTGATCAAAGGAGATGGATGCGCCGAATTCATCGATCCAATTTTCACTTTGACCTTCGAATCTTCCGCCCCATAATTTTGTCATAATGGTCACCTCTGTAGTTAATCAATTTTTTTCAATAAATGAAAGAAGCGGTTTATCTTCGGATTGTAGATAAACCGTCTGCTTATCCTGAAAGCAAAACTGGAGCATCATGCTTTAGTTTAAAGTATATAATCATGCTGCTGTTTGACACTAATGTAATCAGTCAAAAAAGCTGAACATGATTATGAATAAAACTTCTTGCAGGACTCATTATTTTTATTCCACAGAATGAAAAGGAGCCTCTCTGAATGCAAGTATCGAAAAGATATGTTGGATAACATTATTTACAGCGCACTGCAAAGGTTACCTCGCCGAATAAATCTTATTCTTCTTTTTGCAGTTTTGCCTGTACCTCTGCATTTACTTTTGTTGGCAGACCCCATAGCTTGATAAATCCTACAGCAGCATCCTGATCAAAAGTATCTGCGGAAGTATAGGTTGCCAATTCTTCGTTGTATAAGCTGTTTGCAGATTTTCTTCCCTCGACGATTGCATGTCCCTTGAAAAGCCTAATGCGGACAACACCATTAACATACGTTTGTGTCTCTTTTAGGAAAGCAATCAATGCATCTGTTAATGGATTGAACCAAAGACCATCATAAATAACTTGTGATAGTTGATTCTCGATGATTGGTTTAAAATGAGCAACCTCACGAACAAATGTCAGATCTTCCAATTCTTTATGAGCAGTCATTAAAGTAATTGCTGCAGGACATTCATATACTTCTCGGGATTTGATTCCTACCAGACGATTTTCCACGTGATCAATACGACCGATTCCATGTTTTCCGGCTAACTCATTCAAATGTAAAATCAGCTCTGATAAAAGCATATTTTCACCATTAATTGCTGTAGGTACACCTTTAGCGAAAGTAATTTCAATAATATCAGCCTGATCGGGTGCATTTTCCAGACTGGCAGTCAGCTCGTAGGCTCCTTCAGGCGGTGTTGCCCAGGGATCTTCCAGTATGCCGCATTCATTTGCCCGTCCCCAAAGATTTTGATCGACAGAATAGGGGTTGTCTAAATCAGCTGGAATAGGAACCCCTTTTTCTTTTGCATAATTAATTTCTTCTTCTCTTGACCATTTCCATTCCCGAACAGGAGCAATTACTTTTAGTTTGGGGTCCAGCGCATTGATTGCAACTTCAAAACGAACCTGATCATTTCCTTTTCCTGTACAACCGTGAGCAATAGTCGTTGCCCCTGTTTCATGAGCCAGCTCAACCAGTTTTTTTGCAATGAGCGGTCTGGACAGAGCGGATACCAATGGATAAGATTGTTCATAAAAAGTGTGTCCTTGTAACGCAACTAAAACAAACTCTTGAGAAAACTCTTCTTTTGCATCAATGGTATAGGAAGCAGAAGCCCCCAATTTTACTGCTTTATCTTTAATAAAGTCCAAATCCTTTTTTTCGCCTACATCCAGGCAGCAGGCAATGACATCATATCCTTCGTCCACCAACCATTTCACTGCAACGGAAGTATCCAATCCTCCAGAATATGCTAATATTACCTTTTCTTTCATCTAAAACGACTCCTTTATTAATATCAAAATGAATTGTTTTTATCATATCAGATTAAAATTCAAAAATCAACAATTTTATATAATAAATATGCAATAAAATGCTCGAAAACAATAAAATATGCATTTTATATCAGTGGTTGAAAAAATAAAGGATTTTTTCTCCGTAATGTTTAGAAATACCAAGACTTAAGTGGAGACAGATTTTATTTACATAGAATGAAGTGCATTTTTCTTGAAAATCAGCTGGATTACTCTTTTTCTATCCGCTGAAAATGTTGATATGTCAACATGCTTAGAAAGTTTGCGTGATGATCATCCATTTGCTTATTTTCTTTTCTTGTGAAAATGGTATGCTTTTTCTATAGTGAAAACAGAAGGAGAAAAGAATGGATTTAGGAAACCGATTAAAGGAAAAGAGAGCAGCATACAATTTTACACAGCAGGAACTGGCAGACAAAATGCATGTCTCCAGACAGACGATTTCTAACTGGGAAGTAGGTCGGAGTTATCCGGATATTGAAAGCCTGATTCAGCTGAGTGAATTGTTTTCTATCTCTTTGGATGCATTATTGAAGGGAGATAAAAAAATGGTTACTAGTTTAAAGAGAAAAAACATATGGGAAGTCCTGTATATGGTTGTAATCAGTTCATTGGCAATCAGCAGCATTATTTGTGCGGGGCTTGATTTTATTTATACTCAGGAACTGACATGGTCTCTCATTGTTTTCAGCGGATGCTTAATTGTCGGAGGAGTTGCAACGGTGCTAAGATATGCAGGAGAAAACCGACTGATTAAATGCGGCGGCATCGTAACTGTTTTGATTGTACCGCTGCTGCTGGCAATCGCAGGAATTAACCCTCATATAGATCTGACTCAATTATTTAGAGTCACAGCTGTTTGGGTAGTTTATGTATGGATACTGATTGCTTTGTGGAAATACACGTCCATAGGCTTTTGGTGGTTAATTAGTGCTGTACGGTTGTTAAGCTTTGCCGGAGAATACGGAATGCTTTTATTAATTAAGGACAGTTTGACACTTGTTGAATTTCTGATGAGTAATATCGTTGAAATTGCTTTATTTGGTCTTTGTGCTGTTTGCGGGCTGATAAAAGTTGATGGTGGAAGAATGGATAAAGCTTTGAGAGAATATAGATACCGGCATTAAATATACCAGCGGAAAATACGAGTTTTGTCTATCCAATTGCTTGAAAAGAAATCAACAGCTAGCTGAAAAATAGCATGTTGGTTTCTTTTTGTGCTGGATATACGCTTTGGTGAAAAGTTAACCTTCTTTGTATAGAAGAAACTTCAAGTGAAAAATACAAATGCCGAATAATAGTTTCTCTGCACTTTTTTTGCCTTCTAAGAATATGTTATACTTTTATACGAATGTGGTAAGAAATGATTGAATCCAAGATAAAAGCAACGGAATACTGTAAAAATGAGAATAAGTTTTGCTGCAGCATACATTTATTTGTTGATTAATCGCTGGTAAGGCTAGCTGTATTGAAGAATTGATTGCAGAAAAGAAATGGAGTGCAAGTTAAATGTTTATAAAAAAAGATTTTACTGTTTTTGAAGTTGAAGGTCTGGGTGAAAGAATGGTTGAGATTCGCAGTCGGATACAACCGAAATTCCAGAAGCTGGATGACTACTTTGCTGCTGAGCTGGGAAAAGATCTGGATACAACATTTTATGTTCATATTGCACAGCATCGTCGTCGGACGGCATATGCACCTGAAAATACATGGTCTGCGCTCAGCCGGAAAAAAAGAGGCTATAAAATGGAGCCGCATTTTCAGCTGGGTATATGGCCGGATTATTTATTTATGTGGTTGTCTCTGATTGACAATCCGAAAAATGAGCAACAGATTGCTCAGGCATTTTTAGATAGTTCGAAGTTGTTTGATCTGCTGCCGGATGATTTTTATATTTCATTGGACCATACACAGCCGAATGTCGAAAAGCTAGGAGAAGCTGATCTGGAAAAAGGGCTGGTTCGGTTTAGGGACGTAAAAAAGGGTGAATTTCAAATTGGGCGAATTATCAGGAAGGATGACCCTCTGTTGAAATCTCCAAAGGAAGCACAGAGGTACATGCTTGAGACCTATAAAAAGCTGCTGCCGTTGTACCAGCTTGCTATGGAACAACATTGCAAATGAAAAAGTACTTAAAGATGAGACAAGGTAACGAGTCTGTGAAAACCCAGGTTTAGATAGTTATAACGCAGACAAGTTATTGTTGATTCTAGTTAAACTGTTTTGTTGGAAAAACCAGTTTTTAGCTGAGCTGTCTTGTATCTTTACAAGGGGTTGACATGACATAAAAGAAGAAGCACAAAGAAATCTACTGTTTGATTTCTTTGTGCTTCTTCTGGATTAGTCACTGGTTATTGCAGCCCAATTTTATTTAATGGAAAGAAACGGAAGAAAATTACACCTTTAATATCACCCTGATTAACAAAGCCGAAATAACGGCTGTCGTCAGCGATCTGACGGTTGTCACCTAGAACAAAATATTTTCCTTCAGTAACAGTGCTTGTTTGGGTTGCTGTCAGAGTTTCCAAAGAAAAATCTGGAGTTAATGGTTCTCCGTCAGGCATATCTACCTTAAATTCGTCTAAATAATCTTCATCATAAGCTTTATCATTGATATATAACTGATCATTTTCATAACGAATTGTATCACCGGGAAGACCGATCACTCTTTTTACCAGCATTTTTCCATTTCTGGGACTGATGAATGTCACATTATCAAAACGGCTGGGCTCGACAAATGTCATCTGCCAAAGACGATCTGATTCATGATAAGTGGGCTCCATTGAATTTCCCAGCACTTCGACTGGATTAAAAATAAATATTCTTAAAAGGAAAACGAGACCGAATAGGACTACGAGTTCTATTATAGTACGCAATATTTTATGCTTCTTCACTACTATCCCTCCATGCTTTTCCTCTTAAGTATACCCTCTTTTTTACTATCTGTGAACCGATTTTTCAGAATTCAGCATGGCAGCCGGTAATCTGTTTCGTATTAAAATACCAAGATAGGCTGCAAGTACAGCTTTTATTATCCCTGGAATAATAAAAGGGATAAAGCCGCCTTGAAAGGCTGGAAGCCAGTCTGTTCCTCCATATATTTTCAGCCATAATGTACCGAAAATAAGTGTGACCATAGCCCCGATAATATTTCCTAAAACTGCCCACGTATAATTGAAGGACTTGCGTTCCATCACTGTTCCTGTAATAAGACCATTGAAAATAAAACCAATTAAATAGCCTCCTGTAGGACCAAGTAATGCTGCAACACCGGATTTCATTCCAGCAAAAACAGGCAAACCGATTAAGCCTAGGAGCAAATAGATTAAAATAGCGTAGGTGCCAACACGTCGACCTAAAACGGTTACTGCCAAACCTACTGCTAATGTTTGCCCTGTAAGAGGAATAAGACCTGTTGGAATAGTTAGTTGTGAAAATATAGCGATAATAGCAGCAAACTCTGCAGCCAGAATCATGGAACGTAAAGAAGAATTCATAATACACCTCATCGTCAACTTATTTTTTATATTGGTTAACGAGAATTATATAGGAAAGTTAGAATAATGTAAAGCCCAATCTTGTAAAAGAAATAAACTGGTTTTTTAAGGTGAATAATTATCTCATTATATTGAATAGACGATTTTAACGGAAGAGAAGGGGGAAAGAGGGAGCGACATGCGTTTAGCATGGAATGAAATTGTTCATTATAAACTAAGATGCAGCTTGATTGTTAAAGTGATATTTTTAATAGACTATCTGGTGTCCTTTTTAACCGGATCGGCTTATGGACTTACTCAGGACTATTGAATGGTACTTGATAAAAGGGTGAGTGAAGGCAATAGCGTTTAAACAAGCCGGAAAAAGCTTTTTAGATGGAGATGCTGCAGTTACAGCATTGAAAAAGACAGAGTTTTTTCTGGAAAAAAGGAAATTTACTGCAGTGATTGGTCCAAGCGGCTGAAGCCGGTTGATAAAGTAAAAAGGAAAGAGGCGGCAACAAGGAGATTCAGGAATTGCTGGATCAGCTGGGAGTAGGTAATTTGGGAAATGAATATCCTGACGAAATGAAATAGCTGGCGAAGGGCATCTACGGAGGACAATTGCAATAGCCCTTTATAACGTCCCTTTGATTGTTTTGGCGGATAAACCAACCGTCAATCTTGATTCTGAAAAGGTGCTTGAAATTATCAAAATTCTTGCAAAGGAAAAAATAAAGCAACAATTATAGTTACCCATGACGATCTGCTTGAACAGCGTGATCAATTCGTTGTAATAAAGGCTGGTGTCCTGTCAGCGTGCAATGAATAAACACTGAAAAAGAGATATAAAAAATAGACGTGTGCAGGGACAGCGGTAAATGGTTGTGGTCTTCTCTGCATGTGTCTATAAATTTTTTACTAAAAAATTATTCTCAGTACTTGCTTCCAACCGTCCATTTAAAAGAGCAGTATTGATGGCAGCTACGCTGAGTAAATGGATTGCTGAAAAAAGAATTTGGGTATCTGTCAGGCTGTTTACCTGAAGCAGTTGGGTCGCCTGACTCGTATCTTTCAGAGATCTTCAGAGAATTAAAATGACTGTATCTTCTAAATGTTTTAAATGCTGAACGTTTGCTTGAAGCAACTCATCTGTCAGTAGACCTGTTTGCTTTTTTGAAGCAATGCACAAATTTTTTTCATTCTGCAGCTCTTTATATATTAGGCGAAAATAAGCGATTTCAGCTTGGAAAACGGTAGCCAGCCGATTGTCCCGTGTTGATCTTTTACCAGCGCCCATTCATAAACAACTTCGATTAATTCGACGATACTGTTTTCTGTTGCTATCAGCTCTGTCGGGTTATATTCTCTGGTTAAAGTATCACCATCAATATAGTCCACAGGGAAATATGTATCATAGCCTTCAATTGTTCCACCTGTCCAATTATGATAATGCTCGCAGAGTGTAAGGTTTGTCACTATGGTTCCTTCCGAAAATGTCGGGAATACCCCTTCTCCCAAGTGCCTTTCAGTGACCACCAGTTTCATATAATCCTCTCCTGTCTGTTTTTACATTCATTACCATTATAGGAACATACGTTCTTTCTGTAAAGGTCTTTAGAATAAAAAATTCAAAAAATGAATAGAAAGTTATCTTAAATGGAAGAAGCTATCCTTTATTTTGGGATGTCTAAGGCTTTATGGAATATTTCTACTCGATATTTTAATATGTGTCCTTTCGGTGTGTAATGAATAAAAAAACAGAAATAGAGGATTTTGTAATGAAAATAAGTGTAACCATGCTGGCTGCTGGATTTGGTTTGATGGTATATGGCGGATCAGCGGAAGTGCAGGGACGGAATGTTCAGCTACCTAATTTAACTTTAAATAATTACCTGAATCATAAGCTGTTGGAAGCATTTGTACGGAAAATCCGGAAGAAGACGGACGATATGGCAAGGTTCTAAACGATCTTTTCAATCAAGAGCTTACATTATTTGAGGTGAATACAAGCATTTATGATTTTGCCGGTCTGGAAGGTATACAGTATCTTCAGACTAACAAGAAAAACCTTGCCAAAACGGCAAGGTTTTTTGAATATCGTAAGATATTATAGAACTTGGTTGTAGAATTCAACGACAAGTGCTTCGTCGATTTCAGGATAAAGCTCTTCACGTTCTGGTAAACGAGTTAGGCTTCCTTCTAATTTTTCAGTATCGAAGCTCACAAATGCCGGACGGCCAAGAGTTGCTTCTACTGCTTCTTTAATTGCTGTATTGTTTTGAGATTTTTCACGGATAGAAATCACTTGCCCCACTTCAACGTGGTAAGAAGGGATGTCTACACGTTTGCCATCCACTAAAACGTGACCATGATTTACTAACTGACGTGCTTGACGACGAGTAGTTGCAAGACCAAGACGGTAAACAACATTGTCTAAACGTTGTTCTAACAGGATCATGAAGTTAACCCCGTGCTTACCTTCTTTAATTTTGCTTGCTTTAACGAAAAGTGTACGGAATTGACGTTCGTTCATACCATACATATGACGCAGTTTTTGTTTTTCAGTTAATTGCATACCATATTCAGATACTTTTCCACGGCTGTTTGGTCCGTGTTGACCTGGTTTGTAAGGGCGGCGTGCCAATTCTTTACCAGTTCCTGATAGAGAAATACCTAAACGGCGAGAGATTTTCCAAGATGGTCCAGTATAACGTGACATTAAAAATTCCTCCAATAAATAATTTTTTTGGAGTAAAATAATCTTCTGAAAAATTCATATTCGTTCAGTTCATTCTTCAACCTTCACCTTTGCAGCCGCGGTTACGCAGTTGAACCCAGATCTACTGATCAAAATCATTAATGATGATTTGAGGCAACGAACTGTTGACGAACTATTATCCTTCTGCTGCATTATTTTACACGAATGATATTATACCTCAATAAAACCTGCTGCGTCAATGATTATCAACAGATTAGAAAGAAACTAGACAGAAAGAATGGCTAATTTATGAAATAAATCCACAAAAATCACTGGACAAATGGTTTCTATGTAATTAAAATGGGAGAGGATATTCTGAAAAGAATGATTGAAAATTATTTGAAAAGGAGCAGTAAATTGATGAAACCTGTATCTCCATTATTTGAACAGATCGATAAATCCATCAGTAAAAAAATGAACTTATTTGAAAACAGTTTCGTTCGTTATGCGTTTCGGGCAGTCCTTGCGTGTATGTTTTTATCTCTTGGAACAGCTGTAGCATTTGCTATCGCGATGAAAGGCGAGGATATTGCACACGGCTTGGGGAAAATTTTGTATGCATTTATGTTTAGCTGGTCTTTAGTAATGATACTTTATATGAATGCTGAACTTGGGACATCAAATATGCTGTATATGACTGTTGGTGTTTATCGTAAAAAAATCAATGTTTCATTTGCTGCAAAAATTTTATTTACTTGTATTTTCTTTAATTTAGTTGGAGGGGTAATTTTTGGTTTCTTAGTCTCTCAAACAGTTCCTTTTCAAGAGTTAGCGCCAGATAATTATATGCTGACTTCGATTTCCGGAAAATTAACTAAGGGTACAATGCAAATTTTAGTAGAAGGTATGTTTGCGAATATTGTGGTCAACACGGCAGTCTTGGTTAGCATGCGTATGAAAGATGATGCAGGTAAAATCGGCGCAATTATCTTCCTGATATTTATTTTTGCTTTCTTGGGATATGAACACGTTATCGCCAATTTCCCTGCGTTCACATTAGCGTACTTTGCTTCTCATGGAACGATGGCGGCGATGACTGTCGGAAATGTTGCGCATAATCTGTTTTTTGCCTTGATTGGGAATTTTATCGGCGGCGGTCTGGTTATGGGACTTGGCTATGCATGGCTGAACGATGTAGATACAAAATATTTAGATTAAAATAGAATGAAAGCTGGAGCTGAGATGAATTTTTGCTTCGGCTTTTTGTGTATTTTCTTGATATTTTGGGAATTTTAATGGTTAAAGGACAATCTGAATGAAATCCGTATAATTGATAAACAGTCTTTAATATGCTAAAAATGATGAGAGGCACCAGGCGAAATTGTTGGAGCTTTTAAGGATTAAAAATGAAAGAAAGCAGGCGGGACTAAAACTCCATGAAGAGAAAACTTTTTGCATTTGATATTGACGGGACGTTGTTGGGAACAGACAAGCAGGTGCTGGACAGTACAAGGGAGGCTTTGCACCAGCTTAGAAAACAGGGGCATTTAGTGACAATAGCCACTGGAAGAAGCCGATACATGGCACAGAAGGTTATTCTTGATTTAGAATTTCCTAACTATATTCTTTGTAATGGAGCAGCTGCTTTTTTAGATCATGAACAATACTATCAAAATCTGTTGGATGAAGAAGAACTGGTTCGTTTTTCGAAGGAACTGGAAGAGCAGGAATTAGGTTTAGCATATGTTGGGCTGGATGCAGTGAAAAAGACCAACAGTCATCGGCCGCAACAAGTTGTTGAAGCGATGCGCTCCATTGATTTTCATGATCTGGATTTTGATGAGCATTTTAATCAATCGGCAGATATTTATCAGGCGCTTGCATTTTATGATCAATCATTGGAAGGCTCGTTTGAAGAGCTGTTTCCAAAGTTTCGTTTTGTCCGCTGGCATCCTGAGAGTGTAGATATTCTTCCACAAAATGGCTCTAAAGCAGCAACAATTCTAAACCTTGCTGAACGGGTAGGGATCGAACGAGAAGATGTTATCGCATTTGGAGATGGCGATAATGATCGGGAAATGCTGCGGGAAGCGGGAATTGGTGTAGCAATGGGGAATGCTGAAGCGCATATACAGCAGGAAGCAAAAATGGTCACAGATACCAATGATCAGGACGGCATCTGGAAAGCCTTGAAAGAATTGAAATTTGTCTAGTGTATGTCTGAAAACTCAAGCAGCGAATATTTTGATGATTTTTATAGAACTCCTCGGTATAAATACTCGCTTATGAACCACATCACATAAGCTGTATTTTCTTTCTTGATTTCAACAAAAATCACTGGAAAATTCGAAGCCCACTAACTTTTCAGACACGCCCTAATAATTATTGAAATATAAAAGAATATTATGAATACAGATACTTTATCAGTTCCAGCTGATAAGGGATCTGTTTTTTTCAGCAGGCTGCAGCTGATTTAGATAAAGTGTTGTTTGATGATTTTATGAAAAATAAGGTGCTAATCCCTATTTTTATTATCAGTTTTGCAGATAGAAAGCATTAGTTTTGGAAAAACTTGCTGCAAAGTGAGGAATTTTCCTTTTTCGATTGTATTATAAGTAGCACATAAAAAAAAGAAGTGAGGGAATGAATGAGAAATGAAACTGGGCGTTCTGGTGTATGAAGAATATCTTTTTGGTATAAAAAATCTGAGTTGAAAGACTATAATATTAAACTTGAAGACAGCAGCTATGAAGTCTATGAGTGTGGGGAACGGGTAATTAAATTTACAGATACTTCTGAAATATCTGTCAGGGAATTAAAAAATCAAAAGGTAAGGCTTCAGGAAGTCTAAACTGAGATAAAAAATAGTAAACTATCTCCGTTGAGCTTTAGCTTTTCGTATGAAAGCAACAGTGGAAAAGACAGCCAGACTGATTCTCTGAAACTTGAGATAAAAATGAAAGATGGAAGTACGAAAATCTACATTTGAAGATATTTTTGCTTTCAGCTCGGTACAGGAAGATGGCTTGAATGATATTCGTGTTGAGGGCGAGTATTTAGAACTGAACGATGTAGACAATGACAGTAAATTATCTATACTTTGTTGAAGCTGGTAAAGAGATGAGGTGTCGGTATGTTTTCTTAGCAGTCTTTTTACAGGAGACAGGAGTAATGATTATTTTTGATAAAAAAATCTGATTGACAGACTGTGAGAAGCGTGTCAATCAGATTATAAGTAAACGTGTGAATTCGAATCGGAATTATTCGATAATCAATACGCCGTCTTTCAAATTGAAGGGACTGTTTTCATTGATATGATCATAGAACATAATCCCGTTTAAATGATCAATTTCATGTTGTACCACAATGGCTTCATAATTTTTTAGCCGTATTTTCTGTTTTTCACCATTTGCATCAAAATAAGTCAGCGTAATTTTGCTGTGGCGCACAACGTAACCGGGGACTTCCCGATCTACTGATAGACAGCCTTCGCCTTCCGCCAGACAAGCATCCTGAACAGAGTGGCTGATAATTTTTGGATTGTACATGACAGCACTAAGGACCGGCTCTGGATTTTCCATATCTGAACTGGGAACATGGACAGCAATAATTCTTTTAGAAATATCCAATTGGGGAGCTGCGAGACCGACGCCGCCTCTTAATTCCAGTTCTTCCGCTTTTTCAGGGTCCTGACTGTTTTGCAGAAAGGTCATCATTTCCTGTCCCAGCTTAATATCTTCTTCAGATAGAGGCAATGCTGTTTCTTCTGCGACTTTGCGCAGGGTAGGATGCCCCTCCCGAATAATGTCATTCATCAAAATCATTCAGATGATTCCTCCTTTTATCATTAAAACAGTAAAAAGATTTTACTGGCAGTTTGAACATTTTGCGTAATTAAGTGTATCACAAAACAGAAAAAAATGGGGACTTTTCTACAGAAAACAAGGGTTTTTGTTCAGGGGGCAGACAGCAGAGCAAAAGAATCAGAAGCGACCTGAAAGGTCAGACATTGAACAGAAGTATCTGAATAGCACAGGTTAGGAACAGCAGGTCGGGACAATTTTTCCGAGATTTGCTGTCTGTCGAAAAAAGAGAGAGCTTTTCACGTGTTTACGGTGTTTTTCCTTCGTTTTGTCTTGCATTTTGACATGCTATCCTGTAAAGTATAATCTGTGTGGAAACATACCGTCTTTTACTTGGTTGTACGAGTCACCAACGTACTACTCAGTATTTAGATGATTTTTTAGAAAGAGGTGGAAAATATGGTAATGTCAAAAGAACAGAAAAACCAAATCATTAGCGAATATGCTTTGCATGAAGGAGATACTGGTTCACCGGAAGTACAGATCGCTGTATTAACAGCTGATATCAATCACCTGAATGAGCATGCACGCGTTCACAAAAAAGATCACCATTCTTACCGTGGACTAATGAAAAAAATCGGTCACCGTCGTAACTTGTTAGCTTACCTGCGTAAGACTGACATCCAACGCTACCGTGAACTGATCCAACGTTTAGGCTTACGTCGTTAATCCAAAATATGAAAGTGGGATTCACCAGAATCTCACTTTTTTAGTCTGAGGTTGTGACAAAAGCGGCTAGTTCCGAGAACCAGATAGGCATGCCCAGCATCGAAGCGAAGCAATAAGAAGGGGTATCCGAAAATTGTCAAGGAGCACTATTTATGAAATGAATGGTTGTGGATTGATACGTAGTATTTCCGAGAGGTTGCCTGCGATTACTCATCGCACAAAAAGATTTGCTTCTGCGGTTCTCACTACGCTACACTACACTTCGTTTCGATCTCATCAATTTCTAAACGGCAAAGCCATTAAGAATTGAAGGACTTCGTTTCGATCTCATCAATTTCTAAACGGCAAAGCCATTAAGAATTGAAGGACTTCGTTTCAATCTCATCAATTTCTAAATGGCAAAGCTACTAAGAATTGAAGGGCTTTGTTCCGATCCTCGAAATATCCAAAGAATGGAACATCGTTTATAAATAGTTGGGACTTATCTCAGTTAATAAGCATAAGGGGCCTGCGATCAATTCTATCGCTGTATTCCCAACTGTTCAGAAATAAAGTATCAGGTGTACTTTAAATAAAACTGTACCTTGAAGAGCCGGTCAGAACTCTACTAACCAAATGAAAGGATCTAATCCATTGGGTTTTTCCATTTGTTTAGTAGTGTCCCGCTTTTCAAAGGACAAGAAGGAGATTCAACATGTCAGAGAAACAAATATTTAAAACAACATGGGGGGGACGTCCCCTGCAAATCGAGGTTGGTCAGTTGGCAAAACAGGCAAACGGTGCAGTATTGGTTCGCTATGGAGATACCGTTGTATTGAGCGCTGCTGTTGCTTCGAAAGAAGCAAAAGATGTAGACTTCTTTCCGTTGACAGTGAATTATGAAGAAAAAATGTATGCAGTCGGAAAAGTTCCCGGAGGCTTTATTAAACGGGAAGGTCGTCCAAGTGAACGCGCTACATTGACTGCACGCTTGATTGACCGTCCAATCCGTCCAATGTTTGCAGATGGATTCCGTAATGAAGTGCAAATTACGAATACTGTGATGAGTGTGGAACAGGACTGCACACCGGAAATGGCAGCTATGCTGGGTTCCTCTCTGGCATTGGCTATTTCAGATATTCCATTTGACGGACCGATTGCTGGTGTGAATGTTGGTCGTGTAGATGGAGAATATGTATTGAATCCAACGATTGAACAATCAGAAAAAACAGATATTGAATTAAGCGTTGCCGGAACAAAAAAAGCGATTAACATGGTTGAAAGCGGAGCAAAAGAAGTATCAGAAGAAGATATGCTGGGTGCACTGTTGTTTGGTTTTGATGCAATTAAAGAATTGGTGGCTTTTCAGGAAGAAGTTGTGGCAGCAGTCGGAAAACCTAAGATGGAAGTATCCCTTCTTCAGGTGGAAGCAGAACTTAAAAAAGAGATTTTTGACGGCTATTACCAAACAATGAAAGATGCTGTTATGACTGAAGAAAAACTTGCTCGTGAAGATAACATTGATGCAGTGAAGGATCAGGTGAAAGAAGCCTATGCAGAAAAATATGCAGATTCTGAAGAGCTCGGCCGTATTAACAAAGAAGTAAAGCAGATTGCTGAAGATTTGGAAAAGGATGTAGTGCGTGAACTAATTACGATTGATAAAATCCGCCCAGATGGCCGTAAGCTGGATGAAATCCGTCCGCTTGCCTCTGAAGTGGGAATTCTGCCTCGAGTACACGGCTCCGGTTTATTTACCAGAGGTCAGACTCAGGCATTGTCAGTTTGTACTCTTGCCCCATTAGGTGAGCATCAAATTATTGATGGATTGGGTGTGGAAGACAGCAAACGATTCATTCATCATTACAACTTCCCTCAGTTCTCTGTAGGGTCAACAGGTCGTGCTGGTTCTCCAGGACGTCGTGAAATCGGACATGGTGCTTTGGGTGAGCGTGCAATGGCACAGATTATCCCAAGTGAAGCAGATTTCCCTTACACAATCCGTATCGTTTCTGAAGTACTGGAATCAAATGGTTCTTCTTCTCAGGCAAGTATCTGTGCTGGGATTTTAGCTTTGATGGATGCTGGTGTGCCGATTAAAGCACCTGTTGCCGGAATCGCAATGGGCTTGGTCAGTGACGGAGAAAATTATACGATTCTAACAGACATTCAAGGATTGGAAGATCATCTTGGAGATATGGACTTTAAAGTTGCGGGAACAAAAGAAGGAATTACTGCATTGCAGATGGATATAAAGATTCAGGGGATTACGGAACAAATTCTGAAGGAAGCTTTGGAACAGGCGAAGAAAGCCCGTATGGAAATCTTGGCAGAACTGACATCAACCTTGAGCGGTCCTCGTGAAGAGCTTAGTCAATATGCTCCGAAGATTGAAATGATTCAAATCAAACCAGCTAAAATCAAAGATGTCATTGGTAAAGGCGGAGAAACAATCAATGGAATTATTGATGAGACCGGTGTTAAAATTGATATTGATCAAGAGGGTAATGTAAGTATTGCCTCGGCAGATGCTGATATGATTAAGAAAGCAATTAAGATTATTGAAGAACTGACAAAAGAAGTGGAAGTAGGTCAGGTTTATCTGGGGAAAGTAGTGAGGATTGAAAAATTCGGTGCGTTCATTAACTTAATCAAAGGAAAAGATGGACTGGTTCACATTTCTCAGCTGGCCAATGAACGTGTGGAAAAAGTTGAAGATGTTGTAAAGCTTGGGGATGAAATCCTTGTTAAAGTAACGGAAATTGACAAAATGGGACGCGTGAACGTTTCAAGAAAAGCGTTGCTGAATGAAGAGAAAAAAGACAAATAGTATGGTTGAATAGATGAGGGGTGACAAAGCCCTTCGTTCCGATCCTCGAAGAATGGAGGGGCTTTGCTTCTACGCTTCTTATGGGTGCTTGAATCATACAAAGCCTGGAACACCGTTTATTCGGCTTTAGGGAACTCAGACATACTAATGTCACGATCCCTTCTGCAGCTGGCTGATTGTTTGTCTTATACGAAGAATACATCAGCTTCAATCTTTTTTTGGAAAGCGAATGGGTCGGTTTAATCAACCTGTTCGTTTTTCATCTATTAATTGATAAAAAAAGTTAAAGAGCATCTTTGCGGCTCTTTTGTTCGCAGCTAAAAAGTGGTAAAATTAGTGCCACAGTTTGAAGACTATCTGAGGTGTCGGTGTGAAGAAATTTAATCCAAATAAAAATATAATTATTACTTTGATTTTAGTAATCATTGTGGTCACTGTAATCAGCTTGACTGCGGCGCAAAGAGCAAACAATGGAAAGGCAAATATTGTTCAATCTGCAGTAAACGATGGTGTCGGTATTGTTGACAAGATGTTTTCAGCACCTGCAAAAGCGGTAGCCAGCAGTTTGGCTTCATTAACAAATCTATTTAATACATATGATGAAAACCAGCAGTTGAAAGAAAAAATAGACAGTTATAATGAACTGGCAATTCAAAATGAGAATTATCAAAAAGAAATTGATTCGCTGAAAGAAGAAATCGGCTTAAATGAAACCTTGACGACTTATGAAAAAGTCACAGCTAATGTAATCAGCCGTTCGCCGGATACTTGGCAGGATATCATGATTGTGGATAAAGGCAGCAACGCCGGTATTGAAGTGAATATGGCTGTCCTTTCTCAAAAGGGGTTGATTGGGCGGGTAATTGAGGTGAACGGTTTTTCTTCCAAAGTGGAACTGTTGACTACCAAAAATCAAAATTCCAATCATTTTCCAATACGTGTCAGTACTGACAGCGGGGATTCTTATGGGCTGCTGAAGGAATACGATGATAAAGAAAAAGCTTTGGTTGCAACACAATTGACAGGTGATTCAGAGATAAAGGTTGGCGCAGTTGTCCAGACTTCCGGGTTAGGAGGAAACTCTCCAGCTGATCTTCCGGTGGGAATTGTGGAGAAGGTAGAACCGGATAAATACGGACTTGACAGAGAAGTGTATGTTAAACCCTATGCAGATATGTATGATATTAAATTTGTGACGATCATTCAAAGAGCGGCAGGTGGAAATGAATGATTCCAAAAGATAAGGTAAAGTACTATGCGCCTTTCATTCTTTTTTTCCTGATGCTGACGGATGGTCAGTTGACAATGTGGGCAGAGAATCTGGTGGATAATGTTTATTTTCCGAGTGCTCATTTTCTGTTGTTAGCTTACGTAACGATGATTCCAAATTTAACGAAACGATATGTCATTATCAGTTCAGTCATTCTTGGTTTGATTTGTGACAGCTACTATATCGGTGTTTTGGGAATTTATACGGTAGCCTTAACGGTTACTGTTGTGCTGATGTATACTTTTCAAAAAGTTTTGGACACAAATATTCCGACTGCCTTTTTTGGAATGGTAATTTTTGTTACCTGCTATGAATTGATTTCGGTTGTACTGCAAATGATTTTCCGATTGTCAAATGTTGGACCCATCATTTTCATTACCAGAACGCTCGGGCCGACCTTGTTATTTAATATGCTGTTATTTGTACTATTTTATTATCCGTTGAAGAAGCTATTCTCTACAGCATAGTTTCTTTTTTTGTTTTCGGAAGAATCTTATGATGGATAACGCGTTATTTAATGTACCCTTGGAAACATTTTTGTAATATTCATTTTATATATATGACATATATTTGTGTTACAATTATATTGATACTAAAAAAAAGTAAGCGAAATAATTGATTTTAATTAATAGATAGACATATTCGGAGGAGTACATTCGTGAAAAATAATCTGATATCAACTTTATTGGTCTGTTCGTTGGCTCTGACCGCAGTCTCTTTGCCTGCAGTTGCTACAGCAACGGATGTTCAAATTACAGAACAGAATCAAAAAATTGATGCATTAAAAACAAAAGAAGCAGAAGCAGAACAGGCGTTGGCTGAGATTGAGACTGAAATGCTGGCAACAGCAGAAAAAGTGGATAAGCTCAGCGAAACCAAAGAACTGCTTACAGAAGAAATCAAAAACCTTTACAATGAAATTTCTGATTTAAATGTGCGTATTCAAAAAAGAGATGTTCAAATGCAGAAGCAAGCCAGAGATGTGCAAGTCAGCGGAAATGGTACAAGCTATCTTGAAGTTATTCTGAATTCAGAATCTCTTTCTGATGCCTTGACTCGCGTTCAAAGCCTGACTGCATTAGTTAACGCCAATAATGACTTACTGGATCAGCAAACAGAAGATAAGGCTGAAGTAGATGATAAGACAAAAACAGTTGAAAGTCAGATTTCTGTTTTGGAAACAGCTGTTAAAGAGTTGGATAAAAAGACAGCATCACTGGAAACTTTGAAAATTCAGCAGGAGATTGCCAAAAATGAGTTGGAAGCAGAACGGACAACGGAAGAAAGTAAAAAGGCTGAATATACTGCCCAAAAAACAGCTGCCGAGCAAAAACTGGCAGAGCAGGAGGCTGAGCAGAAGCGGATAGAAGAAGAGAAGGAAAAGCTGGCCCAGGAAATTCTTGCTCAAACTGAAAGTATGAATGTTATCGAAGAAGATGGTACAACTTCTGCTATACAGAAGCCTGCCCAATCAACATCAAAGTATGATGACACAGACACAGCAATGCCTGGAAGTGCCAAAAATGTTTCCGCTGCAAAACAGGCGGTAGTAAGTGCTGCACTGGCAGATTGCGGCAACAGCTATCCAACTGGCTGGGGTGCCCAGGGCGAGTGCCTTGTTTCAGTTCGACGCTGGTTATCTGCAGGGAATATTGGTTTTGCTGTCGGTGGTCCTCACAGCGGATATGTGGCTTCAGGGGCGGTTCAGATCTCGTGGGCCGATGTACAGCCCGGAGATGTTGTTCAATATGAAAATATCTATAGTCCGGAAGGCTGGATTGGCGGAGTTCATACTGTATTGATTGTAGGTGTGGAAAATGGAATCGTCCAAATTGTAGAAGCTAATAATCCTGGCGGTTCTGGCTATGTTTCGACAAATAAAAACTGGAGACCTGCGCCTCCAGCTAATTTTAGAGCAGTTGTATGGCGTTTTCCGGGATAACGGGATAAGGAATAAAATTAAATAGGATAAAGCAAAGGGTATTGTGATAAACACTGTATGAGGGCTTTTGACCTCATACAGTGTTTATCACAACCTCTTTCTTATTTCGATATTTGAAACAATTTTGTAATGTTTCTATTATCTGTATGACATAGGAGTATGTTAAACTGATAAAGTCAATAATTGAGAAAAGAAAATTATAACTTTAGAGTTTAACTTTAAATAATTTGCCCGGAGGAATGAATAGTGAAGAAACGCGTAATCCCAATGTTAGTATTAAGTTCATTAGTACTTTCAACAGTAGGACCTTCTGCAACTGCATTCGCAGATGATGTTGATTCAAAAATTCAACAACAGGAACAAAAAATCAGTGGACTTAAAGCCCAGGAAGCATCAGTACAAACACAAATCGCTTCTTTACAAAATGAAATTGCTGAAATCGTAACACAAGCAGATCAACTGCAATTAGAACAAACTGAATTAAGAGAACAGACAGCAGCATTGGCAGCTGAAATTGCTGAATTAACTAAACGGATTGAAAAACGTGAAGTTGCTATTCAGGAACAAGCGCGTGACGTTCAAGTGAACGGAAGTGCAACTAGTTATATGGATACTGTTTTAGCAGCGGAATCATTTTCTGATGCTATTACTCGTGTTCAGGCCCTGACAACAATTGTCAGAGCAAACAATGATTTAGTACAGCAGCAAAAAGATGATCAGCAAGCAGTAGAAGCTAAAAAAGCTGAAACTCAAGAAAAAAGTGCTAAAATAGAAGAAAACCAAGTAGCATTAGAAGCTCAAAAAGGTGAAATTATTAAGTCACAGCTTGATTTGGAAGTATTACAAGCAGGCTTGTCTGCTGAACGTGCAACTGCAGAAGATCAAAAAGCTGCGTTTGTTCAACAAAAGGCAGAAGCAGAAGCACAACGTGCACTGGTAGCCCAACAGGAGGCAGCAGCTAGAGAAGCAGCTGAAGCTGCCGCGGCGACTGCTGCAGCAGAACAGTCAACTGTTGAAGAAAATAATAGTACAACGGCTGCAACTGAAGATGTTGGGAATACAACATCAGGTAATTCAGGAAGCAATAATAATACTAATAGCGGTGGGAACAATACGAATTCAGGTAATGGAGGTGTTACACCGACACCAACGCCAACACCAGATCCTGTACCGACACCAACGCCCGATCCTACACCTGCTCCTGCACCGTCAGGCGGTTCAGCAGTTTCTGTAGCGATGGCACAAAAAGGAAAATCTTACGTATGGGGTTCTAAAGGACCAAACAGCTTTGACTGTTCAGGGCTTGTCTATTACGCATTTATGACTGCTCAAGGTCGTAATGTGGGTGGCTATACAGTGGCTCAAGAGGGTGCCGGAACACGTATCGCAGTTTCAGAAGCTCAAGCAGGAGACTTGTACTTCTGGGGAGCACCGGGCGCTTCTTATCACGTAGCAATTGCATTAGGCGGAGGTTCATTCGTTCATGCAGCTAACCCTTCTCAAGGGGTATGTGTAAATTCAGTAAGCGAATGGGCGCCAAGCTTTGCAGTACGTATGTAATTCAAATTAATTAGTCAAAAAGATCTGGAATTTTTCCAGATCTTTTTTTGTCCAATAATTTGTATTTTGTTGTTATTTACCTACAAATATATGATTCAAAAAAGATGGAGAATAATTTTGGCTTCTCCATCTTAAGTTGATCCTTTGTGATTAAACATACGGTTCAGTCAATTCGAGGAATTCTTTGATGTCTGCGTTGACTAGATCGACACCCGCCTTCCAGAATTCAGGTTTTGTCAGATCAACATTTAGATGCTTTTCAGCCAAGTCTTCTGATGTCATTGAAGCAGTATCTCTAAGAAGATCAATATAGCTGTCTTCAAAGTCAGTACCGCTTTTTTGCGCAGTTGCATAAATTCCTTGACTGAACAGATACCCAAATGTATATGGGAAGTTGTAAAAAGGAATATCATCAATAAAGAAATGAAGCTTGCTTGCCCAGAAATGAGGATGGTAGTTATCCAGACAATTTTGATAACTTTCTTTTTGTGCTTCAAGCATCATTTCTGTTATCTGTTCTTCTGACAGTAAACCTGATTTTCTAGCTTCATAGAAGTTTGTTTCAAATAGAAAACGTGCATGAATGTTCATAAACATTGCATTGGCATTTTGAAGTTTTGCATCCAGCAGATTGATTCGTTCTTCATTAGTTTCAGCTGTTTTTAACGACGCATCAGCGACAATCAGCTCAGCAAATGTACTGGCAGTTTCTGCAACGTTCATCGCATAGTCCCGATTCAATGTGGGCAGCTCCCAGAGAACACTGCTGTGAAATGCATGTCCCAACTCGTGGGCTAAGGTGGCTACTTCATTGATGGAACCGCCATAGGTCATAAATATTCGTGATTCTTTTGTTTCAGGCAGCTCCGTACAATAGCCTCCCGGACGTTTGCCAGGTCGGTCCTCTGCTTCAATCCAGCTTTTTTCAAATACAGACTGAGCGAATTCAGCCATTTTGGGACTGAATTTTTTGAAGTTCGTTAAAATGAATGCAGCAGCTTCGTCAAAACTGAATACTTTTTCCTTCAGATTTCCTAAAATAACAGGAGCGTCCTGGTCCTGCCAATCCATCTTTTCTTTGCCGAACAGCTGGGCTTTTCGTGTAAGATAATCAACCATGTGTTGTTTGTTTTCACTGATTACCTGCCACATTGCGTTTAGTGTGTCTTCCTTCATACGATTATAGGTTAACGGCTTTTCGAGAAAGTTTTTAATTCCGTGAAGCTGATAGTCGCTGAGTCTGAATCCGTCTAAATGATTCAGAGTATCGGCAAGCAGGGGGGATTTTTCTGTCCAGACGGCTTCCCACAAATCGAATAATGTCTGTCTGATTTCGGCATCGGGATCACTCGTCATTCGGTTAAACGCCTGTCCGGCAGATAACTGACTGACTGATCCATCTTTTTCAGTAAATGGAAGGGTTAGTGTTGAGACAATTGTATCATAATGAGCACTCCATGCAGCTAGACCATCCAGTGAAAGTGTATTGATAATATTTTCTTCATTTTCTGATAGTTGAGCGCGTCCTTCTGTCCGCAGTTCCGTTAATCGGAATGCCAGCTCCTTCCAGTCATTATGCTCAATAAATTTGGACCACTGTTCATCAGATATTTTCGTCAGCTTTGTTTTCAGCAATGTGTCGCCAAGCTGGGCAGCCGGCATCAGCTTGCTAAGGTTGCCTAATAATATTTTTGCTTTGCTGTCATTGGTATTTGCTGCTAAAAGCGCATTAATAAAACTGCTGCATTGCATAAAACCATCGCTGAGACTGCTTTGCAGCTTTAGGATTTCTTTGAATAGTTGATTTGTTTTTGGATTGCTGATGTCCCATTCCCGAACCAGTGTTTGGTAGGTTTTGCTGTCCGTTTTCAGCTTATTCATTCTGGTGATCAATTCCTCTGATGAACTTCCTCCTGGGAAAATACTGTCTAAATCCCAATTGAGAGAATATGTCATAACACAACCTGCTTTCTTTTATAAACTTTTCTTTATTATTATAGCTTAAAATGCATTGTTTCTTGTAGTGAAAAAAGCTAATATTAGTAAGAAGAGGTGATAAAGTGAAAAACTTTTTTAGAAACAGTAACGTATATCTGATTTGCGCATTTATCATTATGGGTATATTATTTTATAGTTCTTCTCAAACCTATGAACAGCAGTCTCAAATTGGGTTTTTGCAGAAATATTTTTCAAATGAACCATTTAAAGAACAGCTGAGCAGGATCTCTTTTGTGTATGCATCTGATGAAGTCAGTATTCAGGCAAATGGATATTTTAAATTTGTTGAATTTTTTATTCGTAAAGGGGCCCATATTCTGACTTACTTTTTGCTGGGAGGAAGCTGGTTCCTTGGCTTACGTCCGAGAATCAATCAATCAGTACTTACAGCTGTAGTTGCCTGGCTTACGGCTACCGGTTACGCTGCATTGGATGAAATTCATCAAATGATCACCGGAGGTCGAACCCCCTTGTTTCAGGATATTGCGCTGGATTCGGCCGGAGCGCTGCTGGCTGTGCTGTTCTGCCTGTTGTTTGCAGGATTAAAAGGCAGGAAAAGCCGCGTACAGCTGTGAAATGATTGTTATTTTTATGAGGTTTGATTTGAGGAAGGGAGGACGAGCTTGAGAGAGTTTTCCTTCCTCTTTTTTTATTTTCAGTCATCACGTATATTGGGGCAGTTGCAACAGAAGAAAAGAATAGTACAATGATAGATAGGATAATACAAGTCAGGGGGAAGAAAAATGGCAGGTCACAGTAAATGGAAAAATATTCAAGGCAGAAAAAATGCACAGGACGCAAAACGAGGAAAAATCTTTCAAAAGCTTTCCCGGGAAATTTATATGGCTGCGAAATCCGGTGGAGGAGATCCGGCAATGAATCCTGCGCTGCGGCTGGTTATAGACAAAGCAAAAGCAGCCAATATGCCAAATGACAATATTGATCGGGCGATCAAAAAGGCAGATAGTTCAGGAAGTGGCGAACATTATGATGAAGTGATTTATGAAGGATATGGTCCCGGCGGTTCGGCAGTACTGGTTTATGCTTTGACTGACAACCGGAATAGAACCGGAACGAATGTCCGGACTGCTTTTAATCGTAATGGCGGTTCTTTGGGGGAAACTGGCTCAGTCAGCTACATGTTTGATCGTAAAGGGTATATAGCAATTGAACGGGCAGCTTTGTCTGTTGATGAGGATACCATGCTGGAGCAGGTTTTGGATGTTGGCGGAGAAGATTTGGAGGTATCTGAAGAAGTCTTTGAGATCTATACGGTTCCTGAAGCTTTTCCTGCTGTTCGAGAGGGTCTGCAGAAGCTGGACTATTCATTAGCTCAAGCTGAGTTGACCATGGTCCCTCAAACGCTGATAGAGCTTACTGAAGCTCAAAATGAACAGCTGCAGAAGCTGATTGATAAGCTGGAAGACGATGATGATGTGTCGGAAGTATTTACTTCAGCAGATCTGTGATTATTGAAGAATATAATATGAGAACTCAAAAGAGCTTTTTGTACTGCCGCCTTTAATGGAAGCAGTACAGTTTTTTTATTTTCGTTCAGTCTGTATTTTACCGGAAAACTCCTGTATGATCGATATGACAGAAAAAAAATAAAAAAAGTTCCAACCTTTTATAATTTACAGACGTCTAATAAGAAAAGAAGGTGAAAAAATGAAGAAAGTATCGGTTGAAGAAGCTGTCAATGGCAGTCAGGAAGCTTTAGAGCTGTTGTTGAAGGAGCATTATCAGCAACTATACAAAACAGCATTTCTTTATGTTAAAAATGAGCCTGATGCGTTGGATATTGTTCAGGATGCAGTGATTAAAATTATTAATAAAATCAGCTGTCTTCAGTTTCCCGAATATTTTACCACCTGGGCTGTCCGCATTGTCATCTATACTGCACTGGATCATTTGAAAAAGAATAAGGCTTATACAGATGAAGTAGACGAACAGATTGCAGACCCAGAAAAAAATTTATCGAAAGAAGAACAGCTGGATATTTATGATGGAATCAGGAGGCTGCCCCAACATCTTCAGGAAGTAACTATTCTTCATTATTTTTATGGCAGAAAGCTCAAAGAAATCAGTCTCGTATTGAATGAACCTCTTGGAACAACAAAGTACAAGCTTCATGAGGCCAGAATGCAACTAAAAAAATATCTTGAGGAGGGTGAATGATGAAACTGAATCAAGAATGGAAACAGCAGTGGGAAAATATCGAAGTCCCTCAGGAAAAAATCGATCGAATGATTGAATACAATGTTAGAGAGCAAACAAAACCTCAATCATTTTTTGTGAGTACAAAATCAGTTGGTAGAAAAATTTTCAGCAGATTCAGTCGTAAGACCTGGCTGATCACTACAATTGGTTTAGCTGTACTGTTCATTATCGTAGTTGCTGTAAATCAGGCTCAAACCAGTAAAACTAATTATATGAGCAGTGGTACAGCAAGTGATGCGGGCTATACACAGGAGGCCGCCTTGGAGAAAGAGGAGGCGACGGCACAAAAATCAGAATCTCAGACAGCTGAGCCTTCTGAAAAAACTGCGCAATTTTATGTTTACTCCAAACAGTCCACAGGTTTTGATAAGGATATTGAAGCACTGGAATCACTGGTGAAGGAAAGCAACAGCTATATTGAGAGCTCAAACAAAGGTCAATGGGTTGGAGGACTGCAGCAGGCCTACTACGTTATCCGCATACCAAAATCGGGAAGTCAGGATGTTCTGGATAAGCTGAGCAAGATTGGTGAAACAATAGATGAAAGTGTTCGGACAGAAAACTATGCTGCAACCTACTTAGACAATGAGAGCAGGATCGAGGCGCTGGAAGCAGAAGAAACAGCATTGCTGGAGCTGCTTAAAAAAAGTGAAAAAATGGATGATATGCTGAAAATTCAGGAACGTCTGTCCGTTGTTCGTTCAGAAAGAGAATCGCTGGTTCGTTCCAATAAAGGAATCGACAATAAGGTGGACTATTTAACGGTTGAAGTAACTATTGATGAAGTAGATAAAACAAAAAAGAAACAGGAAAGTCCTTCATTGACACAGCGAATTCAAGGAAACTTTGAGAAGCAAAAGCAGTACTGGCAGGAGCTTGGCGGGAATATTCTTGTCTTTATTGCCAGCAATATCCTCTACATTGTTCTGGTAATAGTTGTTATTCTGTTTTTGGGATATAAATATAAAAAGAGAAAACAAAAGAAAACAGCAGTTGAATAAAGTCAGCTGCTGTTTTCTTTAATCAATTATTGTTACAGCGGGGGGCGTTTAAAAGGTTATTTCCAAATGATTGGAATCACTGCCCTTATATCAGCATTAATCCATATAAATTCTAAATAGGATATTTTTTTACAAAATCTAATGAGCCAAACGGAGGATTTCTAAATTGTTTTTCTCATAGACCAAGTCAAATAATCGAGTTAAGGCTTATTGTCTGTTCAAAGGGTTTACAAAGGCTGTTTAAGCAGATCAGTGTTAATTGAAAATCAGTGATGGAAATATCAGCAAAATAATCATTTTTTCCAAGCAGATCACCCAATGCTACAATTGCATGAATCATGATTGCTCCTCTTTTTTTCTTTACTATACAAGATGAAACGAATAACAGGTCAAGAGGAAAAAGGGAAAGAGCCGTCTCTTTTGTAAATTCTGTTTGAACGACCTATACTCAAGACAGTTAAGGATCAAGCAGGTTGAAAGGAAGGAGAGAATCATGAATGTTGAAATTGAGTGAAGGGAAGAAGGAAGCGCTGGAACGACTATCTACTGAAGAAGGAATTATTGAAGTACTGGCGATTGACCAAAGAGGGTCTCTGAAAAAAATGATGGCTGCTTTTGGAGAATCAAATGTAGAAAAAGAGATTATTAATTTTAAGATAGTTGCTTCAGAAGAACTGACAAAATATGCTTCTGCTATTTTGCTGGATCCCGAATACGGACTGCCTGCAGCAAAAAGACGTTCAGCCGGCTCAGGTCTGCTTCTGGCTTATGAAAAAACTGGGTATGATGTCTCGACTCCTGGAAGAATGCCGGATATTTTGGAAGATTGGTCAGTTCGCCGTTTGAAGGAGGAGGGGGCAGATGCGATTAAGTTCCTTTTGTATTATAACCCGGATGATGATAAGCGAATCAATCATTTAAAACATGTGTTTGTTGAACGGCTGGGCAGCGAGTGTCTGGGCGAGGATATTCCGTTTTTCCTTGAGCTTGTTACGTATGATACGGAAATTGACAGTACACATCCAGCAGACTATGCCCGAATCAAACCGAGAAAAGTGATTGAATCAACGAAAGAATTTGCAAAACCCCAGTATCATGCAGATGTTCTAAAACTGGAAGTTCCGGTAGATATGAACTATGTAGAAGGATTTTCAGATGAGGAAATGATTTATTCAAGAAAAGAAGCTCTGAGCTATTTTGAAGATCAGAGTGATGCAGCCAATCAACCGTTTATCTTCCTGAGTGCAGGAGTGACAATGCAGTTGTTCCAGGAAACGATTAAGTTTGCCAAGGAAGCCGGTTCAACCTTCAGCGGTGTTCTCTGTGGTCGTGCAACATGGCGTGACGGTGTCAAACCGTATATAACACAAGGAAAAACAGCAGGTTTGGACTGGTTTGCGACCCAAGGCAGAAACAATATAGAAACGCTGAATGAGGTAGTGGAGCAAAGTGCTGTTTCTTGGCGTGATAGAGTAGAGTAAGTAAAGAGGTGAAATTTTCGAGATCCAGATAGTAAAAGAAGAAACCTGAGAGGTAAACTGATTTTTGGTTTAACTCTCAGGTTTTTCATACTATTTTCGTTAAATATAATAAATTTTGGTTGTTTTATGCGTTAGATTGAGCCTTAAAAAACGGCTGCTTTAAAAGATAACAACTGGTATTAATAAGATAACCTGTTTTACGTATTTTTCTCAAAGTAAAACAGAAATTTCATTTTTTTCACATATTTTAGGAAATCAGTTGACTTTGTAAGCGGTTGTACTTTATACTGATATCGTGGTTACTACCAGTTGGTATTTTTTAAGTGGAAGGATGTGAGTGGATGATTGGCTGTATTTTAACGGGTCACGGCAGTTTCGCCCCTGGGATGATGGGAGCAGTGGAGATGATTGCAGGACCTCAGGAATTATTTGAAGTGGTATCTTTTCAGGAAGAGGAAGCACTGGAAGTTTTTGAGGAGAAGATGGAAAAGGCAATAAAAAAATTATTGGACTCATCAGACGGGGTGGTGATTTTTTCAGATCTTTTGGGAGGAACTCCTTTTCGAACGGCTATGCTGGCGGCCTCTGAAAGAGAGAATGCAGAGGTTCTTGCAGGCACGAATCTGCCGTTATTAATTGAAGGAAGCGGATTGCGCTGTGGAGCCGATTCTGCAAAAGAATTTGTTAGCATGATTCTTGAGGTTGGGCGTTCAGGACTGGTACATGCACAGTTGGAGTTATCGGAGGAAACTGACAATGAATTTGAGGAAGAAGGGATCTGACTATGTGGCATAGTATACTGGCAGTCTCAATTATAATGATCGCCTTTTTAGTGGGAATGGCACTTGTTTGTTATGTCTTCAACTTTAAAAATGTAAAACGACAGAAGGATTATTATCGAAAACTGCACCAGGAGCTGGCAGTAGGGCAACAGGTGATTTTTTTAAACGGCGTTCACGGTACCTTAACCAGAATCGGACATGAAACAGTGGATGTAAAGACTAAGTCTGATGCAGTGATGGAAATATCAAGGTTTGCTATTACGGAGATCGTTGGCTGAGACTTGACGGACTCTATTAATAAATAAGATGAGAAAGGAGAACCGCAGTCCTTGTCGCAGATGCGGCTTAGGAATGGGGCTATCGGATCAAAGAAGAGAGAGCAATTGATTCTTGTTAAGCACGAGGAAATCAATTGGTACCAAAGAAAGGAGAATGACAGATGCCGAATATTTTATTAACACGTATTGACAATCGACTGATTCATGGACAAGTAGCAACGCAGTGGAATGGTTCACTTGGCTCTAATTTGATTTTAGTGGCAAATGACAAAGTAGCAGGGGACAAGGTCAGACAGGGATTAATGGATATGGCAGCACCGAATGGAGTAGCAACGCGCTATTTTACTTTACAGAAAACGATTGAAATTATTCACAAGGCTTCTCCGAATCAAAAAATCTTTATTATTGCGGAAAACCCAAAAGACGTGCTGACATTAGTTGAAGGCGGTGTACCGATTAAGAAAGTAAACATCGGGAATATGCATATGGCTGAAGGAAAACGTCAGGTTGCTACAACTGTTGCTGTTAATGACCAGGATGTCGCAGCTTTCCGAAAGCTGCAGGAACTGGGTGTTGAACTGGAAATTCGCCGTGTGCCGACAACACCGATAGAAGACAGTAAGAAGCTTTTTAGCTGAAACTAGGAAGGAGATAAAAAAATGGATTACAGTATTTTACAGATAGTATTAGTGTTTTTAGTAACGTTTATTGCTGCCATTGATCAATTCAGTTTTCTGGAATCTCTTTATCAGCCTATTGTAACAGGTATGGTTATTGGCTTGATATTGGGGGATCTGCAGACCGGGCTGATTGTTGGAGGAACATACCAGCTGATGACCATTGGAAACATGCCGGTTGGCGGAGCACAGCCGCCGAATGCAGTAATTGGAGGAATTATGGCTGCCATTTTGGCGATTACACTGAAATTAGAGCCGACAGTGGCTGTTGCCACAGCAATTCCATTCTCCTTGCTGGGTCAATATGGTGTGACTTTGCTGTTCTCTTTGATGTCACCGGCAATGACTGTAGCAGATAACTATGCTCATGAAGGAAACACCAAAGGAATTGATTGGATTAATTATTTGGCAATGCTGGGGTTGGGAAGTATTTTCGGTATTATCGTTGTTTTATTCTTTATCGGCGGTCAGGCATTTGGACAAACTGTAGTGGATGCCATTCCTGGATGGCTGATGGGCGGCTTAAGCGCAGCCGGCGGAATGATGCGTTATGTCGGTTTTGCGATTTTGCTTAAGGTAATGGTCTCTCGGGATATGTGGGGCTTTTACTTCTTTGGATTTGCTTTGGCTGTTATCGTAATGGCAGCACCAAGCTTGGGCGGTCCTGCTTTAATTATTTTGGCATTTATCGGATTTGCGCTGGCATTCTGGGATTATCAGGTTCAGACAAAATTCAAACAGACTGCATCAGTGAATAACTTCGGAGGTGACGAAGATGGCATATAATATTCCAGACACGTATAAAAATACCAATCCGGCTCCTCAGCTGGATAAAAAGACATTAAATAAAATGGTATGGCGCTCTCTGTTTTTGCAGGCATCCTTTAACTATGAACGGATGCAGGCTGGCGGCTGGCTGTATTCCATTCTTCCGGGGTTGAAAAAAATTCACGGAGATGAAAAAGATGATTTATCTGCATCCATGAGTCATAATCTGGAATTTTTTAATACTCATCCGTTTTTGGTAACGTTTGTTATGGGGATTGTCCTTTCTCTTGAACAAAACAAAGCAGATATTCCAACGATTCGTGCAGTACGTGTGGCAGCTATGGGACCTTTGGGCGGAATCGGCGATGCATTGTTCTGGTTTACACTGGTTCCAATTACTGCCGGTATTACCTCCAATATGGCGATTGACGGCAATATTGCTGCTCCGTTTGTTTTTTTACTGGTATTTAACGTTGCACAGTTTGCACTGCGTTACTTCCTGATGAACTGGTCCTACAAGCTGGGGACAGATGCAATTGGGGTGCTGACAGAAAATGCAAAAGAATTCACTAGAGCAGCAAGTATCTTGGGTATATTCGTTGTTGGCGCATTGACATGTGTTTATGGAGCGACAAAGCTGGATGTTCAAATTCCTAATGGTACAACAAATGTTGTTCATTCTGTTACAACAGTTGTTTCTGCAGCTGATCAGCACAAATACGATGAGTTTATTTATAAAACAGATGAAGATGGAAATCTGACAGAAGACGTTCAGGATGCAGCAGACGGAGAAAAGGCACTGGGTGTTAGAAAACTGGATTCAGGGGAATACGAAGTTACGTTTAACCAAAATGAAACACAGGATGTGACGATTGACATTCAGGGAATTCTTGATGGTATTTTACCGCAGATGATTCCGTTGGCACTAACGCTGATTCTGTACTTCTTCCTGGCAAAACGAAGCTGGACACCGCTGAAATGTATTGGTCTGGTACTGGTGATTGGTCTGGTTGGTTCAGGGTTCGGCTTATGGCCGTCTATCTGGCCATAGAAGCTTGACTGACAGCTCTCAGATACGTACTCTGTCAAACAATGAAGACCGCAGTGAATGGGAAGTGTCTGGGTTAGTAATTAGAATAAACAATTAACTGCCGGACTTTCCCATTATAAAGAGTAGTCAAAATTCAAAGATTAAAGACTGGTCTTTCAAAACGTTCTCTTTACCGGACGAACCTCAGCTGAAAAACTATGATGAAAAATCATTGAAATTCAATGGAAGAATGATAGACTTAACATGTGGTAGTTACCACTTGTCCAGAGCTGTTTCGGGACACTGGCTGTTCCGGGGTGACAAGCTGCAGCATTGCTCAATAGTAGTTGTCTCGGCAATTTATTCAGCTCTGCAGTCAAAGTGGTCAGCTTAGAAACAGTAAACAAGCCAAGCTGTTTTTCAGGAAGGGATGCAATAATTCCTGTTGGCAGTTTGCTAAACATGAAATAGCTTGATTAATCATTCAAGACATTGCACCACTAAATTTCAGGAGGGGAATATATTGGAAAGAAAGAGAAGACAGCCGTTGTATGATCAGCTGGTTGATTTGCTGAAAGAACAGATTGAAACAGAGCTGGAGCCGCATGCGATGCTGCCATCCGAGCGTGAGTTGTCGGATAAGTACGGATTGAGTCGTACAACAGTACGTTTGGCGCTGCAGGAACTGGAGAAGATGGGGTACATTTATCGTCAGCATGGAAAAGGAACCTTTGTTTCTTCCATCAGTCAGGAAGTAACGAATCTGACTGGCGGCTACAGTTTTACTGAACAAATGAGATCGCTTGGAAAAACACCTAAAACAACGATTCTGGATTATCGTATTGTAGAAGCCAATAAGTTTTTTGCAGAGCATTTGAACCTCTCTTTAGGCGAAAAAATTATTAAAATTAAACGTTTGAGAAGTGCCGATGAACTGCCGATGATGGTTGAGCGGTCCTATTTACCCTATAAAAAGTTTATGAAAATGAAAAAGGAAGATATGGAGAAAAAACCGCTGTATGATCTGTTTTCCGAGGATTACGGTGAAACTATTAAGCTGGCTGAAGAAGAGTTTTATGCAAGTATTGTAAGTGATAATGATGCGAAACAGCTGGAAGTACCTTATAGCGCACCTAGCCTTAACTTGGTTCGAACAACGTATAATTTAAAGAATGAAGTAATTGAGTTTACGTTAAGCGTTGCACGTGCAGATAAGTTTCGTTATAAGGTACGCCATGTTCGCTGATTAAAAGCAAGGAGGCGTAGGCTAGATGTTTGAAAAAAAAGCAGATATTTTAGAAAAAATGGGTGCGGAGATCACAACACGTGAGATCAAACAGCAACCTGACTTATGGAAGGAAGCTCTACAAATATATAAAGAGAATAAGGAAGCAATTGCTGCTTTTTTTGAACGGGCAGAAAAGGAAACAAAGAAAAAAATTCGGGTAATCTTTACTGGAGCCGGCACTTCACAATATGTGGGAGACACACTGGTTCCTTATCTAACTAAAAAGGGTAATACAAAGGTGTTTACATTTGAAAGTATTGGGACGACAGATATTGTAGCTGCTCCATATGATTATCTGCTTTCAGACGAAGTGACGATTCTAGTGTCGTTTGCGCGAAGCGGGAATTCTCCTGAAAGTTTGGCAGCAGTAGAGATTGCTAATGCAATTGTGGAAAATATATTTCATATAACGATTACTTGTGCACCTGATGGACAGCTGGCACAGTTTGCCGAAGGCGATGACCGAGTTCTGTTGCTGCTGATGCCTGAAAAATCAAACGATAAGGGTTTTGCGATGACCGGAAGCTTTACCTGCATGACGTTATCTGCATTATTGATTTTTGATCAGACAGAATTAAAAAAGAAAGAAGTCTACGTAACTGCGATGAGTGAAATGGGTCGGGAGGTTATATGCCGCGAAGAAGAGATTCAGTCTTTGCTGAAAGATGAGTATCACCGGATTGTCTATTTAGGTTCAGGTTCATTGTCCGGGTTGACACGGGAAGCACAGTTGAAGGTACTGGAGCTGACTGCTGGAAAAATTGCGACGGTTTTTGACTCTTCTCTGGGATTCAGGCACGGTCCTAAATCATTTGTTGATTCTAAAACGCTGCTCTTTGTGTTTATTAATAACGATGTGTACACTAGAAAGTACGATCTGGATATTTTGACAGAAGTACACAGAGATCAGATCGCTGCACAGGTTGTGGGAATCGGTCAAAAAGATTCGGCAGAGGTTGCCGGGACACCATTCCTGTTTTCTGAGGAAGAAGTGATTCTTCCGGAAGCTTATCAGGTATTTCCAGATATCCTGTTTGCTCAGACTGTTGCTTTAAACAGTTCCATTAAAGTCAGCAATACACCTGATACTCCTTCTCCGACAGGTACTGTGAATCGGGTAGTTGAAGGAGTAACAATTTACGAACTGAAAAAATGATATTGATTATAGAAGCTTTGGCTGAAATGGGGGTCGGAACAGAACAAACTGTCATCTGACCCTTTATTTTGAGATGTCTTCAGCTTTAATTGCTTGCTATTTTAGCCATGACAAAAGGAAGATTTCAGCAGTTTCTGAAAAGAATGCTTTGGCAGGAAAGGAAGAGAAGCATGAATAATTATTATTTGAAGGCAGATCGTTTCTTTTTAAAAAGCGGGAGGGCATCTGCCGGATATCTGGAAGTTTCGAATGGGAAGTTTGGAAATTTTACCAAAGAAAAGCCGGAAGGCGAGATTCTGGATTACAGCGGAAAATGGATTGCTCCCGGACTGGTCGACACACATATTCATGGCTTTATGGGATATGACGTAATGGATAATAATTTTGAAGGAATCAAAAAAATGTCCAAAGGATTGCTTAGCTGTGGTGTTACTTCATTTTTACCGACAACTCTGACTGCAGATATTGATACGTTGAATGAAGTTGCTGCATCCATTGGTTCACGTTATCAAGAGGTGGAAGGAGCAAAAATTCAGGGGATTTTCTTTGAAGGACCATTTTTTACAGAAGAACATAAAGGGGCGCAAAATCCTGACTATTTTTCCGATCCGAATATTGACGTATTCAATCATTGGCAAAAATTAAGTAATGGTTTGATTCGAAAAATTGCTCTTGCACCGGAACGAAGGGGGGCTGCGGACTTTATCCGTGAAGTGACAAAACAAGGCGTAACTGTAGCTTTGGCGCATAGTGCGGCAACCTATAATCAAGCGAAAGAAGCTGTCTATGCGGGTGCTTCAATGTTTGTACACACATACAATGGAATGAGCGGCTTGAGCCATCGCGATCCGGGAATGGTAGGTGCGGCAATGACATCAGAAGCGGTGATCGCCGAATTGATTTGTGATGGGCATCATGTTCATCCAGGAGCGGCTGACGTACTGATGAAGGTGAAAACGTCGGGGAAAATTGCACTGATTACTGACTGTATGCGTGCTGGTGGAATGCCTGCTGGAGAATATACGCTTGGGGAATTCCCAGTAATTGTCAAAGATGGGGCAGCACGATTGCAGTCAAATGACAGTTTGGCTGGCAGTGTGCTGCAGCTGTTTGATGGGGTGAAGAATGTTGTTGACTGGGATCTTGCTACTGTGGAGGAAGCAATCAAAATGGCTTCACTGGTACCAGCACAAAGTGTCCATATTGATGACCAGTGTGGAAGTATTGAAGCAGGTCTGCCGGCAGATTTTCTAATTATCGGTCCGGATATGAGTCTGCTTGAAACATACTTGGAAGGTCAGTCTGTTTATATGTGTTCGAAAGAACAAGAATAAACTGCTGCATAAAAGAACGACAAGAGACGATACAAGGTTGAACAGGTAATAAAAATAGAGTGGAAAGAAACAGGAGGAGAATGATGTTAAAGATAAGCAAAGCAAAGAAAGAGTCAATGGATCGATTATCAACGAAAGATGGCTTGATTGAAGCGTTAGCCATTGATCAGCGGGGAGCACTTAAGAAAATGATCAGTGCACTGGGCTTAGAGGCGGCAGAAGAAAGCATCAGCGACTTTAAAAAGCTGGTTTCTGAGCAGTTAACACCGTTTGCTTCATCTATTTTGCTGGATCCTGAATATGGTCTGTCGGCAGCGGAAGCCCGAGACAGTGAAGCCGGACTGCTGCTGGCCTATGAAAAAACAGGCTATGATGCATCAACACCCGGGCGGCTTCCGGATTTGCTGGAAGACTGGTCTGTTAAAAGACTGAAAGAAAAAGGGGCGGACGCCATTAAATTTCTGCTTTACTATGATGTGGATGAAGCGGCAGAAATCAATCATTTAAAGCATGTCTTTATTGAACGTCTGGGCAGCGAGTGTCTGGGTGAGGACATCCCGTTTTATCTGGAGCTGGTTTCTTATGATGCTCAAATTGCAGATGCAGGATCAACAGAATATGCGAAAAGAAAACCGCATAAGGTGATCGAAATGATGAAAGAATTCTCCAAGACGCAATATAAGGTAGATGTACTGAAAGTAGAAGTTCCTGTGAACATGAATTATGTTGAAGGATTTGCTGAAGACGAAGCTGAGGCAGTCTATTCTCAAGAAGAAGCTCTTGCCTGTTTTAAAGAACAAAGTGATGCAACGCATCTGCCGTTTATTTTTCTAAGTGCGGGAGTATCCGCAGAGCTGTTTCAAAAAACACTGGAATTCGCCAAACAGGCAGGCTCTACCTTTAATGGTGTTCTTTGCGGTAGGGCAACATGGAAAAATGGTGTGGCGCCATTTGTAAAAGCCGGTGATGCTGCAGCAATAGACTGGTTGACAGGTGAAGGTAAAAAGAATATTGAATCACTGAATGAAGTTGTAAATCGAACAGCTTCTTCCTGGCATGACAAGATCATGGTGGAATAGTCCGCAGTAAGGGGCAGTTGTTCTCCTAATAAAGTTAGAAAAATTGAAAAAGTGAAATAATTTGTAAAAACGGATGATCTTAGATGTCCAGTCGGGAAGTGTTGAAAATAATGGGAGATTCTAATTGTTCAGACATTTCCCGGAAGTAAAAAAGAATGGAGGCTTACCTATGATTTTAACTGTAACGATGAATCCTTCTGTTGATATGTCGTACTCATTGGAACATTTCAAACTGGATGATGTTAATCGTGTCAGCGAGGTATCGAAAACTGCCGGTGGGAAGGGCTTGAACGTTTCCAGAGTCCTTCATCAATTGGATAGGGAGCTGCTGGCAACTGGTGTATTAGGCGGATTTTTAGGTGCATATATTGAATTGGAGCTTGAAAAAGAAGGTATCCTTCACGACTTCACTAAAATAAAGGAAGAATCAAGGAACTCGATTGCTGTTTTGCATGATCAGGGACAGCAGACAGAGATTTTAGAAAAAGGACCCACTGTAACAAAGCAGGAGGAGCAGACATTTATTGAACATTTCAAAGTTCTGGTAAAGAAAAGCAGATTGGTAACCATCTCAGGAAGCTTAGCTGCTGGTTTATCTCAGAATCTTTATGATACGCTGATTGGTTTAGCTAAGGAAGCGAAGGTTTCTGTATTATTGGATACCTCAGGTAACGCACTGAAGCAGGCAGTGATTTCAGAGAATAAGCCTTTTTTAATTAAGCCGAACGAAACAGAAATTGCAGAGCTGCTGTCTGTTGAAAAAGCTGAGGGTGAAGAGCTTTTAGAGCAACTAAAGCATCCAATGTTTGACGGCATTGACTGGATTGTTGTTTCGCTGGGAGCAGCAGGGGCGATAGCGAAGCATAAAGAAAAATTCTACAAGGTCAGGATTCCTGCTCTTGAAGCAGTAAATCCAGTAGGTTCAGGGGATGCGACCTTAGCAGGGTTAGCATACGCTGTTGCTGCAGAAAATACAGACGAAGATGTTCTGAAATGGGGTATGACAACGGGAATGCTGAATGCACTGGAAATAAAGACAGGCTGGATTGACCCGAATAAAATCGATGATTATTTCGGTCAGATTGTTGTTACTCAGCTGTAAAGAATGGACAACAGTTGTTCGTTAAATAACTCACAAATATGCCGAACACCCTTGCGAATCGTTTTTTCTTACTTTATACTTTTTATATGACATAGATAAGATGGATAAGAATTTAAACGAAAGAGAAGGTAATGTATATGAAAATTGGTATTCCCAAGGAAATCAAAATTGGTGAAAACAGGGTAGCCTTACCGGCAGCCGGTGTTCTTGATTTAATCAAGGCAGGACATGAAGTTTTTGTTGAAACCGGTGCGGGATCAGGTGCTTCAATCAAAGATGAAGAGTATATTGCTGTAGGAGCTGCTATTACGGCGACAGCTGAAGAAGCGTGGAATCAGGAAATGGTATTAAAGGTGAAAGAGCCTCTGGCAGAGGAATATCAGTTTTTAAGAGAAGATCTGGTTCTGTTTACGTATCTCCATCTAGCAGCTAATAAACCGCTGGCAGAAGAGTTGATGAAGAGTAAAATTAATACGATCGCATATGAAAGTGTTCAGCTGGAAAATGGCAGCTTGCCTTTATTGTCGCCTATGAGCGAAGTCGCGGGCCGATTGGCAACGCAGATTGGTGCGCACTGTCTGGAAAAAATTCCTGAAGGAAAAGGGATATTACTTGGCGGAGTTCCCGGTGTTCGTAAAGCAAATGTTACTATTATCGGCGGTGGAATTTCAGGAACGAATGCTGCACAAATCGCTCTGGGTCTTGGCGCAGATGTGACAATTCTGGATGTGAATACAAAACGTCTGCAGGAACTGGATAACCAGTTTAACGGAACGATCAAAACACTGATGTCCAACCAGTTTAATATTCAGGAATCCTTAAAGACAGCAGATTTAGTGATCGGTGCTGTACTGCTTCCAGGACACAAAGCACCTGTATTGGTAACAGAGGAGATGGTCAAATCTATGCCTGAACATTCAGTGATTGTCGATATTGCGATTGATCAGGGCGGGATTTTTGAAACGATTGATCATGTTACAACACATGAGCAGCCAACATATGTCAAACACGGCGTAATCCATTATGCTGTGGCAAATATGCCGGGAGCTGTTCCTCAGACATCTGCCTATGCTTTGGCAAATGCAACATTGCCTTATGTACTGGAGCTTGCCAATAAAGGCTTTGAAGAAGCCGTGAAGCAGAATGAAGCATTAGCCAGAGGTGTTAATACGTTGAATGGTGCCATGACAAATCCGGCAGTTGCAGCGGACCTGGAACTGCCTTATACAGATATCGCTGAATTCTTAAAATAGAATCTGACAGTTCGGAATTGAATGAGGGACGGCAATAGATTGGACTTGTCGACTGAATCTTCTATAGGGAATCTGTCGGACCTCGACCGTTATTTTCTGCAGTTTACAGTTTTGAAAACTGATTAAAGTCTCTGTATAACGGATGAACAGAATGAAAAGAACCTGAACTTTTCCTTAAAAGCCTAAGTATCATCGGCTTTGTAAAGGGAAAGATTCAGGTTTTTGTTATTGTTCCTGCTACTCTCTTCTAAGTATGGAGCAATAGAGGCACTCAACATACTCTTTATACATGTAGAAAAATTTTCTGAGCACTTCCTCGATAGTTTTCAGATAGATCCTGCGTCATTCTAAAGAAGAATGGACTAGAGAAATGGTTCTTACACCTATTGCGAAGTATTCGGCACTAGAAAATACTTGGTTATCAGAATAAAAAGTTCTCCAACTCTGATTGCTCATGTTTTGTCGGAAGTTGATTCTTTTCAAGAAGCTGTTCCAGCCGTTCTTGAGAGAGTCCTGTTTTTTCGGACAGCCGTTCCTTGTTCAGTCCCAGTTGATCTGCTTTATTCTGTACCTGAATAGCAAGAAGGATCGCTTCAATTTCTTCGTCAGTCAGTTTGCTGTTTTCGTTTTGTTCAAGGTTGATAATTTCCTTTACTGAGTTCAGCGTGAGCATCATACCTAAACCCTCAGCCAGTTTTTTTATCTGCCGCATAAAATAGTCTTTTTCTTCGTAGCTCATCATTTTTCCTCCTGATTTTATTAATAAATTAAAAACTGCACAGTAAAAGCGATTGACGTTTACTGCACAGCTATTTGTGAATGAATTCAGCATTTACTTTTTATTATGAATGATCCGCTCAGCAATAGCGAAATCTCCTTCATAAGGCAGATCTCTCCCGCCGATTTTCTGATATAAATCAGCCCCTTTGCCAGCTAAAACCACAGCATCTTCCGGTCTGCTTAAGCACAAGGCAGCATTAATTGCCTGCTCCCGATCAATAATAATTTGGGATTCAACCGATGAAGCAAGATGAGCAGCAATTTCTTCTGCAATTTTCTGAGGATCCTCAGAAGCCGGATCATCGGTTGTCAGGATGGCATAATCAGCAAGTTCAGACAAAACTGTTCCGAAATCTTGTCTTCTGGAAATTGCCTTGTCTCCTGTACTGCCAATGACAACAATTAAACGGCCGTCTGGATGTTCTTCTTTTATGTAACTTAGAAGGTTTTTCAGACTATCGTAATTGTGTGCGTAGTCAACATAAACAGCTGAGCCATTTGTATTAGACAGCTGCTCCATTCGACCAGGCACAGTTGTTTCCTGAATACCTGAATGGCAGTCCTGTTTTGATGCGCCAACCAGTGTGCAGGCGATAGCAGCACTCAACGCATTGCCCATATTAAAGTCTCCGCCCAGCCGTAAAGAATATTCTCCTGACAGGGAAAGAGTATCAGGAGCAGCTGAAACGTTAAAGACCAGCGAATTTTTCGGATCTTTTGTATAGAGGTAATCTACATCTTCTGATTTTTGGCTGCCATAAACAACGACAGGTGTATGATACAAATCAGCAGTTTCTTTCAGCAGATTGAAGTAATCAGAGTCATGATTCAGAATGATTTTTTTGGAATTTACAATTAATTGCCGTTTGCAATAGAAATAATCATCAAATGTAGGATGTTCAATCGGACTGATATGGTCAGGAGTAATGTTTAAAAAGATTCCGACATCAAATGTCAGACCGTATACCCGATTTGTCTTATAGGCCTGGGATGAGACTTCCATCACAAAATGTGTCATCTGATTTGCTGCTGCTTCTGCCATCATTCGATAGAGATCCGCAGATTCGGGCGTTGTCAGCTGAGATTTAAAAAAGGTTTTTCCATCCAGCGTTGAATTCATCGTTGAAAGCATGGCCGTCTTTTTATTTGTTGAGCGATCCAAAATAAATTTCGTGAAATAAGCAGCAGTTGTTTTTCCTTTCGTCCCAGTAAACGCAACCAACGTCAGTTTATTTTGAGGATAATCATAAAACAGCATGCTGAGAACCGACATCGCTTTTTTTATATCTGTTACAATGAAGCCCAGTTCGGCAGCTGTGTCATAAGGGGTTTCAGAAACATAAAATTTTAATCCTGCGGCTGCAGCATTCACCAAATATTCTTCTTTAAAATTCAGTCCTTTACAGAAAAACAAGGTATCCTCAGAGACAGTTCTTGAATCATAGGATACAGCGGTAATCAGCCGATCGGACAGATGCTGCGGAATAATGAGAGTCCAGTCAGAACCGGCAACCATTTCTTTTAAAAGCTGTTCTTTTATTAAACACTCTTTAATTTCTGTCAATGAGATACTCATATAATAAGCCTCCAAATATAAATGAGCTGGAAAGGAGTTCCCGCTCTGATTGTTGTCATCTTTAACATTTATCATACAATTTCAAAACAAAAACATCAAGGCAGCGTATTTCAGAGAAAAAGCAGCTTCCGGTTCTTATCCGAAAACTGCCTGTCTTTGTTCTATTATTAAGAAACTTGTTCTTTTGTAACTGCCTGATCATTATCAAAATGAATAGTGAAGCCCTGTTCCACATTTGTCGTCCAAAATGCAGTGGTTGCGTGTACATTATCAATAAGTGAATCACTGAGTGAATCTGGAGCACCAAATTCTTCAATCGCCTGTTCATAGGTGTAAGAACCATCTGTAGGAACGGCTTCAAACTGAGCTGTAGTAGTTTTATCATCTGCTTCACTGACTAGCTTTGCGACACTTTTTCCAATGGCAAAATCATCGCTGAAGTTCACACTGATCGTTGTTTTTCCATTGAAGGTATTCCAGATAGCCATCTTGGTTTTTGTTTCGCCAATTTCGGAATCAACATTGGAGCTTGGTTCTCCCAACAGTGCTACGACGTCATCATAGCTGGAGCCCTTAACATCTTCCGCTATTGAATCGCTTAGATTGATTGAACGATACAGTTCCAGTATTTCCACAATATCTTCTTCAGTATTTGTATTCTCAGTTGTTGTTTTGGATTCTTCGGTTGTCGAATCTTTAGATGCAGAATTGCCAAACGGCAGGTCAAAATCAAAAGGGATAAACTGTGAAGCAGCAAAGCCTCCGCCACCCAATATCAAGAAAACCAATAACCAAAACCATCCTCTTTTTGCGATCGGTTTTTTGGCTGTTGCCATTCTGTCTTCTTTTCTTCCCATAGTTCATCCTCTTTTCCATTAGTTTGATTCAGCATTTCAATCATACAAATGTTTATTTGGAAATACAAGCTTAATTTAGTTGATTTTGCAAAAAAATAAAAAGAATAGTATTAAGTAAAGGAATTCGCAGATGTATTGCCAAAAACATATATAAGTATTGGAATGAAAAAGCAAGGCACAAAAAAGCAGAATACAGGGCGGCTGTATGAGAAGAAGTAGAGAATCGGTTTGAAAGCAGTTGTGCTAACCGGTCTTTTAAGAAATTAGAATAGCAGTCATTGAAAAAGGCTCATGTTGAAAATGAGATTTTATCGGCAGTCAATATAATAGAGTATATTTGTAGAAAAATAATTGCTCGTCGTTGGGTCTTCGAATATAGAAAGGATGTCAATTTTTTGTTAAATGAATGTTAATTTTAAGAGCTGAAACATTTTTAGCCTTATAAATTAAATCCTATCAAATGATGAAAAGTAATAGAAATAAGATAATTTAGCTTGATTTAAAAAAATACATCATTACTATACTATTCTCAAAATTTATGCTTACAGATATTTTTTTGGAGTTTGTGCTATCATTTAATAAAAAATAGGCAAAAAAACTATGAATACTGTAGGAATGTTAAATTTTATCAGAAAAACAAAGCAACTTATTCAAAAGGAATAAAATCTACAGTACGGTTGATGAATTCTATTATGAGTTCCCGAGATATCGTTGAGCAACTGGCTGGAAGAAGTTGAACTTGATAAGGATTTGGTTTGCATTCAGACAATTCCCTGATCTTTAAGAAATTCATTCAGAAATATAAAAACTAAAATGAATCGGAAAAGCAATGCTTTTATCCTGCGTTTTGATAGGGAAGTGTTGTACAAACGTGCCCTTAATATGGAGCTTGAAGCAGACAGCGAAAATATTATTGACTATTTAAGGAAGATAGAGGATTGGTGAGGTTATGAATTCTTTTTAGGAACCTATCTTATTCAGCTTTTTAAGCAGATGAGCTGTTTGTGATTGCGGAACAGACACAGAGCTTTAGCAGAAAGCTTTATAACCAGGTTGTTGATCATCAGGTGGCCGAGTTCTTATTGCATATATGTTATCGATTCATTCAGCTGAGGCTATGCAGGAAAACTGTAACGACAAGGCAAAAATCGGAGAACCTAGCTTGAAATAGTTGTCTATGATACCTATGCTGTTTTTTAGGAGCTGATACTCATTGACAGGAATAATCTAAAAGGAACGGAGCTGTGCCGGCTGACTATTTTTTATCTAAATTAGGTGGTCCATCACAGATACTATACCAATCGGATGAATATTCTTTATGAAATGTTTTTAAGCAAGCCGGAATTGACAGTTCAGCTTTTAAAATGAAATCCGGTACTAATGAAAAGTTGCTTATGCATGCAGTTGAAGGATACTGTTTATCGAACGGAGACAGAAAAAGCTGCTAAAAGTCAGGAAGAATAACTATTGTCTTTGGTTAAAATCCTCCTTTCAAAGGCTTTTTTCTTTCTGTCGAATGCAAAGTGTTTGAATTTTACAGGCAGCAGAAAAATAAATCGTGCATTATGGGAGCATATTCGGGTATAATAAAGGAGTTTGACAGGAAAATGCAGTAGTTTCCGCAAATAAATAGAGGACTTCATTAAGAGTAGAAGGAATTCTGAAGCATTGCATAATTATTTTATAAATGGATTGCATATCAAGGATTTTACAATTAAAATAGAAGAAGTATGTTTAAGAAAGTTGGGGAGTAAATGATCAATCAACCCGGGACTGCTGAACAGCCGATATTGACTAATCAGGAAAAGATGGTCAAAGGTTCAGCGTGGATGACAGCCAGTAATATCATTTCCCGCTTATTAGGAGCGGTTTATATTATTCCATGGTACGCCTGGATGGGGGAACATGCTGACGAGGCGAATAGTCTGTTTTCTATGGGGTATACAGTCTATTCACTGTTTTTGTTAATCTCTACAGCCGGTATTCCTGCTGCAATAGCGAAACAAACGGCACATTACAATTCTATGAATGAATACAAGATCAGCAGACAGCTGTTTTACAAAGCGCTGCAGATGATGGCCGTTCTGGGAGCAGTTTTTGCTTTGGTTATGTATATTTCAGCACCTGCACTGGCCAGTTGGTCAGGAGGCGGAGAAGAGCTGGTTCCAACGATGAAATCGTTAAGTCTGGCCGTGCTGGTTTTTCCGTGTATGAGTGTTATCAGAGGGTATTTCCAAGGAAATCAGGATATGATGCCCTTTGCCCTGTCACAGATTGTTGAACAAGTTGCACGTGTTTTCTATATGCTGCTGACTGCTTTCATTATTATGAAAGTCTTTAATGGCGATTATGTAGATGCCGTGACTCAGTCAACTTTTGCGGCATTTATCGGAATGATTGTCAGCTTTGTTGTGCTGTACTTTTATCTGCATAAACAAAAACCAATGTTTGATTACCTTGAAGCGCACAGCGCAAACAAGCACCAGGTTTCTCCTCAGGGCCTTTTAATAGAAACGTTTAAAGAAGCAATTCCGTTTATTATTGTTGGTTCTGGTGTAACAGTATTTAAATTAGTCGATCAATTTACGTTTTCTAATTTCATGCGGACATTTACGAGTTATTCGGATAGTCAACTCCGTGAACTTTTTGGGGTTTTTAATGCCAATCCGGATAAATTGACGATGGTCGTTATTGCACTGGCCACATCTATTGCCATGGCTGGATTGCCGCTTATTACAGAAGCTGTGACTCAAAAAAAATATCGTGATCTGTCTAAATTGATCAGCAACAATCTGCAGCTTTTTGCGTTTGTTATGCTGCCGTCAACATTTGGTATGATTGTATTGGCCAGACCGCTTTATACGTTGTTTTATCGTCCGGATGGATTAGGGACAAGTCTGCTTATTCAAGCGTGTTATGCAGGGTTGTTTATGGGATTGTATATGCTTATTTCCAACATGCTGATGGGGATGTACGGAAACCGGGCAGCAATCCGCTATTTTGCGATTGGATTAGCTGTAAAACTGATTGTTCAATACCCAAGTATTCGATTTTTGGAAGCATATGGTCCTCTAGTGGCAACCATGATTGGATTCAGTGTTTCATGCTTCCTGCTGATGCGTAAAATCAAAGAAATTTCCAAATTCAATTTGAGCCTGACGCTGCGCCGCAGTTTACTGATTTTTGTTATTACACTGATTATGATTGTTTTTGCCTTCCTGACAAAACAGTTTCTATATCTGTTTTTGAACCCGGATCGTAAAGGGCAGGCGTTTCTGATTGTTCTGATAGTAGCTGCAGTTGGAATTGCTGTTTATGGCTACATGACATTGAAGATTCGACTGGCAGACCGTTTGCTTGGGAAAGACGTGGATGGACTGCGTGCAAAGGTTAAGATTAAGTAGATAGAATACTTTGAGGCGTGGGGAAAGTCCTGCGCCTTTGTTTTATATAATGAATGTTAAAGCATGACGATAAGAAAATGGAAATCTTTTATGTGAAGTCAATCTATTTAACGGTGGCATTTTAAAATAGTGACTGAAGAATTAGAAGTAAGGAGCGGAAGACAATGCGACTGGATAAGTTTTTGGCAGATACCGGATGCGGAAGCCGTAAAGAAGTAAAAAAACTGTTGAAACAGGGAGTCATCACCGTGAATGACTTAGTAAAAAAGGATGGTAAAACGCAAGTTGACGAGAATAGCGATCGAGTTGCGTACGCTGGGGAAATACTTCATTATCAGAAATATTTTTATTATATGCTTCATAAGCCTCAGGGTGTGATTTCTGCAACAGAAGATAAGTATGATGAAACAGTGCTTGATTTACTGTCAGATGAGGATTTTCGTGAAGATCTTTTCCCGGTTGGCAGGCTGGACAAAGACACAGAAGGGTTGTTGGTTCTGACAAATGACGGGCAGCTGGCTCATCGTCTGCTTTCTCCAAAGAAGCATGTAGACAAGGAATACTTTGCACGAATTTCGGGGGTTGTAACAGAAGAGGATATTCAGCTGTTCAAAGAGGGCTTTGCGTTGAAGAACGGTGAAACAGTAAAAAGCAGCCAGCTGTTCATTGATTCTATAGATGATTCTGAAAAGCTTTCAGAGATTCGTTTGGTCATTCAGGAAGGAAAATTTCATCAGGTAAAAAGAATGTTTGAAGCAGTGGATAAAAAGGTTGTTTATCTCAAGAGGCTGCGCATGGGTGCACTATATTTAGATGAAGCATTGGCATTGGGCGAATATCGTCCACTGACAGAGAATGAATTGATCCTGTTGGAAACTAGGGTGTGTCTGAAAAGGTAGCGGCATTCGAATTTTTCAGTGATTTTTATTGAAATCAAGGAAGAAAACACAGGTTATATGGTTCATAAGCGAGTATTTATGACGAGGCGTTCGATAAAAATCATCAAACTATTCGCCGCTTGAGTTTTTAGACATGTCCTAGAGTTAAATAGTAGAAAAGAAGCGGCTGAAAGGACACTGAATGGGTTCTGCAGCCGCTTTTTCTATTCAATTTATTTTTCTTCAAATTGTTTCATGTAAATTGGCAGATGCTCGGATATGCTGGTTGGCAGTACGACATACTGGGTTTTACTGAGGTCTTCTCCAATTAGGCTGTGAAGGTAGACTGCTGCGCAAAGGGCTTCTTCTTTCGCTGGGAATTGAGCAATGAAGCCAGTGATTATTCCTGCCAGTGTATCTCCCATGCCGCCGGTTGCCATTGCTGCTGTACCGATGGGGGTCTTATAAATAGTTTTGGAAGTGTAAATTTTGGTACGGTGACTTTTCAGCACGACCGAAGCCTTCAGCATTTCTCTGGCAGTTTGATTTGCTTTGTCCGTTTGCTGTTCAAGAGGTAAACCGCTTAATGTCTCCCATTCTCTCTGATGCGGAGTAAATATGGTTTGTTCTGGATTGTTTAACGGATAATCTTTCTCTGCGAACAAAGTGATTGCTGAGCCGTCAATAATCAGCCATTGCTTGTCTGTCTGACTTTCCAGTACATGGATCAGAAGATGCTGACTGATAAGACCTAACCCCAGTCCCGGTCCAATCAAAATGACATCCGCTGATTTTAAAACACTGTCAATCAATTCTGTATCCAGCCAGTCAACAGCCATTGCTTCGGGGAGTCTGGCATGAAGCGGTGCGTGGTTCTTCCTGTCAGTTATGACTGTGACCAGCCCTGTCCCGGCGTAAATGGCTGCCAGCGCACTCAGGATAATGGCGCCGCCGTACTGTTCGTTGCCGCCGATCAGAACCGCTCGTCCAAAGGTTCCTTTATGACTGTTTTCTGGACGTTTTGCAATCACTTTCTTTAAATTGTTTACAGATAATGCTTTCATGATTGTTCCTCCTCTCAATTCCTCAATCAGCTTTGAGATTCCGCATTTTTATTTATTTGATTTGTCAAATTAAGCTAGACAATTGTTCATCATTTAGGTAACTCAAAAATACTTCTAATGGTGTCTGATAGTTTAATGATTTTCTTGGTATGTGATTTCTTTTGGAGGCAACGGCTGAAATAAAGGCTAAGTCAACTTGATTAAAATCCATCGTTTTAGGAAGCCCATCTTTGCGCAATAAGCCGTTAGAATGCTTATTCAATCCACGTTGTGACGGTGTTCCAGAATCTGCAAAATAGATCGAACTATCCTTGTTATTACTCATATCTTTCCAATTTGAGAACTCTTTTCCACAATCAAAGGTAATGGATTTAAATAAGTTCTTGGGAATATTTTGTAACTATTTAGTGGTTGCTTTTTCGATATCTACTACTTTGCGATCGTCTGGTTTCAGCGTAATAATCACTTTTGACAGGCACTCAACCAGCGTGATGACGGTACTTTTATAATGAACGCCAACAATTGTGTCGCCGTCCAAATGACCAAATTCCCGGTTAAATTCAGGATAGTCAGTAATTCTTTCTGAAATAGTACGTTTAAACGCTTGCTTTCCACGACGCTCGTTGTACCCTTTGGGTTTTCTTTTTCCCTTCATTGGTAATTTTGCACAATCAAATTGATTGGCTTTGAACTTACGATAGAGTGTCCTGACAGAGCATGAAATAGGAAACGCTGCTCGACCGATAATCACATCTGGGATCCAACCAGCAACCATGGTTTGAATGTACTTCTGTTGATCTGCGGCTAAAATAATTGGACGTCTCCCACAACGTGCTTTATTTTCTTTATATTGAATGTTTACAGCGTTATTTACTCAGTATTATTATTTTTAGAAAATAATAATACTAGTAGAGCACCTAAAATCGTCGCTGTTACAGCTATTATAAATGATTTTATAAAATCTCCATTTTCAACAAATATATAAACTCCTGCTAATATGATAATAAAATATAATAAATAACGTATTCCTTTTTTCCGCATAATAATTAAGCAACTCCCGACGATAAAAATTTAAAGTATAGTTAATTTTACTATATTTGCTTTAAAATGCATAGACTTGGGTTGTTTTCATAGTATAAGTCTTTGAACCTAACTTAGATTTACTCTTTCCTTTAACTCTGTAAGTAGTTACAACTTTCTTATTTTCATAATTTCCAAGTCGCAATCCTGTATTTTTATCTACGCGACTGGGCCCTAATTCTCTAAAAGAGTATTTTACTTCAATTTTATTATGATTGGTGACTATCTTTTGTGGGATCAAAAAATTGAAGTAAATTATATGCCGGATTCCTAAGTGAGAACCGAAACATTCAAGTTAGAGCTATTGATTGTTGCACGAAATTTGATATTTGTTGTAGATGTTCCTACCTTTCTTTTTAAATAGTAGGTTGCTTGTTTTGAATGATCAATTCGCAAAGATTTACGAGTAAATGAACCGGAGATAGCAGTAGCGCTTGCGTTTTTTGTTGAAGTAATTGAGTTATTTTTTACAATCACCTGATAACTGGCTTTCCAGGAGCCCTTCCTTGCTGTTGAAACGGTATACGTACCATTTCCCAACGCTCGAAAAAGGGAGGGTTCTTTTTCTATAGTAATAATTAGCATTTCTCCTTTTTCCGTGACAATGCTGGAAATCTGCTTTTGTGTGTTGTATAGCGAATAGGTAACTGATTCTTGCTCTTTTCCAGCATGGGAAGCTGAGCTGTTACCAACAATGCAAAAAAATACTGAAACGCCTAAAATTAACACTTTTTTCACTATTATCACTCCTCGTTCTTTATAATTTAACAGTACAAAAGAAGGGATATAAAGGAAAGCACCGTTCTGTTTACAGTGTGTCAACGCATAGTTGCTTATCAGTATTGGCAAGAATATTAGGGGAGATGTAGATTCTTAAAAACGAGTGTTTTTAAGATGAATGATTCTACTTTATTAGCATACATGCACACTAGTTGTTTACTAAAGTATAGGAAAAATTTTCAGCCAGATGCTTTTTATCTGAAGGAGATCTGGATGTTAAATTAAAGGGTAAAAAATGAGGCTTTGGGTTAGAGAAAATTCAAGAACTATCTCTATATAAGGTTTTTGTTTTTATGCATTATAGAAAATGTAACCTGATTAACAGGAAAATAGATGTTCTTAAAATTAATTAAAGATTGACTTATGTAATTTTTTTGGTACTTAAAGATAAAAGAAATCGTTTTCTTGCTTTGGAGTATTCTTGAGAAATGACTTTTTTATGAAAACGTGTATTTTGTTAAAAATATTGGATGTTGTTGCGACTGGGAAAATTGATCAGTATTTGATGAAAGTATCTGTTTAACGTGAGGAGGAAAGTAAAGAAAGTCCGTTTATTTTAGAGGTTTGCAACAGAATCAAAATTTGTTCCTTTGAGAGAGAGATACAGAAATATTCTAGAAGGGGGGCGCCAATTGATTTTATAAAAGATAGATCGATCCTGAATTTTGTGTGAACATCTAAGTTCATATGAATTTCAAATGATGGAAATTATGATGTAGGGGAGAGGAATGATTTGAAAAAGTTCAACCGAATTTTAATTAGCCTAGTTGCTGCTATTTTATTGAGTGCAGCAGGTGAAGTTACGTCCATAAATGTACTATTTAGGGAACCTGGAAAGAAGGTTCTTTACTTGGCCGGCTTCTTCAAAAATATGATGATGGGGATCGTAGCATTATTTTAACGACAGCTGCTAACTCTTCAGTTGACCAGATACACAATAGAATGCCGGTGATCCTAGAAAAAAATCAGATTGATTCCTGGTTAAGTGATGAAGGGTTTGCTGAAGATTATCTAAAAGAACAAATGCCGGACTTGGTTAGTACAGCCGGTTGATCCTGTGATATAATAATAGGGCAGAAAAGTTTATGACGGTGGTGGCTTCTTCCTGAAAGGTGGTGGTGCTTATGTATGTAAGTACTGAAATCTATGAAAGGAGAAAGCTATTTTGTCAGCATTAGAGACAATTCAGTTATTATTAAGCTTTAGCATGTTTGTTATTGCTTTAGTAAAACTGATTGTTGACTTGCATAAAAACGACAAAAAAAACAACCGTCGATAAACTTGGCAGTTTATGGTTGTCTTAACAACTAAGAATTCTAGCGATTGCTGTCTTAAACAGTGATCTGCTGTTAAAGGGGATATGTTAGCGCATATCTCCTTTTTCATTGACATTATAGCATAATTTATTAACTGAAACTACTTTTTTATTATCGAAAGAAGTGAAAGTATTGAGAGCGACAGATCTGTTAACTATTTTACAAGTTGACTTCAGCTATTTGGATATCTCAGAAGTATTTCTGGAGTTTGATAATCAATTTTTCCATGCAGCAATCATTCTAAAAGTAAAATAAGCATTTTGCTGTGAAGTAATATGTGTTATTATTAATGCCTAAGAAATATTTACAGAATGGAAGGGATTTATACGAAAAAGTCTGGTTTGTTTTTTGGAGTAGTGGTTAGTTTTATATGTTTTATGCCGGATTCAGCTTTAGCTGAGGCAACTGATGATACTTTACAAGAGGAAATTATTGAAAGAGAGATAGAAGTTATTGATCCGTCAACTTATACTCATGAAATTCCTTCATTGACTAATATCGGAGAGACACAAGTTGTAATTGATATTGATAAATGGGAAGAAGAGATAAAGAAGGAGTATTCTGCTGATAGTGATGTTCCGGAAGAGGATATTAGTATCTTATCCCTAGAAGAGTACAATAACGGAACACTACCAGAACAAGTTGAAAATCGAAGTTTAGAAGATCTTATAAGTGTCAACGAACAAAACAAAAAGCTGACTCGCGGTTCAGCGTATACTGGACCAAACTTAGTAAATAATTCCATTGCAAAAATATATGTGTTCTTTGATGATGGGAGTGGTAATCTGATTATGGGGGAAGCCAGTGGATTTAAAGCTTCCAATGCGAAAGTTGGGACAGCTGGACACGTAGTTTATGATAAAGAAAGCGGCCTTGGTTGGGCAAAAATGGCGACAGTAAATTTTGGCTTTTATAATGATCCTAGGATTGGTTGGATTGCTTCTTCGATCTATACAGTCAGTAAAATGAATACAAATCAAGATTGGCTTAACGCAAGTAGCCATTCTCAAGGAATCAGATCTGATTTCGGTTCTTTATATGTTACAAAAACATCCGGTACAATACCGTCTAATTTAAACATGTTAGCAACGCCACCAAGTAGTTTGAGTGGTGCTGTATCATGGGGATTCAGTTATCAATCAAGATATTTAACTCGTTCTGTTGTCGATGTTAAGACAAGTGTTATTAGGAGTGATTGGTTTGACTGGGTATATGGAGATCCTAATGGTATTATGCATGAGTCAATGAGTGGTGGTCCATTATTGAATTCTGCCGGACAAGTAATAGGAATTAATTCTTCTTCTATGAACGATGTTAATCAAACTGTTGTATATCCCAAAATTAATTCTAGTTCGTACAACTTGATAATGAAGTAACTAAAAACAATAGACAAGCTTTCGTGAAGATAGTTTGTCTATTGTTTCCTATTCTTAGAAACTTGAAAAATGCGGCACTCAGATTCAAATTTACCTTTTTTTAGATTGTACAGTATATGTTTATTGGATCAGTTTTAGGAATTCGTTCTTTATAAAATTTATAGTGTAATCTATAATTTTCATTTTTGTCTAGATAACTAATGTCAATTTTTGTCTTAGAAGAATAAGAAGTATTTGCCGGAATATCAATGGTTAATCCTAGAGACGATTTACCTGTATAGTTATTATGTGCTGTTACCCATTTTTTATTTTCCAGTATTTCAACAGTATAATTATTAGGATCGAATTGAATCGTGTAGTCCGAATTGTTGGTAATTACAGGCAAAATTGTATTTTCGTCCTGAATTTCATAAGCTAGTTTAATTTCGTTTGTATCGTTTTCATTTACTAATTTCTTTTTTAAAGATTGGTCTTGTTGTTTTGTACAACCGGAAATTATACAAGTTAGGAAGATGAGTAAGATAAAGGATTTTTTTTTCATATCCACCTGGCCTCTCAGTAGTATGGTGTTCTTCAAGTGAAGTATACCATAATAATTGTTTTCTGTATGTTTAAATTTAGTAAGGTTCATTGATACTATTCTGATGACCAGATACACAATAGAATTTTGATTAGTACTGCAGTTTGAGACTATGCTATAATAAACAACTTCCATAAAACAAGTTTTAATAATAAAATTTGAACTCAGTGAATATGATCTTTTACAAATACAAAAGAAGACTTGTAAAATCCATAAGTCTTTTTTTTGCCGAGTAGTCTATGTTTTGCTTGTATTTTTCCAATGCTTAGTAAAATGATTTTCTGCACCATTATCCTTAAAGCATTTTTTCATCATAGTCTTTATATCTTCTGGACTTTTCCCATTCAAATCAGCTTCTAAATCTGGGAAATAATGGGAATTTGTATTAAATAGGTTCTTAGCATCTTTATTGTCTTTATAGAAGTCTTCTTTTCCATTAAAAATAATGAAAGTCTCTATAATTCTTCTAATAGGGTTTAGCATCATTTCCGGTTTGTCTTCTGTATATAAAAAGACAAGTTCATGCCACAATGCCTCATAGTTGGTTTTAAAATCTTGCTGCTTATTTTCAATTTTACTAATTTTTGTTTGAGTATTACATCGTTGGAGTTTATAAAAATTATTCTCTTCAAAAGCGTTCTTTCCATCTCTTCTATTTTTTATGTCAAACGAACAATTAAGATAGAAAAAAATATTGTGTGTTAGTAGAATAAATTTATCAGAATTCGATTTTTTATCGCATTTTTTAATTATTTTCTGAAGTTCATCAATTATCAAATACTGCATAGTATCATCATTTGACGTCATAGGGTCATCAAAAATAATAACTCTATCAGCATCTCTAGGAGTGTCTGGAACTTCTTCAAGTTTCTCGATGAAATACAAAAAAGCGATAATATTCTTTTCTCCTGTCGACAATTCTGTGATAGGTCTAGTCTCTCCGTAAGGGTCCTGAATTTCGTAGAACTCTTGATTTTCAACTTTTTTTCTAACTAGTTCAAATGAAACTAAATATCTCAGCCTATCATTTATATTATTTGCTAACTTCTCTGTATTTTTGGTTTTTTTCTTTAGTCGTGTAATATCATCATTTATTGAGTCAATTTTCTTTTTCTCGATCTTGATTTTTGATACCTCATCGTCAAAATCATTTTGTGCTTCTTCTTGTTTTTTAATTAATTCTTCAAGTCTAACTAACTCAGAATCTAATTTGTATTCATCAACTATTCTATTTACTTCATGTAGTCTTAAGGCTTGCATCGCTTCTTTTTGTTTTAACTCTAGATTATCGGCGAACTCATTATTTAACTTAATCAAACTATTGTACTCAGAAGCAATATCATCAAATGTTTTAGGGATAGCTAAACTTAATGCCTCATCTTCTTTAAATAAATTTTTATCTTTCTCATTGAGTGCTATTACGAGGTCATCTAGAAAAGAAACTTGAGATTCAACCAAACTCTTAGCATCTTCTCTTATACTTTCTGCTTTTTCAAAAAAATCAGGGTAAAAATCTTCACTTTTTATTGTCATGGATAAAAGAGATTTTTTTAGAACATCAATTTTATCTCTTCCGTTTGAAATTCTTTTTTTTAAAAGTTCTACTTCGTCAGCAGAAAAGTACCTTTTTAATAAATCCATTCTCTCTGAGGTGATTAAATTACCACAAAAGGAACATTCTTCTCCTGGTTTATGGATATGCATACCACTTTGAGCAAAATTAGTTTTCTTAGAATTATTATCTAATTCTCTCAAAACAATTTTGCTTTCTACTTTTGCTAAAAGTATTTCATTTACCGACTCTTGGTATTTTGAAAAATTAATCGCAGGGAAACTAATAGCTTTTGCTGTCTTTTTATTAGACCCTAAAATCTTTCTGTTCTTTTCTAGTTCATCCTTTTCGAGAAACTTAGAAATTCCTATCTCTTTTTTGAAAGAGTTCTTTCTATACGTGCGAGCGTTTTCAACTAGTTGGCTATTTTTAGATATCATGGTCGCAGAGTTAGTGTAGAATGTTTCAATCGTTCTCTCTTTATCTACTTTTTCTTTTTTACTTTTTTCAAGTTTTGAATATGTGTTTTCTTTACTTTTGTCTTCAGGCTCATTAATTTCTTTCGACATTTTTTCTATCTCAAGTGAAATAGTCTCTTTTTCATATTCTTTAGCAGTAATTTGTTGATTTATGGAAGTGTTCTCCTCACCTAATATCACAGCATTCAACCTATTATCTTCGCCGATTATAGAATCAAACCCTTGAAACGTATGAATATCCAGATTATTTTCAAATTGTTCTTTTACAAGATAAGTAATTGTTGATTTTCCGGTCCCATTTTTTCCAAAAACAAAATTAACTTTCTTGTCAAAAACAATTTCATTACTGGAAAATACATTAGTTTTATTAAAGTTTAACTTCATAGATAATCCCCATTTCTGTTTCTCCAAAAAGCCTTAGTCTGTCTTTCTGACAATTTTCATTTCTCCAATTACTATTTCTTTCTTAATTAATTATATCAAATAGTAAACAATATCACTAGCTAGACTATTGATTTAAAAAGTAATGTAGATATTTTAAAATCACTTCAATAAGGCATCTATATAAGTCTGTAGTTTTGAGGACTACAGGATTTTTATCTATATCTTCTTTTACCCATTCCCGCCATTCCGTTTTACCATATATATGTAATACAAAATAATATATATGGAGGTTTCCAATATGGAAAAACAGCAGAAAAAGAAAGTAAAGGAACTGGAGAAATTAGAAAAGGTAAAAATCGGCTACGCTCGTGTTTCATCTCAGGACGATCGGCAAAAATTAGGTTTGGAAGTTCAGACGGAAGCACTAAAGAATTGCGATATTATTTTCAGTGAGAAACAGTCTGGAGATAACGACAACCGCCCCGAACTGACAAATGCTATATCCCTTGTTAAACAACTAGCTAAGCAGAACAAACTTGTTACGCTACAGATTTACAAGCTAGACCGCCTCACTCGTAAAATGCTGGGTTCTGTTGCAAAGTTCTAAAATGAATATATTTTCCTTACGTTGATCCGGATCTTAAACTGGCATTTCCAATAAACCATTGATTTCTATGCAGACTGAAAAGCCGAAGAGAGTTCCCTCTTTTCGGCTTTTCTTGTAGATTCCGCGAATGGCTTCCATGCCCTTAATCTTGATGTAAGTTTCATCCATTTTCTGCGAATAAAAGGACTGTTTCTTTTTCCTTTTCCAGAGCTGGTATAATAGCTTACCATATTCCTGTACCCACCGATAAATCGTTGTGTGACTAACATGAATCCCACGATCATAAAGGATTTCTTGGACTTCTCGATAACTGAGGTTGTAACGAAGGTAGTAGCCAACGGCTACAATAATCACGTCTCTTTGAAATTGTTTTCCTTTAAAATGATTCCTGACTATTCCTCCGGCTATCTTTTGTACCTAGTGTAACCTAAAATCAGCTTATGGAAAACTTTACAACAGAACCGTTTAGCTGTCTAGCTTAATTTTACTATCGGCGTTATCATAACAGAATAGTCGAGATTCTTTGAATAGAAAAGTATTTCTCTTTTTTATTTTTCCTATAGTTAGTGGTATGATGGGAAAGAAGAATAATTTATGGGAGTGAAGAAACGGATGACAATCAACTGGCAAAAAGAAGTGGAAGATCGCAAAGAAGATCTCCTTGAAGATTTAAAAAACCTGTTGCGTATCAACAGTGAACGGGAAGATGATAAAGCAACAAAAGAAGCCCCGTTTGGACCAGGACCGAAAGCTGCATTGGAACACATGCTGTCCTATGGTGAACGTGATGGATTTACTGTTAAAAATGTTGATAACTATGCCGGTCATATTGAATATGGCGAAGGAACTGAAACATTAGGTGTCTTTGGACATATGGATGTAGTTCCTGCCGGTGATGGCTGGGATACGGACCCTTATGAGCCGGTAATTAAAGATGGAAAAATCTTTGCACGCGGTTCAAGCGATGATAAAGGACCAAGCATAGCTGCGTATTACGGCTTAAAAATCATTAAAGAGCTGGGCTTGCCGTTATCTAAGAAAATCCGTTTTGTTGTGGGTAGTGATGAAGAAAGCGGCTGGGCAGATATGGATTATTACTTCCAGCACGAAGAAGCGCCTGATTTCGGTTTTTCACCAGATGCTGAGTTTCCGATCATTAATGGAGAAAAAGGAAATGTGACAATTTTCGCTCAGTTTAAAGGAACAAACGGCGGGACATTTGAACTGCAGAGATTCCATTCCGGACTGAGAGTCAATATGGTTCCGGGAACAGCAGAAGCGATCTTTACAATTCCATCAGACTTGTCAACAGAAGCGTTCATTCTTTCCTTTAATGCTTTTCTTGCTGATTTACCGGTAGAAGGAGAAATCAGCATTGAGGATAATATTGTGACATTGAAAATTACTGGTAAAGGTGCACATGGTGCCAGCCCTCAGTCAGGAATTAATGCAGCCACATTCTTAGCAGACTTTATCAAGGACTATGATTTTGGCGGAGCTGCCAAAGCCTTCATCCACACAGCTGCTTTTATTCACGAAGATTTTTATGGAGAAAATCTGGGTGTTGCTTATGAAGATGAAAAGATGGGACGTTTAACAATGAATGCCGGCTTATTCAACTTTAATAAGGATGCTGAAGAAGGAAATTTGATCAGCCTGAACTTCCGCTACCCTAAAGGAATAACTGCAGATGAGCTGGAAGCTGGTGTTCGTCGGGCAATCGGCGGTCTGGAAACCGTGATTATTCAGGATGAGCGCAACCAGAAACCGCATTATGTTCCTACGGATGATCCATTGGTTAAAACTTTGCTGCAGGTTTATGAAGACCATACTGGAGAAAAAGGGGAAGAAAAAATTATCGGCGGCGGTACATACGGACGCTTGCTGAAACGTGGTGTTGCCTATGGTGCGATGTTCCCCGGTTATGTAGACACGATGCATCAGGCGAATGAATTTATGGAGCTGGATGATCTATTCCGGGCAGCGGTGATCTATGCGGATGCTATTTATCGTTTGGCGAAGTAAAGACTGTTTAAAATCATGTTTATTCAGTCTATAACCTAGATTCAAGGGGTGTCTTTGGCAAAAGGGCAGTTGAAAAACTGAATAAAAATGATGTTGAATCGGGAACTTGGCGGGATATAACTACTAAATATAGTAGAAAATCCCGCCAGTTTTTTTACCCAATTTCTTTGTTAGTTGATAGTCTAGCTTCCATAATATCAATTACATTTGAAGTTGTTTCGTCTTTAATATGTGTGTAATACTCTATCACAGTAATGTTCTTATATCCGAGACAACTTGTGGTGTGTTCTGCTGCTACACCAGCAATTATTGTTTGAGTAGCAAAGTTGTGTCTCATTACGTGAGGTATTACTTTAATGTTTGTTTCTGTAGAGACTAATTGAAAGTAACGGTTTAATTGAGACATGTTGAAGGGAAAAGTTGAAGCGACTTGTACGGTTGTCTATAAAGACAATGATACACAGTTGATCCATGAAATGTTTTATGAATTGACCCTTGAAACGATTGAAGATAATAAATCTTCGATTAAGGAGCTAAGGTGATGAAAAAAAGCATTTTTTTATTTTTGCAGCTCTTCTTCTCTCTGGTTGTTCTTCAAATAATAAGAATGATCAAACTGATAAAATCAGAGAACAGGAAAGACAAATTGAATGTTTGACTTCTGAAAAAAGAGAGCTTGAAAGGTTGCTTGAAAGTGAAAAGCGAGGTCAGGATAAAAGCGATCAGCTCCAAAAATTAAGAAGGAGTATCCGAAAATTGTCAAGGAATCTATTCATAGAATGACTAGCTGAGAATTGATACACTGCGCTTCGCTTTGATCACATCAACTTCTATGTATGAAACATACGAGAATTGACAGGCTTCACTAGGATTGCTTTAGCAGAGTAGATGAAGTCCTGCTACCTAGTCGGTGAAGAACCTGGAGCGCCTTATATTTTCAGGATCGTTTGGCTTATTTCTGAAGGAGTTGCTCCTGCGGTTACTCGTCGCAAAAAGAATTTTTGCTTTTGTTCCGCCGTGTATTCGGGGGTAGACACGAAGAGAATTTGGAATTTTATTTCTGTCTCACCGTCACCCTATTTCTACCCATCAGTCCTACTTGGCAAAGAGCCGCAAAAAATCGGCAGTAGGACTCTTTAAAAAGAGCTTCTGCCGATAAATAATTTGTTGAAAAGCTGAATAAACAGGGGGACAAGAAAAGAGCAGCCCCCGACCTTATCTTCCGTTCATCAAGTCGTCCAATTCAACAACTTTGCTGTACTCATCAATTTTTGATATACCAATCACTTTATCCAGATCGATGACAAAGGCAATGCCGTTGCCGGGCTTGAAAATTTTCATCTCGATACTTAAAGCATTTAACACAGTATTGGTCAGAGATTCAGGGACGATAGTGAGAACGATATCCTTTTCAGGCTCAATATCTATACCTAAAAAACGGCCTGCATCATGAACTCCGGAACCCCGTCCGTGAAGAATTGTACCGCCGGGGGCTCCTGCTTCTTTTGTGATTTCAATAACATCGGAACCGGTACCGCCGTCAACAATTGTTACGATTAATTCCAAATTTAAAGCCACTAATTTTTTCATATTACCCTTCGTCCTCCGCTAATTTTTGTAGTTCTAATTTATTTTTCTGATCCCGTTCATCGTTTAATTTATAAATATATCCCAAAACAAGTGTTGATAAAATTGGTGCCAGTGCAATCATTGCCACTACGCCAAAACCGTCAATTAAAGGATCTCGACCTTCCAGCTGACCTGCAATCGCCACACACATAGATAAAATAAATGTGGAGCACATGGGACCGGTTGCTACGCCGCCATTATCGAATGCCATTGCCAAAAACATTTTATCGACCTTTCTGCCTAAAAGAAAGACTAAGATGTAACCTGGAATTAAAAAGTAATAGAGAGAGAATCCTGCCAGAAGCCGCCACATGGATAAGCTGACTGCTGCTCCCACTCCGATTGAAACAAACAGCAGCATGATTTTTCCTCGAATACGACCTTCACTGATGTTCTCAATTTCTTTAACCATCACATGAATTGCTGGTTCGGCATAGCCGACCAAGAAGCCCATCAGAAAGCCTAAGGGAATTAAAATATAGTTATAGTCCAGTGAGGCCAGTGAAGCTCCCAAGTGTTTTCCTACAGGGACATAGGCAATATTTACGCCATGAAGAAATAGAATAAGACCGATAATTGTGATTAGAAATCCAATCATAATTTTAGCAAACCGTCGTTTTCTAAGTTTGAAGCTGATAAAATTCAGGACGACAAAAATAATAATAATAGGTGCCACAGCCATCAGGACTTCTTTGGTAACTTCCCCTAAGCCGCTAAACAGTCGAGTAGCAATTGTATCCACATTCATCGGAAGATAACCCCCAATGTCATAACTGCCAGGATAGGTCCCAGTGATGCTATTCCCACCATACCAAAGCTGTCGTTCTCACGTGGTTTTTGTTTGATCATTGATGTGACGCCGATAGCCAGCGATAGAATAAATGGAACGGTGATAGGTCCGGTGGTAACGCCGCCTGAATCAAAAGCGATAGGCATAAATTCCGGACTGGTGAAAAATGAAGCAATCAGCACAAAAACATAGCCGATCAGCATCATTTTGTAATAAGAAAATTTGAACATGATCCGCATTAATGCAAATGCCAGAAATATACCGGTGCCTACACTGACAACACCGAGAATCAGCAGCCGGGAAATTTCTCCGTCAGAGATCTCATTGACCTGCTGCCCCAGAACCTGTACAGATGGTTCTGCAATCGTAATAACAATTCCAATAAGGAATCCTAAACCAAGAATAATACTTAAGCTTTTCTTTTTGACCATAAATTTACCAACCAGGTCTCCCACTGCCATCATGGAATGGTCCGCCCCAAATAAAAACAGTGCCATTCCGATAATCATAATTCCTGCGCCGATTAAAAAAATAATCAGGTCTTCGGCTGGTAACGGTGCAAATGCAAAAGTTAAGATAATAATCAGCAAAGTCATTGGTGCAATAGCCATTAATACATCCTGAAATGATTTTCGCATGCATCCTCCTCCTTTGTATTTTTTTCGTACATTTTTAGTATAACCTAAAATAAATGTAATTTGGGGGTTGACGTGACATTGTTAAGTAATGTTAAAATAAAACTACCAAAGAACGTACGTTCTCTTTTGAAGGAAGGAGCAATTGCTGCTTTGAAGAAATTACTGAAAGAAGCAGGTTGTCTCAGAATGAAAAAAGGGACATAAAGACAAGATATTAGTAAGAAAAAGAAGGATAACGTATACTTAATTGGTGCAGCTTGAAGATTTCAAGGGGAAAAAGAGGTGGAGAGATGATAGAGTTTCAAGAGGTTTCAAAGAAATATGGGAATCAGACTGTCTTGACAGATAATAATCTGGCGATTCAAGATGGAGAATTTTTTGTTCTGGTTGGACCAAGCGGAAGCGGTAAGACGACTACACTTAAGATGATTAATCGTCTAATTGAACCGACTGAAGGGGATATTTATTTTGATCATAAGCGTATTATTGATTATGATCTGAAAGAGCTGCGGTTGAGAATCGGTTACGTTCTGCAGCAGATTGCCCTGTTTCCGAATATGACAGTAGCTGAAAATATTGAACTGATACCAGAAATGAAAAACTGGAAAAAAGATGAGCGCAGACAAAGAACCAGGGAACTTTTGGAAAAAGTCGGACTTTCCCCAGAAGAATATATGCAGAGAAAACCTTCAGAGTTGTCTGGCGGTGAACAGCAGCGTATTGGTATTCTGCGGGCAATCGCAGCAAAGCCTGATATTATTTTAATGGATGAGCCGTTCAGTGCACTGGACCCAATCTCCAAAAGCCAGCTGCAGCTGCTGATAAAAGAACTGCACAAAGAGCTGTCCGGCACAATCATTTTTGTTACCCATGATATGAATGAAGCCATGCTTTTAGGAGACCGCATTTGTATTATGAGAGACGGAGCAGTGATTCAGGTGGATAAACCGGATCAGATTAAAAAGCATCCGAAAAATGATTTTGTTGCACAGTTCTTCAAAAATGATTCACTCGGTCTGGCTGATTATCGTGTGGAGGATTTAGCAGCTATGGACTTGCTTGAAATAATAACGGGGACAGCAGGGCGATCAGTGACGATGGAAACAGGACTTGACGAAGTCGTCCGCCGGTTAGCTGCTAACGAAAAGTTGAACCTGCAGCTTGAGGAAAATCAGCAAGCGCAAGTTACTTCCCAGACAATTGTTGCATTTCTGCAACAGCAGTTAGAGGCAGGTGAACCGTTGGATGACTAATTTAATCGAAACATTTATGTCGAGGAAAGAAGATTATGCTCAGGCGCTGGTGGAGCATATTCAACTTTCTTTGCTGTCTCTGCTGATCGCCATTCTAATTGCTGTCCCTGTTGCTGTTTTATTAACACGCTACAAGAGAATTGCGGAAGCTGTTTTGCAGATTACAGGAATCTTTCAGACAATCCCATCACTGGCATTGCTGGGTCTTCTGATTCCATTGATTGGTATTGGCAGTCCACCGGCAATTATTGCACTGGTGATGTATGCCTTGTTTCCAATTCTGCAGAATACCTATACAGGTCTGACAGAGATTGATCCTTCACTGGAAGAGGCGGCAGAGGCATTTGGAATGTCCAAAAAAGAGAAGCTTGTGAAATTCGAGCTGCAGCTGGCATTGCCTTATGTCATTTCCGGTATACGGACAGCAGCAGTTATGATTATCGGGACAGCAACACTGGCAGCCTTGATTGGTGCCGGCGGATTGGGTTCGTTTATCCTTTTGGGGATTGATCGAAACAATGTTTCATTGATCTTAATCGGTGCGATTTCATCAGCCGTTCTGGCAGTGCTTTTCAATTATGGGATTCATCTGCTGGAAAAAGCAAGCGTGAAAAAGATTGTGACTGCCTTTGTTCTGTTGTTTGCTTTGCTGGTGGGTTCTTTTGTGTATACAACTTACGAAGGAGAACAAAAAAGACTGACTATTGCTGGAAAGCTTGGTGCTGAGCCGGATATTATCATTAATATGTACAGGGAACTGATTGAAGAAAATAGCGATGTTAAAGTAGAGCTGAAGCCGAACTTCGGTAAAACCACCTTCTTGTATAATGCGCTGAAATCAGGTGAGATTGACATTTATCCTGAATTCTCTGGAACGGTTTTGGAAACCTTTTTACCTGAAAATACCAATACATCCAATGATCCGGAGGAAGTGTATGAGTATGCAAGAGATGAGATTGCCAAACAAGACAATCTGGCTTATCTGGAACCAATGAGCTATCAAAATACTTATGCTGTGGCTGTGAAGAGAAGTTTTGCAGAAGAGTATAAGTTAAAAACAATTGAAGATTTGAAAGGAATCGCCAGTCAGCTGAAAGCCGGGTTTACTTTGGAATTTATTGATAGAGATGATGGCTATAAAGGAATAGAAAAGCTTTATGGTGTGACGATGAGTGTTCAATCTATGGAGCCGTCCCTGCGTTATCAGGCAATTGATAATGGGGATGTTAATGTGGTGGATGCCTACTCAACCGACAGTGAGCTGAAGCAGTATGATTTGGTTGTTCTGGAAGATAACAAGCAGCTGTTTCCGCCCTATCAGGGAGCTCCTCTGTTGAGAGAAGAAACGCTGGAAGAGTATCCAGAGCTGGAAGAATGGCTGTCTCCCCTAGTTGGAAAAATTACTGAGGAAGAAATGAGCGAAATGAATTATAAAGTGAATGTGGAAGGACAGGACCCGCAGGAAGTTGCTCATATGTATTTGGTTGAAAATGAGTTGATTAACGAATAAAAAAACAGGAACTATTCGTTTGACTTCTTATATAAGGAAATAGAATAGCCATTCTAATTTGAGAGCGGGACAAAAGCGATCAGCTCCGAGAATTAAGAAGAAATATCCGAAAATTGTCAAGGAATACTATTCATAGAATGAATAGCTGTGAATTGATACCTTCCTGGAGCTTCTCATACTTTCAGGATCGTTCGGCTTAATTCCGCAGGAGCTGCTCCTGCGGTTATTCGTCGCAAAAAGAATTTTTGCTTTTGTATCGCCGTTTATTCGGGGGTAGACACGAAGAGAGTTTGGAACTTTATTTCTGTCTCACTCTCAAAGCCGAATAAACGGTGTTCCAAACAAAGCTAAATTAAAATGTGTCCCTCCGGGTCTCGATTCACTCTGATCCTCGATACAAAGCTTTAAAGTCTTGCAAGCTTTGTTAAAAAGAGTAAAATTTACCATTAATAACTGATTTTTTTTACAAGTTTCGTTATAATGTAAGAAAATACTATACAGGAGCGTTGCAGATGAAAAAAGCAGACCGTCAGCGATTGATTCGGCAAATCATTACTGAAAATGAAATAGAGACACAGGAAGAATTAATTGCCCGTTTAGAAGCGGCAGGTGTAAAAGCAACTCAGGCCACTGTTTCTAGAGATGTAAGAGAAATGAGTATCGTGAAGACGCACGGTGCAGCTAATAAAGTAAAGTACGCTATTTTTTCTCAGCAGCAGACAGCAAGTCAAGAAGACAAGTTGAAAGAATCGGTAAAGGATTCCGTTATACGCATAGAAAAAGTTCAGTTCATGGTGATTGTACATACAGATATGGGCAGAGCGGATGTTGTAACAAATTTCCTTGATGAGGTAAATTATAGTGAGGTCGCAGGAACTGTAGCAGGAGTGGATACAATCATCATTATTGCACGATCAGAAGAGGATGCAGTAGCTATTGTCGAACGATTTGAAGCAATGATGAGGAATGAATAAAAAAAAGAGCTGAAATTGAAGGGAGAACTGACTACATGGATTTAAAAGCGTTGCAGAATGGCTCTGATTTTCGAGGAATCGCAGTAAGTACAGAAGAGTATACCGCAAACCTAACAGTGGAACAGGTGAAGAAAATCGGTATTGGCATGCTTCACTGGCTGATTGATCAAAAAGGACTCAAAGATAAATTTGAATCAGGAGTACTGAAAATCGGTATTGGTCACGACAGCAGAATTACAGCAGGAGAACTGAAACAGGCGTTGGTTGACAGCTTTACAACACATCAGGTTCAGGTGCTGGATTTTGGCTTGGCAACAACACCAGCGATGTTCATGGCAACACAATTTCCTCAATATGACTGCGATGCTGCAATCATGATTACGGCCAGTCACTTGCCTTACTATTTCAATGGGTTAAAACTGTTTACCAAATCAGGAGGGGCAGAGAAAGCAGATATTACATATATTGCTGATCATGCTGACAAAGAACTCCCTGAATCAACAGGAACAGTTGTAAAGAAAGACATTTTGACGGACTACGCAGCGGATATGGCGGCGAAAATTAAGAAGGGGATGAAAACAGAAGCAGACAAGCCGTTAGCCGGATTCCGTATTATTGTGGATGCAGGAAACGGCGCCGGTGGATTCTTTGCTGAAAAGGTACTGGGAGCATTAGGTGCGGATACAACAGGCTCACAATTTCTGGAGCCGGACGGCACATTTCCAAATCATATACCTAATCCGGACAATAAAGAAGCAATGGACAGTATTCGTCAGGCGGTGCTGGATAATCAGGCAGACTTGGGTGTTATTTTCGACACAGATGTTGACCGTTCGGCGGTTGTTGATCGGACAGGTGAAGTCATTAACCGCAACAATCTGATTGCTGTACTTGCTACCATTGTGCTGGAAGAGTATCCGGGCAGCAGTATTGTAACTAATTCACCGACTTCCAGCCATTTAAAAGCGTTTATTGAAGAAAAAGGCGGGAAACAGGTCCGCTATATCTCAGGCTACAGAAACGTTATCAATAAAATGATTGAACTGAATCAGCAGGGCATCGAAACACCTCTGGCAATTGAAACCAGCGGGCATGCAGCATTCAAAGAAAATTATGATTTAGACGATGGGGCGTATGTAATTGCTAAATTACTGATGCTTTTGCCCCGCTTGAAGGAAGAAGGAAAAACAGTCAGTGATTTGATTCTCAGCTTGAAACAACCTGTTGAAGTACAGGAGGTTCGTTTTAAAATTCTTGCTGAGCAGGTGCGAAAATATGGTGAACAAGTAATTGCTGATATGGCTGAGTTTGCGGAAAAGACACCAGGACTTTCCGTTGATCCTGAAAATGATGAAGGCATTAGAGTAGATGCAGCAGAACACTACGGCAGCGGCTGGTATCTTTTAAGAATGAGTCTTCATGAACCGCTGTTGGTACTTCAAGTGGAAAATGACGAGGCAGGTAAGAATCAGGTGGTTTTTGAAACGCTGCAGGGATTCTTTGAATCATATGATTTATTGGACAAGACAAAATTAGAGGATGTACTGAAATAGTACGCTTATAAAAAAGAGGTTGTGCCAAAGCTTCTCCATGCGACGAGTAATCACAGAGACATGGGGGAGCTTTGCTCCTACGCTTCTTCGAATGCTCGTCGCATGTCTGGGGGGCATGTAGGAACTTGCTCCTACGGTTTCTTCGAATGCTCGTCGCATGTCTGGGGGGCATGTAGGAACTTGCTCCTACGCTTCTTCGAATGCTCGTCGCATGTCTGGGGGGCATGTAGGAACTTGCTCCTACGGTTTCTTCGAATGCTCGTCGCATGTCTGGGGGGCACGTAGGAACTTGCTTCTACGCTTTTTCGAATGCTCGAATCATACAAAGACTGGAACACCGTGTATTCGGTTTTTAGGGGATATGACATATTTTTGTCACATCCCTTTTTGCATTAATTACGAATGGAAAATTTACTCAATAGATGGCGCAGTAAATAAGTTTTACCATAACCCCGGATTTGCCTGAACAAGAATCTCTTGGTTGGTAAACGGGTGAATCAGATGAAGTTCATAAGCGTGCAGCATTAATCGTCCTTCTGTAGACGGGGCATATAAAGGATCATTGATAATTGGATGACCTTCACTCGCCAGATGAACACGTATCTGATGTGTTCTGCCGGTTTCAAGTGAACAGAAAACCGCTGTTTGCCGCGCAACCGAATCATAAAAAGCTTTTTCAATATGAGTGACAGCCAAAGCGCCTTTTTGCTGATCAATGACGCGCTTTCTTCGATCATGCCGATGCCGGCCGATATTTTTTCGAATTGTCCATTTTTCTTTATCAATCTTTCCGGAAACAAGCGCCTGATAGTGCCGGGAAATTTGTTTTGTTTCCAGCATGCGGCTTAAAATCGGCAGTATGAAAGGATTTTTGGCAAAGACAATACAGCCACTAGTTTCTGTATCCAAACGATGAACAACATAGGGAAATTGATTTTTCGGCTCAAGATACGCAGCCAGCTGATTTAAAAAAGTATTTTGTTCATCAGGTTCGTTAGGATGTGTTTTAATTCCTGCAGGCTTATTTAAAATAATCAAATGTTCATCTTCAAAGAGAATATCCAATGGAACAGCTATGCCGATCTGTGCTTTTGGTGTCGAATAATCGCCGCCTTCAAAGGTTAGAATAATTTGGTCACCGGCTTTTACAGGAAAATGAAATGGAACGGGTTGTCCATTCACAGAAACATTTTTTCGTATACGCAGAAAATGCCGGACTTTTTTTGGAACCAGCCAGTTTTTTTCCAGCAGGCTGCTGACAGAACACTCCTGGAAATCTTCAGGTAAAGTGATGGAAATCTCCATATATAATTACTCCTCTGTTTATAGTAAAGGCTCAAATACTTATGTTTTCCAGTGTAGCAAATTAAGAGGGAAGGTCAATAGGGATTATGAATTTGTTTGCAGCTTGAAGTTGAGTTGATGGATGAAGAGGCAGTTCGCTTTTCTTAGTTAATCCATTATGAAAGCTGCATTTAGGAGAATTAGTAAAAAAGACAAAAAAGTACCCGCCCTTTGGGGGAGGGCGGGAAAAGGAGTTAAAAATGAAAAAGTGTTGTGTTAGGGTTTGTTTAATTGGTATGAATATATAATAGCTTGAAGATGTGAATTTTTTGTGTAGGAAACCTTTCGAAAGTGTAAAAGATTTACTAATGAATTATTAAATACTGAGAAATTTTGAAAAGCTGCAACAGAAATCTTATCAGGGAAAAAGTTCTTACCCGTGATTGAAGAGCGTATTCGCCATGTCATGGATTTTGAGAATTTAAAAAATGGGAAGATAAATGGGCACCTTAAAATAGCTTTCTATTTTTTGACTGTAAAAATATTTTTAGCAGAGCAATAGAAAAAAATAAAAAAGTACCCGCCCTTTGGGGGAGGGCGGGAAAGGAGTTAAAAATGAAAAAGTGTTGTGTTAGGGTTTGTTTTGGTATGTCTTTATATTACAAGGGAGATGTGAATTTTTTGTGTCTATTTTTTTGATAAATTTAAAAAAATGCATGATGAAACTTTAGCTTTTATTAACATCTTTTAAAAGTAAACTCTTTGAGAACAGATAGACGGGACCGTGATATAAGCATGTCTGAGATCCCTAAAACCGAATAAACGGTGTTCCAGTCTTTGTATGATTCGAGCATTCGAAGAAGCGTAGAAGCAAAGCTTCTTCATGCCTCTGTGATTACTTGTCGCATGGAGAAGCTTTGGCACAACCTCGTTCTAATAGGGTGGCTTGACTGTGGTCTCAATAGCAGGGGCGGCAGACTCTGGATGTAGACAGCGTGTACAAGTACACATCCTATTAAATTCTTAATATTTTCTACATAATTTCAAAAGGAAATCATGGTAAAATGTGGGAAACTGCGTCTTAGCAGGTTTAAAAATCATTCTCTAGGCTTATAGAACAGCCTGTCAATTATGTTAGAATAAGGAAAACATTAAAAGAGGAGCGTCTATGGATTTTAAAGAATTTATGAGAAAGACGGGCAGCGTTTTAAAACGATTTTGGCTTTGGCTGAAGCCTTATCTGATTCGTCTGCATCAGTGGCGAAAACGTCTTTGGAAAAAATATCAGATTAATAAAATCATTCTGCTGTTGGGAATGGTTACTGTATTGGTTATCAGCATTTATTTATTTACATTGGCAAAAGCCGCAAACGTAAAAACGCTGAAGGAAGGTCTTCAGCAGTCAACGATTATTTATGATGAAAATAATGACGAAGCCGGAAAGCTTTTTGGTCAGAAAGGAACGTATATTGAGCTGGCACAGATTTCTCCTTATATTCAGGATGCGGTAATTTCCACAGAAGACCGCAACTTTTATAATCACAGCGGATATGACATCAAAGGAATTGCACGTGCAGTTGTCGGCAAGCTGACCTTTGGCAAACTTGGTCACGGCGGTGGGAGTACCATTACACAGCAGCTGGCTAAAAACGCCTATTTAACGCAGGAACAAACCTTTGATCGTAAAGCCAAAGAACTATTTCTGGCAATTGAAATTGAGAAAAAGTATTCAAAAGAAGACATCCTGACCATGTATCTCAATAACTCGTATTTTGGCAACGGAGTTTGGGGTGTTGAAGATGCCGCCAAAAAATATTTTGGTGTCAGTGCTTCTGAAGTTACCGTTGGTGAAGCGGCAGCACTGGTTGGTATGCTGAAAGGACCGGGGATTTTCAATCCGATTGACTATCCTGAAAATGCGGCAAATCGACGAGATACTGTTCTTCAATTAATGGTCGAAAATGAAATGCTTGATCAGGAAACAGCGAATGCAGAAGCAGATGTGGATATTGCCGGCTTGTTATATGATGGATATGAAGGAACCGGAGCAGACTATCGTTATCCGTATTACTTTGATGCTGTAGTGGATGAAGCTGTACAGCGCTATAAAATATCAGAGGAGGATCTGCTGAATAAGGGCTATAAGATTTATACAGCATTAAATCAAAGCTATCAGCAGGCGATGGATCAGACTTACTTAAATGAGGTACTGTTTCCTCCAAATGCAGAAGATGGAGTACAGGTTGAAAGTGGCTCTGTGGCACTAAATCCTAAAACGGGCGGTGTTCAGGCGATAGTCGGCGGTCGTGGCGATCATGTGTATCGCGGCTTTAACTTTGCTACACAGACAAAGCGTTCACCAGGTTCTTCTTTAAAGCCTATTTCTGTTTATACGCCAGCCTTGGAGGCAGGATACAAGCCTGACAGCATTTTACAGGATCAGCTGCAGGATTACTATCCGGCACAGAACTTCAGCCGTACATTTAGCGGAGAAGTTCCGATGTATCAGGCACTCGGCGATAGTCTGAATGCCCCGGCAATCTGGCTGTTGAATCAGATAGGCCTGGACAAAGGTTATGATAAAACCAAGCAATTTGGTATTCCGCTAAATGAAGCCGATAAACGTTATCCGCTAGCTTTGGGAAGTATTGAAACAGGTGTTTCTCCGTTGGATATGGCAGCAGCCTATACAGCGTTTGCAAATGGCGGACAGCTGATGGAAGCCCATCTGATTACCAAAATTGTAGATTCGACTGGAGCAGTTGTGGTAGATAACAGTGAGCCAAGTGGTTCACAGATCATCTCTCAGGAAACGGCAGATGAAATTACCAGTATGCTTTTAGGTGTATTCAGTTCAGGAAGCGGAATAAATGCAGACCCTTATGGGTATGTGATGGCCGGAAAAACCGGAACAACGGAAACGGGATTTGACAGTACGAAAACAAATGATCAGTGGGTTATTGGTTATACACCGGACGTTGTGATTGCCACTTGGCTGGGCTATGAACATACAGATGAAACCCATTATTTGGAAGGGACCAGTGCTACATTTGCTTCCAACGTCTTTAGCAGTCAGGCAGGCGGGATTTTGGCTAATATAGCTTCTCCGTCTTCGTTCACAGTAGCAGATGCCTATGCAACCGGCGGACAGGTAGTTGCTTCAGGTGAAGCGGCTTCTGATGCTGGAACCAGCGGCTGGAAGGACAGTGTGAAGGATATTGGTGATCAGGTACAGGAAGGTGCCAAGAACATCGGGGATCAGATCAAAGAAGGCTGGGAAAATACAAAAGAGGGCGTAAAAGATTTCTTTGGCGGACTGATGGGTGAATAAGATTTTTAAAAAGACATGAAACAATGTTACAATAAAAGAAACTATCTAGAAGAAATGAGGACGAACCTGTGACGAATATCTATGATACAGCAAACCAGCTAGAACGTGAATTGAGAACATTAACTGAATTTGAAGCCCTGGAGCAGGCTTACAAGGCTGTGCAGGCAGATGAACCAGCATTTAAATTGTTTAAAGAATTCCAGTCTTTCCAACAGGAATTACAGGAAAAACAAATGCGCGGAGAAGATTTTTCAGAAGAAGATGCGCAAAAAGCCCAAAGTCTGGCAACGGAAGTTCAGGGGACGGAATTAATCAATAAAATGATGGAAAAAGAACAGGCCTTCAGCATGATTGTAAACGATTTGAATCGTATTATCATGACACCTATTCGGGATTTATACGAAAACTAAGAAACGAAACAGCAGAAAAAATAGAGAGAACCGCCGCTGAATGCTTCAGCTGCGGTTTTTCTTTTTTAGAATAGAAAAAGCAAACCTTCATAAAAACCATCAACTTTATTAAAAGAGGGTTGAAAAAATGAAAACCGAACGAATTTTCGTATATTTTTACTGACCGATTTTCCATAAAATGATATGATAAAGAAAAGCTTGAAGGATGGAGAAGCATTTAAAATGAAATTATTGCATATAGCAGATTTACATATGGATCGATCATTTGAAGGGTTGCCGGATTTGCCGGAAGCACTGGCAGAAAAACTTCGAACAGCCAATCGGCAGGTACTGCATCAACTTGTTGATGCTGCCTTGACCAATCAAGTGGATGCGGTGATTTTTTCCGGGGATACGTTTCATCAAAGCAGGACGTCTATTCAGACTCAGGCTTATTTCTTTGAGGAGCTCCAGAGGCTTACCAGTGAAGAAATTCATGTGATCATCAGCTTCGGCAATCATGATTATTTTGATCCGGAACGCTATTGGTTCAATTTTCCGGAAAATGTTTATTTATTCGAAAAAGAAGAGGTTGAAACCCACTATTTTATAACAAAACAGAATGAGCGGGTGGCAGTTTCGGGATTTAGTTACCTGCAGCCGTGGATTGAGGAAAGCAAACTGCCCGAGTATCCCGCTCGATCAGCAGATTCAGATATTCATATTGGCGTATACCATGGGGATGTATCTATGGGGGATCAGTCCAGATATGCACCGTTTTCTCTGGGAGAAATGAAAGCTTTTGGCTATGATTACTGGGCGTTGGGGCATATTCATCAGCCGCAGATTCTAAGTGCAGACCCGTTGATTGTCTATCCGGGAACGCCTCAGGGGCATACAAAAAAAGAGCAGGGGATTCAAGGAGCCGGATTAGTGACACTGGGAGATCACCATGCCGCTACACAGTTTATTTCTGTTGAAGAAGTTCGCTGGGAATATTCTGAATATTCTCTGGCAGACTGCCAAACGAAGAAAGAGGCACTGGCATATTTAGAAGCAGAGCTGCTGAGGCAGGCACATCAGTACAACACGTTTATATTGAATGAAATTCAATTAAACGACACACATCAATTGGGTGAAGAGTTTGTGATGTCCTGTGAAAATGGGGAAATCCTAGCTTATCTCCAACAGGCTTTGGCAAATCAGGTACAGAACCTGTTTGTCTTTCAGCTGTCAGTTAAAGAAAGCTCTGCATTTCAGAAAATTCTTGTTACTGCCGATCCAAGGCTGCTTGATCAGCTTGAAAAAAACTATCTGCAGCCTGAAATTTTCATGGAAGCAACAAAAGAGCTGCAGCAGCATCCGGTAATTTCTCATCTGGGGCTGACAGATGAGGCTTGGCGGAAAAACTGTGTGAAGCTAGCAGATCAGCGAATAAAAGAACGTTTTAGAATTCAGGAGGATCAATAATGAAAATCCTTTCAATAGAGATTGTCGGCTTTGGGAAATGGAATCAGAAAACCATTGATTTTTCAGGAAGCAATCAGCTTGTCTATGGCAGTAATGAAGCTGGAAAATCCACGATTTATCAGTTTATCCAAGCTCTTCTATTTGGGTTTCCTGCTAAAGGGAAAAAAAGAAAGAGTTATCTTCCGAAAAATGGCGGCAGCTATGGTGGACGCTTATGGTTGAAGCATCCGGTTTATGGAAAGGTTCAAATTGAGCGTTTTAAAGAAATGAATAAAGGGCAGGCCAAAGTCTATATAGGGGAACAGGTCGGGGATGAAGAACTCCTGAAAAAGGTTCTTCATCCGTTAACGAAAGAGCTTTTTCAATCCGTTTTTACCTTTCAACAGGAACAGCTGTCTCAGCTGGGAAATCTTGAGGAAGAAGAGTTGCAGACAGCTTTGCTGGCTCTGGGGATTTCCGGAAGCGATCAGCTGTTGAAGACACGAGAGGCTTATTTCAAACAGGCACAGGAAATCTATAAGAGTAAAGGAGCCCGACCGCCGCTGAACAGTTTGTTGACAGCTTACCAGAAACTGTCTGAAAAAATCAGAAATAAAGAGCAGGAAGAGCAGACATTTGGTTCTGTGGTGGCCCAGCTCAAGCAAACAAGTGAAGCTATTGCAGAGCAGCGCTTACGAGTTAGTGAAAGAAAAGAACAATTGAGTCTAGTGGAAAAGCAACTGATTAACTATCCGCTTTTTGAAGAGCTGCAGAAACTCCAAAAACAAATACATCCGAATAAAATAACCGTAGAACCTCAAGAAAGCGAGCATCTGCTGGCTCTTTATCAGGAACACAAATTTTTGAAGCAGGAAACAGAGCGTCTAAATAGAACTTTGCAGGAATCGTTTGATGGAGAAGAGCTGTTGCCAGAGTATTTATTTTACCTGAGGGAAGAAGAAAATTTGAAGTCTTTTCTGGCTCAGCGTTATACCATCAGCAAGCTGCTGTCTGAAATCGGCTGGATGAGAGAATCCGCTACTCAGAACAAGCAGGAACTGTTCGCTCTTGAACAAAAATGGGACTGGACCGAAGAACAGCCTCCGCATCTTTTTTTTGAAGATCAGCAGCTGAAGGAGCTTCGTGAAAAATTTATCACGCAAAGGGTTCAAATGCAGACGGAGGAAGAAAATCAGCGCTCTCTTATTGAGAGTCTGGATAGTCAGGAAAAAAACTTGGAAGCTTTTGAGTCAGCCAATCAAAAGATTTTCCAACGAAATCAAAGAAAAAGGAAGCACCAAACCAATACAGCATTGTTGTTAGGCTTGCTTCTGGCAGCACTCATGGGTGTGGTCGGCGGCCTGCTGCTGAGCTCTCCAGTTTGCTGGCTGTCATGGATTTTCGCCCTGATTTGCGGAGGAACAGCCGGAGCTGTATTCTTTCTTCCGCAGAGAAGTACAGAGGATGAAGTGAAGCAGCAATGGCAGCAGAAGCTGTCTAATTTAGACTATCTGAGTGCACAGTTGAATCAGACAGAAGAACGGATGGCTAGGATTGAAAAAGAAGAAGCTCAATTAAATAAGTATATTTTTGAGCAAGCCAGAGCAAATCATTTAGGGAAAATGAACCGCCTGGAGCTTTGGATGAACCATAAAGAAGATATCAAACGTTATCTTCTGCTGATGAACACAAACAAAGAACTGTTTCGTCAGATAGAAACAGAAAGTAAAACTGCCGGTGATTGGCTGAAGCAGACTGAGCGTTACGTGAACTGGCTGCCGATTGTTGGGAAAAATTTGGAAGAACGAGTAAAAATTATCAGTAATTTTACTGACCAGATGGAGCAGCATCGTCTGCTGCAGGAGAGTCGGACAGATAGTTACACAAAACAGTCGATCAAGGAAGTAAAAGAGAAACAGCATAGAGTATTTGAAGAAGCACAGCCGCTCCTTTATAAATATCAGATTTTAGCTATTGATGATGTACCAGAAAAGCTGCAGGATTATCAGCAGACTCAGACAACAGACAGTCGAAAGAAGGAACTGGAGCGGCTTCTGATGAATCTCTATGAAGAAAATACTACTTTAAGCCAGCTCAATGATCGGAAGTATCAGTTGAATGCTGAATTGAAGGGGGCAGAAGATGAAATTTTCCATCTTCAAAAAGAGGAACAGCGTCTGGATTATCAAAGAAAGCTGATGATTGAAGATGGAACGCTTGACCAGCTGTACCAAAAACGTGAAGGAATGAGAGCTGAAATTGAGGCACTTGCTTCTGACTGGACAGGGTATAAACTGGCTGGTCAGCTGTTAATGGATTTGCTGACAGAATTATCTGATCAACAGCTTCCTTCACTGCTGAAAAAGGCGACCTATTATTTTTCTGTAGTGACAGCTGATGCATATCTAAAGGTACAGCTGGAGAATGAGCAGTTGATCGTTAAGGATGCTGCAGGTCGGGATTTTGCGATTTACGATCTTTCGACCGGAACGAAAGATCAGCTGGTGATGGCTGTCCGCCTAGCATTTTTGGCTCTCATGGGAGAAAAAAGCATCTGTCCGGTAATGATTGATGACGGATGGCTGCATTATGACAGCCAAAGGAAACGACATTTGGCAAAGCTGTTTAGACTTTTTGGAGAAAACCATCAAATTATTTGTTTTTCTTCTGACCAAGAAATGGTAAGCTACTATCAAGAGGAAAAACAGCCTGTTGTACAACTGGAGGGAGAATAGACATGAAGAAAATTCGTGAATTAGCTGTAGATGAAATCTTTGAATTATTTTTACTGATAAAAAATGCAGATGTACGTATTGCAAAAAACGGCAAGAAATTTATCGCTTTTACGTTTCAGGATACTTCTGGAACGATTGATGGAAAGTACTGGGACGCATCAGAAGAAGAAATCCAGCGGTTTGAAGCCGGGAAGGTCATTTTCCTAAACGGCAAGAGAGAAGTTTATCAGGGAAATCCTCAGGTGAAAATTATCCATATGCGCCTCGCGCGCTCTGATGAACCCAATGAGCCTTCTGTCTATATGGAACGGGCACCATTGAAGCGGGAGGATATGGCAGAAGAAATCAATCAGACTATTTTTGAAATTACCAATGCCCGCTGGCAAAGGATTGTTCGTCATTTGCTGACGAAGTATCAGAAAGAATTCTTCGATTTTCCTGCTGCTAAACGCAATCATCATGCTTTTGCTCATGGTCTGGCATATCATACACTGACTATGCTGAGACTTGGAAAGTCCATTTGTACAGAATATCCTGAGGTGAATGCGCCATTGCTGTATGCAGGAATTATTCTTCATGACTTGGGAAAAGTAAAAGAACTTTCTGGTGCCATGAGTACAGAATATACACTAGTGGGAAATTTGATTGGTCATCTGGTTTTGGTGGATGAAGAAATTACGAAAGCCTGTGCAGCATTGAAAATTGATGAGACAGAAGAAGATGTCACGCTGTTACGGCATATGGTTCTTTCACATCACGGCTTGCTGGAATACGGGTCTCCTGTAAGACCAAGACTTATGGAAGCGGAAATTCTGCATCAAATTGATAATATGGATGCATCCATCCAAATGATGCTGACCTCTATTCGTCAGACAGAACCGGGGGATTATACGGATCGGATCTTTGGAATGGATAATCGAAGTTTTTATGTTCCAAAAAAATAGAAAATAACGAATTAATCAAAGTAATCAGTCGAGAAGCCCTGTTTTTAAGGGGCTTCTTTTTTTGTAGAAAAATAATTAGTTCCACAGAGAAAAAACACTGTTTGGTAAAAATTGATGGGAAATAATGAAAAGGTAACCTAGCTAATCAAAAATATATTCATCTGTTAAATATAAATTTATCGAAATAAAAATAACCATTTTCAAATTTTTTATCAGAAAATTTCAATTTGTAAAATAACAGTAATTTTTTCTGTTTATTCGGAATTAAAACCTCACTTTATATAAAATACAATTTGAGAATAAATACTATAAAAGAACATAAAACAATTTAATCAACGAAAAAATTTTAGATATATAGATAACATTTATATTTTAAAACAAAAAAAAATTTGTTTTTTGTAAGCATTGTATTAGATTTAAATTTTTTTCGATCCTATAATCTACTCAGATACGTTGGCGCTAAGAAAACAAAATGAAAGGAAGAGATGTGAGTGAGTGTTAAGGGAGGGAGAATTAGGAGTAGCTATAAGCGTTTTCTTAGTATAAAAGATTTATTTGTTTGCAGCCTCGTTATCAACTTGTTCGTCGCAGGGTCATTTGCAGGGATGCTCGGGTATTTTTTTCGCAGTGAAGAAGCTTCAGCAGCTGTACTGGATGTAGAGATATTATCTAATTTACAGACAGTCAATAACAGTAACACAACGCCAACAGTGAGATGGCAGCCTACAGTCAGTAATCAGGCCGTAGATTTTACAATTACGGGTGAAGCACTGGCAAATGTATCAGTGAATTTGACAGGTAAGAAATATGGTGTGCTGGTTATTCCACCGGAACTGGCAAACAAAGTAACCGCCAGAGGACAGGCTACAGTTAATACCAATGTGACGGTGGATATTAGTAAGGTAGCGGTGCTGACTGCAACATTGACGGCAGTCAACAATCTGGTTAATTTGCTTTCAGATATTCAAAACGGAGCGATTGCTCCATTAACCGGTGTTACGTTAAATCTGGATGAAGTGAACAGACAAATCAATTTATTGAATTCTGTTGGTAGTTTGAGTGCTGCTCAATTTATCCAGCCGATGACGCTGACCGATGATGGTCGTGCACTGTATTTTTCATTAGATGATGGTTTAGGACCTATTCTGGCGAACAATGTTTCGACAATTTTAACTGACTTGTCCAATGCAGTAAATGCGTTGCAGGCAACAGGAACAGGGCTTATTGGCACCGCCTCAGCTCTGACGATTAATACGGTATTGGCTCCGGTAAAATTATCAGTTACATCAGCAATTGCCGCTGCAAAACCTTTACTCACATTGGGAGGTACAGGAGTCCAGCAGTTAGCGGATGCCTCTGCATTAGGCAATACGACCATTAATATGCCTACCAATGTTTCAGGACCGGGCAGTATCACCAGTAACTTGGATGCTGAATTTACCGGAACAGTTATCAGATCCAACCTGATCGATGTCAATTTACTGAGTACAGCTGATGCTGTCTCAACAATCTATTTTGCTGGAGAAACATTTGTGCTGGATCAAACATTACTGCCGGATTCATTAAACTTCGGGACTCATTCTATTCAGACCAAGCTGGATGAGACCTTTGCAGCAACTCAGGGAGGGGCTGCCGGAGGAGCCGATACGGTGGGAACAATTCAAGTGACAGATACACGATCGACAGCCAAAAACTGGCAGGTCAAAGTGACGCGTGTTGGGCAGTTGACAAACGAGGCTGCCGCGCTGGGAGCCGCCAAACTTAAAATCTATGGCGGAACTTTGACATCAGATTTTTCCTCTGCCAATGTACGAAGTATCAGTGGTACAACGATGGATCTGTCTGATAATACGCAGCAGGAAGTTATGGCTGTTTTTGGAACTTCTACAACCGGAACAGCTAAACTTGAGATTCCAAAGTTTGAATTGTTTGTTCCAAAGAATACCGATAAGCAAACCGGGCAATATAACACGAAACTTGTATGGACTGTAACAGAGAGTCCCTAGTGAGGAGGAATGGTGAAATTGTTAAAGCAGATTAATTGTTTCTTGTTAATTTTGGGAAGCATCACCCTGACTTTCTTATTTTCCTCACAACAGGCTCAGGCAACTGTTACAAATGGAAATATCCATTACTTTGAGGAGAGTAGTACAGAAAGTTCTACCCAATCTGAAAGTTCCACTGACGACAGCTCTTCTACAAGTGAGAGCAGCACTACAAACAGCAGCAGTACCAGTACTACTGACACTCAGAATTCAGGCGCTCCTACGCAGCCTCAAAATTCCGGGCAGTCTGCTCCAATTGTCAAAGAAGGTACGGATGGGAATTTTCTAAAAACCAACGACACGGTCAATTATCTTTTTGTTGTCGTGGGAGTAATCTTTGTATTAATCGCTATTTATAATTTGAAAAGGATATAGGGGGAGAAAAACATGAAAAAACATACAACTATTTTATTATCTGCTGCGATTTTATTAGGAATTGGCTTAGGCTTTGGTACTACAAGCTTTGCGGAGGACAAAACCACAGATGCGACAGTAAACTATGCACCAGGGGAATTGATCTTTGATCCGGAAACAGGCGATCCGGCTGCATCATTACCAACCAACTTGAACTTCGGTTCACACAAAATTCAGTCAACTGAAGATGAAATTTGGGTTGCAACAGTTGATGGTGTACAAACATCAGCATTGACTACCGGAGCGGTTGCTGTGAGTGATAACCGTGGCGATGAAGCTTCAGGCTGGTCAGTAAAAGTACTACAAACAGATCAATTCAGTGATGGCACAAGCGAATTGACAGGTGCAGCACTTTCTATTGATGCCGGTGCAATTACAAATAATCTGAGCTCTATCCCAACAGGTGCTACAATTGCCAACAGTACGTTAGATTTAGAATTAGGAACAACAGCAGATGTTTTAACAGCAGCACCTGGTGAAGGTGAAGGGGAAACATCTTTGGCGTTAACTAAATTTGAATTGTTTGTTCCTAAAGATGTAGATAAAAATGAAGCAAATTATCAAACAACACTTACTTGGACATTATCAGCTACACCAGTTTAAAAACTAAATGAACGAAATCGGGGCAAAATCTGTACACGTAAATTTTGCCCCAATTTTTAAGAACTTGTATTATCAGCCTGGAGGAGAATGATATGAAGAGAGAACGCCGTACATACCAACCGATTATTTTTGCAGCAGCGATAGCTATTATTTATATTTTCAACTTAGTTGCTTTTCCCTCACTGGTTCATGGAGAATCGTTGAACAGCTTTGATGCAAGTATTCAAGTGCCAGACAGTCAGTCTGATAAGAACTTATCTTATTTCGATGTGACTCTTGATCCGGGAAAGGAAGAGAAACTGGCGATAACATTGGTGAATAAAAGTGAAAAAACTCTTTCATTGAAAGCTTCGTTTAACCGAGCAGTGACCAACAGCGGCGGAGTGATTGAATATTCCGGAATTAATGAAGATACCTCTAAATCCGCATCTTATGATATTGAACAACTCGTTACATTAAGCGAGGAAAATATTCAGCTGGAATCAAATCAGACGAAGGATGTTACGTTAACGGTCAAAATGCCTGAAGAAAAGTTTTCTGGAGTTTTGGCAGGTGGTATCTATTTCGAAGAGGTGTCTGATGAAAAAACAGAAGGAAATGTAAAAAATGTCTTTTCAAGAGAGATAGCTTTGCTGATTCATTCAGATGGACAGGAAGTCCAACCGGAGGTGACGATTACCGGAGCAAAAGCTGATCAGGCGAATTACCGAAATGTCATTGAAGTAGGAATTGAAAATACAGCAGCAGCTTATGTGAAAAAAGTGAACATCGACTACACAGTATTACTGGATGGAAAAGAAGTTTTGACAGGTAAAAAAGAACAGCTGAGTATTGCGCCCAATACCTTGTTTCCTTTCAGAATTCCGTTTGATGGGGAAGAGTTTGAAGGCGGCGAGTATACCGTAGATATCAAAGTAAGCAATGATCAGGGTGAATGGGAAGGCAGTCCTCAATTTACAGTGACCAAAGAAGAAGCTGCAGATATGAATGAACAGGATGTTACAGTTCAAAAATCCGACTTTGAAATTCCATGGTCAACAGTGGCATTGATAGCTGTTTTGTTGGCATTGGCTGTTGTGGTGATTATCACGATTAACAAGAATAGAAAATTGAAGAAGCAGCTAGCTAAAAAGCATAAAAAGAGAAAAAAACGCCCGAGAGCTCAAGCGGTAAAAACTAAAGCAGAATAAACAGGAGCGTCCTTCAAAAAATTAAGCTGTTTTCTATGGTTAAGTGCAGTTGGTTTTGAGGTTGTGACAGAACACTTCTGTCACAACCTCAAACTCAAGGCAAAGCATTAAATGCCTGCAAGCTTCGCTGACCGGGTAATTGGCAAAGTTTCTCTTCTCCAAACAGAAGAACTTAAAATAAAACCAGGAGTTCTCTGATTTTTATTCCTAGCTCTGCGCTTTTATTCAGTTTTTTTATCTTACCAATACAATTTGATGTAGAACCCTAAAAAAAGCCAGCTGAATACTCAGCTGACTTTTTTTATCTATCATTGTTATTATTTTGAAGATTCAGTTGTGCTTGATGAAGATTCTGTTTCTGAAGAATCAGAAGATTTTTCAGAGGAAGAGCTTGAAGACTCTTCAGTTGCTGTGCTTGAGCTTTCTGTCTGCATGTAGCCTGACAACACATTCTTGAATGCATCATCTTTGATCTTCACGTTTGCAGCTGTCAGTTCATCACTGATTACTTTAGAAGTAAATGTTTGGTCAGCCATTTGTGTTTCCTTGGCAATTTCTTCTAATTGTTCTCTGTAAGGTTCAAGATCGTTCCCTTTAGAAGATGTTTTAGTCATTTTCACAAGGTAGTAGATAGTTTGGTAACCAGTACTGTCAGTTGCAGAAACTGGCTCACTCACTTCACCGTCTTTCAGTTTGTAAGCAGCCTCCTGTACAGCTGCAGGGATTGTAGTAGAAGTAGAGTCAAAGGTTACTTTCCCGCCATCTTCTTTAGTTGTATCTGTAGATTTTTCTTTGGCAATCTTAGTAAAGTCACCGTCTTTATCCAATTCAGCTTTAATTTCTTTTGCTTCATCTTCAGTAGCAACTGTAATGATTTGAGCTTCTACTTCAGGATGGAAGGACGTCCATGCTGTTTTGATGTCAGTTTCAGTTACATCAACATTAGCCTCAAGCCCTTTTTGGTATGCAAGCCCTTGTTTGATCAATGCCTTGTAAGATTTAGTAGTATAGCCTGCTTCCGACAAGTAGTCATCAAAATTGTAACCTTGTGCTTCAGCACTTTCTTTTGTTTTGTTAAATTCAGCATCAATCTCTTTATCTGTCACTTTATCCCCATATTTGTCTTCAAAAACTTTGAAGATAATCATGTTTGCTACAGTTGACTGACTTGTGCTTTCATTTTTGATTCTGTCATAGAAATCTTCAACAGTGATTGTTGAACCTTTCATTGTTGCGATATTGTCAGAACCGCCTGAACAAGCTGCTAATGTAAATACTGCCATGGCACTCGCTGCAGCTAAAATTAATTTTTTCTTCATTCGTTTAGCACTCCTAAATAGTCGTATTTTTGCATTTTTATGTAGAAAGGAATTTCTCACGTTTACTACTATACCACAATCCATGCTCGAAAAGAAACATAGATTTGATAGTTTCAATAAATTTTCAAACTTAGGACACAATTTAAATGAAGTATTTGAAAATTAATTAAGGAAGCAGAAAAAAAGGAGAAATTTCCTCGGAAAAGCTTCATGTAAGAGAGGATGGGACAGTTTTTTCCCGATAGGAAGGCTGCATTGAAATAGAGTATTTTCATCGACTTTCTGCAACTGTGGTTCTCACTGCTGGGAATTTTGATCTATTAATTTCTATAGGACACATATCCATTAGGAATGAAGGACTTCGTTCAGAGCCTCAGTGTACGGAGACTCTCCGGGCAGCTGTCGCTGCGTTGCAGGCATCAATATCAATTGAAATAGTCTGATAGTCATGGTTATAGCCGCAACAGCTATTCTTGTTCCTTTTTCTCCTCCAGTTCAGGCATTTCCGGCAGTTCATTCTGGATTTTAGTCAGCTGCTCCTGAATTTTTTCCAGACGAGGCTTCGCCTGAAAATTAAAATTCGTAATATCTTTATTGATTCCTTTTACAAATGGAGGAATCACAGTTTCAGCAGTTTCCTGGAAATCAGCCAGGTTTGTTTTGAATGTTGCCAGTTTTTCGTTGAAATCATCATGCAGATACTTCCAGTCATCGATTTCATCAATAATTTTCTGCTTGGTTTCTTTTCCACTACGAGGGGCCATAAACAGTCCGCCGATTCCGCCTACAACAGAGCCGAATAATAATCCTTTGATAAATCCTTTCATTTAAACATTCACCTGCTTTTCAACAGCTGCAGCAATTTCCTGCAGTTCTTCCTGTGTATAATTTTCCTGATTATTAGCAAAACGCATACTGAAACCGTCCTCTTTGGTATATCTGGGAATAAGATGGACATGGGAATGGAAGACAGACTGATAAGCCAGCTCTTTATTATTGTTTACGATATTTAATCCTTCCATTTCCGGAAAAGCTTTTTCCAGTGCCAGAGCGATTTTTGGAATGCGGGCAAACACTTCTGCCGCCAGATCAGCATCATACTCAAAAATATCCGTCACGTGTTTTTTTGGGATTAACAGCGTATGCCCCTTTGTTGTCTGACTGATATCCAAAAAAGCGTAGACTGTGTCATCTTCATAGATTTTATAACTGGGAATTTCTTTATCGGCAATTTTACAAAAGATACAATCTTTCATGATAAACCTTCTTTCATAAGCATTTACTTTCCTTTTACTTTACCATATCTGTCTGAAAATGTGTAAGAGTTCCGCAATTGTCTGCATGATATAAATGAAAATTTTATTTTTTTGAAATAATAAGCTGATTAAGGTCTGTAGAGAGTGGTGTCTTTCAATTATCTTCTTGTCGGACTCAGCCAAGTGAGAAGGATTCAGCATCGGTTTTTGCTCAATTTTCGGGAAATCTTATGTTTGGAGTAGTATGTTGGTTTAAAGACCTTTTTATCGATCTGTTTTGATAATGATCAAAGCAAAAATAGTCAAAAAATAGTTTCTTTCTATGTAAAAGGAAGGATAGAAATAGATAGTTTAAAATTATTCCTCTCAGAGCCATTTTATCTTTGCCTCGTGTTATAATAAAATCATTAAAAAATTTGGAGGCAATAAGATGAGCTTGAAAATTGAGCATTTAACAGGGGGCTACGGTCATGTTCCTGTTTTGAAAGATATAAATTTTGAAGTAAAAGCCGGAGAAATGGTTGGACTGATTGGGTTAAATGGTGCCGGCAAGAGTACGACGATTAAGAATATTATTGGTTTGCTGACTCCTCAAAAGGGAAAGATTTTGATTGATGGCCAGACACTGAATCATAGTCCGGAGAGCTATCGCAAGAAGATAGGCTATATTCCTGAAACACCTTCTTTATATGAAGAATTGACGTTGAAGGAGCATATTGAAGTGACGGCAATGGCGTATGATATATCCGTAGAGGAAGCATTTCGCAGAGCAGATGTACTGTTGAAAACCTTCCGCCTTGAAAATAAGCTGGAATGGTTTCCGGCACATTTTTCAAAAGGGATGAAGCAGAAAGTGATGGTGCTCTGTGCCTTTTTAATTGAGCCAAGTCTGTATATTATCGATGAGCCATTTTTAGGTCTGGACCCATTGGCGATTCATGCGTTGCTGGAATTGATGGATGAGATGCGGAATCAAGGAGCAGCCATTTTGATGTCCACACATATTCTGGCTACTGCGGAGAAATACTGTGACCGTTTCGTTGTGCTTCATGAAGGTGAAATTAGAGCAGTTGGTTCGATGGAAGAACTGCGAGTAGAATTCAATCTGCCGGACTCATCATTGGATGATATCTACCTTGCACTGACTAAGGAAGAAAAGGTGGGGTAGTATGTCAGAACTGTATCGTATGCGTCTATCCCGTCATTTGAAAAAAATGATGAAATATATGCAGTATGTGTTTAATGATCATTTTGTAATCGTCTGTGTCTTTCTGTTGGGAGGACTGGGCTTTTATTACTCGGAACTTCTGAAAAATCTGCCTGAAGAATTTGTCTGGGGCAGGCCTTTGGTTCTTCTGATCTGGCTGGCCATTCTTTTTATCGGCAAGCTGGCAACCTTGACACAGGAAGCAGACAAAGTATTTATTCTGCCGAAGGAAGCGGAGATGCCGGGCTATTTTAAACGAGCATTGAGCTATTCAGCAATTCTTCCCGCTGTCTCTATTTTTTTAATCAGCGGGATGACAATGCCGTTGGTAGTAGTGACTACAAGGGAGACCTTCGTATCGTTTATCTATTATCTGCTTATGCTGCTGCTGTTGAAGTTTACTCATCTGAAATGGCAGGAGTTTGATCTCTACCAAATTCCGGGCAATAAAAGTCAGCAGTGGCAGCTGATTTGGCTGTTGGGAAGTGCAGCGGCGATAGCGGCCAGTCTGTATGTGGTGCCTTTGGCCGGACTAATTGTTGCGATTATCTTGTGCGGAATGTTAGGTTACTTTTTACCAAAGTTAAAAGCAGGTATCTCTCTGGACTGGGAAAAGATGATCAAAAAAGAAAACAACCGGATGTACCAGATTTACCGGTTTATCAACTTATTTACAGATGTTCCAGAAATCACAGGAAGTGTAAAAAGAAGAAAAGCATTTGATCCTCTTCTTAATAAGATTAAAAAAGAAAATAAAAATACGTATTTATATCTGTATGCCCGCAGCTTTCTCAGAGGCTCTGAATATAGCGGACTATTCCTTCGTCTTTTGGGATTGGGCGGTGTGATTCTTTACTTTTCCAATGACTTCATTATGTCATTAGGTGCGGCTATCGTATTTCTGTATTTGATGGGTTTCCAGATGATACCGATTTACAGTCAGTTTGACTACATGGTGATGACCCAGTTGTATCCAGCGCCCGCAACTCAAAGGAAACAGGCGGTCAGTTTTCTGCTGATGGTTCTGTTATTCACGGCCGCCGCAATTTTCAGTATTCTTACCTTAATTGCATTGCCGAATAAGCCGGAAGCACTGTTGGTTGTGGCGGCACTGGTTGTTGAAGTAATTGTATTTACAAAGCTCTATGTTCCGCAGCGTTTGAAGAAAATGGAGGGATAATGAATGAAGGTTTTATGGAATGATCAAATCGTTGATCGTGGAGAAGTCAAAATTGATATGGAAGACCGCGGCTATCAGTATGGTGATGGTTTGTATGAAGTAATTCGTGTGTATAACGGGAAGTTATACATGAAGGAAGAACATTTGGAACGCTTGCGGCTGGGAGCCGAAAAGATTAAGCTGGTCCTTCCGTTCACGAAAGAAACACTCAGTCAAAAGCTGGAGGAGCTGGTTGCTGTAGAAGAAATTACAGAAGGAAAGCTTTACTTCCAAATTACCAGAGGGATTGATTCTCCACGTAATCATGTGCTGCCCGATCCGTTAAATGTGACAGGTGTGCTGACTGCGAATGTTATTCCGTATGACCGTCCTGTAGAAAAGCAGCGAAAAGGAATCGGTGTTGGAATTGTTCCGGATACCCGTTGGCTGCATTGTGATATAAAATCACTGAGCTTGCTTGGTAATGTAATGGCACTGGAGCATGCAAGAAGCAGAGGGTTTGAAGATGCGGTTCAGATCCGTGACGGTAAAGTGACTGAGGCTTCTGCAGCGAATTTCTGGATGGTGAAAGACGGCACGATGTATACACATCCAGATGGTAATCTGATTTTACCAGGTATCACGAAAAAGAAACTGGTAGAGCTTGCAGGAAAACTAAGCATTCCGCTTAAAGAGGAAGCATTTGATAAAGAAGAACTATTTTCAGCAGATGAATGCTTTATCTCTGGTTCACTGATTGAAGTGGTCCCTGTTGTTAAAATCGAAGACCATGTCGTTGGCAGCGGACAGCCGGGAGGAATCACGCAGAAGCTGCACAATGAATATGTGGCTGAAGTGGAACGTATCTGTAATTAGAATACCATTGACAAGTGAATGAAAAGAACGTATAAATTAGAAAGAACATAAGCCTGAGAGATCCACCATTCTCAGGCTTGTTGTATGTTTTGAATAGATGTATTATTTATAAAATATAAAAGATCATAGTAAGTGAGGAATCCTGAAATGCGTGTAAGAAAAAGACCAGGAGCAGAAGAGCTTTTAGCTGCACATCCGGAATATGTGGTAGATGAACCTGAAAAGTGGCAGGGACGTTGGCACGAACGATTTGGCAATGACTATCCGATTCACATTGAAATCGGCACAGGGAAAGGACAGTTTGTTGCAGGTATGGCTAAAGCCAACCCTGAGATTAATTATATTGGTATTGAAATGCAGGTCAGTGTGCTTTCAATCGCTCTGGAAAAAGTACTGGAAGAAGAACTGCCGAATTTGCAGCTGCTTCATGTGAATGGTGAAGTCCTGACCCAGTATTTTGCTGAAAATGAAGTGGATCAGATTTATTTAAACTTCTCCGATCCATGGCCGAAAAAGCGTCATGAAAAACGCCGACTGACATCAAGACCATTTTTAGCGGTTGATGAAAAAATCTTAAAACCAAATGGCGAAATTCATTTTAAAACGGATAATCAGGGATTGTTTGAATACTCGCTGAGCAGTTTTTCAAAATACGGCATGACCATTGAACAGGTTTGGCTGGATCTCCATAGCAGTTCTTATGAAGGCAATATCATGACAGAGTATGAAGAAAAATTCTCTGCTAAAGGTCAGCCGATTTATCGGGTGGAAGCAAGATTTCAGGCAGAAGAATAAATAAGTAAAGTTAAACCATCAGTAAAGGCAAAAGCTGCGATGAGCTCAAACAGATAAAAGCAGCCTCTGTCTGTGTGGTGGTTTATTGTACCTCGCCCAATCTGCTGATGGTTTTCAATTTTAATGTAAGCCGACACCTGCTGAATTGTTCACCGTCTGTGCCTGTTGTTTAACGAAGTCACTGGCAACAGCTAAAGAAATAATGGTATGCTCCAGCAATTCATCGAGTACATTTACATTTATTTCATAAAATCAGTCTTATTCTCAGTATGCCTACAGCTATTTCTTTGTATATGGAATAAATTCTGACAAATTTATCCCCATCAGAGCGTTGCATATTATTCTGCTAATACCCCATAGATGAGCTAGCCTCTATTCAAGGAATATTTATCGAGGCTGCGCATACAGCATGTCTTGTATGACCAAAAGACATGCGACGAGCATTCGAAGAAGCGTAGGAGCAAGCTCTTACACATGCGACGAGCATTCGAAGAAGCGTAGAAGCAAGCTCTTAAAATATAGTATAGTAATGAAGTTTTCCAAATTCACAGAATTGTCAGTTCGCATACTAGCAACCTCTTAAGGATGAACATAAATGGCTGTCCATTTATTTCAATCAGAGCAGTGTATACTACCCTACACCTTTTCTTTGATAAACAACTTTTTCGTGTTTGTTCTTCCTCCGTCTCATTCTATAAAAAAAGAAAGGCCCACGGAGAATGGCCTTTCATCTGTATTCCAATGTTTATAAGCGATTGACTTCAATTACCGTACCAGTCTGTGCATCTGCGACAAATGCATACTGAACCAACGAACCGTCCTCAACCCGAGAAACTCCACCGTTATATGTTTTGGAATGAATCGCAAATTTTCTTAATGGTTTTTTTTCAAGTTCAATCCAAGAGCCTTCAATAGGACCTTCTTTTAAGAACGCAGCCTTTACATTCTCCAGTACAGAATCTGCATCAATCGTTCGTTTTTTTTGATACCATAAAGCAGACAGAACACCGCTGATAACGCCCAAACCGGCGCCCAAGGCCAAGCCGCTCCTAAAATAGTTTAATTCGTTTTCTTCACCCATCAGGAACACCCTCCGTTTATTTAAGAGTATTGTTAAATATTATTATCCTATATAATACCATTCTAACACAGAGTACGCCAAAGAAAGAACCGAAAAAATGTGCATTGCCGTTATTTTGCGTTATAATTAGAAAGAATTGTAAAAATGACAGGAAAAAATGCGTGTTTGAATCCCACATCCGTTCTGATTTTGACGGTGCTGAGGAGGTATTTTTTTCTGAGCTTAAAACGACGATAAGGCAGGGATTGAAATGGAAGAAAAAACATTCCAGCGTATTAAAGAATTAACAGAATTACAGGGGACCAGCGGAGCAGAAGAAGATGTTCGTGCGTATATGAAAAAGCATATCACGCCTTTAGTTGATGAGGTTCAGTATGATGGATTGGGGGGGATTTTCGGTCTGAAGCGCGGAAAAGAGTTGGATGCGCCAAGAGTCATGGTGGCTGCACATATGGATGAAGTCGGGTTTATGCTGACACAGATTAAAGACAACGGACTGTTTGAAGTAGTCCCTCTGGGCGGTTGGAATCCTTATGTTGTTTCCGCACAGCGTTTTACTTTAAAAACGGGGAAAGGCAACTATCCTTGTATTTCTTCGTCTATTCCGCCGCATTTACTGCGGGGAACAAATGGTCAGAAAACACTGGAAGTAACAGATGTCCTGTTTGATGCTGGTTTTGAATCAAAAGAGGAAGCTGAAGAATACGGCGTTCGCCCAGGTGATACAATTGTTCCTAAAACGGAAACCATCAAAACAGCGAACGGTAAGAATATTATCGCAAAATCATGGGACAACCGTTATGGCTGTACATTGGTGCTGGAAGCATTAGAGGCGCTGCAGAATGAGACTCTGGGACATACGCTGATTGCCGGAGCAAATGTTCAGGAAGAAGTTGGTCTGCGCGGATCAAAACCTTCTGTTCATAAATTCAAACCAGAATTGTTTTTTGCGGTGGATTGTTCAGCAGCGGATGATATTAAAACAAAAAAAGGTACCTATGGTCATTTAGGTGAAGGTACATTGCTGCGGATTTTTGATCCGGGAATGATTACATTGCCGCGTGTACGTGAGTATCTGCTGGATACAGCGGAAACAAACAACATTCCTTATCAGTATTTTGTTTCCAAAGGCGGAACAGATGCTGGTGCAGCGCATACAACAAATAACGGTGTACCAAGTGCAGTGATTGGTGTCTGCGGACGTTACATTCATACACATCAAACCATGTTCAGCATCAAAGATTTTGAAGCGGCAAGAGAGATGCTGATTCAGGTTCTAAAAGGACTGGACCGTACAACAGTCAATACAATTATTTATGGAAAGTAGGCGAAAGCTGTGATTATACCTAAAAATCTGGAAGAATTAGCCGGTTATGTGGAAAATGGCAAGAATGTCTTCTTTTTTACTGCAGACTGGTGTGGAGACTGCCGTTTTATAAAGCCTGCACTTCCTGAAATTGAAGAAGAATTCTCTGATTATCAGTTTATTCAGGTGGATCGGGATGAATTTATCGATGTTGCCGCTCAATGGAATATCTTTGGGATTCCAAGCTTTGTCGTTGTGGATAACGGTAAGGAGTTGGGAAGACTGGTCAATAAAGACCGCAAAACCAAACAGGAAATTGCAGACTTCTTAAATGGATTGGAAAGTTCCAAATAAAAGACCTCAGATAAAAGCTGACAAACAGCAGAAACGATACAACAAATAAAACGAAACCGGTGAAGACTGAAAAGGTTTTTCCGGTTTTTTTGAGGGACTGCCGACCGTAGTGGAGAGCTGTAAGAAAAGATAGGCAGATACCGGCTTTTTTGTTAAGATAGTACAGGAACAGAGTGGAGGAGGAAGATAAATGATTTTTTCATATAATAAAGAGCATGTAGGTGATGTGCTGCTGATTATTGTTGCGGATGATCAAGCAAAAGAAAACTACGTGGAGCGCAAAGGCAATGTAGCCAAAGTCACTGTTGACAAGGGTGAGGTGGTTGCGTGGAATATTTTTAAGGCATCAACCATTCTTGGTGAGATCAAAGGGAATGGACAAGTAGAATTAACGGAAGAACAAATTAATCGTTTAAACAAAGAATTGGCTGTCAATGGTTTTATAGAAACTCTGGCTGCAGATACAAAACCAAAAATTGTGGTAGGCTTTGTAAAATCCTGTAAAAAGCATCCAGATTCTGATCACTTATCTATTACAAAAACAGAAGTGGACAATGGAGAAATCCTTCAAATTGTCTGTGGTGCACCAAATATTAAAGCCGGTCAAAAAGTAGTGGTAGCTAAGCCCGGTGCGATGATGCCTGACGGAATGATGATCTGGCCCGGTAAGCTTCGCGGAGAAGAAAGCTGGGGAATGATCTGTTCTGCCAGAGAGCTGAATATTCCTGATGCACCACAGAAAAAAGGTATTCTGGAGCTGCCGTTCGATGCGGTAGTGGGAGAAGCTTTTCCGATTGGCGGATAAGAAAGATTAAAATGCAAGCAAAATAAAGATAAAAAGAAAAGGACGCAGTCGCGGTGATTGGACTTTTTCGGTTAGAAGCTGTATGACAGCATCTGATAGAAAGACGAGTAAATCAGCTTCTAGACTGAGTCTTTTTTTGACATTAAAGGGATTATAAAATTGGGGGTTAACAAACTCAGTAATAGCAAGGGATAGAGAAGAAATCATTCAGTAAAAAGAACTGAAGAAAAAATCTGAATCCAGACAAAAGACCTCGGGTGTGTGTACCAAGGCTTTCTTACTGGAGACTACAGTCTCGAGGATCATACCATCACAGCTGCAAAACTGATTATTGTAGCAAGTGCGAGGAACTGCAAAGAGGTTATGACAGAAGTGTTCTGTCTCAAGAACCAAGTAGGCATCATGCATCATCTACTCTGACAAGTCAATCGTAGTGATTTATTTCCAGAACTACTGTCTCTATGAGTCTAACGATTCTCGAGACAAACCATTACGCTGTAGCCGTTTTTCTGTGTCTACGGTTCTCACTACACTACAATTCGTTTCGATCTCATCAATTTCTAAATGGTAAAGCCACTAAGAATTAGAGGACTTCGTTCCGATCCTCGAAGCATGGAGGGGCTTTGCTCCTACGCTTCTACGAATGCTCGTCGCATGTCTGGGAGGCATGTATGAACTTGCTCCTACGCTTCTACGAATGCTCGTCGCATGTCTGGGAGGCATGTATGAACTTGCTCCTACGCTTCT
>NZ_JADOEP010000005.1:132290-217943 GCF_016745275.1 Enterococcus sp. BWB1-3
GTCGCATGTCTGGGAGGCATGTATGAACTTGCTCCTACGCTTCTACGAATGCTCGTCGCATGTCTGGGAGGCATGTATGAACTTGCTCCTACGCTTCTACGAATGCTCGTCGCATGTCTGGGAGGCATATATGAACTTGCTCCTACGCTTCTACGAATGCTCGTCGCATGTCTGGGGGCATGTATGAACTTGTTCCTACGCTTCTACGAATGCTCGTCGCATGTCTGGAGGCATGTATGAACTTGCTCCTACGCTTCTACGAATGCTCGTCGCATGTCTGGGAGGCATGTATGAACTTGCTCCTACGGTTTCTACGAATGCTCGTCGCATGTCTGGGAGGCATATATGAACTTGCTCCTACGCTTCTTCGAATGCTCGTCACATGTCTGAAGGGCAAGTAAGAATGTGCTCCTACGCTTCTTACAAATGCTCGGATCACACAAAGACTGGAACACTATTTATTTGGTTTTAGGGATTTCAGACATACTTATGTCACAGGCACTAAATTGTTTATTATAGTCTGGGTGGAGTAAAAATACTTCCAAATTGAGAAGGATGAATGATACTGGGTGATAATAAGAAGTTTGGCTGAAGCTCTGGATATACAAAAAAGCCTCCGGAACGAATGAAACGTTCCAGAGGTTTGTTCTATGTCTATTCTTGGGTGTTGTTTAATGCTTCCTGATCAATCGTCAGTTCAACTGTTACTGTCTGTTCTTTTGAACCGCGGTAGAAGGTTACCTCAATAGAGTCACCAACTTTTTTCTTGTAAAGAGCACTTTGAACGTCTGTTGATGTTTCAACATCTTCGCCATCAATCTTAGTGATAACGTCATATTTTTCAAGACCTGCTTTTTCTGCAGGTGTAGCGGACTGGATGCTGCGAAGTACGACGCCGGTTGTTAAATCTTCTGGTGTGTTAAGAATTTGTTCTCTTTGCTGAGCAGAGATGTTTGCCATATCAATCATTGTTACACCTAAAGCCGGACGAGTTACTTTACCGTCTTTTTCCAGCTGATTAATAATGCTGACTGCATCATTACTTGGAATAGCGAAGCCCATTCCTTCTACGCTGACAGAGTCACTGGATTGAACAATTTTAACAGAATTGATACCGATTACCTGTCCTTCAATATTCACTAGAGGACCACCGGAGTTTCCAGGATTAATTGCTGCATCTGTTTGAATCGCATTAATGTTGATCGGATCGCCATCATCATTTGTATTTGTGATATTTCTATTCAGAGAAGAAACAATGCCCTGTGTTACAGAGTTCGCATAATCAGAACCCAGAGGAGAACCAATGGCAATGGCTGGTTCACCGATCTTCAAGTTATCAGAATCCCCGAATTCAGCTACAGCATCCACTTTATCAGAAGAAATTTTGATAACAGCCAAGTCTGTGTAAGAATCAGTTCCTACCAGTTCACCCTGTACTTTTGTTCCATCATGAAGAACAATTTCCAAAGCTTGGGCACCGCTGACCACGTGGTTGTTAGTCACGATGTAAGCTGTGTCTCCATCTTTCTTGTAAACCACTCCACTACCTTCACTGGCAGCTTCCAGATCTGCATCGGAACTATCAGAAGACTCAGAGTCACTTTGTGTTCGGTCATCAAACAACCCACCATACATGCCGTTTGAATTTTGGCTGACGCGCTGCATATTAACTACAGAAACTACTGCATTCTGTACTTTTTCCACAGCCTCCGTGATATCACTGTTGACATTCACGCTGACATTGCTGACGGTTGTATCACCACTGTTATCCTGTGGGGTTAACTGCTCAGAAGAGCTGGGTAAATTATTTAAATTATTTCCGTTCACTGCATATAGACCACCAAAAGCAAGTGAACCGCCAATCACCCCGCCGGCAATACCAATACCGAATTTTTTTAATAAACCATTTTTATTAGGTGTAACATCTTTTCTATCCATTATAAATCCTCCTGCGTACATTTCATTTTCTTTATTCATAGTATAACTTTCTTCAACACATTTAGTCTATAACACAGCTTTGAACTTTCTATGAAAAACTTAGGTAAAAATTCATCTAAATGAGAAAACGTAAAGTCAATTTATGAAAAAATAAAGAAGAATTGTGTGGAAAAAACCGACATGAGTTATCCACAGGTTTGTGGATAATGTGTATAACCTGACAGGGGAATATTTGTTTGTATTTAAAATTCAGTCAGAATAACCATAAAAAGAGACTGAACCTGTGGATAAGTCTGTGAATATGTGTATAACTATGTGGAAATACTGTGGAAACCCTATCCACAACATGATAAAATTGGTGGAAAAGATTAGATGTGTCTGAGAATGTCGGTGGCAAAAGAGTCAAAAATATAAGGGAGCGTATCTACAAGAAGGTTGGGCTGGGAAGAAAAACTGTTGTTTTTACTGAATTATACTAAAATTATGGAGAGCACGGACATCATCACTGGTTTTAGACAGGCTATAATAGAAAAAAAGAAAAGATGTGGATAAATGAAAATTAAGATTATCACTGTGGGAAAATTAAAAGAAAAATATCTGGTTCAGGGTATCAATGAATACCTGAAAAGACTGCAAAGCTACAGTAAAGTGGAAATTATAGAAGTCCCTGATGAAAAAGCACCAGAAAAACTCAGTGAGGCTGAAATGCTTCAGGTCAAAAACAAAGAAGGTGAACGCATCATGGCGAAGCTGTCGGATGCCGATTATTTGTTTGCCTTGGCAATCAACGGCAAACAGCCAAGCAGTGAAGAATTTGCCGGAGATATCGAACAGTTGGGCATCTCCGGTAAAAGCAATCTCGCCTTCGTGATTGGCGGCTCGCTCGGACTCAGCGAAAAGGTATTAAATAGAAGCAATCAAAAAATCTCCTTCGGCAAAATGACCTATCCACACCAGCTGATGCGGCTGATCCTGGTGGAACAGATCTACCGGGCATTTCGGATACAGAAAGGTGAGCCTTATCATAAATAAAATATGTATGAATCCTTATTTGATAAGGGTTTATGCTATGTTCACCAATTCGATGATATGAAAAGGGGCACAAAAGGAGCAATTAAAGCTCGATTTCTTCGAGGGCTTCTATTATGTCTCTTTTCATTTCATCGGTAACGTGGGTATAAATTTTTGTTGTTATTTCTGCATCGGTGTGGCCTACCCGTTCCATGATGGCTTTTATAGGTATTCTCTTTTCTGCCAGCATTGAGATATGAGTGTGTCGGAGAATGTGGGAAGACAAATTTTTATTTACTCCGGCGTGTCGTGCTGCTCGTTTTAAGGAATCGTTAAAATTACATATAGCTATGGGATTCCCAAGAAGGCTCGAGAAAAAGAAACCTTTATCAGTGAAGCGCTTGGAAGCATTCAGTTTGTTTTCCAGCTTGCAATCATTCAATATATCTGCAGCACGTTGATTTAATTCTACTTTTCTGATAGCTGCAGCAGTCTTTGGCAACGTTTTGTGCAGCTCAGGGGTTCCCCTTGTTGTATAGTCCAGTGTTCCATCAATATTCAATATATTACCATTCAAACATGAATAATCTAAGGCAATAGCTTCGCCAAAACGTACGCCAGTGAGTGCCATGAACTCAGCTAAATCTGCAAATCTTTTACTTTTAAATAAGTTACGCTGAATAAAGAGAATTTTTTTCAGTTCGTCCCTTTCCAAATACTTGCTTTCAATTTTTTCTAAGTCCTCATACTTCATTGCCTTTTGATGAATGGTTACGTCATTGACCGGATTGTGTTCGATCAAGTTTTTCTTTCGTGCATGCTCAAGAATAATTCTGATAAGCGATTTACAATTTTTCACAGTGGAAAGTGAATAATTATCTTCATAGTATAGTTTATCTAATCCCTGTTGGATCAATGGGGTATCAATATTTTTCACAATTATATCATCTTTCAGGAATCTGCGAATGAGCTTCACATTCCATTCGTTGCGCCAGTAGGTTGTTTCTTTGACGGTATGTTTGTATTTTTCCAGCCATTCTTCAAGGACGTTTTTAAAAGTGTCCGATCCTTCTATTTTAATAGATAGCCGTTTGGCTATTTCCTCATTCAAGTACCGTTGGGCTTTATTCTGAGCCTGTCTTGAATTACTCAAAAGCGTAACTGATACAGTACGGTATTTTTCTGTGTAAGGATCAGTATACCGTTCCCGATACTTAAATTTACCGTCGGAAGTTTTTTCCATCCACATTGTTCATACACTCCTATTTGTGTTAAAATAGGCATAGTAAATAAGCCTATTTAGGTTTTATTTTCGTTCAGCACATCCTTGCTTTTGGTCGAGTCGGGGATGTGTTTTTTTAGTTCATAAAATTATAAGTTACTATTCCATCTACTACCATCAAAAGAGTGTTATCGGTATTTTCAGGATTTACCAAAGATATGGTATAACCTTTGCCAACGCTAGTCGAAAGTGATTCAGACATAGAAATAAAATTATCTACAAGTTCATTCCAAGTGTCCGCTGGTACAACTCCGTACTGCAAACCGACCAAAGAAGCTGTAAAATCTGCTTGAGTTGAGGTGACAGTAAATAGTTTATTTTCTGCTTTATAGTCAACAGTGGCAGTACCCTCGAAACTATCTCTAAACATGATAAGAGCTAATTCCGCTTTTATATCTTCGCTAGATTCTGCATCTTCTTCTTTTTTTGCAGCTTGTTCAGCATCTTCTTTTTCTTTTTCCTCAGCCGCTTTCTTTTCGTCAGCTTCTTTTTTCTCAGCTTGTTCTTTTGCTCGATTTTCTCTGTTTTCTTCGTTTTCTTTTTGTATAGAACTGATTTTTGTTTCGGTTTCTTTCTGCCTAGTAAGTGTTTCTTCGCTTGGTCCCAGTAATGATACTACCAAAATTGAAAACAGCGACACTACCGCGGAATATAATAGAAATTTTTTATTAGGTTGTTTTTTCCAGAAATACCACACTCCGATAGCACCAACTACAAAAATTAAACTAAATACTGTTCTCACTCTTAAAACTCCTCATTTCTATGATATAATATATTTATTCCATATCTCATGAAAATGAGGTCATTAAGCTAGTCGGTGCTCGTCGCGCTGACTGGCTTATTTTTGTGTAACGAGTAATGCTGACTCAGTAATGAACTTGATTACATAGTTCTTGTATTCGATAATCAACCCGTGCCGCCGTTTTACTTCTTGCACAAGATTGTACAAAAATTCCGAGGATAGGCCTAAGTATTCAGCCACTTCCCAATAGTATTTCATGCCTTTTTCATAGCACTCAAGAAAATCCTCGATCGTCACCCGCGTTCCTAGCGAATGGCTAAACGCCAAAGATTCTTGCTGTCTGTTAGCTCGTTCTTTCAAATCTAGTATGACGCCGCTAGACGTTCTATAATGTCCGTACTCCTCTAAAAGAGTTTCGTATTTATCTACAAGTGAGAGCGTTTCTTCTATATAAATGATGTTGTTGTAGTAAAAACCATATAGATTATAACCAGTCAGGCTTGTTTCAACTATAGGCACTTCGTCAGATATCTTTAAAAATAGTTCTTCGTATTTATCCACAAAACACACACCAACTTTCCTATTCTTCATTAAATCACAAGTGTTAGGAAATAAGAAATAATTCAATCTGGCCGATTTTCAAAACCTTGGCGTTTCGCTTCTGCTTCCAAAAAGGCTTTCAATTCTTCTATAGTTACGCCCTCCGGAAGCCCTTTTGTAGGATCGGCAAAGCGTGCTGCCATGGTATCCACTCCGTTTTTCACTATAGAACCTTCGTACAGATCGTCTTTTAAATTGACCACATTGTTTTGTTTCTCGTGCTGTTCTTCTAGTTGTTGTTCGGCAGTATCAAGCACTACCTTTTGCCGAGGCGGTTCTAATTTATTATAGATGGTTTCTATAGAAGAGGATTTAATTTCTTTTTCAATTCCCAGTAAGTAGTCTGATGAAATATTGAAAAATTCTGCTAGTATTTTCAACTCGCGCCCCCGGGGAAGACTATCTCCACTCTCCCATTTCGAAATAGTAGTATAGTTCTTGTAGCCTAGTATAGAAGCGAGTTCTGTTTGGGTTAAGCCTTTACTCTCTCTTTTCTCTTTTAAACGGCTAGCGAAAATTGTCCCATGTTCCTCTTTCATTCTAACACCTCATTTCTAAGTTCATTATACATTTATATGAATTAAAATCAATATAGAATATGAAAATAATGTATTTTTTAGGTTTATATGAAAATAATTCATATAAATACTTGCATATGAATTTAATTCATGCTATATTGATAACAAGTTAACGAAAGGAGAGAAGCGATATGATAGGGATTGCTGAATTAAGAGCAAGGAGAAATAAAATGACGCAAGCGGAGTTAGCTAAAGAACTAGGAACTGACCAAGCTAACATTAGCCGCTGGGAGAAGAACCCTTTGAGTATGAACTCAAAGAATCTGATTAAAATTGCGCTTTATTTTAATATTTCTATTGACGATTTATTAGGTGTTAAAGAGAAGGATGCCAGTTAATTTTTTTTGCCTTTTATATGAATTTAATTCATATAATGGGTTTGAATGGAGGAAGCAAATGAAAGAAAAACTATCGAAGAATCAACTCATTGTATTAGATTATATGAACAGCTCAGTCAACAACCCATTTGTCACAATCAATTCAGTGATTATTTGTGCAACAGGCGATTACGCAATTAACGATTTGTGCCGCAGACATCTAAACCATGAGCAATTAACCCAAATTTTTCATGTGTATCTGGATGTTCATAAAGAAACGATATGGTCTGAGTGGTAAAAGAGGAGGAAACAAGTGGAATCAAACGTTAAAGGTTATCTAGTAACAACAGAAGACGATTTGTTGATTGCAGATATTAATTTGCATGAAGGGAAAATCATAGAAGTAGATGGGTACAAAGTTGTTGAATATACAGATGAAAACCAACTGTTATTCAGAGAACAAAATTTAATTTAAGAGAGGAGTAAATTATATGCCGACCAAATCGAACTGTGACCGGATCCTTGAAATTATTCGTAAGGATCTGGACAAAGAGGAAACAGATTACATGACAAAGGAAGTTGTGCTGAAAAAAATTGATGGATTGAAGGCAGGAACATTGAATGATTATATTGCAGATTGCCGGGACAATTACCCAGTAAAGCATACGATTTTGAACCCTTCACACAAAATTTGTCTTATCCATTATGGGAAATTTGAACAGTATCTGCAATGGCGATCTGACAACAGACTGAAAGCCAGAAAGGAGAAAATTTCATGAAGTACACAACAAGGATCACACTAGCTTTATCTATTTTAGCAATGGTATTTGTATCGGCATTTTTCTTTAAAACTTGGGAGGCCTTCATTTTGACTGCGTACCCATTGATTGCCGGGTGGTTTATAGGCGAATGTCTAAGTATTCCAGAGGAAAACGTGAGAACGAAATGGCGAAGGTTCAAAGATTCAATAGCAATCAGAATTATCAATTTTGCCGATTTTATAGGAAGGAGGTAGAAAAATGAGTAAGTTCCCTAGTTTTAAAGCATATCACGAGGACAGCAATACAATACGTGATGTTCTCTGTATCGATTATTTGAATGAGACAGTAGATTTGAGTGGCGGACTGATAGAAATACTTTTTTCGGATACTGTGCTACTAAGAGGGTCGGGAGTAGAAGATATAAATGGAGTAGAAATGTTCGATAGTGATAGGTGTATTCTTTATGGTCGGTTTGGAAAGCAGAACGTAATAATATTGGAAGATATTAATGGAAATTTAGTTGCGGCGCTTGAAGATGAATCTTGTTGTTATCAATTGACTGAATGGGAAATGGAAGTCATCGGAAATGAGTATGTAAGTCAATGGGAGTGATGACATGATGGCAAAGGTATGGACGACAAAGGAAATTCAGTATATCAAAAATAATGCACTACTGGCCGAAACGAATCAAGTACTGAACATTGAACAAATGGCTGAAAAGTTAGCTCGTTCAGTCCCGTCAACTAAATCAAAAATTTACAAGATGCAAGTGGATGGAGATCTCCCTTCTATTGATAGATCGAAAGCTTTTGATGCGAAAAATCGCCCATTTACAAAACGGGAAGATAAACGTTTGATTTCAATGTTTAAGCAGGGTGCTGGATCTGAAGAAATAGGTGTGGCCTTGGGAAGAAATAAAAAAATCTATCACTGGAAGGATAACTCGCCTTAGAAATAATGGAACATTGAAATATTACTCAAAAAAAGTTTGGACTACTCAGGAAATTGAAGCGATTATAGCTAACATTCAATTTGACGAAAACGGCTATGTCTCGAATTATCCTGCGTTAGCTCAACTAGTCAATAAGCGAGTTACTCAAGTTCAAACAAAAGTCGCGAGACTTAGAAGAGAAGGGCGAATAAATGTAAATGCTGACAGGACTAAAACTAGCGTGAAGTCTAAGGAAGCCATGAACAAATTCAATGATGCTAGGTTTGCTCAATATAAAAAGGAGGAAAAGCCAGTGCCGGAAAAGGTAGCTCAAACGAATGTAAAAGTAGAAACACAGTCAAAAGTTGTTCAAATGATTATGACAGTAGTTGTCGCTGGTAATGAAAAAACGATCAATTTTTTCTCAATGGAAGGTGAGTTGTTAGCTGTTAAAAAGGAGGCAATCGAATGATAGTAACTTATGATCGTTTCGGCCGAATGGACTATTGTCCAGAATTGCATCCTAAAAAAGGCGAACCATGGACAAAAGAGGATCTGGATTACCTTAAGGAATGGTACTCAACCATCGGTCCTGAGGAAATGAGTTTTGCTTTAGAACGTCCCGTCAAAGCGGTTATGACAAAAGCTAGCTTACTTGGACTAAAAACTAATAATTATACTAAACGGATAAAAAAAGAGCCTGTACCGTCAGCAAACGATACAAGCCAGTAAATAAATAATAGTAAAGACATTATAGCATATTTTGAAGGAGTGAAAAACCCTGGGAAAAAGAATAAACAGATACCGGATAAAAATTTTGTACAACGATGGTGGAAAGCTTTCTGTGAATGGCCGTGTAGATGTTTGGAAAGATAAGGATTTTAAGAATGATATGGAACGTGTGAAATTTATTCTTGATCGTGCCCGTATCGGCTGGGATGGATTTCAAGCATTTAATGGTGAACGATCAGAAAACAAGGTTATTCAGGCAATAAACGATGGCCAGGCAGAATTAGTTGAATGTAAACAAACATATTAGGAGGGAAAACATGACTTCAATTAAAATCAACAAACTTGAGATCGAAAACGTGAAACGTGTGAAGGCGGTCAAAATTGAACCGTCAGCCAATGGCCTAACGATTGTCGGCGGGAACAACAACCAAGGTAAAACCAGCGTTCTGGATGCAATTGCTTGGGCATTAGGTGGCAATAAATATCGGCCAACTCAGGCAAGCAGAGAGGGTTCAGCAGTTCCACCACATTTGCATATCGTAATGAGCAATGGCCTCATTGTGGAGCGTAAAGGCAAGAACAGTGATTTGAAGGTTATTGATCCAGAGGGCAACAAAGGTGGCCAGCAGCTTCTAAATAGCTTCGTGGAAGAGCTTGCCATTGATCTGCCCAAGTTCATGGAATCAACCGGGAAAGAGAAAGCACAAACGCTGCTGCAAATCATCGGGGTAGGTGAACAGCTGGCTAAGATCGAATATGAAGAGCAACAACTTTACAATCAGCGTCATGCGATTGGTCAAATTGCTGACCAGAAAGATAAGTTTGCTAAAGAACAGGACTATTTTCCTGATGCACCAAAAGAGCTTGTTTCTGTATCTGAATTGATTCAGCAGCAACAGCAAATTTTAGCACGTAATGGAGAAAATCAACAGAAACGGCAGCAGCTATCTCAGATCATTCAGAAGGTCGAGAATGAGAAACAACAGATTGAAAGTCTGAAGCAGCAGCTTTTCATTCTTGAAAATGATCACAATTTAACTTTGCTTGATTTGGAAGCAGCACAAAAAACTGCGGCGGATATCCAGGATGAATCAACAGCAGAACTTGAAAAAAATATTGCTGAGATCGATGAAATCAATCGGAAAGTTAGAGCAAACTTTGATAAGGACAAAGCAGAGGAAGATGCTGCAGCATATCGTGAACAGTATCAGACCTTAACAAGTCAGATTGACGATTTAAGACAACAGAAAACAGACTTGCTGAATAAGGCTGATTTGCCGCTGCCTGGCTTATCTGTCAGTGAAGGAGAGTTGATCTATAATGGCCAGCAATGGGACAACATGAGCGGATCGGACCAGCTGAAAGTCTCAACGGCGATTGTAAGAAAATTGAAGCCTTCCTGTGGCTTTATTCTTCTGGATAAGTTGGAGCAAATGGATATGCTGACACTCAACGAGTTCGGGCAGTGGTTAGAACAGGAAGGACTGCAGGCAATAGCCACACGGGTCAGCACTGGTGATGAATGCAGCATTGTGATCGAGGATGGCTATGTGAAAGATGCTGAAAATATGCCGATGCAAGCTTTTGATGGAGACGAAAGAACATTTGATGAAAAGGTAGCTGATGGCACATTCAAGCCAATAGATCAGCAGCAAGGATGGAATGGGAAAGGAGCATTTTAATGAATATTACAAGCGGTAAAGTGGCCAAAGCACAAAAGGTCGTGTTATACGGCGTGGAAGGTATCGGAAAATCAACATTCGCAAGTCAGTTTCCGGATCCGTTGTTTATTGATACGGAGGATTCAACACTGCATATGGATGTGAAACGGTTTGACAAACCAACTTCATGGACCATGCTTATGCAACAAGTTTCATACGTCAAAGCCAATAAGCCTTGTCAGACTTTAGTTATTGACACAATCGATTGGGCCGAAGAAATCTGCAAGCGCCATTTAATCGATTCAAATGCAGGATGGACCGCTATTGATGCGGAGGGTTACGGCAAGAAATTCGTTGCCCTGGCAAAAGAAATGGGGGGCTTACTGAACTTACTCAGTGACGTTGTAGACAGTGGAATAAATGTTGTGATCACTGCTCATGCAATGCTGCGGAAAAAAGAAGAGCCTGACGAAATGGGTGCCTATGATCGGTATGAGTTGAAGTTGGAGAAGAAAACAGCGCCGATCGTCAAAGAATGGGCCGATGCGGTATTGTTCGCCAACTATAAGACAACGATTATCACAGACAGCAAAACAGACAGCAAAAAGGCAACTGGTGGCCAACGGATGATGTATACAACCCACCGGCCAGCCTGGGATGCTAAAAACCGCTGGGGGTTAGCTGAGGAACTACCATTTGACTATACACAGATCGCTCAGGCATTTGCTCAAATGACTATTCAACAACCTACAGCAGCACCGGATTCGCAATTCGATGTGACTGCTGCAGCTCAGAACATGCCTGTAGAAAATGCGCCAGATTTGTCACCAGAAAGAGGGCCACAGCCGTTTCATGAAAGCATCCCGGCAGCTGTTGCCGATCTGATGACTGCTAACCAGGTAACAATTGACGAGATCATGCAAGTTATTTATCAAGGCGGCTTCATGCCAGCCGATACACCACTGGATAATATCCCGGCCGATCTTTGGGGCTACTTAGCAAGTAACTGGGGCAAGGCCATGGATTTATTGAATACAAAAATTAGAAAATTTTAGGAGGATCTTTTTATGAATAACGAAAATGAATTTTTAGATTGGAATGGCGGTTTTATAGCCGAAGAAAATAGTTTCACTCTTTTGCCGGCTGGAGAGTACCAATTTACTGTTGTGAATATGGAAAAGAAATTCTATGACGGAAAGAGTGACAAAATCCCAAATGGTGCCCCGTATACTGAGCTTTCTTTAGAAGTAAATGCAGTAGAAGGAAAAACAGTAATCAAAGAGCGACTTTACATGATGAAAAAATTCCAATGGAAATTGACAGAGTTCTTTTCTTCTATTGGCCAAAATCCAGTTATTGGTCAGTCGTTTAATCCAAACTGGAATACTGTTATCGGTAGCAATGGCCAGGTGAAGCTTGAGGTTAACACGTATACAAGCCAAGGGGAAGAAAGAAAAAATAATCGTGTAAAAGAGTTCGTTAAATCAACAGCAACAGTGGCACCGCAGCAACAAAATTTCAACCAGCCACCACAACAGAATTTTAACCAACAACCACCACAGCAAAATAATGGCTTCACTCCTGGAGCGTTTTAAATCTATGGAAGGGCGGTTTTACCGCCTTTTCTTGAATGAAGAAAGTAGGGATTAAATGACCATCAAATGTGAATATGGGGATGTGATCAGTATTGAAACGGTCAACACTGGCCACATAAAAATTGAAATGTATGAAAATTCGGGGGTATATGTTGAGCATACCTATTTGACCAAAGCACAAGCCCTTGAATTGATCACGGAACTGCAAGAAATAGCAGGAAAGATGGAGGATTAAGGAGGCAAACAGTTGAAACTTAGACCATACCAAGACGAATCAAAAACGGCCGTTCAAAATGAATGGAATGAGGGAAAGAAAAGAACGTTGTTAGTGTTACCCACAGGCTGTGGAAAAACGATTGTTTTCAGTAAGATCATTGAGGACCGTGTGCGCTTAGGTGAAAGGGGTCTGGTATTAGCCCATCGTGGTGAATTACTTGACCAGGCTTCAGACAAGCTGGAGAAAGCCACCGGATTAAAGACAGCCACCGAAAAGGCAGAACAAACCAGTATAGGCAGTTTTTTCCGTGTAGTAGTTGGATCCGTTCAAACGATGCAACGAGAAAAGCGCCTGAGTATGTTCCCACCAGATTATTTTGATTTCATTGTAGTTGATGAAGCCCACCATTGCATATCGGATGGCTACCAGCGTGTATTGAAGCATTTTGAATCTGCTAACGTGCTGGGCGTAACTGCTACGCCAGACAGGGGCGACATGCGAAATTTAGGCAGCTATTTTGAATCACTAGCCTATGAATATTCATTAGTCCAGGCAATCAAAGAAGGTTATCTGTCACCGATCAAAGCGGTAACTGTGCCGCTTAAATTGGACCTGTCAGGAGTTGGCCAACAGGCTGGAGACTTCAAAACCAAAGATTTGGGCACAGCCCTGGATCCGTACCTGGAAAGTATCGCAGATGAAATGCTGGAATACTGCAAAGATCGCAAAACAGTGGTATTTCTTCCACTGGTGAAGACAAGCCAAAAGTTCACCGATATTTTGAACCGTAAAGGTTTTAGAGCTGCAGAAGTAAACGGAAATAGTCCTGATCGTGCGGAAATCTTAGAAGATTTTGACAATGATAAATACAATGTTTTGTGTAACTCTATGCTGCTCACTGAGGGCTGGGACTGTCCGAGTGTGGATTGTGTCATTGTGTTGCGGCCCACTAAAGTGCGGAGCCTATACAGCCAAATGGTTGGCCGAGGCACCCGCCTATTTCCTGGAAAGGAAAACCTGTTGCTTATCGATTTTCTATGGCATACAGAGCGCCATGAGCTATGCCACCCGGCCCACTTAATCGCTGAAACCGAAGAAGTGGCCAAAAAGATGACTGAGAACATTGAAGAAGCTGGAATGCCCCTTGATTTGGAAGAGGCAGAGGTGAAGGCTTCGGAGGATGTCATTGCCCAGCGTGAGGAAGCATTGGCCAAACAGCTGGCTGAAATGAAGAAACGAAAACGCAAGCTTGTGGATCCGCTGCAATTTGAAATGAGTATTCAAGCGGAGGACTTATCAAGCTATGTTCCGAGCTTCGGTTTTGAAATGTCTCCTCCTACAAATAACCAACTGCAAGCACTTGAAAAATTCGGTATTATGCCCGATGAAATAGACAACGCCGGCAAAGCTTCATTATTACTTGATCGATTAAAAAAGCGAAAAGCAGAAGGCTTGACCACACCTAAGCAAATACGTTTCTTAGAAGGTCGGGGCTTCCAGCACGTGGGTACTTGGAACTTCGATGGAGCAAAAACATTGATCGATCGTATTGCTGGGAATGGTTGGAGAGTTCCGGATGGTATCAATCCTAAAACATATAAAGGAGAATAAGGTGATGGAAAAAATATCAAAAGAAGAAAAGGAAGAGCTGGAAAGATTTAAAGAAAGAAGAGCTGCATTTAATGGTCAGCTTTCTGTTAAAAATGTGCATAATGTACCAACTCAATTTCCTCAAATGTATCAAAGAATTTTTCACACTGATTCTTTGGTTAATAATATATTTTGCCTTAATCAACCGAATTATTCTGATGCAGACGAAACAATTGTGGCTCTTTATGAGGGATATTTAAATGGTGAATAAATTGGATTTAACTGAATTACTAAACTACATTGATCCAAGCACACTAGCTTACGGTGAGTGGCTGAACGTAGGCATGGCCTTGAAGCAAGAAGGTTACACGGCAGAAGATTGGGACGTATGGAGCCAAAGCGATGGCCGTTATCGTCCTGGTGAATGCCTAAAGAAATGGGAAACGTTCAAAGGCACGGGCTTGCCAGTCACAGGTGCCACAATCACGCAGCTGGCCAAAGAGAATGGCTGGCAAAGTTCCTATTCTGATGATGATTCTTTTCTTGATTGGAACGATAGTTTTATAGCAACAGATGTGGATAAAGGCTATAAGCTTGTGAAAACTGATTGGGTCATGGGAAAAGAGATCCAAGAGCCAAAGCATTGGAACCCTTCAAAGGAAATAATCGATTACCTGGAAACTGTTTTTTCTCCTGGGGATGTGATCAGCTATGTAAATGATGGCTATCCAGATAAAAAGGCAGATGGCACAGAAAAGTGGCTGCCAAGAAATGGTGTTTATACCCGCACAGCTGGCGAGATTATTGATGCTTTAAGAAAAAACAATGGTGATATCGGTGCAGTCATGGGAGATCCTAACCTGGAATGTGGTGCATGGATCCGTTTCAATCCCATGGATGGTGAGGGAACCAAAAACACTAACGTAGTGGATTTCCGCTATGCCCTTGTGGAATCGGACAGCATGAAAATAGAGCAACAGCATGAAATTCTAAGAGAACTGGAGCTGCCAATTGTAGCATTGACGTATTCCGGAGGGAAAAGCCTTCATGCCATCGTGAAAATTGATGCAGTCAACTATCCACAATACCAGGAGCGTGTGGATTACCTATATAAGATCGTTGAAAAAAACGGCCTTAGAGTGGATAAGCAGAACAAGAACCCTTCAAGGCTCACAAGGTTGCCTGGATTTATCCGAGGTGATCAGAAGCAGTTCACTATTGCAAAAAATATCGGTAAAGGATCATGGGAAGAATGGCAGGAATATATCGAGGACATGAACGATAATCTGCCGGATCCGGAAAGTCTGGCCGATCTCTTTGACACTGAAATAGTGTTGGCACCAGAACTGATCAAGGGCGTTCTGCGCCAAGGTCATAAAATGTTGATCGCTGGACCATCAAAAGCCGGTAAATCGTTTCTATTGATGCAGCTGGTCATTGCAATTGCTGAGGGGCTTCCATGGTTAGGCTTTCCATGTACTCAGGGTAAAGTCCTTTATGTGAATCTGGAGCTTGATGCCAATTCTGCTAAGAATAGGATCGTTGAAATTTACAAGCGTTTAGGAAATGGCCATGCGAATGTATCTAATATAGATATCTGGAATTTACGAGGAAAAACAAGCCCCATGGATAAGCTGGCACCTAAGCTGATCAGACGTGCACAGAAAGCTGGGTACATTGCTGTGGTAATCGATCCTATTTATAAGGTGTTGACTGGAGACGAAAACAGCGCTCATGAAATGGCCAACTTTACAAACCAGTTTGACAAAATCGCCACAGAATTAGGCTGTGCAGTGATCTATTGCCACCACCACAGTAAAGGTTCCCAAGGTGGCAAGAACTCAATTGACCGGTCTTCTGGATCCGGCGTATTTGCCAGAGATCCGGATGCCATTCTCGATTTAATAGAGTTACCGGTGACAGAAGATAGGTACATGGTCCAGGAGAATCAAGCGATCTGTGACACCTACGCAAAGGCGATTCAAACCTATAACCCGTCATACGATGGAATAGGCCTTGATGATTATTCCAGTAAAAAGCAAATGGGCCACCATTTAATGGCTGCAATCCAGGCACAACCAACGTTGGCCATCATTGAACAGGAACGCCAGAAAGCTGTTGAGGCAGCAAGACAGTGCAGTGCTTGGCGGCTTGATGGGACACTGCGGGAGTTTCCACGATTCAAGACAGTAAACGCCTGGTTTAAGTTCCCGGTGCATGTGCTTGATGATTCATTGCAAGATGTAAAAATTGAGGAAACCGCCAACGATAAGTGGAAAAAAGGTGTACAAAAATCAAACGAAAGTCGTTCAGAAAAAAGCAACAGGGAACTTGAGGAAGCATTTAACATTCTTAGCCCTGAAGGTGAAGCGATTGGAGTTAATGAGATAGCCGATTATTTAGATATAAAAAGAAATAGTGTTTATACCAGAGTTAAAAAACACGGGAAATTTGAAATCAATAACGGTGAAATGACAAAAATTGAAAATAGTCAATAAAAACTGTCGGTGTCTAGGCTAGTCTAATCTAAATAGCTTATTAACGTTGTCGGCTAAATAGAAAAGACACCGACAGACACCCTCAAAAACCCTGTCACACCGCTGTCCGTTATCCTTGTCTACTCTCTCGAAAGAGAGAAGAGTAGACAAAAGGATACAACGAGACAAAATTTTGAGGCGACAGAGAAAAAGAAAAATGGCGTAGACCAGAATAAAATAACACGAAAGAGGGATATTATGAACGCTGAGAAAAAAATTAAAGAAATAGAAACTATCTTAATGTCCTTTTATGTAGAAGGTACTATTTCAGAACAAGAAGCTTTACAGAAAATAAATAGTCATTTGAATAAAGAAAAGTTTCGTACTGATACAGACGAAATAAAAGCGGCGGGTGTCACCTATCAAATTATAGAAAAGCCGTTTGTTGAGATTGCACAAGATAGAAATTACATGGGATCGTGTAGTTATCAAAATACAGAAATTAATATTGTGGATTCAATGAGTGATGACAGAAAAGACGATGTACTGTTTCATGAAATCACCCATGCCATTTTTTATGAAGCTGGTTACGATGAACAGGACGAAGACATGATAAACCGGGTCGGGAAGGTTCTTCATCAAGTGATTAAAGATAATTTTGCAGGAAGGAGATAGCGTAGTGCGGTTCTTTAAAACACGAAAAAAGCGGGTGAGACAAGTAACTCATTATTCAAATGTTATTCAATATGACGAAATGGGTTACCCGCTCAGGCTGGTTATAATGTCGGACGGCAACCAAGTTTGGCTGGATTCTTACGAAAGAACCGGCGATGTTGTTTTGAAATGGGAGAGGGTGGAGGAAATTAAATCATGAAAATTCCGAGCATTATTGGCTATCACTTACTTAGAAAGTCTAAATATGAATTTCATGAAGTGAGTGACAATAAGTATTCACATTATGTTGAGCTATATGAGCCAGCATTGAATATAAGTTTTACAGCACGTAGGCGTGATTGGGAGCAGATCGAAAAAGAAAAACAGTTGCGTGAAAAATATATAAATAAGAGTTCGGATGAACTTGATTTTTAGGAGGAAACGGAAATGAACGAAAACCAACAAATAGTGCTGACCTGGTTAAAAGGGTGTGTGGACGTTGACGGTGATGTACCGATGAAAGCAATTTTCTTTCTTGGTGACTTATGGCAAATGAGAAGGTTCAATGATCAAGAATCTATCAAAGTGGATAATGCCTATGCAGAGTTAACTGAATTTGAGCAATATGAACTGCTTGCTGCTTTTTCAGAATGGGGATCAAAGAAGTTTTGTAAAGAATGCGGCTGTGAAATGGCCGTTTGTGCTGATGGTTGGAAAGATCAACGGAAATGCTGCCCTGACTGCAAATGTACGAAAGGGGAGTAGAAAATGAAATATAGAAAAAAACCAGTGGTGATCGAAGCATACAAGATTGATTCTTTAGATGTACTTCCAGAATGGCTTTCAATAGCTGTGATGGATGGAACAGTATTTGAAAGTATTATTCCTCAAGGATACGGAATAAAAACTCTCGAAGGCACTATATATGCAAATCCTGATGATTATATTATTCAAGGCGTACAAGGTGAGCTGTACCCGTGCAAGCCGGATATTTTCCTTGAGACTTATGAGAAGGTTGAGGTATAGGAAATGAGAAAGGACGGTTTTTATACGATGGAAGAAAAAAAGGAAATGGAGTTATTCGAGAAAAACAGTGGATATAATCACCGATCATTTACAGGATGGTAGGTTGCCGGTGGTCCAATTCGGTGAGGGAAACTTGCTACCATTTTTTACGAAAGATAGTTCAGGGTATTCAATGACTATTTTCAAGGTTGATGTTAAGCGGCCATTTCAAGTGGCTACACCGGAGGAACAAGATATTTTGCTGGCAGATGGTAAGCCGTTAGTGGTGTTTGATTTTTCAAATACACCAGCAGGATTGAACGGGCTTACTGTACTGAATGAGTGGGTGACAGAGCTAGAAGAGGAAGCGAAAGGGGAATAGGCTATGACTAAATTATTGAGAATATTTAAAGCTAGTTTTCTGCCACTGGTTATGCTTGCAACTATGATCAGCCTGGTCGCTGATGAATGGGAAAAAACCATTTTTTTCTTGGTCATTTATACGGTTAGCTTAACAGGTGATCGGTTGAAGGACATGAAAGATAGTATTGATCGTGTCTATTTCATTCTATACAAAAATGGGGACTGGCGAAATGAGTGATCAGTTGAAAGAATTAGAAGAGCAGCTTTTAATCGGTCAATTTGAAAGACAATTCGGCTTTTCTCCTTTTGTGGAGAATACGAAAATTTTGACGGATGAAGCAAAAGAAATTCTAGGGAAACATAAAATCGAATATATAAACGACCGTTGCGAACCATTACAGGTTGAAGGGGTCACGGGCTTTGTTCGCAGCTTTGATGGGGTTGTTTTTAAGGAGGTACAGAAGAGTGATTGAGTTTTTCATGCCTATGGCCAAAGTGCCAACCACTACACACCAGCAGAAGCAAATCAATGTTCAAATGACGATAAAGACTGGAAAGCCCCATTTTTATGAGCCAGCGGATCTGCAGGCTGCACGTGCAAAGTTTATGGCTCACCTTGGGCAGCATGTACCAGATAAAAAGCTGACTGGTCCGCTTAGACTAACAGTAAAATGGTGTTTCCCTATTACTGAAAATCATAAGGATGGCGAATGGAAAGACACGAAGCCAGATACCGGTAACTCAAATAAATTGCTTGAAGATTGTATGGAAGACCTGGGCTATTTCAAAAATGATGCTCAAATATCCAGTTCAATTACTGAGAAATTTTGGTCGAAAATACCAGGAATTTATATCAAGCTGGAGCAGCTATCATGAATTACAGGGCATTTTTTCAAGACGTGACAGCCTGGATGGACCAGATCAATGAGGTAGTACAACGCCATTCGATTTTCACCGATGAATACTGGGATCATGTTGTGAAGTCTGCCGGAGAGCTTTGCAACAAGTACGGCAATCATGAGCTGGTAAAGCAGCAAATGAGCATGCTGATCGGGTACCTGGATCAACAATATAGAAAGGCGAAGGGGGGAGACGATGAAACGAATGCACAAAAACGGGTTTGAGAAGGTTCGGGATCTCATGTTTGAATATCCGTATTTTGATGATCACTTGCGAAAGCTTGGGGACGATGATGCCGAGGTGGCCATAAAAATTATTTATACAAAAGATGCCATTAAGGGCTGCCTGGATAATGAACTGGATGAAAACCTCAAGCGATTTATTGAATGCTATTACTTCAAGCGGTACAGTATGAATAAATCTTTGAATGAGGCACATTATTCATGGTCCTCTATTAAGCGAAAGCGGAAAGCCTTTTTCAAAAAGGTAGCCCAGGAGTTAAGCATTTACTGGGAATAAATGTTGAGCCTTTTTCACTCAACTTTCATGATATAAAGGGTATATGGTAGATGCGTTTTGCTGAAGCCATATACTCCTTTTTTGTTTTGGTACTTTTACACAACTGATTCATTTATACTCCTTTTTCCCTTTGTGCCGTCATTAATTTGGCGGTGCATTTTACATAGTTACAAGAATAGAGGTGAGACGATGGCATTAACGGAAAAACAGCAGCGGTTCTGCGATTTTTACATTATATCGGGAAACGCTAAACAGGCAGCTGTCGAAGCTGGATATAGCCCGAAAACGGCTTACTCGATTGGAAACGAAAACCTGAATAAACCTGATTTGAAAACATATATAGCTGAACAACTCGAGAAAATGCACAATAAACGCACTGCAGATGGTCAAGAGGTCTTAGAGTACCTAACGGCTGTAATGAGAGGGGAACAGACTGAACAAACTCTCGTGGGCCTAGGAGAAGGTGCACAGGGCGTTACAGAAATAGAGGTCGGAGCCAAAGACCGGCTTAAAGCTGCTGAGTTACTGGGCAAACGTCATGCGTTGTTCACTGATAAAAAAGAGATTACCGGAGAAGTCGGGGTGACGTTTGTTGATGATGTCCCAACAGAAGACTAAACCGAAAATCATTATCAAAATGGCCGGAGCTTTAGGCAAAGGCTATAACCGGTTTTATCATAGCCGGAACTTTTACAGGGCTGTGAAGGGATCCCGTGGGTCCAAGAAATCCAAGAACACGGCACTGTGTTACATTCACGACATTTTAAAATATCCCTGGGCCAATCTGTTGGTGGTCCGGCGGTTCTCTAATACAAATAAACAATCCACCTATTCCGATTTGAAGTGGGCGTGTAACAGGCTGAAGGTTGCCCATCTATTCAAGTTCAATGAATCGCTGCCGGAGATCACTGTGAAAGCGACCGGGCAGAAGATTCTTTTTAGAGGATTGGACGACGAACTGAAAATCACTTCCATTTCTGTGGATATTGGTTTTCTATGTTGGGCATGGTTTGAAGAAGCTTATCAGATTGAAAGCAAAGAAAAATTTGACACGGTTGTCGAATCCATCCGGGGCGGGGTCGATGCACCAGAAGACTTTTACAAGCAAATAACTTTAACCTTTAACCCCTGGTCTGAAAATCACTGGCTGAAGAAAGAATTTTTTGACGAGGGAACGAAGCGGCCGGACACCTTTTCGACAACTACAACCTTCAGGGTGAACGAGTGGCTGACAGATGACGACAGAGAGCGTTATGAGCGTGTATTGGAAGTTGACCCCCAACGTGGCGCTGTCGTCGCTAACGGCGAATGGGGTATGACTGACGGCGTTGTTTATCCGAAGTGGAAAACATTCAGCGGTACACCGAAAGGCCTTGTCGAAGTGACCGGGCTTGACTGGGGGAATGATAATGGAGCGGGTGACCCAACCGCCATCGTAAAATTATGGATTGATCCAGAAAACATGAATTTATACGTGAAGCAGGTCGCTTATTCTAATACGCTTCAGCTGGAACAAATACCGGCGAAGCTTGAAAAAGGTGTAAAAATATACGCCGATACCAATATCGGGGTAGCTAACACATATTTAAAAAATCGAGGGTATAAAGTGAATCCGATGAAAACCGCCAAGCATAAAGGAAAAAGAGCGGACGGAATTGCAACGGTGAAGCTGTTTAATATCTATGTTCATGAAAATAGTCGGGACCTTATCGGAGAAATAAGCGGCTATGTTCAAGACGGTACAGAATATATTGGAAGTCACCATTTACTTGATGCCATGCGTTACGGCGTTCGTGGGTGGTACAACCAGGAAAGTAGAGGGAAGGTCTAATGGCAGACGTAAATTTTACAGATGAAAGCATGGACGAAGCACCAGAAAACGGCACGCCGATTGGACAGGCGACAAAAACCGGAGAGATTGCGGCAGCCGTGGCAGGAGAAGGCCGACGCTTTCCGTTCATGGATAGCAAGCAGGCAATGCAACGAAAGATCCGGGAAGCTATTCAGACAAAGAAAAAATTTAGCATGGAGGGAGCATATAAGCCCCACCGCTTTATTGTTACGGATGATTTAGAAAAGTATTTAAAAGAGAATACCGGCCAACTTTCTGTTAACCATTCATTTGGAATAAACAAATACGGCGTTTATGTCCCATTTGATAAAAAAGTGGTGAAGTTCTTCGCTTCAAGTATAAAATGGAATGTTAGTACCAGTTTGACATATAAAATATTAAAAAATACTTTAATGAAAGGCTATTGTCTTGTTTATTCAAATTCAGGGGTAAACAAAGAAACAGACTTCGAGCCTATCTTCAATACAAGCGATGAAGTGATCGCCTTAATTAATGATGATGGGGACATACTGACAGATGGCCGCCGCTATGTATACGAAGAAAAGAAGGGATATGTAGCCCAGGAGGAAAGCTTTTCTATTGAGTGGTACAAGCTTGTAAAAATTGATGAAATGAAGCCGGTATATGCGGATGCGGTCAACCTGATTAACGCTTATACTGACAGCCTAAACGATAACGGTTCAAGCTTAAAGGCGTTTGCTGAAAGTATTTTGACGATCACAGGCATTGACAGTTCCCAGGGGATCACGCCAGAACAGCTGCAAGCGATCGGCGAAGAAGCTATAAACGTATTGGCTTTTGAACACCAGATATCGGGGGACGGCACTTTCGGTTCAACCCCATCGGCGCAATTTATCGCCCCACCGTTGAACACCGAAGCCCGTGAGAAATGGTCGGATCGAATCAGAAAAGAAATTTATTCAACCCTAAACATGCCAGATTTTGAACAGGTAGCGGGGAATGTGTCTACTGATACGATAAGAATTTATCTATATGAAACTATTCAGCTGGCTAAGAGTTTGGCGGATGATGTGATCGACGTATTTAAAGAGATTCTAAACACCGAAGAACTTTCTTATGAGATCGAAACGCCTCAAAGTCCTAACGAAAATATGAAGGCACTGAACGACATTGATTATCTAAGCGATGAAACTAAAATCAGACTAGCTTTTCCTGAGTGGTCAGATGAACAAGTTTCTGCTGAGTTGTCAAGACTACAGAGTGCTAAGATTTCAGACAGCGACCCAGTAGCATTGGTAAACAGCTTCATAGGGAGTGAGTAGCTGTGGATAAATCGACAAAGAAGCAGCTTGCATTATTAGCCATTGCTTTGACTTTCAATGACAAATTAGATACTAAGCTGGTGGCTTTGATGGCCTTGTTAAACTTTTACGGAAACGACAAGAAAGATGATAAGACTATTCGGGAATCTATTCAGCAAATGATTAGTGCCGGTTCAGCGGATCCAGAAAAATTAGCCAGTGCAATTATTGAATGGGCAGTCCCTAAAAATAAATGGTATCCATTCGAAACACGCCAAAAGTTTGAAATCAAATTAAAGAAAGCTTTAGTGAGCGGATTGTTCAAAAATGATACCAGCGAAGCGTATAAAGTGGCAAAGCAGTTTTCCAGTAGTGTGAAGTTGTTTAATCGTATGCAAGTATTTGCTGAAGCGAATTACAACGTGCTGGATGCAGCGGTAGAAGGTGAGTACGGCAAAAGCGATCGGGGCGGGCTGGTCATTTGGCGGGCGCGTTCGCAGGCTGATGGTCTTTGTCAGAAATACAACAGGATGATAATGACGATCGAAGAGTTTAAAGAACGATATCCCGTGCATCACAATTGCATGTGTACGGCTGAGCTGATTCCGCCAACGATGAGTGATAAACGGATAAAGGATTTTCTACTTAAAAAACAACGGGAGGCTACAATATGACTGAAGAAGAAAAGAAAGAAATGGAAGCATTAAAAGCCGAAAAGGAAAAACTTGAAGAACAGCTAAAAGAAAAGAAATTTAGTCAAGCGGAATTGGATGCTGCAGTAGCCAAAAGAGTCGCTTCGGCTACAACTGAGCTGGATGCAAAAATTAAGCAGATTCAAGAGTCAAGCATGACTGAGCAGGAACTGGCCAAACAACGCCAAGCTGAAGAAGCTGCGAAGGCTCAGGAATACATTGCAGGGTTGGAACGCGAGACACGTGTGAATTATGCTCAATCTTTGTTGGCCACAAATGGGCTTCCGGCGGATCAACAGTTTGCAGAGGTATACGCTTCATTTGAGAAAGAAACAATCAAGCTGCAGATTGAGGCACAAGCGAAGTTAATTGCTGATGCAAAGCAGGCGGAAATCGATCGTCTGGCAAATGAGAATGCTCCTAAATCGAAACTTCCTATCAATCAAAGTGGAGGCAAACCGGCCAAACAAAACTATGTAGCTCCTCGAGACATTTTAGAATCACAAGGTTTTGTGTAAAGATTGAGCCTTTTTTGATCTACTTTCATGATATTGTACTAATGAAAAGTCGAATATTTCCTAGGCGATGTAATAGCGATGGGTGTGGAACTAGCGTTTGAGCGGGTAGAATACTGTGATAACGTGTGTCAGTTTTAAATATAAAGAGTAATGAGTGGTGCATTACCAATGGCGAGAGCTTGCGATGTGTGTTTCTCTAGGGACCGGCCGGGTAGAATACTGAAAGGGACCGTACGAAATGTATTTGGTAAAAGCTGATAATGTGAAATAAACTACCAATGTTACAAAGTTTATGTGCTTATGCGGGTAGAATACTGCAGCAGCATGGATAGATAGCGTATTTAGATACGTTGTTTAGCCATGCTGCTTTTTTTATTTGAATAATCGGCTTAAATAAAAAAAGAAAGAGGGTAAATTAAATGCCTTATCCAATAATTGGTGATAACGAATTAATTTCAACAGACGATGGTGGATATAAATTTTTACTGAACGGAGAAACAAATTACAATTCTCGTGCTTTGACGCTAGGCAAAATTGTTGAGCCTACTGACGAAAGTGGACTAGTTAAATTGAAAGGTCGCGGAGATATTGAAGCGTATTCTGTATTGAGTAACCAATATATTCCGCTAACAACTCGTGATGATGTAACGGGATTACTGGACTTACACGGATATGCTACACGTGAGTATACAGACGGTTTAAGCTACAAACTTTCTGGCGGACTTGTATTGTCCAGCGCTTCTCATTACCGCAGAGCGATCAACAAAAAATTTGACCAGCAGGCGATTTTTGGTATCGACGAAGACCCAGTTTTTAACTTGCAGGGTACTTTACGAGATCCGAATTCAGTATTTGCACGTTCTGTAAAAAATACTAATACAGGGACCACCGATCAATTAGGAGCCATTATGGAACTAGTCGACGAAATTTCTGATGCAGGGGGTCAACCAACTGTTATGCTTCAAAGTTTGAGAATGTTCGAGTTCAATAACTTTACTACGTTGATTCCGGGCGAAGTTTGGTCTCATGCCATGAGTGATGCTTTATTTGTAAAAATGCCTGGCATGAGGGATCTGGCAAGAATGACAGGTTTCACGCCTGCTGCCGGAGAACAACCTTTTATCGTGTTTGATCGTAGTCGCTTGTTTGTTTCAAGATTGGGCGATGTCGAGTTACAAGTTTCTAATTCTGCATACGATGCTCATGAAGGTTTTACAGGAAATACAGGACCTGGTGCCTACAACAGTCCGGCAAATTCTACAGGCGTTTCTTACTGGACCAATGACAAAATCGGGGCGCGTGCGATTGCTTACATGGACTATGCGTTTATTGATAACGGTAGCGAGTTAGCCTTTACTAACTTATCCGATTTTACTCCAGCGCCCTAACGGTGCTCGTTTTGATGAAACGAGTTACGACGTTGATAAATTTAATTGAAAGGACTAAAACGACATGGTATTAAAAACAACCGCTTTAGATATTACAGGAATCTTACCAAATGATTCGGCGTTCTTTTTCCGGATCTATTCTATGAGAAACGCTATGCCAGCTTATCGCTTGGAAATGGTAAGCGACTTTGGCTATAGCTACGAAAAAGGAACAAACAGTACGACGACACGAACAACCAGGGGCGTTCGCAGCGTAACAACACGAAACGGAGACGACACGAAAGAGCTAACCTTCACGACGTCCGAAACCGTTTCGGTTGAAGCACATGAATTACTTGAGTGGGCTTTTAGAAACAATGAGCTAGTGGAGATCTGGGAAGTTACGCCAACAGTGACCAGCGACGGCCTGACAATCCTTGATAACAACGGCACACCGGTACCAGCCGGCTGGATGCCTGACAAGTATTTTGTTGGATCAATCACTAGTGATAGCTATAGCAATAATGCTGGTGATGACTCCAGGACACATGAATGGGGAATAGCTTTAGAAGCAATGCATGATAAATCGTGGGTCGAGCCAATCGAGTGGATTATTTCTGACACAGAAACATATCCGAACGCTTCGCTTAAACCGTATACAGACACTGACAATCCAACAAATACAGTTAGAGATCAGAATGTGGGCGAAGAGGCAGAGCCGAGTAATGACGATACGCAGTATGCCTATCCTCTGGATACGACGCCTCCAGAGCCAGAATAAAACTTTTTTAGGGGTGTGGCGATCTGCTTACCCCTAAAATTTATTGAAAGGAGAATACCACATGGCTACACCAAGTAAAACACGTTCACAGATTTTGAACGGCTGGGGCACTGCTGATAGTGGGCCGATCAATCCGCAGGAAACTATTTTTTCTGCTAATATCAGGGCTTTAATTGAGTCTACTAAATGGGTTGACGAAGGCATAGATTCCATTTCCACAAATGCTGAGAATGACATTTTAACTGTCACTTATTCGAATGGTTCGATTCAAACAATCGCCTTATCTAAATACGTTGAAACAGTGACTATTGATGATGGTGTATTGACGTTTAGGGATGTGAGCGGCAACGTGTTAGCACAATCGCCTAAGTTCGCCACGGCTTCGCAATTGGAAGCAGAGGCAGCAATTAGAGAGAGCGCTGATGAAACGCTGCAATCCAATTTGGATTCTGAAGCTTTGACAAGGCAGAACATTGATACTCAGCTGCAAACAAATATTGATATTGAGAAAAATGCACGTATTGACCAGGACACAGCAATACGAACAGATTTGTCTAAAGAAGTAGCGGACCGTGAAGCGGCTGACGATATTCTACAAGCAAACATTTTGAGAGAAGAAACAGAGCGCGAAGCCGCCGATAATGATCTCCATTCAGAATTAAATGAAGAAAAATTAGCACGGCAAAACGGCGATAACGCAGAAGCGGCAAGTAGATCTCAGGCAGATGTCATTCTCCAGACGAATATTGATTCAGAAGAATCAGAGCGTATCTCAGAAGATGCTGCCATTCGTTTAGATTTAGCTGCAGAAGAGACTGCTCGAACAGCTGGTGACGATAACTTGCAGAATCAAATTGATACATTCCAGACCGATTTAGATGCAGAGGAAGCGGCGAGAATCGCGGGAGATGCAGCCCTTCAATCCGAATTAGAACGAGTTGAAGCGGATTTGACTACTGAAACGAGCGATAGGGTTGCGGGTGATGAAACGCTTCAAAACGGTATTGATACTATCAACAGCACGCTATCCTCATACAGCGATCGCTTAGACAAGATCGAGGCGAAAACTCAAGCGATTGTGTTCAGCTTTGACGAAACTGAAGACTATAGTGTCGACTTCGATGAAGTCTCTTTCATTCTAAAACCTAACGGCGGCGCGATCGGCGGTAATCCTACGTGGGAAATGTTCGTTAGAAACGATACCGAAGAAAATTTAGGGGTGGGGTTCGCTGGATATTATGAATATAGCAGCGCCGGTGCTCAAAGAAAATCTGTATATGAAGTGCTTGCAAGTGGAGCTGAAACTGTCAGCTTTGATGCTGATAACGCTGGTCTGGGCTACGGTACAGCAAACTCGCTAGGAACAATCAATTTCAATGTATCCACGTCTTTAGGCAGTGTTTTCAGGGTATTAGTCACTTGTCCATCATTTTTAACCTCCGGAGATAAGAACGTAACTTTTACTGTGCAAAGAATTAGTGATGTGATTGTCTCATGAGCGAACAAATTCTCGTGACTATTATCACTGTCGCCGGAACAGTTCTTGTTGCTTTCGTCACAGCTGTGCAGTCTGGCAATAAAAAAATATTGGACAGGCTAGGGGCTTTTGATGAACAGCTGGAGGGTATTGATGCTAGAGTCGAAAACGTTACTGACGATTTAAAAGAAATAAAAAGAAGCAATCTGCAAGCTACAATTTTTCGCTTGATTGAAAAAGCCCATCAGGATAAAAAAATTAGTGATAACGATTTGAGTGAATTATTCAAAGCCTATGACGAATACAAGGGCCATGGTTGGAACTCACATACAACTGTGAGGGTTCGGAAGTTTGAAGAAGATTTGAGTAAAGGAGTGATAAGTCTTGATGAAAAACGTATCAAATGAACGCTTATTGTCATTAGTGACGGGGACTTTATCGGCAGGTGTGATTTTATACATTAGTTTAGCCGGTGTATTCAATTGGCCATACGCTGAAGAAGTCCAGAAGGTTGGCGGGATCGTTGCTATCTTCGTCAATTCAATGTTTGCCGTTTGGACTGGTGTAAAGGTAGGTGGCGACCATGGACGAGATCCAAGCGATTAATTATGCAGAGGTTCGTGCTGAACTTCTGACATTGACCGGGGTTTCTGATGAAGAGGGTGCCGATGATCAACTGGAACAAGCTTACAAGCTGGCCAGCGGGTACCTGTATTCATTAATAGCCGGTGAAGAAGTTGACACCGTGAAATTTGAGGCTTTAGGCCGTATCGCACTGATTGAGAGTGCTGTGTATCGTTTCAATCGTTTAAGTGAAGAGGGAATGAGTTCCCGGACACAAGACGGTGAAAGTATCACCTGGGAAGCTGACCCATTGAGTAAATGGGAGGGCAAAATAAAAGACACAATCAAAAACAAGGTTATGCACTGGAAGCTGATTATGGCCAGCACACGGGATGACACAAACACAAGAATGGATCTAGGTTATCGTGTCCCTTTGTTGGCCAATGGCACCTGGTATTATACGAACATTCTTGGTGGTGGTTAATGTGGTTTATAATCAAACAATTTTTTATGAATCAGAGAAAACAACCTATGATCCGGCCACAGGCAATCATGGACCTAAAAAATATGATGTTCCTTATCTTCATGTTGATATCCGCTGGAGATCAACCGGAGGGCTGGACGGATCCGGAACAGAATTTGAATACCGGGAATTTATCAGTGTGAAGTCGCAGCGGCCGATCCCTTTTAAGATGATGAAATGGGGCGATACTATTTTCAAACCAATCAAAGGATCTTATAAAAAAGTGGAGCGTGGCCGGGGCAGAAAATGGCATTCGTGCCAGTTCATGGAGGTAAAACATGGCTCAACGGAATTGGGAACATAACCCGTTATTTTTCTACAATGCAATTCGTGCAGCTGTTGAAAGCAGTGGATTATCCATTGCTGAATCTCCTGAAACTTACGAAGGTGAGTTGCCCTATGCCTGGATAGATCAAATAAATTTTGACCGAACCCAGGTTGCTGTGCGTAGCAGCCGACAAGGTGACGTTTACGACTATTCAGCTGTGGTTCATGTGTTTTTCCCTTGGGACAAGCAAGGCGACATGCTGCAGGCTGTATGGGCGATTGATGGAGCTGTTCAGCAGTCAATCAGATGTGATTTAAATTATCGAATTATCAGAGAACAGGATGGCACCATTCATTGCCTGTTAAATATCAAATAATAGAGGAGAATGACAAATGGCATTTACAAAAGAAATCAAAGGTAAAACAGTAATCTTCGCAAAGAGCGCAAAGTTCTTCAATGTGCTAAATAAAATTTTTACGTTATCAGTAGAGCGTGACATGGATGGACAGAAAATGGCGATGCAAATGCCGGGGGCTGATATGGCCATTGAGCAGTTTAAAGGATTGTTTGAAGCGGATAAAGAGGTAGAACGAGAAACACTTGAGTATCACTTGGGCATGGTTGGCTATGCCTTGCAATTTAAGATGGACCGAGACGAGTTTTTTGACTGGTTGGCCAATCTGGATAATTCCGATCTAGTTGAATTCGCCAAAAAGGTAAAAGAAGAACTAGACACAAAAAAGTTGATCAGTCTGTAAGGAAAACTGACGAGGTACGATTGTTCATTAATTCAATCGTGCCTGTTTTTCTAGGCGATTGTTTGTTGGATGACGAGGACGAGGTGGCTGAGTATCTGAGCGTCGTCACAGGGTACAGCTATGAAGAAATCATAAACGCTGACGAATTATTTATAAAACGTCTTAACGCTCGACTGTTGACCTTGAATTTTAAAGAGCGGATTCATGTGGCCACACAGTCGCTTTTAACGGCAATAGCTGACAAGAAGAGAGCCGGAAAAAAATCAAAGCCTTTTTCAGTCGAAGAATTACTAGAATTCCAAGGAATCAATCGAACAGACTTTGTAGCAACTAAAAAACTTTATGAACAGCTAACCACAGATGTTACTGAGGAAAAGCAGTTGAAGCAACAAAAAATAAAGAAAACAGAAAAAAAGAATACTGTGAAAGCTTCGTTGAGAGAGAGGTTGGTGAAGTGGCGTGGACTGGATAAGCGCATTTAATGCTGAACGTGATGCACTCTATGACAAAATAAACGACAGTTTAGAAGTGCAGTTGCGAAATTCCGTTACACTCTCTCCTGTCGACACCGGCGAACTGCAGCGTAGTTGGAAGCTTACAAGAAATAGCAAGAACTCATGGACAGTCAAGAATACGTGTAACCATGCTATTTTCCAAGAGTTCGGCACTTACAAACAAGCTGGACGCGAGATGTGGGGATTGCGTAGCGGTCGCTGGGTCGTTGAAGTTGTAGGACGTATAAGGTAGGTGATAGATAAATGGCTTCGCAAGGTCAATTAGAATTAGAAATAAATGCTAACGGTGGCGAACTAGATGCTATTGAACGGCAAATGCTCAAAATGATGCAGGCGGCGGCCAAAGGCATGAATATAAAGGCGGATGGTTCGGGCGCTATGGCTGTGATAAATAAGCTTGATGGAGCCTTAACAAATATGGCCAAAACTGCAGCTAGTATTACTTTTAAAGGGCTGGCGGTTGGCGGGGCTGCAGCAGTCGGCGGGTTAATGGCTAGCGTAAAAGCCGCCGGAGAATTAGAACAACAGATAGGTGGTTCTGAAGCTGTTTTTGGAGAATTTGCTAACACAATTCAAAAACAAGGAGCGGAAGCCTACAACAAGCTTGGTTTAAGTCAAAGTGCGTATTTACAGACCGCAAACAAAATGGGGGCCTTGATGAAAGGTTCAGGAATTGAAGGGGCACAAGGTGTAGAGCTAACTACTAAGGCGATGCAAAGAGCTGCTGACGTGGCCTCTATCATGGGCGTCGATGTTGATGCGGCGATGGAATCAGTTGCCGGAGCCGCTAAAGGTAACTTTACTATGATGGATAACTTAGGGGTGGCCATTGATGATACAAAGTTAAATTATTATGCATTAGAAAAAGGCATAGGTAAGACAACTAAAGAAATGACCCAGGCGGAAAAAGTAACTTTGGCCATGGAGATGTTTCTGGATAAATCTTCATATGCTGCCGGAAACTATGCAAAAGAAAATGCGACACTAGCCGGTAGTTTCCAAACGTTGAAAGGTGCATTTGGTAATTTCCTAGCGACCGGCGAGGGAATAGATGCGGTAGTAGAAAGCGCCCTGAATTTTGGCGGTATCGCTATGAAAATGGCTGCTGAGTTAGCACCGAAACTTGCTAAAGGTTTAATGAAAGCTTTTGATACGATTAAGCCCATGATTCCAGGATTACTTGCAGATGCTTTAGGAAATTTAGCCAAAGTTGCTGATAGTATTTTTGGTACAAATTTCTTTAGCTCAATTCCTAAGAATATTGAAAAGGCAGTAAAAGAAGGGGCTAAACTTTTAGATAGTCTTTTCGGTACAGATTTTAGCAGTAAGTTTGGTGATTTCAAGTTAAAAATGCCGGATTTTGATTCGTTGGTAAACGGAGCGAAAAAAGTCGGTTTAGCTTTTGTAGCAATGTTCGCAGTTGTCAAAGGGTTAAAATTTGCATCAGTATTAAAAGGAATGGGAAACCCTTTGAAAAGTTTAGGCAGTCAAGCATCGTCAACAGGTAGCGCTATGACTGGTGCGTTTAAAGGAGCGTTCAATATCCAAGCGGCGGCAGGATTTGCCATCGTAATTGCTACTGTGACGGTGGCCATTATTGCATTAGCAGCTGCTAGGGATATGGTCATTCCGTTTCTTGAAGGGTTAGCGGGAGTTGTTGTGAAGTTGGCGGGAGTGTTTCCGGTGTTAGCCACAGCCCTTTCTATGCTGTCGCCTTTGGTAATCGCATTCGGTCAAGCATTCGCTATAGTTATTGCAGCAGTAGCAGATGCAGCAGCTAAGTTGATTCCAGTTTTGACTAAGGCCTTTACAACAATTGTGCCGATAATCTCGGAAGCATTAGAAACGATTGTTCCGATTGTAGCCGAAGCCTTCGCAACAATGATGCCACATATCACAGAGTTTGCTGCAGTGGTCTTGCCCATTTTAACAGAGGCATTCAATCAGCTAGTTCAAATTATTGCAGATGCAATGGTTCAAATCAGCGCTGCTCTAGGAGATAATTTTGTTCAAATTGTTCAAATAGTATCGGATGGAGCTGTTCAATTAGTGGAAGCCTTTCAGCCGATTGGGGATAACATTCAGGCAATTATTGAAGCACTGGCACCTGTGATTGAATCACTTGGGAATAATATCCAATCCATCGTTGAGGTTATAGCACCTGTGATTTCTGAAATTATTGAATTGTTTCAGAATTTACTGGATGAAATCACTCCTATTTTAGAGGGTATCGGTGACGTGATCGAGGAAATAGGCGATGCAATTGTGGCAGTTGTTGACAGCATTTCCAGCGGTATTTCAGGAATTTTGGATAGCATTGCGGGTATTTTTGAATCAATGGGTAATGCAGCTTTGAACGCCGGAAAAGGCATCGAAAAAATGGCGAACGGAATAAAAACCCTAGTTGATTTAAAACTGGGAGACTTGGTCGGGACATTAGCAGCAGTCGGCAATGCTTTGGGAGATTTTGCTAAACATTCGGGCGCTATGGAAAAACTAGGAAGCGGAATGAAAAAACTTGCTGATTCAATCACGACGATTCAGACTGCAGCAGCAAGTTTAGGCGTTAGCATGCTGATAGTGATGGCTTCATTTACGGGAATTGTCGGGATTGTACCTTCAATCACTTCAGCCTTAACTGAGCTGAAAACTCAGGTAGAAACCACGGCACCGGCGTTTACTACTTTTGCAGAAACGGCCCTGGCTTCAATGGCAACGCTGGCCGGAATTTCAGTATTTACCAGTATGGCTGTCAAAGCTTTTACTGAACTATCACAAGGGATCCTGTCAAGCACAATCGGTTTTATTACCTTGATGGCTATTATGTCCTCAATAACAAGCAGCGTAACCAGTTTTAATGCTTCGTTAAGTACTTTAGGGACTACCGTTTCTCATATCATTTCGATGTTGGGCAGCTTAGTTTCTATCTTTTCAAGCACGATAAGTATTGTTGGTTCTTTGGTTAGTGCTTTATCGAATTTGATTCACTTTATCGGGATAACTAAAAATAAAATCGAGAATTTGGCTAGTGCTTTTAGAATCTCTATGATTGCAATGGCGACTGCCACAATCACTGCTACCCAGATGATTATTGTAGCATTTAGAATAATGTCTGCTGCAGTTGTCGCAGTAGTTAGAGTGATGATAAGTCAGATACAAAGCCTGTTGAATAGTTTGCCAGGGATTTTTAGTTCGGCATTATCGGCAAGCGTTAGCGCGGTTAATGGATATCAGGGCGCGTTTAGAAGTGCCGGATCTAATTTAGGTGCGGCAATCGCTTCCGGAATTGCTTCTTCAGTTAATTCGATTATGTCAGTGATCGATAGAATCGCAAATCAAGCAAGCTCAAGAATTGCCTCAGCTGTGGCAGGGGCTAAAGCTCAAGCGAATGCTAGTGGTTTGGCGTATGGAACATATACTGATAGCATGCTGGTCTATGCCGGGATTGATAATAATCTAGCGGCTTCGCCGGTAAATATTATGAGTGCCAACCAAGCGAGTAGCAGAGTGGAAACGTCCAATAATGTCAATGTGGATGTATCAGGAACCTTTGAAGCGAGCAGTCAACCGGTAATCCTTCAAGTGGATGGTCAAACACTTGCACAAACGATTTTCAAACCGCTTATAAAATTGATGAATAAAGCGAAAACACGGAGGTAATGAAAAATGGACTATTCGCAGACACAACCAAAGATAAACCAGCGATACCATGTTCAATATACCGGCTTATCATTTCTTGAGAATGACATGATCTTTTTGAAACGAGGGGCAGACCTAGCCCCTCAGCGTTATGATCTGGAGAACAAAACAACCGGCATCGTGAAGAATCGCTGGTTGGTATCTAAGGATAATTACGGGGAATTTGAAAGCTTTGAGCATTCCTTTAATAAATGGCTAGGTACTTTAAATACCGGTTGGTACGCTCATAGTTCGAAAGAAACATTTGATATTCATGACGATCTGCGGCGGGTGCTGACGTTTGCGGGAGTGGATGAAAGATTGAGCCGGCATAACGATGTAAACAGCACCGGCGGAGCCTACAGCTCGTTAGCTCGTAACGGTGATGCTGAACGGGAAATCACATACAAATACCGCTTAAACATGAATATTTTGATCGAGTATATGGAATACATTACTTATAATCTATCGTGGCAAACAGAGAAGATAAGCGATGATGTGGACTGGATCGACGACAATATAAATAAATTGAATGCAGCCAAATTTCTTCGTTGGCAGATCAACCGCTATTTCGAAATCATGAAGCAGGATATCTGGAATAAGTATGCCGGGAATACAACTGATTTTATTACAACTGAATTTGATGACGTCGTTTCTACCGCGGATAATTACGGAATAATGTTCTTCCTAGAACACGAAACGTCAGTGGATCGATTGATAGACAGCTTCCCTAAAACGCCAGCTGCTTATGACTCAACAGGGTTGTACGATCAATCTAAATACGACGACGGCTCAGGGAACGCAAGTACTACAGGGTTCTACGATACAACAGACTACGATAGTTCCAACTATGATTTGAAAGCAAGCGGGGACAAACCGAACAAGGAGCACGGCTACGATTCAGCTGAGTATGACCAAAACGGTGATTTTTATGACTACTATAAAAAGAAGAATCCGGCTGACGTTTTTGACGATTCGAATAGTATTGATCCGCTAGGCTCAGTCAATACTTCGTTATGGTTCGCCCCGTTCGATATTTCAGAAATAAGCTTCACCGGGTATTCTGGTGAGGAAGAAATTTCTATCACGGTCAAAATCCCTGAAGGTGTAGCTTACAACAATGAAGCGCAAATTATTCAGCTAGCCACTAAAGGGAATGAAGATGGCGCTGCGATGGAACTAACTAGCCATGTGAACGAATTTAAAACCTATCAAATTGACGGGCTTGTTCATAATGGTCTGCCTGAGCATCACATCGCTACTATTGTAATGCAGAATAACAGTCGCTTTAAAAACAATGCTGACAATAAAGAACTTTCAATAATCGGAAGTGACAAGTGGTTCGATCCGGATAAAGTTGTAAATGGTGAGCCTCAGGATGTTTCGACGCTCGGAAAGAACAATGTGCCGATGTTGGTCGGCTGCAATCTAATGTATCAGCATTTGAATGTATCCAGCGGAGAATCTGGCCGGAATTTTATTACACCGACCGTTTTTCATAAGAAGCTGCAGACAAGCGGAATTGGTTCATTGAATCGGGTTAAGTATCGAGGACGTGGATTTAAGATCAAGAATAACCCGAAAACTTCGACACTGGGTACTACTGTTACTAAAACGATCACACCGCCGCCAATCAATCGAGCACTGGAGTGGTTTGAAATCCATGGAGGCTATGACAATACAGGGCCGTTCAAAAATGTCATTCTAGGCGGAACTCCTGGAGCAACAGGTTACGGCGGAATCCCGATGGCACAAGCCCACGGCAACGATGTAGGTTACGGCGCAGGCTTCGAAGTGAACAACAATATTCTGACCATACGACTAAATTTGGTAGGGTATTCCGTGGATGAAGCAGGAAACCTCGTAGCAAATGCTTCCTACGTTCATTTTGGCGGAGCGTACATTTACAAAGTAAAACTAGAATGGCGTTTCACAGATGGAAATTATGCGACCTGGTACGATGAAGCAGTCTTTTCACATGATGCTTCACAGGACTGGGATCTGGCGTATCGTGGTACATGGCTAAGAACAGCTCAGAACAGCCAATGGTCCAGGGGTGGTATAACAGTTCCGGGGAATGCGGATCGTATTAGAATGACGATTTATGGAGAGGATGCCACAATGGTTTCTAGCGCTGAATATGATGTTGTAGGGTATCGCCCGCCGGAAGTGATCACTGAGCAGGTTCCGCTTTCCATTGATTTGTCTGAGTATGATATTACGCTGGGCGTTGTAGCAAGGGAGATTAGGCACCTATGATTTTTATGAATAGATACGATAAATTTCAACCGCTATGGGCCATTGATGAAACTGAGCTGGATGTGTTCGATTTATCAATTGATGGCTGGAATAGTGAGATCCACATTGTCAGCCGTGAAATGATTGGAAAATACAGGTATGTGGCAGTGAATAATCGTTTATATGCCATTACCAGCTACGCTCAAGACGTTACGGGTACAGATATGACAGCCCGTGACGTCTTGGGAAAACTAACCGAAGACATTAACCTAAAGCCGGGGACGTACAATCTTATGCAACTGGTGACCCTGGCGAATGAATCCGTACAGGTGACGACAAACGGCAATAAGTTGCCGTCCATTGAAATAGAAGAGAACGACAACATGACGGCCCGTGATGCCATAGACAGCCTACTGGCTGGGGCAAATGTCGTTTCCATCGTGGAAACTGTATTCAATACACACGGTTTTAATGGGGCTATGGATGTTTATTATGCAAGGATTGAATTGTTTAGTATTACATGGAACTCTTATGCGGTGGCAGACAAAGCAATCGCCATGCTTGAATATGGAAATAAGACAGACACTAACCCACAGTACGATACAAGTCGCAGGATCGTGCAAGTGATCGGCAGCATTGATGCTAAATCAACCTTGAAATCGTGGAGAACTAGAATATCGACTGCAGACTATGAAGCATTGATTCTATATATCGACGGTGATGAAAATGCCATAAACGACGACCAGGCAAGTTCGATTCTTATGCGGGCTATGGAGTTTAAGCGAGGACCCTTTGAGACGGTTCGAGGATCAGCGGAGATTATTAATAGTAAAGGGATTGACGACGGGCTGCGCTTCAAATTAGATGATATAAACTTTTCTGATTACAACAGCACCCGAACAAGAATTATTAATAATGTGCTAAGTCAATATAACGGCTATACGGTTGGGGATCTGGCAGTGCTGCCGGAACCACGTGCCCAGTTTATTATCGGGGTGAATGGGGAAGAACTTTATGTTCCGTATTCGTATACGATCAACTGTAAGACCTTTATTATTAACAATGCCGATTTTGTCCTAGCTAATACTTTGGAGGAATTTGCCGATGAATAAAGATGAAGCAATAAAAAATGCCAAAAGATATTGGACCCAAAAAGGACATGACGTTTCAAGTGTTCAAATTATTGTAAAGCAATCAAGGCCGTGGACTAGGCCTGTTGTGGGCTACCAGAAGGGTTCCACGGTCGTTGTGTATGAAGACAAGGCGAAAGAGTATCACGTTGCCTTAGATGTGGTAATAGCCCATGAGATTGGCCACTATTTAGGATTTAGACACTATGACACTAACCACCCTATCATGAGGGGCAGAGCACAAGAGCTTGGAGGAATGACATTATGAAAACAACTATTGAGAAAATCAAAGAATTTGATGGAGCTTTAAGAACAGCCAACGGCAAAAAGGTAGCTATGAATGAATCGCACTATAATAGTAAATGGTTCACTGAGGATGACAAAACCATTGTTGTTTACGTTCAATTTTTGGAACGAGTAGAGGCCACTGCTGAATTTGCTTTGAAATGGTTATCAGAGAATACAGCAAAAGTTGAAGACATGGCCGAAGCTTATATAAGCGATTCTGAGGACGTTCCGGCGAAGGTTGAAGAATCTTCCGGAGAAGACACCGAAACGGCTGAGAGTGCGAAAAATCCGGATAATATGAAGTACAATGAACTGCTAAAGCTTTCTAAGGAATTGGGCTTGAAATTTGATGCTACACCTAAACAACCCAAGTTGTTGAAAGCTGTAAAGGAGGCATTAAAAAATGCCTAACTTTGAAACGATGATCAAGTGGATGGCCGACCGTGTGGGTAAGGTGACTTACTCACAGAATCAACGGCTAGGGCCTTACAGCTATGATTGCAGTTCTGCCGTGTACTTTGCTTTGAGAGCTGGCGGCTTCCTGGCTGCCAATAAGATAGGCAACACGGATTCACTGTTTAAAGACCTGGAAGCAGCAGGCTGGAAACAGGTGCCGTTGGTCAATGGCTATTATGCTGTGAAGCGTGGTGATATATTCATATGGGGAATCCGTGGAGCAAGTGGCGGCGATTTTGGCCATACTGGTATTTTCCTAAATGAAAACGATCAAATGATCCACTGTAACTTCGGATATAACGGAATTTCAATAAATGACCATGACACAATATGGGCATATAACGGAAAACCGGCGGTGACCGTTTACCGATATGCTGGCCAAACTTCTGGAAATGGTTCCGGGTCTGACGTCTCAAACACTAACGACGGAGGCAACACGGTAGAAACACCAAAAGGGGAATGGCTGGCGGAATCCGCAACATTCTACCCAAACACAACTATCAACCTAAGAACAGCAGCAACCACTGGAGCGGCTGTCATTGCGAAGATAACGCCTGGCCAGTCAATCAAGTATGATGCCTATAAGGTTGATTCAAACGGCCATGTGTGGATTAGACAACCGAGAGCAAACGGGGCCTATGGCTACTTAGCTACAGGAACAACGGCCAACGGTAAGCGTAACGCTACACCATGGGGAACATTTAAATAGAAAAAGTGACCTGTCTTAATAATAGGACGGGTCACTTTTGTTTCAAGGCTTCTATAGCTTCTTTTGTCACTAAATACTCTCTGCCAACTTTACGAACAGAACCGGGCGGGAAACGATCTGGATATTTTGCGTATATCTGTCTTATATAGCTTTTTTCTTTTCCCAGTATTTTCGCCGCTTCTGCCGCTGAATAAATTTCTAATTTATCCAGATCGATTTTATCGGTTGCCACGCTTTTACCTCCTACAATAATCTTTCTACTATGAAGAGTATAACAGTAACTACTACCAACACGATAGTAGCAACCGTTAATTTTTCGCCAGTTGATAGTTTCATTATGCTGCCTCCTTAGTCCAAATTTCATAGCGACTACGTTCAGATGATATATTTAAGCTTGATTCAAATTTGAACCCTGCTTTAGTCAAATATTTAGCTAGCATAGCTTCTGGATAATTAACCTCAATAGACTCGATATCTTTCAGAGCTTCAGGAAGCTGTTTGAATCTCAATTTTGTACTGCCTACGAGCGTGCCATTCGCCCAAGTTGTTAAGTTTGCTTGTTTTCCCAAAACTAGTCTGTATTCTACATTCATTTTCTTTTCCTCCAATTTTATGATAAGATTAAAGGGAAGGGAGGGCTTTCGCCCTATTCCCTATGGTTGTGAGAGAAGCTTTTCAAGCATTTCAATTAGTTTTGTAATTAAGTTAATCAGTGCAATGATTAAATTAATTATTATCAGAACTGATTGGTGTTTGTTGAGTTTCTCTTCTTTACGTTTTTCCTTACGCCCCATATCTTACCTCCTTTCTATAATTACAGTATACACGCTAACGTGTATAAAGTCAACACTTTTTAGATAAAAAAAGGGGCAGAAAAGGGGCAAAAATACCGTATGCTTACGAAATTATTGAAAATGATTTTGTCGCATATGAGACGGAAACCCTTATTTTAAGCGGTTTTCAGTATCATGCAGTGGTATAATAAATAATCAGAACTGATGAGCCTTACCACAAGTAATGCGGTTCGGTTGAATAAGAATGTTGATTTATCGGGCTTTTATGTGGAGTAATGCAGGGTAGAATGATACGGGTGTTGGTGGTTATGCGGAAAGGTTTATCTGTTGGAGAAAATGTAATAAGGTATAAATATTTTAGGAGTGGTATTGGTGAAGAAGTATTTTACAAATATGTGGGTAAAGTATATGTTTTTTTTAGTAATCATTAATTTGATAGGCTGGGTTGGTTTTTTACTACCATATGGTAATGAAAAATGGAATTTTATTTTTGAAAATATGATTTGGCTACCTTTTGAGTTATTGTTAACTATTTTCGCAATTAATAAAATCTTTGAGTCTTTAGAAGAACGAAAAAACAGAAAAAGATTTGTGCGTGTGGCAGGAAAGAGAGTAGATCATTTGATAGATTTCATAAAGAGAAAAGTAGTAGCGATACCTATTAATTGTCAATATCATGATAGTACAAGAGATGAAATAGCGCTATATGATGAAATAATAGAAAATCCTAAAAAATATTTTGATGAAACATTATTTACGTCTACTCGTGAATTTCTATTTTCCTCTAATAATAAAGTAGAATATAACTATATGGGTATTGCACATCTTCAATGTCTAGAAATAGATAGTAAATTAAGAAAATTCATTGAAAGATATGAATTGTATTTTGATGATGATTTATTTGAACTAATATCAAATTTTGAGATAGTGAATCATAGTTTTGGTATCCTTGATAATACATCAGGTATAGGTTTTACAAACTATGTACAGGGAGACTATAGTCAATTGCAAAAAAGTGCTATAGAATTTGTGGATGAATCAAACAGGCTCATACAGCTATTGAGTAAATACAAAACAAACAAGTAATATTACGATGAGGAAGTTGAGTAAATTTGGAAGAGCTAATAGTTTTAGGGAACGGTTTTGATATAAGTTGTGGATTGAAATCAAGATATGCTGATTTTTATGAATATAGATACACATTTACTTTTTTTAATAGAATTGACAATTTGTTAAGGACGGGAAATGAAGATCTATCAGAAATAAATTTTTGGGATATTATACTTGCTTCTCCTGACGTTGAGAATGTGAGAGATGTAAGCTGGAAAGATATAGAAAGTATCTTAGCTGAGTACTTAATAATCATCAATAACCAAGATGCTTATTATGAACAATGGATTAACTATTACAATCATGATAGGTACAATAATCAACAGGCTCCAAAAGGTAATGGCATAAACAACAAAATTCATTTTGTTATAGTTGCCTTAGCTAGGATATCACATAAAAAATATAATAGGTTATTTAATTTAAAGGAAGTTACGAAAGAGGATAGACAAAATTTTGTTGCAGATGTTTTGATGGATGAGCTGAGAAAGTATGAAGTTGCATTTAAGGAATACCTAAACAAAGAAATCAGAGAAAATAAAGAATATGCTGCTCTATGTAGTAAGAAAATCGATATGCTTGTTACAGCAGATTGGATAGGCTACACTAAACTAGACATAAAAAATAAGGTGTGTAAACTAAAAGAAAACACACTGGGAGGAACCACTTTATGTCAAGAAGAGCACGAAGAACCTATACCGAAGAATTTAAACAACAAATGGTTGATCTGTATCAGGCAGGAAAACCCCGAGCGGAAATTATCCGTGAGTACGAACTTACCCCATCATCCTTTGACAAATGGGTAAAGCAGGCAACCATAACCAACTCATTCAAGGAGAAAGACAATCTGACTCCTGAACAAAAGGAATTAATCGCTTTACGAAAAAAGAACCAACAGCTGGAAATGGAAAATGATATTTTAAAGCAAGCGGCGCTGATATTCGGACGAAAAGGGAAGTAATTACCCTCAACAAACATAAATACTCTATATCAGCGATGTGTAAAGTGTTAGAGATTTCCCGCCAAACCTACTACTATCAGCCTAAAGAGAAGCAAGAGGAGGCTGACTTAGAAGAAGCCGTAGAAACTATTTTTATTCAGAGTCGAAAGAATTATGGGACACGAAAAATAAAGAAAGAATTGGAATACCAAAGGCTCATTCTTAGCCGACGGAAAATTGGACGTCTCATGAAACGCCGACACCTAACCTCCAATTACACTCGTGCTCAATTTAAGCCTGCTTCGTCGATTACCAATGAGAGCAAAGTTGACAATAAACTCAATCGGGATTTTTTAAATCGGGAACCATTAGAAGCAATTGTCACAGACTTAACCTATGTTCGTGTGGGAGAAAAATGGCATTATATCTGTTTGATTCTGGACTTGTTCAATCGAGAAATTATTGGTTATTCTTGTGGAAAAAGAAAAGATGCCGCCCTTGTGAAGCAGGAGTTTAGCCGCATTTCTTACCCTCTAACATCTGTTCAATATTTTCATACGGATCGAGGGAAAGAGTTTGATAACCAAACAATTGAGACCCTTCTGACGACGTTTCAAATTGAACGATCATTGAGTCGGAAAGGAAGTCCCCATGATAATGCCGTAGCAGAATCTACCTATAAATCGACAAAAGTCGAATTCATTTATCCAAATATGTTTCGATCACTTCAAGAATTGGACATACAATTAGTTGATTACGTCCATTGGTGGAACCATCTAAGACTGCACGGTTCATTGGGATATGAAACGCCGATTGCCTATCGCAATAAGAGATTGGCGAAGCGAATCCTTGATAATGAGCATGGGTGTGATACCGATATGGGGGTGGCCTAAGCTTCTGTTAGTGCCCTTGCCAACCAGAAGTCATATTTACTAGTACCAACTATCAAACAAAAATTAGGGATGGTGTAAGGGCATGAGAAAAATAATTAATTTATTAAGAGGAAGTCACAAATGGAGCAATCTTATTATTGCAGCAGTATTAGTAGTTGCAAGTATGGGATCACGAGCATGTGGTGGGATATTTTATGAGCCAAAAAGAGAGCAATGATTACTTAATTAACTATTTTAATATTTTAAGACGACATCATCTTTTCAAGTTAGATGATGTCGTCTTTTCTTTATAAATGAATAGTATGAAAAATGTCATGGTTATTTCTATTCATAGAAAGAATATTTATCTTTTAACATGTATGGTATACTAAATATGGGAACTTTTATATCAATGATGTATCAGTATAAGCAGTTACAGGTGTCAATTTAACGATAAAAAAATATTTACAAAAGGAGAAGACCATTGCAGCTTTTATTAGTGACCATTCAAGGTGTATTGCTATTTATCTTTAATTTCATATTATTTAGAAAATTAGAAACAGTTCCTCTAAAAATGCTTTTTTTTAGTGTAGTATTTATTCCTTTGTTATTGTTGGTATTTACTTACTTAGGAGCTTTATCAGGGATATTTATGGTTGTATTATTAATTGCTATAAATTTTTTCTACACAAGAGAATTTTTAATTAGTATCATAATTCCTATATTATTAATGATTTTATCCATTATATTTAATTATATCATCACAGATATCATTCATTATTTCTTTAATTACGACAGTTCTTTATCAAACCGGTTAAGTGATATTTTAGTTATAAGCACTCTGCCAGTTTGTTTTTCATTTCTTGTTTTATACGCAGTTACTTATTCAAAGGGGTATCAGGTATTGAAACGACTGGGCAAAGAAAATTCAATTAGCCTATTATTTATTGTTATTTTTTTAATTACTCTGATTGTATTTTATATAAATATTACAATTACAGATCGGTCGGATAACTCTACAGCGTTTATTCGTCTTAATTTGTGGATATTTGTATTGTATCTATTAATGTCTTTGTTGATCTCATATTTTTATATTCAAACGATCCTTCGAAGCTATCATGAAAAATCTAAAGCGAAGGAACATGAACAACTAATGGAGTATACGAAAAAACTAGAGACCACTTATGATGATATCAGAAAATTTAAGCATGATTATGTCAATATTTTGGGTTCATTAGCTGGACTAATAAATAAGGGCGATTTAGACACGCTTAAGCAATACTATGAAGAAAAAGTAATGGTAATCAGTGAAAGCATGAAACTAAATGATCAGACACTGGATCGTTTAAAGCAGATCCAAGTCTATGAGATTAAGGGACTGATATCTTCAAAGATTATTCGAGCCCAGGAATTGGGAATAAATGTTCATATTGAGGTGGAGAAGCCTATCACCAATTTTTATATGGACACTTTGTCGTTGAGTAGGGCACTTGGAATTATTCTTGACAACGCAATAGAAGAAACTGAGACAATGGATGAAGGAAAGATAGAACTTGGTTTTTTTGAAAAGGAAGAGACTCTGATGATTGTTGTAAGCAATTCATGCAGAGAAAGTGAATACAAGTTATTTGAACTTATGAAAAAAGACTTTTCAACTAAAGGTGAAAACCGTGGATTAGGGTTGTCGAACTTAAAAGAAATTATTGATAAACAGAATTCTGTTTCACTTGAAACAGAAATAAAAAATGATACATTTATCCAGCTATTAGAAATAAGGAAGGTGTAAAAGTGATACAGATATTTATTTGTGAGGATAATGAACAACAAAGAGAATTAGTAAAAGGTTATGTAGCTAATTACATTATGATAGAAGATTTGGATATGGAAATTTCATTGGCAACGGCTGATCCTAATGAAGTTCTTTCGTTTGTAAATAGCGAAGATTATTTAGGAGAAGGATTATTCTTTTTAGATGTTGATTTAAATGCTGAGATCACTGGGATTGTTTTGGGCAGCCAAATCCGAAAGGCAGATCGACAGGCTACGATTGTTTATATCACTACACATTCTGAAATGACTTATTTAACATTTGTTTATAAGGTGGAAGCGTTGGATTACATTTTTAAAGACGATATTGCCGGTTTGCAAAAGAGAATTATTGAATGTATCAATATAGTTCAGGAAAAGGCTATGAACGAATTCAGCAGTAAACGACCGAAGCTTAATCAAAAGTATGGTGACAAGGTGATTAGTGTTTATTATGACGAAATTATGTTCATTGAGTCTTCTTCTAACATGCATAAGCTCATCATGCATTGTGAAAATCGACAAATAGAATTTTATGGAAAATTAAAAGACTTTGAGGAACTTCATGAATCTTTTTATCGTTGTCATAATTCATACATCGTGAATAAGGATAATGTTGTTGAAGTAGATAAAAAGAATAAAAGTATTCATTTGAGTAATGGAGAAACCTGTTACGCATCCGTTAGATTGGTCAAAGGGCTTCTAAACTAATCAGAGGAAATAAGCGATAGTGTATAGCTGCTGACATTAGCAGTATAATACACTATCTTTTTTATTTCATATGTTTAGCTAAAATGGAGGATAGTTGTATCCACTCTATTACTTAATGATAAGTAGTTGAAGAAAAAAAGCATATCTGGCACATAAATAGTCGTAACTGTCGAATGAGAACAGCTACAACGACATTTATGTGCTTTTTTTGAGGTCTTGATACTAAAACGTAAAAACCAGCTGTAACTCGGTAAAATTAAATTATAAATAAACTATAAAATTATAGGGGGAATTAAAATGCTTACTTTGATGCAAAATGAAGTAGGAAAAGTTTCAAAATTGAAGCTATTACTGATTTGGCTGGGGGCACTGGCTGTAGTTATTGCGGTTACAGGGATCATCATGATTGGATTGGGAAATGACGGGAAGATCATTTCTTTGGTAGAGGAAAATATTGGAAATGTTGGAGAAGGTGCAGATATCTGGCGAGGATGGCCAATAGCAGCTGAAATGTTTGGTACGTTATTTACAAAAGCTGCATTCTTAATTTTCGAAGGATATTTGATCTCCAGTTTGATTATTGATGAGTTTAAAAATCGGACAATTAACCAGTTGTTTTCATACCCAATTAAGAAATCATTGATTGTTTGGAGCAAAATTTTAATTGTTATCGCTTTTGCTTTTATCGCACAATACTCAGCGCAATTAGTTGTTCATTTACTAATTAAATTGATTGCCATAATGACTGGTTACAGTTATTCATTATCATTGGGTTACTTACTGAGTTTAGGATTAAGTACCTTAGGAGTTGTGCTGGTTGGGCTGATTCCATTAGTGTTTGGCATGATCAAATATTCCAGTGTGGGTACGATGATTTCTTCAGTTATCATTGTCGTACTGATCTGCAATGCATTTCCTGGAACATTGGCAGCGAATTTGATGAATAGTCTGCCATTTATTGTTGTTAGTAGTGCAGTGAGCTTGTTAATCGTTTCGACAACTATTTTAAGAATTGTTAAAAAAGATATAACAATTAGCTAGGAGAGGAAAAATGAATAAGGCTTCTTTTTTATTAGATAAAACACAAGAGAATTTGCTTAATGTAGAAATGTTGCGAGCTGAAAAAGAAATGAATAATATTAATGCTATTGTGGAGCTTCCTGAGAGATTATCTTCTCAGGAAGTTACAGATATTCTTAATGGAATGCTGGAAAACCTTGAATTTCTCCGTATAGAAATTCTGCCTACTAAAATGCAGTATATTGCTGAATATACACCGCTAAATCTATTGGAGGTAAAATCAACAGAAACAGTCAGAGAATATAATCAGTTGATTAATGAATGGAAAAGTCAATCTATTTTCAGTTTTCAAATGCCCTTATATCAATTTATTCTGGTGGAGACTGATACTCAAGAGAAGCAGTTGCTTATTAAACTTCACCACCTTATCTCTGATATTCACACAATTACAGAATTTGTCGAGACATTTATCGGTCTCACTTTGAACGAAAAAAAAGCCGGATCAACTAAATACAGTATTTCAATAGAAGAAGAGGATGATAGGGAAGGGTCTTCAGATTTTTGGAGACATGAAGTAGACGGTTTTGAAGGGAAAGAGCTATATAAGACGAAAGATAAATTATTGAAGACCAGAGAAATGATGTTGGATTTCCCAAAAACATTACTTAAAAAGTTCCAAAATTCAGATTTATCATCACAAATGACTATTTATGAATTGTTTTTAGCAGGAACTGTATATGCCAAGAAAATAATGACTATGTCATCTCATGCAAGTATAGGAATTGCTGCCGGGCGATCAGGAAAGCAACATTTTGGTTCTGAAACAAAAGTGCTTCCGCTAATGAGCAGAGTTAAGGATGCTGCTACAGTTAGAGATTTTCTTACAGAAATTAAGAGGAAGCATAGAGAGATCGAATTACATGGAGATTACACGGTTTCACAGATGATTGAAGAGTTTGGAGAAATAGCTATAGATAGTCATACAGATATTTCATGTGTTGAGATTGATCAAACTATTTCAGAATCTCATCAAAAAAAAGGTTTTCTTTTTACTTTGATAAATAATGGTAGTAAAAGTAATCCGTTAACAATTAAGTGCCATACATATAAGAAACAACCCTTTTTTACCTATGAATATCAAAAGAATACATTAAGCAGTAAAGAAGTACGCAGATTCCATTCTTTTATTATGCATTTATTGTTTGAATTTATAGCGAAATCCGAAGAAAAACTACACAGTGTTTCTTTAATACAAAAGAGTAGATTGTTAAAAATCAGATCAGGACAAAAGCTCGAAGAAACTGTTTCTCAGAATATTTTGGATGTATTCAACGAGCAAGTAGAGAAGTATCCACAAAAAACAGCAGTCTGCTTTAAAGAGGAAACGTTGACATTTAAACAATTAGATGAAAAATCATCGACAGTAGCAGCTTTATTAAGCAGTAAAGGGATTCAAAAAAGTCAAGTTGTTGCAACAATGCTTACTGGAACGAATGCAGTAATAGCAATTTTAGGCATTTTGAAAACCGGAGCAGTTTATTTACCGATTGATATGAATCTTCCTGAAGAACGAGTGGACTATATCTTGAAAGACAGTTCATGTAGATTAGTGATTACAGAAACCTCGAAGAAAAACAATCAAAAGAAAATTCAGATTGATTCCTTATTGTTGAATCAAATTGATTTTTCTCAGAAAAAACATTACGAAGTGCAGAAAATTGAAACAGATCATGTGGCGTATATGATTTATACTTCTGGTTCGACAGGAGCTCCTAAAGGGGTAATGGTGAAACACAGAGGTGTAGTAAATATGTGTATTGCCTTTGCTGATACGATAGTTATTTTTATGAGCTGGGTGAATCAGGAATTGGTCAGGAGATTAAAGGAGTCTGTGAAGAACTTCAAAATCAATTTAATATTGAACAAACAGCGCTTTTAAAATTGGTTTATTTTAAATCGAAAGAAAGAACATTCCTTTTTATATGTGCACATCATTTAGTAATAGATGGTGTTTCTTGGAGAATTTTACTGGATGATTTTCTTGTATTGAAGAATCAGCTGAAGTTAGGACAACAATTAAAGCTGCCATACCAAACATTGAGTTATCGTCAATGGTTGAAGGCGTTGAAAGATCATGGAGACAAAGAATCTGTTCATTCAGAAACCAATTACTGGGAAAACATTGAGGCAGAAATTAAAGAAGGAAAACTAATTTCTTTACGCCAGAATAAATCAGGAATAACCTCTTCATTCAAAAATCAGCCACTGTTTTTGGATGCTGAATTAACTGGGAAACTTCTGGAACAATGCAACGCTGAACAGGATATTCAAATAAATGATCTCTTGCTGACAGCATTGAGCTTCGCGATGGATAAAACAACAGGGCAGAAGAAGTTAGCGATAAACCTTGAAGGTCATGGCCGTGAATCAATTGATCGAAATATACGGATAGACCGAACAATTGGGTGGTTTACAACTATTTATCCTGTAGTTCTAAATTGCAAAGCGTCAAACATTCAAGAGCTTTTGTCGAAAACACGTTTAAATTTGAGGGAAATCCCTAAAAAAGGCTTTAACTATGGGGTACTTAAATATTGTTCTGAAAAATTAGTTCCAAAGTCAGCAGCGGATTGTTCGTTCAATTTTATGGGAAGTATGGACGTTCATTCAAACGAGCTGACAATGTCTCTTTATGATACAGGAAGAACTATGGCAGAAGAAAATAATTTATGGTCACCGTTAAACTTTAATGGCGTAATTCAGAACAATTGTCTGCGGTTTGATATTGATTTTGATCAGACGTATTTTTCCCAAGACTTCATCGAACGATTGATTCAGTCTTTCAAAACAGCCTTGTATCTTTTAGCTGGTTCAGATTTCGATGGTCAGGAGAAACAGATTTTTCCATTAACTCCAGCACAAGAAGGTCTTCTGTTTCAGAAACTGAGTGATGAAAGCTCTGAAGCATACTCTACTCAGACGATGTTTGAGGTTGTGGGAGAATCTCCTGATATTGATCAATTAAAGGAAGCGATTTCCTGCCTGGCGATCAAGCATCACGCTCTGTCTTTTAAAGTTGTTAAAGATGAATCTCAGGAATATGGACAGTGTCTTGAAGAAGGCCAACTGATCGAAGTAAAAGAGTATGACTATTCAAGGTCGTCTCAGGCAGTAGAGGAAGTTCTGACGATGGTATCATCATCAGAACTGAATCGGGAATTTTTATTGGAAGAAGGAAATCTTTTTAGGGTTTCGATTGTTCTTGCGCCAGAAGAACGGATATTCTTATTATTCAATTTTCATCATATAGTTTTCGATGGTTGGTCATTATCCAACTTACTACTTACATTGTCAGAGCTGTATCAGTTTAATATGAACCGACAATTCCAAAGCTCAGAGGAATATCTAGCTGAATCAGATAAGTATGAAGAATTTTTAACTCATATAAAAGCACAGGATGATGGAGAAAAAAAAGTATACTGGACAAAATTGTTAGAGGGCTACGACAGTCCATCAGATTTTAAGTTGCTGGAAACAGAAGTTCAGACAGAAAAGACCCATGAGAGTGAACGACTGACCGTTTCTCCACATTTATATGAAAGTCTTAGCCAGATGAGCGTCCAATCATCGGTTACTAAGAATACAATAATGGAAGTAGTATGGGGTCTCTTGCTTCAAAAATATAATTATACAAATGATGCTGTGTTTGGAAAGGTAGTATCTGGGCGGAATTATCCAGTAAATAGAATTGGTGAAATTGTTGGTATGTTAATCAATACAATTCCAATCCGAATTTGTTCAAAAGAAGATGAGAATATTTCTGAATTAATTCAACACACACAGCAGCAGTCTTTTGACAGTCAAGATTTTCATGGATCAAGTTTAGCCTCTATTCAGCAATGGCTAAATAGAGATACTCCCTTAATTTCAACTATTTATTCTTATTCAAGCTTCGTAGTGGAAAATCAGCTTTTTCCACTGAGTGAAAAGACCGATCTGAAGATTCATGGTGGTTTAGAAAAAGTGAATTATGATATAGCCTGTTCTGTATATGATAACAGTGACTCAATGTCGATTCAATTAACCTATAATCCACAAAAGTTTGAATCAAGTACGATTAAAAATATTTTATCTACCATGGAAAATATATTGGAGTTTTTATGTGTCTATCCAACAGCTAAAGTAAGTGAAATTCAGGTTTTAAATCAAGAACAATTAACAGATCTTTACTTTAACAGTGAAGCAGAAAGTGTAGAAGTCTCTATGGATACTATTCCGAAAGAGATAACCAAGCGGGCAATTGAAAATCCTGAGAAGACAGCTATCCATTTTTCTGATCAGAGAATAACATTTCGTGAGCTTGATGAACGAAGCAATGCAGTAGCAAATGCTCTTTTATCGAAAGGCATAAAACTAGAGGACAAGGTTGGTATTTTCTTGCCGAAAACGCCTTTTACAATAATTGCTATACTCGGAGTAATGAAAGCCGGTGCTTGTTGTGTAACTATGGACTCTGCAACACCATTGGAACGTGTTGCTTATCAGATGCAGGATGCAGAAGCAGCCTTTCTCATTTCTGATCAAACTATTTTGTCAACTGGTGTTGAAGTAATCTTGCCAGAACAATTTAATTTAACTATTGGAGTAAAAGCACCAAATGTCAGCCTGACAAAAAATAATTTAGCTTACGTTTTGTATACGTCAGGCTCGACTGGTAAACCTAAAGGTTCTCTCATTGAATATGCTGGGTTAATGAATCTATTTGATTACATCGGTGTGAAGTATCAATTAAACAAAGAAGCTAGAGTTTTGCAGTATGCCAGTCTGTCATTTGACGCGTCATTGCTGGAGATATTTGGTGCATTAGTAAACAATGCAGAATTGGTCGTTGTACCGGAAGAGGATCGAAAATCACCAGAAGAAATTGTACGTCTGATTAGGGAAAAGGAAGTGACCTTTGCTTTGATTCCGCCTGCGATGATGAGCTGTTTCCAACCGGAAGATTTTCCGACTTTGAAATTTGTGATGAATGCTGGAGAAGAGGCCAGTCCGGAAATTGCTAGGGCATGGAGTCAAAAAATGAATTATATCAATGGTTATGGTCCAAGTGAGGCAACTATTTGGACAACAGATTGGAATGCATACAGACTGCAGCAAGACATTCAAAAATGCCCGATAGGTAAGCCTATTCAAAATGTAAGTGTGCATATTTTAAATGGACAGGTACCAGTGGGAAATGATATTCCAGGTGAATTGTGCATTTCCGGTATCAGCCTTTCAAGGGGGTATTTAAATCGTAAAGAACTGAATGAGAAAGTATTTTTTGAAAATAAACTAGTTGCTGCAAACAGGATTTATCGAACGGGTGATTTAGTACGCCGCCTTCCAGGAGGAGACATTGAATATCTGGGAAGAGTAGATCAACAGGTAAAGATTAGGGGGCATCGAATCGAACTTTCGGAAATCGAAGAAGTTTTACAAAAAATACCGGGAATTGATCAGGCAGCTTGCTGTGTGGTTACCGACAATAACGCTAAGCGCTTGGTTGCCTATCTAATTTCGACATCAGTATTATCTTTACCGGAGATTCGTTCATATCTTTTGAAAAAAATTCCTAAATATATGGTGCCGGATCGTTTTGTTGAATTTGAAGAGATTCCAACTACACAAAATGGTAAAACCGATAGGAAGTCATTAGAAGCGTTGGGATTTCCAAATGTTAAATCAGAAAAAAGAGAAGAAATGACTACTGAAGAAAAAGAAATATGTGATTTTTTTGAAACTGTTTCAGGCAGTAAAATATTTAGCATGGATCAACCACTTTCAGACATTATTGGAGATTCAATTAGTGCGATGAAAGCTGCTGCCAAGCTGAAAAAAGCAGGATATGAAATTAGTATAAAGGATTTACTTGATGGAAAAACAACCAGAGAATTAAGTTTAAGAAAGAATAATATATGCTTAGTAGAAATCGAAGAGAAGGGGATGGACAGTATGAATAAAAAAGAGCCGATGTCAGAACTTGATATTCAATATAAAGAAGACATCAGCTGTAAGGTCCCAATCGACATCTACAAGGCGACAAGAATGCAGGCATGGATCCATCAGCAACCTTCAACGGTTTCTGGTGCGATTATAGATTTGCAGGGAGAGTATACTGATGACGCCGTTGAGCACGCTATAAGAAACGTGATTCAGCACAATGGTGTTTTAAGAAGCTCATACCGCTATATAAACCATGAGCTGTTCATCAATGAGTATTCTGCATCTGACAACTGGAAAGTATCTATTGTTGATCTAAGTAGCTGTGGCATTGAAGAAGTTGATAGAATCTATCTTCAAGAACAACGGCGCTTTGATTGTAATGAGATTTTTTGCTCAGAAGAATTAGCATCAGAATTGATTGTTTTTAAAGAGAAGTTTGGTCATTATCGTGTCTATTTGAGAATCCAGCATATTCTGTGGGATGCACGATCTGCAGAAATATTCGAAGAACAGATAAGAGGATGTCTTGAGACTCCGAGTATCCCATTAAAAGAAGCACCTGGTTATAAGCAATATGTAGATACGGTTCAGGCACATTCATTAAGTGGTCATTCTTCAAAAGTCTATCATGAAGAGCTGCCTATGGAGCAATTCAAAAGAGCCAGTCAACTTCACAAAGGGAGAAGGGAAGAAAAAAATTCAGACACATTATCGACAATTGTCATTACACCATCTATGAAAACAGAAGACTCTCTACTTACTAATCTTTGGGGAGTGCTCGGAAAAATTATTTTGAGCTATGACAGACAATTTGATAAGACAAGATCAAATGCAAAAAATAGTCCGGCGTTTATCTTATATCATGGACGCAGCGGGAAAACAGAGATGTTTAAGCATACGATGGGATTGTTTTTGGAGTTAGTACCAATTTTAGTTTCTGATCAAAATGTGGAAATATTAGATATCTCTTTAAAATCGCAATTAGAGACCTATAAAAGTTTAAAAAAACATATATGTATTGATTTCTTAGAATATTTGAGCTTTTTAGAAACCGGAGCAGGAGAATGTTTTGATTACGATCATATTCCTGTACTGAATTTCCTGGGAATTTATGATTTTTTAGATGAAAGTGATGCATTTTCAAATACACAGATGAAACGATTGAAAAAAAGCACCAGTAATCATGCGTTGATTGTTTCTGTTAAGAACGAGGCAATTCAAATCAGCATGTATGCAAATGAAGATAGGGCAATGGCTGTAAAAAATGAGATAGAAAAAGAAATGAATATGATGGAGGTATAAAAAATGTCGAAAATAGTTGAAATTAAAGAAGTGTACAAGACAATAAACAAAGAAGAGGTGTTAAGTAATATTGATTTGGAAATTGAGGAAGGGGAAATTTACGGATTTTTAGGTCCAAATGGAGCAGGGAAAACAACATTGATGAAGTGTATGCTGACTCTGGCAAGTACAACTGCTGGAGAAATAAAAATTTTCGGTAAAGATTTAGCTGTTAGTCGGGAAGAAATTCTAAAGAATGTGGGCAGTATTATTGAAACACCTATTTTTTATGAAAATTGTACAGCAAAACAGATTTTAGAACTGCATGCTAAATATATGGGCACTGATGCCAAGTCAGATATTCCCGTAGTACTTGAATTAGTTGGTCTTCAAAATAATAAAAAACTTGTAAAAGAATTTTCATTGGGAATGCGCCAACGTTTAGGGTTAGCCAGAGCATTGCTGACTAAGCCTAAGCTATTGATTTTGGACGAACCGATTAATGGTTTGGATCCAGTCGGTGTACAGGAGATTCGAAACACATTACGCTATCTTTCAAAAGAAAAAGGCATGACAATTTTTATTTCAAGCCATATTTTATCAGAGATTTCTCATATTGCTGATACCATTGGTGTGATAAAGAATGGGCGTATGATTGAACAAGTATCAATGAAAAAACTAAAACGTGAAAATATTGATCTGGAGGAATATTTCCTTTCTCATTTTCAGGGGAATACACCAAAAGCAGTAAATTACTAGGATGTGGAGTAGAAAATCATGAAAAAACTAATACAGGGATATAAAGTTCCGTTCTATCTGTTTACACTGTTCAATATGTTGGTACCATTAACAAATGTAGCATTTGCATATTCGATTAAGTTTATCATTGATGCTGGGATGTCAAACAATCAATCTGCATTAACAAGATCAATAGTGTTTGGCATAGGGGTTATCTTGCTATATGCAATGTTGAACTATCTGGCATTTCATTACAGGAATAAATTAGTTGAGAAACTGATGAACAATTACAACAATCATGTATTTAAAACTATTCTGGATAAGGACTACAAAGATTTTTCCAGTGAAAATTCAGGGAAATTCATCTCTATGTTGACAGATAATATGAATAAGGTGGAAGAAGATTATCTGCTGCAGTTCTTTAATATTACTAGAAATATTTCTTTAATGGTCTTCTCTCTGGCAGCAATGTTTGTTGGGAATTGGTTGTTGACGGTTTTTGTAATAGTTGCCTGCATTATCCCTATGATAATCAGTGGGGGAGTTGGGAAAAAAGCAATGGATCTACAGAAAGAGGGTCTATGTTCAGAACAAAGATATGTTGCAAAAATTAAAGATATCTTGTTAGGTTTCTTAGTTGTAAAAAGCTTTAATATCAAAGATACTATCACAACTGATTTTATCCAAGAAAGAGAACGTCTATCCAAAGTTAAATCAATGAAAGATACAGTTGATTCGATTGCTCGAGTGATTTCAGAATTATCAGGGATGCTTGTTTTCCTTGTAGCTTTTGGAGGCGGGATGTACATGGTATTCAATGGTAATTCAACGATGGGAAGTGTTACAGCAATTGTTCAACTAGTAAACTTTGTTGTTATGCCACTAAATGAACTGGGAGTTGGATTCAGCAAATTCAAGCAAGGGCAGGTAACGTTGAGCACTATTGATTTTGACGATCAGGCTCAACCAGATAAAGGGAAAAAGAAAGATCAGTTTACAAATGTTATTGAATTTAAAAATGTTGATTTTTCTTATACATCAGATGAAAAGCAAAAGGCATTATCTGATGTTTCATTTAAAGTTGAGCGAGGTGAAAAAATTGCGCTGGTTGGGACATCTGGAAGTGGGAAAACAACATTAATGAATTTACTTCTGCGCTTCTATGATGCAAAATCTGGGGAAATCGCAATAGATAGTGATGATATTGAAGAACTGTCGTTAGAAAGTGTCTATAATCTGATGACGGTCGTGCAGCAAGATGTCTATGTATTTGATGACACATTAAGAGCTAATATTACATTGAATGAACAATTTTCTGAAGAAAGTATCTATGAAGCGGTACGCCTTTCAGGATTATCTGAATTCGTTGAAAAAAATGATCAGGGACTAGATTCATTATGTGGTGAAAACGGTTCTTTGCTTTCAGGAGGACAAAAACAACGTCTTTCTATTGCACGTTCCCTAATAAGGCGAACGCCTATCCTGTTGCTGGATGAAGCTACTTCTTCATTAGACAACCAGACAACGCTGGAAATAGAAAATTCAATTTTGGATATTCAAGATTTGACCGCATTGATTATTACACATAAGCTGAACGAATCTTCGTTGAAGAAATATGATCGAATTCTGTTTATGAAAAATGGGAAAATCATAGAACATGGCCATTTTGAGCAATTAATAAAGAACCAAGGAGAATTTTACAATTTATTCCAGCTTGCAGCTTAAAAAATTTGAGAGATACAGGATGAGATTAGAGGTAATCAATAATGAAAATTTACGCGGTAAATATCAACAATTGCCATCTGAATAATCAAGATCTAAAACAGCATCTTCCTGAAAAAGCAGTAAAAAGTATTGCACGTTACAAAAATCCAATCGATTATCGGCGTTCACTGATTGCGTACGCAGTTTTGTTTGCAATCTGTGAACAGACTCAAGAGATATCCAGAGAATTGGTTCTTGAGAAAAATGAATATGGCAAACCGTTTTTTCAAGACCTTCCCAATTACTCGTTCAATATTTCTCATTCTAAAGACTGGATTGTCCTTGCTGTCAGCTCTGCTGAGGTAGGTATTGATATTGAGTATAATGAACCATTTGATCATGATGAAGTTGTGGAATCCTTTTTTGCAGAATCAGAGAAACAATTCTTTTTTAGAACCATTACAAATCAGGAAACTAAAGTATTTTATAGATTTTGGACGTTAAAGGAAAGCTATATAAAAGCTGTTGGTAAAGGTATGACAGTAAAACTGGATTCTTTCTCTATTGAATTATGGAATCGACCGATTTCTATAAATAACGATAAAAGATTTGAGTTATTGGAAATACCATTTGTCGATGATTATACGCTGTCTGTTTGTTTTGAAAAAGGGGAAAAAATAGAAGCACCAAAAATATTAAATATAGCGTATTTAATAAGCGGAAAAATTTCTGAAAAAGAAATAGCTTGATTAATGAAACAGAAGTAAATAGCTAAAGGAATATCATGAAAATTATAATTTAGAAGAGTCTGGGACAATAGTCCGTCCTCAAAAAAGAAAACACGCTAAAGAAAACACGCTCGATTTTGGCAATAATCATCAAAATCGAGCGTGTTCTTTCTTTTTTACGTGTCTTCCTCTCCATATATTTTCCCAATTTCCTCAAATTTAGTGCCATTAGTGCCAAGCCAATGTCAATCTTCGCCCCTTGTTTCCCTCGTAAGTGGAAACGATGGAACGCCAATTGAGCCTTTAGATGACCAAATACAGGTTCGACATCGATTTTTCGTTTCCTATAAATCGAACCTGTTTTTTCATCTAAAAGCCTCTTCTTGCACTCTGCTTTGAAATATCGCCATGAATTGTTGACTAAGATTTGTCGCTTTCGATCACTTTTGGCTTTCGTACATTGACTGCGAATGGGACATGCCCGACAATTCTCACATTCATAGACTTTGAAATCTCTGACAAACTCGCCCTTATCTTTTCTTCGACTATATCGTTTGAATGATACCGGACGCTTCGCTGGACAAATATATTCATCTTGTTCTTCAAGATAGAGCCAGTTTTCAACATTAAATGGATGATTCTTGTACTTTTTCTTGCTTTCTTTGTGGTAGCTGCCATAGGTAATCAAAGGCGTTTTATGTAAAACATCATGGATATACATATAATTTTCTTCACTACCATAACCTACATCTGCCACAATATATTCAGGGAGTTCTTTGTGCTGCTCTAAAAAGTTGTCAAGGAATGGATTTAAGGTTTTTGTATCGGTTGGATTTGGAAAAAGATCATACGCCAGTACATACTGATTTTCTGTTGCGATTTGTAAGTTGCAGCCTGGCTTCAACTGTCCATGAATATCGCTTCATTATCAATGACTTGATTGGTAATCAATTGACGTCGAAATAAGACAAATGTTTCAGCTAACAGGTGAGCAGTTGTCTCATGACTACGGAATCGATTGATCGTACGATAGCTGACTTGTTCATGGTTCGCTAACCAACGCATACGGTAACTATCATCCAATAGAAATTCTATTTTCCTTCCAGAGAACACTCGTTGTGTATACGCATAAAGAATAATTTTTAACATCATTTTTGGATGATAGGCTGGGCGACCGAGTTGTTGTTCTAGTTGATTAAAGAGTGCTTGAGGAATCGTTTCAACTAAGGCATTCACCGCAAAAGCAACATCTGTTTCTGGAATATATTGTTCTATATCTAATGGTAAAGTTGTTTGATTAATGGTATAATTTTTAAACATAAGGCACACTCCTTTTTGGTTGAGTTTAGTCACTTTAATCTTATAAGGTCGTGTGCTTTTTGATTAGCTGAATATACATTTGGCTGCAGTTAGAGATGAATACACCATTTGAAATGAAATCATTGAAGGGTTTATTAGGTTGAAATTCATCAAAAAATTTACAGGTTCTATTTTATTAAGATATTTTTTGAAATACGGATTTACTTCTTTAAGAAAAAAACTATTTTTGTATAGTAGATTAAAAATATGATATAACAAATCGTTAAAATTGAAACAGCAACTAAATTAAGTTGGAAAGAACCCTCTAACGTTACAGAAGCAAAAATGTTAAATAGTGTATGAAAGGTGATTACGAGATAAATAGATTTTAAAGAATAATACAAAATTGCAAATACCGCACCCAATAATAAAGCATTAATGATTTGTAAAAATACTAATAATGGAGCTGTTTCTGGATTTAAGCCGCTAGCGACATGAAGCAAACCAAATACAATACTTGAAAATAGAAGATAAACTTTAGGCTGTTTATCTTTTAAGAAGTAGAAAAATATACCTCTAAATAGAGATTCTTCAACGAAGCCAACTAAAATCATTTGAATGATAATTAACAATAGTGTCGAAAAGGGCAGTGAAAAATTTATTCCTAAAATGATAGGTTGAATTAGAATGATTAAAGCAATAAAACTTAAAATAGATTTGCTGATATAGGTTTTTTCAAAGCCAAATTGTTCCAATGTAGAATCCTTTTTCTTCATATAGAAGAAAAGTAGAATGGCTAAAGATAAAAATGCTGCTATTTGAAATATAATAATACCATTATCATCTATTTTCAAAACCATACTAGCAGCAGAAAACAGACTAATGATTATTGTCAAACCTAGTGAGAAGCTAAGCAATTTAAGATATATTTTATTCATGTTTATTCCTCCAAAATTTGTTTTTTCAAGTATATCATGGTAATTGGAAGAATAAACCACTATAATTCCTGTATACAGGAATTAATGAAATGGAGAAAAAATGTACGGAGAAATAATAAAGAAAATTCGAAAAAACAAAGGGTATACTCAAAAAGAAGTGTACACAGGGGTTGTTTCTAAAACGTTTTATAGTGATTTTGAGGCTGGGAAGTATTCAGTTGAAATTACGAAATTTCAAGAATTGATTAATAATTTAGGGATTTCCTATGAGGAGTTTGAGTACTTTAGGAAACAAAACACGATAAATGAAGAGAAGCTTTTAGAGAATCAAATTGATGTGCTCTACAAGAATGGGAAGTTTGAAGAATTATATGAGCTTTATGAACGATACCATAAGCATCAGAATACGGAAATGAGGCACTTGGCAATGAATGCCTATCTTCTGGTATTGATTACAAACGCAAACTTTTATAAATTTTCTCGAGAGCCATTTAATGAAATTTTATCTGAATTAGAGAATGCGAAAATGTGGACATTAAGAGAAATTAAACTAAGTAAATTAATTTTACTATCAATTTCAGAAAATGATAAGGATGAGGCAGAACAACTTTATAAACGTATTCTATCTGAATTGAAAAAATATAAAGAATTTAATAGTAAATTGTATTGTGAAGAAGTAGGTGATTTACATTTTAATAGAATTCAAAGTTTATTGATGATTAATGACATAGAGAGAGCCAGAGAAACTTTGTCTGTTTATAATGAGCTCATTAACCCGTCAGATAATTTACATTTGCTTGTTCAATTGGAGTTTATTAATAATTTGGTCGGTCTTTATTTAGATTTCTTTAGCTCTCAATCGAAGATGAAAGCATTATTAGATACGCTGAATTTGATTCCCTCATCAGAATCGAAGTTCTATACTATTATTTTTCAGATACATCAGGAAAAAGCTAGAAATTATTATGAGAGATATAAGTAAACGCAAGTCAAAATTTTTTTGATACTTAAGAAAGTGAAACAATTTTTATCATTGTTTTAAACTTTATTGGCTGAATATAGAGTAATTTGTAGCAGTAAATTTTCCAAATATCATTCACTTACGATACGGGGAACCGTATCATAAATAGGGATATTTTTTTAGGAAAGATGGCTTGATATCGGGTTTTGATGAAGGTAATCGCAGGGAAAAGGATACGGAGGTTTTTGTGAATCCGAAAAACCCTAATGAATATGGGATAAGAAATACATATAAAAAATGATTTTTGTTTTCTTTTGATATTATAGAAAAGACTCTCGTTCTTATTAAATTATCAGCAAGAAATGTTTTATATTGGGATGTATTTTTTAAGTTAGAGGATATTGTTCTAGAGTTATTGGTAAGGAGATGATTAAGTGAAGAAAATAGTCAAAGTGTTTAAGTATTTGCTTCTGGTGACCATTTTACTAGTGATAACAAGCCCAGTTTTGGGAATTCCATTGATAAATAATATTGTTGTGTGGAGAATGGAAAGTGAATTGAAAAATATTCCAGTGCCGAAGGGAACGAAACAAATTCAACATAAGAGTATTGTAGGTAAGCTGAATGGAAACGGAAATGGGGTGGACTATTTAGCTACTTTAGTTGTGGAGAGCAGACAGAGTTTAAACGAACTACAAGCATATTATAAATCACACAATCAAGAAGTGGATATCATGAATCAAAAGAGTGATAGGTTTAACGGGAACCCCTTGGAGCGTGGTGAATTATTATATCAAAAATTAAGAGACAAAGCTGAATTTTCAAATTATTATACGATCTATTTTTATCGTTCAGCTAAGTTTGGCTCAATCCTTGAAAGTGATATTCGAGGACATTGATAAGAGATACTGCTAGTAAGGGACAAAATTTTGTGTTTCAGTAATTGGGGCTATGATACACTTTACTTGACTATCAGTTACATTACCGGAAGGAATGAACTCTATTGAGAAAAACATATGATCGTGAATTTAAACTAAAGATTTCACAGAATCTCCTTGAGAAGAAGGTAACTACTAAGAGAATATCTGAAGAATACAACATCTCTCGTCCAACAATTTCCCGATGGGTTTCAGAATATCCTCGATACGGAAAAAATGTTTTTTTTGGGCAAGGAAAAAGATTACCTGATAAAGAAGATTTCTACATTCTTGAACAGGAAAATAAACGGCTAACAGAGGAAAATGAAATTCTAAAAAAGTTCGACACGTTTGTGAAGCAAAAAAAGTAGTTCGTTTTGAGTTTGTTCACAAACATCATCAACAATATTCAATTCAAACTTTGTGTAGGATTCTAAATGTAAGTAGGTAAGGATATTATTTATGGCGGAATCGGCGCCCAAGTAGGACTCAACTCCGCCATAATTTTTTAAAAGAGAATATTAAGCGAGTGTTCTACGAATACAAGGGTCGATACGGATCTCCAAGAATCGCTCAACAATTTTACGATGAAGGAATCAAAACCAATAAACGTGTTGTGGCTGTCCTTATGCACAAAAGGATTTCATCAACGCAACTCTTCTTATGGTAGAGGAAAAGCAATCGAAGAAACAGTAAAAGAAAATTTATTGAATCGACAATTTGAATAGAGCCAAATCGATGCTGTTTGGGTGACGGATATTACTTATATTCCTTGTAATGACGGTCTCCTCTATTTGTCCACCTATATTAACTTGGCAACTCGTATTCCACATTGCTATATGGTGGATTCAACCATGAAAAAAGAAATTGTCGTCTATCCATTACACATTTATAAAGGAGAATTGCCTACGGTAATTCATTCCGATAGAGGTAGCAATATCGGTCTCTTATCCATCAAGAGCTGTTGACCGACCACCACATCACACATTCAATGAGCCAATCTGGGACTCCTGTTGACAATGCAGTAATCGAATCATTTCATCGATCGATCAAACGAGAATTAATCGAACCCAACAAGCATAAAAGTAAAATAGAGATGAAGGTGTTAATCCAAGATTATTTAGAAGACTACTATCCAAACAAAAGAATCTATACAAAATTTATGATGACTCCTCGACAATTTGAGGCGAAGAAAATAAGTAATCTAACCGACTTTAACTAAACTATTGCAGGTCCCCCTCCTGTGTATTTTTTTTATTTTACACACCTTATTTTTTCTGTCTAGTCTAGCCGATCCAGAGTTTTACTAAGAAAAAAAGACTAAGTTTGAACTAAATAAATCGGAGCTGAGTATTATTTAAGTTTCCATGTATTGAAATTATCCAGCTATTTGGTCTTTAAAACTTTCTGATTTTAAGGTAGTTAGTTCTTTTAACGGTCTAGTTTTAAAACCATAGTTTATCGTTCCATCCCAAAATTCTGTTGATAATTTTTTGTTTGAAGGTGTCCAATAGAACATTTGGTCATCAGGAGCAATGTTTAAATCTATTGTATTTTTTTTAGTTACAATCAAATCAAATTCAATTCGGCTATTCATAAAATACCGAATAATTTCTTCAAGCGTATTGAAGGAATTAGTTTCTATTTTTTGAATAGGAAAACTGGATGTAACTGATTTATTTACGTGGTTTTCGGTCCAAGACCATAATGTGTACATGGCTTTTTTTTCAATAAGTGCCACTTCATTCAACAAATTCTCTATTTCACTGAAAGCCTGTTTTAAAGAAGCTGAGTGAATATCTATGGAAGCAATTTCTTTTGATACATTTTTCCACTTTTTTTGAGCAATCTTATATAAACCAATAATTTTTTTAAGAATTATTGCTTCTTCCGGATAAAGAGACGCTACTTTTTTTAAAAATTTTATATAGTCTCTTCTATAAAGACCGCCATTTCCAGCAAGGATACAGAAGTAATAGAAGAGCTTTTTATTTTTTTCCAGATGTTCTTTTTCTGACAAGATATGTTTCAATTCTTGAGACATGTGATCGAGACCATTTACCCCTTTACTCTCCCAATTAGACAGAAGAAATAGCTCTGCTGTGTGGTGGATAGCCTCTAAAATCATTTGCTTAGACAACGGAGCCATGTTACTTTGTTTAGTCATATTATAGTAAAAAATTCGGCCTTCAGAAGGATAAAAGACATTGGTGTCTTTTGGATAGACTGCACAAAGAAAATCTGAAATAGACAGTTTTCTCATTTTGAAACTGAAATTATCATAAAAGTAAACAAACTCAGAATCTATTTTATGAACCGTTACATAATGATTTACATTACTTTCTTTTACATATGAAAATAATTCTTTGCTTTGAGGATCCTTCATATATTCTCTTACAGAGATTTCAATAATTGCAGACGAGTGGTCATTGAGAATAGTTGATAGAGTAGCAAGATAGTTTTCCTCCTCAGCCAAAATAATACTGATCTCCCTGTTTAGCAACGTAGAGAGTGTAAATATTCCCTGGTGGGTTGAACCTAGTGCTGAAAAGGTCCATCCGGATTGGGGCAGATTGGTGTAATTATACATGAAACTAAAACTTTGACTAATCCCAAAGAGAAGTTCATCTGTGATTGATGGATTATTTTGAGCAAGAAGATTACTGAATGATGCAATATAGCACGAGCTGTGCATTGAGTGTTTCATTGAATGCCCCCCATTTATTCTTGATACTGATAGGTTTCTTTATTGTCCAGCGATAAAATATGATTGGCTGCACGGATACCTTCTTTCACTGCACCATATGTACCGCCGGCGATCGATGTCCATTGGCTGCAGAAAAATAGATTTTTAATGCTGGTATTGGTAGTTTCATGTCTTTGACTACTGATGACAAATTCTTGTTTTTTTTCAAAACCATACATGGAACCTTTTCGATTGTGAGTATAGCGCTCATAGGTTAACGGTGTCGCAGAAGCCTTACAGATAACTTTAGTTTCATCAATAATTGGAAAATACTCTTTTAGAAGAGCGATGAAAAGCTCTTCAATTTCTTTTTTTACATCTTTATAAATGCCGTGTGTTTGACATTCTTTCATAAAATCAAAATTCATAGCAAAACCTAAACATAGCTGTGACTTATTTTCAGGCGTACTTTTTGAATCTTTGGAATATAGGAAAGAAACCATTAAAAATTCTGTTTCTACAGGAATTTTTTGCTGGGCCACTTTGCTGTAAAAAGTTCGGTCACCGATGTAAATGCTGTGATAGGTTTCGCTGATCCCCAACGACTCAAAAGGTTGATCTAGTCCTAACCAGATACCAAAACTAGAACTGGAAGGAATAAAATCATTTCTAAGTTTTGGGTTCCAATATTGTTCATTATTTAAACGATAAAAATTGTTATAGTCGTTCGCCCAAACCACATAATCAAAATTAGAATATGTTTCTCCATTTTTGAATTGAAGCTCTGTCAATGATCCATCATCTATCAGTGTGGCACTCACTTCTTTTCTCCGATGAATAGTCCCTTCAAACTGCAAAAATAATGTTTCTAAATCTGCAATTACTTGTTTGCCCCCGCCAAAGACCATCTTATTTTCAGGAGTATCCTTTCCAACACAAAGAGTAGCAGGGATTGTGATTGCTGACATGTCTGCGGTTAAGTCAAATAAGGCATAAAAAACATTTGCGAATAGAGCATCTTCTCCAAAGAATTCAATAAGAACAGTTTCGATTGTTCGTTTTGTGAATATCAGGTATTCTTTCAAACGTTCTACAGAAATAGATAAAATGTTCCCGCCAGATTGATCAATTTCGTTGAGAATATCTAATACATCATTCATTTTTTCTTTGAATTGTTCCACATTGACACGTTGGTGGGGGAACTCTCTTCTGAGGACATTCAACAGGTCATCATCAATTAGAATTTTGCGATCATTAATATGGTATTGCATATAATAATATAAGAAATTGTCATAGGTTAAATCTAATACTTGATCGAGGATCGTATAGACAGTGGAAGGAAAACGATAAACAGAGGTATGAAAAGTAAAGCCTTTTTTCTCAAATCCATCGCCATATCCGCCAAGAACAGAATGTTTTTCAAATAATTCCACGTTGTATCCTTGTTTTGCCAGTAATGCAGCACAGGTCAATCCTGAATACCCACTGCCAATAACAGCTATTTTTTTCATTTATAAGTAACCTTCTTTCGTTTGCTGTTTATAGAAATAGTATCTATGAAAGTGAAATAGAATGTTTTGATAAATCATAAAACACGGTTTTCTTATCAAATTTGAGTCTATTTTATTCGATTAGAACAGAAATGACAGAGTTATTGTGAATGAAGGATATTGAGTACAGAAGTTGTTCGTATCGAAAAAATGATTTATTTGACTTTTATTTATATTAGGTAAATAAGTTTTTGTTCCTACCATTTATTAGGATTCTAACTATCTGCAATATAGTTCAAAAAGTGATGTTGCGAACGCCGACTTCATATTTTGAAAAAATTTTTTTCTATTTAATCATCTGCTTGATGTGTGTTGCTGCAATTTTTGTTATTTTATATAGCTTCAATGAGCTACGTGGTAAAGGAAACGACGAAAAAGATAGCAAAAGTGCTGTTGTTCGTGGAGAAAAAAAGCAAAAATGTATGATTTGGACGATTGTATGAAAAACCGCATTGTAGTGGTCCATTTGGCGATATAGTTAATGCAACAAATACATGGTGTTAACCATTATTTGAAAAAATAGATTTATTGGAGGAATTTGAGATGACAGAACAAAACGTAAAGGTAGCAAAGGAAAGTTTGGAAATGAAAGTATTAGAAATGATTATTGACAAATTGGATCTTGATGATGTAGATGTAGAAAATTTTGATTTCGATGCTCCGATTTTTGAATCTTATTCTGATGAAGAAGTTGGTTTAGGCTTGGATTCAGTTGATGCTTTAGAATTAGTTGTGGGATTGAACGAAGTATTTGAACTGAAAGTAAGCGATGAAGACATGGCGATTTTCCGAAGTGTTCAAAGTATTGCTGATTATGTAAGAGAAGAAAAAGGAATGGAATAATATGACGAAACATCGAGTAGTTGTAACCGGCATCGGCGTTATTTGCGCAAATGGTGATAATAAAGATGAATTTTTTGAAAATACTATAAATGGTGTAAGTGGATTGAAGGAATGTTCATTATTTGATGGTTCAAAGCTTAGTACGTCCTTTGTAGGTGAAATTGAACGGGAGATGCCATATCTTACTACAAGTTCTGATGAACCTGAAAGAATTGATTATATCGTTAAAAATTCTGTAGAAGAGCTACTGGAAGATAGTGGGTTAACAAAAGAAAATATTCAGCAAATGGAAGATCGAGCGTGTCTTTCATTTGCCACTTCTTTGGCATCTAATGGCCGGATTCTTGGATATGTGAATGACAAAGAAAATGGCAAGAAAAATGCAGACTGGTTAGTTAAGATTCCTCAATTTGTTTCAACAATCAAAGAAGAAACAGGTGTAGAAGGTGGCTGTTATACAACCCTGTCAGCTTGTGCAGCAGGAACAACAGCAGCTGGGATTGCTTTTGATTTAATCCAACAAGAAAATGCTGATTTGGTCATTGTTGGTGGAGCAGATCCAATGACGGAGTTTTCTAATTATGGTTTTCATGCACTACGTTCGTTGAGTAATAATCAGTGTCGCCCATTCGATAAACAGCGAGATGGTATCAATATTGGTGAAGGCGGAGCTTTTTTCACTTTTGAGACATTAGAAAATGCGAAAAAAAGAGGCGCTAAAATTTATGGTGAAGTTTTAGGCTATGGAATTAATAATGATGCTTATCATATTACTAGTCCAGATCCTAAGGGAGTTGGAGCTACGGCTTCTATGAATATGGCGGTAAAAGATCATCCATATGTGTTGGATAAAATTAACTATGTGAATGCTCACGGTACAGGAACAAAATTGAATGATGTCATGGAGGCTGGAGCCGTTGATCGATTTTTTGAAAAATCTCAAAAACAGCTGTATGTATCATCAAATAAATCAATGATTGGTCATTGTTTGGCTGCCGCTGGTGCATTGGAATTGGCTTCAACAATGTTATCGATTCATCATCAAATCGTACCACCGACAATTCGGTTGGAAGATAAACTGGACGAGTGTGGAGCGAATCATTTCAACACTTCTAAGGAAGAACTGGTTGTAGATTATGCACTCTCTAATTCATTTGCATTTGCTGGCAATACAGCAAGTATCTTTGTAGGAAGAGTTCATGAATAAGCGCATTGGAATTATTGGCAATAATCTGTCAGGTGATTTAGCTGCGTCATTGTTGAAGAAGAAATACGAGGTCCTTCGCTTTACTGACCAGATCGAGGATGTATCTGTGTACCCTTTTTTTGGAAATGATTTAAAAACAGGGATCATGAAACAGTTTTTTGAAGACACTGTTGAGGACTCACTAGAAATAAGAAAAAACGCTGTTCAGCTATCCATTGTATTAGATAAAGAAGAATATGTGTATGAGATGAACATTCAGAGTTTTCAAAAAAAATTAGAAAATGATTTTCCGAAAGAGGTAGAAGGAATTAATTATTTCTTTTCAGAAATAGAACGAATAGGAATTGAGTGGTCTGAATTTATTACAAGCAGATTTGATGGGAAGAAAGTAAAATTTTCTGCTTCTGCAAAATATTACAATAAAAATGTTGAGGAAGTAATTGAGTATATTGGTATTCAAGATCCGACATTTATCAGGATTATAAAAACGCTTATACCAGTTAAAGAAGTTACATTTTCTGTTTTTGCAGGATATCTCTATACTCAATTCTTTGATATTTGTGCGTTACCATTTGATGCTTTGGCGTATTGTCAGAAAGTAGGTAAACAATCCTCAGAGCAAAGAATAGTTCATGATATATCAGAGTTGAAGATAGAAAAGTTTTCAAATGATACGGCTGAATTTGAAGAAACTATGGATGCCGTTATTGATTTGAGACAGGTTACTAAAAGTAGTGAAAATTCAATCAAAGTCGGATATTTATCCCCTCAGATAACGTTGGCTTCGGATACGTTATATCTGATAAATCAGGGAGATCAAATCATCACGAAGGTCTGGAACAGTCAACTACTAAATTACAATGCTCCATCTCAATGGTGTTTTGAAGGAGTCTCTTATAATCGAGAAACTATTTCCATGGGTCAAGTAGAAGAATGTTTGACACCTTTTGTGACAAGTAGCAGCGAAACTGAGGTCGTAGATGATTCAAAAATAAATCAAAGGTTTGACGTAGTCAATGGTGCAGGATACGCATGGGCATTTAGCAAAAAAGAGTCGCTCAAAGATCCTACTAATTTAATTAGAAAACATACTTCTACAGATTTTAGCTGTACTCATTGGGGATTTGCCTGGTTTTCAGCAGCCTATCACATTTTGAACGTTGTGGATAATCAAATGAATTTTACATCCGATAGATACAAAATCAGTGAAATGAGGTGAAAAGGATGAATTATGAATATAGAAATCAAGTTCGTTTCAGAGATACTGATGGTTATGGGATTGTTCATCACAGCAACTATTTCTGCTACTTTGAAGAAGCTAGAATGGCTTTTTCAAGAAATATATTAGGATTTAGTGGCGATATGTTGAATGGACGAGCGTTAAAATTTCCGGTAATCGAAGCCACATGTAAGTATCGTCAGGCGGTTCAGTATAATTTTGAGAAAACACTGATTCAATTGGAATTTTCTATTATAAATAATTGCAAAGTCCGATTTACCTATAAGATGAAATCAGCTTCTGGGAAAGTCATCGCAACAGGTGAAACGATTCATGCCATGGTAGACGATCAAGAACAACTACTTTTAAGTGTTCCAAAGTGGATAATGGAAAGAATCGAAGCTTATGAAAGAGGTGAAATTGGTGAAAAGATGTTTTCCACGTTTAAGTAAGTCTTGGATTAAAAGCCACGATTTAGAGTTGAACACCTATTTCAATGTATTAAAATATGCAGGTTCTTCCGTTGATCAGGATCTATTATATCTAACTTATGGTGGCTTTCTTGTGAAAAGCGGAGAGCATCAGGAGTGTAGAATCGGTAAAGAAGCCAGTATGGCATACAGCTTGGGACTTTACTTGGAAAGTTTTCATCACGATGATCCGAAATTATTTATGGAGAATGTAAAAAAGAATATCAAGATGAGATTAGCGCCACCAATTGTTTTCGTAAAAGGAGAACTACTTGAGGAATCAATACAGCAAGTACCCGTTGTTTGTTGCGGTTACTCAGAAGAATCATTATTGATTATCAATCCTAAAACTGGAAAAGAACAATGCTTAGCTATCGAAAGTTGTATAAAAACAAACAATCAATGGGAAATGATCATGTTGAATGTTCCCGGAATGAGCAGGATTACAGATGTTTCGATAAAATTCTCAGTTCAGTCAGCGGTGTCTTACTACTTGAAACGATTTAATACAACTATGGCGAATAAGAAACAAGAACAACTGTTAAAAAATCTTTATGTGAGTCAAGGAAATTTGCAGCAGTTAAAATGGCTGGAAATCGCAGAAGGCTATCGAGAACTTTTAACGAAAGAAACTAGAGCGCAGTTGAAGAAAATCGCAGCTGATTATGAAACCATAACAATGGTGAAAGGAGATATAGTTGCTTGAGTATGTTGACAGTTGATGTAGTAAATACACACACACCAGGATCAAATTGTGGTACAAATGCTTCAAAAGTGCTGCTTCAGGCGCAAGGCTATCCCTTTTCTGAAGCCATGACCTTTGGTTGCGGTTCTGGTTTAGGCTTCATTTATCAGTATTATAAAGAATCGGATGAATGCTTTTTATCAGGAAAAAATGAGAGTCTGGAATTAAATTTAGCTACATTATTGGGTGGAGAGTATGTTAGTGGAAACTTTGACGATCCAGATAAAGCGTTTGACACAATCATTACAATGGTCGATGAAGGAATTCCAGTTATTTTAGACCTATCGATCAAACATTTACCATACTTTAAACCTTATTTAGCCAGTTTGAATAATATCGGTTTTGGCTTACATAATGCAATTATTGTAGAGTGTGATCGAAAGAGCCAAATTGTGACACTATTGGATCATCGTTGGGCAGAACCAAAAGTTATTTCTATTGAAGATCTTAAATCAGCAATGGGAGCAACAGAAAGTGGAGTAAATCCAAGAAGTAATTATAGAAGCATTATTTTACCCTCTTATTCAGGTTCGTATCATCAGGAAATGATTCAAGCAGTGGAATTGAATATTCACAGAATGAAGTATCCGTTTGCTTTCAAAATGGGATTGAAAGGACTTGGTACATTCCGTAAAGAGCTACTAACGATTGTATCAAATAATGATCTTTATGAGGAAAAACAAGAAACTATAGCAACCTTCGGGATTTTAATGGAAAAATTAGGAACTGGCGGAGGTAATTTTAGACGTATTTATGGACGTTTTTTACAAGAAGCGGCAGAAATTACTGGAGATAAGCAATTTTTAGAATCTGCAATTCATTATAAAGAAGCTGCCAAAGAATGGAAACTACTTTCAAAGATTTTGACAGGTTCAACAATGAATCAAGAACAACAACAACAGTTAGACCGTTGCCTGACAAAAATCATAGAGATAGAAAATCAGGGAATCCAACTATTAGAGTGGATAGTAAAGGAGTAAATGGATGGAATATAGCAAAATTTTAGAAACCTTACCTCACAGATATCCAATGCTGTTTGTTGATGATATTCAGGAAATAGATTTTGGAAGATATGTACGAGGAATTAAATGTATCAGCGTAAACGAGCCTTGGGCACAAGGTCACTTTCCAGATGAGCCGGTTTTTCCCGGCGTGTTATTGATTGAAACGATGGCCCAAATTGGCGGCTTTATGTTTTACAGTGATGATGAACGTTCTTTAAAAGCTTATTTATCAAAAATTGAAGATGTTAAATTTCTTAAAAAAATTCGCCCTGGTGATCAAGTCATTGTTGAAGCAAAATTTGTACAAAAAGTATCAAAATTTGTTCGAGTGAAATGTAAAGCAAAAGTTAATGGAAAAATTGCTGCCAAAGGAATTATTACCTACTATTTTGATACTAATTTTGAATTGGAGTGAACACATTGGAAAATATAAAAGTAATGGGAATTGGCGTTATCAGTAAGCTTGGAAATGATCTGGATGAGATTTGGGCGAATTTAGATATGAGAGCTGAATCAACAGATAGTCATGGCAAAATCGACTTTGAATCTGTCGTTCCTAAGAAGAAAAGACGGAGAATGAACCGTTATTCAGAAATGACTGTTTACACAACACATAAAGCATTGGAATCAAGCCATATTGATACGGAATCTTTAGATAAAACTAAAGTAGGAACTATTTTTTCAACAGGATATGGTCCAATGGTTTCTAACTTGGCTTTTGCTGAAATGGTTCATGAAGGAGATCAGGATTTATGCAGCCCAACAGTTTTTGCAAATACAGTTTCTAATACCTGCGTAGGACATGTGTGTATGGAATATGGATTCCAAGGTGTGAGCACAATTTTGATGGGCAGCAATAATATTGCTTATTCCAGTTCATTATTGAGAAAAGATGTAGCAGATCATATTGTTACTGGATCAGTTGAGGAATATTGTGAAGAACTCTATGAAGCCTTCAATCAAAAAGAGATCACGAAAGCTGTTCCTGTTCAGGAAGCCTCAGTTACCTTTGTTTTAAAGAAATCAGATGAATCAAACATGGGATACTGTGAAATTATTGAAACGAAAGACTGTAATTTAGGAATCTATCCATTGATCGAAAAAGTGAACGAAGCAAGAGTGAAGCAAAACCTCACTAAACTTTTGAAGCAGGTGAATGGAGGAAATCACTCTGAAATTGATTTGATTATTGATTCCAGTAACGGCTCATACTTTGATACATTAGAAAGTGGTATTTTGAAGGATATCTTTGGAACGCAAATTCCTCGCATTGACAATGTGAAGAAGCTATTCGGTGAAACATTAGGCTCCTCGTGTAATGTTGGACTCTTAGCAGGAGCATTGATTTTAAAGAACGGATATGTCCCAACAAAATTGGGGGGAAATATCAAAACAGACCGTTTAAAAACCATTCTAATCACTGGATATGATGTTTCAGGAAATTATACAGCAACGGTTATTACAAAGGAGAAATCATGAGATTAGATGATAAGAAAGTCATTGTTACTGGCGGATGCCGGGGAATAGGCAGACACATTACAAAAAAGTGTTTGGAACTAGGTGCAACGGTTGCTGTTACATATATACATTCTAAGCAACATGCAGACCAGTTAAAAGAAGAATTGCCAGAATTTGAGAAAAACCTTCACATTTTTCAATTAGATGTTTCTAAAAAAGATGCTGTGAAAGCTCAGGTAAAAGAAATGATTGAAACCCTAGACGGGGTCGACTGCTTGGTGAATAATGCAGGAATTACAAAAGACAAACTGTTTTTCATGATGACAGATGAGGAATGGGAAACTGTTATTGAGACAAATTTAAATGGAAGTTTTTATATGTCCAAACAGGTGATTATGGAAATGATTAGAAATAAATCTGGCTCAATTATTAATATGAGCTCAGTCAGCGGTGTTATCGGAGTTGCTGGTCAGGCCAATTACTGCGCCTCTAAATTTGGAGTAAATGGTTTAACGAAGTCTTTATCAAAAGAGCTTGCAACAAAAAATATTCGAGTGAATGCTATTGCTCCAGGATATATTGATACGGAGATGGTGCAGCAAATTCCAGAGAAGAAGCTTAAGGAACTAAGAGGATCTATCCCGATGAAACGATTGGGAGCACCGGAAGAAGTGGCAGATTTGGTTGTGTTTCTTTGCAGTGATCATTCAAGCTATATTACTGGACAAACAGTGGTGATTGATGGCGGCTTGACATAAAAGGGATGGGGTAACTGAGATGAAAAAAAAGATACTCATTTTCGGTGGCTCTGGCGGGATTGGCTCAGAACTTGTGGTAAAACTGACTGAAAAATATGATGTTATCGTTTTTGATAAGAATAAAAAAAAGCATTTAGCATATCAGCGTGCGGGTATTAAAAGCTTTCTGGTTGATTTAACAGAAGAAGCATCAAAAAAAGTGGTGTTGGATTATGCTCATCAAGCTAGTGAACTATACGGAGTGATATTTGCCAGCGGATTGATGATTCCAGGGAGTGTCACAGAACTTTCGAAAGAAGAATGGCTGCTGACAATGAATGTTAACGTAAATCTAGTGTTTGAATATTCTAAATTACTATTACCTTACTTAACGAAACATACACATGCCCATATTATTGCTTTAGCATCTCACTTAGGCGTTGTTGGCACCTATAATATGAGTGCGTATTCGGTATCAAAAGCAGCTGTAATCGAATTGATTAAATGCATGGCGTTAGACTATGGTGATCAAGGTGTGTTGGTAAATGCTGTTAGCCCAGGTTTCGTAAAAACAAACATGCTGTCGAATGCAATGAATCAGCTTTCAAAGAATAAAAAATGGATGTTTACAACAGGCGGTCTTCCAAAACAATACATTCAAAACAGTGATATTGCCCAAGCAATTACCTTTATTTTAAATCAAACGAGCATGACTGGAGAGAATATTGTGATTGATGGCGGTTATACAGCTAGATAAGCAGTATAGAAGGGAGAAACAATGAAAAAACGGTATAAGAAAGAACAAGGAAAAGCTGTTTGGAATTCATTTAAACAAATGAAATCATACTTAGATAAAAACTTTCAAATATTAACAGAAGTTGATAATGAAAATAATTTTATCAATCAAGATGGCAAAAAGGTTTATGATGGAGTTTCCAATCTCTTAAGTGCAAATGTAGGACATAAAAATCTACGTGTTATCAAAAGCATTGTAGATCAGTTGAATACGTTAGATAATTCTACGCTGTATACAACGACAAATGATCGAGCTATTGAATTTTCTGAAAAAATGAAGGAACTGACAGATCAACATTTTCATAGCTGCTTTTTTACAAACAGCGGGTCAGAAGCCTGTGATACAGCCATTAAGATTGTTAGAAAATATCGATATAACCAACAGAGTCGCAAAACAGGGATTCTTGCATTAAGTGGTGGATTTCATGGGGCAACGATTGCTGCTCAAATGGTCGCACAGGATTGCTATAGCAATGAAGAATATGCACTTTCACCTCAAGGCTTCTTTCAAGTAGAGCCTCCTATCCTTTCATGTAATGACTCAGAGTCGGAAAAAGAGCAAAAGATTACAGAAGCTGTCGAACGATTTGAGGCCTACATAAAAAGAGAAGATACTGCAATAGGTGCGTTTATTTTTGAATTGATACAGTTGTCAAATGCAGTTAATGTGTTGCCCCAAGACTATGTTGAGCAAGTATTCTCTATTTGTAAAGAAAATGATGTGCTAATTATTGTTGATGAAGTAGCCACAGGATTTGGTCGCACAGGTAAGATGTTTGCTTCGCAGCAATACGAGGTATACGGAGATCTAATGATGGCTGCTAAAGGGATGACTTCGGGCTATATACCGATGGGGTGTGTCATGGTTACCGAAAAGATTTTCAATGAATTTTGGAGTGACTCAGAAGGTGCAATGTTGGATCACGGCTATACTTCTGGTGGTCATCCGGTTGCTTGTGCTGCTGCGTTAGCCACAATTACTGAATTAGTAGAGCAGAAGCTTTCTGAGAACGCAGAGAAAATGGGGAGCTATTTGAAAGAACAGTTGACATTTGAATTGAAAAATAACTCTTTATTAGAAGAAGTAAAAGGCAGCGGTTTGATGATTTCATTGATTTTTAAAGAAATTCCTATGAAGGGAATGAGTGAATGGGGAATTGCCGAAGTTGCATCTAAATTTATGCTAAACAAAGGATTGATGCTTTATCCAGACGATACGAATGTCTTGATTGTAGCACCACCATTAACAATTACTAAAGAAGCTTGCGATCAAATGGTAGCAATCATTACTGAAACAATGAAAAAAATTGAATTATTTGCAGAGACTTAGCATTTGGAAAGGAAGTCAGTAGTATGAAGAAGAAAATCAGCGTCATCGGAGGTGGAATATCCGGTTTAGCAGCGGCAGCGCTAATGTCCAAGGAAAATGAGGTTATTGTTTTTGAAAAAAGTGATTTATTGGGCGGTTTATGCCAGACGATCACTTCTGGAACAACGAACTATTATCTAGGCGCTCACCATCTAGGTGGAATATCTAAATCTGGACCCATCGGAAAAATTCTTAATCAGTTGGTTATTGATTATGATGAAACGTTCATTGAAACAGAATATTTGACGATCCTTCTTGATGGAAAATCACATCAGCTACCAGTCAAACTTTCAGAGTTGTCCGTCTATATTACAGAAAATTTTCCAGATGAGGCAGCAGTTGAAGCGTTTATTCAAAAACTAATCAGCTATCAGCAGGCTTTTATTGTGAATGATGATGCATTGCTTTTAAAGATGTTTATGGAAACATCACAGAAAAGTTTTAATCAGTTTTTATCAGAGTATTTTACGAATGAACTACTGAAGAAACTGCTGCTTTCATTTGGACCAGGATATGGTGCCGTTTTAGGAGAAGATTCAGCTTTTACAGTTTTAAGTCTCGTTATTTCTTATAGTATTGGTGCTTGTTATGTAAAAGGTGGACCACAAAAACTAATTCACAAACTTGAACAACAAATAATCACAAATGGTGGGAAAATTCAAAAGAATGTGGAGTGCTTAGAGCTACTTGTAGATAAAGAAACTGCTGTTACAGGAATCCGTTGTAAAGAATTAAAAACAGAAACGATTTTCGAGATAGAAACAGACAAAATTATATCTACTGTTTTTCCATTTAATATTCTGCCAGAAAGCTGCCAGAAACTAAGAAATAGTACAAAAATGAAGAAGTTGGAAAAGGGTCCATCTGTTTTTCGGGTTTTTGCAGAACTATTAGAGGATGTCCTAGGTCTATCAAGTGATAATACTTACCTTGGAAAGGACACATCACCTTTGATGAAGGAACAACTATATCTGGCACCTTCCAGTGACAAATTACCGATTTGCATGATTAGCCTTCCTCACAAAGCTGACCCCTTATTTAATGAATCTAAAAGAACAATAATGTTTACTTTTCTATTACATAATCATAAAGAAAAAGTGGAACTGGCAGCTGTTTTAAAATTGATTAGAGAGGCAATGCCAGAAGTCTCTGATAAATTAGAGGCCCCATTTGCTTTGGAAAATGATGATTATTCTAAAGTTGTCTCTGTAGATGAAGGTTCTGTGTTTGGCTGGATAAGGACAGGAAAATCTGTTCAGAATACGAATAGCTTTTCACCTGTTTTTAAAGGTATCAACGGTCTGTATATCTGCGGCAATTGGTCAACAGACTTTGGTGTCTATGGAGCATTTAGAAGTGCATATAAAATTTATACAATTTTGGAGGAGAACGCGACATGATCAAAATAAATAATCTAGTGAAAAAGTACCTTAATGGAGAAAATAATCTTTATGCAGTGAACAAAGTGACGTTTACAGTGGAAGACGAAGAATTTTTAGTTATTTTAGGTCCTTCCGGTTCTGGTAAATCAACTTTAATGAATCTTATGTCGGGCTTAGATACAAGTGATCAAGGAAAAATTATTTATGAAAATAAAGATATAAGCAAGCTTTCTGAAAAACAACGGACAAAATTCAGAAGAGATGAAGTTGGTTTTATCTTTCAAGGATATTATTTGATGTCAGAACTGAACGTATTAAACAATATTAGAATAGGAGCAAATCTGGTTAATAATCGTGATTTCTCTAAAATTATACAGTCTTTAGGTCTGGATGATTTGTTGGATAGAATGCCTCATCAACTTTCTGGCGGTCAACAACAGCGGGTTGCAATTGCCCGAGCATTGGCCAAAAGACCAAAATATCTTTTTTGTGATGAACCAACAGGAGCATTAGACGAAAAAAACAGTAAGCAGGTACTAAAACTGCTAATTGAACTTCAAGAGCAGCTAGGCTTTTCTATTATCATGGTTACCCATAATGCTGGTATCGCTGATATTGGAACAAAAGTGATGAGAATGAAGAACGGAGAAATTGAAGAAATTTATCAAAATACAAATAAAAAGTCAGTCGATGAGATTAGGTGGGGATAATTATGAATTTTTTATCACATTTCAAGAAGAATAAATTAGATACATTATGTACGATGGTTGTTGTATTTCTGGCGATCACGATTGGTACGATATTTATAGAAAGCAATCGTGATTTGAAGCAGTCTTTGGATAAAGTGAAAGCAGAAGGTGCAGTCAGTGATTTTAGCTACTATCCTTCGGTAACTGAACAGGACATGTTAGAAGCTGGAGGTGTGACTAAGTCCATTGAAGCGAAGAATCAAGAGCTAGCTAAAAAATACGATTTTACCTGGGAAGAACATCGGTATTCCATAGTAAGAGAAAATAACCTTATTTACAGAGTAATAAGTGCTGATAGAAAAATGGATCGATTTCTTTTAGAAGAAGGGGAGCTGCCAGTAAAAGATAGTGAACTGGTTGTAGATAAAAATTTTGCTAAAACAAATCAGTTAGAGGTTGGTCAAACCTATACTTTAAATGATGAAGAATATAAAATATCAGGAATCGTTACGGTTTCCAATATACTATCACCGATAGTAGACGATGCGGGGGAACTTTATGATGAAAAGAGTCAAGGAATAATCGTTCTATTCAAACAAGAGTATGATCAGAAATATTCAAATAGCAGTAGTAGCACATTTGTTGGGAAGTTTTTTGGAAAGAAGTCTAATTTTAGTGAAATGCAAAAAGACACACAATTTTATCAACTGGAGTCCAATGAAGAAAATCCAGCAGTTTATGGCACGATTACTTCTATAATGAATATGAATATGATTATTGCTGTATTTGCAGTGAGCTTATTGCTGCTGATTGCGTTCATACTAATCATGGTTTCAACAAGAAAGCAAATTGATCATGATATTGTCAATATTGGCGTACTGAAAGCTATGGGCTATTCAAGTTTAGAGATTGTAAGAAAATATTTTGTGACATTTTTCATCGTGTTCATTCCAGCAGGAGTTGGCTATTTTGTTGGGTATTTACTATCGCCAATTTATTATGAAATGATGTTTCATTCTCTGCTTTTGCCTAGTCATGAGGATGGGATAAAGCCCTTGCTTTTGATTATGTTGGTTCTGTTACCTTCAATTTGTGCTGGATTATTTTCTGTTGCTACTTGTCTTTTAAAGATAAAAAAACCAGCTCTACAATTAATGAAAGGTCAAGTGAAGACAAAAGTAAGCAAGCGGATTATTAAGGCCAATATTAGAATAAAAGAACATAATTTTCTGGCAGGTTTGAAACGTATTATTGTACGTTCTAGCATAAGTACACTATTTTTTGTCGGTTTTGGTGGATTTGCATTAGGTGTTCAAAGCCAATTTGCGTATATGACGTATTTTATGACTGAAAATATGGTGGAAAATGCCACAGAAGGCATTGCTTATGAGAGAGAGGTTCATTACACAGAAGAATTGAAACCCGATGCAAACTTAGCAGATACCGTTTACTACTACTATTTATCTGCTTCTTTAAGTAAAGGAAATCAAAATCTGACGAATATCACTTTGAATATCTTACAACAGGAATCTGCTTCGTTGTTGACCTTACACAAGAGTACGGGTGGACAAAAAAAAATTAACTTAGCCGACGAAAACGGATTAGTCATCAATCAATGGATGAGTCAAAGGTATGACTTAAATATTGGTGATTCAGTATCTGTCACATTAAGTGGTAAGAAGCATGAATTAAAAATCTCAGCAGTGGATCAGAGAAACTACGGAAAATCTGTGTATCTTTCACAGGACACAGCTTTGAAAACAGGGCTACTTGATAAAGAAACGTACAACAGTGTGTTGACGAATCTAGCACCTGAAAAGATTCAACGTAATCCTGTAAGCACCATTGAAACCAGTAGCCTAGAAGACAAAATGCGTTCTGAGAACGAAACCTACCAACTGTTAGCTGTGTTCTTATTTATGTCTGGTTTAATTATGGGCTTGGCAATACTGATTCTAGCATTCTTAAATGTATTAAAGAGCTATAAAAAATATATTGCAACAATGAAAATGATGGGTTATTCAGCAGAAGAGTGTAATCAAGCAGTATATAGCGGTTTTAGAAAAGTCGCTTTTATTGGCTACGTTATATCCATCCCATACTCAATCCTTTTATCCATGATGATGTTTGGATTCTTATCTAAAACAACGGATATGCTGTATCAAATGGATGTTAGTCCACTGTCTGTAGTTGTATGTCTCGTACTGACGGCTATATCGATTGAATTATCTATTATGATTGCTAAAAGACAGCTTAAAGAAGTATCGTACAAAGAAATACTAGAATAAAATGGCATGAAAAAGACTGTTCATCAGGAAGAAGTGAGAATAAATGATTATACAAGGAGAGATTACATGCTTTGAGAAAAGGCAGGATAAAATTGAAATTTTTGAAGGTATCTGGCATAGGTATGCATATACCTTCAAAGAGGAGCTGGAAGAGCACAGCAGAAATTACGAAGAGTTTTTAAGTGAAGAAGAATTGTCTATCTTAAAAAAGAAAGAACGTTGTAACAAAGGTCAAGAATATGTTTATAGCCGTACGTTTGCAAAAGAGTTTTTCCGTCAGATGATTGACAGTGAACATTTATTTCTTGATATGAAGGACGTTGAGATTCGAAATGATACCGATGGTCCAACCAAAGGGAAACCTAGAATTCATGTCAATAATCGCAGCATCAAAGGATCAACCTCACTTTCCCATAGTGATTCCAGTATTCTTATCAGTCATGGTAAGAATTGCTGGATGGGGGTTGATGTACAGGAAGTGATTACCAGTGAAGCAATAGTAGAAAATGAAAGTATCTTTTCTTTTGAGGAACGCAGAATCATTGATTCTGGAGAGTGTTTTCCCAAAAATAAAGCTTGGGCAGCAACGTTGATATGGAGTATCAAGGAGGCTGTTGGTAAGGCTCTTGGCGTAGGCTTAAGTTTAGGCTTGAAATCAATCAGTGTGATGGATATTCGAAACGGGCAAATCTGGATCAATCTAATTCCGGAAGTTGAGAATGTATTGCTTAGTCCAGATAATCGACTGATTATCTATTACAAACAACATGAGAACACATTTTTTGTTATATGCTGCATGTTTGAAAAAGTGAAGCTGGAAGCGTAAAGGGAGGGGAGTTATATGACGACGTATAAAGTCAAACCAAAGAAAAAAATATACAGGCAATTAAAACAAAGAGATCAGACAACCATTATTGAAGATTGCTATATAACTTGTAAAAGTTGTAGTAGTTGCTTACTGCAGAGCGTTTATCAAGAAAACCACTATGTCTGTTATAAATGCGGATGTCACCAGAACATACACGGGAGAGATCGAATAGCATTATTATGCGATAAAGGGTCATTTTTGGAATTTAATCAGATGTTTAAAACCAAAGATCCTCTAAATTTTGATGGATATAATGACAAATTGATTTTTGATAAAAAGAAGAGCGGGTTACAAGACGCTATCATTACAGGTAAAGGAAAGCTTCAGGGGCAAGATTGTGTGATTGCCGTTATGGAAAGCTCATTTCGCATGGGGAGTATGGGCGTTGTTGTTGGAGAAAAAATATATAGAGCAATACAAACCGCCTGTGAACTTGAGCTGCCATTTGTAATTTTCACAGCTTCAGGGGGGGCGCGTATGCAAGAAGGCATGTACAGTTTAATGCAAATGGCAAAAACAATTCAAGCTTTTGAGCTATTAAGAGCGAAAAAATTATTGAGTATCGTTGTAATGACTCATCCAACTACAGGCGGTGTTTCTGCCAGCTTTGCCAATGTTGCAGATATTATTATCGCTGAGCCTCAGGCGACGATCGGTTTTGCGGGACGAAAAGTGATTGAGAAAACACTGAAGGAGCAACTGCCAGAAGATTTTCAAACCGCCGAATTTCTTTTCAAGCATGGGCACGTTGATGACATTGTCTCAAGGAAAGAACAGCGTGACTATTTGATAAAGCTCTTTCAAGTGTTTGGTAAGAAAGGGAAGCCTTCTCGAAAAGGAAAAACATTTCGAGCAAGGGCAGGAATGCCCTTAGATAAGAGTGGTAGTAATGCGAAGGAACATTTGGATTTGGTTAGAAAAATGGAGCGCCCGAATGCTGAAGATTACATTCAACGGCTATTTCCAGATTTTATCGAATTGCATGGTGATCGAACATCTGCTGATGATCAAGCCGTTCTTACAGGGTTAGCTGTATTTCATAATATTCCAGTAGCAGTCATTGGGCAAAACAGAGGGAAAAACTACAAAGAAAATAGTGAGCGAAATTTTGGAATGGCTTCCCCGGCGGGATTTAGAAAAGTGAAACGGATAATCGAATTAGCAGAAAAATTTAATTGCCCTGTTCTCTCTTTTGTAGATACGAAAGGGGCAGATCCTACTGAAAAATCTGAAAAGTCTAACCAAAGCTGGGCAATCGCGCAATGCATTCAGACGATGTTAAGAGCAGATATTCCAACCCTTTCTTTAGTGATTGGAGAAGGCGGCAGTGGGGGCGCACTAGCGGTGAGCGCGACAGACAAGCTATTCATGCTAGAAAAATCCGTTTATTCGGTTATTTCTGCTGAAGGGGCAGCTTCTATATTATGGAAAGATAGTAATCTAGTTGCTAAAGCAGCTGAAAGTTTAAAGATAACAGCTGCGGATTTGGCGGAACGAAAGATTATTGATGGAATCATACCTGAGATTACCCCAGATGCTAGTCAGGATATCGATAAACAAGTAGGAGTGATTGATACATTTTTGTTTCATGAGCTATCAAAATTATTATTGCTTGATGCTTCTGAAAGGATGCAACGAAGAGTTGAAAAATATTTATCGATGGGAACGGATCAAGTCATAGGTGGCAAAAGTGAAGAGGAGCTGATAAAAGATGTTCAATAGCACAAAATTACTATTTGAAGCGATGAAGTATTGCGAGCAGACAAAAGTCAAAAGTTTTGAATATGAAGCTGAAGGCTTGCGCATCATTATCAAAAAGGAACCGCAAGGGATACTAGTTCAAACGAATGATAAAGAGTCACCGAAAAAAAGTATATCAGAAGCAACTGTTTTCGAAGCAGAGGAAAAACTGTATCAGAATACGGCTACTATGAATAGTAAAGAACTGATATCAGAAATGACAGGTATTTTCTATGATCGTTCAGCACCTGATCAGGAACCGTATTTAAAAATCGGTAAAAAAATCAATGTAGATGATGTTATTGGTTTGGTAGAAGTGATGAAGTGCTTTATGGAAATTAAAGCTGCAGCTTCAGGCACTGTTCAAGAAATCCTGATATCTAACGGAATGATGATTGAGTATGGACAGCCTTTAGCGGTGATTGAGGAGGCATCAGCATGATTCAAAAAGTGTTGATTGCCAATCGCGGTGAGATAGCTATCCGAATTATCAAAGCTTGTAAGGAACTAGGAATTGCTACGGTTGCTGTGTATTCAGAAGCTGACAAAGAAGCGCTTCATGTGGCGTTTGCTGATGAAGCTTATCAAATTGGGCCGGCTTCGTCTATTGATAGCTATTTAAAAGTAGAAGCTATTGTTAATGTTGCTAAAATTACTGGTTGTCAAGCTGTACATCCAGGATATGGTTTTCTATCTGAAAATATGGAGCTATGCCGTATATGTGAAGAGGAAGGAATTACATTTATTGGTCCATCCTTAGATAATCTATCACAGCTGGCAGATAAGTTTGAGGCCAAAAGACTTGCAAAAACTGCAGGTATACCAGTAATTCCAGGAAATCATCAGGCGATTGAAACATCTGAACAGCTGCAAAAAGAAGCTGGAAAATTAAATTTTCCGATTCTCCTTAAGGCTACACATGGCGGAGGTGGGAAAGGAATCAAACGTTGTGAAAACCTAGAAGAGTTGCTTCATTATTATGAGATTATCAAAAAAGAAGCAGAAAAAGCCTTTAATAACCAAGGCTGCTATATTGAAGAATGCATTCAACAGTTTTTACATGTAGAGGTTCAAATACTAGGCGACTCTCAGGGAAATATCATCCATCTAGGAGAACGAAATTGTTCGATTCAAAGAAAGATGCAAAAAATTATAGAAGAGACCCCCTCTCCGTTATTGGATGAAAAAATTCGGACGGAATTGTGTGAGGCAGCCTGCCGTTTTAGTGAAAGTCTAAATTATCTTGGTGCTGGTACGGTAGAGTTTGTATATAATTATAAAAAGAAATGCTTCTATTTTATGGAGATGAACACGCGTGTTCAAGTTGAACATCCTATTACAGAAATGATCAGCGGGGTAGATATTATAAAAGAACAGATAACTATTGCTGCTGGACTTCCACTTAGCTGTACGCAAGAAAATATTCAATTAACGGGGTATTCCTTAGAATGTCGAATTAATGCAGAAGATCCGGAAAATAATTTCTTTCCATCTGCAGGAAAAATTGATTTTCTAGTATTACCCACAGGATCTCCAGGTGTTCGAGTAGATACATTCATTTATTCAGGGTATCAAGTACCTCTATTTTATGATTCAATGCTGGGAAAAATTATTGTTCATGATAAGACTAGAGCAGGAGCTATTAAAAAGCTTAAAGTAGCATTAGAAACAACAATTATCAGCGGAATTAAAACGAATGTATCTTTTCTTCTGGCCGTTTTATCCGATCAGGACTTTATTAGTGGTCACTATGACAATCACTTTATAGAAGAAAATCTTCAGAATGCGTATTCTAATCCGAAGCTTTTAAAAAGAGCATGAGAGGGATAGATACAGTAAGGATGTGAATATTACTGAAAGCAGAAGTAATATCAATGAGAGAATTGCTAAAATCTGTCAAGCTTCAAAGTATTGATAGAAAGCTCTTAAATGAGTTAGTTCAAACAGGTGACTTTCGTCCGTTCCTGTTTGACATTTTTTTCAAAAGTGACTCTTTATTTGATTTATCTGGTGATTGTGCACTGATATTTATCAATAAGAATATTTTTTACATAAGAGAAGAAGAGAGGATTGATATACTAGAAAATGTAGATTTTCCAGAATTCACTGCAGGTAGTTATTTACTTATAGTCTCTGCCAAGGATGATTTAACAACAGAGTCTGGTAAAACTGAAGGAGTCCTACAGAAATTTGTTAAGCGATATTTAAAAGACAATGCCATAGACTATGAAATTCAGGAAATACCTTTGGCTAATAATCGGCTATTTAAATTATGTGCTATTTACAAAATTGAGATGGAAACGATTTAAATCAGATTAAAAAGTATATAGGGAATACGCACTTTTGATTACAGAAGTGTGTATTCCCTATATGCTTTTTTGCAGTTTCGCTCTTTTTGTGTATGGATAAGAAAAAACACACAGTTTGTCCGAGTTGATTGTTACTATAAATTCAAGAGGTGAGCAAATAATATGGAAAAAATTAGTCAAAAGTTGTCATTTACAGATCGGCTTGTCGATCAGAGCGCAGAAGCAATTTGTCAAAAATGCAATCTGGATAGGATTGAACAGTTGAAACTGAAACTTGGGTTAAATGTATTTATAATCAATGTAACAAAATTAGTTATTATTTATTTTCTGGCCTACTTGTTTCAATTATTAACAGCTGTCATTATTTTCCATGTTGGTTTTATGATGATTCGAACATTTTCTTACGGTGCTCATGCTAAATCTAGTCAGCTTTGTACGGTATTCAGTACCATTATATTTTTAGGTTGTGCTAAATTTTGTATGATGGGTCCTTTTTCAGTCTATGTTCTCATGATGTTGTTTGCAGGAACCAGTTCAATTTTATGGATCTATGCACCAGGAGTAACTAAAAAGAATAAGATCTGCTATGAAGAAAAGAAAAGACTGTTAAGACAAAAGGCGTTGTGTTCTAACGTGCTAGTTTTCCTTATTGCTTTAGGTTTTAATCAAACGTATATTGCGAACTTGTTAATGACAGGTGCTTTTGTGGCAGCACTGCTGACCATGCCTGTACTATATAAATTACTAGGAGATGAAAGAATATGATGGGAAAATTAAAAGGAAAAATGATGGATTTGTTGGCGGTTTTATTAGTATCAGGTGGGGAATTATCGATTAATCAGTGTTGTATTGGATTTGGGTATGAAATTGAGATTCCAGAAGAATTACTTCAATGATCTTTGTCACTATCTACTTCATATCTAAAAATATTGTTGGATAGCACTTCGTACAATTTAAAGAGAGTTGTCTTAAAAATAGTTGGAGAAGCCCGAATAATCTAATAAATGTCTAAAAAAAAGTATGAAATTTATTGAATTACTAGATAAATAGCATTGATTAAATTGTTTTATATATGATATCATTAACAGACAACTATTAGTTCGTTTAAAATGAACATTTTGAAGTGTATTTGTATATTTATTGGCTATGTGAGATAGTTCAATATATTATTTTTTGACTTTTATTATGTTAATGAAAAATTGGGGGTAGGAAAAAATTATACTGGCATTTTTTGCTAATATACTAATTCTTATTTTATGTAGTTAACCCATAGTGCTAGTTAAAATAGTTTAAACATGCAAAAAAAGAAAGTTCTTGCTACACTAGCCTCAAATCGGTTAAGAAATGAGATGAAAAAGCATGCAAGAACCTTCCAACTCTCATTTTACTATAACTTTCGAAAATTTACTGCTTCGAGTATTACGGTTGTATGAAGAATATACTCCTGATACAGTCAAAAACCGAAAAAACAAACAGTTAGCGAAACAATCGGATGTCGTTATTCTAACTTGTTATCTTTTTGGCATTCTTCATTCATGTACAAC
>NZ_JADOEP010000050.1 GCF_016745275.1 Enterococcus sp. BWB1-3
AGTCTGATCAGGACAGTCTGGTATCCGCCAGACTTCCCAGACTTAAGCCACATTCCAAGAGGCTCACTGTCAAATCAACTCACAACTATAAAAGCTTCTTGTTCAAATTGTTGTCTGGGGGTTTGATACCCTAAAATTCTTCTTGGTAAGTCATTCATACCATCTTCTATCCGTTGAATGTCTTTACGCCCATACTGTTCCAGGCTCTCATACTTTGGGATCTTTCGGCGAATCATGCGATTATGATTCTCATTCGTCCCTCGTTCACAAGAAGTATAGGGGTGCGTAAAATAGACTTCACAGTAACCTTTCAATGTGGCAGCCAGTGTGGTGAACTCTGAAGTAATTGTTTTGAAGAGTCGTTTGAAGGAACGGCTGCCGTACTCTTTGATTAGCTGTCGGATACCATAGGCCACAGAGTCAGCGTCTTTACCGTCAATGAGCCGGATGATCTCAAAACGACTTTTGCGCTCAGTTAACGTAAGCAGAGTCGTTTCAGCCCCTCCACGCTTTCCGATGACTGTATCGATTTCAAAATGACCGAACTCTTGACGCTCTTCAATGTGGGCAGGCCGTTCTTCAATACTTTGACCCAACACTTTCTTATTTTTACGGGTGTATTTCTTGGTACGTTTTCGGCTGACCTGACAGTTTAAATCGATGTTTCTGACTTCTAAAAGCTGGGCATCAATGTACTTGTATAAGGTGGTTGTACAAACCATCTCTTCAGGAGAAAACAGTCCGGTACGTTTGGTGGTGCCGACAACGACATCCGGTGCATAGTCCGCCGTTTTGAATAACTTAACGAAGTAGGCTAAAAAAGATCGTACTTGGACAAATTTGCAGGGACGGTGGCAGTTCTGTCGCTTGATTTCATAGCGGTTCTGAGCGAATTCCGGGTCGTACTTCATAGAGAAGTGCTTAATCCCATTGACTTTGCGCACCTGTTCAACCGTTCCACGAGCAAGTTCGTTACTGATGGTCTGCCGATTAACACCGATTCGACGAGCTATTTCACCATGAGAAAGAGCTTCTTCCAGCCAGCCGGCGATTTTTCCCCGTTCAATGGAAGTTAGGTGTTTTCCTTTCCTGCGTTCTATAGTAGAATGTGTATAAGTCATAGTGAAAAGTCTCCTTATTGATTGGTGTTGGAACCTCAATAATACACGATTTTTCACTAGGATGTTTTTTTATTTTTTAGGTGGCTAACTTGATTATAAAATTTGCGTTTCAGAAGCATTATAAAATAATCTAATTCAGTGAATAGTAAATCTACAAATTCCCAATACTATTTTTATAAGGAAGTTGTGACAATGCTTCTCCATGCGACGAGTAACCGCAGGAGCAGAAGTGTGCTGTCTCAAGAACCAGGTAGGTATCATGCATCATCTACTCTGACAAGTCAATCATAGTGATTTATTTCCAGAACTGCTGTCTCTACGAGTCTAACGATTCTCGAGACAAAACATTACGCTGTAGCCGTTTTTCTGCGTCTACGGTTCTCACTACACTACACTTCCTTTCGATCTCATCAATTTCTAAACGGCAGAGCCATTAAGAATTGAAGGACTTCGTTCCGATCCTCGAAGCATGGAGGGGCTTTGCTCCTACGCTTCTTCGAATGCTCGTCGCATGTCTGGGCGGCATGCAGGAACTTGCTCCTACGGGTTATCCGAATTAGGTGTAAAAGACATTGTTTGCCAACCACCTCCAGAAACTTATTGTATTTCTTTAATAGTCAACTCCTTAACATTTTGCATGTTTAAACACGCTCCTTTAAATAATATTTTACCAGGGTGTTACTGTAACATACGTATTTGGTTAACAGTAAAGTCTTTCCTGAACCCTAAGATTTTCTTCCTAAACAAGTTATCTGGTTAAAATGCCTCGTTCAGGAATACCTTCCATTTTAAATTTAAAACTATGACATACTACATTCATTATTAAAGAGAGAATGTTGACTATGAAACAACAATCAATAAAAAAAAAGCCACTGTATTCTGAAAAACTTAAAATGATAAAAGGCGAAAGAAAAACTGTGAAGCGCCCACATGGTTAGGATTAGTGACTACTTACACAGTTAATATTATATTCTCGGTTACTTCAAGGTTTATATTAAACTCGCCTAACAGTAGATTTTTATTTCTGTACTCCATATCTCCTATCCCTGAAGAAAAATTACTACACAGTATTTTCCTTCAACTTCTCCTTAATTTTTTGCGCTTTCCCTAAAGAAAAGTTTCTGACCAACTCTGAATCAAAATATAGTGAACGTTTTTTAAAATCTATTTCTTTAACGTTAAAGATATTTACTAAACACGCTCGACTAATTCTTGTTAACATAGGATATTTCTTTTCAAACTCACTAATTTTTCCATAAAATTCGTACTGCCCTTCTTTAGTACACAATGACAATCTATGTGGTAATTTTGAAGCTTCTACAAAATAAATTTCATTTATATCAAAAGTAAATGTTTGAGAACCTATGGAAAAAACAAATGCTTGATTCGTAACCTGTTTTGTCGCATCTATCCTTTTTTGAGCTAATAACAATAACTCAACAATCTCGTTTCGATACTCATCTAGTGTTTGATCTTTTGTTACAAATCCTAACGTTTCAACTCTTCTTTTTATCGTTACGGGTAACATCTCATCATGTGTAGTTGTAAAAATGATTTTTGCTTGAACATCATATTTTCTGATTACTTCTGCTAATTCTATACCATCAATTTCATGATTTAAATCAATATCTAAAAAATATATTCCTTGCTTTGGTCGGAATTGTTTGAGATATTTCTTAACTTCTAACGGACTTTGCGTTTTCAATACTATCTTAAATACTTCATCGTGAAAAAGAATGAAATTATCAATAATTCGTTCTAACTGATTTAATTGTACAATTTGATCTTCACATAATATTATTGGATAACTCATAGATCCTCCTTCCCTCAAAATAACAAAATAACTTGAGTAGCAAATTGATACGGATCGTTTTGATAGTTCACAAACATATTGGGATTCTTTTTATTGATTTCCTCTATACTAGATAATCCTAACCCTTGATGTCCCTTTTTTGTTGTTATTCCTTTTTTCATTAGAGTATCTATAGAGAGTAGTAACTCTTTACAACTATTCGATATCGAAATTTCTATCTGTTTATCATCTCGGTAAATAGCCAGAGACAGTTCTCTATCTTGACTCTCTGTAGATGCTTCAATTGCATTATCAAGAATAATTCCAAGTACCCTAATACAGTCGAATATTGGAACAGGAACTTCAACAATAGTACTTGGACATTCGAATTTACAACAAATTTTATTATTATTTGCTTGGTATAGCTTCGCTATAAACAAACTTTTCAAATAATCATTTTTTATATTCTTTAAATAACGATATTCAAACTTATTGGTTAGATAATAATTAGAATAGATTTCTAATTCTTTTATTTCCTTTTCTAATAGTGAATCATGATTTTGATTGGCAATTTCCTTTAAACTCAACAATAGATTTTTATAGTCATGTCTAAATTTAGCAAATTTTTCTTGGTCTTTTTCCAGTGAGTCAGTATATTTTTTCAGATAAACCAATTCTTTTCTTTTCAATTGCTGTTCATATTGTTCTCGTTGCCTAATGGTTATTCTAATAAATAAAAACAGAACAACAAACATTTGAATGATTAAAAATACTAAGACACCAAACACAAAATGATCAAATACTTGATATTGATGAGCAACATATGAAACAAATAAACCAATTGTAAGTAAATAAATCATGAATATAGCAGTAATCTTAGAACTGTACTGTTCAACAATCTTGCTTATATCTAATTTCCTGTATAGAAAAATAAAAATCAATAATAATAAACAATCGAGCATTATTTGAAACAAAACATAGCCATATCCCTTTATTCCTTCAAATGAAAATATAGAGGTCATAGTTAATGAACTAACTAGGGATATAGAATCATAGGTAAGCATACACAAAAGTAATTTATTCAAAAGTACTATATTACTTTTATTTTTTTCTTTTAATATAAAGTAACCTCCAATTATAGGTAGAACTTCAGAAATATCAGTAAATAATTCAACAAAAAAAGTAAGAGGTAACAATAAGCACATAAGCAAGTATTTTTTCTTATTAAGACTGGGATCAATCATATAGTACAAAAGAAAAAAGAAACAATTGCCCACAAACATTCTCAATAAGTAAGCCTTTGTATCGATAGTAATCAAGAGAACACCTCCTGATCATAGAATAACATAAAAAATTATTAACTACACTTTTTAAATAGTGTAAAGACACACTGTGCTAAATTTGACATTGGTATTCCTTGCTTTCCAGATTTATTCCCTCCTTTAATTTTTTTTAGCTCTTGATCTGAACACTGTTTAGTATTCAGTCTATTTTTTTTATCCATTATGATTCCCCCTAAAAAATATAAATACCTTTTATAGCGCTGATTCAATATACCTATTTTTCTAATTAAAAAATTTTGAGACAGCTTTAATATTATTAGTACAATTAAAACTGAGATTTATCTCCATAATCTGCTCGATATACATCATTTATACCAGCAGTTCTTCCGATTTTTCTCAAATTTTTTATTAATTCCTTTTGATATTCAGTAAATCTTATTTTATTAGTATAAGCAGTAAAGTATAAATAATTTACCAATCTATTTATTAAAGGACTGGGATCTAATTCATATTTTTGTTTTTCTAATTTTAAATATACCTTTTTTAAAACCTCAAGAATATCAGAATATTTAGGATCTTTACTTATCGAGAGTTCATTATATAATTCATGAACAAGTTATTTAGCATTTTTTTTATTTTAGCACTTCCCTGGAATTGCTCCACCTAAAAAACCACCTATGGACATTCCTGCAATACAAGTAGTTGCCTTGACCCAATCGACTGTACATTTATTTTTAGCGCAATAAACTCCATTTCCATAGTACTTTCCACTATGAGTTGTTCTTCCATAGATAAGTTGTGTCTCTTTAATAGACGATGGTTTTAAATGTTTCATAATCTAATCACTCCTAAATTAATGTTTTTAGGCCATCATTTTAGCATTCATTAGAATTCAAAAAACAAGTCCTTCTTGAAACACAGTAAAATAATTCCTGAATAAAAAATTTAAACATTTTTAAGTATATAAACTAGATATATTCTTCTACATTTTTTCAAAACGCACTTCGTACATAATAAACCTTAATTGCATCAATCTTTTTCACCTGTTGATCCATCTTAAGTTGAATCAACATAAAACGAGTCACATCATTTGTTTTTTCTTCTCCAAACAACAAGTAATGATCGGGTTAATTCATATCTTGTGTCACATAATGAATACGACCACTTGTGCATGTATGCTAATAAAGTAGACAGCTTTTTTGCTATACTATTAATAAATTAGACACTATTTAAGAAAGGACTTTTGATCATGGTAGACAAACGTAAAACAAAGCGAAAGTTTGACGAGGAATTTAAAAAATCAATCGTAAAACTTTATGAAAGTGGAAAATCACAAAACGTATTAGCTAAAGAATATGGTATTGCCCTATCTTCTGTCGCTCGATGGGTGAAACAATATTCTGAAGTTAAAATCGATGACGATACGATCCTCACGGCTCGTCAGATTAAACAACTTCAGAAAAGAAATCTCCAATTGGAGGAAGAAAATCTAATCCTAAAAAAAAGCGATTGCCATATTCACGCCACACTCAACAAACGATTAAGCGCGATTCGTATTCTACGACATGAGCACTCTGTTGTCACTCTCTGCAGGGTTCTTAAAGTCAATCGCTCGACTTACTACAAACGTTTTTCTGGAAAAATAGCTCCTAGAATAGCAGAGAATCAATAATTAAGAACGATCATTTTAGAAATCTATACGACTTCTAAAAAACGAGTAGGTCCTGCAAAAGTAAGACGTATGCTTCTACGTGACTATGGCATTTCTATTAAGTATTGGTCGAGTCTATCGTTTAATGAGTACCATGAATTTACCTGAAATGTCTACAGTGAAACCTGTCTTTAAAACGACCAAAAGTCAGGTTTCTTTGAAGCGCCCAAACTA
>NZ_JADOEP010000051.1 GCF_016745275.1 Enterococcus sp. BWB1-3
CAAAGTACTATCAGATAACACTAGCTGTCCGTTCGTTTATTCAGTGGGTTAATACGGTTCCTACACAGGTGATCGATCGGTTATGCTTATAATTCAAATTCTTTTACAGGTTTTATATAGATAGGAATATCTAGCTTTTTAATTTCTGCCATTTCTTTAGCAATCTCAGCACTTTCATATACCCCTCCCCCAGGTGAATTTACTTCTAATAACACTCCCTTAACCGTTTTGTCTTCTTGAATCTTCTTTAGCTGTGTTAAAAAAATCTGATGGTTATATTGTTCCTTACTAAAAAGATTGCTTTCACCTGTATCTGAAATAACTCCATCGACGGATAGTTTGATAATCTTTTTATTTGACGCTCCTTCTTCTAACGTTTCTTCTGTGATTTCGTTAGATCCATAAAAAATCTTATTTATTCCTGTTAAGGTTGTATTTGACGCTTCCTCTTTATCTTTTCCTGGAATTAGCGCAATGATAATGGATAGTAACAATAATCCGCACGCTATTCCCACAGCAATCCATCTTCTTTTATTCATGTAAACTCCTCCTGTGTTCTTAGTGAAAATAATTATTTTTTATTTAGAAACACATCGACAATTTGTTGCCAATATACTTTTTCTCCTACAATTAAAGACAACTCTCCAGTTAATCCATAACGAAACGGTATTGATTGAATTGTTTTTAAGGATCCTTTTACTGTATAAAATGCACCTTTCTCAGTTACAATAGAATTTTCTGAAATTTCATCCAAAGTTCCATCGATCGTAATCGGAGCAACACCTTTTTGATCCAAATTAAAATGAACTTTCATACCTTCTTTAATATAGGTACTTTCATTCGCAGGTAAAAATGCTGTAAATATCATTTTTGATTTTTCGTGGACTGGATAAATTTCTGCAAGCACTGTTCCTTTGGCTAGTTCTGTTTGTCCTTTTGTATCTTCATTTAAATGAATCGTTCCAGATACAGACGCTTTTAGTACTCCTTGTGAAAGTTGATCGTCCAAACTCTTGATAACAGACTGGTTCTTTTCTTGTTTTTCATTTAGCTCTGTAAGTGTTTGTTTTACAGTTGTTATTACTTGTTCTATCTCTTGCTTTCCTTTTTCAGATTGACTCTTTCGGTCATTCTCAGAAGTAGTTGGTTTAACTAATTTAGCTTTTTCTAACTGATACTGTTCTATTTCTTTTTTTAGTTGCTCAATTTGTTCATTTATGCTCGCTGAAATTGTCTGTTTTACTTGATTTTTTTGCTCATCAGAAACATTATTTAGTTGCTGCTGCCAATTCTCATAGTTTGACATCATTTCTTCTGAGAATCCTTTTAATGATTGATTATTACTCCAAGCTACCTGCACTTGTTGCCATTCTTGTAATTTACTATCTGAACTCTCAATTTGTTTTTCTAGTTGTCTATTTGTCTTTTCGTATACTTCTAATTGCTTTTGATCATTTAATTCACTTTGCTTCAAAGCGTAGCGAATTGATTCTTTTTCTGACAATATGCTTTTTACTTGATTACTGTAGCCAAAACTATCATCCGTTGAAAATAAATTTTCTCCTTTACTTATACTTTCAATAAATAGCTGAGCCATCTTTATTTGTTGAGTAATACGTTGATTTTCTTGTTCTATCTGAGTCTTTTCATTCTCTATTAAAGAACAATCAAATCTAACCAACACATCGCCCTTATGAACAAATTGATTTTCTTTTAAGAAGTTTTCCATTATTTTAGCTTCTAATGGCACTTGTAACTTCTCTATTTTTTCAGGGCTCAATTGAGCCGTTGTCCGAATAACAACCTCTTTTTTAGCAAAGGTTAAAAACAATCCAATAGTACATAAAAAAAGAATTACAGGATATAACACCCAACGGTAGAAGCTATGATGTTGCTTAGTATAGATACTAGAATGTTCTAACCAATTATTATTCTGCATAAATCGCTTACCTCTCCTAGATTTCCCATAATTTTTGATAGATACCCTCAGCAAAACGAAGTTCATCGTGCGTTCCTTTTTCCACCAAACAGCCTTCATGGAGAACTAAAATTTGATCACATGCTTTTGCTATTGGTAAATGATGCGCAATAAAAATAATAGTTTTTTCTTTTAAATTGAGTAGATAATTCATAATTGTATGTTCTAACAAAGTATCTAATCCACTAGTTGCTTCATCTAGAATTAATATATCTGGATCTTTTAATAAAGCCCGTGCTATGGCTAATCGTTGCCTTTGTCCTCCTGAAAGGTTATTTCCACCTTCTTCCAACAATGTCTCGTAACGTAATGGCTGTTGATTAATAAATTCATTTAGTTGTACTACCTCACAAACCTCTATTATTCGTTCGAAGCTTGGTGGGCTATCTAAACCGAATATAAGGTTCTCAATGATTGTTCCACTAAAGAAAAATGACTCTTGAGGCAGATATGTCACTCGATCACGCAATATCTGAAAAGGAATGTCTAAGTGATTAATGTCTCCATAATGGATCGATCCTTCTGTTGCTTCATAAAAACGAACAAATAACTTTGCAAGGGTTGATTTTCCTGAACCACTAACTCCAACTATAGCCATTTTACTGTGCGAAGGAATTGTACATGAAATTTCGTTCAACATGGGTACCTTCATGCTATACGAGAATGAAACGTCTTTTACAGTAATATCTTGTTGAAATAATTGTTCAGAAATCATATATTCAAAAGACTGGTTCGATTGTTCTGGATCAATCGCAAAAATTTCATTTAAACGATTATTTGCAACTTGAGCCGTTTGCATTTTCACTTGTAAATTAATAATGTTTTGTAAAGGATCTGTGAAAAAAACTAGTAAGGCATTGTATGTGATAAGTTGCCCTAGACTAATCTTATTATCCATAACGAAATAAGAACCTAACCATAAAATTAATGCACTGCTGATTAATTGAATCAAATGTTTAATTCCTTGTTGAATGTTATCAAGCGTAACCGTACGAAATGATTTTTTCATTAATTTGACAAATTCATGGTCTACACAGTTATATACTTTCTCTTCACCGCTATATGCTTTAATTGTTTCTATTCCTTTAAGACTTTCTATGATACTAGAATTTACAGTTGCACCGGCTGCCATTTCTTCCCTGTTCGATTTTTCATAGCTTTTCACGAAAGCCAATATTGCAACTAAATAAAAAGGCAACGAGCATAGAGTGATTAAAAACAACGTACTATTCTGAATAGCTAAGGTAATCCCAACAAGCAACACCATACCGATATCTAAAAATATTGATAACATTGCACTTGCTAAAGCATCAATAATCTTACTGGCATCAAGAAAACGAGAAATAATTTCCCCTGATTTTCTCGTAGCAAAAAAATTCATTGGTAAAGTTAACACATGTTTGAAATACTGAAGCATAATTGCCATACTCATTCGCTGTCCTAAAATAATAAGAAGATAACTTCGGCTGTATTCAAACAATCCCCGAAATAAATAGACAGCGATCAATCCAATGGAAATTATATTTAAGGTAGAACGAGCTTGATTAGGAATGAAGAAATCAAGTATACCTTGAAAATAGTATGAGCTCCCTATCCCAAAAAACGTAATGAAAATCGATGCTAAAACGATATGGAATACTAATCCTTTTTGTTTCCAAATTATAGGCAAAAAGGAACTTAATCCAGCTACTTTTTCTTTAATAGGCATATAGGTTTCTCTAGGGATAGGTATCAAAAGAATACCTGTCCATTCTTTTTCAAACTCTTCAATCATTTTTCTATTTTTTCCATTCGCAGGATCTGCAATCCATAGTACATTTCCCTTCGTTTTATAAATTACAACATAGTGCATATAGCTATTATCAACCAATATATGTGCAATTAATGGTAAGATAAGATCTCTTTCCTTCCAGATCTTACTATCACCTTGAATAGCCATACAATCAAAAGATAATGTTTCAAATGTCTTTTTCAAACCAAATGCTGAAGTCCCCTCTAAATCTGTCCCAGATAGATCCCTTAATTTATGAATCGGAATATCAGATTTAAAATATTTTAAAATCATCGAAAGGCAGGCAACACCACAATCTTTTTCATCTTGTTGGTGCACAAAAGGAAATGATTTTATCACTTATCTAACACAACTCCTTCTAAAAAATTTTTTTAGAAAAATCCTCAATATAGCTTTAATGCGGTAAAAATATTGTCTCATGATTCAACAAAAAATTTGAAAACAGTTCTTGAACACCACCTTTTTCATTCTTGAATTAAATTTATTTAGCATTTTAACTATTCAAGAATAAATTTAATAAGGTTCAGGAAGATTTTTACTGTATACAAATGAACTATAGTATTGTTTACTAGTACCAAAAATAATTAAAAAGGAGCGTGTTTAAACATGCAAAATGTTAAAGAACTAAGTACTGTTGAAATGCAACAAACTATTGGTGGTGGACAATGGAGCAAGGGAAAATACTTAAATACATGTGTTGCTGGTGCCTATGGCGCGGCTATAACTGGCACTGTAAAGAATTGGAAATTAGGACCTTTTGCATTAGTTGGTGGCTTAGGTGCCGAAATAAGTCATATGTCAAAAAATGGTTGCTTCAATCGAAATGGAGGATAATTTTGAGTAAGGAGGCAAGGAAAAATTTATGAATAAAATCTATCTTCGTATACGAGAAATTTTATTCAACTTCTTTTTTACAGTTGGAATAATCTATTTTTTCGGCAATTTATCTGGCTATCCATGGAAACTAAATCTTATAATCTTATTTTCAGTGATAGTAAGTCTTATTACATTTTTTATAGAAAAATATAGAGACAAGTAGCATAAATCAAGAAAACAAAATTAGAGGTGCTTATTTATGAAGAATGTTAAGCAAATTTCTAATCAAAAATTGAAACAAATTTTTGGTGGATTCTGGGCTGATGCACTTACTGGACTTCTTGGAGATTAGCCACTTCGCCAACTCCCAAAGAGTTAAACGGAGAAAAGACTAAAAATTTCAAAGCTCATAGCTGCGGTCCATATGGACAAGATGGAACTCCGAATTCTTGTAATCCATAGTAAACAAAGCAAAAAAGAAAATATTTTATGAAAACTTTATATAAAGGAAAACCAGCTGATATATGGTAGATTAGTAAGTCGAGTGAACAACCTACATGGGTAAAAGAAGCATTTTTAAAGATTTACCTTTTCCGGTCTGATAATAGACTAAAAATTTTAATAACTGCTTTAAAATCCATCGACTAAAGAAAATCTAAAAATTGGAGCTGTAAACACTATTGGAGGAGAATTTAGTGGATACGCTATGTATTCTATGGAGGATATAGGAGATTTTTTAGACATAACTAATCACAAACTAGTTTCAAAAAAATACTTTCAGAAGCATTCCCAAATTTCAAGAACAAGTTAGCCACTTTTCGAAATAAGTGAAAAATGTCTGTTATCTCTACGTTCCGTTGTTGATTTGATTGTGAGTTGGTGTGTGGTAGTCTGATCAGGACAGTCTGGTATCCGCCAGACTTCCCAGACTTAAGCCACATTCCAAGAGGCTCACTGTCAAATCAACTCACAACTATAAAAGCTTCTTGTTCAAATTGTTGTCTGGGGGTT
>NZ_JADOEP010000052.1 GCF_016745275.1 Enterococcus sp. BWB1-3
TTGAATTGGTTTTTGTCGACTTTAATTCTACTGGATTTCAAGATGTCTTTCCTGTTTTTTTTCAAAATGAAAAAAGTGTCAGTGACAATCACGCCACCAACACTAGATATTATAGAGCCCTTTTTGGTTTGATGCTTATCCTGTTATTCCTTGTAGCTTCTGACTTTCATCGCCTGATAATTTCTAATAAATTCTTCTATGGTATCAAATGATTCTGTAATTAGAATATTTTCACGATCTTCCTGTGACAGAAAGCCTTCCGTAACCATATGATTAAAGAAATCAGCCAGCAAATCGTAATAGCCGTTCGGATTCAGCAGGACACATGGATGCGCATGCTCTCCCACACGAGCCCATGAAATTGCTTCGGAAATCTCCTCCAGCGTACCTGGTCCTCCGGGCAAAGCTAAGTAACAATCAGCCTCATCCATCATTTTCTTCTTCCGTTCATGCATATCCTTCACAACAATCAGTTCTGTCAAAGAAGGATGAGCAATCTCTCTATCCACCAAAAATGTCGGCATCACGCCAATTACTTCACCGCCCTCTTGCAAAACCATGTCAGCAATAATTCCCATTAACCCAACATTGCCGCCGCCATACACAAGACCATACCCCTGAGAAACCATCCATTTTCCCAGCTTTTTTGCCTGTTCCTGATAAACAGGATTATTTCCTTTATTGGCGCCGCAATATACTGCTATTCGTTTCAATACTTTTCTCCGTTTCATTTATTCTTTTAACCCGATTGCTTATTTACGGCAGCTGCTCTTCCAGATAGGAGACATCGTTAAATGTTTCTAAAATGCAGTTCCCCTGTTCTTTGTGTATCACCGTCACACTTGTATTTTCCAATGGACCATTTTTCCGCCAATTTCTTTTCTCTTCACCCATCAGATAATTGATCAATACCAGCAGTAAAACCCCATGAGCTACAATCAGGACATTGCCCTCCGGATAATCTGTGCTTAACCTTTCAACCATGCTCATTCCTCGTTTAATCAGCGAGTCATAGGTTTCACCATGAAATTCAGAAGGATTATACAGATCTGGTCTTTGGCGTAAATAGTTAGTTTGCTGATCAGCAATATCCACTTCGATTCCCTCACGCTCACCAAATCCAAGCTCCTTTAACTCATCATAATACTGTACAGTTAAATCGTTCACATATTGGTTTTCTGTCAAGATATAGTTTGCTGTATCCATAGCGCGTTTTTGCGTGCTGACAGCTGCTGCTGCAAAAGTCGTTTTCGACAGATATTGCCCAAGTTTAACCGCCTGTTCAATGCCTTCTGAAAGCAATGGCGAGTCAATGCCTCCGCCTTGAAAACAAGTCTTTTTGTTCAACTCTGTTTTCCCATGTCTAATCAAATAAAATGTTGTCATACAAAAATCCGTTCCTTTCTCACTCTGCTGCTTTTGATTATAGCAGTTATTTTTTTATCTGTCCTTCTATTGTGAATGGATCTTAAGTAATCTTGTGATATGATAAATAGAAGATAAAGGGGGAGTTTCATTGAATATACAAAATTATCAGAAATGGATTAGCGACTTTTATAAAAAAAGAGGATGGTATGAGTTGAATCCTTTTATTCGAGTAAATTTTTTATCAGAAGAAACCGGTGAAGTGGCGCAGGCAGTACGCGCTTTGGAAATTGGTCGTGACCGTCCCGATGAGCCGGATAAGGAGCAGCACGTATTGCGGCAGCAGCTGACAGAAGAGTTAGGTGATGTTTTAGATAATATTTTTATTCTGGCGGATAAATATGATATTCAGTTGGAGGATATTTTAACGTCTCATCAGGAAAAACTTATTCGCCGATTCCACACAGAGAAAATTGATTTATAATCAACTAGAAGGACTTTTTCCTAAAACAAATAGTAATCAAAAAATAAATACAAGAGAGGGATAGCCATGACTGAAGCAATAATCATTCGGAAAGTGCAAGAGCAGGACTATACAGCCTTGATGCATATTGAGAACAGTATTTGGACCAATGAAAATTCTCCTGTTCTTCACCATTATGACAATGTCGAACAATATAAAGAACGGATGGGGGATAAATTGATTTTTGTTGCCGTTCTTTCAGAAAAAGTAATCGGATTTGTTGATGTTCATCCACCAACCCCGCTCCCCTCTCATCAACATCAATGGATGATTGGGATTGGTGTTCATCCTGATTTTCAATCCGTTGGAGTAGGAAAACATCTTCTAACCCATCTAAAAGAAATTGCTCCAGTTTATAATATTCACAAAATATCCCTGCGGGTAATGGGACCAAATAAACGAGCGATTGCTTTTTATAAACGAAATGGGTTTATTCAAGAGGGGCATTTAGTTGATGAATTCTATATCAACGGGGATTATTGCGATGACTATTTATTTGCCTTCATTTTGCCTTAGTGTATTGACCAAATTATAAATTACAATAAAAGATAGTCTATAAATGATGTTCCATGCTAGAAAATTTTAACTCATATACTTCAATGACAAAACTGAGCAGCTTCAATAAGTATTCCTTGAAAGAAGCGAGCTCAGTTAAATTTTATACTACTTTACAGCTAGTTTGGCTCGATTCAGCAATAGAGTCGGGCAGCCCGCTTACTTGAGCATGACAATTCTTACAGTTGCCTTTATAGAAAAATACACTAGTTTCTCTATTATGAAAAGACAATAAATTCTTATTCCAATGTCTTGCCTCGTCTTCTTAAGTCTGTTATTTTAATAAAGATGCTTCTAGCAGCTTGAGTTAAGCAACAAGCTGTCACAATTTTATCATCAAGAGGAGACTTAAAATGAATAAAAAACTTTCCTGGCGGGAATATCTTTTCGTCGGATCTATGCTTTTCGGCCTATTTTTTGGTGCCGGTAATTTGATTTTCCCTGTTCATCTGGGACAGGAGGCTGGTTCAGCCGTCTTTTGGGCTAACTTGGGCTTCCTAATCACCGGAATAGGGTTGCCTTTTCTGGGAGTCATTGCTATCGGTATTTCAAAGAGTAATGGGCTTTTTGATCTGGCTCAGCGAATCAGCCGTCCTTATGCAATTATTTTTACTACACTGCTTTATTTAACAATTGGTCCATTTTTTGCACTGCCGAGACTGGCGACCACTTCATTTGAAATTGGTTTGGCTCCATTCATTGCGCCTCAACAGCAGCCTGTTTTTCTAGCTCTTTTCTCAGCTCTTTTCTTTTTTACAGCCTGGCTTTTTTCCAGAAAACCCTCTAAAATACTGGATTATGTCGGAAAATTTCTGAATCCTCTCTTTTTAGTTTTACTGGGCATTCTGCTGTTGCTTGCTTTTATCTATCCACTTGGATCAGCGGGTACAGCCCCTGTAAGTGAAGCCTATGTGCAACATGCCTTTTTCAAAGGATTTACAGAAGGCTACAATACATTGGATGCACTGGCCTCTTTAGCTTTTGGAATCATTATTGTCACAACGATTCGCAGAATGGGTATTGAAGAACCTAATGAAATTGCCAGAGATACGATTAAATCCGGAGCTGTCAGTATTCTTTTAATGGGCATCATATACTCTTTGCTGGCTTATATGGGAGCAATGAGTATGGGAGCATTTTCTTTAAGCGAAAATGGAGGCATTGCCTTAGCTCAAATCGCCAATCATTATTTGGGCAGCTGGGGCAGCCTGATTCTGGCTTTAATTATTATTATTGCCTGTCTCAAAACAGCGATCGGACTGATAACGGCCTGTGCAGAAACATTTTCTGAATTATTTCCCCAGGCTGGCTATTCAACTTATATTATTGCAGTAAGTATTCTTCCCTGCCTGTTTGCTAATGTAGGGCTGACAAACATTATTCAGTTTTCTATTCCAGTATTGATGTTCCTGTATCCTTTAGCGATCACATTGATGCTGCTGGTTATTATCGGACCGCTATTTCATCATCGACCTGAAGTCTACCAGATGACCACTTACGTAACTTTGCTGGCAGCTTTATTGGATGCATTGAACAATTCTCCCAGTTTTATTAAAGACAGCGGATTTGTCCAAAACATCCTTGAATGGGCTGGGTCCTATCTCCCATTCTTTTCAATCGGTATGGGCTGGATTGTTCCATCAATTATAGGTTTTATTGTTGGCTGGATATGGAGCAAAGTTACACCTGAGAAAGCAAACATTTAAATTTAATAAATGAGGTTGTGACAAACACTCATGAGGGCTATCGTCCACACCAAACAGAATGAAAAGAAAAAAACGATCGACCTACACGCTATTTCCTGTCATACTAAAGAGGACAGAAGGGCTTGTAGGTCGATCACTTATTGAGGTTCTTTTTCAAGTTGACTTTGAGGGACAAACTAGATCGTTCGACTTATTTGCTCCTGCGGTTACTCGTCGCACAAAATGCTTGCTCCTGCGGTTACTCGTCGCACAAAATGCTTGCTCCTGCGGTTACTCGTCGCACAAAATGCTTGCTCCTGCGGTTACTCGTCGCACAAAATGCTTGCTCCTGCGCTTACTCGTCGCACAAAAAGATATGTACCAATCATTAGGTCATAGAACTTGCGTATAAGAAGTGTTCTGCCTCAAGAACCAGCATCATCTACTCTGACAAGTCAGCGGAATATATGAATACCTCCCTGAAGTTATTCATATTTTTAGTATCGTTCGACTTATTTCCAGAACTGCTGTCTCTACGAGTCTAACGATTCTCGAGACAAACCATTACACTGTATCCGTTTTTCTGCGCCTACGGTTTATCCGAATGCTCGAATCATACAAAGACTGGAATACCATTTATTCGGTTTTAGGGGACTATGACATTATTTTTTGTTTATATATTACCATTTAACAATAAAGAGTTTGTATCATTTCCTGAATCAACTGGATTCTTTTAAAATAAGTCCTTATTTGGAAAAATACACTGCTGCCTATGATTGATTTGGTTATCAGTTTATCCTTCTTGCTATTAAAGACTCATTCAGGTCTTCTGCTTTATTTTATGGATATCTCATTGAAGATAAATATCTTGCAAATCTTTATATCCAGCTTCATCAACTTTTAAAAAAGAAAACAATATGCTGATGTAAAACAAAAAGTTTAGGCTCTATAATTTATTGGACTGATAGAAAAAAATCTATCGGTCCTATTTTCTCATTAAAAAACAAGGAAGACACACAACATTTCCGCTAGAATAGAATCACCACAAAACCAACTAGAAA
>NZ_JADOEP010000053.1:0-1818 GCF_016745275.1 Enterococcus sp. BWB1-3
GCTTCTCGATTTGATAAGATATAAAAGTTGCTGCAAGGCGACAAAGTAGACCTTTGAAAACTGAACAAAGTAAGACAAACCAAATGTGTAGGGCGTTTTGATCAATTCAAAACAACAAACATTTTTAACAAGCAAGCGAAAGCTAGCGCAACAACAATGAGCTTAACAATCGTAAGATTGTTCTAACTTTTATTATGAGAGTTTGATCCTGGCTCAGGACGAACGCTGGCGGCGTGCCTAATACATGCAAGTCGAACGCTTCTTTTCTGCCGAGTGCTTGCACTCAATTGAAAAGAAGAGTGGCGGACGGGTGAGTAACACGTGGGTAACCTGCCCATCAGAAGGGGATAACACTTGGAAACAGGTGCTAATACCGTATAACAATAGGAACCGCATGGTTCTTATTTGAAAGACGCTTTCGGGTGTCGCTGATGGATGGACCCGCGGTGCATTAGCTAGTTGGTGAGGTAAGGGCTCACCAAGGCCACGATGCATAGCCGACCTGAGAGGGTGATCGGCCACACTGGGACTGAGACACGGCCCAGACTCCTACGGGAGGCAGCAGTAGGGAATCTTCGGCAATGGACGAAAGTCTGACCGAGCAACGCCGCGTGAGTGAAGAAGGTTTTCGGATCGTAAAACTCTGTTGTTAGAGAAGAACAAGTGGGAGAGTAACTGCTCTCACCTTGACGGTATCTAACCAGAAAGCCACGGCTAACTACGTGCCAGCAGCCGCGGTAATACGTAGGTGGCAAGCGTTGTCCGGATTTATTGGGCGTAAAGCGAGCGCAGGCGGTTTCTTAAGTCTGATGTGAAAGCCCCCGGCTCAACCGGGGAGGGTCATTGGAAACTGGGAGACTTGAGTGCAGAAGAGGAGAGTGGAATTCCATGTGTAGCGGTGAAATGCGTAGATATATGGAGGAACACCAGTGGCGAAGGCGGCTCTCTGGTCTGTAACTGACGCTGAGGCTCGAAAGCGTGGGGAGCAAACAGGATTAGATACCCTGGTAGTCCACGCCGTAAACGATGAGTGCTAAGTGTTGGAGGGTTTCCGCCCTTCAGTGCTGCAGCAAACGCATTAAGCACTCCGCCTGGGGAGTACGACCGCAAGGTTGAAACTCAAAGGAATTGACGGGGGCCCGCACAAGCGGTGGAGCATGTGGTTTAATTCGAAGCAACGCGAAGAACCTTACCAGGTCTTGACATCCTTTGACCACTCTAGAGATAGAGCTTCCCCTTCGGGGGCAAAGTGACAGGTGGTGCATGGTTGTCGTCAGCTCGTGTCGTGAGATGTTGGGTTAAGTCCCGCAACGAGCGCAACCCTTATTGTTAGTTGCCATCATTCAGTTGGGCACTCTAGCGAGACTGCCGGTGACAAACCGGAGGAAGGTGGGGATGACGTCAAATCATCATGCCCCTTATGACCTGGGCTACACACGTGCTACAATGGGAAGTACAACGAGACGCGAAGTCGCGAGGCTAAGCAAATCTCTTAAAGCTTCTCTCAGTTCGGATTGCAGGCTGCAACTCGCCTGCATGAAGCCGGAATCGCTAGTAATCGCGGATCAGCACGCCGCGGTGAATACGTTCCCGGGCCTTGTACACACCGCCCGTCACACCACGAGAGTTTGTAACACCCGAAGTCGGTGAGGTAACCTTTATGGAGCCAGCCGCCTAAGGTGGGATAGATGATTGGGGTGAAGTCGTAACAAGGTAGCCGTATCGGAAGGTGCGGCTGGATCACCTCCTTTCTAAGGAATATTACGGAGACTTACACAGGTTTGCATTACTTTGTTCAGTTTTGAGAGGTTTACTTAT
>NZ_JADOEP010000053.1:1913-3458 GCF_016745275.1 Enterococcus sp. BWB1-3
CAAGGTTGATAAGGTTAAGTGAATAAGGGCGCACGGTGGATGCCTTGGCACTAGGAGCCGATGAAGGACGGGACTAACACCGATATGCTTTGGGGAGCTGTAAGTAAGCTATGATCCAGAGATTTCCGAATGGGGGAACCCAGCATCTTTTATAGGATGTTACGATTACGTGAATACATAGCGTAATCGAGGTAGACGCAGAGAACTGAAACATCTAAGTACCTGCAGGAAGAGAAAGAAAATTCGATTCCCTGAGTAGCGGCGAGCGAAACGGGAAGAGCCCAAACCAACAAGCTTGCTTGTTGGGGTTGTAGGACTCCAATATGGGAGTCTGTCAGGATAGTCAAAGGACCTGGAAAGGTCCGCCAAAGAGGGTGAAAGCCCCGTAGACGAAATGTTGACAGCACCTAGGAGGATCCTGAGTACGGCGGAACACGTGAAATTCCGTCGGAATCCGCGGGGACCATCCCGCAAGGCTAAATACTCCCTAGTGACCGATAGTGAACCAGTACCGTGAGGGAAAGGTGAAAAGCACCCCGGAAGGGGAGTGAAATAGACCCTGAAACCGTGTGCCTACAACAAGTCAAAGCCCGTTAATGGGTGATGGCGTGCCTTTTGTAGAATGAACCGGCGAGTTACGATTGTTTGCGAGGTTAAGGTGAAGAGCCGGAGCCGCAGCGAAAGCGAGTCTGAATAGGGCGAATGAGTAAGCAGTCGTAGACCCGAAACCATGTGATCTACCCATGTCCAGGTTGAAGGTGCGGTAAAACGCACTGGAGGACCGAACCCACGTACGTTGAAAAGTGCGGGGATGAGGTGTGGGTAGCGGAGAAATTCCAAACGAACTTGGAGATAGCTGGTTCTCTCCGAAATAGCTTTAGGGCTAGCCTCGGAATTAAGAATGATGGAGGTAGAGCACTGTTTGGACTAGGGGCCCATCTCGGGTTACCGAATTCAGATAAACTCCGAATGCCATACATTTATATCCGGGAGTCAGACTGCGAGTGATAAGATCCGTAGTCGAAAGGGAAACAGCCCAGACCACCAGCTAAGGTCCCAAAATATATGTTAAGTGGAAAAGGATGTGGGGTTGCACAGACAACTAGGATGTTGGCTTAGAAGCAGCCACCATTTAAAGAGTGCGTAATAGCTCACTAGTCGAGTGACCCTGCGCCGAAAATGTACCGGGGCTAAACATATTACCGAAGCTGTGGATTACACCATTAGGTGTAATGGTAGGAGAGCGTTCTAAGGGCGTAGAAGGCAGATCGTGAGGACTGCTGGAGCGCTTAGAAGTGAGAATGCCGGTATGAGTAGCGAAAGACGGGTGAGAATCCCGTCCACCGTATGACTAAGGTTTCCTGGGGAAGGCTCGTCCGCCCAGGGTTAGTCGGGACCTAAGCCGAGGCCGAAAGGCGTAGGCGATGGACAACAGGTTGATATTCCTGTACCAGATGATTTTGTTTGAACAATGGAGGGACGCAGCAGGCTAAGGAAATGTGCGAATGGAAGAGCACGTCCAAGCAACGAGTCTTGAGGTGAGTC
>NZ_JADOEP010000054.1 GCF_016745275.1 Enterococcus sp. BWB1-3
AATGTGTATAAGTCATAGTGAAAAGTCTCCTTATTGATTGGTGTTGGAACCTCAATAATACACGATTTTTCACTAGGATGTTTTTTTATTTTTTAGGTGGCTAACTTGATTATAAAATTTGCGGAAATATATTTAATAATAATTTTAAAATCGATATAGTATCCGAATTTTTATCCTCCTTCTGATTTTAAAATTAATAGTTCACTAGTATAATTACATAGAAAGTTTATCAAACAGAAATTCAGCAATAACAACAATTTTGAAACTAACTAAAATTGTCTAATTCGCATCAAGTGTATATTAGTAAACCTTTTGAACAATTAAGGTTTGTGTCATTGGACTCATTTCAAGTAAGATTACTATCAACTTTAATTTCATTTTAAATGTCATTCAGCATGATTTAAATAGGTATTCTGTGCAAAGTCACTATTAATTATTAGAATATAAATAGTGACAGAAAAATGTGCCTAATTTACATTTTCCATCACTTTTTTTTATGAATTAAAAATTTTAGTTAATTATAGAGATAATGCCTAATTTTACTCCTTTGATTATGGCTTCTGAAGTTGAAGACACGTTAAATTTATCATGAATTGATTGAACATGTGTGTTTACTGTCCTTCTGCTAATTAGTAACTCCTTGGCTATTGTTGATTGTGTCCTCCCTTCGCTCAAATAATTTAATATTTTTTTTTCCTTTTTAGTCAAAATTGATTCTTCTTGTTCAATAAAATTGGCGCCTTTTTCAACAATTTGATATAGATTACTCACTAACTCTTCGGGAGATATATTTTTACTGAAAAAGCCGCTAGCATTTAGTAATTCTGCTTGAAATCGATATTCCTCAAAATCAAAACCTGTCAAAAAAACTAGTGGAATAGTGGGGAATTGCTTTTTTATTTCTTTTCCAATAAGTAATCCATTATCTTTACCAAGATTTATATCCAACAAAATTAAATCAACCATATCTTTCAGTAGATAATCATTAATTAAGTGAGGCTTATCTAATGTAATGACATTCTCCACCACATCAAATTTTTCCATCACCAATTTTAAGCTTGAGGAAAATAATTGATGATCATCAATCAATAAAAGCTTCATATCTTCATTCCTCTCATTACTGGTATCTTAACTTCAATGTCTGTGCCAATTTCTTTCCCACTATAAATAACAAATTTTCCATTCTTGTAATCGACTTCTTGCTTGATTGAGAGTAACCCCAAATGATCATAATAAAATTCATTATCATTTAGTTGATTCCTGTTTATTCCCGTCCCATTATCAATTACGCGTAATATATTTTCGCTATCTCGCTGGGTTAACTCAACGTCTATTTTGTTTGCTTTCGAGTGTTTGTATGCATTTATTAATAGTTCTTTAAAAATTCGATAAAAAAATACTTTTTCTGTTTCAGTTAATAGCAAATTATTTTTAAAATGCCAGTCTATATCGATGCTTAATTGATAAATCATTTCTAAATTCTCAGCTACTTTTTTAAAGCTATTTTCTAATGGTAGCACACTCAAAAATGACGGATAAATCTGAGTCATGTGGTCCCTCATTGAGAGTGAAAGAGATTTTAGAGTTTGATCAATTAACTCAATTGTCTTTCGGTCGTTGGATTCAATTGATAAATTCAAATTTTTAACAGCTAAAATAGTTTGAAGAACATCATCATGTAAATAATTGGCTAATTTCTTTTTGTCTTCCTGTGCTAAATCGTGCTTTTTAATATACGCAGCACGCTCAAATTCTGAATAGTGTTGAGTAATTAGTATTTTTTCAAGTTTTAAACGTTGCTCCGTTGTATGCAAAAACAAGGTAATTTCTTCAGCAGATTTTGAAAGTTCATTCAATTCGTTTTTTGAGAAACGCTCACTTTTTTCTTTAGAAACCAAAATCAGACCTCTAACTTGATTCATTTTCAACATAGGAATTACTAACATTTGCTCGTTCTTGTAACTAACTAATTGTTTCTCTTCATCAGAAAACAGATGGTGATCATCAATAAATTTACGATCAATGTTTACCAAGTTCTTGTTCTTAAATAAAAAATATGGAGAGTTATCGTTTTCAGACCATACAAATGCCACACCAGAAAATTCATAAGCGCATAATAATACCTCGCTAATAATTTTCGCTGTTGATTCAAATTGTTCATTAGATAACAGTTGATACGATACGTTTGTTTTTTGTTCATGAAATAAAGATATATCCTTTGCAAGTTTTTGTTCCCTTGTTTCAAATTTCCATTTAATAATATGATAAGTTAAATACACTGAAATTAAAGTGAAGTTGTTCAACCGTAACAAGTCAGTAATTTTTGGGGAGAGGATGATATATATTACAGTATCCATTACAACAAAAAAAGATAAGAAAATACCAATGTTAGAGAAGATTGTGTATACTAAATAGTTTCTTGATGTTATCTCTAATTTTCTTAATAGGACTAATACTGTGATAGGAAAAACCAACAAAAAGTAGATCGTCCAGTAAAAATGATCAAAAATTTTTAAACCTAGAAGATTCAATGGAATTATATGGAATAACAGAAATGGACCAAAACCGCCCATAAAGCTTAACAGTAAGAATCTTCCTATCTTTCTGAATTTTAAATCTTTAAAGTTTTGATGATAAATAGTAAAACAAATAAGAAAGCAGCAAATATAACATGAAAGAAAAGAGAGTGTATAATACTCAGTAATGGGAAGAAAAAAATAAATAAAAATATTATTTATGCTCATACAGATTTGTAGAAGAAAGAAAAGTCGATATTTTGATAGATATTTTTGCTCAAATAGGCTAAGAAAGAAAAATATGATGAATAGTGGAAATATTGACATCAATATCGTGGAAACAACGAGTCCAATTTGTTCTTTGGCTAATAACAGCATCAGAATCCATGCAATAATATAAATACTAATTGAAAAATACAATAATGAAATATTTCCATTAGCAACAATACTGCCATATGTCGCTATCGCCTGCAATGCAAAAACAAAAAACAGCATAACTAAAATTTCATTAGAAATATCCATCATTTGACTGAAAAAAACTTTCATATAAATGGTGTAACATAATAAATTTAGTAGCACAGAAAAGCTAGTTATATATCGTGTCATATGTCCCTCCTTAACCTGAGATATTGGAACAAGGCATTTATTTCTTTATGTGAATTCGGAAAACAATTACACAAGCTATCATATGCCTTTTGATAATATTCACTTACTAAGAAATTAGAGTATTCTAAACTGCCAGATTCAATTATTAGTAGTCTGATTTCTTCATACAGGTTATCATTTTTTTCAAAAAAATAGGCATTTATTTTATTATTGTTTTCTTTGTTGTTATACTTTGTATAAGCCTCGATACCTTTTATAATTGGCAGAGTTGCCTTTCGATTAGTTAAGTCATATGAATCATCTTTCATTACATCTTTGATATCATTACTTATTTGGCTAGCTATAGCAAAATATTTTGAGAAAGTCTTGATCGATAATTCCTCTTCTTGAAAAGCCAATTGTTCCACAGCATTCACCAAATAAATTGATTTTTTTACACTTAAACTGAAGTAAGCCTCTTCATCCTGTCCAAAGCAAACGGTATTACTCATATCAGAATACTGATAAAACAGACTTTCTTTTATATTATTAAGAAATGTTTTCTTTACGTCTTCTCCTTTTATCTCATGAGTTAGAGTAAAAAGTGTTTCAAAGATCATTGTTATTCCAAAATGAACTGGTTCATTCAGTCTATTGAAATTGAAATTATCCTTATCCATTAAATCATCAATTATATCAGAAGCGATCATAAATAGTTCTAAATTAGAAGCAAGCACATGTTCTTGTTCTATGTTTCTTTGTTTCGAGGAAATCTGAGATAAAAATAGATACAGCTTACCCCAAAGAAATTCCGATTTCGCTTTTTCATTTAAACTACTAATCAAGTAGTCTGAATGACTATTGGAAATATCTAGCTCTTTTATGCTTCTCAATGTACCCTCAAGTACTTCCATCACGAATTCCAAACAATAGGGTTGTCATCAAGGATAAAACTTTTTTCAAGTCCATTGTATGCTTCTCTAGGTAATTGCTTTTTCAATTCCTCAAAAGAAATCTCGTCATTTTTTAAAGCCAAAATATACTCCCATACTTGCTTTTCTGATAATGCAGTATCCATTAATACGACTTCCTTTCTAGTTTACCCTCTAAATATCATTAATTTTTGATTTTAATCTAATAGATTATGTCTTATTTTATTATACTTTGAGTATAGATTTGTTACTAACGTAAATAAAGAAAATATATACTGCTCATTCAAGAATATACATGATAAATTTTATCTATTTATATCATCTACATTGATAAAATCTATATCTAATACCCTTAGTGCCAGTTAAAATAGTTTAAACATGCAAAAAAAGAAAGTTCTTGCTACACTAGCCTCAAATCGGCTAAGAAACGAGGTAAGAAAGCATGCAAGAACCTTCCAACTTCATTTTACTATAACTTTCGAAAATTTACTGCTTCGAGTATCACGGTTGTATGAAGAATATACTCCTGATACAGTCAAAAACCGAAAAAACAAACAGTTAGCGAAACAATCGGATGTCGTTATTCTAACTTGTTATCTTTTTGGCATTCTTCATTCATGTACAAC
>NZ_JADOEP010000055.1 GCF_016745275.1 Enterococcus sp. BWB1-3
TCCTTTGAATTGGTTTTTGTCGACTTTAATTCTACTGGATTTCAAGATGTCTTTCCTGTTTTTTTTCAAAATGAAAAAAGTGTCAGTGACAATCATGCCACCAACACTAGATATTATAGAGCCTAAATTTTGTGAAATAAATACAGTTAGCGTTTATTAGCTAATCGTAACTTGATTAGTAAGTTACTGCTTACTAGTCCATGCTCCATTTTCTCGATTCCTGTCGAGTGATAGAGTGCCTTTTTATTTTATACTATATAATGCTCTGTAGTCCTCTAATTTTTCTTTAATAAATTCTTTTTCCTCTGGAAAATCAATTAAATATGACTTACAAATAATCTCTAAATAGAAATAAAATTCATTATATGTGATTACTATCTCTTCTCCACTGTACAATCCAAATTCAACACCAACAAATCCATTTCCCTGTGCAATATCATAAGCATCTAAATCATTTGGAAACAAGCAAGCACCTACCTCTACTCCAAAACCTTCCCCTGTACATACGACCTTAATAATATCAAGAAATCGTTCGTTTTCTATTTCATTAAAAATAATTTTCACAGGAAAATGACTTTCACTTATTAGTTGATTCTCTTTAATTCTTTCTTTCAACTGTTATCCACTCCTTAATTAATCTGGGAAAAATGTATCGATTTCACCGTCTTTAAAAAATCCTCTCCATGATTTACCAGAACTATCTTTTCCTACCCATTCTCTAGGCATACTACCGTTATTATTTTTTATAGCATCATTGGCTGCCTCTAAACCTCGTTTTATATATTCATCATCTGGAATAATTGAGGGATCATATATTGATTTTTTAAAAATAGTTTTCTTGTAATTACCAGTGGGCAATCCTTTTGCATCTAACTCTGGAATTTGATATTCCACAACATTCACTCCTGGAACATCTGTTGATGTTTGTTTTATAACTTTAACATCATTTTTAAAGAACTCTTCACTGTTATGAGCTCCACCAATTCCTCGTTTTCTAGGAACACTAGAGTCTGTATATTTTAAGTGTTTTTCAATTTCAGGAGTTTTCTTAAATATATCATCAGCTCCACTAGCTTTCTCGGGGCGGAGAACTACTTTTGTTAAAAACTAGCTAAAACATTGTTATATCAACAGTTTAGCACACTTTTCTTAACAGGCTATTTTCTCCTCAATTTCAGGCAATTTATACGCTGTTTTTTGCTTCATCATGCTATAAATTATCTTAACCAATTTTCGCATAATACACAATAACGCTTGTATCTTTGTTTTGCCTTCTGAAACTTTCCGCTCGAAATAAGCCCGAAATACTGGATTTCTAGGGTCTCCCTTATTTGTAAGATAAATTTGTTGTATCGCAAGAAAGTACAACGTTGAATATAGTTTTCTGTTCCCTTGTGACTTGTTCTGTACATCTTTTCCTTTTCCCGCTGAACTAAAACGTAACGGGGCTACACCTGCATAATTCGCTAATTTGTCTGAACTAGAGAATCGTTCAATATCCCCTATATGACCGACTAAGGCACAAGCGGTCACAATATCTATTCCGGGCATGGTTTCTAGCTGATAATCTAGTTTTTGATACATTTGTTTTTCTGTTCGTTCGAGTTCCTTAATTTCTCGTTGATAGGCTCTTAACTGCCTTGTAATGCTTTGTATCACTGTATCTCTCGCAAATTGATAATCTCGTTCTTTGCTCGTCTCCTGTGCCACTAAATCAAGGATTTTACGGGCTCTGTTTGTTGAACAAGTATTATGACTTGGCACTCTCAAAAATGCCCCTAATTCGTCCTCTGATACATGTTCTAAATACTTAGGTGACGGGTAATGTTCAAAGAAGGTAAGAGAAGTTTTACAGTCTAATTCTTTGAAAAATCCTTTATAGTTCGGGTACGCTGTTTGTATCTGTTCATGGAATTGTTGCATTAGTTTGGTACTTGCTTTAACCAGTGCATTTCTCCGATTAACTAAATGGCGCATTGTCCAGTAATAGTCTTGAGGGTTGGCATCTGGCAAAAGGTGGGAGCGTCTCATTAATACAGCACTAATACATTGGGCGTCCCATGTATCATTCTTTCGTGTACTCGCATAACTCATGCGTTCCATATAGGAAAGTGACGGATTCACTTCTTTTACTGGATACTCTCTATCTAAAAGAAAAATAGATAAAGTTCTACCGTAATGAGTGACGTCTTCCAATCCGAAAATAGGTATCAGCTCCCCTTTTTGTTTGAGTACATAATCTTCTAATTTGTGAAATCCTTGTAACGTGTTCTTGATTTTGATTTCGCCTAGTTTTTCTTCTAAGTAATTCAGTAATACCGCTGTATGGGTTTCTTTATGTATGTCCATACCTACATACAAATACTTGGTTCTATCCATAGTCCTCCAGTTCTATTCAAGTAAATAGTGGCAATCTCAGTTTGAAGCCTCTACATACTCAATGTTGACGAGTAGCGGGCAAGAAAGCGTCAGCCTATCTAATTTCTTGAATTGGAGAATTTCTTAAATTATGGTATACTCAACTTGCGACGGTAGAGTTTTAAATCTAAGAAATTCAGTTTCTTATTTTTGAAATTCTGCTTTTTTTCTTACAACTATAAATCGTAATCGTACAGTTTTGTACACGTAGCCCTCCTATTAGTGGTGAGGGCATTTTCGGAAAAATTTACTTTTCCAAGATACTTCTACTCTATTTTGCGCACGTCACCCCCCTATTAGTAGTGGGGGCTTTTTATTTTTCATTCTATCACCTCCTAAAACGGCTGTTTCAATGCACTTTTCAAATCGCTGTAAGTACTGATATATCAATGTTTCTATTCAAATTTTAGTGAATGTCAGGGCGGTGTTACTTTGCGCCCTTCTTTCGAGCTTCGCTCGGTTTGGTCGTTGGCACTCATTGCTTGCGCTCCTGCCTTGGTGGCGTCGCGCGCATGGCACCACGACCAAACGGAAAGTAAAATTATATTTTAACTAATGAGTAAATTTTATCATAATTATACTTTAACAGTCAATCATAAATTAAAGTTTTTTTTGACTTTTTTTCTTCTTAAAGTTAAAATATAATAAAATCATCATGGAGGTGCTAACTTGAATCCTGAATTTCAAACCTTTGCAGAAAACTTTAAACTTCTCCGTAAAAAACGCGGTCTCACTCAATCTCAACTCGCTGAAAAAATTGGGTTAACCAAACAAAGCATTGTTAATTATGAAAAAGGAAATACTTTTCCAACTGGAAACCGTTTATCAAAAATTTCAGAAGTGTTAGAAACTCCCGTTGAACAATTAATTGGCAGTGAAAACATTCAATCTCGTTCAGAACTGGAATTGCTTAATTCAGTTCAATCAAAAGCTTCATTTTTGGCTCATTACGATATTATGACCGAACATTTCACCGATGAAATTTTCAAATTTTTCATAGAACAACTTTCTACATTTTCTGAATCAGAATTGAAACAAGCAATTCTCTATCTCTATGACAAACGCATTCAAAAAGAAGTTGATTTTTATGCCAATGATTTAGCTGAAAATATTATCCGAACAACCGAAAATCAAAACCAATCGAATTTAGATATGGATATAGTTATCAATCCACCAACTGAATAACACTCTAATAAAAGTAAATGGTTCACTTCGTCGATTTCATCGCCATTGACTTTCATTAGTAGGCATGTCCGTTTGTCAGTGCCCGAGGAACTCACAAAATAGCTATCCCTATGGCTAGTTCCTCGAGCTTTTTTAGCGTAACATGCCCACCGTTTGCTTTAGCACTTGAATCTGCTCTGCTAAATTCTTCTTTTTTCACCCTCAGAATCTAGCAAAATAGCATTCCGAAACCATTAGACCTTTTTCCTGCTTCGCAATTCTAACAACTGCTTTTCCATTCTTTGCATAATTTGGCTAAAGTCTAGGTAAAAAAGCATAAAGACTTGTGAACAAGCATGGTATTTTCTGGCGATTTGTTGTTTGTTTACTGGTCTGTTTTCATCTTCGAAAAACTTTTCTAATACTGGCAGTACCTCTTGCCATGATTGTAGTTGTTCCCAACTGTCATATAAACTATAAATATCTTGGTGACTAATTTCTTTAATTGGTTGCTTATTTTCTGTTTGAATCATTATTCTTCACTCCTTTAATGGCTCTATAATATCTAGTGTTGGTGGCGTGATTGTCACTGACACTTTTTTCATTTTGAAAAAAAACAGGAAAGACATCTTGAAATCCAGTAGAATTAAAGTCGACAAAAACCAATTCAAAG
>NZ_JADOEP010000056.1 GCF_016745275.1 Enterococcus sp. BWB1-3
GAGTCGTGAGTAATTGTGGTGCTAGCGGGAGACCTTTCTTCAGTGGGCCTTTCAGGCTCTGGCCGGTAATAGAGGCTTTCAGCCGCAGAGCAAACCTCCAGTTCACACTGGAGGTTTTGATTACTTGTAAATACAAATTAGTTAAAGTAATGTATTTGTCATGAAAATAAAATGAAAACGAGCAACAAATCATTTCTAAACCTTAATTATATGCTGTACATACGGAAAATATTCAAAAAAATCAATTTGAAACAAAAATTATTTTTATTACAGTAAAGTTTCAAATAGTTTAAATTTCTTTTTTTTAAAACTAGATTGTTGTTTCTTTTATAAAATACACATAAACTATTACTATGACAATCGTTAGGGAGGAAAAAAGTGAATGGAAATTTATGAAACTCGGAGCAGCAGACATATAAAAAAAGCCGACAGACAAAAGAAGAATATGAACCGTTTTGCATCCAGCATGGGTATTGCTTTACTATCCGTTCCGGTAATGAGCGGAGCCTTTGTTTTTTCTGAAGAAGCTGAAGCAACTGATTATGAACAAATTTCCTCAGTATCTCCTCAGGACTTTATTGAATCGATTGGTTACTCAGCTTCTGCTGTAGCAAGTGCAAATGATTTATATGCTTCCGTTATGATTGCACAGGCTTTGCTGGAAAGCAGCTACGGAAATTCTCAGCTGGCTTCTGCACCTAATTATAACCTATTCGGTGTGAAAGGAAGCTACAATGGTCAAACCGTTTATATGTCAACCACAGAATATCTTGAAGGACAGTGGCTTGTTACTTCAGAGCCTTTCAGAGTATACAGCTCTTATTATGAATCGTTTTTAGATCACGCAAATGTTCTCTTATCAGCGGTTTCAAGCTATGGAGATTATCATTATTCCGGTGTCTGGAAAAGTAATACAACCAGTTATTTGGACGCTACAGCAGCTTTGACTGGCGTGTATGCGACAGACCCAAGCTATGCGCAAAAACTAAATTGGCTGATTGATGCCTATGGATTGACACGTTTTGATTCAGGAAGTGATTACAGCTATTATACCGATTATTCTGCCGGAGAAGCAGTTGATTATACTGCATCAGGGCTTTCAAGCTATACGGTACAATCTGGAGATACGTTATGGGGAATCGCTGAAAGCTATGGCATTACAGTGGATCAGCTTATGTCTTTAAACGGTCTTTCCGGGGATATGATTACAGTTGGTCAAATCATTGAAGTTCGTTAATACTGATAAAGCAGAAAATACGCAGAGAAGCTGGAAAACAGCCTTTCTGCGTGTTATTTTTTGGATGTTCTGAAAGCTAGGGGTTCCAGCGAGGGAGTAAAAAAGCCTCCTAAACAGTTAAGATGAAGTTGGTTTCCCTCTAATGAACTTCTTCAGGAAAATGAAGCATTGAAACAAAGAATTAAAGAAAATAATGAAACGATAGAAGAGTATCGTAAAAAATTGAACTGGATTCATGATATAGGAAGAGGAGAAAAAGATGAAGGATTACTTTTGTTAATTGCTGTCATCGGTTTGTCTGTAGCAGCACCATTAGGATTATTACTTGCGCCAATTATTGTGAAATGAAATAAAAAAAGCAACACATTTTATAGGCTAATTAACGTTGTATGTGCGTGTTGCTTTCTGATTAATTTATATTTCATGTTTATTATGATCGGTGACTATCTTTTGTGGGATCAAAAAATTGAAGTAAACTATATACCGGAGTCCTAAGTGAGAACCGAAACATTCAAGTTAGAGCTATTGATTGTTGCACGAAATTTGATATTTGTTGTAGATGTTCCTGCCTTTCTTTTTAAATAGTAGATTGCTTGTTTTGAATGGTCAATTTGTAAAGATTTACGAGTAAATGAACCGGAGATAGCGGTAGCACTCGCATTTTTTGTTGAAGTAATTGAGTTATTTTTTACAATCACCTGATAGCTGACTTTCCAAGAGTCCTTTCTTTCTGTTGAAACGGTATACGTACCATTTCCCAACACTCGAAAAAGAGAGGGCTCTTTTTCTGCTGAAAAGCTGTTTTTGCGTGTTGTATAACGAATAGGTAACCGATTTTTGATCTTTTTCAGCATGAGTAACTGAGCTGTTTCCAACAATGCAAAAAAATATTGAGACGTCTAAAATTAATACTTTTTTTCATTATTATTACTCCTCATTCTTTATAATTCAACAGTACAAAAGAAGGGGGAAAAAGTAAGCACTGTTCTGTTTACAGTGTGTCAACTCATGATTGTTTTCAGTATTAACAAGAATATTTTAGATAAGAGCAATTAGATTAGGGAGTAAAATAATTTCAATGACAGCAGGGATGTATATTCCTAAAAACAAGGCTTAAAAAGAAATCCGCATATCTTTCTCAAGTAAAGACAATAAAACTGAAAATTTCATTATTTTTATCGCGATACCGTAGTTGATTAATCTAAATTCTATTTCTTCCAACTTTTGTTGTTCAAAAATATTAATTTAAGAATGAAGTATGATATACTATTTCTTTCGAAAGGATGTGAGTAAAATGAATAAACAAAAAATAACCTATTGTGGTTCGTGTGGGAAACCAATGAAAAAACAAGAAGATTTTGGGAGTGAGCAAGATGGAGTACTATCAGGAAAATTTTGTGCCTTATGCTATCAAAATGGAACATGGACAGACCCCGACATAAGCTTCAATGAATTTTATGAAAAATCATATCAAGGATTTTTAAATTCAGACATGAAACGAATCGAGAAATTTTTCTTGAAAAGAATGTACACAAAAAAATTTGTAGCGAAATTAGAACGCTGGAGTAAATAATTTCGAACGTTTGGATTGCTCTCTAATTAAAAATAACTTCAAAGATGCTGTTGGTAAAAAACTACAGTGTCTTTTTTTGTTTGCTACTAGGCTTGGTGATAGAGTATCGTTATGACAAAGCGGGTAATCAGATCAAATCGCTTATGATAGGGAGCAGCCACGCAAATCACCCCAAAATCTTTTACTGTAAAAGATTTTGGGAGAAAAGAAAAGAGAAACTCCAATTTTTTTTCGAAGTTTCTCTTAGGTTGACGATGTTTACTACCTGGAGTTTCTTATATTTTCAGGATCGTTTGGCTTAATTTGGCTCTATAATTTATTGGACTGATAGAAAAAAATCTATCGGTCCTATTTTCTCATTAAAAAACAAGGAAGACACACAACATTTCCGCTAGAATAGAATCACCACAAAACCAACTAGAAAGGA
>NZ_JADOEP010000057.1 GCF_016745275.1 Enterococcus sp. BWB1-3
ACAACTAACGGTTCTGCTTTATAATCTTTTGTTGGCTGAAGCACATAAAGAAGATAGTGAAACATTAAAATTTTCAATTGGACTTGAGAAATTAAGTGCTTAATTAACCAGCACTGTGGGTATCTAATATAAAAATCTTGTTTTTGATATGGTGAATTTAATCCCCTCTAAAAATAACAGATATTAACTATATTTAAAATACGTACATTGTGCACTATACGTTTTGAATTATCATTTAACTAATAAAATAAGATAATTTAAATAAATGAACATTTTGAAAATAGAAAACTTTATTCAAAAGAATTGGACGATGTCAAAATTGAAAATTGTCTAGACAAAAGATTACCTAATATCAAATCTAACATGAATGATTCTTTGTAATAATCATAACGCTTTGAGTATGGTTAGGATAGTTGATATACTAATAAAAGGATAGAATATTTATGGTGACTATATAAATTAGTGTTTAATTAGAGGGGGACGTTAAAATGGGGAAAAAGATTTTTATAAAAAAATACATCCCAATGCATTCTCGGATTCAAAAGTTGTAAAAAAAGGTAAACTATCAAAAGACTATTTTTCTTATTTTCTTGAATCGCTAACAAGTCAAAGTAAAGAAAAAGAATTTGTAGACTATTGCTGGGAAATAATTGGAGTAACTATTTGCCCTAATTTATTGCCACAAACTGGTCTGACTGGTGGTGGAGACAGCAAGGTTGATTCAGAGATCTTCCCTGTTTCTGAAAGCTTTGCAGAATCATTGCTGAGCGGCTACGGAGATTTAGCTCATAGTGAAAGATGGGCGTTTGTATTAGTGCAAAAAAGATTGGAAACCAAGATTTAAGTCTGGTGTAAAGAAAATAGTTGGAACGAATACAGATCATGATCGGAACTATACAAATTTTTTTTTATCACCAACCAATTTGTATCCGATAAAAAATAGTTTAGGAGAATATATGGATTATCCTGATGAGGTTATTCGAGCGATTGCAGAGCATCAAGGCGAGAATCCAATCATTTATGAGTTGTATGAGGGCTTAACGGACGAGGAAAAACTAGGCTATTTGCTAGTTGACGAAGGGTTGATAATGGTTCCAGAACACTTGCGTAATTATGTTGACTATGAAGCTATTGGTCGAGATCATGTACTTAACAAGAATGGTGATTTTGCTGAAGAATATTTTATTGAGTTTTTATAAGAGATATAGGGCTGACTTAAGAGTCGGCTCTTTTTTATGTATTTCCCTGCTATTTTGTTCTCACTAAATGTCTTATAATATGATTAAGAGTATTAAAGAGTAAAGGTGGTGACAGAATGCTAAATTACAATGCTTATTTGAAAAAAAGCGACTCTATGGCTTTTGAAGAAGCGGTCGATATTTACAATTCGATTTTTAAAATGTTGGAATGCAAGGATGACTATTTACATGAATTATGGAAAGAAGTTATAGATTCTGCTTTAGTTTATGCGAATATGAGAATTAACTGGAATTACTTTTCTCACGAAGAAAAACATGAAAAAGATAATTTAAGAACTAGCTATCATAATACCTTTATGATTAATTTAAAGGCATTTCATAAGTTAGGCGAACAACTAGAATTAGACACTAATTGGATAGAAAAGCTCGGTTCATCAGAAGATAGAAAACGTTGGGGCGATTTTGCTGGATATCTCTTGTGTCTTGAAAATATTAGAGCGAGATAAAGTGTAAAAAGTAGATATAGCAACAACTCTGATGGTTAAGACAGTTTTAGATGAAATATAAAATGAAAAGATTTTTTGTTGATGATATATTAAATAGTATTAAAGTATCTAAAAAATATTGAGTAACTGGTTTGGAGGGAATGAAACAAAAATGAAAGATTATAGTAGCTTTTCTGAGAATATAGAAGTTGATATAGATGATGAAATGCTTGCGTCTCTTTTTGAAAAACTATCATCTAATCCTTTAGAGGAAATTAAAGCCGCAGACAATATTAAAATTCAAGGAATAGTCGAGGACATAAGTAAGTATGATAAAAGAGAATTGTTACAAAGACTTGCTGCACTGAGACTTTCATTTGAAAATAGAGATAAAGCTGTATTGTTAGATGCGATAACCACTGCAACTCTGAATTGGTTATCAGAGAATAATTGGAATTTTGAAGGTTTTTCAATGAGTTATGGTAAGTTCAAAAAAGTTATACAACAAATTAATCAATTAGACTCTAAAAGTGCTATCGATCCATTGGATAATCCGTACATAGATGATATTCAATTCTATGGGAATCATAAAGTAATGCCTGGTATAAATTTAACAAGCTCGTATAATTTGAATATGGTAATTCGTTCCATATTTTTATCAAGCCGGATGGAACTATCTGAAGAAGAAAAAAGTTATATTTCTATTTTATTGGATGATAATCTTACCATATCTACTAATATTTGTGAAAAATGTCAGACTCCAAAAGAGTTGTCATCAATTACTAGAGAAATATTTATTCCTAATAAAATACAACTTGATAAATATATGGAGGAAATTTGTCTAGATAAAGCTCTTATTGGTGTAAGTGAAATATCAATAAAGAAAGAAGATGCTGATTTAGTAAAACAAAAACCGTTTTCTCAGAATCAACATCTTTTTTTAACACATCCTTATTTAGATACAGGAAAAGGAGTACTCATACTAGATGTCACATCTATTGCAAACGCATTATATACTAAAGTAATGAACTTAATACCAGAAGAATATGTGTTTGAAGAAATTTGGAATGATGTCAGAAAGTTATTTAAAGCTCTGAAACATGAGAAAATTGCTGATGCTAGTTTTGATTTAGATTTATTGAATGAGAAAAGTTATAAGGAGAGGATTTTCAATGTTACAAATGATAAATTGCTTATAGCTTTTGGTGTTTTTAGTGGCGTAAATGAAAACGTAGATCATTCAGAAAAAATAACAAGTAGGTTAGAATCAATAGTAAAAAAATTAAATGAACATGATATTAAGAATGATCAATTATTTATAGTTATGGTGGTTCATACTTTAGGTGGGAGTCTATCTGCTTCGATAAAATCTAATAATCTATATATAACCTGTAAAAGAATCGATGACATAGCGTAACTTGCCAGACGTGTTACACTTAAAGTAAAAACGAGGTGCCTGCCATGAAATATCATCGTTATTCTGCAGAACAAATTGCCGA
>NZ_JADOEP010000058.1 GCF_016745275.1 Enterococcus sp. BWB1-3
CTTTTTTACTGTTTTTGGCAATAAACGTAAGAACAATAAATAGAAAACCTTTAGGTACTTCACAATATTCACACTTTCTGAAATTTATTAAAGAAATTGTGGTAGGCAAACAACTAGTCACTCTAAATTGTCTTTCCTACAAATATTAATTGAAGATCAGCACTTTAAATTACGTACCATAAATAATAATTTCCCAGAAGAAAAAATATTTTATGTATGTATGAAGTATTATTAATACAGAACGCTAACGATGCTTCTAACTCTCTCCCGCTAAACTCAACCATTATGAACTATAGCAGCTGATGTCATATAAATAAAAAAATGTGGTTAATATGCTTGAAAAATTTCATGTTTTGCGTAAAAACATGAAATTTTCTAGTATGTATTTCTTCCATTTTTTCACTTACTAACCCATTTTTTGTATATAACAATTAAATTCTACACATATTACTATTAAAAATCAATAACACATAGGACGAATTTGCTCTTTTTATCTTTCAATTTGATTAAAAGATTGGGAAAAACCTTCTATTTAATTCTATAAATAAAAGTTTGAGAGTAATTTTCTTGTTTTTTTCCACCGTCAAATTCGCCGTCAAAGAAAGGATTGAATACTCTTTATGGCTAAAGGAGAAAATATTTACAAAAGAAAGGATGGACGTTGGGAAGGTCGGTATCCTAAGGGGCGAAAAGAAAATGGTTCTTTATACTATGGCTATATTTATGGTGATACCTATCGTTCAGTCAAAGAAAGACTTTTTGAAAGAAAGACCTATTATTACCTAGAACAGTCATCAAAAGTACGGCCCTATACTGGCACATTTACTGATTGGGGAAATTTTTGGTTAAGAGAAATAAAAGGAAACCTTATCAAAGTAAGTACCTATACAAGTTATCAAAATAAGTTTCATGTTCATCTTTTCCCATTATTAGGTAAGTATAAATTGGAAAAAATTACCATCTATCATATTTCTGATTTGATCGGTCATTTAACTAAACGATTAGCTTCCAGTTCTGTTCAATTAATCTTTCATCTATTAAAAGATTGTCTGGAAACAGCAAAACAAAAAAAATACATCGCTGTTAATCCTTGTGATAATGTTATATTGCCTGCTATACAAAATAAAAAAGTAGAAGCTTTCTCTATGGAAATACAGAAACAAATGATTCAAATCAGTCAAAAAGAAACTAAATATTTACCCGTGTTATTAGCCTTAGAATCGGGTCTTCGAATTGGTGAGATTTGTGGATTAAAATGGGCAGACATTGATTTTACTTCGTCAGTCCTTCATGTTCGAAGAACCGTCCAGCGAGTTTCAAGCCAAGATAAACACAAAAAAACCGAACTTATAGAAGGAACACCGAAAACGACTAAAGGATTCCGCACAATTCCTTTGACCTGTACATTAAGAAATACGTTATTAGATATAAAAAAAAGGAACTCTTCGTTTTCTGAATATGTGGTCACAACAGGAAAAAACAAACAGGTTGAACCACGTACAATCAATTACAGATTTGTTCAGTTGAAAAGACAGCTGGGGATTGAGCAAGGAACCTTCCATGCTTTACGCCATAGCTTCGCTACACGCTGCATTACTTTAGGAGGGAATGTTGCTGCTGTTAGCGCAATGCTTGGACATTCATCCATCAAGATGACACTAGACACCTACACCAGCAGCTTTCTGGAAGATCAACGCAGTATTGTTGAAAAATTTACGTTCAAATAGGAAAAGCCCTGTAAAGACTTAATCTCTATCCTATTCTGAGCCGTCAGTTTCGCCGTCATAAGTAAATTTGATGACTATTTTCATTGGGAATTTGAGAAATATTCATGTTTTTACGCAAAATATGAAATTTCCACATGTAGTTATTTTAACCTCTGTCAGTCTCTGCGCCGTCAGTTTCGCCGTCAAAAGCGAAATTGATGGCTATTTTTATTGGGAATTTGCGAGTTATTCCTATTTTTACGCAAAACATGAAATTTTTAACCGTACCCAAACCTGCCACCATCTTTAATAAATTCTCTTTTTTAGAAGGCTATTTCTAAAAATAAATCAAAGTAGTGATTATTGAATTTTAACTCTTTTTTTTAATGTATGAAAGGTTCTTGCTTTACTCGTCCAGATAGTAAAAAAGACACACAAGGATAATCAGAATAATACCTAATTTATCCGAAATTTTATTAACTGTTCAAGATACTACCCAAATAAGAAATGATCTCGGAAAAGAGCTTGTTATGAACTATTTAAAATCTTTCTATCTATTTTTAATATACTGGCTTCCTCTATCGAAAAAAAAA
>NZ_JADOEP010000059.1 GCF_016745275.1 Enterococcus sp. BWB1-3
CCGTACCGGTTCGATTCCGGTCCTCGGCATAGGTACAAATAATAAGATGCGCCCATAGCTCAACTGGATAGAGTGTCTGACTACGGATCAGAAGGTTAGGGGTTCGACTCCTCTTGGGCGCGTGGTCTTTTTTTTAAGTAAAAATAAAATTGTAGTTGCGGGAAGTAGCTCAGCTTGGTAGAGCACTTGGTTTGGGACCAAGGGGTCGCAGGTTCGAATCCTGTCTTCCCGACCATTTTGTTATTATTTAAACCTGCACCAAAAAAATTTTTTAAGGTGTTAGGTACTGAGATAAATGTGTCGAAGAATCCACTGGAAACAGTGGATTCTTTTTTTCTTTGAGTTTTAATGCTTATTACGGGGTCGAAGCTAACGGTAGGCTCATAGGATAGATTACCATTGGAGTATATAAGAACTTTTTCAAAAATAGCCTGATTATACAGTCTCTTTACATAGTTAGGAGCTGTGCTATACATCTTATTGCATCCTTCAATTATTTCGAGTATTCTTTCGAAGTTTTGTTGTGCGTGTTGACAATAGTTGGTATGTAACTTTAATTGGTTATCAATACCTATTAACGCAGTTCTCAATCGTTCTTGTTCTTTCTTAAAGAGTTCGATAGGGATTGCATCTTCGTAGTGAGCATCTAGTAGTTTGATCTGTTTTCTTTCAATCTTTTCTTTCTCTTTTTTTAAGTTTGAATGTTCAGTATCATAATTTTCGGAGCTCTTTTTAATGTATTCATCCATATAGTCCTTCATTCGATTTTTGTCATCAGTTGAGATGGTAATTTTTTCATATAGATCAAAGATGCTTTTTTCAATGTCATCTATTAAGATGGCTTTATGAGTGCATCTGTTTGCTTTACGAACTCTATTAGAGCAAACGAAATATGGGTAGATATCTCCAGACCGTGATTTTGCATTGTGTATAAGTAGTCGTCCACCGCATTCGCCACAATAGACTGTGCTTTTTAAGTAATGCTCATGCTTTCGACTTCTTTCACCAGCCCTATTAGTTTCGAGTACATCTTGAACGCTATCCCATAATTTCTCTGAAACAAGAGGAGTGTGAGCTCCTGGTAAGTAGGCACCTTTCCATTTTATCAGTCCTTTATAATAAGGATTCTTTAGAACGCCACTTAATAGACGCTTATTCATTCGCTTACTTGGTAACTTTGCTTTAGGAGGCATATTTAAACCTTGATTGGCTAAATGTTCTGCGAGGGTTCGTATACTCCACTCTCCTGAAGCGTAAAGCTCAAACGCTAAACGAACCAAGGGAGCTCGCTCGTCATCAAGGATAACTGTCCTATTTTCTCTGGATCGTTCATCAAAAAGAACGACGTTTTTGTAGCCGATAGGTGCTCGACCGATTGTTCCTCCAGATTTTGCTTTTTGAGTTAGCCCCTTCATGACTTCATTTGCTAAATTATTAGAGTAAAATTCAGCTATGTCACTCATAATACCGTGGAGTAATTTTCCTGCTGGTGTACTGTCGATATTTTCAGAGGTTGAAACTAGTTGAACTCCAGCTTCTTGAAGCACTCGATTGATTTCTACATCATCACCACGATTTCTTGCCAAGCGATCTACATTATCGTGTTCTTGAAGAATTGACAGAACACCAATCAATGAAGAGCATTGCGAATCATTGCCGTGTGTCAGTGACGACGGTGCAGCGCACCTTGTCGGCGCTCACGCTTGAAACCAAAA
>NZ_JADOEP010000006.1:0-38269 GCF_016745275.1 Enterococcus sp. BWB1-3
GTATGAAACAGTTTCGCCCGGATCAGTTCCAATATAAACAGCTGAAGCGGTATTGGAGACTTCTTCAAAAAAATGCATGGTCTCTCGATTATACGAAGTCAAGATGGCATCCTTCATTCAGAGACTATCTGACAGAATCAGAGCTTGTCGATCGCCTGCTTGGCTTTATTCTCTTGTATTTCTTTCACCAACACTAGTTGACAATGAGCCCCAAAAAGCAGCGGTTCATCCCAGAGCCGCTGCTTTCTATAAATATATTATCATTTTGATAATATCCGCTGAAGAAATTCTTTTGTCCGCTCCTCTTTTGGATGGGCAAAAAATTCTTCTGCGGTCCCTTCCTCTGCTATGACCCCTTTATCCATGAAAATGACGCGATCAGAAACATCACGGGCAAACTCCATTTCGTGAGTGACGATCATCATTGTCAGCCCGGTATGAGCCAGGCTTTTTATTGTCTTTAACACTTCTCCTACCATTTCAGGGTCAAGTGCAGAGGTTGGTTCATCAAATAATAAAACATCGGGATTCATGGACAGTGCACGAGCAATTGCGACACGCTGCTTTTGTCCTCCGGAAAGTTGTGCCGGCTTTGCTTTGATAAAACGAGCCATACCGACTTTTTCCAAGTTTTCTTTTGCTATTTGCTCAGCTTCGCTTTTTGAGCGTTTCAAGACAGAGAGTTGTCCGGCCGTACAGTTATCTAAAACGTTTAAGTTATTAAATAAATTAAATTGCTGAAATACCATGCCCAAATGAGTTCTGTATTTAGGCAGATCATAACCAGGTACTAAAACATTTTCTCCCTGATAGATAATTTTTCCTGCTGTTGGTTTCTCCAAAAGATTGACGCAGCGCAGCATTGTCGATTTTCCAGAACCGGATGAGCCGATGATGGTTACGACCTCTCCTTTTTCTACAGTCATGTTGATATCTTTTAACACTTCGTTTTCACCGAAATTCTTTTTTAGATGTTCAATTTTAATAATTGTATTCATGAGCGGTCTCCTTATTTATCTTCACCGGTAATAACAGCTTGCTCTGCTTCTTCAACTGGAATATATGCAGCAGGTCCATCGATTCGTTTTTCTACCCAGCGTAAAATGCGGGTTATTGTAAATGTCAGTATGAAGTATATTACACAGATGATAGAGAATGTTTGGAAAAACTGATAATTTGCTCCGGCAGCCGAATTTCCCTGGAAGAACAAATCGGATACTGAAATAACACTCAATACAGAAGTATCCTTAATATTAATAACAAACTCATTCCCTGTTGCCGGCATGATATTCCTGATAACCTGAGGCAGTACAATTTTAGTCATCGTCTGACTGTGCGTCATCCCAATCGCCTGTGCAGCTTCAAACTGTCCTTTATCGACAGAGAAGATTCCACCGCGAACAATTTCCGACATATAAGCTCCGGTGTTAATGGAGACAATGAATAAAGCGGCTGCCGTACGATTTAAATCAATACTGAATGCCAAAGCAATTCCATAATAAATAACCATCGCCTGTACCATCATTGGTGTACTGCGGAAGATTTCTATATAGGCAGACAATAACCAGTTACTGACTTTTTGGAGAGCATATTTCCCTTTATTCTCTGACTCTGGAACTGTCCGAATGACACCAATCAATAAACCGATTAGAGTACCGACAACTGTACCGATAAGTGCCAGAAGTAAAGTCGTTCCTGTACCACGAAGGAACAGCACACCATATTGATTTAGAATATTTTTAAAATCAGTCAGCAAACCAGGTTTTGATTGGTTCTCATCTCCGATATTTTCAGCTGCCGGTTGATCAATGATTGCCTGATCCATGATTTTCGTTCGTTCTTCTTGAGAGATGCCTGCTAAAATTTCGTTTATTTTATCAAGATTTGGATCTTCTTTACGCAGTCCAATAGCAATCGTTGTATCTGCAGGATCTGTTTGGAAGCCGTTCTCTTCGCTAAATTCAACCATTTTGATGTCAGGATTAACACTTGCAGCAGTAACACCTTCAGGACGTTCACTGACATAACCGTCAATGACTCCGGAAGCTAAAGCTGTACGCATGGCACCGAAATCTGCCTGTGCCTGTTGTTTCTGGACACCGGGAATTTGATCAATCACTGTGTAGTGGAAGGTATTTAGCTGAGCGGTAATTTTTGCGCCGCTGAAATCTTTAATACTTTTTGCGTCTGCGTATTTACTGTCTTTGCGGGTAACAATCACCAGATTTGATTCATAATAAGGGTCTGAAAAATCAATTTCTTTTTTTCGTTCCGGCGTTGGCGACATGCCTGCAATAACAGCATCTATTTTACCGGACTGTAAAGCGGGAGCTAAGCCGTCCCATTTTGTTTTTACAATCACGAGACGTTTATTCAAGCCTTCTGCAACTTTTTTTGCGATTTGTACATCGTAACCGCCAGCATAAGAATGATCCCCCGGAATTGCGACAGCCCCGTTTGCATCAGTTGTCTGAGTCCAGTTGAATGGTGCATATCCTGCTTCCATGCCGACCCTAAATTCACCGTTTGCGATGCTTGAAGTTCCTTCAGCAGTGACACTCAGCGGCATCCAGACAATCCCTAGTAATAAAGTGAACAATAAGCTGAAGGAAAAAAATTGTTTGTTCTTAATCATTTTATTTATCCTCTCTTTCTACATAACAAAAAACAACCATGCGCATGCTGGTTGTTGAAATCAAAAATTCCTCAACAGAAACATAGCGCAACTTGGCATTACTGCCAAGACAGTCCATCAGCTATTTGCATGATGTCCCAATATATAACAGGGAGGCTGCTATATATTTCGGCGATTGTTCCTAGGCTTGCTTCAAAGTGTCCTCTCACTCCACAAGATTAATAAAAATCGCGACCTCTACCTCAGTCTGAGGTACTTATTTAGTTGTCTTTCAAGTAGTAACCAGTCTACGTTATCTAAAGAAAAAAGTCAATAGATTGGAAGTAGGTTGAGGGAAGAAAATGTGGTCTGTTTTATAGTGAAGGAATTTGGCTTCGTTCTTCTAACCTGTGGTAAAATGAGAGTACATTGACTAATTCTGTTTTTTGAAGTATAAATAACAAGTTACAAGGTTTTTTTGTAAGGTTTCTAAAATATAAAATATTTGACTATACTATAAGAAAGAAAATGTGAAAGAAAATGACAAAATTAAATCCGGTTTATCGTATTTTTTCTGTGTTTTTTGGAACAACGTTAACAGCATTTGCTATTTTTATATTGTTGAAGAGCGGATATGGAACAGATACCCTAAGTGTTTTTCTTACTGGAGTGCAAAATCATATTCCGTTGGAGTTTGGCTATCTTAGTATGCTGTTCAACTGTCTGGTTATTATTGCAGCCTTTTTCATTAAAAGGGAATTGATTGGTCCTGGGACTATTATCAATGGTTTTGGTATAGGGATCATTCTTAATTTCTTTTTTTCAATTTTTGGTGATTGGGAGCTTTCTTTTTCATTAATCTGGGCAGTAGCAGTAGCTGTACTTTATGGCGTGGGTATTGGCTTCTATGTTTCAGCTCAAATGGGATCGGCAGCCATCGAGTGTCTTTCTTTTATTCTGGAAGCATACAGTAAATTTAGTCTGCGTGTTGTTAGAATAACTCTGGATGCCAGTCTGGTGATTGTGGGTATTCTGCTGGGAAGCAAGGATTTTCATGTGGCGACCTTTATTTGTTTGCTGGCAACAGGACCTATTGTAGAGTGGATGCTAAGAAAAAGCATGAAAATTGAAGAGAACCGCAGCGAATGATTTTTGTAGCTTTTTATTTTGAAAAGACAGCTGTGAGAGTAATGGAACGGTCGATCATGGAGAACAAGCTGATAGCCAATTGCGTAACTATTTTCGACAGTTCTGGAAAGTAATTTAAGCCGCACTTTTATTTGGGTAGTGAATCGTGAAGGAGGAGACAGATGAGGGGCTTAAAAGAAAAAATCATTTTGGAGAGTAAGCGTCTGGGAATCGATAAGATTGGTTTTGCCTCTGCAGAACCATTTTCTCATTTGGAAGATTCACTAAAGGAGCAAAAAGAACGAGGTTACACTTCTGGTTTTGAACATCCGGTAATAGAGGAACGAATTTATCCTGAAAAAACATTTCAAAATCCTCAAACAATTATAGCAATTGCACTGGCTTATCCGACAAAAATTAGTGGAAAAGTTCCAAGAGATGAAAAGAGAGGACAGTTTGCCAGAGCCTCATGGGGAATTGATTACCACGATATATTGCGTGAAAAGCTGAATCAGCTGATTGTGTTTATTCGAAAGCAGGCCGACAGCGTAGAGGAGCAGGAGGAATGGCAATTTAAGCCGCAGGTGGATACAGGAGAATTGATTGATGTTGCAGTTGCACAACGAGCCGGTTTGGGATTTATCGGTAGAAATGGGTTGCTCATCACAAAAGAATTTGGTTCTTTTGTTTATCTGGGGGAAATAATAACGAATATTTCATTTGAACCAGATCAGCCAGTTCCTTTTGGCTGCGGAGACTGTACAAGGTGTATTAAAGCCTGTCCGACAGAAGCACTTTTGGGAGATGGCAGAATGAATGCCAAGCGTTGTCTGTCCTACCAAACACAGACAAAAGGAATGATGCCGGAAGAGTATCGAAAAAAGATGCATAATATTATTTACGGCTGTGATATTTGTCAGATGGTCTGTCCTTATAATAGAGGGAAGGATTTTCATTTTCATGAGGAAATGGAACCTCAGCCAGACGAAGTATATCCGAAGCTTCAGCCGCTGCTGTCACTTTCCAACAGAGAATTTAAGGAACAGTTTGGACATCTTGCCGGTTCATGGCGGGGCAAAAAGCCGTTACAGAGAAATGCATTGATTGCTTTGGCTAATTTAGGCGGCAGAGAAGCGTTACCTGAAATTTTGAAGTGTGCGGGGGATGTACGTCCAGTGATTCGTGGTACCGCAGTGTGGGCAATCGGTAAACTTGGAACTAGAGAACCGCAGAAATGGCTTGATATTTTATGGGAGATTGAAGAAAATGAAGATGACAAAGAAGTTTTGGCAGAAGCAGGGAAGGCCATTGAATTTTTAAGGAAATATGCTTTTGGTAGTCAGCAGGTGACTCGGAGGAAAAAATAGCTAAAAGATAAAAAATAAAAGATTGCAGATGAAAGTTAGATTGTTTTTGTCTTTGTGTATATTAAAATAAGATAAATAATTTTATGAAGATAATGGATGGAGAGCATGTCTCGCATTTATTATCTTCTTTATTGTTAATTTATTTTAATTAGACCTGCAGTTAAAAAGATGCGTGTCTTCATACTTAGTGTAGGATTTGAATTTATAAGAGAAATGTTTTAAACGTCTTGATAGAGGTACAGGAGTGCTTCATGCCCATCTGTCTTTAGTTCTTTCATTTCTTGGATTCGGAAGTTGTTAGAGGCTGAATTCAAGTACTCAACAATGTGAAAGCGGTCGACAATTACTTCTGCTATTATAGAACTGTTTTTTGTTTGAAGAGTACAGCGCATAAAAATTTTGTTCTCTGTTTCTGCTCCAATTACAGAGACTGTGAACCCTACCTGGTTATAAAAATTCTTGGCGGTAATATTCTCCGGATGAAGACTTAGCCACAATTTATCATTATCAAATGCTTCACTCAGATGGGTTAGAAGAAGCTGCAGTGCTTATTTTCCGTAACCCTTGCTTTGTTGAACATGGCTGATCATAAATCTCAATAGATTCAAATCTCCGACATCATCCAACTGGTAAGCAAGAAACCCAATCGGTATTTCTTCTTTGTAAATCGCCAGTATGCTCATTGCATCTTCAAATTTTGATTCGGCCAGAGAATAGATATTTGAAGGAAGATATTGGCTCTGTCTTTCTGAAACACTCAATGAAGCAATCGCCTGCCAGTTATTTTTGGTGATTTTCTTTAGTTCAATAGTCAGGAAGATTCCTCATTTCTTTCATCGATTTTCTAATCAAGAATAGTTTCCTACTATTATAGTGGACTTAAACAACATGTAACTAAATAGCAGTTGTTCAAAGAATACATAAATAGAAGGTTCTGCCAAATTTTATAAGGTAGATTGACTTGTGAGAGTGTGTCCAAAAATGATTAACGACAAACCGATAAATATTTAACTGTTGTCAGGAAAAATTGTCAGGAGAAAGTAAACCAGATTTATATTTTCTATCAATTTGATTAATGGAAAGATAACTTTTGCACTTACATATGAGGAGCCTATGAACTTGCCGAAATTACTGGGAAATCTATCTGAAAAAGACAGTTGATGCTTCATTTTTAAAAGGAAAAACAGATAAATTCTTTGAAAAAATGATGAAAATAACATAAAACTTGCTTTTTTATATTACATTTTTGATATATACTACATTTTTTTTGAAAAAAAACTTCATTTATTATTGGAAAAAGATTAGAAAAAGATAAGTGAACACAAATTTTACATGTTCTTTATAAAAAATGGTAGTTTTTTTAAGAGGCTGTTAGATTGCTAAAACCCTTATATAAAGGGAATGCTTAATGCTTCTTTTACAGAGTGTTACGAAAAATAAATACTCGTAATGAATTGTCACGATATTTTCACCTATGAAATACGATGAGATGATAAAGTATGAAACGTCTCATTGAGAGGCAAAAATCATTTTTGCGAAGGAGAATAGATAATGCGATCTATTAAAACAATTCTTTTAGGAACAATCTTAGCAGCAGGCTTTGGAATTTTTGTAGGAACAACAGACGTACATGCAGACACTTTATATACAGTTCAATCAGGGGATTCACTTTCAAAGATTTCCCAACAATTTGGCGGGGATGCTAATTTCATCAATAAAATTGCTGAAGACAACAACATTGATAACATTCACATGATCTATGTAGGTCAGGAGCTGGTAATCAAAACAGGTGAAGGGACGGAAATAGCTGCAGCACCTGCAACAGCAGTACAAGTAGAAACTCAACCAGCAGCACAGCCGGCAGCAACTGAGTCTGCAGCTGCATCAGCATATACAGGAACTTCATCATCAGCAAAAGAATGGATTGCACAAAAAGAATCAAACGGTTCTTATACTGCAACTAACGGAAGATATATTGGAAGATACCAATTAGATTCTTCTTATCTGAACGGAGACTACTCTGCAGAAAACCAGGAACGTGTAGCAGATCAGTATGTTGCACAACGCTATGGCTCTTGGGAAGCAGCACAAGCTTTCTGGTTGGCTAACGGCTGGTATTAATAATTCGCTGGGTACAATGAAAGCAAGAGGGCGTGACAAACACTCATTCCCTCACCAAACAGAATGAAAATAAAAAAGAATTGACCTACAGGCTATTCCCTGTCATACGAAAGAGGACAGAGGCGGCTTGTAGGTCGATTTTTTTTGCAAGTTGACCTTGAGTAACAAACTAGGTCATCCTACTTATTTAGGGACTGTGGCATAAGTATGTCTGAGATCCCTAAAACCGAATAAACGGTGTTCCAGTCTTTGTATGATTCGAGCATTCGAAGAAGCGTAGAAGCAAGTTCCTACATGCCCCCCAGACATGCTTCGAGGATCGGAACGAAGACCTTCAATTCTTAATGGCTCTGACATTTAGAATTGAAGGACCTTGTTCGATTCTCGATACAAACGTGTTTATTTGGAAAAGTGTTGGCAACTCGGCACAGTTTAGACTGACAAGTGCTAGTTCTACTTTGCCGCTGCTGCTTATATCAGTACTTTAGCAGAAGGGTATGCGTAGCGGAGCTGCTTCGGGAACAGCGTTTATTCGGTTTTAAGGGTTCAAGTCCCCAGCGTGTTTGAGTAGTGGAAAATGTCTGGTTGAGGACAAGGATATCCATGGTGACGTGGAATCTAAAGGAAGTAATGAAGCGGAGCAAAGGAGCTGCTGTTTTTGACGTTGAACAGCTGTTAATGAGAAAATAAATAGAAATGATAGATTTCGATTCTAAATAGTAGTGTTTAAGCAAAAAAATTTATACAATGAATAAAAAACAGGAGGTGCAGAATGTGGATACACTAATTTATCATTTAAGAAGACACGCTTTATTGCGAGGAATCGTTTATGCATTAGCAGGGTTGGCAATTGTGGTGAATCCGTCTGCAGTATTTAAAATTGCTGTTTATTTAATTTCAGGATATTTGGCATTTATGGGGCTGGTTGATTTGATAGAAGGGATTAAAGTCAAACGGTCTGCAGATGTTTATGACAGCAGTTTTGTTCTTGGTATTATCTTTTTAGTCTTAGCGGGGATCGTTTTAGTATTTTCCAAAGTAATTGTGAGTATTTTTCCGATTTTTCTGGGGCTGCTTCTTGTTATGCTTGGAAGTACACGTTTGATTCAATCATTTAATCTAAGAAAATATACAGATGTTAATTGGGTACTTTTTCTCCTGTATGGCTTATTTTTATTAATCGGTGGTATTCTTTTGATATTTAATCCATTTAAGAGTATTTTGCTGTTGTTTCAATTGTTTGGTGGAATTCTTATTGTTATGGGAATCTCTGAATGTCTGACATTGTTTCAATTGCGCAAAATCGACAACTAGCTATTATTTAACAATGGGGATGTGACGAAAATATGTCATATCCCCTAAAAACTAAATAAACGGTGTTCCAGTCTTTGTATGATTCGAGCATTCGTAAGAAGTATAGGAGTAAAGCCTTTCCCTTTCGATCCTTGATACATGCAATTTAGAATGTGTATCTACAGTTTTCCTACACTACACTTCGTTTCGATCTCATCACTTTCTAAACGGCAGAGCCGCTAAGAATTGAAGGACTTCGTTTCGAGCTCAACAATTTCTAAATGGCAAAGCCATTAAGAATAGAAGGATTTTGTTCCAATTTTTGATACATAACCATCTAGTTACTGAAAGGTATCCTACAAGCTTTCTTGTCATTTCCGTAAACGCCTTCTTATTGCCTCTGCGATTAATTATTTCTCTTTTTGGAATGAATGATCGCTAATTCATTTGACTATCGCACTTATATCATTTCACTAAAAAATTTGATAAACATTGTCACAAATCACTGCGATTGACCTGTCAGAGTAGACGCTCCATGATACCTACTTGATTCTCCGAGATGAACACTTATGCTCCTGCGGTTACTTGTCGCATGGAGAGCTATGCTCCTGCGTTTACTCGTCGCACGGAGAGCTATGCTCCTGTGGTTACTCGTCGCACGGAGAGCTATGCTCCTGTGGTTACTCGTCGCACGGAGAGCTATGCTCCTGTGGTTACTCGTCGCACGGAGAGCTATGCTCCTGCGTTTACTCGTCGCACGGAGAGCTATGCTCCTGCGGTTACTCGTCGCAGTTACGTTCGTGTACGTGCTCCTGCGTTTACTCGTCGCATGGAGAGGTACTGTATGTTTCTATCCAAGCAGGACTGGCAATTCCTCAGTTGCTTTTGAAGCTGCTTGTTCTTATCATTGAGCATCGTTTATAGAATATCCTTTATTGTAATTTATAATTTGGTCAGAGCATTAGCAGAATTGGCAGCCCAATACAAGCTAAGTTCTGTCATAACTTCGTTTTTTGATACAAAATAATAAGCTGTATTACATTTGTTATCTGTTATATAAATAAGGAATATTATTTACCTGAGGATAAATAAGTGCGTATGTTCATTTATGATGGTATAATTGTGATGTTATCTTTGAAAATATTTATGAATACAGATGTGGAGTTGATCTGAAGGTGTATCATATTCGACTTGAATCCAGAGATATACGTGAAAATCTTGCAGCAGAACACTATCTGTTAAATCATTTCAATTTAAAGGATTCTCTGGTGCTGTTTTATATCCAAACACCGTCTGTCATTATTGGACGTAATCAGAATGCACTGTCAGAAATTGATATGAGTTATGCAGAGAAAAAGAATATTATCATAACAAGAAGGCAGTCGGGCGGCGGTGCGGTATATGATGATCTGGGAAATGTAAGCTTTAGTTTTATAATGGATGCAAAAGACCATGAGTTTGGAGATTTCAAAACATTCACTAAACCCATTCTGAAAGCCCTCCATCGCATGGGAGCAGTAGGAGCAGAAATGAATGGCAGAAATGATCTATTTATAGATGGAAAAAAATTTTCAGGTAATGCAATGTATAAAAAAGGACAGAAGATGTTTATGCATGGAACATTGATGTTTGACGTGGATATGGAAGAGATGGTCTCAGTACTTGATGTTTCTCAGAAAAAAATTGAAGCAAAGGGAACGAAATCGGTGAGAAGTCACGTAACCAATATAAAACCCTATTTATACAAAGCGTATCAGAATCTGACAACTGAAGAATTTCGTGATCAGCTTCTTCTTCAGCTGTTTGAAGTGGAACGGATCGCTGATCTGGAACAATGGAGTTACCGACTTACTCAAAAGGATAAAGATAAGATACAAAATTTGGTTCAGGATATCTATGGGAACGAGCAATGGATATATGGTGAAGCACCAAAATATACCATAGAAAAAGAGGAAAAATTTCCTGGAGGTATGCTTGAACTTAAATTTTCAGTTGAAAAAGAGGTGCTGACGCACTTGAGAATTTATGGAGACTATTTTAATCAGCGGGATACCAAAGAAATTGAGGAGCTGCTGATTGGGAGCTTATATACCAAAGCTGCGATTGAAGAGAGGCTGAAAGAGATCTCTTTTGAAGACTATTTTACAAATATAACTCTTCAGAATTTTGTCCAATTATTGACAAGCAGGTGACACCGGATGATTGTATTTGAAAAAGTAAGTAAGCACTATGAACAGAAAAATGAAAAAATAACAGCAGTGAAAAATGTTGATTTGTTTATCCAGCCAAAAGAAATATTCGGCATAATCGGAGAGAGCGGCTCCGGGAAATCAACACTGCTTAAACTTTTGAACACATTGGAAAAGCCTGATAACGGCATGATTACAATTGATGGAAAAGATATCTCTAAAAGAACGAAAGCAGAACAGCGGGAGGATCGCCGAAAGACAGGAATGATATTTCAGCATTTCAATTTGCTGTACAATAAAACAATCGCTGAAAATGTAGCTTTGCCGTTAAAATTGTCAGGAATTGAAAACCCTGAAAAAGTTAACGCAGCACTTCGCTTTGTAAAAATGGAAGAAAAAAGAAATCGTTTTCCAAAACAGCTGAGCGGCGGGGAAAAGCAGCGGGCAGCTGTTGCCCGCGCTTTGGTAAGCGAGCCAACTCTTCTTTTATGTGATGAGCCGACTTCTGCTTTGGACGGTCAGCATGCTTATGAAATATCAAAACTGCTGCAAAAAGTAAATGAAGAGTTCGGTACAACGATTGTCATCGTCAGCCATGAACTGGAGTTGATACGTACGCTATGCAGCCGAGCAGCAGTCATGGAAAAGGGGCAGCTGCTGGAAACAGTAACCATATCCCAGCCTGAAAAGGCACAGACTTTTTCTTCTTACTATGATCGAATAAAGGAGACTCTAAATGAATGAATATTTAACGACACTCTCCTATTATTTACCGGAACTGCTGAAAGCTTTGAGAGAAAGCGGCATAATGATGTTTTACGCTATACTTTCGGCAGTTTTTTTGGGTGTTCCTCTGGGAACGGCTTTATACCTGATTAGTAGAAGAAAAGCAGCTCGTTCAAAAATACTGTCGATCAGTTTGAATAGAGTCATTGATATTGTCCGTTCGTTTCCTTTTCTTTTGCTTGTTATAGCATTGATCCCATTTACGCGTCTTGTTGCAGGAACAGCTTTTGGAACAAAAGCTGCAGCAGTTCCTCTTAGCTTTGTTGCGGCTGCGCTTTCTGCGCGTCTGGTTGAACAGACATTGTTTGAAGTGCCGGAAGAAGTGCTTGAATTGGCAGAAATTCTTGGTGCAGGGAGAAGGCAGTTGATTTTTCATTTTTTATATGTGGAAGCGAGGTCTGGCATCGTGCTGTCGTTAACATCAGTAATAATAAGTATGGTCTCATATTCAACTGTGATGGGGGTAGTCGGTGGCGGAGGAATTGGAGACTTTGCTTTACGGTATGGATATCAAAGATATGAATATGCATTAATGTATACAGCCATTATTTTGATGATAGTCAGTGTCAGTCTGATACAGATTGGCGGAAATTATCTTGCCAAAAGACTGGATAAAAAACATTAGGGGGAATACAAATGAAAAAAGTCTTAAGTATCAGTCTATGTCTTGGAGGTCTTCTTATGCTTGCAGCCGGGTGCAGGAATCAGGCAGAGGATCAATTAGAGGGAAATGTAGAAAAAGAAACCAATATTATTAAAGTAGCTTCTCATATGCCGCCGATGACGGATGTTGTAAAAATAGCCGGTGAAGTCATTGAAAAAGACGGTTATAAAATCGAACTGGTTCAAGTCAACGATAATATTCAATATAATGAGCTGCTGAATGACAAGGAAATCGATGCCAATTTTGCTCAGCATGAACCTTTCATGGAGAAATTCAATCAGGAAAAAAACGCAGACTTGGTGCTGGTTCAGAAAATTTATAATGCCAAAGTGGGCTTCTATTCTAAAAACTATACATCTGTAGAGGAAATTCCAGATGGAGCGAAAATAGCTTTACCGAGTGATATTTCCAATGAAGGTCGAGCTTTGGCGATTTTAGACGAGCAGGGGTTGATTCAATTGGAAGAAGGCGTTGGATTTGAAGGAACGATTAAAGATATAAGAGAAAATCCTAAGAATTTTGAATGGCTGTCGATAGATTTGCTTAACTTGGCAGAAGCTTATAATGAACAGGATGTCGCACTGGTCTACAACTATCCGACCTATATTGCTAAAGTTGGTTTAACACCAAAAGATGCACTTATCCTGGAAAAGACTATCGATGACCGTTTTGCAATCAGTTTGGTAGCACGAGAAGATAATCAGAATTCAGATGAAATTAAAGCACTGAAAGCTGCGATGACCAGTGATGAAGTCAAAAGCTTTTTGGAAAATGAGCACAGTGAAACATTAACACCTGCTTTTTAAGAGTGAGCTGACAGTAATAAAACAGGGAATTTATTTTTCATTCATGGAAAATAGGTTCCCTGTTTTGGTTAAAAAGACTCAAATCAGGCTAGAGCTGTAAAATGTGGGAAATATCTTTATATAAATAGGAAGAAATATTTCTAAAGAGCTGCACAAAGTGATAAATTAAGTTGAAAGCTTTCTTTTTCTGGTGGGATTATTATTTAAAAAAGAATCGTATTCTATTGTAGATGTGATTTCATAAAGATGTATCATGAGAAAAAGGAAATATAAGCTCCATTTTTAGTATTATAAGCAGAAATATTTCATTTGGGAAATAAGTGGTGAAATGATTCTGGAATAAAAATTAAATAGTTGAGAAAAGATATTTCTAGCTGTAAAATGAGAGTGGGATTAGAAAAGAATCATTATTTCTCTGTTTGTCTTCAAAATTTTAGCAATCTATTAAATTTTTGAGAAGAAAAGGACTTTTTTTTCTGGTATAATATGTTAGAGTGTCCATGGTATACAATTGTTTATTAGTAAAAATCATTACATAAATAGAAAGTAATAAAGAGTGTTAATATGTTGAAAGGAAGAAAAAGAAATGAAAAGGAAAAAAAGTCTAAAAAGAATGTGTCTTGCCAGTGCCGGACTTTTGACTGCTTCTGCAACTTCCACATTCACAAATAGTACGATTATTTCTGCACAAAATAAAACAGAAGATTCAGTCCTTGAAAGTACGGAACAACAGGATGAAATTTTATTTACAACAGAAGTATCCACTGAATATGAAAATTTTGAAGAAAGCTCAACTTCTGAGGCTGCACCGGAAATGCCGGAATCTTCTACTACTGAAAGTATTGTAGACGTGCCGATTGAAACGGAAGAAAGCAGTGAAGAGAGCATTGTAGAAGAAAGTTCGACAGAGGAAAGCAGCACGACAGAAAGCAGTTCTACTGAAGCCTCTGAGTCTGAATCTGAAGAAACAAGCAGTACAACCGAGTCAAGTACAACTGATTCAACAACAGAAGAAAGTACGTCATCTTCTTCAACAAACGAAAGTTCGGAAACAACAACAAGTTCAAGTAAACCCGATACATCAACAAGTACAAGCAAGCCTAATAAGCCGAGCAAACCGAGTGTTTCTACAAATAATAATCGACCAAGCACATCAACAAACAACCCATCAACTATTGGACCGGCACAGTCGATTCCTGTATACAATCAAACGACAACAGGAACAGATTCTGGGATTTCAACCAGTGTTTACTATATTCCAAGAAATCTGACGACACAGGCATTTATTGATGAAATCAGTGAAGATGCCCGGGAGATAGCAGGCAAGAACAATCTCTATGCTTCAGTAATGATTGCTCAGGCAATTTTGGAGAGCGGCTCTGGAAACAGTGCGCTGGCTTCTGCACCTAACTATAATCTTTTTGGGATTAAGGGAAGCTACGAAGGTGAAAGTGTTAATTTTCTGACCCAAGAGGACACGGGCGGCGGCAATATGATCAGTATTCGCGCCAGCTTTAGAAAATATCCGTCATATAAAGAGTCATTAACAGATTACATGAAATTATTAAACGGCGGAGTGAACAGCAATAGCGGTTTTTACAGCGGTACCTGGAAAAGCAATACAAAGGAATATAAAGATGCTACAAAATTCCTTACAGGGCGTTATGCTACAGATACCAGCTACGCATCTAAACTGAACAGTCTGATTGAAGCTTATGATCTGACAGAGTTCGATAAACTGAATACTGAGACTGAAACGCTTGCAAGTCTAAATAATAAAGTAACACAGAAAGACAGCAAGACTGATCTAAAAAAAGAAGATAAAGAAATGGAAGAGAAGCTGGATATTCTTTATCACGTTGTGAAAAAAGGTGACTCTCTGAAATCTATCAGCGAGTTATACAATATCCCTGTCTCTGCTATTTTGGAAAGAAATCAATTTGAACGTCGAATGATTTTTGTAGGTCAGAAATTAGTCATTCCTACTACTGAAGTAAAAGAAGAAAAAACAGTAGTGAAGCAGGAAAAAATTGTTGATCGTTCTATTCGAAGTGTTCAACGTGTTATCAATTCGATGCAGGGAGAACAGGCGAATGCTAAATCTTATAAAATGACTGCTTCCAAAAAGAAAAGCAGCAGTGTCTATGAAGTGAGATCAGGCGATACATTAGCGAAAATTTCTAAAAAGACAGGAATTTCAGTTATTTCACTGAAAGAGTGGAATAGCTTAGATCAGTATTTCTTAACTGAAGGCCAGGAGTTGGTATTGACTCCGCCCTATGCGACGTCTATCTAATTGAATGTTGTCAAGTGGAAGCTGGGACAGATCCGTTATGAGGTTACAGATTGAATCATATCATTCAACTGTAATTTCATGATATGGACCCACAATTACTCGTCAAAAGGAATGGTGAATAAGTATTTTGCCTGTGTTGTGCTGCTTGTCGGTCAGCAGGGTGAATGTGCCATATTCCAGTTTTGGTTATTCAATTATATATGATAGCTTATGTGGCTGGGATTCTTCCCAGCCATTTTTGAACTATTTATATTTAAAATATAATGGTTTGGGTGAGAGAATAGAAATGAAAAAGAAAACACCAGTGATTTTTATAAGTATTTTTGGTACGGTATTTCTAAGCTTTGTTATATTTGCTTTTAACAATCCAGGGAAAGCAGAACCTGTAGACAAAGTGCTTTTTCAAAAAGATAATCTGGATTTTTGGGTCATTACAGATACTCATTATATTGATGAGGAATTGTATGATTCAGGTGAAGCTTTTCAGCGTATTCAAATGACAACTGCGGGAAAAGATTTAAATTATCAGAAAGAAAGTCTTCAGGCACTTATAACAGATGCTGCAGCTCGAAAGCCGGATGGATTGATAGTTACAGGAGACATTACGCTGAATGGAGAATATGTCAGTGCTCAAAAATTTGCAGAAATACTGTCTTCCTTGAAGGACTCAGGTATAGAGACATTTGTCATCCCAGGCAATCATGATATTTATGATGGATGGGCACGAAGTTTTTTAGGAAAAGAACAAGAAAAGATCGATCAAATTTCTCCAACTGATTTTCAGGAGCTGTTTGCTGAGTCTGGCTATGCTCAGGCCGCTGTTCGGGATGACTCTTCTTTAAGTTATCTGGTTCAGATAAATGATGAGTATGACTTCATGTTTTTAGATACAAATATTTATACAAATGACTCTTCAAATCGTGCTCCGATGACTGCTGGTAAAATTGATTCGAAGACACAGAAGTGGATGTCGGAACAATTAAAAATTAGTTTTGATAAAGGTAAGAAGACACTGGTTTTTATGCATCACAATCTTTTTGAGCATAATGCTGTAGTGAGTAAGGGATACGTATTGAATAATGCTGAGGAGATTGGTAAGCTGCTTCAGGAATTTAAGGTTTCAGTCGTGTTTTCCGGTCACATACATGCACAGGATATTTTGACAAATGAAGCAACGGGAATTACAGAGATTGTAACCGGCTCATTTGCCATCACACCTAATCCAGTTGGAATCATTGAATTGGAAAAAGATAAGCTGACTTATTCAAGAAAAAAAACGGATGTTGATCAATGGGCCAAAAAACAGTCTCTTACTGACGAAAATATACTGGGACACAGTACTTATTTAAAAGAACTGTTTATTAAGGACAGTCGCAGAATGGGATACAGTACATTATTGGAAAATAGTTTTTATGAAGATGAAGCGCTGGAACTTGTTAGTAGACTAAATGTGCGGTTCTTTACCGGTGAAGATGATATCTCTGATAAAGAAGCTGAAGAAATTAGAAAATCTGAAGCTTATAAGATTATCTATGAAGAATCCTCATTCTTAAAGGAATATCTAGATTCCATTATTCAGGACACCAATGAGAATGATTTGTTTTTTGAAAAAGAATTTATAAAACCATAACTATATTGACTACAAGTCTGTTTTGACAGTTCAATAAAGAAAAATATTATAAGCAGATGTAATCTACTGCTGATTGATCGCTATAATTTATATAGACCATAAAAAATGATAATTCGTACGATTGAAGTAAAAAGGGGGATAGGATAAAATAGACACATAAATATAAATATAAATAATAGTTAACATAAATTAGGAAGGCTGTGAATCCATGTTCTCTTTTTTAAAAAAAGGAAAAAATAAATCCAAAAAAGACTATGATGAGTACTATGATGAAGACGAGTATGACGACGATGATTACGATGATGATGATTATGACGACGATGATTACGATGATGATTATGACGATGACGACAACGATGATGATTATGACGATGACGACGATGACGACGATGATGATTATGACGACGATGATGACGACGATGATGATTATGACGACGATGACGATGATGATGATTATGACGACGATGACGATGATGATGATGATTATGACGACGATGAAGATGAAGATGAAGATGATTATGATGAAGCTCCGAAACGCTTCTCATTTAAAAAGAAAGAACAGTCTGAACCGGCTGCTCCTAAAAAGAAAAAGCGGCCGGCACCAGTTGTTGTCGATGATGATGAATTAGAAGAGCTGCAGGATGAGATTCAGGAATTAAAAGCTGAATTACGAAAAAGTCAACGAGCTCTTACAAAAGCAGAAACAGAAGCGGCTGAACTAAGAGATGAAAATGTTTCCCTTGAAAATGAATTGGCTACAGTTCAGGCTGTACCGAAGGATTATGAAATCCGGATTGTTGAACTGCAGCAGCTGCAGAGAAAATATGATGAATTATCCAGAGAAAATACACGTCAGCTGGATGAACTTGACTTGAATCGCAAGAAAGCAGAACGTTTTTCTCAAAAAGTTCGTCAATATGAGCAGGAGTTACTTTCCAAACAGCAGGAAATTGATAAATTGTCTGAGGATAGAATTGTTATTATGTCAAATGATCCGACGACAACAGATACTTCTACTTATGAAGAATTATCAAGACTGCGTCAGGAGCTTGATTCTGCAAAACGCCGTTTGGCACAGCAAGAGCTTACTACTGAGACACAGTTATCTAAAGAAGATATTGGTGAAGTTCTTCTGGAAGCAAAACGTCAGGCGAAAGAAATTGTTAATCAGGCAAACCATCGCGCTCAGCTGATTAATGAGGAAGTTCAGCGGAAAGCTGTTATTCTAAAACGATTGGAAAAAGCGGAGCGGGAATATACAAATTATTACAATCGAATCAAAAATGTAAAAGAAGAGTCAGAATTGGCGTTCAGTCAGATTATCAATTTAGTTAAAGATGACCAAATGGATTTATAGAGAAGGGAGGAAGATTCAGTGAGTGAGGCATTTGATGTTTTTTTTCACCAAAAAGCAATTCCTGATTATTTAGGAACAACAATTTATGAAAACAGTTCTGCGGATGAGTTGCTGGTTTCATGTGAAGGCATCTATAGCCGAGTAACTGGAAGTAGTTTCTCTCCAATGGAGGAACAAAAGGTAGTTAAACAGTTACAGAATTCACAGAAGAACCGTGACTATCTAGAAATCCAATTTTTTCAGGTTCAGTTAGATGAAGAAGCATTGTTGGATGAATTGAAGGAGCTGTTTCCTCAGTTTCTGTGGACGAAAATGTCGGAAGAAATTGAAGCAGAATTCAGCACGTACGCCTGTGAGTTCATTCCCATTGCCATTCGTGATGAAAGTTACGATACACCGATCTATTTCAATATCATAGAAAGCCTTCAGCAAATGAAGGGTAACTTAAATGAATCCATCAGTGAAATGCTGGAGAAGCATTTAGATGAGATTTTGAATGAAGAAGATGATTCAGGATCGGCTGAAGAGCTGTCATTTCCAGTTAATGTAACTATTGATGAAACACCAGAAGAGGATGATTACGAGTATGAGCCGGTTGCTGCCAGCAGAAAAAGTCGTAAAAGTCGTAAAAATTCTGTTGACCTTCCTGCAGTCAGGAAGTCTTCAGAAAACTCCTTAGCTCGGACAGAAGAGAGTGAAATTGTTTATCTGAAAGAAAGTCTGAAGCGGGAAAAAGCGTCAAAGGAACGTGTGCGGGTAGCAAAAGAAAAATTGGAACACGAGCTGCTCGCTATAGAAAATAGTCTGCTTGTCAGCGGGTTAAAACGTTTTAAGAAGCACAGAAAAATAACTGTGGATGAAGAAGACTGGTACAAACCAGTTAAAATTGACCTGATTCATTATGATGATTTATATAAGAAAGCTAAGTTTATTGAACAGTCATGGAAGTTGAATAAGGAGTTAGTGACAATTACAGAGAAAATGATTGTTACAAAAGACGAACTTACTTATGAGCGCGAACGAGTTGAACGGATCAAGAACAGTGTTTCTGAGATGGATCTTCAGTCAATGATGGAGCAGTGTCATCTGATTAACAATCGCGTACGAATCAATCGCGGCTTCCTGTTCATAAAGCCAAGTGTGAAGCTGTATCAGATTGATTATGAACAGCTTGAAAAAATCAGCGGCTTCTTTGATGTTATTCAAACAGAGAATCGTCTGCTGGAACAGATAATTCTTAATCAGGACAATGATAATAAATAAGTAAAGCTCTTGAAAAAGGGGATGTACAGATGAATTCTGGCACAATTCCTTTTTCAGGGCTTTTTTATTATAAAAATACCCATTTCCTATTCCTGTTTTCAATGAACTAAATGATGAGAAATAAATACATCCTCAGTACCATGACAAGTAACAGGTGTTGCTTCAAAATGAAAGATGTGATAAAAAATCAGTAAAAAATGATGGAGGATAATCATGTCTGTAATTGAAGCAAGAGCGTTGAAAAGAAGCTATGGACGAAATGAATCAAAGTTTGAAGCACTGAAGGGAATTGATCTTAAAATCGAACAAGGCGAGTCTATAGCAATTATTGGGAAAAGCGGTTCCGGCAAGTCTACATTAATGCATATTTTGGCATTATTGGATAAACCTACTTCGGGTGAAGTTTTATTGAATGGAAGCAGTGTTAAAAATATCAAGACAAAGGAACTGAACCATATGAGAAATGAAGGCTTTGGCTTTGTTTTTCAGCAGTTTTTTATGAATCCGAAAGATACAGTTTTAAATAATGTAATGCTTCCGTTAAAAATTGCCGGAATATCAGGACGTCAAAGAAAAGAAATGGCAATGAAGGCGTTGAAAGCAGTGGAACTGGAAGATAAGACCAACAATAAAGCAAATAATTTATCGGGAGGACAAAAACAGCGGGTTTGTATTGCACGTGCATTGGTAAATAATCCTCAGATTATTTTTGCTGATGAGCCGACCGGCAACCTCGATTCAACTACAGGGGAAAAAATTGAAAAATTATTATTTGATCTGAATAAAAAATCAGGAATTACACTGATTATAGTGACTCATGATGATGAATTAGCTGCTCGTTGTGATCGTCAAATACGTATTAAAGATGGAGAAATCATAGAAGGGGATGAATAAATGAAAATCAGTGATATTTTAAAATCAGCAGGAGCAAATTTATTAAGAAATAAAGGAAGAACGATTTTAACTGTTGTGGCAATATTTATTGGCGCCTTCACTATCTCTTTAACAACGGGTGTAAATACAGGTGTGAATGATTATATTGATAAACAAGTCAGCAGTGTAGGCGGAGAAAATCAGTTGTTTGTCCAGCCTAAGATGGAAACAGGAATGGAAAGCAGTGACGGGCCGGCTGAATATAATCCAGAACAGGCAAGTGCTGAAATGGAATACCTTTCAAACAGGGATTTGGATAAAATAAAAGAGAAAAAAGGGATTAAAAAAGCAGAGCCTTTCATGTTCCTGTCAACTGACTATATTCAGGGGACGGGAGATAAAAAATTTGTTTTTTCTGCAGCAACACCGAGTGAGATAACAATAGATTTGGAAGCTGGGAAAGAAGTAACTTCAACTGGGGAAGCTTATGAACTAAATCTTGCTCCTGAATACTTGGAAAGCTTGGGTTATAAAAAAGCACAGGATGCTATAGGCGAAATAGTTAGAATTGCTGTCAGTTCTCAGGCAACAGGTGAGCAGGAAATTTTAGAAGCTAAAATTATCGGGGTTCGAACAACCAGCCTGATTCAAGGCGGTCAATCAATCGTCAGCAAGGCGTTGGGAAACAGAATTGCTGAAATTAATGAGAAAGGGCTGCCCGATGCAATGAAGAACCAGTATACTGCAATTTCAGCAGTGACGGCAGATGGGCTGTCAACAGAGGAAGTCAAAGAAATCCAGAAGAAGCTGGAAGAGGACGGTTATACCGCAACGACTGTTGAAGATGAAATTGGTATGATTCGGGATATTATCAATGCTATCACTGGAGTATTAACAATGTTCGGAGCTATTGCCTTGTTGGCAGCCAGCTTTGGAATTATCAATACTCTGTATATGTCTGTTCAGGAAAGAACGAGAGAGATTGGTTTGATGAAAGCTATGGGATTGAGCAGCGGGAAAGTATTTATGATCTTCAGTGTTGAAGCAGCACTGATCGGATTCCTTGGTTCTGTCTTAGGAATTGCTGGTGCAATGGGGGCAAGTGTGTTTATTAATCAGTTTGCTGCAAAGTCATTTTTAGATGCATTAACTGGGTTTACGCTATTACAATTTTCGCCAATTTCCAGTCTCTCGATTATTGTCATCATTATGGTTATTGCGTTCCTTGCAGGAACACTGCCGGCAAGAAGAGCAGCAAGCTTAGATCCAATTGAGTCACTAAGGTATGAATAAATAAACGGAAACAGTAGTTGGAGAAAAAGAGAGCGGGACAGAAATAAAGTTCTGAACGCTTTTCGTATCTATCCCTGAATAAACGTCAGTACAAATACTCATGAGGGCTATCACCCTCATGAGTATTTGTACTGACCTCCTTTTAATTTATGAAATTCATCCATTTCTTGCGGATAACCAGATTGATAAAGAGAACGTTTCCCAAGTGAAATTCTTTGATTTTAAGCTTAAATGTATGCGACTTCGAGAAAATAAAAAATAATCAAGCAAAAATAGGCATATCTTTTTACTTACTTTTCGTAAGGGTGTATAGTAATAACAGTAGCAGTAATTATTGATTTGTAATGATGAAAGGATGGAAGTAAATTATGTCAAATTTTGTAAATGGATTAAAGAATCGTCGTTCAATTTATGCTTTAGGAAATAATCTGCCAAAGACAAGAGATGAACTTACTGCACTTGTTAAAGAAGTGGTAAAAGAAAGCCCGACTGCTTTTAACTCTCAAACACAACGGGTGGTATTTTTGTTTGGGGATGCCCATAAAAAACTGTGGGATATAACAGAGAAAGCGTTGAAGCCATTAACTCCTGCTGAAGCATTCCCTAATACTCAGGAGAAACTAAAAAGTTTTACTGCTGCTGCCGGTACTATTTTGTTCTTTGAAGATCAGGATATTGTTAAAAACCTGCAGGAGCAATTTGCATTGTATGCTGAAAATTTCCCTGTCTGGTCTGAACAAGCAAGCGGTCTGACTCAGGCTAATGTCTGGACCGCATTGGCAGAAATTAATATTGGCGCAAACTTGCAGCATTATAACCCAGTAATTGATGAAGCTGTTGCGAAAGAATGGAACATTCCAGACAGCTGGAAGTTAAGAGGCCAACTGGTATTTGGTTCAATCGAAGAACCTGCTGGTGAAAAAGAGTATATGAGTGATGAAAACCGATTTATGGAATTCAGCTAAGTAAATAGTAAATTTTTGGAACACTGGTATCATAGCGTCTATCGCTTGGGATATCAGTGTTTTTTTCAAGCAGCGGAGTAATTTTTTTTAAGTTCTATACTAAAGTATAGTAAAAAGGCAGAGAAGGACGAATATGCTGATTGTAATAGATGCTCGAAATTGTAATTTAGATCTGGCTGGTAAAAAGTATGCAGCACCTAATGAAGCGTTTATAAAAAGATTAAAGCTTAAAATACATGAGTCCATAAATAAAGAGAGTCCTGTCCTGTATACAAGAGATATTTCTGTTGAACAAAAAAGGGAAAAATGAGGATAGCTGGTGCAATAGTAGGCGATTTAAAGGAAGTTTTACAGATCAAAGCTCGGAACCAAGTCCGTAGCTTATTTCTAAAGGAAGCGGTGTAAATGCAGTAATATGGACAGATGGCAGAGCTGACCACAGTTTATATCTTTTTGGTATCAAAGGAAGCCGGTTGTGTTATAGGACAAATTTATTCGATTATCAGCGACAGCTTCTTTGCTTGATAGAAGAGGAGATGAGTAGTAATGCTATGGGCCAAAGGACGATCCGAATTTTTGAACCACTACTGTGGAAAAAGACTATAACCATTAGTAATGCTCTTTGGTAGAAGCTTATCTGGAAGATTGGGTGATTCCAATTGCCATTTTATAGGCGAGAGAGCGGCTGGGAAATTCATCTGATTCTGAAAAGAAAAAATTTGAAAAAGAGGTGTATCCTAAAAAAACAGAATAAGTACAACGATGAAAAAATCAATCAGGCTCTTTTGAATGATAATGTTAGGGTTTATTTTAAAGAAGATAGCTGACAGGTTCAGATTAAGGGAGTGAAAAGAGCTTCTGACTTATTTTCAACAAAAAGAAGCGGGCGAGCGATTCAAAGAGATACCAAGAATAAAGAATCAAAAGTAGTTACTTATAAAAAGACAGATCAGCTATATTCTGGTTAAAGGGTACCTAAAAAATACATGAATATGGTTATTAGATATGCTGAGGAAAACGTATTGGCAGATTTGTTCCTGTTTAGGAAACTGAAAAAACAGATGAAGCTCGTATTCAATCTATTTGAAGTCTATTAAAAATGTTTCCTCAGTTTTTGCGTACATTATTATACTAGGTGAAAATAATGAATATGATACAATAATAAAAACTGAAAGTCGGAGAAAAAAATTCAATATTTGTGATGTATAAAATATCCAACTACACTGGAACATGTTGGATTTAAGAGGAGGCAGGAGTAATGAAAAAATATCAATGGTACAGCGATTAATGGGGAAAGCCGGGGAAAAATGATCAGGAGCTCTTTTTATTATTAACAGTGGGTGTCTTTCAAGCGGGCTTGAGCTGGCAGGCCGCGGCTGGGAAAAAAGATGTGCTGATGCGAAATTTTTGTGAGATGGATTTTCGACAGGTTGCTGCTTTCTTTCCAGATGATGTTGAGCGTATTGCAAAAGATCCTGATATGATCCGGAATCCAAGAAAGATAAAGGCAGTGATACAAAATGCACGTGCAATCGTCAGACTGCTGGAGGAGTACGACAGCTTTTCAGAGTATTTGTGGGATTTTGTTGGCGGAGTTCCTGTTGTAAAAAACTATAAATCAGAGGAAGAGATTCCTAATGTACTTCCAGAGGCAACAACGATTGCAAAGGACATGAAGAAAAGAGGTTTTTCCTTTGTAGGACCGGTAGTAACCTGTATGTTTTTAAAGGCTGCAGGAATAATAAAGGATGAAGCAGCTGTATAGATGTAAAGACTGGGTATAAAATGCAGAAGTACAAATATTTCTTGTGTTCATACCTTTTTATTTTCCTCTCGTATTTACAGATTGTTTCCGATAGAATTTAACGATTTTTGTAATGAATATCGAAACATTTATTCACTTTACAGCTTTTAATGATATGATTAAATTATCTTGTTGTAAAGGAGAGGGATTTGAAATGAAGAAAAGTGTAAAAACAGTATTATTATCTTTACTGGGAGGAGCAGCAACTCTTGCACTTGGACTAATCTTGGGGCAAAGCACAACGGCAAATGAACGGAAGGTGTATATTCCGGATGATAATCTTAGGTCAGAGATTGTTGAACAAGTGAAATGGAATCCTGAAACTGGGGAAGAAGAGCCCGTTGAAAATGAGCTTCCAACAGTTAGCCAAATGGAGCGGCTGGAACAATTGAGTGCCAGTAATGTAAGTTCTTTGGAAGGACTTCAATTTGCTAAAAATGTGACGAGTTTATCATATACAGCAAGTACCGATTTATATGTGGTTGATTTTCGCCCGATTAGCGGGATGGATAGCTTAGAGCAATTTTTCTGTTATTCTTTTGAACCGGGAAGAAGTACTCCGGTAGACATTACGCCCTTTGGAGAACTGAAAAATTTAAAGACACTTCACTTAGGTTATTATGGTTCTGTTTTTGATTTCAGTCCGCTTTCTGATTTAGAGAATTTAGAAAGGGTAACTGCTGTTGGTTATGGAAGGGTTGAATTTCCTGCAGTGTATGTTGATAGAACGACTAAAACATTTAATATGAGACATCCAGTTACTTACTCTACTCAGTTTGATGGTACATGTGGAGTTGAAGCAACTCTATGGGAGGCTGATGAAGAGGCTGGGGCTATTGGAGAAGCACAGCTAACATTGGAAGATCAGAAAATAACTATAAGCAATATCGAAGAAGAAACAACAACGATTCAATTTACTTTCAGCGCCAGCTCTCAGGACGGAAATTTTGATGCCGTGACAAATTGTGTCGTACCGATTATTTGGGAATAGATATTGATTTTAGACAAGCGGCTCACTGTTAAAAGCAGTCCCAAAATTTTTTAAGTATAAAACGGAAAGCGAAGGACTCCTAAGAGACTTTGCTTTTCGTTTTGTTGTACTTTCTAAAAGTTCGTTGTCTATCATTTGGTTTAAAAAGAAACTATCTCTTACTATTAACCTCTCTTAGGTCCTAGAATTCCATTCCGGGAAAATCAATAAAGTACTCGGGGGTTAAAAAGGTAATCAGCTGATACAAATAGTTTTGAGCGATGAATTGACGCTCCAGTCCCTTATTCAGTGCCTGAAGGGACTGCTCTGCCAATTTGATCAGCTCTGCTGGTGTATCAGCATTGAATGTATTCAGTATTTCTCTGACTGTGTCCAGTGACCAGATTGATGATCGAATCAGCCGGATGATCAGAAGTCTTCTTAATGCTTGTTCATCAAATTGTCGATAATTGCTTTCAACATCTCTGGGTATTTGGATGAGCCCTTCTTTAGACCAGTGACGGATCGTTGTTTCAGTAACAGACAAACGTTCGGCTGCTTCCCCAATGCTGATCCAGCCTTTTTTAGGCATGTGTGTAATCACATGACTTTCTTCTTCATGAAGCAATGCCAAAGTCTGCTCAGTAATATGCTTTTGTTGATGCAATTTAAACTGTGCATCATTAATCAGCCAAAATAATTGAATATATTTTCTTTTTTCAACAAGAGCTGTCATTTCTTTAGTCATTTGATAACCATAAGCAAGAGTACATGTTCGAACGGCTTTCAAGAAGTGCAAGCTTGTTTCTGTATAGATACGATAGCCGCTTGCAGAACGATCAGGTTTAGGAAACAGTCCGTATTTTTCATAATGTCGCAGCAGACTGGTGCTTATATTTAGTTTTTTTGCAATATCAATTGGACGATAATTCATTATAAACTCCTCTCTATGCTAAACTTTTAGTATAAGTATATTATAATAAAGGGCTTTTTAAAACAAAACTTTAGAATTTGCATTAAAGTGTTATGATAGGGTTGCTGCTATAAAAAGCAGAGTGTAGCATTGAAAATAAACAATTGAAGGAGGACGCGATATGATAGAATATCTGCGAATTACCGGTGCAAGAGAAAATAACTTAAAGAATGTGGATGTCGTTATCCCGAAGAGAAAAATAACTGTTTTTACAGGAGTATCTGGTTCAGGAAAGTCATCGATTGTATTTGAGACAATTGCAAGCGAATCGCAAAGACAGCTGAATGAAACCTTCAGTGCATTTGTTCGCTCTTTTTTACCAAAATACAAGGAGCCCAATGTAGATTCCATTGAGAATTTATCGACTTCGGTTGTAATTGATCAAAAAAGACTGGGTGGGAATTCCCGCTCAACGCTGGGAACAATTACGGATATCAATTCTTTATTGAGAGTATTATTTTCAAGAGTAGGTCAGCCAAGTATTGGAACAGCTAATCATTTTTCCTTTAATGACAAAGAAGGGATGTGCAGGGAATGTCAGGGGCTCGGAAGGAAAGTGGAAGTGGATGAAAATAAGCTTTTGGACCGGGAACAGTCATTGGCAGAAGGAGCCATTATTTTTCCGCCATTTAAAAACACAGAATGGTATATGAAAAGTTATCTTGATTCGGGATTGTTCGATGTAAATAAAAAGATTAAAGAATATACTTCGGAGGAACTGGAGCTTCTGTTGTATGGTCAGGATCTTAAAGTTAAAATTGATGGTGTGAATTCCAGCTATGAAGGTCTTGTCATCAAGTTTAATCGTCTCTATCTTATGAAAGAAGGGGAATTGACTGCACGAGCACAGAAAGTTTTAAATGAATATACACATGAAACGATTTGTTCTGTATGTGAAGGAAAAAGATTATCACAGAAAGCGTTACAGGTTCAAGTAGCCGGATATTCTATTGCTGATCTGACTGCTTTTCAGCTAAATGAACTACAGTCAGTACTTGAAACATTCGAGTTGCCGCAGGCGCTGCCTATTTTACGTGGTCTACAGGAAAAAGTCGGAAATTTGGTTGATATTGGGTTAGGCTATTTAAGTCTGGATCGGGAGACAGCGACGTTATCTGGAGGAGAATCTCAACGAGTGAAAATGGTAAAGCATTTGAACAATAGTCTGGTTGACTTGCTGTATATATTTGATGAGCCGAGTATTGGTTTGCATCCAAGAGATGTTCATCGGCTGAATGAGCTGCTGATTAAGCTAAGGGATAAGGGAAACACAGTCATTGTGATAGAGCATGATCCGGATGTGATTAAGATTGCTGATCAGGTCATAGAAGTGGGACCTCATGCAGGAAAGCATGGAGGAGAAATTATGTTCACTGGAAGTTATGGTGAGTTGCTGAACTCAAATACTCTGACAGGAACTTTTCTGAAAAATCAGGTGCCTATCAATCAGGAGCCGAGGGAGGCTGTTGATTTTTATCAGGGGAGGACCTCTTCTAGGCATAATCTGAAAAATATTTCATTAAATATTCCCAAAAAAACATTGAGTCTGATCACAGGAGTAGCCGGATCAGGGAAAAGCACATTGGTTAGAGAATCTTTTCTTGCTCAATTTCCAGAAGCTATTGTCATTGACCAAGCTGCTGCGCAGACAAATTCCCGCTCGAATCCTGCTACATATATTGGGATTATGGATGCCATAAGAAAATTGTTTGGTCAGGTAAACAGTGTCTCTCCTTCATTATTCAGCTACAATTCCACAGGAGCTTGTGAGAACTGTAAAGGGCAGGGATACATTGAAACGAATCTTGCATTTATGGATGCTGTAAAGTTGGAGTGCCCAGTCTGTGAAGGTAAAAGATTTAAGCAGGAAGTGCTGAGCTACCGATATCAGGACCTTACGATTAATGAAGTACTTGCTTTGACAGTAGAAGAAAGCTTGAATTTTTTCAATACTGCTGGGATAGTTAAAAAGCTGAAGGCAATGTCGCAGGTAGGGTTGGATTATTTAGCGATTGGTCAGCCGATGAGCACCTTATCTGGAGGAGAATGCCAGCGGATGAAGCTGGCAAGTGAGTTTTACAAACAAGGCAGTATTTATATTTTAGATGAACCTTCGACTGGGCTGCATCTTTCGGATATCGAACAAATTATGAAAATTATGAACCATCTCGTGGACCAAGGAAATACAGTAGTTGTGATTGAACACCATGTAGATATTATTCGACAGGCAGACTGGATTGTAGATATAGGACCTGATGGAGGGGATCGGGGCGGACAGATTGTTTTTGAAGGGAAACCTGCGGATATTAGTGAAACTAGTTCACTGACAGGAAAATACTTGTAAATAAAAAAGATACTGAATAATAAATAGTCAAAATTTGGAAAAGAAGAAACATGAGATTTCATAAACAAGCTCATGTTTCTTCTTTTTTGAACGGAATCTAATTTTATCTATTCTTTTAGTTGAGATAATAAAGCTGAGATTTATAGTTTTTCACCATTGGATTTAATAACTTCCTGATACCAGTCGAATGATTTTTTCTTATACCGATTCATTGAGCCGCTGCCATCATTATTTTTATCAACATAAATGAAACCATAACGCTTTTTCATTTCACCGGTCCCTGCTGAAACAAGATCAATAAAGCCCCACGGCGTATAGCCGATCAGATCAACTCCATCGTATGCCACAGCTTCTTTCATCGCTTCAATATGTGCTTTAAGATAATCAATACGATACTGATCATCCACAGTTTGAGCAGGTAGAAGTTCGTCTATTGCGCCAAAGCCGTTTTCAACGATAAATAAAGGCAATTCATATCGGTCATTAAGCCAGTTCATGGCATAACGGAGACCTTGAGGATCAATTTGCCACCCCCAGTCAGATGCTTCGACATAAGGATTTTTGACCAGATCTTTTGATTCGTTGTAATCAAATGCAGGGGCTTTATTTTCTCCCTTTACTGCAAACGACATATAGTAGCTGAAACCAATGTAATCTACACAGCCTTCAGCCAAAGTATCCAAGTCTTTGGAGGTGATATCCAGCCGATAGCCTTTGCGATCCAAATAACGTTCGATGGTACTTGGATAATGACCGCGTACATGAACATCTGTAAACCAGTATCTTTTCTGCATGGCACTGACTGAAGCCATCATGTCATCTGGTGAACAGGAATAAGGATAGATGGGAACCATAGCTGTCATACAGCCGATTTGCAGATCAGGTTTGATTTGGTGCCCTATTTTTACGGCTTCTGCACTGGCAACTAATTCATAGTGGGCAGCCTGATACATGATTTCTTCCCGGTTATCTTTTTCCGTATATTTGATTCCTGAATTTGTAAATGGAAAAAAGTCTTCTTCAAAATTTGTTTGGTTGTTGATTTCATTGAATGTCATCCAGTAGGTTACTTTATCTTTGTAACGTTCAAAGCAGACCTCAGCAAACCGGGTAAAAAAATCAATCAGCTTACGACTGCGCCAGCCGCCGTATTCTGTTACCAAATGATAAGGCATTTCGAAATGAGAGAGGGTAATGATCGGTTCAATTCCATAGTTCAAACATTCATCAAATAAGTCATCATAAAATTGCAGACCTTCTTCATTTGGTGTTTCTTCATCGCCGTTTGGAAAAATTCTGCTCCAGGCAATGGAGGTTCGAAAGCAGTTCAAGCCAAGCTCAGCAAACAGTTTCACATCTTCCTTGTAGCGGTGATAAAAATCAATTGCCTCATGGTTTGGATAATTTTCACCTGGAATAACACCATCTGTAATTTTTCTGGGTGTCCCGTGTGCACCGACTGTCAATACATCTGCGACGCTGATGCCTTTCCCCCCCTGATCCCAGCCGCCTTCCAGCTGATGGGCGGCGACTGCGCCGCCCCATAGAAAGTTCTTTTTTAAAATTGACATAATCATCGTCCTTTTCAATTGTTAGTGTATGATAATAGAAAATCTGGAACAGAAGCGCTTGTGTGAGATTATCTGCGCCGAAAACCGCAGACAGGAAAAATTCTTCTGCGATAAGTCAGCGTATGGGCGGCTTCTGTCCCAGCATTTATCTGTATTTAGAAGGGCAGTTACAACCTCTTCCTGTGCTTAAGAATTATTGTGCTTCAATTTTTTCTAAAATACTTTCTTCAATGGGTTGATTTGTTTCCTGAGCATAGTTAATTGCATCCATCTTTCTTGCAAACGGCAGGTAGATGAAGAAGCCAAGTACCAGGACAAACGCCTGCAGTAATGCTGTCCGCCAGCCGCCGACAAGTAAGCCGGAAAGAATGGCTGGTGTTGTCCATGGAACCTGAACAGCTGTGAAAAGCGGTACCAACCCGGTATACAAGGCAAAATACGTAATGATAGAAGAAATAACAGGTGTTAAAATGAACGGAATCATCATGATTGGGTTCATAACAATTGGTGTTGCAAAAGTAATAGGCTCATTGATACCGAAAATTGCCGGCGCGAGTGATAGACGACCAAGCTGTTTGAACTGAGCTGATTTTGCAAAGAATACCATGAAGACAACTAATCCAATCGTCATACCGGCACCTGTAACAGTCTGGAACTGATCCATAAACTGTTTTGTCACGATATGTCCGCCATTTTCAATGGTCAGTGCTTTACCGGCCTTCAGGATTTCCGTGTTTTCCAAGGAGTTTGCCTGTAAAATCGGCTCCATGATCCCACCAACGATAGTTGAACCATGGACACCAAAAAACCAGAAAAATGGAACAAGGAAACCGATAATCAATGCTCCGCCAAGCGTATCTGTTACCCCTTGAAGCGGTGACTGCAGAATGTCGTAAATAAAGTCAAAGAATGTTGTGCTGAATACTTTATCAAAGAAAATATAAATCAGCATTGCACCAGTGATTAATGCTGCAGCAGGAATCAGTGCTGTAAATGAGTTTGCCACATTTTCAGGAACCTGTTCAGGCAGCTTGATTCGGATGTCATGACGCAGGAACCAGCTGTATACCCAGCCGACAACTAAACCAACAATAATGGAGGTGATCATTCCCTGACCGCCAGTCCAGGTTTTGTCAATAATATTGCCAATGGTCGCGCCGCTTTCTGCATCGGTCACTTCAGCAGCCATAAACAGAATAAAGATGACTAAACCGATCATACCGGCAGGAAGACCTTCAAAGCCTTCCGCTTTAACATAGGAATAAGCAATACCGATAACGGCAAAAACAGCCATAATAGCAAAAGATGCACCAAATGCCTGATTAAAATAGACGCCCAAACCAGATTCAGTTACCCAGTTCGCTGCCGGTTCATAAGGGATATTGGCAAGAAGCAGGAAAATAGAACCGACGATCGTAAATGGCATGGTGTACAGCATACCGTTTCTTAAAGCAGTAATTGGTTTTGTGTTAACAAATTTTAGTACGGGTGGAAGGATTTTGTCGTTCATCCATTCATTCATTCTAATTCATCTCCTCTAAAAATTAATCATGTAGAAAAATAAGTTCGTAGTGTGTATTCAGAAATAAAATACCCCGATTGACTGAATACGTTTACAAGATAACTATAAGAGATCAGATGAAAAAAATATATAGATTTTCTTCTTTGAGAAACATGTTCCGTCCAAAAAAACAAAGCAGACTTAAAACGCCGGTAAACCAACATTTTAATATCTGCTTTTCATAAGCTCTGAAACAAGAAATCAAATAGTTAAGGGATGAAACTGTTCATTTTAACCAGGATAGTTATTTATCCGCAGCTTGTGCTGAAAGCTGTTTTCCAGCCTGATGAGCAAGCAGCTCAATCAAAGCAATAACCGGAATTTGAGTGGTCAGATTAATATATGGATCTGCATAAGCAGATTTTTCGTCCGGCATATAATAGGAAATATTGTAATCTGCCAGTCGCGCAATTGTTGATGTTTCATCATTAGTAATACTTAAAATATGTGCATTGGATTTTTTGAAATCCAATACCATTTTAATCAGTTCAGAGGTTTCACCGGAAACAGACAAAACCACAACCAGTGTACTCTCAAATCCCCTTGGTGGAATAGGTGTAAATGGATCGCCTACGCTATAGGCGTTGATTCCAATATTGGCAAAATACCGGCTGCCGTAGCCGCCTAAAACACCGCTGGTACCCAAACCAATAAAGACAACATGACGGGCGTTTAAAATAAGGTCAACTGCCGGTTTGAAGGTTTCCTGGTAAGTCTCGCGATTGATTTTTTTGAGAAACGAATCTACATGTACTGCAGAAGCATAATAATCTTCAAATTCACTTGGTTCGTTGTTTGCTTTCTTTACAGCAAATTTTAATTCAGAAAACCCTTCAAAGTCCATTTTGGTACAAAATCTTAAAATAGTTGAGGTTGAAACATGGCATTTTGCTGAAAGTTCGCGAATAGTCAGTTTAGGAATCTGTTCCAGATGTTCAATGATATATTGATAGACAATCAATTCCAAATCATTTAATGATTGAATTTTTTCCAAATCAAACAAAGCAGTTCCCCTCCCTATATAACGTCCTTTTCAGTTTACAATACAAAAGGAAAAACGTATAGCGATAGTTAATAGAGAAAACTAAAAATAATATAAAAAAGCGGTATTTCAATTAGTAAAAGAATTGAAATACCGCTTTTTGAAAATTAACAATTTTAAGTTCATCGTGGGTATATCTTAAAAAATCTGCATAAATGGGACCTACAAAATAAAATTTCTCAGATGCATTTTTTTGAGAGAAAAATGCATCTGCAAGTCAGACATTTCCAATGGAAGCCTGTTACATACTGAAAGTTGAAGACCTGTTTTCTCTATTCAGCTAGTTTCTTATTGAAGAAGCGTTGATAGAGAATGGAACCAATCAGAGAAAAAATCAATGGGCCCATTGCCAAACTGAGTGTCTGGCTGTAATTTTTTTCCATTAGCGGAACATACAACTGAGAAAGAATGGACAGAGTGATGGTCAGTACTACGCTTCGGCTGATAATAATGGGCAGCAGTTTCGGATGTACGTGCAGTATATCTGATTGTTTTGCATATCTTTTTTTGAAAGCCGGATAAGCAAGAGCAACAAGCAGATAAGGCAGTGCTCTTGAAATGTTCGTCATCATGGTCAGTTGATTGTAAAGCACGGAGACGTAAGAATTCCCCCATGTGACGGCCAGAATAAATAAACTGATTAGAAGACCTTGAATAAATAGGGCATTTGTCGGCATTTCCTGACTGTTTTTCTTTCGCATCCATAGAGGCCAGTAATGATCGGGGGTTCCTTCAACCAAAACCCGCAAAGGCAGATAAAAAATTGAAGAAAGCAGTCCAATATAAGATAGGAGCAGAGTTAGAGCAGTCAGACGACTAAAAAGTTGTCCTGTCCAAACTGCTGTTTCAGAAGATCCACCTAAAGCATTGGCCAACTGCTGCCCTGAAGTATTCATCAGGCTGTACATTAGATTTCCTAAATGGAGAGTTGGGTCCTGTTGGAGCTTTTGCCAGTCCATTGCGCCGCTCCACAAAAAAATACCTGTAAAATAGCAAAGAACAATCAGTACGCTGCTGATAATAACAAGACGGGGAAATTTTTTCTTCTCACCCCCAGTTTTATCTACCATACTGGCAATAGTATCCAGACCGCCAAAAGCAGTAATGGCAAAAATCATAAAGCTGAGTTTGGAAAGAACAGACCCTCCTTGAGCAGAAACAGACTTTTGTGCACTGGTCTGCAGGTGGGGAATAATTTGATCAGGCTGCAAAAGCTGAAGAAGCAAATTACTGCTGAAGCTGATGAAAACCAGCAGGCACATCAAGGTGCTGCTGATAACTAAAAGTCTGGTGATTGGCTTGAAGCCGCGGCTGCTGAGTGCCAATGTGCAGCAAACCGCAAATATGGAAAGCAGACCAATCAGCTGTGTTGTGCTGAAAAATGAGACAGGGCTCGCTTCCTTTGTAAGATCTTTCCCGACAAATAGAAGCGACAGAGGTATCCATAGTTTCATAAATAAACTGATCATCCAGACAAAATAACTGCAGTACCATAAAAAAGCAGCAATAAATGCGGTTTTCTCGGATAAACAATCAGACAGCCAGTGATACAAGCCGCCGGAATCATTTTTATAAACGGATGTAAATTCTGATATAATAAGAGCATATGGGATAAAATAAAAAACAGCCGCCCAAATAAAATAAGGCAGGGCACTCATACCCATAAGGAAGAATGCAGTTGTCAGACTGGAAAAAGAAAAAACTGTGGTTGTGATAATCATCACTAATCGTTTGGAACTGAGAATTTGTCTGTATTTAGTCATAGAAAGGTTTCCTTTATTTTTATAGATAGGTTTAATGATTTCAGCATAAAAAAGTTTAATGAATAAAACAAGTACTTTTAAAAAAAATAGGGAATAGGAGTATGAAAATGTCTGTTCAGATACAAGCGGAGATTGATAACATGAGGAAGCAGCTGCATGTTGATTTTATCGGAATTGCTTTGTCAAAAGTAAATGAAGGGACAAACAGCCGAACGATTCATTGGGCATATGTTTCAGGAAATACCAATGAAAATTACCGGAGAATCCACCTTCAGGTTGGTAAGGGCATCGCAGGAATCGTGTGGCGAACGGGTCGAAGCTATCAGGCTTCAGAGCTGCAGAGAAATCCAAAAAATCTGTTGGAGTTGCCGATTGCCAGAATGGAAAAGCTTGAAACTGCAGTTGCAGCACCAATTCTCAAAAATGGAAGAGTACAGGGGGTTTTACTGTTTGGTTCTCGGACCCCTAATGTGATGGAAATGGATCAATTAAAAAGTGTCGAAGATAAAGCAGAAGAGCTGATACCATTGTTGGAGGAATAGGATGGAAAAGAAAATATTTGAAGACATATTCTTGTCAGCTGCGGATGGATTGTATTTACTTTTTCGCTCAGGTGAAATCAAAAGAAATAAAGCAGCTGTTGAATTGGAGAAGCAGATGAAGGTTCCACTGCAAAAAATTATTGAGATTGCAAATGGAAAAGGCTGTATGCTGCATACTACGATGGAAAACTGTCTGAACTGTGAAGTGAAGGAAAACTGGACCAAAGAAGTATTCCCGCTTATTTTGGAAACAAAAGACGGTCGTCAGGAGCATTTCAGCGGCAGTTTGACTGAGGTATCTGATGAGGTCGAGCTGTTGAGTCTCAGACGCGCAGATGCTCAGGACAAGCTGCGTCAGGTAATTGAAAATAAGCGTTTAATTGAATATGTCAATCAGGCGCATGAAACCGAAAGAAAAGCAATTTCTCAGGAACTTCATGATGGTCTGGCACAAAGTATATACAGTCTGATGCTGGATGTCAGACTGTTGAAACGTCTAAATCAGAAAGAAGAGCAGCTGTATAAGATCAGTGAAATTGATAAGGATTTTGTAGAGCTGTTACGTGAAGTGAAGCAGCTTGCCATTGACCTTCGACCAACAGCACTGGATGATCTGGGGTTGATTCCGGCAATTGAAGCTTTGCTGCAGCGGTTGATGGAAACTACGGGTGTGATGATTCATTTTATTCCAGTTTTGGGACAGCAGCGTTTTTCAGATAAGGTCGAGACAGTGACATACAGAGTCTTGCAGGAAAGTCTGATGAACAGCATTAAGTATGCAGAAGTTGATGAAATCTGGGTTACGCTGCATGACCGGGAGAACCTGCTTCATTTGGAGGTTAGGGACCATGGGAAAGGCTTCTCAATTGCGGGCATTAGGAAAGAAACATCTGGGGGCCTGGGGCTGCTGCATATGCGGGAACGTGCCGAATCTGTTGGCGGAATATTAAACATACAAAGTGAAATAGAGAAAGGAACAACAGTTGTGCTGATGCTGCCTATCAAACAGGGAGGAACCTATGAATATAATAATAGCAGATGATCATGCGGTGGTTCGAAGCGGATTGCGCCTCCTGTTGGAATCAGATCCGGAAATTCAGGTTGTCGGGGATGCAGCAGACGGCACAGAAACATTTTTATTGCTGGATCAGCATCCAGTTGATATTGTGTTGATGGATGTTCGGATGCCGCCGGGAGAAAATGGATTGCAGACAACCCAGCGGATCAGTGAGCGCTTTCCAAAAATAAAAGTAGTGATTCTGAGTATGCATGACGAAGAAGAATATTTAAGAAAAGCGCTGGAGTATGGAGCATGGGGATATATTTTGAAAAGCTCCTCAGATGAAGCGCTGTTGGCGGCTCTTCGAAAAGTCATGACAGGAGAGCATGTCATTGATCCCATATTTAACATTGCGGACCCTCAGAAGTGGCTGAGCGAACCTGCGAAAGAGCAGGAGCAGTTATATGAACGATTGTCCAAGAGAGAGCGGGAGGTATTACCGTTAGTTTCTTTGGGGTACAGCAATAAGGAGATTGCAGAGCGCTTGTTTATCTCTGTAAAAACAGTGGAAGTGCATAAGTCTAATTTAATGAAAAAACTGAAGGTTGAAACTTTTTCTGAGTTGTTGCAGTATAGTATAAAGCATCAGCTGATTGATTTGTGAGGTGAAGGGGAATGAATGGGATAGTATATGTGTTTCATGGTAGTCAGAAAGAAGAAAAGAATAAAGCAGCGATGGATTTTGTTCAGCAGCTGAAGAATCGGCTGAATGAGGTGGCTCTTCAAGAGGCAGCGTTTCTTGAAAATCATCCATGGACAATTCAGCGGCAGATTGAACAGTTGATTGAAAAGGGTGCAGACCGAATAGTGATCGTTCCTGTTTTGCTGTTTGCTGCCAGACATGCGTTAGTGGATATTCCGATGGAAACAAAAAAAGTTCAGAAAAAATATCCGGGAATTGACATTGAGCAGACAGAAACCTTTGGAGATAAAGAAGGCAGCCGTCAGATTTTATTGGAACGCTTTATTCAGGCGAGAGCAGAGTGCAAGATCAAAGATACTGCAGGTGTCCTTCTAGCTCACGGGACAAAAAGAACGGAAGAACCTCAAAAGATGTTGGAAGAGATTGCCGGGGAACTGCAAGAAAAGACAGAATTGCCTGTTACAGCCATGAGTCTAAAAGGACAGGAAGATTATATTGAGCAAATTTACGGATTATTGCAAAAATATTCTCAGTTGATTATTGTTCCGTTCTTTTTATTTGACGGACATCTGATTCATCTGCTGAAGGAACGTCTGACCAAAGAGTTTCCGAATCATACTTTCATAATTACACCGACACTGGAATTTGATCACAGGATTCTTGATGATTTGGAAAAAATTGTTCGTGAGGCGCTTTATGTACCCAATAATGATTGATCTGACGAATAAAAAGATTATTGTAATCGGCGGTGGAACTATTGCTTTAAGGAAAGTAGAGCACTTGCTTGCAGCTGGGGGCAGACCAACTGTCATTGCCCTGGAAATTAAAGAAGAATTCCAACTACTGGAAGAGATTGAGCTGATTAAAGCTTCTTATCAAAAAGAACAGCTAAAGGAAGCACAGTTGATTTTCGCATGTACTGATTCAAAGGCGGTTAACCAAAGGATCGTTGATGATGCAGAGGATTGGCAATGGGTGAATGATTGCAGTCAAAAGAAAAATAGTGATTTTTTTAACATGGCAGTGATTGAAAATGAAGAAGTTCTTATTGCGTTATCCAGCTTTGGAAAATCTCCTGCGAACATTAAGCAAGTAAAAAATCATTTGAAGGAATTTTTAGAGAAGGAAAGCAAACAATAAGACAAAGCTATGTGAAATGATTCTTAATCTTAGGGGCGTTTTGCTCAAAAAATAAAGAAAAAGGTTGAAGTTGTGACAAAGCTTCCTCATGCGACGAGAAACCGCAGGAGCAATCTTTTTGTGCGACGAGAAATCGCAGGAGCAAATGCCTTTATGCGACGAGAAATCGCAGGAGCAAATGTCTTTATGCGACGAGAAATCGCAGGAGCAA
>NZ_JADOEP010000006.1:38358-163036 GCF_016745275.1 Enterococcus sp. BWB1-3
TGCAGGAGCAAATGTCTTTATGCGACGAGAAATCGCAGGAGCAAATGTCTTTATGCGACGAGAAATTGCAGGAGCAAATGTCTTTATGCGACGAGAAATTGCAGGAGCAAATGTCTTTATGCGACGAGAAATTGCAGGAGCAAATGTCTTTATGCGACGAGTAATCGCAGGAGCAAGCCTTTTGTGCGACGAGAAATCGCAGGAGCAAGCCTTTTATGCGACGAGAAATCGCAGGAGCAAGCCTTTTGTGCGACGAGAAATCGCAGGAGCAAATGCCTTTATGCGACGAGAAATCGCAGGAGCAAATGTCTTTATGCGACGAGTAATCGCAGGAGCAAGAGTAGGTACGCTCGCCGCCTGTAAGCTCTAAATTGTGATGAGCACTTATGCGAGAAAATATCGAATTACTTCATTCTTCGATGCAATAAGGTGGACAATCCGAAATTTATCAAGAGATACTATTTTTGAATTTACCCAAAATTTTAGAAACAAATACAGAGAATCATTGAACTAACAGCATTTCGAAGCGTATTTCATTTGTTTAGAAAACAGCTTCTGTAACTACTAATATAATGGGATTTTTAGTGAATAATGGGTAGATTCAAAATACTATTCGATGGAATGAATAGATGTTGATTGGTCCTTTCTTGGAGCTTCCAAGATTTTTAGTATAGTTCGATTTATTTCCGAAGAGAGTTGGGAACTTTTATTTCTGTCCCACTCTCTTTCTTTATGCTTGATTTATTAGGAAATTCCCTAATAGTCAAAAAGAAAATAGATTGTTATGCTAAAAAATAGATTGTTCAAATGATCACAATTGGGAGGAACACACAAATGAAAGAAAAGCTTCTGTTGATTGGCAATGGGATGGCTGGCGTCCGTACGATTGAAGAAATTCTGGAAAGAGACCCAGATAAATACGAGGTTACGATTATAGGGGAGGAGAGTTACCCGAACTATAATCGAATTATGCTTTCCAATGTCCTTCAGAAAAAAATGACGGTAGATGAGATAATTACAAATCCTTTAACCTGGTATGAAGAAAATCAGATTCAGCTGATTAATCATGATCCGGCTGTTAAACTGGATGCGGAAAATAAATGTGCGACAACGCAGTCAGGAAAAGAAATTTTTTATGATAAATGTATTCTTGCTACAGGCTCAAGAGCGTTCATCCTGCCGGTAGAGGGCTCAACATTGCCCGGAGTTGTCGGTTTCCGAACAATTGATGATACAGAAGCAATGTTGGATGCCGCCAAAAACTTTAAAAAGGCAGTTGTTATCGGCGGTGGGCTGTTAGGACTGGAGGCAGCAAAAGGTTTGGTTGATCAGGGAATGGATGTGACTGTTGTCCATTTGGAGAAATGGCTGATGGAGACACAGCTGGATGCCAAAGCCGGAGAAATGCTTAAGGCAGACCTTGAGAAGCAAGGTCTGAAATTTTTAATGGAGAAACGGACAGAAAAAATTCTTGGAACAGATCGTGTAACTGGAATGACATTCAGTGATGGAACAACAATTGAAACAGATTTGATCGTGATGTCTGTAGGGATTCGTCCGGAAGTGACTCTGGCAAGAACTGCCGGACTGGATATCAACCGCGGGATTTTGGTTAATGACTTTATGCACACTAGTAATACACACATTTATGCTGTGGGAGAGTGTGTGGAACATAATGGACTGGTTTATGGCTTGGTGGCACCTTTGTTTGAACAAGGAAAGGTTCTGGCGGATGTTTTAACTAATAGAGAAACAAAGCCGTATCAGGGCAGTACCACCTTTACCTCTCTGAAAGTTTCGGGCTGTGACCTTTATTCAGCTGGTGAGATTAAAGAGTGTGAAGGCGTAAACAGTATCGAAGCATTTGACGGGATTAATTTCACCTACAAAAAGATCTTTATCAGAGAAAATCAGGTAGTCGGAGTTGTATTGTATGGCGATACAGCAGAAGGAAACCGTTATTACAATATTCTTAGAAAAAAAGAGATCATTGATGACTATACACCGGTTTCACTACTGCATATGGCAGGAGAAGAAGCAAGTACGGATGTTGGGGAATGGTCAGATGACGAGATGATCTGCGGCTGTAATGGGGTAACAAAAGGAACGATTGTTAATGCCATTAATGAAAAGGAACTGACCTCTGTGGCAGATGTGACAAAGTATACAAAAGCCGGCGGTTCCTGTGGAAAATGTAAAACTGTTATTGGTGCTGTACTGGAACATACACTTGGCGGAGAAATAGTGAGTGCACCGACTGGAATCTGCAGCTGTACGCCATTAACAAGGGATCAGATTGTGACTCAAATCCATGCAAAACATCTGACTTCTTCAGAAGAAGTTTACAAAGAACTTGATTTCACTAATGCAGAGGGCTGTCCAAAATGTCGTCCTGCGATTAATTTCTATTTAAATGTTGCTTGGCCGAAAGAGCATGAGGATGAACGAGAGTCCAGATATGTCAATGAGCGGATGTATGGAAATATTCAAAATGATGGAACTTATTCGGTGATACCAAGAATGCGTGGAGGAAAGACAGATCCGCAGCAGCTGATTTTGATTGCCAAAGTTGCTGAAAAATATAATGTTCCGATGGTGAAAATTACAGGAAGTCAGCGGATTGGTCTATTCGGAGTGAAGAAAGAAGATATGCCGAAGATTTGGGAAGAACTGGATATGACAGCAGCCGCGGCTTACGCCAAAGCAGTTCGTTCTGTTAAAACATGCGTAGGAGCGAATTTCTGCCGATTTGGAACACAAGACTCACTAGGCTTGGGAATTAAACTGGAGCAGCGGTTTGAATTTATTGATACGCCGCATAAATTTAAAATGGGTGTTTCAGCTTGTCCAAGAAGCTGTGTCGAAAGCGGCGTGAAAGACTTTGGAATTATTGGTGTTGAGAATGGCTTCCAGATTTATATTGGCGGAAACGGCGGAACAGAAATAAAAGAGGCACAGTTGCTGACGACTGCAGAAACAGAAGAGGAAGTAATCGAAATCTGCGGTGCGATGCTGCAATATTATAGAGAAACAGGTGTCTATGCAGAACGGACTGCTCCGTGGATTGATCGTCTGGGCTTTGAAACAGTAAAAGAAGTTCTGTTGGATGCCGAGCATCGGAAAGAGCTAATTGTACGTTTAGATGAAGCTGTTGCAGGACGTCGAGGTAATCCTTGGGAAGAAGTTGTCAACAGTCAGGAATTACAAAATGAAATGTATACAGTAGGGAGAGCATAAAATGGAAAAAATATTTGTAGCCTCTTTAAGTGAACTGGTACCGCGAATCGGAAGAGAAGTTCTGATTGGAGATCAAAAGATTGCGGTCTATCGTTTAAGTGATGACCGTGTGAAAGCAATAGAGAATGTTTGTCCTCATAAACAGGGACCGCTTGCTGAAGGGATTGTGTCTGGTGATTTTGTCTTCTGTCCATTGCATGACTACAAAATTTCTCTAAATGACGGGATTGTACAGGACCCTGATGAAGGCTGTGTACGTACATTTGAAACAATGGTTGAAGGCGATAAAGTCTACGTTATGGTGGACTAGATGGGGAAAGTTTATTTTGTAGGTGCCGGTTCAGGAGATCCGGAATTACTGACTCTAAAAGGCAAAAGACTGCTGGAAACAGCAGATGTCATCATTTATGACCGCCTGGTTCATCCAATATTTCTGCATTTGGCTAAAGAGGAAGCACGATTCATTTTTAGCGGAAAATATCCAAAAAATCATGTATTGAAGCAGAAAAATATTAATGAGCTGTTGAAGGAAGAATGCCGGAAGGATCAGTTAATTGTACGTTTGAAAGGCGGCGATCCAAGTATATTCGGCCGTGTGGGAGAAGAAATCGCTGTTCTCAGAGAACAGGGAGCGGTTTACGAAGTTGTCCCCGGAATAACAGCCGCTTCGGCTGCCAGCAGCTACAGCGGCATCTCACTGACACACAGAGAACACAGCAGTAAAGTAACATTTGTCACTGCTCATCGCAAACAGGGAGAGCAGCTGGACTTTAAAGGTCTAACGGAAAAAGGGACTGTCTGCCTATATATGGGGGTGGAATATGCTGCTGAAACACAGCAAAAGCTGATGGAACAAAATGTTTCTGCGGAATTGCCTGTTGCTATTATTGAATGGGGAACAATGGGAAGACAACGTACCTTTACGACGAATATCCTTCAGATGATTGACTGTATTGCTCAGAATCAAGTCAAAAATCCCTCGATGATTGTTGTGGGAAATGTAGTTTCTGAACGGAAGGGTCCGGACTGGTTTGAACAAAAACCACTATTCGGTAAAAGACTGCTGCTAGTAGACACAAAGAAAATCTGTTTTGAAACAATCCTTGAGTACACAGAGCAAGGTGCTGATGTCTATGCAGTTCAGGTCGGTGAAGAAAGAGACCGGCGTTTTGATGAAGTAGACCGACAATATCTAAAGGATTATACATTTGATGAAGTGGTTTATTTAAGTAAACAAGTAACCGAAATAAATAAGAAACACTTTCAGTATTTATAAATAGTTTTGACGGGAGAGATTTACTCTCTCGCTGATATAGGGGACAGCGAGAGAACGAAGAGCAGCAGTACAGTGAGTTTATTTATCCAATGGAGACTGCATAAAGAGTAATGAAAAGATTGAACAGCTGGGGCATGCTTAAAGATGAACGAGGAATCTAAATTTTTTGGACAGTTCCCTGTTTGTGGTCTGCTCACAGGAATGAATATTCACAAAGAAAAGGAGATAGAGTATGGGGTCACTTCAACCACCGGAAATTGTAGATTTCACAATAGAAAAAGGAATACAAAAGGCACGAGGCAGCTTTTTGACATTAGCAGTGTTAGGGTTTTTAGCAGGAATGTTCATAGCTATTGCAGGAGTTGCCATGATTCGGACAATGGGGACAATGCCGAGCGAATGGGGGTCTTTGGTAAATGTTATTGGGGCAGCTGTTTTCCCTTTTGGGTTAATCTGTCTGCTGTTGGCAGGCGGAGAGCTGGTTACGGGGAACATGATGGTCGTTTCCATGGCTCTTTTTGCAAAAAAAATCAGCGGTAAAGAATGGCTGAGAAATATTGTCATTGTGACGGTGTTCAATTTAATTGGGTCGCTGTTTGTTGCGTATTTCTTTGGCTATCTCAGTGGTGCACTTCAAGGCGATTTTGCAGAACGTGCAATTCAGGTTTCTCTGGGGCGAACAAAAGACACCTTATTACAAGGGTTTTTATCAGGGATTGCCTGTAATATTCTAGTAAGTACAGCTGTTTATCTACAGTTCGCAGCGAAAGATTTTATTGGGAAAATTGTAGGGATTTTTCTGCCAATTATGGGCTTTGTCATTTGCGGCTATCAGCACGTTGTTGCGAATATGTTTCTGATTCCGATGGGGATTATTCTTGGAGGAAATACATGGGCAGAGTTTGGTAAAAATATGGTCAGTGTTTATTTCGGAAATTTAGCAGGCGGCGGAATTTTTATCGCCGGCATGTATTTTCTTGCATATAAAGTGGGTACACGAAAGCTTTCAAATTAGGGAGTTACTTGTGTAGCGCAGCTAACGTGCAGCTTCTAAAGAGGTTGCACGTTTTGCTTGTCCATATAATTGAGGTTGTGCCGAAGCTTCTCCATACGACGAGAAATCGCAGGAGCAAAGGTCTTTATGCGACGAGAAATCGCAGGAGCAAAGGTCTTTATGCGACGAGAAATCGCAGGAGCAAAGGTCTTTATGCGACGAGAAATCGCAGGAGCAAAGGTCTTCATGCGACGAGAAATCGCAGGAGCAAAGGTCTTCATGCGACGAGAAATCGCAGGAGCAAAGGTCTTTATGCGACGAGAAATCGCAGGAGCAAAGGTCTTTATGCGACGAGAAATCGCAGGAGCAAAGGTCTTCATGCGACGAGAAATCGCAGGAGCAAATACTATATGTGTATGACAATACGTGGGATACGGCAACATTCCTTCTTTAAATAGAACTAGCCCATATCTATTTTTTCGAAAAGACCTGCGGCTAGAATTTTTGGATAGGTCCTAGTATGATAAGAGTAAATGTAGAAAAAGGAAGAGACTAAATCATGAGAACAGTTCGTGTAGGAACCCGCAATAGCCCGCTGGCTATGAAGCAGACAGAAATTATTATTGAACTACTTAAAGCAGCACACGGAGAGTTTCAAATTGACATTGTTCCCATGGTTACCACAGGGGATCGTCTGCTTTCTGTCAGTTTATCTAAAATCGGCGGGAAAGGTCTTTTTATAAATGAAGTGGAGAATGCTTTGTTGGCAGAAGAGATCGATTTTGCGGTTCACAGTTTAAAGGATATGCCGGCGGTGATGGCAGAGGGCTTGACGCTGGCTGCATTGCCTAAACGAGGAAAACCAACGGACTGTCTGATTTTCCGCAGAGTTCAAAGTATTTCTGAGCTGCCGACAAATGCCAGAATAGGCACCAGCAGTCTGAGAAGAGACTTTCAGATGCGGCATTTGAAAACCGGCATACAAGTTGAATCTATTCGTGGAAATGTCGGAACCCGACTGAAGAAGATGGAGGAACAGAAACTGGATGCGATTGTTTTAGCATCAGCTGGATTGGATCGCTTAGACTGGTTTGAACAGTCAGAGTATGCGTATCAGGAGCTGCTGGTGGAAGAGTGTATCCCTGCAGTAGGTCAAGGCGCATTAGCTGTGGAATGTCGCGCGAAGGATCAGGAAATGATTGATTTCTTAAAGGTCATTGATGATCAGGAAAATCGCAAGCTCGTAACAGAAGAGCGTGCATTTCTTCGTGTGCTGAATGGAAACTGCGAGCTGCCTGTGGGTGCATATGCGCGGAAAATAGCAATTGGTTATCAGATGTTCGGTTTTTTGGGAGATAAAACGCAGCAGCATTCTGTTCAGAAAAGTCTTATCGTTGATGAAATTACCGGTGCCGGCAGGAAGCTGGGAGAAGAGCTGTTGAAAGAACTTGGGGACAGTGAATAGATGAGAAAAATTCTTTTAACCCGTTTACCTGAAGACAATATAGACGACAAACTGTATTTTCAACAACAACACTATACATGTATGGAAATTCCTTTGATGAGGCTGAGACCGCGGCTGATTGAAGAGAAACAAATAAAAAAATTGATTGATGCGGAGTGGGTCTTTTTGACTAGTCAGCACAGTGCAGCTTTTTTTATTAAATTATTGAAGGAACAAAAACTTCTTTCTGTTTTTCAGATTAAGAAATTCGCAGTAATTGGAGAAAAAACAGCAAATGCGTTAAGAGAAGCAGGGATTGAACCTGTTTTTCAATCGATTGTTCAAGCGAAGAAAAGTATGTTTAAGCAATGGATAGCAGATTGTTCAGAAGAACCAGTTAAAATTGTTTATCCTAAAAGCAGCCTTGCTAATGCGATCGGTGAAGAGTTGTTGTTGAAAGATGGGCATGAGCTTTTCACTTTTACCCTGTATGACAATGTATTCTCGGAATCAGCACGCCAGCAGTTGAAAGTCTATCTGGATGATCCGGAATTGTCAGCAGTTTATTTTACCAGTCCTTCTCTTTGGACCCGATTCTATGAAACTTGCAAGGAAATCAATTTCAACAGGGAACTTCATTTCTATTGTGTGGGTCAGACAACTCAGGCAGCAATTCATAAAGACGGTTTTAATGCTGAGATTAGATAGTCGGTTATCAGCATGTTCTACTGTATAATGAAAGTTGAAATTCATTAAAAAGGATGGGATGAATGTGCGGAAAGTGATCTTGTATATTGCGACAAGCTTGGACGGTTATATAGCAGAGACTGATGGTTCCATTGATTTTTTAACGGTAGAGACGGATGCACCGGAAGAAGATAACAGTTATGAAGAACTGCTGGAGCGGATTGATACAGTCGTTCTCGGAAGAACGACCTATGATCAGGTGGTAAACGAGCTTTCACCGGAGCAGTATCCGTATGAGGATAAAACATCTTATATTATTACGCACCATGAAAAACCAGAAAATGCTGATCTGATTTTTACAGCTGAACAGCCAGATAAGCTGGTTGAACGTTTGAAAAAAGAAGAAGGAAAAGATATTTGGATTGTTGGAGGCGGACAAGTGATTACTCCGCTGATTAACTGTAACCTCATTGATGAATATATTGTTACAACGATTCCGGTGATTTTAGGACAGGGAATTCCTTTATTTCAATCAATTAAGCAGTCAGTGGTATTAAAGAGTGTTGATTCCTACTGCAAAAACGGTATGATTACATCAACATACAGCAAGGTATAAGAATAATTGTAAATCCAGCGAGAATCAACTTTCAGTCTATAAGAAAGTTGATTTTTCTTTTTCTTGAATAAAAGTTTTGACAAGCAAAAGAAGATCAGGTAATATAAGAAATGAAGAAACGACTACAAATGTAAACGAAAATAAGAAGAAGGTGATAATGTTGACGGAAACAAAAATTACAGATGCAGAATGGGAAGTTATGCGTGTTGTCTGGGCACAGGAAGAAACAACCAGCAATGACGTTTATACGATTCTGAATGAAAAGATGAAGTGGAAGAAGAATACCATTAAAACGCTTTTAAGCCGTCTGACTGAAAAACAGCTGTTGGCAACAAAGCCTTCTGGAAACAAATTTATCTATTATCCCTTAATAGAGGAAAGAAAAAGTCTTCGTACGCTTTCTGAAGAATTGCTGACAAAAGTCTGCAGCAGAAAAGTGGGACAAATTGTAGAAGTGATTATTAAGGAAAGTACGTTAAGCTTTTCCGATATTGAAAAGCTGGAGCAGCTGCTTCAGGAGAAAAAGGCGTCTGCAGCGGCAGAGGTAGCATGCAATTGCATACCGGGACAATGCCAGTGTCATTTAATTAAGGATTGAAATTAGTTGCTTTGAACGTAAAATTTTATTGAAGGGAAAGCAGAATCTTGGAGGAATTACGCCTGCATATAGACTTAAAATAATAGAAATCAACGCAAGGAGTTGAATAATGTGGAAACAAAAACCTTTGATATAGAAGGGATGAGCTGTGCTTCCTGTGCTCAAACAGTGGAAAAAGCTGCTGGCAAACTGACCGGAGTTGCCAAAGCGTCGGTTAATCTTGCAACAGAAAAGCTGACGATTCAATATGATGATCAAGTATTATCCGAAAAAGACATTAAACAGGCCGTTTCAGATGCGGGATTTCAAGCAGTCAGTCAGACTGTGCAAAAAAACTATGATATTGAAGGCATGACTTGTTCCTCCTGTGCTCAGACAATAGAAAAAGCAGTGAAGCATTTGAAAGGTATTGATTTGGCATCAGTAAATCTGGCTGCAGAAAAGATGGTGGTTCAATTTGATCCAGGGATTTTGAGTAGCGAAGAGATTTCATCTGCAGTGGAAAAAGTCGGTTATCAGGCTGTTGAAGAAGCAGGAAAAACCGATACGACAGATCAAGATCAGGAAAAGAAACAAAAGCATATTAAAGAGATGTGGCATCGTTTTTGGCTGTCTGCAGTGTTTACCGTACCATTACTGTATATTGCTATGGGTCATATGATCGGTCTCCCGCTTCCGGCAGTGATTGATCCAATGATGAACAGCTCAGTCTTTGCTGTTTTACAGCTTATTCTGACAATCCCGGTTCTATATTTGGGCAGAAGCTTTTTCACAGTAGGCTTTCGTTCGCTTTTTAAAGGGCATCCCAATATGGATTCTCTGGTTGCATTGGGAACAAGTGCAGCATTCCTTTACAGTTTATATGGGACGTTTATGGTATTTGAAGGACATGCCCACTTTGCAATGGAATTGTATTATGAATCTGCAGCCGTTATCTTAACTTTGATCACTTTAGGGAAATATTTTGAAGCTGTATCTAAAGGAAAGACGTCTGAAGCCATAAAAAAACTGATGGGACTGGCGCCGAAAAATGCTCGCGTGATCAGAGACGGCATGGAAATCGATTTGCCGATTGACAGTGTGAGGTCTGGCGATACGATTATTGTTCGCCCAGGTGAGAAAATTCCGGTGGACGGCATTGTCATGGAAGGCTCAACGTCTATTGATGAATCTATGCTGACAGGAGAAAGTATCCCTGTGGAAAAGAAAACAGGAGATTCAGTGATTGGAGCCAGTATCAATAAAAATGGCACCATTCAGTTTAAAGCAACAAAAGTAGGCAAAGAGACCGCTTTGGCTCAAATTGTAAAATTGGTTGAAGATGCGCAGGGCTCAAAAGCGCCAATTGCCAAAATGGCCGATAAAATTTCGGGTGTTTTTGTTCCAATCGTCATGGGCCTGGCTGTTTTATCAGGTTTATCATGGTATTTTATTGGTCAGGAATCATGGGTGTTTGCCTTGACTATTACAATTTCAGTTTTGGTTATCGCCTGTCCCTGTGCACTGGGCTTGGCTACTCCAACTGCTATTATGGTTGGAACAGGTAAAGGGGCTGAGAACGGTGTACTGATTAAAAGCGGAGATGCGCTGGAAACGACACACAAAATTCAGACCATTGTCTTTGATAAAACAGGGACAATCACAGAAGGCAAACCAGTTGTCACAGATATACTTGTGAAAAGCGGACTATCTGAAGAGCGATTACTGCAATTTGCTGCTTCAGCTGAAAAGGGATCAGAGCATCCGCTGGGAGAAGCGATTGTCGCAGCGGCAGAAGAAAAAAGATTGTCATTGTACACGATGGAAAATTTCCAGGCTATTCCCGGACATGGAATTGAAGGTGTGATTGATGGCAGTAAGTTTTTACTTGGTAATAAAAAGCTGATGATCGAACAGAAGATTGACCTGTCAGATTTTTTGGAACGCTCAGACAAACTGGCAGAGCATGGGAAAACCCCTATGTTTATTGCAAAGGATCAGCAGCTTGCAGGAGTTATTGCAGTGGCTGATACCATCAAAGACAGCAGTAAAGCAGCAATTGACTGCCTGCACAAGATGGGGCTTGAGGTGGCGATGATTACCGGAGACAACAAACGTACTGCTGAAGCGATTGCCAAACAAGTGGGAATAGACCGCGTTTTCAGTGAGGTACTGCCGGAGGATAAAGCAGCAGAGGTTAAAAAGCTGCAAAGTGAAGGGCTGAAAGTGGCGATGGTTGGCGATGGAATCAATGATGCACCAGCTCTGGCTCAGGCAGATATTGGTATAGCAATTGGCTCCGGTACAGACGTTGCCATAGAATCAGCTGATATTGTGTTAATGCGCAGTGATTTGATGGATGTGCCTACAGCTGTTGAATTAAGTAAATCCACCATCAAGAATATCAAGGAAAATCTTTTCTGGGCTTTTGCCTATAACATATTAGGTATTCCTGTTGCGATGGGTGTCCTTTATTTATTCGGCGGTCCCTTGCTGAACCCAATGATTGCAGGAGCGGCAATGAGCTTCAGCTCAGTTTCAGTTTTGCTGAATGCCTTGCGGCTAAAGAGATTTAAACCGTCATCAGTTTCAAAAAGATGAAGAGCAGAGTAGCTAGAAAGTATTTGAAACAAAGGATGGAACACTAAAATAAATTAATTCTCAAATTAGAAAAATAAATAAACATACATCAAAGGAGAACGCGTTATGAACCAAACAGTAGTAATTGAGGGAATGAAATGTGATGGATGCGTAGGAATAGTTAAAGAAAAATTTGAAGCAATTCCCGGTGTGAAAGCTGTAGATGTACAACTGGACGAAAAAAAGGCAACGATTACAGCCGATAATGAAATTTCCAAAGAACAGCTGCAAGCAGCATTGGCAGATACGAAATTTACAGTAGCAGGATAATGCTGAGCAACCAAAAAAAGACCTTCGACATCTGAGGATGCCGAAGCTTTTTTTATTTGTTCACTTTTTTTATCAGTTCTTCATACTCTTTTTTCGTCTTTTCAGCATCTTTATTTGTGTAGTAGTAGGTATAATTTTCTGTTTTTATTTCAAGGATAGGCACTTCGTTGTTATAGACCAGCAAATAGGCGGATTCATCTCCTATACGGAATTCCCCGGTAAGATAATGGTCTGTTGCTGAACCGAACATACGAATTCTGTTGGCAGGAAGCTTATCAATCAGTTGAACAGAAGTGATTATATCCAAAGGGATTTCTCTCGTTTTTGAAAATGGTGCAGATAAAGAGATATCATCTGTTGTAACCGTCATTCGAAACGGATTACTTGAGAAATCACTGATCATTAATGGAATACTGGAAAGAGCCACTGCAGCTACTGCTACAATAAGCAATACAATCATTGAAATCTTACCGGCAGGTCTTCCCAGATTGGTTGATATATTCATCCCTAATCGGTCTGGAACGAAGATTCTGGGATCTTCCGGATTGATGTAAATACCGTAACGCCAGTATTGGTCTTCATCTCCATAGCGGTAATCCTTTGCCTGCATAATCAGCTGATCCTGCGTACGTCTGAGTTTAAACAGAAGGTAAAAAATGAAACCGACATAAATAGTGAGCAGAATGAAGTAGGCAATTGTTAAAATCATTCCAGACTGGTAAGACAATGTAATAGAAAGTATCGGTATAAATGACAGCGGACTAAAAATAAATGCAGATGAAACTAGCAGCAGAGACCAGTAATGACGCATGGCATCATTCACTTGTTGATTAATTATTTCATCATTCGTCAGCGGTTTTACTGGCAGTCGACTGACAAGATAGTGCAGGAAGATGAAAAGACCAGCCATAAGCAGAGAAATCACTCCAAAAATCGCTGTTCCCAAAGCCTGTTGATAGTTGGTGAAGCTGTAGATGGTTCCTCCCAGAGAAATCAGAATCCCAGGTAAATACCAATAGTAACTAAGCAGCTTCCGATTTTTATTTTGAATTAATTTAGTATCTACCAATAAAGGCTTTGTAGGGAGAATCCAGCCGTTTGTTATCTTCACGTGGGTCATTTTTCGAATGTAAAGTATCTCTGTGTAGTAGTTGACACCAAGCATCATAAACAAAGACAACATGAAGAACAGTAGGGTAATAGAATCATAGGTGGTAAGTAGTATCAGCAGATCAAAAATAGAAAAAGCTGCAGCAATCAATAACAGTCTCTTTTTGTATTCCTGCCGAACGTTCAGAACCTGCGGCTCGTTTAGTTTATCTTTTGGCAGGGTGGTCTCCAATATAATGTTTTTATGAGGATTGGCAATAATTCTGCCGAGCAGAGCCATTGAAAGATTTATACCCAAAAGTATTAGTAAAAAAATTATGTTCATATTCATAGAAGCACGTCCTTATTATTTGAAATTCTGTAAAATCTGCGTCACAATCGCATGGATATCCTCATCATTTAACTGATGAATTGCTGCTTTCGCCAAAGTCAGCTCAAGTGCCTGATTAAATTCTTCGATAAATTCTTCTGTTGCGGGGGGAAATTCTGCCACCTTTGTTCCATTACGACGATCTGTGATGATGTAGCCTTCAAGCTTTAGTGTATTGTAGGCTTTTGAAACGGTCATCATATTTATACCGATTTCATCCGCCATTTGACGCACGGAAGGCAGTGACTCATTCGCCCCCAGTTTTCCTGAAGCAATTCCTAAAATGATTTGATTTCTGATTTGCTGATAAATGGGGATAGCACTTTTCATGTCTATTTCCATTAACATCTGCAGCACCTCGCAATTATAATGTATTTTGTATTATATAGTGTAATACATGTGGTGCAAAAAAGCAATAAACTTTCAGTTGTGAGATTTTCTAAGGAGTCCTATAATGGGAATGAGCTATTTTTAGGAAGGATGAGGAACATGTCAGAAATTAACAATGAAATAACTGGTAAATATAGAGAAAGGTTTGCAGAAAGTGATAAAAAACGAGCATTGCAAAACGCAGTAGTCAAAAACGGAATCACTGAATCAGCGGAAACGCAAGAAGCACAAGTTGAAAATGTACAGGTTTTTTCAGTAGATCTTTCAACTGGAAAAGCAGCAGACCAGAAGAAAAGCGGTCGCTGCTGGATGTTTGCTGCACTCAATACTTTTCGTCATAAAATGATCGACAGCTTTCGATTAAAGGAATTTGAGCTGTCACAAAACTACACTTTTTTCTGGGACAAGTACGAAAAATCTAATTATTTTTATGAAAATATTATTGCAACAGCAGATCAGAATCTGGACTCACGTAAGGTCGCATTTTTGTTGGCAACGCCGCAGCAAGATGGCGGGCAATGGGATATGATTGTTTCTCTGTTTAAAAAATATGGTGTGGTTCCTAAATATGTGATGCCGGAAAGCAGGAACAGCTCTAATTCTCAGGATCTAAACAAATACTTGAATAAGAAGCTGCGCAAAGATGCTGTGACATTGCGCAAGTTGATTGAGGCGGGTGAAGCACCTGAGCTTGTTCAGGAGAAGAAGACAGAAATGCTTGGAGAACTTTACAATTTTCTGGCGATTTCGTTAGGGACACCGCCTGAAACCTTTGATTTCGAATACAGAGATGAAGACAAAGAATATCACATTGATAAAGGTCTGACTCCCTTATCTTTCTATGAAAAATATATAGGAGTGGATCTGGATGACTACATTAGTGTGATCAATGCTCCAACTAAGGACAAACCTTTTAACAAAACCTATACAGTTGAAATGCTTGGTAATGTTGTAGGCGGTAAGCCGGTAAAATACCTGAATGTGGATATGCCTGTATTTAAGCAATTGGCTGTTCAACAGCTGGAACAAGGAGAATCAGTCTGGTTTGGTTGTGACGTAGGTCAATCTTCTACTCGGAAAAGCGGAATAATGGCATTAAATGCATATGAAATAGATGAACTTTTTGATATTGATTTTTCAATGACAAAAGCAGAACGTCTGGATTATGGTGAAAGCCTGATGACCCATGCAATGGTACTAACCGGTGTGGATGTGATCGATGGAAAGTCTGCAAAATGGAAAGTGGAAAATAGCTGGGGAGAGAAGATTGGAAACAAAGGCTTCTTCGTGATGAGTGATGCCTGGATGGATGAATACACGTATCAAATCGTGATTCGGAAAGATATCCTGACCAATGAGCTGTTGAAAGCTTGGAATGAAGAGCCTAAAATGCTGGCTCCATGGGACCCTATGGGAGCTTTGGCATAAATAATTGTGAACATAGAATGGTCTAAATAATTATTCGAACAAGGGACTGTGACAAAAGTATGTCTGAGATCCCTAAAACCGAATAAACGGTGTTCCAGAAGTTGTCTCTTCGGAAATAAGTCGAACTATACTGAAAATATGAGTAGCTATTTTCGTATATTCCGACTTATTTCTTGAGACAGAACACTTCTGTCACAACCTCTTTTTTAGACTAAAAATCGACTTAAGTGACGGCATAAAAATGACAGACAGTATCATTTCCGACTGGCTGTTTTTTCTTTGATGAAGCGAACTGGATACACAATAGTTTAAATACTTTGTTTGTCAGCTTTTTGTAGGTAAAAATTGATAAGCTTTTTTATAATGAAAATAGACGTTTTCGTATTTTTGTCGAGGGGTTTTTAATAACTCTTATTGATAAAATTTATGTTAGGTATGGTTGATTCATTTCTTTGTTGAGAGAATAAGGGACAAGGATTGATCATTTTTCAGTAACTGTGAAAAACATTGAAAAAATGAAGCTTCTTAATAAGGAAGTGTCGACTTCGTTGAATGGGGAAATAAAATAGTTTAGCCCATTTTAATTATCAAGATGCTCCAAGAGGTTCCGTTTGGATTGCAGCAGGAGAGCCGGCAAGCTGGACACTGTCTTTTATGTTTCGTCTAAAGAAGTAGTTCAGACCATATATAAAACAGCATTGAAGGCAGGCGGGAAGGATAATGGGGAGCCAGAATACAGATCTCAATACAGTGAAAATTACTATGCGGCATTTGTCCACGACGTAATTCAGCATGGTTTGATTATTCATTCAAAAGATATGCTTCTATTTTGTTATTATATTTAATGATATTATTTTTAGTATCTATTGAAATACAAGGATTTTTATCAGTATGTTATACTTTTAAAGAATGGAAACTGAAGCAGGTGACAAGGAAAAAGGAGAGGATTTAATGGGAAAAAGTTATACAATGCCCTACGAAGTTGCATATTATGATGGCGACATTACGAAAAGAATGACTCTGCCGTCTATGCTGGCAGTAGTCATCAAGACATCGGAGGAGCAAAGTGCACTTCTTGGTAGAGGAGCGGAATTTGTTGCCGGATTTGGTTTGGGCTGGGTGATCACCAACTATGAAATTGAAATAAAAAGATTACCTATGGTTGGGGAGAACATTCAGATAACCACTCAGGCGATGTCATATAATAAATATTTTTGCTACCGGAATTTTTGGATACATGATGAAGCAGGGGAAGAATGTGTTCAGATCAAATCTACTTTTGTACTGATGAATAAAAAAAATCGTAAAATGAGCAACGTACTGGAAGAAATTATTGCTCCGTATGAAAGTGAGAAAATCAAAAAAATTTATCGAAATGAAAAAATAGAGAAGATTGAAAGCGGGGTTTTTCATAATTATCGTGTTCGTTTTTTTGATATTGACGGGAACCAGCACGTAAATAATGCAATTTATTTCAACTGGCTGCTGGATGTACTGGGTTATGAGTTCCTTTCCAAGCATCAGCCGTTAAGAGTCAATGTAAAATTTGATAAAGAAGTTGAATATGGACATGAAGTGGAGAGTCATTATGAAGTACTGGAAAATGAAACAGGCCCATGGACACGTCACGAAATTCGGATAGAGGATCAGCTTTATTGTGAAGCAAATATCCAATGGATATAGCATACTAACAGAGTATGAACAAATGCAACAAAGCGAACGGAACGTGTTTTATTTTACAATTTATTTGTTCTTTAGATATGATAGAAAGAAGGAAAAGAAAGCTGAACGGCTAAACACTGGAGGAAAAAATGATACGATTGGGACTAACATCTTTTAGTGAACATGAAAGACTGACGGGGAAAAAACGCTCTACACTTTATGAGTACGCCGGGCATTTACCACTAGTTGAAATGGATACTGCGTACTATGGCATTCCAAAGCAGGAATCTGTAAAAAGATGGGTGGAATCTGTTCCGGCAAATTTTAAATTTGTTGTTAAAGCATACAGCGGTATCAGCTGTCAGGGAGATTGGGAAACCTATTACAAAAATGAAGAGGAAATGATTCAGTCCTTTCTTCACAGTATGCAGCCAATTATTGACAGCGGAAAATTGTTTGCGTTTTTAGTTCAGTTTTCAGCCAGTTTTGGATGTACAAAGGAAAATGTCCGATATCTCGAAAAAATCGAAAAGTGGTTTAATGGTTTGCCGGTCGCTGTTGAACTAAGAAATGGAAGCTGGTATCAGGCTGATTATATTAAGTCCACTCTTGCTTTTATGAAAGAGCGAAAATTTTCTTTGGTTGTTGTTGATGAGCCCCAGATACCGATAAATCCAGTGCCCTTTTTTCCGTTTGCGACAAACCAAGCATTTATACTCTTTCGGTTCCATGGAAGAAATGCTGCCGGTTGGCTGGCCAATGATAAAGAGTGGCGAAAAAAGCGGACACTTTATCGGTATAATTCAGCTGAGATTGCCAGTCTGAGTGAAGCGGTTAGAAAAATGTCTTTGGAAGTCAAAGAGACAGGGGTTATTTTCAATAATAATTCGGGCGGAGATGCAGCCGGAAATGCACTTGAAATGAAAAAGGTACTTAATCTGAAATATGAAGAACTGAATCCGAAGCAGATGGATTTGTTTTAAGGTGATGTATGATTAAAATAATTTTCTTTGATATTGATGGAACATTGGTTGACAGACGTGCGAAAGCTCTGGATTCCACCAGAAAAGCGATCTCCCAGGCTCAAAGTCAGGGGATTCTTTGTGGTGTTGCAACAGGGCGAAGCCCGATTCATTTGAGTGAACAGATTGATGCGCTGAATTTTGACGTTTTTGTAACCTACAATGGTCAGCTGGTCTATACAAAAGATGAGACTCTATATGAACGCACTTTCTCCAAAGAGGTACTTGAACAGATTGTTGATTTTGCTGATACAGGAAATCGGCAGTTGATGTTTGGCGGACGGCTGAAGATGGAGGGCAGCTCACTGATGAGGTTTGGACAGAACAGCAAAGCGAGAAAACTTGTGCGCTTTATACCTAAATGGTTCCCAGTTGCTGCTGCTCAGAATCTGCTGATTAAATATCGCTCAGTGAAGGAAGAATGCAGGTATCACGAACTGAACATTTTAAATGAAGAAATCTATCAGTGTGTTCTTCTCAGTTCTGCAGAAGAAATGGAAGATTTAAACAGACAGCTTCCTGACTGTACCATCACACGTTCGAATCCTTATGTGGTGGATATTATTCCGCAGGGTGGCTCGAAGCTTCGGGGAATTATGAAATGTATTGAAACCTTTGGATTTTCATTGAATGAAGTGATGACCTTCGGAGACAACTGGAATGATGTGGAAATGCTTGAAGGAACTGGAATTGGTGTGGCGATGGGAAATGCCCCGGATGGAGTAAAAGCGTCGGCAGATTTTGTTACTGCAACCAATGAGGATCACGGAATTTATCAGGCGATGGTTCATTATAAGATTATTGAGGAGGCAGTGTATGAAAATAGATAACCCATTTGATAAGACTGAAGAATTTCACCGGATATTTGATAATCGGAGACCTTCAGCACCTCAGGCTTTCACAGCGAAAACGGCATCAGCCAGAGCTGGTTTTAAAGCAGAAGAGCTGGTGGAATTTTTATACTCCTCAGCAAACAATGATATGGAAGAGTTTCATCGGTTGGTTGAACAGCTGAAAACAGATGTTGACACTGCTGAAAAGAAAATACTTGAAAAAGGTAAACAGATTGAGGAGGTTTTAGTTGATCAGGTAGATGCTTTAATAGACCTTCTCTATTTCACCTATGGCTCATTTTCTTTGCTGGGTGTTGATCCTACTGAATTATTTACCATTGTTCATGAAGCAAATATGGGAAAATTGTTTGAAGATGGCAAACCTCGTTATCATGAGGTCACTCATAAAGTGCTGAAGCCGGATGACTGGGAAGAGAAGTATGCTCCTGAACTCAAAATTAAAGCGGAGCTGGAGCGGCAGAAAAAGGAAAGCAGATAAAAAGAGCCCGGGAGAGAAAAATTTTCGCTCTGAGCTCTCTTATAAATAAAAGGTGCGGCTGTAAGTAAGTTAACTCACAGGACCGCATCTTTTTTAATTAAAAAACATATCATAAAGTGCCCGGATGGCTTGATTTTCCTGTTCTTTACGAATACCGAACATGATACTGACTTCTGAAGAGCCCTGGTTTATCATTTCCAGATTGATCTCATTTTTAGCCAATGCCATGGTACTGTCGGCAGTAACCCCGATGCGCTGGCGCATCCCTTCACCTACAATCATAATCATTGAAAGACCATGAGTAATACGCAGTTCATCCGGCTTTAACACTTCCTCCAGTTTGCTGATCAGCTGTTTTTCAATTGTTGGAGTTAGCTGACGCTCACGTAAAATAATGGAAATATCATCAATTCCAGAAGGCATATGCTCATAACTAAGACCCAGATTCTCCAAAATTTCCAAAACTTTACGACCAAAGCCAAGCTCTCTGTTCATCAGGTATTTACTGATATAGATATTTGCAAAATCTTGATCACTTGCAATTCCAACTACCGGCTCATGATCAGCTGCCCGCGTCGTTGTGATTAGTGTTCCCGGATGGGATGGGTTGTTGGTATTCTTGATAACTACCGGAATATTTGCTTTATAAGCCGGCATCAGCGCTTCGTCATGGAAAACGGCAAAGCCTGCATAAGCCAGCTCCCTCATTTCTCTGTAGGTCAGTTCCTTAATTGTTTTCGGATTGCTTACAATTCCCGGATGAGCAACAAAGATTCCGTCAACATCAGTAAAGTTTTCGTATAAATCAGCTTGAACACCTGCAGCCACAATAGAACCAGTGATATCTGATCCGCCTCTGGAGAAGGTACAGATTTCTCCGGCCTCTGTGTAACCGAAAAATCCAGGAATAACCAATATCTCATCTGTTTCTCTGAACTGACTGATTTTTTCGTAGGAAGATGGCAGAATACGGGCATTACCAGGTTCGTCTGTAACAATAATTCCTATATCACGCGGATTTTTATAAACAGCCTGCAGCCCGTTATCCTGGAAGAATGCTGCAACCAGCCGTGCGTTATTATTTTCTCCTCTTGCCAAAAAGGCATCAAATAAATGAGGATTGTTTTCTTTAGGAAGTGTGGTCAGTTTTTCAATAGACTGGCGAATATCTGTCAGAATATTCTTATTCATCCCCAGCTCGTCCATAATTAATTCGTAACGTGAAATAATCTGCTCAATGATCTCTTCTGTTCCTTCATTTTTCAGATACTTCGAATGATAACTGATTAAAAGATCCGTCACTTTAGTATCGTTGTCTGAACGCTTTCCAGGAGCAGAGACAACAACGAATTTTCGGGAAGGGTCCTCTTTTACAATTTGTAATACCTTTTGCAATTGTTCTGCAGAAGCCAGTGAGCTTCCGCCAAATTTAATTACTTTCACCTTTTCAGCTCCCTATTCTTTTAGAAATACGATTACTTTGATCTGGAATCCGATAAAAAAACAGTGATAATCGCACCTTTAATTCTCATCTTTTTATAATCTTAAGTAGTAAAAGAATACCTAAATTTCCACTGAAAAGCAACAGAAAATAGAACTTTTAGTTCTTTTTCCGAAAGCTGTAAATAATTCTCTTCATTTTTGTTTAAATCTTTGATACACTGAAAGAAGTGACATTTTATTCTTGATGAAAAGTCTATGCATAATTTGGCAGTGTCGGATACCTGTTGAGAAAAAGAAAAATATTTTATTAATTCCTCATTAAACTAGTGCTTGAAGGAATGCTTTGTGATATAATTTTCTATAGTTGTTTTTTACGAGAATGATTAAAATTAATTTCAGTCTTTCAAGTAATGCTTCTAGGCAATATACTGAGAGAACTCCCTATCCCTAAATATAGAATGCTAAGTAAATGTTGAGTAAACGGAGGAAACATTAATGAAAAACAATTTGATTATTATCGTGGTGTTAGTGATAATCATCGTTGCAGCTATCATATATCTGGTTGGACACTTTATGCGAAGGAAAAATCAGGCGAAGCTGAAAGCTCTCGAAAGCAGAAAAGAAGATCTTTTTGACCTTCCTGTGATTGAAGAAGTGGATGAAATAAAAAAAATGCACATGGTAGGTCAAAGTCAAAATACTTTCCGTGAATGGAATCAGCGTTGGGCAGATATTTCTACCCGTTCTTTTGCTGAACTGGAAAGTCAAATTTTTGAAGTTGAAGAATTAAATGATTCTTTCCGTTATATTAAGGCAAAACGCGCAGTGGCTGAAGCTGAAAAAACAATGGATGAAATGGAGTCAGAAGTTGAAGAAATTCGCAGAGGACTCGGAGAACTTCGCGACAGTGAAGAGCGCAATTCTTTGGAAGTGCAGAAAGCTCTGGATATCTATGAAGAAATCAGTACACTGCTGCAAGAAGAAAAAGAAGGATTTGGCTCTGCTTATTCAGAATTACAGAAGCAGGTTAAGAATATTGAGATTGAATTTACACAGTTCGTTACATTGAATACTTCAGGAGATCCTGTAGAAGCCAGGGAAGTACTTGAAAGTGCAGAACGCCATACGTATGAACTAGACGATGTGATGAAACGTATTCCTCCTTTACATGACGAACTTAACCGGACATTCCCGGATCAGATCAAGGAAATCGAAGAAGGGTACAAACGTCTGACGGATGATCATTTCGTTTTCCCGGAACAAAATTTCGAAGAAGAATTGAACCGTGTGAAGAAGCGTGTGAAGAACTCTACAGTGGATCTGGAGAAAGCAGAAGTTGCTGCTGTTGAAGTGGCAAACAGAGATACTGAAGCAGCTATTGATGCGTTGTATGAAGTTATGGAAAAAGAGATTAATGCGAAGAAATATGTTGTAAATAATCAAAAAACAATAGGCGACTATATTGCTCACGTATTGCGTAATAACCGCCAGCTGATGATTGAATTGGATCATACTTCTCAAAGCTATACACTGAATCACAATGAGCTGGGACGTTCAAGAGGATTCCAGTCGGAAATCGAAGAACTGATTCGTCGTTATGAAGACTATGAACCAAAGATGGCAGAGCACACAGTTCCTTATTCTGAAGTCCAAGTATTCTTTAAAGACTGCTACCGTGTTCTAGCTGATATTGAAAATCAGCAAATGGAAATCGATATGTCTCTGAAAGATCTTCGTAAAGGCGAGAAAGAGGCACAGAAGAAAGTGGATCAGTTTGAGTTTCGTCTGCGCAACCTGAAACGTTTCGTTGAAAAGAAACGTCTGCCGGGTCTGCCAACTGATTACCTTGAATTCTTCTTTGTAGCGACAGACCGAATCGAAGAGCTGAGCAAAGCATTGAATCGTATTCGTATCAATATTGATGAAATTAATAAGCTTGCAGATTTATGTAATGAAGATTTGGAAATGCTTGATAAAAAGACGAACGATCTTGTGAACTCTGCTGCTTTAACTGAGCAGATGATGCAATATGCAAATCGTTACCGTCATACGAATGAAGCAGTCAACGAAGCAATGGAGCGCACCTTAGACTTATTCTCCAAAGACTATCGCTATCAAGATGCACTGGATATTATTGGTACAGCACTTGAAAGAGTAGAGCCGGGCGCATTCAGACGGATCGAAGATATTTACTTCAAAAATTTAGATGCAGTTTAATGCAGGAAGCAGGACAGATAAATATGTCCTGCTTTTTCTTATCATGTAAACTTTGGTAAATGATAACGAAACGTAGATGATTCAGTTCTGAAAAGGAATAATTGAAGTTGAGATTTAAAAGGACTATAATTTAAAAAGACTTTTTTTAGAAGGGCAGAGATAAATGATTTATTTTGATAATAGTGCAACAACACAGATTTATCCTCAAGTATTAGATACTTACCTGAAGACCAGTCAGCGGATCATTGGAAATCCTTCCAGTCTGCATGACCTTGGAAGTCAGGCTCATCGATTACTTGAGCAGGCAAGAAAACAGGTAGCTGAACTACTGTCAGTTGACTATTCGGAGATATTTTTTACCAGTGGCGGAACTGAGGGAGATAATTGGATTTTAAAAGGAACAGCTGTAGAAAAGCAGGCTTTTGGAAAGCATCTGATTATATCAAGTATTGAGCATCCGGCTGTTTCAGAAACAGCCAGACAGCTTGAAAAACTCGGATTTGAAGTTTCAGTCATTCCAGTAGATAAATGCGGGGTTATTCAAATAGATAAACTTGAACAGCTAATTCGAAAAGATACAATTTTAGTTTCGATTATGGCGGTCAATAATGAAATCGGCAGTGTACAACCTATTAAAGCAGTCAGTGCGCTTTTGGAAAAATATCCGACGATTCATTTCCATGTAGATGCAGTTCAGGCTGTGGGGAAGATCCCAACCTTAGAATGGCTGACACCAAGAGTGGATTTTGCTGTTTTTTCAGCACATAAATTTCATGGACCTAAGGGAGTGGGCTTTATTTACTGGAAAAAAGGGAAGAAGCTGGCACCTTTATTAACAGGCGGCGGTCAGGAAGATAATCAGCGGAGCGGTACGGAAAATATAGCAGGGATTGTTGCAGCTTCAAAAGCACTTCGGCTGTATTTAGATAAAAATAAAGAAGGAAAAGACCGAGTTGAACAAATTCGTAATGCGTTGATTGATGGACTTGCAATGTATTCCAATGTTCGTTTCTTTACTGAAAAGAGTTCGGATTTTGCTCCTCACATTTTATGCTTTGCATTAAAAGGGATTCGGGGAGAGGTGCTGGTTCATGCATTGGAAGAAAAACAAATTTACATTTCCACAACAAGTGCATGCTCTAGTCGTAAAAAAATGGTCGGGAGTACACTTCATGCAATGAATATTCCAGATGCAGAAGCAACATCAGCTGTACGAATCAGCTTGGATGAAAGCAATACAATGGCTGAGGCAGAACAATTTATGGTCATCTTCAATCAGCTGCATAAAAAGTTTTCAAAAATTAACGGATAAGTAAGATATGTCTGAAGACTCTGATGATGAATGTTTACGAAAAAATAGAGAGGGTCTAACTCTTTTTAAAGGAACAATGTTGCTACATTCTTAGTACGCATACCGTCTCATTAGATACTCTTAAATAAGTGACAACTCCTTTTATCTATGAATCTCGTATTATTTGATTTCGATATAAACATGTCTATTTAGAAAAGCCTTGGGGACTGTGACAAAAGTATGTCTGAGATCCCTAAAACCGAATAAACGGTGTTCCAGTCTTTGTATGATTCGAGCGTTCGAAGAAGCGTAGGGGGAAGTTTTTTTGTGCTTCTCAGTTATGCGCCGAGCATTCAAAGAAGCTTAGAAGCAAGTTCCTTTTCAGTATGCATACAGCTATCTCTTATAGTTTTCAGTCACATTTTGGTTTGAGATGCCTGCCTTATTTTTTGTTGATTCAACTAGCTGTATAAATAAGCGTTTGAAAAATCCTGCTCCTATGTTATAGTGGAACGGGATTTTGTTTCTGAAAATTATCATGATCCTGTATCCGGTTATTCAGTTACTATGCAGTGAAAACAATCAGTCGTTATGATAGGGGATACTAGCACATACTTTTTTACAGGAATGGACGTAATGGTTTAAAGAAAGGAATTTAAAAAAGTGAATTATTCAGAAATTATGGTTAGGTACGGCGAACTTTCGACAAAAGGCAAAAATAGAAAATCATTTATCATGCAGCTTGCACAGAACGTAAAAAGAGTGCTGGCTGATTTTCCAGAAGTGAAAATTCATGCGGACAGAGATCGCATGCATCTGTTGTTAAATGGGGAAGACAGCAGTCTGATTCTTCCGAAGCTGGAAAAGGTTTTTGGGATTCAGACATTTTCGCCGAGTATTCGTGTTGAAAAATCTGTACCTGCGCTAAAAGAAATGGTAAAGGAAATTATCAAAGAAGTTTATCAACCGGGACAAACCTTTAAAATTACTTCAAAGCGTTCAGACCACAGCTTTGAACTGGATTCCAATGAGTTGAACAGAGAACTGGGCGGTGCAGCTTTCGAGGTGTTCCCCGATATTCAAGTACAGATGAAGCAGCCGGATATTAATATTCGTGTGGAAATTCGCAGAGAAGGAGCGTATTTTTCCTATGAAACAATCCGTGGTGCTGGCGGGCTTCCTGTAGGAACAAGTGGAAGAGGAATGTTGATGCTCTCCGGCGGTATTGATTCGCCTGTTGCTGGCTATTTATCGATGAAGCGCGGAGTGGAAATCGAAGCAGTTCATTTCGCCAGCCCCCCATACACAAGTGAGCAGGCTCTGCAAAAAGCTAAGGATTTAGCCGCAAAGCTCGCTCCCTATTCAGGAAATGTTCAGTTTATTGAAGTTCCTTTCACGGAAATACAGGAAGAAATCAAGCGAGTAGTTCCAGAAGGATATCTGATGACGGTGACGCGAAGATTGATGCTGCGCATGACAGATGCCATAAGAGATATGCGGAATGGTTTGGTCATTATTAATGGTGAGTCACTTGGTCAGGTAGCTTCACAAACGTTGCAAAGCATGGTGGCTATCAACGATGTGACCAATACGCCGATTATACGTCCGGTAGTTTCGATGGATAAAACGGAAATTATTGAACTGGCAGAAAAAATTGATACATTTGAATTGGCCATTCAGCCTTTTGAAGATTGCTGTACAATTTTTGCTCCACCACAGCCTAAGACCAGACCTAAACTTGAAAAAGCACAGGCATATGAAGCACGTCTGGATGTGACTGGATTGATGGAGCGATCTCTTGCAAACTTGAAAGTTAGTGAAATAACAGCAGACAGCAGGGACCGGCAGGAGCAAGACGATTTTTCTGATTTGCTGTAAAAAATAAATCAAGAGAGACGACTAAGTAGTTCAGCCATTTATTTTAGAAATAGTATTTAAAAACAGTAAAAATCAGTTGCGGATTTTTACTGTTTTTTATTTTTCACGCCAGCTAATCGCGTCTTATTGTGAAACTATCTTCTGGATTTTAGCCACTGTTGTAAGTAAATGGGAATTGGTTGATGATAGGATGAGGAAGAGGTTAAGAAAAAACTGGATTTTATAAAAAAAATTACTTTTTTTCACAAAGATGTTGCTGAGTTTCTTAATGGATGTTACACTAGAATGTGAAGAAGTTAACAAGGAGAAGTATTATGGAAATAATGTCGAACGAAAAAAAAATACCAAAAGCAACAGCGAAACGCTTACCGTTATATTTGCGATATTTAAAAATGCTGGATGACTCAGGTGTCATTCGGATAAAATCAAGAGAATTTAGTGAGATCGTGCATATTCCGCCTGCAACAATTCGCCGAGATTTTTCCCATCTGGGTGAGCTTGGCAGAAGCGGCTATGGTTATGATGTGCCTTATCTGATTCAAGTATTCAGTGAAATTTTGAATACAACAGAAGAAAAACGTATTGCACTGATTGGTTGTGGAAATCTTGGCAAAGCCTTGATTAAGAATAATTTTCGCCGAAATGAAAATTTGAATATTATTTGTGCTTTTGATGTAAATGATGAAATTGTCGGAGAGAAGGTAAACGACATCTGTGTTCAATCGATGGACCAGTTAAGAAATGCGATTGAAGAGCAGGGAATTACTGTTGCAATATCGACTGTTCCGAGCAAATATGCTCAGACAGCAATTAATGAAATTGTGGATGCCGGAATAACTGCAATACTGAATTTTGCACCGGACCGTGTAAATGTACCAAAACATGTAAATGTCCAGTATATTGACCTGACAACTGAACTGCAGACTTTGATTTATTTTGATACAGCATTCTCAAAATAAGCAGTAATTTTGAGTTCCTCCTGTTGTTCCTCTATACTTTAAAGCAGAGACTAGCTATTAGGAGGAAATTGAAATGATTGTAACGAGAAAAGGGAATGAAGTTGAGCTTGTTGGAGTACAGCCGAAAGTTGGAGAAAAAGCGCCAGATTTTACGTTGAAAAATCTGGAGGATAAGGCAATCACTCTTTCGGCGCTTGAAGGAAAAACGGTTTTGATCAGCGTAGTCCCTGATATTGATACCAGAATCTGTTCTATTCAAACCAAGCGGTTTAATCAGGAAGCCGGAACTTCTGAAGGTGTGGTGTTTCTGACGATTTCAAACAATACCAAAGAGGAACAAAGCAATTGGTGTGCAGCAGAAGGTGTGGATATGGAAATGCTTCGTGATACTGAAAATAGTTTTGGCGAAGCTTACGGCTTGTTTATTCCTGAAATGGGTCGACTTGCACGTGCAATTTTTGTCGTGGATAAAGAAGGAACTCTAGCCTATGAAAAGATCAGCCGGGAGATTTCAGAAGAACCGAATTATGCTGAAGCATTGGAGCAAGCCAAAGCCTTGAGCTGATTGACTTTCCTGCTTAGACCATGTAAAATAAATCCAGAGCATGAATTAAACAGGTTTGGGTAAAATAGAAATTTACTTGAGACGATGAACAAGAGGAGTACTGTCAGCAGGGATTTCAGAGAGAAGATCAGTTGGTGCAAGATCTTTACGAATTTGGCAGGAAGGTAGCTTGTGAGTCAATAATTTGAACGATTTTAGTAGAATTATTCGGGTAGTGAACGTTATCTCACTCAAATAAGAGGTGTCTGACAGAGTTCAGATACAATTTGGGTGGTACCGCGTAGCATATACGTCCTGAAACAGTAACGCTGTTTCAGGACTTTTTTGTTTTACCTGTCAGAAATATCGATTTATTCGTTAAAAGGAAGAGAAAGAAGGAGATACAAATGTCGGAAGAAAATAATTTACCTACGAAATATCAGCCTACAGAAATAGAACAAGGACGCTATCAAAAATGGCTGGATCAGGATTTGTTCAAGCCAAATGGAAATAAAGAGGCGAAGCCTTATTCTATCGTGATTCCTCCACCAAATGTTACCGGAAAGCTGCATTTAGGTCATGCGTGGGATACAGCATTGCAGGATATTATTATTCGCCAAAAGCGGATGCAGGGATATGATACTGTTTGGGTTCCGGGAATGGATCATGCCGGAATTGCAACGCAGGCAAAAGTAGAAGAAAAGCTTGCAGAGCAAGGGATTTCCCGCTATGATCTAGGACGTGAAAAATTCGTGGAGCAGGTGTGGGAATGGAAAGAAGAGTATGCTTCTCATATACGTGAACAATGGGCAAAAATGGGCTTATCACTGGACTATAGCCGTGAACGTTTTACATTGGATGAGGGATTGTCAGAAGCGGTTCGAACTGTTTTTGTAAAGCTTTATGAGAAAAACTTGATTTATCGTGGAGAATATATCATCAACTGGGACCCGAAAGCAAGAACAGCACTGTCCGACATTGAAGTGATACACAAAGACATTCAAGGTGCGTTCTATCATATGAGCTATCCGCTGACAGATGGAACTGGTGTTGTGGAAATTGCGACAACACGTCCGGAAACCATGCTGGGTGATACGGCTGTTGCAGTTCATCCAGAAGATAAGCGCTATCAGGCTCTAATCGGAAAAACGGTCACACTGCCGCTAGTGAATAAAGAAATTCCGATTATTGCTGATGAGTATGTAGATATGGAATTTGGTACAGGTGTGGTAAAAATTACTCCTGCTCATGACCCAAATGACTTTGAAGTTGGGAATCGTCATGATCTCCCTAGAGTAAATGTCATGAATGATGATGGAACAATGAATGAACTGGCGGGGAAATATGCAGGAATGGACCGCTTTGAAGCACGCAAAATGATTATTTCTGATTTAAAAGAAATGGATCGTTTGATTAAAATTGAAAATATGACGCATAGCGTTGGTCATTCGGAACGTACTGGTGTGGTTGTAGAGCCGCGATTGTCTACGCAATGGTTTGTCAAAATGCAGCCGCTCGCAGATCAGGCGATTAAAAATCAGCAGACTGAAAATGCTGTTGAATTTTATCCTGAACGTTTTAACAATACGTTTACCCGCTGGATGGAAAATGTTCATGACTGGGTAATCTCTCGTCAGCTGTGGTGGGGCCATCAGATTCCGGCGTGGTATCACAATGAAACCGGAGAAATGTATGTGGGGATGGACGCACCTGCCGACAGTGAAAACTGGACACAGGATGCAGATGTATTGGATACATGGTTCAGTTCAGCGTTGTGGCCGTTTTCAACAATGGGTTGGCCGGATACGGAGAGCTTGGATTACCAGCGTTACTTCCCAACCAGTACGCTGGTAACAGCCTACGATATTATTTTCTTCTGGGTAAGCCGAATGATTTTCCAAAGTCTGGAGTTTACCGGTGAACGTCCATTCCAGCATGCGCTGATTCACGGCTTGATTCGTGATGAAGAGGGGCGGAAGATGAGTAAGTCTCTTGGCAACGGAATTGATCCGATGGATATTATTGAAAAGTACGGGACAGATGCCTTACGCTGGTTCCTGTCCAACGGCTCAGCTCCTGGTCAGGATGTTCGCTTTAGTTATGAAAAAATGGATGCTGCCTGGAATTTCATCAATAAAATTTGGAATGCCAGCCGCTTCGTAATTATGAATATCGAAGGAATGACGGTTGAAGACATTGATTTCAACGGAGAAAAAACAGTTGCTGATCGTTGGATTCTGACTCGTTTGAATGAGACAATCGCTCGGGTAACCGATTTGTTTGATCGTTTTGAATTTGGGGAAGCCGGTCGTTTGCTTTATAATTTCATTTGGGATGATTTTTGTGACTGGTATATTGAAATGAGCAAAGAAATTCTGTATGGTGAAAATGAAGCAGCAAAGCAGACCACAAAGAGTATACTTGTCTATACACTGGATAATATTTTGCGTTTGCTTCACCCGATCATGCCGTTTGTAACTGAAGAAATTTGGGAAAAAATTCCGCATATTGGTGTATCGTTGGTTGTTGCTGAGTATCCCACTGTGCATGAAGAGCTATCTGATAATAAGGCAGCTCAAGGAATGGAAGTTTTGAAAGAAGTGATTCGTTCCGTTCGAAATATTCGTGCAGAGGTGAATACTCCTTTATCCAAACCAATCACATTGCTGATAAAGACAGCTGATGAATCTGCAGATCGATTCCTAATTGAAAATAAAAACTATATTGAGCGATTCTGTAATCCTGAAGAATTGACAATCAGCAGTGAGATTACTGCTCCAGAGCTGGCGATGTCGGCTATTCTTACTGGTGTGGAAATCTATCTGCCGCTAGCCGGACTGATTAATATTGAAGAAGAGGTTGCTCGCCTTGAGAAGGAACTGGGGAAATGGAATCAGGAAGTAACACGGGTCCAGGGTAAGCTGTCCAATGAACGATTTGTTGGTAATGCGCCTGAAGATGTGGTTCAGGCAGAAAAAGAAAAAGAAAAGGATTATCTGGAAAAACAAAAAACAGTTCGTGAAAGAATTGAGCAGTTAAAAACAATTCAATAAAAGACAAAAAACAGGAGTGTGGGACAATAGTCAGAAAAAAATCTGATTATTGCCCCACTTTTTTTGATTTTAAGGTATACAAAAAGCACACGACCTTATAAGATTAAAGTGACTAAACTCAACCAAAAAGGAGTGTGCCTTATGTTTAAAAATTATACCATTAATCAAACAACTTTACCATTAGATATAGAACAATATATTCCAGAAACATAGGAAACGAAAAATCGATGTCGAACCTGTATTTGGTCATCTAAAGGCTCAATTGGCATTCCATCGTTTCCACTTACGAGGGAAACAAGGGGCGAAGATTGACATTGGCTTGGCACTAATGGCACTAAATTTGAGGAAATTGGGAAAATATATGGAGAGGAAGACACGTAAAAAAGAAAGAACACGCTCGATTTTGATGATTATTGCCAAAATCGAGCGTGTTTTCTTTTTGAGGACGGACTATTGTCACAGTCCCTGTTTTTTTAACACTTATTCAGTTCTCTTTTTTTCTTGATATAGAGCCAGTAACGGAAGAACAGGAAACTGAAAATTGTTGCAAAAGTAATGATCAAGCCATAGTAATAGCTCATCGAACGATAAACCATTGCGATGGAATGTGTCCCTTCTTTTAGAGGGATTGCCATTAGATTGCCGGCGGCTGGTATCTGTTCCACAGCCTTGCCATTCGATTTAATCAGCCAGTTTTTATCATGTGGAACAGAAAGGTAGAGCAGCTGATCCTCGTTTTTAACGGAAATATTCCCAAAGAGCTCACCCATTTTTGTCCAACGCAAGTCAATGGCTTTATTTCGTTTTGAAGCAATCACTGCATCGAAAGCTCGCTGGTCTAGACTGACAAGCTCCATGTCTTCAAGATTTATCTTCTTACGACTTTTGAGAGTAAGTGTAACTTTATCACCTTTAGTATAGTAGCCTAAGTTAAACAATTGATTTGTTTTGATATAGACATTAGGCTCAATCTTCTTGCCGTTGACAGAAAAGCTTTCAGTAGAGGACCATGAAACATTTGGAAGGTAAAAATAGAGTTCACCGGAAGCTGCTGTTATTATTTCCAACAGTACTGTTTTTTCATCTGGCGAAATGGTTTCATTCGTTTTCTGAACAGGTTTAAAGTAATTTTCTGCTTCCGGTTTAAGTGCTTGAAGAAGATTTTCCTGATTTATGATCGGTTCATCTTCCATTAACTGAACATTTGCGAACTCTTCAGAAACTAGGAAGCCCATGCCGACAGCTTCAGGATTTTTATAGCCAACAGTCTGACCGTCAATTGAAACAGCTTCTCTGAATGTATTTTCAAAAGGAGTAATCTGATAGGAAACGTTAAGTAAAAAGTTCACTACCTGCGAGTCATCCACATAGGCAATTCTGCGATCGTTTTTCTGATATAACCCCAAATCGTTCAGCATATCCTGAGTGTCAGAGTGCAAAGTGGACGTATAGCTGGATACACCTGCATAGCCGTAAAGAATGGAGTCATTATAGCCATTGGTTTTTTCAGTATATCCTGCTTCATCAGAGATAATAGTTTGCTTGAAGCGTTCAAAGTCTTTCTTTTTCAGTGCTGCTAAAATAGCAGCTTGTTTTTTATAGTTTTGCTCAAAGGCTTGCTGATTGCCAAAAGGAATTTCTTTTACCGATATCCAATAGTTTAGCCCCAGCTCCATAAAAATTGATACAGTTAACAGTATTCCGAAGATTTTCCATAAAGCTGTTCCTTTTTCAGCCTTTTGTCTGTGATTAAGCAGTACATAATAAAGCCAGATCAGGACCAATGAAATAACTGAATAACTATAGGAAAAAATAAAATTCTTGTTAAATAGGAAAAGTGCACTGTAGCCGCCCATGAGACAGATTGTGTAAATCAGCGGAGCACTCAATGGCAGCTTTTCATCTGTCTGTAAACGAAGGAATGCTTCATAAGCAAATTTGATCACAATAAAACTGAAAATGAATGTATTTCGATAAGGGAACCCTGCCGGACTTTGAAACATATGCCAGACTGTATTAATAAGCTCAATCCAAAAGCTGAGAAATAAAAATAAAATGAGAAAGAGCGACAATTTTTTTTCTTTCTTCGGAATGGAAGGAAGTAAAAAGTAGGTAAGGAATAATAGGACGATTAAAATTCCTGAAAATACTGTTGGAAGATGTTCCAGTCTTAAATTAAAATCAACAGAGCCTATCCCGAATTGTGAAAAGAAAGAAAGACCAAACTTAGGATAAGGCAGAAAGGTCAGCAGATTGAAATCTGTCTTTTTCGTCTGCATCATCCCTTCCAGTGCAGGAAGGAGAATAAAACTTGTTGAAATTCCTGACAGGAAAGAAGAGATGAAAAAGATTTTTCCTTCTTTTATAAAACCAAGAATAGAAGGTGCGGCACTCAATTTAAGATACAGATAAATACTGTAGCCGACTGCAAAGATACAGGTCATGTATCCCATATAGTAATTAGTGAAAATCGACAGAAAAAGAATGGTGACATAAAGAGTCACTCTTTTTTCCTGCCAGAGCTTCTGTAGGCCTAATGCGAGAAGCGGAAATAAAATCAAAATATCCAGCCACATGAAGTTAATGCTGTAGGCGGCTGTAAAACCGCAAAGACTAAATGCTGTTGAGAAAATCCACGTAAAAGGAGAAACTTCAATATATGTCTTTTTCAAGTAGTAGAACATACTCATACCGATACATGAAATTTTCAACGTAATGATCCAGACAATCGCAACCGGCAGCTGCTCATGCGGAAAGAATAAGGTCAGTAAATTAAATGGACTTAATAAATAATAAGAGCTTAACGGGAAGATAGTATCGCCAATTCCGTTGGAAAAAGAATAGAAGGTCAAATTGCCTTCTTCAACGAATGATTTAAAATTGCTCAGAAACGGCAGATATTGACTGCCTAAATCACTTGCCAGAAGATTGTTGTTTCCGAATGGGACAATACCCAAAATAATCCAGAGAACAATCAGTATTGTAAATGGGACGAAGAAGCTTCCGATCAACAAACTATTTTCTTTTATTTTCATTTTTGTATCACCTCAAAGCAAAAAAATTTTCCTATCAACAGGAATAATTGTTCAGCAGGATAAGTCTAACTTATTTAGAGCGAGAGTTCACGGATAGATCCTGATAACACAGTATTTCAGTTTAGCATGATATTGAATGATTCTCCAAAAAATTATGAGGGCTTTCATCCTCAGCTGCACTCTTACTCTGAAAGAAAAAAGAAAAATTTCTTTTTTTCAATAAGCCGGAATAGATTGACATGTTCCGACAATTGCTATTTTATCATATTCTGATTTTTAATAACTAAATTTGCTGAAAGAGCCTATATTTTTTATAGAATTTAAGAATTTCTTTAGTTATGAATAGGTAGGAGGAGGGTTATAACGTAAACCCTGTAATTTTACTGATTTGTTTCAAGAAATTGCCTTTATTAGTGAAATCGAACTAGGCTTTCGCTATAATAGAAGGTGTGAGGTGACAAAAATGTCAATAAATAGTGAAGAAGCAATTGAATGGATACACAGTCGTCTACCCTTTGGCTCACGTCCTGGACTGGAACGGGTGGAGGCTCTTTTGGAGCGAGTGAATAATCCGCATAGAAAGGTTCCGACAATTCATATTGCCGGGACAAATGGAAAGGGATCTACAGTGACTTATCTGCGTTGTCTGCTGCAGGAAGCCGGAATTACCGTAGGGACATTTACGTCTCCTTACATTGAAGCTTTTAATGAACGAATTGCCATTGACGGCGAAGGGATTCCAGATGAACAGCTGATTCATTATGTTGAAAAATATCAGCCGCTAGTTGAGGAAATGGATAAACAAGATGAAATAAGCGGGATTACCGAGTTTGAAACATTAACTGCGATGGCTTTCGATTATTTTCTTGATCAGAAAGTAGATGTTGCAATTATAGAAGTTGGACTGGGCGGTTTACTGGATAGTACCAATGTTGTTGAGCCGATTTTAACAGGTATTACTACGATTGGGATGGATCATACAGAGATTCTGGGTGAAACGCTTGAAGAAATTGCTTTTCAAAAAGCCGGAATTATAAAAAATAATATTCCTGTTGTAACTGGAAATATTGAAGCAGCAGCATTGAATGTTATTGAAAAACAAGCAAAAGAAAAGCAGACCCCCATTTACCGTTTTAATCAGGAATATTCAATCGAATATGTACATTCTGATAAAGACTGGGGTGAAGTCTTTAGCTTTATTGGAGAACATGGTAAGATTCAAAAGCTCAAGACGCCGTTACTTGGTCAGCATCAAACGGAAAATGCGGGTGTAGCAATTGAATTGTTCTCTATTTATTGTCAGCTTACCGGGCAGCCTTTTCAAGCAAAGACCGTTCGACAGGGCTTGCTGTACGCAAAATGGCCGGCTCGAATGGAAAAAATCAGTGATGAACCGTTGATTGTATTGGACGGTGCCCATAATGATCATGCGATGAAGCGTCTGGTAGAGAATCTGAAAACGGAATTTAAAGGTCGTTCCATTCATATTTTGTTTTCAGCATTGTCAACAAAGAATACCGATCAAATGATTAAGGTGTTGAAGAATGTGCCCAACACTCATTTATATTTGACCACATTCGAATATCCTAAGGCCATGAATTTGGATAAGTTTGAGAAATATACAGATGATAAAACAGATATTGTTTCTCTTTGGCAGTTTGGCATGGGGGAAATATTGGAAAAAATGACTAATGAAGATATGCTGCTGGTGACGGGCTCTCTGTATTTTGTTTCACAGGTACGTGAATTATTATTGACAATAGGAGGAAGTAATGAACAAATTTGATGGAGTTATTTTTGACATGGACGGCTTGCTGTTCGATACGGAGATGATTTATTATGACTCTTCACAGAAGGTTGCAGATGAAATGGGCTTTCCCTACACGAAGGAATTGTATCTTCAATTTTTAGGGGTTTCCGATGAAGAGGTTTGGGAAAATTATCATCGTATTTATCAGGACTTTGGACGGGAAACAGTTGATGAATTCATTCGCCGTTCTTATGCGGATACGATCAGCATGTTTGAATCCGGACAGGTACAGCTGAAAGAGGGGGTATTTGAATTGCTGGATTTTCTTGAAGAAAGCAATATCCCCAAGCTGGTTGCTTCAAGCAATGTTCGTCCTGCCATTGAATTACTGTTGGAGAATGCCGGAATTCGTGACCGGTTTCATCGAATTGTCTCAGCTGAAGATGTCAGCAGAGCCAAGCCAGATCCGGAAATTTTTCAAAAAGCTGTCAGCTTTCTGGGAACGCATCCGGAAAAGACACTGGTGCTGGAAGATTCTTCTCATGGAGTGAACGCTGCGTATGCTGCTGGAATTCCGGTGATTATGATTCCGGACCTGCTTCAGCCAGATGAAGATTTGAAAGGGAAGGCGCTGCAAATCTTTGACAGTCTGCTGGATGTACCCAATTATTTGAAAAACAAATAAATGAAGAGCTCTTTTGCGTATCTTTATGAGACCACGTAAAGGAGCTGTTTTTATGGAAGAAAAAAGGCTGTTCATTCATGAGATGCCGGAAGATTGTTTGCCCAGAGAGCGGTTGGAGGCTTTTGGTGAAAAGGCTCTTTCCAACCAGGAGCTGCTGGCGATTTTATTAAGAACGGGTTCGAGAGAACAAAATGTGATGGAGCTGTCTTCTACAATATTGAATCATTTTCGGCATTTAAATGAATTAAAAAATGCAACGCTGCACGAAATGATGTCAATTAAGGGAATTGGAAAAGTCAAAGCAATTGAACTGCGTGCGGCTGTTGAATTTGGTTATCGTTTGCAGCAAAGCAATCAGATGAAATATGGGAAAATATCCTCCAGCTATCAGATCGCTCAAAATCTAATTTATGAGCTGAGAGATTTTCAACAAGAGCATTTAGTCTGTCTGTACCTGAATACAAAAAATGAAGTCCTGCGGCAGGAGACGGTTTTCAAGGGATCACTAAATCAGAGTATTGCACATCCCAGAGAAGTTTTTAAAGGGGCGGTTAAGTATTCAGCTGCCCGTATCGTACTTGCACACAATCATCCGAGTGGAAATCCAACCCCTTCACAAAGCGATATTCATTTTACTCAAAGGATGGAGGAATGTGGAGAAATGATGGGAATTGAGATACTGGATCACATTATCATTGGACATGATGAATATATCAGCATGCGGGAGGAAAATTTTTTGAAGGGAGATAATTAGATTTCTTGCAAAAATATAGGGGCGCGTGTAAAATGTACTTGTAATCTTGTTTGGGACAGTATAGGAGTTTTTATTAGATAAAATCCTCTATCGTAGACGGGCAAAGTTACAATTATTTCAGTGCTTAAGCACGAGGAGGAACGGTTAATGGAACAAGGAACAGTAAAATGGTTTAACGCAGAAAAAGGATTTGGATTTATCTCTCGCGAAGATGGCAGCGACGTATTCGTACATTTTTCAGCAATTCAAGGAGACGGATTCAAAACATTAGAAGAAGGTCAAGCAGTAACTTTTGATGTGGAAGATTCAGATCGCGGCCCTCAAGCAGTAAACGTTGAAAAACAATAATTGACCATTCGAAACACCTGGTTCTTTTGAATCGGGTGTTTTTTTGAATTCTTAACAGAAATTTTCAGGATTAAAAATAGAAATGATCAGAGGGGGAGGAGTTTTAATTCTTAAATTGAAAAAGACTTTGATTGTCTCCGAACTCAAAAGAACTTGCTGGAAAAATACAGAGATAATGAATCACTTTAGTGTTTTATAGGAGTTAGAAAATGCAGGATCATACTGGACTGGTTATTGATGTATCAATTAAAAGCAGAAAAGCTACAGTTAGCTTCAGATTAGTAAGAACAGGCTCACACAAGGATCAACTGGGTTTGAACGGCTCAGCTTCAAAATAAAAATCCCCGAAACCTGTTAAACTTTTTCAAGTTTTCGCAGTTTCGGGGATTGTACTGTTATTTGCAAAGTACCAGTTAATTTTCAACCATCATGATCATTGGTAAAATCATTGGATGGCGCTCTGTTTTTTCAAATAAATAAGGTTGTAAAGTTGCAGTGATCGCATCGCATAATTTTGCCTCTGTACAATTGTCATCTTTTAAGGCATCCCGCATTGCATGGAACAGAAGACGCTGTCCTTCGTTAATCAAATCGCCGGACTCTCTCATGTAAACAAAGCCGCGGGACAGGATATCAGGACCAGCCTGAATCTCTTTTTTCTTAACGTTGACCGTTGCAACTGCAAGTACCAGTCCTTCTTCTGAAAGAATTCGCCGATCCCTCAGAACAATGTTGCCGATATCTCCGACGCCGTTGCCATCTACATACACATCACTTGCATTGAAGTGACCTGCCATGCGGCCCTGATCAGCAGTTAGTGCAAGTACATCGCCGTTTTCCATAATAAAACAATTTTCTTCAGGTATACCTACATCTTCAGCTAAAGAAGCGTGAATTTTCAGCATTCTAAATTCACCGTGAACAGGTACAAAGAATTTCGGCTTCATTAAACGAAGCATCAGTTTTTGTTCTTCCTGTCCTCCATGTCCGGAAGTATGGATATTGTTTATTTTTCCGTGAATTACTTCAGCACCTGCTTCGGAAAGCAGATTAATCAAACGGTTAACGCTAGTAGTATTTCCTGGAATAGGAGAGCTTGAAAAGACCACTGTATCTCCGGGCTGAATGGAAATCTGTCTATGAGTTCCATTTGCAATACGGCTTAATGCCGCCATCGGTTCTCCTTGAGAACCTGTGCATAAGATCATCGTTTCATTTGCCGGCAGCTGATTCAGCTGAGAAGCATCTACAAACGTTCCTCTAGGGACATTGATATAGCCTAGACGTTCACCATTAGCAATAGCATTTTCCATACTGCGCCCAAAAACAGCAATTTTTCTGCCGGTCCGGACAGCTGCATCAGCAGCTTGTTGAAGCCGGAAAATATTTGAAGCAAAACTGGCAAATATAATTCTGCCTTCAATTTTTTCAAAAATCTTTTGAATCGACGAACCAATGGTTTTTTCTGATTTAGTAAAGGTTGGAATTTCAGCGTTTGTACTGTCAGAAAGCAGACACAGAACACCTTCTTCACCAATCTTTGCCATACGATGCAGATTTGCAGGTTCTCCAACAGGAGTAAAATCGAACTTAAAGTCGCCGGTCGCAACGATATTTCCAGAAGGTGTTTTGACAACAACACCTAATGCATCCGGAATACTATGCGTTGTTCTAAAAAAGCTCACAGATGTTTTTCTGAAGCGAATTACTGTATCTTCATGGATCTCATGAAGATCAGCATCTCTCAATAAACCGTGCTCGTCCAGTTTGCTGGTAATTAGAGCTAAAGCTAAAGGACCTGCATAGACTGGGATATTTGCCTGCTTCAACAAGTAAGGAACTCCGCCAATATGGTCTTCGTGTCCATGAGTGATGACCAGTGCTTTAACCTTTGACAGGTTTTGGATGATATAACTATAGTCGGGAATAACATAGTCGATTCCCAACAGATCATCTTCCGGGAATTTAATTCCGGCATCAATCAAAATGATTTCATCCTGAAATTGTACGCCATAAGTATTTTTTCCGATTTCTCCAAGTCCGCCAATACCGAAGACACCGGTTTCGTTATTTTTAATATTTACTTTCATAGCTTAAAACTCCGTTAATTTAAATTCGGCGTGTTCTTGTTCATAAGCTAGATGATTTCCTTCAAGCAGCTGGACATATTCGATGTTGTAAGGCGTATTATCTTCAACTAGCTGGCGGACAACAACATCATTGTCCCCTTCAACATAAATTGATTTTGTATCCTCTCTTTTAGGATTTCTTATTTTTGTTTCTTGATAATAAACTTTGTATATCATAATTATTCTCCTCTGTACTTGCCTGTGCAAGTTTATTTATTGATTTCTGTGTGAAATGTCTACACAACAAAATGAGGTGGGGCTCCACCCTGACAAATATTTAACCATCAAAAACATGGAGTTTATGATGAATGAAGTCTAGCAGTCACTTCATTTTATTATGTGCAAAAGAAATTCAACCGTTCAGTGTGTTGTGTGAACAACAATTATTGATATTTTATCACAGAACCAGTCAGAAGTATAGAAAGTACTCCGAATATTTGGCAGTAATTTAAGAAATAGACCGCTAAAAAAATGGGGGACTAACGGGATTTTATGTAAGAAACAATAAGAAAATACCAAAAGGAACTGAACGAAAAAAATGAGGAAAACCAGCAAAAATGTTTCTCTCTTTTATCGAAACAGCCGCTTGATCATGAGCAGGTTGTTCTTTTTATGGCAAGAGTTTAAATTTCTTTGTGTGGACGATTTACCGTGTTGTTCCTTTTATGCTATAGTAGAAGAACTGAACTAAAATTTGGAGGGGGAGATGATTACTTGAAATTGATGTGGCATTACACAATGAGATATAAGAAATTGCTGTTTGCGGATTTCATTTGTGTATTTGGGTTTATACTGATTGAATTGGGGCTGCCGACAATTTTGGCACGCATGATCGATCGGGGAATTCTGAAAAATGACTTTGATTATGTCAAGCATCAGGGAATTATAATGGTGGTCATCACGATTGTGGGCGTGACGCTGAACATCATGCTGGGTTATTTTGGTGCCAGAATAACGACAAATATTGTTCAGGATATTCGTAATGATTTGTTTGAAAAAGTGCAGACATTCTCTCATCATGAATATGAAACACTGGGTGTTTCTTCATTGATTACACGTACAACCAATGATGCGTATCAAATCATGCTGTTTATGGGGAACGTGTTGAGAATCGGTTTTATGACACCGATGATGTTTGCGGTAAGTCTGATTATGGTTGTCAGGACCAGTCCTTCTTTAGGGGTTTTTGTTCTGGGAGCGTTGCCGGTCTTGCTGGTTGCAGTGGTTTTGATTGCGAAGGTTTCTGAACCGTTGTCGAATAAGCAGCAGAAAAATCTGGACGGCATTAACAGTATTTTAAGAGAAAATCTTTCCGGTTTACGGGTAATTCGAGCGTTTGTTAATGAGAAATTTGAGGAGTCGCGTTTTAAAAAGGTCAATGAGGAGTACACGAACAGCTCCAAAAGTCTGTTTCGTTTGATGGCAGCTGCTCAGCCGGGGTTCTTTTTCCTGTTTAATATCGTGATGGTTCTGATTATCTGGGAGGGAGCTCTGCAGATTGATACAGGAAGTTTGGCTATAGGGGATTTAATTGCTTTTATTGAATACATATTCCACGCACTGTTTTCTTTCATGCTGTTTGCAAGCATGTTTATGATGTATCCGCGGGCTGCAGTTTCTGCTCGACGGATTCAGGAAGCATTCGACATGTCGCCTGACATTAAGGAAAACGAACAGGGAATTGTAGAAGCAGATAAGAAGGGCTGCATCGAATTTAAGGATGTGACATTTGCCTATCCCGGACACTCTCAAAGTCCGGTAATTCGCAATGTCAGTTTCACTGCTTCACCGGGAGAAACAGTTGCTTTTATTGGAAGTACGGGGAGCGGGAAATCAACACTAATTCAGCTGATTCCGCGTTTTTATGATATTTCAGAAGGACAGGTACTCATAGATGGTGTAGATGTACGTGATTACAAACTCAGTGCATTACGTGAAAAAATCGGTTATATTCCGCAAAAAGCACTGCTGTTTACAGGAACCATTGCTGAAAATCTTCGATATGGTAAAGAAGATGCTTCTATGGAAGAAATGGAGCGTGCGGCAGACATTGCTCAGGCGGCTGATTTTATTTCTCAGAAGCAGTTGGGCTATGATGAACTCCTTTCAGAAGGAGGCGCAAACTTCTCAGGTGGTCAGAAGCAGCGGCTGTCTATTGCCAGGGCAGTGATTCGAGATCCGGAAATCTATATCTTTGATGACAGCTTCTCAGCGTTGGATTATCAGACGGATGCAAAGCTTCGCGCCCGGCTGAAAAAAGAAACGACTCATTCTACTGTTCTGATTGTTGCACAGCGAGTAGGAACGATTATGCACGCAGACAAGATTATAGTATTGAACGAAGGAAACATTGTGGGAATGGGAACGCACAAAGAATTACTTGAGACGTGCCCGATTTATTATGATATTGCGGCTTCTCAATTGTCAGAGGAGGAATTAGCATGAAAAAAGGGCTTTCTTCCATCAAACGCTTAGGGAGATATATTGGACCATATAAAGCAACATTTATTCTGGTCATTGTCTTTACTATTCTGACAGTAGCACTGAATGCGGCAATGCCGTATGTTTCAGGACTGCCTATAACAGAAATAGCGAGAAATCTTTCTGAGGGAGAGGGAGTAAACTTTCCTTATGTCTTTCAGTGTCTGATTTGGATTTTAATTGTTGGTATCGGCTACTGTATTACCCAGTTTTTTTCAGGATTTTTGATGGCAGCAGTAGTTCAGCATTCGATGAGAGATTTACGCAGAGATATTGATGAAAAAATCAATCGTCTGCCAGTTTCTTATTTTGACAAAAACCAGCAGGGAAACATTCTTTCACGGGTGACTAATGATGTGGATGCGGTCAGTAATGCACTTCAGCAGAGCTTTATCAATATCGTATCAGCAGTTTTGGGAATCATCATGGCAGTATCAATGATGTTTTACATTAATATTCGACTGGCATTAATCTCCATAATTATGATTCCATTATCTATTTTTATTTCAAGAACAATCGTTGGAATCTCACAGAAATACTTTCAGGGAATGCAAAATGCGCTGGGCGATTTAAATGGTTATGTTCAGGAAAATATGACTGGATTCAGTATTTTAAAATTGTATGGACGAGAAAAACAGACCTTGGATGGATTTAAAAAAGTCAATGAAAATCTGCAAAACTACGGCTTTAAAGCGACGTTTATTTCTGGTTTAATGATGCCGCTCGTTCAGTTGACAGCATATGCGACATATATTGTTATCGCTGTGATGGGAAGCAGAGATGTTATTTTGGGAGTTATTGCTGTAGGACAGCTGCAGGCGATGATTCAGTATATTTGGCAGATTAGTCAGCCAATGGGGAATATTACTCAGCTTTCTGCTGCTTTACAGAGTGCTTCGGCAGCGACAGGACGTGTCTTTGAGATTCTGGATGAATCAGAGGAAGAACTTAACGATCATGATACAGCTCTTCCAGAGCCGGTTAAAGGAAACGTGACGTTTGAAAATGTCAGCTTCAGTTATGATCCTGCAAAGCCTTTGATAAGAGATCTGAATTTTGAAGTAAAAGCAGGACAGACCGTAGCGATTGTAGGTCCTACAGGTGCGGGTAAAACAACGCTGATTAATCTTTTGATGCGTTTTTATGATGTAAATGGAGGGGCAATCAAGCTTGATGGGATTGATACTAAAGCCATGAACCGCAGTGATGTCCGTTCAGTTTTTGGGATGGTACTGCAGGATGCATGGTTGTATGAAGGAACGATTGCAGACAATATACGCTTTGGAAAGCTGGATGCAACAGACTATGAAGTTGTTGATGCAGCAGAAACAGCGAATGTTGATCATTTTATCCGTACAATGCCGGATGGCTATGAAATGGAGATTAATGCCGAAGGAGACAATATTTCACTGGGACAAAAGCAGCTGTTGACTATTGCTCGGGCAGTGATTTCAGATCCAAAGGTATTGATTTTGGATGAAGCAACCAGTTCTGTGGATACTCGTCTGGAGGCGCTGATCCAAAAAGCAATGGATAAGGTTATGCAGGGACGAACCAGCTTTGTCATTGCACACAGGCTGTCTACTATTCGTGAAGCAGACCTGATTCTGGTGATGAATCAAGGAGAAATCATTGAAAAAGGAACCCACTATGAACTGCTGGAGAAGGGCGGCTTTTATGAAAAGCTCTATAACAGCCAGTTTGCTGAAGACGGGGACTATGATTAATAAATAAAAATGTTAAAGTATGAGATTCTTCGGCAGTTGAAAATAGTCAGCTGACGGGAATCTTTTTTTGCAGTTAAAGAGCAGTATAATTTTTTTGTAGTTGTAAAATCAGCAGTATCAAAAGTTATTGAGAAAGTAAACCCAACATTGTCTAGCTTCATTAGCTAGCTCTCTTTGGCAATAAGGCTCAAAAAATTATCGCTATAATCTCTCGAGCGGCTATTTCTTGAAAGCTGAACGAGCTCGTGAAGCACTTCTTATACAGCAGGTTTTCTGAATTTGCTATACTGGGGATAGAAAAGAGGAGATTGTATGACAAAAGAAAAAAGATTTATTGCAGCCAGTGCAGATGTCTGCGGCAATGTTCAGCTGGGTGAGAATAGCAGTATCTGGTATCAGGCGGTTTTAAGAGGGGATAATCAAACAATAACAATTGGCAGAGGCAGTAATATTCAGGATGGTTCAGTTATTCATGTTGATCCGAATTTTCCTGTTCGAATAGGTGAGTATGTTACCGTAGGGCACCAGTGTATGCTTCATGGCTGTGAAGTACAGGACGGAGCACTGCTAGGAATGGGCAGTATCTTATTGAATGGCTCTGTAATAGGAAAAAGCAGTTTAATCGGAGCAGGCTCGCTGGTAACAGAAGGAACGGTTATTCCAGAAGGTGTTTTGGCATTCGGGCGGCCGGCGAAGGTGATTCGTACTTTAACAGAAGAAGAGATTGCCAAAAATAAAGAAAATGCAGAATACTATATTAAACTGGCTAGAGAGCATCAAGCCGGAAGCTATCCTAGAACAGTAAAATAGAAGAGCGGACTAATCGGTATTTTTTATGGGAGGTGCTAAAATAAGAGCAGAGGGGAGTGGAGAATAATGTTTTTAAAAATGACAGACGAGGCACAGGCAAAGCTGCAGTATAGAGGCGATGGAGAAATTCTTTTGGATATGAATGACGGCGTGGGAGAATACTCAAAAGTAGGCATTTGTTCATTGGACACCAGTTTCCGTTTTCTTATTATAGACAAGGACCAGTCAAAAAAAGATTATGATACAGTGATCGACAGTACGATAGGAGAAATTCCTGTCAAAGAGTATTCCAAACGATATCTTGATGAAGAAATGACACTGGAGTTGGATAAGCGACTGCAGGTGCTGAAATTGAACAGCTCCAGCGGATTACTGGACGGACATGTGGAAATTATGGATTTGCGCCCAGAGATTATGCGCAGTTAAACAGCAAAAAAAGAAGAATGACAGATGAGTTTGCCTGCCATTCTTCTTTTTATTTTGGTCTTTCTATATCAAAAATTTCTCCAAGTTCTGCATAGCTGCTGCCGGCCAGCCGTGCAATGGGGTGGAAATTTTCGGGAAGTACATACTCTTTTTCACTGTCAAATAATGTCTCATCAAAATAAAAATCTGTTACTTCTGCGACAATCAGATCAGTGATTGGTTTGCCTTCACGATTTTTCAGAGGAATATGCTGATAAAGTCTGGCCTCCATCCTTAAGCGTGCAGCTTTAATGGCCGGAACTGAAACGGAACGGCTGGGTGTTGTTTTGATCTGATTCATTGCCAGTTCACTTTGATCTGGAGGTAAAGAAGCTGCTGTCAGATTCATTTGTTCTACTATCTGTTGGTCAATCAGATGAATTACCATTTCTTCATTTTGCAAGATATTGCGGGCTGTATCCTTCATTGCTCCTTCTTTTCTCAAAATAGCCAGAGTCATTAAAGGGAGATCAGAAGATGCAGCATTAAAGAAGCTGAACGGTGCAGCATTGATAACGTTTGTCTGATTGTTCAATGTAGTAACCCAGGCAATCGGTCTGGGAATAATACTGCCGGATAGAAATTTATACTGCTGCTTCTTTGAAAGCTGCTTACTTGGAAAATGAAGCATGTGGCTTCCTCCTCGCTGTTTTCTGTAATTTTTATCTGTGCGTATTTGCATCTGACGTATCAAAAGGTCGTACAAACTCTTCAATTTCTTTTCGTCTTGGTTCTAAAAACGGAGGTAAGGATAATTTTTCTCCTGCATGCTCATAGGTTTCGTCTTCAAGAAATCCAGGACCATCTGTAGCAAGCTCAAACAATACATGAGGCGCTGCCATGAAGTATTCGGATTGGAAATAGAAACGTTCCACAAATCCGGAATTTGGGAATTTCAGCTGATTGATTCGATTGATCCAGAATTTCAGTGCGCTTTCATCGGCAACGCGCAATGCCAGGTGATGGACATTCCCGAAGCCCTGTGAAGCTTTTGGCAGGTCCTCCCGATGCTCCACAATGATACTGCCGCCATTACCGCCGTCGCCAACCTCAAAAAGATGAAAGCTGCCTTCCGCACCTGTTAACTGAAAATCCAATACATCAACTAAAACGGTTTGCATATGTTCAAAATTTTCAACGGTTACAAAAGCAGGCCCTAAGCCAATAATAGCATACTCTACCGGTACATCGGTATTTTTCCATGGAGTGCCGGGGGCTGTGCCATGATCATTTTCGTCTGAAATCAACTGATAACGCTGTTCATCAAAATCTTCAAATTCTACATATTTTCTGCCGAAGCGTTCCTGCAGTTCACCATGCTCCACCTTATGTTTGTTGAAGCGGTCAATCCAATAGCTTAATGCTTCATCATTCTTTACACGGAATGAAGTTTTTGAAATGGAATCTGTTCCTTTTGTTCCTTTGACAATTCCGGGAAAATCAAAAAAGGTCATATCTGTTCCGGCACTCCCTAAATCATCAGTAAAATATAAGTGATAGGTTTCAATATCATCCTGATTGATGGTTTTCTTTATTAAACGCAGACCTAAAATATCTGTAAAGAAGCGGTAAATTTTCTCAGCACTTGAAGTCATTGCAGTAACATGATGTAATCCTCTAATTTTTGTATCCATAGGTAAACCCTCCAAATGTATTTTTTTATTAAAAATAACGAACTTACTAAAAGTAAGTATAAGAGCTAACCTGAATAAAAGCAACTGATACGACTTTCTTTCGAGCTGATATCGTTCCTTAATGAAAAGTATGCTAGGATAAGAAAGAAAAAGGAGGGAAACCAATGAAATACGATACGATTTTATTTGATTTGGATGGTACACTGACAGACTCAGGAGAGGGTATTCTGAATTCTGTGACTTATGCACTGGAGAAAATGGAGATGGAAGTACCGAAACAGAGTGAATTATTTCCGTTTATAGGCCCACCTCTAAAAGAATCCTTTATAAAAAAATTTGAATTGACTGAAAAAGATGCTGATAAAGCTGTGCAGTATTATCGCGAGTATTTCAGAGAGAAAGGGCTTTTTGAAAATGTTGTGTATGAAGGAGTACAGGAACTGCTGGAAACATTGCGGGATAAAGGTTGTCAGCTGTACGTTGCTACCTCTAAGCCGGAAGAATTTGCCAGAAAAATTTTAGACTATTTTGACTTATCAGGCTATTTTAAAGAGATTTATGGGGCCAGTATGGACAGCAGCAGAACTAAAAAAGCAGATGTTATTCATTATGCTCTGGAAAATGGGATGATTGAGAGAAAAAGGGCTCTAATGATTGGCGACAGAGAGCACGACATTCTGGGAGCAGAAGAAAACGGGCTTCCCGGCTTAGGCGTGCTTTACGGCTATGGGGATGCAGAAGAATTGATGAAGGCTGGAACAATATACTTGGCAAAAACACCGCTGAAGATTTATGAGTGGCTGTCTCAAGCAGAATAAATATTCAACGAAGCAGTTATATGAGTAACTAGGGCGTGTCTGAAAAGCTAGTGGCATTCGAATTTTTCAGTGATTTTTGTTGAAATCAAGGAAGAAAACGCAGCTTATGTGGTTCATAAGCGAGTATTTATGACGATGAGTTCTATATAAATCATCAAAATATTCGCCGCTTGAGTTTTCAGACACGCCCTAATGTTTTGTCCGTACATTCATCCACTCTATTGCTGTTAAATAAGAGCAATCTGGTAGGAGAAAGTTCTCTTATCAAGAAATGATGGGAGCTATGTTTGAGTTAGTGAAAAACGAAAAGATTGAATGGTCAAGAATTTCCGAAGTGTCAAAGGGAAATAACAGCTGTTTTACAAGGATCGTTACAGCTGATTTGACTCGATTTAGCAGCTGTTTCTATAATTTTTATAGCTAGTTTGACTCCAGTTAGGGATGAAATCGGCATTTTTTGCCGAGTTGCTCCCGTGCTGGCTGCACGTTTCTTGGATTAAAAGTATCACTTAGGTTTAATTCGGTCAATACACTAGGGCGTGACTGAAAAAATTTACTTGTACGTTGCAAGCTTCTTCTGGAACGCTAATACATCCGTAAGCGAAACATTTTGCATTGCACAAAGCATTTTTAATTTTGTATGCTCATCTGTTGTCTGACTGTTACTTAAAAATAGATGAACAGGTTTGGGAATAGTAATATTCGAATCCATACCGAAGGATGCTAATTGTTCCATACTGGCATTTCCATAGGTAAGCAGAAAACGAGAAATACGATAAACAGCCAGTTCTTTGTTCTCCAGAAGCTGGTAGAGCTTTTGGTAATGATCAAACGTAAAATTCATAAAATGTGGAAGACTTTGCAGTAGGAGCAGTTCTGTAGGAATTCCTGCCAGTTTCTCTGAAAGCTCAACGATAATCTCCAGACTATTTTCCTGAGAAAAAATTTGATTGGAAATTGCAGTAAATTTCTGGTACCGAAACTCACTGGTCTTGTGCACTTGTATTTTTTGTATCTTTTCGTAATAATCTGTGGTATTCATTTGGAAATGCCCTCCGGACGGCTTTAAAAACTCGCAGTTTTTTTATAATAAATTTTGTCTCCTAAATGTAGAATTGTAGATTTTAATGAAAAAAGACCGGCTGTGTCAAGTTTGTATATGACTTTGCCAGTCTTTTTGTTGTATGCTCTTTATAGTAACGCCTTATCTAATGCTTCATTTAAGCGTTTCATCTGATCTTTACTGAAAATCAGAGAACCGCTGTCCCGCAATTCATCGGCATCCTCCTGTGTAATTTCTTCAGGATACATCTCAATTGATTCAATCAGCTGGTCAAATTCCTCGTCGGTAAATGCATAATCTTCATCTTCATAAAGATCTCCATAGAGGTCATCGTAGTAACTTGAATCAGCTGATCTTCCCATAGCAGAACCATAAATAGAGCTGATGATCGCATCAAATTCATCCGTAGTCAGAACATTCTTTTTAGAAGGCACACTAATTTTTTCAGTATTTTTTTGAGGAGTCATTTTCATGGACAGAGTCAAGTCCATATCTGTAGTTTCGTCTTTAATAACCATATTAAATTTATAAGACATCGCACTGCTCTTTGTGTTGATACTGAGTTCTACAGAAAGGTCTTCAAGTCCTTCTGAGAACATCTCCGTAATATCAACGGATGACTTATCTGTTTTTCCTGATTTGCTGTCTTCCAAAGATTCCATAATTACTTCTGCAATTTGAGTGATCTCTTTTTTAGTGAATATATGTGTAATTACATCATCCTTTTTAGTAAAGGTCTTTTTATCAAATGACTCCATCAATTTACGCAGTTTATCCTGTAGTTCTTTATCGTTTACTGTGCCGGCAGCTGCAGCAACGTCAGAGCTGCTGGATGCACCATCGGTAAATTCTGAACCGACCTCACCAACATCAATATATTTGCCATCCAGTTTTTTTAGATCAGAAGCACTGATGTCAATCGGGTACTGTAGTGCGTTGGCTATATCTACAGCACCTGAGAAAAAGCTTGCAGATAAATACATTTTCTCTTTTTGAATGACAAATTGTAATGGCAGTGTTTGACCCAAAGCGTTCAGGTTCATCTCCATTTCCATTGTTTCATCATCCTGATTCAAAGCATAACTGCCGTCAACTGTAATATTTTCCAACTGACTGACCATCATGGCAGTATAGGCACTGTCGTCTTCATCACTTGAAAAATCAATATTGTCAATGCTCATTTCAAATTTTGCAGCATTGAATGTACTCTGTTCTGTAGAATATAGTGCATCTACAAACTCTTTTTGCGGATCATTGCTGCAGCCGACCAATGTAAAAACAAAGGCAGCAGTTAGAATACCTAACCCAATTCTTTTTAGTTTCATTTTTAATTTCCTCCTTTTACAGTATCTCTATTTTACTAGCTATTTAAAGAAAATTATATCCTTTTTTTGAAATTATTTTTTTTTTAGTCCTTCTTTACTTGAAGGTTTCTCCTAAAAATCAATAATTTGTGCGCTATCTCTCAAAGTTTTTGAGGAATTTTAGATAATTTGATGAGCGTAACCCCTTACATTGCGGTATAATGGAATAACAGTACCTATTATGAAATGGAGGGGATTTTTATGTCAAAAACAATCATTGTTGGAGCAAATCATGCAGGGATAGCAGCGGCAAACACACTGTTGGACAACTACAAGGATCAGGAAGTCGTAATGATTGATCGGAACACAAACTTGAGTTATTTAGGGTGTGGAACAGCTCTTTGGGTAGGTCGTCAGATTGATTCTTATGAAAATCTTTTTTATACGAAGAAAGAAGAGTTTGAAGCTAAAGGTGCAACCATTCATATGGAAACAACGGTTGATAAAATTGATTTTGATAAAAAAGTTGTTTACTGTAAGAAAAAGGATGGATCAGAATTTGCTGAAACTTACGATAAAGTTATTTTGGCAACAGGCTCGGCACCTATTTCTCCCAATATTCCGGGAAAAGATTTAAAAAATGTTGAATTCTTAAAGCTTTTTCAGGATGGACAGACAGTAGATGCAGCTATGGCGCAATCTGAAATTAATACTGTTGCAGTCATTGGTGCAGGTTATATCGGAGTGGAAATTGCAGAAGCAGCGAAACGCCGTGGAAAAAATGTTCTTTTATTCGATGCAGAAGAACGGTGTCTGCCTAATTACTATGATAAATGGTTTACAGACGATATGGATAAGGTGCTGTCAGACAATGGGATTGAACTCCATTACAATGAACTGGCAAAAGAATATAAGGGGACAGACAAAGTAGAAGCAATTGTGACAGACAAAGGGGAATATCCGGTTGATCTGGTGATTAACGCAATTGGCTTTAAGCCAAATAATCAGCTTGGCAAAGATCATTTGAAGCTGTTTATCAATGGCGCATATTTGGTGGATAATCATCAGCAGACAAGTGATCCAGACGTATATGCTGTGGGAGACTGTGCAACTATTTATTCCAACGCAGTTCAAGATACAACGTATATTGCTTTGGCAACAAATGCGGTTCGTTCAGGCATTGTCGGTGCGCATAATGTTGCAGGCACACCTCTTGAAGCAATTGGTGTACAGGGTTCGAACGGAATTTCCATCTTCGGCTATAACATGGTATCTACAGGGCTGACTGTTCAGGAAGCTGAAAAAGCCGGATTTAAAGTGAAATATACAGAATTTGAAGATACACAAAAACCAGGATTTATGTCAGAAAACAATACAGTGAAAATCCGTATCGTTTATGAAGAAGAATCCCGTCGAGTAGTTGGTGCCCAAATGGCCTCTTACACAGACATTTCAATGGGAATTCATATGTTCTCGCTGGCGGTGGAGGAAAGTGTAACAATTGATAAGCTGAAATTGTTGGATATCTTCTTCCTGCCGCACTTTAATCAACCATACAACTATATTACAATGGCGGCATTAAGTGCTGAATAAGGGATAATGACCGGTTATTTAACAAGACAGGGAGAGTAATTTTCCTATCTTGTTTTTTTTTCATCTAAAATTGTAAAAGAATTATAAGTTATCAGACAATTTTCTAAAAAAGTTTAATTTTTAAAGACTTTCATGTATAATGGTTGGAGTTAATAGAAGTTATGTAGAAAGTAAGGAGGATTAATTTTGGCAAACGATAACCAAAATAATCAAGATCATTCTGATTCTTCCTTCAAAGAGCAGATTCTACGCTCGATGAGAGTTGACGGCAGTGAGGATGATCACATGTCTTCTTCTGGAAATGAATATCAGAATCAGAGTGAGGAGCATTCTCAAGTAAATACCTCTGGCTCATCTGATTGGGAGTCTAATCAACAAGAAGCTCCTCAAAGCTATTCAAGAGTAGAAGCTTCACAGGGATTTGAGCAACAACCAATAAATAACAGTAATGACGATGAGCAGCATCGTACTTCTGAAAATAAAGACAACAGAGCGGATTCTTTCAAACGCACCCGGAAAAAAGAAGATCGCCTAGTAAATCGTATTGTGCTGTTGGTAATTTCTGTTTTGATTTTAGTGATTGCAATTTTTGGATTTACCTTCTATAAATATGTAGATGAAGGGCTGCAGCCATTAGATAAAAACGACAATAATCTAGTACAGGTCTATATTCCAGCTGGTTCTTCAAATAAGCAAATTGCTGCTATTCTTGAGGAAAATAAAGTAATTAAAAGCGGAATGGTTTTTAACTACTATATTAAGTTTAAGAATTTAGCAGATTTTCAGGCCGGTTATTATCAAATGGCTCCAAATATGACATTGGATGAAGTAGGCGGATTGCTTAGAGAAGGCGGAACAGCGGAACCAATGCAGATCGCTGACGGGAAAGTAACTGTTCCTGAAGGATACGATATTGATAAAATCGGAGATGCAATAAAAGAAAATACTGATTACAAAAAAGATGATTTTATTGCATTGATGCAGAACGAAGACTACTTCAATGCAATGCTTGCCAAATATCCGGATTTGCTTGGAAGTGCAGCAGAAGCAGAAGGTGTAAGATATCGGCTGGAAGGATACCTGTTCCCAGCAACCTATGATTACTATAAAGACGTATCCTTGGAAGACTTTGTAGATCAGATGATTGCAAAAACAGACAGTGTAATTGGCGAATATGCAGCAGCAGTTAATGCAAAAGGAATGACCAATCAGCAAGTTCTGACATTGGCTTCCTTGGTTGAAAAAGAAGGGGTGGAGGAAAGCGATCGCAGAAAAATTGCTCAGGTCTTCTTTAACCGGATTGCAGCCAATATGCCTTTACAGTCAGATATTTCTATTCTCTATGCTTTAGGAGAACATAAAGAGTTAGTGACCTACAAAGATCTTGAAGTAGATTCGCCATACAACCTGTATAGAAATACCGGATATGGTCCAGGACCAATGGATAGTCCAAGTGAACAGGCAATAGCAGCAGTACTGAACCCGGAAGAAAACAGCTATTTTTATTTTGTAGCAGATATAAAAACCGGAAAAGTTTATTTTGCAGAAACCTATGAAGAACATCAGGAATTCGTAGACAAATATGTAAACAACAGTACCGAAAAAAGTGATTAATTCAAGATTTGGAGTAATATTTTACGAGTCAGACTATTATGGTGTGGCTCGTTTCGCTTTGGTATATTTATGAAAGCGTTAGAATGTTTAAGTAACGAAAATTAAAAAATTAATGGATTCTTATTTACAATTTTAGAAAACCGTGGTAATCTTTTGTGGATTACTGATAACCCCCATATTTTTGGGGAACACAGAATGGTACATGATAGATTGTAGTAAGTTCGTAAGGGAGAATTATTATGGTAGAAAAAGTATTTCCTATGACGCTTGAAGGAAAAGAGAAATTAGAGCAGGAGTTGGAGGAATTAAAAACAGTTAAACGAAAAGAAATTGTTGAGCGTATTAAAATTGCGCGCAGCTTCGGTGACCTGTCTGAGAACTCTGAATATGAATCTGCAAAGGATGAACAAGCCTTTGTAGAGGGAAGAATTACAACGCTGGAAAATATGATTCGTTTTGCAGAGATCATTGACAACGATGGCGTTGATTCTGATGAAGTATCTATTGGTAAAACAGTCACATTTATTGAATTGCCTGATGGAGAAGAAGAAGAATATACGATTGTCGGAAGTGCTGAGGCAGATCCTTTTTCTGGAAAAATTTCAAATGATTCACCAATTGCACAGGCATTGATTGGAAAATATCTGGGAGACGAAGTCACAATTTCGACTCCGGGTGGAGATATGCAAGTCAAGATCACAAAAGTGAGCTAGGAGATTATGTTTAGAGGTAGTGACAAAGCTTCTTCATGCGACGAGAAATCGCAGGAGCAAATGTCTACATGCGACGAGTAACCGCAGGAGCAAGCTTTTTGTGCGACGAGTAACCGCAGGAGCAAGTTCTTTGTGCGACGAGTAATCGCAGGAGCAAGTTCTTTGTGCGACGAGTAATCGCAGGAGCAAGTTCTTTGTGCGACGAGTAATCGCAGGAGCAAGTTCTTTGTGCGACGAGTAATCGCAGGAGCAAGTTCTTTGTGCGACGAGTAATCGCAGGAGCAAGCTTTTTGTGCGACGAGTAATCGCAGGAGCAGAAGTGTTCCTCCTCAAGAACCAAGTAGGTAACATGCATCATCTACTCTGACAAGTCAATCATAGTGATTTATGTCAATAAGTCGGAATATACGAAGATTGTCAAGGAACACTAGTCATAAAATGAATAGCTGTGGATTGATATCTACTTGGAGCTTTCCGTATTTTTGAGAGTATTCGACTTATTTCCGAGATACCAGTTCTACTTTGCCACTTCTGCTTATATTTGTACTTTAGCAGAATGGTATGCGTAGTTTCGATAAGTATTCCTTGAATGAAACTAGCTCACTTGATGTAGTATGTATGCGTAGCGTAGAAGAACTGCTGTCTCTACGAGTCTAACGGTTCTCAAGACAAAACAATACACTACACTTCATTTCGATCTCATCAATTTCTAAATGGCAAAGCCACTAAGAATTGAAGGACTTCGTTTCGATCCTCGAAGCATGTCTGAAGGACATGTAAGAACGTGTTCCTACGTTTCTTACAAATGCTCGGATCATACAAAGATTGGAACACTGTTTACTCAGCTTTAGGGGACTTAGGCATACTTATGTCATAGTCCCTTTTGGTTTATATTAAATCAGCCTATGGGATATTTTTTGTCTTATTATTTTAGCGGTCTTATGTTCATTGTTAGTGCACATTGGTGCAACTCATCAATAGTCATAAAATACAGAGTTATAAATTGCAGCGTAGAAAAGCGTGATTGAATATTGGTCTGAGTGTTTGAAGCAGCCGGGTAAAATTTTGAAAAGTCCTCTATTCTGCTTGTATTCAGTTAAAATTCGGGCTAAAGACCTATAGTAAAATCCTTCCAAAGCAACTACTATTAAAGTTGAATTAAAGATATACTGTTGATAGAAAGGGGGAAAATAAAATGAATAACCCATGGAGATCCTTTATTCTGGTAGAAGCATTGCTGTTTGTCTTTGCTCTATGGCAGATTATACATAATACACCACTTCTTATTTTACTGATATTGGGTGTTTTAAGCGTCTTTTTTTCAGCAAGAAGAAGAGGGCATAAAAGCGGACTCATCAATTTTGTTTTAGTTACGGGAATCATCCTAATTTTCATTAGTCTGATTAACAGTCCGGCAGTGTGGTTGATGGTGGTTTTCGCCATTCTTTTTATTGGACTCAGAGGTGTGGAGATTTCAGGAATTGACCTTACTCAGCGGGCACCGTGGAAGAAAAAGCAAATGATGATTATCGAAACAACTAATGTTGAAAGTAAAAACGGCCGCAGGTTCAAACGACCTTGGTTTGCCAATGAACGGATTGGCAGTAACGTGTACGAATGGGATGATATAAACATAGATATTCTCTCCGGAGATACAATTATTGATTTAGGTAACACATTATTGCCGAAAGACGATAATGTCATTATAGTAAGAAAAGGATTTGGACGCACCCGAGTTCTAGTTCCTCTTGGTGTAGATATCCTGTTGGAACATTCAACCTTTTTGGGGAATGTAACATTTGAGAATGAAAAATATCATCTGAAAAACGAATCTCTGAAAGTATACAGCGACAGTTACGACAGCAATCCAAGACGCTTGAAAATCCTTACAAATACCTTGGTGGGGGATGTTGAGGTGATTCGTGTATGATGGCTGGGAAAATCTCCAGACAGATGATTGCGCTGTATACAGCGTTCAGTACTTTTTTAGTCGTACTTTTTACCCTATATTCATATCTTTATTCCATCAACCAAAAAGACTGGTTGATGGAGCTTTTCCGTAGAAAGGTATTCTATATTCCGATTTTTTTCCATATTTTGCTGATTTCTCTGCTGGTGGGACTGTTGACTTTTGTGTTAATCACTATTGTTCAGAAGGCACAATATGGTAGAATTGAAGAAAAGCTGCGTTTGCTGGTAGCAGGAAATTATGATAGTCCGCTGTTGGTAAAACAGATTGCTCATGCAGAGAATGACAGCTATATTGGTGATATTGATGATGATATTCGAAAAGTTCGTGAAAAGCTGGTTGATATGTCAAAAGAGCTGCAACAGCTTAACAGTCGGCCTCAACTGGTAGATGGAGAGACCAGAGAAGAAATTCTGGAAGCAGAACGTCATAGATTGGCAAGGGAATTACACGATTCAGTCAGTCAGCAATTATTTGGTGCAATGATGATGATTTCTGCATTGAATGAACAGGCACAAAAGAACGGCACATCAGAAGCAGTAAAAAAACAAATGGCAATTGTCGGCGATGTGATTAATGCTTCTCAATCTGAAATGAGAGCATTGCTGCTCCATTTGAGACCAGTGAACCTTGAAGGAAAGAGCTTGAAAAAAGGAATTGAACAACTGCTTACAGAACTGAAGACCAAAATTAAAATTGAACTGACATGGGATGTTGAAGATGTTTGTTTGAATAACAATATTGAGGATCATCTGTTTCGGATTGTTCAGGAGCTTTTATCGAATACACTGCGTCATGCGAAAGCCAAGGAACTGGAAGTCTATCTGCATCAGGTAGGTGAAAATGTTTTGTTGAGATTAGTGGATGACGGTGTCGGTTTTGATATGAATGAAAATGAGAATAAGGCTGGAAGCTATGGGCTAAAGAACATTCGCGAACGTGTTGCCGGTATGGGCGGCATAATAAAAATTATCAGCTTTAAAGGACAGGGAACAAGCGTGGAGATTAAGGTACCCGTTATTAAGGAGGAACTTGCAGATGATCAAAGTAATGTTGGTAGATGACCATGAAATGGTGCGTTTAGGTGTTTCTTCCTACTTATCTATTCAAGATGATATTGAAGTGATTGGTGAGGCGGAGAATGGAAAAATCGGTTACGAAAAAGCATTGGAACTGAGGCCGGATGTAATCTTAATGGATCTGGTCATGGACGAAATGGATGGAATCGAATCAACAAAAGCAATTTTAAAAGACTGGCCGAAAGCCAAAATTATTATTGTCACCAGTTTTATAGATGACGAGAAGGTTTATCCTGCTATTGAAGCCGGAGCAGCCGGATATCTCCTGAAAACATCAACAGCGCATGAGATTGCAGATGCCATTCGAGCGACATTCCGCGGTGAGCGTGTATTGGAACCGGAAGTAACAACAAAAATGATGGAGCGGCTGATAAAAAAACAAGAGCCGGTGTTACATGATGATCTGACGAATCGTGAATTTGAAATTTTATTGCTGATTGCGAAAGGTAAAAGTAATCAGGAAATTGCGGATGAGCTGTTTATTACACTGAAAACAGTAAAAACCCATGTTTCCAATATTCTAGCCAAACTAGACGTGGATGATCGGACACAAGCAACCATTTATGCATTCCAACATCAGCTGACAAAATAATATCTTAAGAGGATTTGTTTTAGACTGTTTAAAAGCAATTTTGCAGTGACAATGAGTAATCATTAGCTGCTGTACATAGGGTAAATCTATTATTAGGAGCAGACGACAATCATGAAACAAAATTTTGCAGTAATTGGGTTAGGGCGATTTGGCGGCAGTATCTGTCAGACTTTGGTGGAATCCGGTCAAGAGGTATTGGCTATTGATAGTAATGAAGACCGTGTAAACGAATATATGAATATTGCAACACATGCTGTTGTTGCTAATGCGCAGGATGAAATGACCTTGCGTTCATTGGGGATTCGAAACTTTGACCATGTTATTGTTGCAATCGGTGAAGATATTCAGGCGAGCATTCTCGTGACCCTTATGGTGAAGGAACTGGGCGTAGCCAATGTTCTTGCCAAGGCAGTGAATTCCTATCATGCACGCGTTTTGGAAAAAATCGGCGCTGATACTGTTGTTCATCCGGAACGGGATATGGGAATCCGGTTAGCACATAAGCTTGTTTCAAGAAATATACTGGACTATATTGATCTTTCCAATGAATTTTCTTTGGCAGAAGTTCATGTGTCAAATCCAAAATTTTATAATAAGACCCTAGCTGAATTAAATTTTCGTCAAAGGTTTGGTTTAACTGTGGTTGCAATACGACGTTCACAAACAGAAGTCATTGCATCTCCGGCTGCAGAAGAAATCGTTCAGGAAAATGATAATCTACTAGTAATCGGCAACACTGCTGATGTGGATTTACTGGATGAAAAAATGAGTCAATAAGCACTTTCTGTTAGGAAACAATCCCTTCTATGCTACAATGTTCAGGTAGGGAGGGAATAGAGATGAAATTAACTGTTACACCGCAAGCTCAGCAGTGGTTTGAGGAAGAAATTGATCTTGAATCCGGAAAAGGCATTCGTTTTTATGGAAAGGTTTATGGGAAAACGGATGTTCATGAAGGATTTTCAGTAGGATTATCTGTGGAAGCTCCTGAAACACCTCTGGTTGAGACAGATGTAGAGGGGCGCCGTTATTTTGTAGAGGAGTCGGATGACTGGTTTTTCAAGGGCTATGATCTGGTTGTTGATTATGATGAGAAGCTGGATGAGCCGAAATATTTATTTGAAAAGAACAAAGACTTTAACGTGTAAAAAGAGTTTGTGACAAATACTCATGAGGGCTATCGCCCACACCAAACAGAATGAAAATAAAAAACGATCAACCTACATGCTATTTCCTGTCATACTAAAGAGGACAGAAGAGCTTGTAGGTCGATCGCTTATTGAGGTTCTTCTCCAAGTTAACCTTGAGGGACAAACTAGATCGTTCTACTTATTTGCTCCTGCGGTTACTCGTCGCACAAAAAGCTTGCTCCTGCGGTTACTCGTCGCACAAAAAGCTTGCTCCTGCGGTTACTCGTTGCACAAAAAGATCTGCACCGATCATTAGGTTACAGAACCTGCGTATAAGAAGTGTTCTGCCTCAAGAACCAAGTAGGTAACATGCATCATCTACTTTGACAAGTCAATCGTAGTGATTTATGTCAATAAGTCGGAATATCCGAAAATTGTCAAGGAACACTATTTATAAAATGAATAGCTGTGAATGGATACCTTCATGAAGCTACTCATATTTTCAGTATCGTTCGACTTATTTCCGAGATGTTGCCTGCGATTACTCGGCACAGTTTAGGACCGACCAGTGCTAGTTCTACTTTGCCACTTCTGCTTATATTCGTACTTTAGCAGAATGGTATGCGTAGTTTCGGTAAGTATTCCTTGAATGAAACTAGCTCACTTGATGTAGAAGAACTGTATGCGTAGCGTAGAAGAACTGCTGTCTCTACGAGTCTAACGATTCTCAAGACAAAACATTACACTGTATCCGTTTTTCTGCATCCTCGGTTCTCACTACACTACACTTCGTTTCGATCTCATCAATTTCTAAATGTCAGAGCCATTAAGAATTGAAGGACTTCGTTTCGATCTCATCAATTTCTAAACGGCAGAGCCGCTAAGAATTGAAGTTTCGTTCCGATCCTCGAAGCATGGAGGGGCTTTGTTCCTACGCTTCTACGAATGCTCGTCACATGTCTGAAGGGCAAGTAAGAATGCTCGGATCATACAAAGACTGGAACACTGTTTATGTGGATTTAGGGGTCTCAGACATACTAATGTCACAGGCCCTTTTTGTGTATATGTATCTATTTCCACCTGCTCAGCCAGCCATAAATGTATTTACTTTTTCTTCATATTTTTCCAGCAGGCTGGATAGAAGAATGGCCTGATAATTCTCCATTTCATTTAAGGCAATCAGTTTAAAGTTACCCTTTCTTCGTGTATTCTTTGATAAAAGTAAGGGAGAGGTGGCTATGTAAAAATCATATTCCTCCTTTGCAGAGGACGTAATTAGTTCGGCTTGAACAAAAGGAATCTTGGCTAAAAATCTAGAAAGGGATTGTGAGACCATCGCATTCTGAAAAAGAATGACGCCTACATGCAGCTGATGATTATTTTTACTCTTTTCATAGAAAGGCAGTAAAAATAATGTACAACTGTAAACTAAATGATTCAAACAATTATTAATCCAAACATACTGAGACCTTTGGGAAGCCTTCACTAAATAATCTTGAATCTTTTCGTACAATGGATCAAACAGCGGATGATTCTTCTTGAAAAGTTCATAGGAAAAGTCAACTGATAAGGGCAGTGAAGCTTCACGACTGGCGTGATTTAGGAATGTTGTGAAAATATTAGCGTGTAATAAGTCCGATTCCTCTTCACTTAGAGTTATTCCATCAAGGAACCCCATATAAAATGTTTGAAATTGATTGATTAGCTCACCTAACGGATGGTGATTATCAAGCATATAAGATTTTACATAGGTGAGTCGTGGATCATTAGCGTGCAAGAACGGGTTCCAGTAAAACAGCATGTACGACAGAAAATCACGTTCTCTTAAACGATGTTTTTCTGTAACGCCACGCACCCTCAGTTCCTCTAAAAAAGAGAAATTTGTTTCCGGATAAATCAGCTGATCAAATGGTGTCACTCCCAAATAGAAGCCTTTTTCTATACGCAGGCGATTGATTGAGATTAATAAAAACCATTGTCTAGGTTCAACATAAGTCATCCATTGTTTGTCTTCAGAATCAAATAATTCAAGTCCACGTCTTTCTTCATTTAAAACGGTGAAAAAATCTTCTCCAAAAGAAGTCAGCCAAAAAAAGTTAAAATAGAGGATACGAATGGTTGCTTCATTTCCTGTTATTTTCATTTTTGAGCAGTTGATATTGATATCGAACTTTTTAATATAGCTAATGAGCGGCTGCAGTTTTCTCAGGGCAGAGGCACGGCTTATGAAATTTTTTTCACAAAAATCTTCAAGCCGATAATTCTTTTCAAAAAGTGAAGCAAATAAAAATTTATACGCAATGCTTTCCTGAAATAGGTACTGTTCATAAGAAATTTGAATAAGCGCTTCTTTTTCTATCATGATTTTTCCTTCATCAGTCAATAAAGCTATATTAGATTGTTGATTTAGATCATCGTTCATTTCAGCGAACAAGGATACTAGTCTGGCGTATGAAAGTTCAGTAAATTGTTTGAAGTGGCGAGTGGAATAAATACCATCATCCAATTCCAACAACTGATGAAACATGGATAACTTTTTTCGAGCGAAGTCATCTAAAGCAATCGTTTCTAGCATAATTATCTCCTTTGCGGTGAAGTTGGGTAGTTAAAAATTTTTCCGACCCTATTAACAACATAATAAACAGGGAAAATCAGAATTACAAGAGAATTTTTGAATATTTATGTTTTTTTATAAATAAAAAATCTAGAAAATGTTCGGTTATTTTAAATTTTATTGCTAATTATCTTTATTTCAATAAAAGGTAGTCTGTTATTTAATGCCCGTTGTTCGGGAAAAGCATAATATGATATAATTAGGAAACAGAAATTCAGTGGGAGGAAAAAGGATGATATCAATTGTTGTTCCTTGTTACAATGAGGAGGAAGCAATTCCTTCTTTTTTTAAAGAGGTAGAAAATATTAGAGAACGGCTCACGCATGAGATTGAATATATCTTTGTCAATGATGGGTCCAAAGATCGTACGCTTGCTTGTCTGAGAGCGTTGCATAAGCAATATCCTGACCGGGTGAGATATTTGTCTTTTTCAAGAAATTTTGGGAAAGAGGCGGGGTTGTTTGCAGGCTTGCAGGCTGCAAAAGGAGATTTAATTACAGTGATGGACGCAGACCTTCAGGATCCTCCCGATTTACTGCCGCAGATGGTTCAGATGATTGAAACGGAAGATATTGACTGTGTTGGAACCAGAAGAACAACAAGAGATGGAGAGCCGGCAATTCGAAGCTTTTTTGCCCGACTATTTTATAAGCTGATTAATAGAATCGGTGAGACGGAGATGGTGGATGGTGCCAGAGATTTTCGTCTGATGACGAGACAGATGGTTGACAGTATTTTAGAATTAACGGAGTACAATCGCTTTTCAAAAGGGATTTTCAGTTGGGTTGGCTATAATACAAAGTATTTATCTTACGAAAATAGAGAACGGGTGGCTGGAGAAACAACATGGTCATTTTGGAGCCTGTTAAGTTATTCAATTGATGGAATTATCAATTTTTCTGAGGTGCCTTTAAATATCGCCTCTTACATTGGGGCATTTTCCTGTATTGGTTCAGTCATTACGATGATGGTTATTTTATTTCGAACATTGATGTATGGCGATCCGACAAGTGGCTGGCCTTCCATGGTTTGTATCTTTCTTTTTGTTGGAGGACTGCAGCTTTTATGCTTAGGTATCATCGGTAAATATATCGGAAAAATATTTATGGAAACAAAAAAACGACCGGTCTTTATTGTTAAAGAGACAGAAAAGGATAATGATAAATAAAGAGGTAAGGACAGAAGTGTTCAGCTCCAAGCACTCAGCAGGTAACATGCATCATCTACTCTGACAAGTCAATTGTAGTGATTTATGACAACAAGTCGGAATATCCGAAAATTGTCAAGGAACACTAGTCATAAAATGAATAGCTGTGAATTGATACCTACTTGGTTCTTGGGGCAGAAGACTTCTGCTCCTGCGGTTACTCGTCGCACGAAGAACTCTGCTCCTGCGGTTACTCGTCGCACGAAGAACTCTGCTCCTGCGGTTACTCGTCGCACGAAGAACTCTGCTCCTGCGGTTACTCGTCGCACGAAGAACTCTGCTCCTGCGATTACTCGTCGCACGAAGAACTCTGCTCCTGCGATTACTCGTCGCACGAAGAACTCTGCTCCTGCATTTACCCGTCTCACTGGGAAGCTCTTAAATATGCCGAGTAACCGCAGTCAACAAAAAAGCTTTTTACCTCTGTTCTGCCATGTACTTAAATTTTTCAAAAGTTCTAAGTCTGGGAACTATTTCTGACCAGACTCGTTTTAAGTTCAAAAAAGTTTGATTTTCTTGTATTTAATAGCCTTTTTCAAGGTTGATCTGATTCTTTTTCAACTTGCCTGTTTCAACGAAACTCGTAAGATTCGTTAGGAATATGTCCGTCAGCTTCTGTTTAAACTTCGGTGTGATTCCTGATGTATGAGAGGTAATCAGAACGTTATCCATTGTCCAGAATGGGTGGTTATCGGGCAGCGGTTCCTTCTCGAAAACGTCTAATGCTGCAAAACTGATCTGGTTGCTCTGAAGAGCATCAACGAGTGCTTCTGTTTTAACAGATGGTCCTCGACCGACATTCACAAAAATGGTACCCTTTTTCATTGCCTGAAACATTTCTTCGTCATATAAATGATATGTTTTGTTTGTGAGAGGGAGGATGTTTACAACAATATCCATATCTTTGACAATTTTACTTAGATTTTTTTGCGAGTAGCATTCCGAAAAGCCAGAAGCAGGATGTCCGGTCGAATTAATACCGTATGTCCTTATTTTCATAGCTTGAGCGAAGGATGCCAGCTGCTGCCCAATCTGTCCGGTTCCGACAATCAGCATATTTTGTTCAGATAACTGTTTGAATTCACCCTCCCGATTTGTCCAAGAGTTAGCCTTGATGGCTCTTCGCAGACCTCTGAATTCAGCTAACAGAACGCCAAGTACATGCTCAGCAATCGAGATTTTATGAATCCCGCCGGCGTTCGACAGAAGAATCTCATTTTCCGAAAATGTCTGGAGATCTAAAGAATCAACGCCAGCGGAAATAGACTGTACCCATTTCAGTCTGCTGTTTGGATTTTTTAACAGCTCTGGTCCAAATGAATGATTCCAGCCAAGCATGATGACAATGTCTTCTTTATTGAATGATGTGTCTTCGTCAGTAGAATCAATGACTAAATAATCGTTACTGACTGCTTTGATTTGCTCAATCTGTTCCGGTTTTAATTTTTCCTGTAAATAGATAACAGGTTTTGTCATATGAATCAGCTCCTCTAAGCTACAATTGTATCAAAGTTTGAGGAGAACAAAAAGAAATGAGATTTACATCCAGTATAGACATAAACCTCATTCGTTTTTTTAGATTTCTTCTCCGCGTGCATATGCTGCAGCAAGCAGATCTACTTCTTTTTTCAATTCTTCAACCATGATTTCTTCTGGAACGGTTCGAATAATTTTTCCTTTTTTAAAGAGCATACCTTTTCCCTGTCCGCCGGCAATCCCAATGTCCGCTTCGCGGGCTTCTCCGGGACCATTCACGGCACATCCCAAAACAGCAACTTTAATCGGCGCTTTAATTTTTTCTATATACGCTTCAATTTCATTTGCGATAGGAATCAGATCGATTTCAATTCGTCCGCAGGTAGGGCAGGAAATCAATGTGGCTGCATTACTGGCCAGACCAAATGCCTTCAATACTTCGCGGGCAACTTTGATCTCTTCAACAGGATTTGCTGAAAGAGACACACGACAGGTATTTCCAATACCACGAGAAAGCAGTGCGCCGAGACCGGCAGCTGATTTGATTCCGCCTGAAAATTGGGTGCCGGCTTCAGTAATGCCCAAATGTAAAGGATAGTCAAAGCTTTCAGCAGCAAGGCTGTACGCTTCAATGGCAAGATTTACGTCGCTGGCTTTCAATGAAACAATAATATCGTAAAAGTCCAGATCTTCCAGAATTTGAATATGTTCTTTTGCACTGGCAACCATTGCTTCAGCAGTTGGGTAACCATATTGCTGAAGAAACTTCTTCTCCAGTGAACCAGCGTTAACACCAATTCGAATAGGAATTCCTTTGGCTTTGCAGGCAGTTACAACTTTTTCCACTCGATCTTTTCGACCGATATTTCCAGGGTTGATTCGAATTTTATCAACGCCTTGTTCAATGGCTTTTAAGGCTAAACGATAATCAAAATGAATGTCAGCGACTAAAGGAATATGAATCTGTTCCTTAATAGCTTGTAATGAGTTGGCTGCAGCTTCATCTGGAACTGCTACACGAACGATCTGACAGCCGGCCTCTTCCAGTTCCAAAATTTGGGCAACGGTTCCTTCAATATCGTGTGTTTTCGTTGTACACATACTCTGAATGAATAATTCATTACTTCCGCCAATCGTTAAATCCCCTACTTTTACCGGACGTGTATCTTTTCGATGGGTAATCTTGCTCATTTTGTTTTCTCCTTTGCTGTTCCAAAAGCTAAATTAATTTTCTGCAGCCAGAGTTTTTTTCTGTTAAATGTTTATTCAGAAATGAAAAACAGAGGCTGTCTTTATGTCGAAATTTTTGTCTGTTCAATCCTTCAGTAATAAATGCATGAAATAGTAGTTTATTTTCTAATAAACTATACTATCATATTCTGCAGAAAGAAGTGCTATAAAAATGTTTAAAAAATTGCTAAGAATAGGAAAAGATTGATAACTCAACTTTTTGAACGAAATAAACAAGATGTATATAAGCAGCTTTAAACACCGTCAATTAAAATTTGGCTAGATTATCTTTAACCGAACTGCCTTATTCAATTAAGCGTTGAGCAAAAAACGATCGTTAAATACAATATAGTGAAATTTCCTTGTAACTTGCAGGCAATTACTTTGAAGGTTGCTGTCAAATTTGATATGCTTAGTGATGTAGAGAATTTAAAACATTGATTTTGGAGGAGATTTGCCATGACTTACACTTTACCTGATTTACCTTATGCTTATGATGCATTGGAACCAAATATCGATTCAGAAACAATGCATTTGCATCATGATAAACATCATAATACTTACGTAACAAACTTAAATGCTGCGATTGAAAAATATCCTGAACTTGGTGAAAAATCTGTAGAAGAATTAATCGCTGCAATTGACAGTATTCCTGAAGATATCCGTACAGCTGTTAGAAACAACGGCGGCGGACATGCGAACCATTCATTCTTCTGGGAAATTATGAGTCCAAATGGCGGTGGTGAGCCGACTGGTGCGATTAAAGATGCAATTGATGAGGCTTTTGGAAGCTTTGATACGTTTAAAGAAGAATTCAAAGCAGCTGCTACAGGACGTTTTGGTTCTGGTTGGGCTTGGCTGGTTGTTAATAACGGCAAGCTTGAAATTATGTCTACACCAAATCAGGATTCTCCTTTAATGAAAGGCAAAACTCCTGTTTTAGGATTGGACGTTTGGGAACATGCATATTACTTGAAATATAAAAATGTACGCCCGGATTATATTGCGGCATTCTGGAATGTTATAAATTGGGACAAAATAAACAAATATTTTACAAAATAATTGCAAATTTAAGACAAAAGTGTAATGATCATAAAAAAGAGAGAATCAGTAAAGAAATTACTGTTCTCCTCTTTTTTTTTATGGCATACTAGTAATTAGAGTGTAATTTTAAGAGGGAGGCTTCTTTAAATGGATGTTACTTTACAGAAAGTTCATGGTTCTGAAAATGATTTTTTTATCTTGGATGAAATAGATTTGCTGGAGCCATTGGTTCATACAGAAGTTGATCAGTTGAGGAAATCACTATGTGATCGGAATAACGGACTATTGGGCGGCGCAGATGGCATTCTGTTTGTTGGGAAAGTAAACAAAGGTACAAGTCTGGCGAAAATGCGGGTCATTAACAGTGATGGCAGTGAAGCGAGTATGTGCGGGAACGGTCTGAGAACGGTAGCAAGATATTTGACTGAAAAGTACAATCAGGAATATTTTACAGTTGAGACGATGTTTGCAGAATTAAAAGTCGGAAGAACAGATGATTTTTCAAAAGATGTTCCTGCTTATCAAGTGGAGATCTCTCCAGTCAGCTTTGAGAAAGAAGCTGTTCCCATGAATTATTCTCAGCAGACAGTAATTGATGAAATTATTCCGGAGCTGTCAAAAACAATCAAATTTTCTGTGGTATCAGTTCCAAATCCCCACATGATCGCATTTGTAGATCATGAGGAATTGGAAAACGGAGAGCTGGAAAGAATAGCTGCATATGTAAATGGAACAAATCCGATATTTCCCGATGGCATCAATGTCAGTTTCGTTGAAATTTTGAGAGAAAATGAATTGTTTGTGCGTACCTTTGAACGAGGTGTCGGACTGACAAGTGCCTGCGGAACAGCGATGTGCGCCAGCAGTTTGATGTATACACTGCTTTATACGAAAATATTTTACCAGAGAATTACGGTGAGAAATGCAGGTGGGCTGGTTAAGACGGTTGTTCATGAAAACAGTGACGGCGGATACTGGATGGAATTAATAGGTAATGCAACGATTACGCATTATATTAAAGGTTCCATTGCTGATTTCATGTATAGGGATTTCGAGAAGCTTATGATTGAAGAAACCAGGGAGCAGGAAGCTTACAAAGAGTTTTTGGCGCAAAACTAATTTTTATTGGAACAACAAGGTATTTCGGCGAATAGTTTGTTGTTCATTTATTTATAAATATACTATTTTAATGTATCATCAGGAGGAAATAATGGAAGAGATAATAAGTTTACAAGATATCTTTAGAATTTTACAAAAACGACTGTTATTAATTATTTTTTGCATGGTTGTTGGTATCAGTGCCGCAGGTGTATTAACCTTTTTAGTGATTACGCCAAAATACAGTTCACAAGCACAGTTGATTGTACGGCTTCCACAAAGTGAAGCGACCAATGTCAATGATATTAATGCCAACCTGCAGATGATTAATACATATAAAGATCTGATTACCAGTGATACAGTCATAAATGTGGTTCAGCAAAAAATCAAAGAGGAATACAATCAGGATGTTTCGATTTCAAAATTAAAAAATAGTCTGTCGGTAAAACAATCTCAGAATTCTCAGATGTTTTCCATCAGTTCGACCACAGATAATCCTATTTTATCCGAGCGTATTGCAAATCAGATCACTGCTGTTTTTCAGGAAACTGCGCACAATACACTAAGTGTTGACAAGATATCGGTGATTTCAAATGCATCGGCAAATACAACTCCTGTTTCTCCGAATAATAAGTTGAACTTGGTCATCGGTTTAGTTGGCGGTTTGATGCTGGGGATATTGTTCGCATTTATTATGGAATTCTTTGATAGAACATTGAAGGATGAAGCGTTTATCACAGAAGACCTGGGGCTGCCTCTTTTAGGTGCCGTACAAAATATGACGTCGAAAGAATTGAATGTAAGAATTGCAAGAGCCGCTGTTAATTCCGACTATCAGAATGCAGAATACAGGGAGTTCAGTGAAAATGTCCAACCATCTGATAATCAGCCTTTGCGCAGAAAACGGAAAAGAGTATAGGAGAGAAGACATGACAAGAAACTATAAAAATTCAGTCAGTGAACAAGGTGTAAGTTTGATTACTTTGGCAGATAAGGCTTCACCTGTATCAGAACAATATCGGACGATCCGTACAAATATTCAGTATTCCATGATGGATCAAGAGATGCGTACCCTCGTTATTACTTCGTCAGGTCCCGGGGAGGGGAAATCCACGACAGCAGCGAATTTGGCTGTGGTTTTTGCGAGCTCGGGGAAGCGGGTATTGCTGGCAGATGCAGATATGAGAAAACCAACAGTAGCGAAAACATTTAACCTTTCAAATTCAGATGGGCTGAGCAATATTCTTGGGAGACCACAGGTGAACCTGGATCAAATTATCCAAAATTCCGGCGTACCTAATCTGTCTGTTCTGCCAAGCGGTCCAAAGCCGCCAAATCCCTCAGAGCTTTTAGGCTCTGTCAGAATGGGCAAACTGCTGGAGCTTTTGGAAAGAAATTATGATTTAGTCATATTTGACATGCCTCCGATTGTTACAGTTACGGATGCGCAGGTTTTGGCTTCAAAAGTAGATGGCACAGTGCTTGTTGCAAGGGAGAATGTAACTAACAGAGACTTGTTGAAAAAGGCGAAGAATTTACTGAACTATGTGGATGCCAACCTTTTGGGCGTTGTTTATAATGGTTCAAGAAAATCGTCAGATCAGGGCTATTATTACGGCTAATATGTTTTAATTAACAGGAGGGGTTCAGATGATTGATTTACATTGTCATATCTTACCGGGAATCGACGATGGAGCTCAAACAGTGGAAGAGGCTGTCGCAATGGCTGAGTCAGCCGCAGCACAGGGAATAGAGCATCTTCTATGTACTCCCCATCACAATAATGGAAAGTATGACAATCCTGCAGAAAATGTTATTTTACAGGTACATCAGTTGCAAAATCTGCTGGATATGAGACAGATTCCCATTACGCTGTATGAAGGTCAGGAAGTCCGTATCAGCGGCGATCTGCCGGAACAGATCAAAGCAGGAAAAATTTTATTTGTTGATTTAAATAACAAATATTTGTTAATAGAATTTCCTGCAAATGAAATTCCGGTGTATGCCGAACGCCTTTTCCTTGATTTGATTGCCATGGGACATCGTCCGATTATTGTCCATCCAGAGCGGAATCAGAGGTTTATTGAAGACCCGAACCGTTTGATCCCATTTATTGAACTGGGTACATTGACACAAATGACTGCCCCCAGTTATATCGGTATCTTTGGAAGAGAAGTTGAGAATACGGCAAAACAAATGGTGGAGAATAATTTAGTTCATATGATGGCCTCAGATGCACACAATGTGCGAAGAAGGAACTTTTTTATGAAACGGGCATTTGAAGAGATAGCAAATGATTTTGGGAAAAGAAAAGTAACTGCGATGGAATTCTGTGCACGAGATGTGCTCAATGGTGATGAAGTAGATATTCTATCGTTTAAAGAAATCAGGCGGAAGAAATTCCGATTGTTTTAGAAAGAGTGGCTAAAAGGGATGAGTAGAAAACAAAAATTAGTTTTGTTGTTGTTGATAGATTCTCTGATCATTGTTGGGGCAAATATTTTTTCTTATTTTTATATGGCGCCCTATATTGAGATTACTGTCAACATCTTGATTTTAAGCGCAGTACTACAGTTAGCTTTTTACATAGCGCTAGGATTTATTTTTAATATATTCACACGGATAAATCGGTTTACTAATTTAAAAGAGATGATTGCGATCTTTTCTGCAACGACTATTGCCTGGTTGGCTGAAGTAATCATTCTCTTTTCAAAAAGTCGAAGAACATTATTCCTAGCGTATCTGATTACAACCTTTTTGATTATTTCCAGTCGCTTGGTATGGCGTCTAATTGTTGAATGGAAGAGGAATGGAAAGCATATCTCCGATTCGAAGGCAAGGAAGACTTTGATTATCGGTGCAGGAGAAGGCGGCCGAATTTTACTGACAAGTTTGAGCAATTCATCAACTAGTAAAGATATTAAAGTGGTGGGTTTCATTGATGATGCATCAGATAAATACCGTATGTATTTAGGCGGAATCAGAGTGTTGGGAAATACAGAATCTATTCCTACACTAGTAAAAGAATATGGGATAGAAATGCTGACAGTGGCGATTCCTTCCTTGAAGAGAGAAGAGCTGCAGCGGATTTTGGATATTGTTACTCCTTTGGGATTGCCGGTGAATGCCATGCCGGCGTTGGAAGAGCTTGCTTCGGGAAATATCACTATTTCCGGTTTGAAAAAGATCAATGTTGTTGATCTGCTTGGAAGGGAAGAAGTTCAACTGGATGTAGATCAGCTGGAAGGGCAGATAACAGATAAAGTGATTTTGGTTACTGGAGCAGGCGGGTCCATCGGTTCGGAAATTTGTCGACAGATAATGAAATTTAAACCTAAGCAATTACTGCTGCTGGGACATGGTGAAAATTCAATTTATCTGATTCACAGAGAATTATTTTGCAAGTATGAAAAGCAGCCAATAGAAATTATTCCGATTATTGCAGATATCCAGGACAAGCAAAGACTTGTGGATGTAATGCAGCAGTATCGTCCGGATATTGTGTATCATGCAGCTGCGCATAAGCATGTTCCTCTGATGGAAGAAAATCCTGTGGAAGCATTGAAGAATAATGTATTTGGTACGAAGAACATAGCTGAAGCAGCTAAAGAGCAGCAGGTTAAAACATTCGTTATGATTTCTACGGATAAGGCTGTTAATCCGCCAAACGTAATGGGTGCGACGAAACGAATCGCTGAAATGATTGTGACAGGAATGAACGAAGAAGGTAATACGAAATTTTGTGCTGTACGATTTGGCAATGTTCTTGGAAGCAGAGGAAGTGTTATCCCTGTGTTTGAAGAGCAGATTCAGCAAGGTGGACCGGTAACTGTTACAGATTTCCGAATGACTCGTTACTTTATGACCATTCCTGAAGCCAGCCGTCTGGTAATTCAAGCCGGAGCGTTGGCAAGAGGCGGGGAACTCTTTATTTTAGATATGGGTGAGCCGGTTAAAATTTATGATCTGGCAAAAAATATGATTCAATTGTCAGGCTATCAACAAGATGAAATTGAAATTGTTGAGACAGGTATTCGTCCGGGAGAAAAGCTGTATGAAGAACTGCTGGTAAGCAAAGAAAAGAATGCTGAACAGGTCTATGATAAAATATTTATTGGCAGTGTAAACGGTTTTTCAATTGATACTGTGATGTCTTTTGTTGGCCAGTTGCCGGAAGACAAAGTAGAAATAAGCAGGAAATTAGTAGAGTTTGCAAATGAATCGAGTAGGTGAGGAATTTGAAAATGAAACAATTGGTCATTATCGGAGCTGGCGGACACGGTAAAGAGGTCGCTTTTTTAACCGAAAGACTCCCTGAATATGAATTGCTCGGTTTTTTAGATGATAATAAAGTCGGTGAAACAGTTTGCGGAATATCTGTACTTGGGAAAATTAAAGATATTCAAAATATGCCTGCTGAAACATGTATTGCATTTGGAATAGCGAATCCTAATTTCAAATTTGAGGTGTATAAAAAAATCATTGAGAAGTATTGTGGAAGCTATGAGTTTCCAAATTTGATTGATCCAACAGCTCTTATTGGAATAAATGTAGAGTTTGGTGAAGGAAATATCGTTATGCCGTACACAACATTTACAGCAGATATTGCTATTGGAGGTTTTAATATGATTAATATAGGCTGTACAATTGGCCACGATGTTAAAATGAAAGATTTTAATGCACTATATCCATCCGTAAATGTATCAGGGAACGTTCATATAAAAAGTAAATCTGAAATTGGTGTAGGTAGTCAGATTATACAGAACATTCATATTGGAGAAGCAACAATCATTGGGGCAGGCTCCGTTATATTAAAAGATGTAAGAGATAGTGAAAAAGTTGTCGGGGTTCCCGGCAGAGTAATTAGTGGGAGGTGATGAAATTTGTCAGATAGAATATTATTGTCTTCTCCTCATATGAGTGATGAAGGATTTGAAAAAGAATTTGTACAGAAAGCTTTTGATACAAACTGGATCGCACCGCTTGGAGAAAACGTTGATAAATTTGAAACAGAATTAGCTGAAATGGTCGGTATAGATCATGCAGCGGCATTGTCATCAGGGACTGCTGCCATTCATTTAGCTTTGAAGGCAGCTGGAGTAGAAAAAGATGATATTGTGATATGCCAGTCATTGACTTTTTCCGCCACAGCAAATCCAATTATCTATCAAGATGCAATTCCAGTATTTATTGATAGTGATGAAAAGACCTGGAATATGAGTCCAGTCCATTTAAGAAAAGCATTGGAAAAATATCCTCAAACAAAAGCTGTAATTGTTGTTCACCTATATGGTTTATCTGCGGATATTGATGAGATAAAAGCGATCTGTGATGAGTATGGCGTTACGCTGATTGAAGATGCAGCCGAGTCTTTAGGGACAACATACAAAGGACAAATGACAGGAACATTTGGGAAATATGGTGTGTACTCCTTCAATGGGAATAAGATTATCACAACGTCAGGTGGTGGAATGCTTGTTTCCAAAGCTAAAGAAAAGGTTGAGAAGGTTCGATTTTGGGCAACACAATCCAGAGATCAGGCAAAACACTATCAGCATAGTGAGCTAGGTTTTAATTACCGCATGAGTAATATTGTAGCAGGGATAGGCAGAGGGCAGTTAAAAGTACTTGATGAGCGAGTAAAGAAAAAGAATGAAATCTATAATTTTTATAAACAGCAGCTTAAGTCATTTGAACAAGTCTCATTCATGCCCGAAAATGACTGGAATGAACCTAATTTTTGGTTGAGTTGTATTATGTTGAAGGGAATTTCACCAGAAGTTATTATGAATGCTTTAGACGAAGCGAATATTGAGGCTCGACCAATCTGGAAGCCTATGCATTTACAGCCATATTATGAAAAATATGATTACATTGGCGGAGATATAGGACAAAAATTATTCGAAAACGGGTTATGCTTACCTTCGGACACGAAGATGACTATGGAAGAGCTTTACCGTGTAACAAATGTGATTAGGCAGGTATTGGAAAGTGAATAAAAAAGGATTCTATGAAAAGTGGCTGAAGCGCCCGGTGGATTTTATTTTATCTTTAATTGCATTGATTTTATTAAGTCCGATTTTTCTGATTGTTGCTATACTGGTAAGAGTAAAATTAGGTAGTCCGATTATTTTTAAACAAGAAAGACCGGGATTAAATGAAACAATTTTTTCCATGTATAAGTTTAGAACCATGACAGATGAAAAAGATGAGGATGGACAGCTGCTTCCAGATGATATACGATTAACTAAATTTGGCAAACTTCTTCGTTCGACAAGTCTGGATGAATTGCCTGAGCTATGGAATATCCTCAAAGGAGATATGTCTATTGTAGGTCCGCGTCCTTTGTTAGTAGCGTATCTTAAACTTTATAATGAGGAACAGAAAAGAAGACACAATGTTCGACCAGGCTTGACTGGTTTGGCTCAGGTAAATGGAAGAAATACGATTAGCTGGGAAGATAAGTTTGAATATGATTTGATGTATGTAGACAATATTACTTTAAAAATGGATGCAGTTACTATTATCAAAACTATTCAAAAAGTTTTTATTAGAGACGGTATTAGTGATAATTTAACAGAAACTATGGAAAAGTTTCAAGGAAATAAAGAGTAGTATAAAAAGTTAGTTGACAAGGAGAATTGTGTGATTATTTTATTGTTTTTATTAGGGTGTTTAATTGTTTATACAATGGTTGGGTATCCGCTTTTATTATTGATTCTGGATAAGATCATTCCTCATAAAAGTATTAATTTTAACAATTCCTATTTTCCAAGTGTCAGTATTATTATTCCAGCGCACAACGAAGAAAAGGTCGTTGAAAAAAAAATTAGAAATTTGCTGTGTTTGGAATATCCAAAAGAAAAATTAGAAATTATTGTTGCTTCAGATAATAGTACGGATACTACGGAAAACATTGTTGAAAGTTTGATAAATGAATTTCCCGATAGAATCATATTGTATCGGGTAAAAGAAAGAAAAGGGAAAACAAATGCCCAAGATGAAGCAGTTAATATTGCTAAAGGAGAAGTACTAGTGATGACAGATGCTAACTCGATGTTAAAGAGAAATGCTGTTAAAGAACTTGTTCTTTATCTCTCTGATATTTCTGTAGGTTATGTTGCCGGTCAATTGATTTATGCTAACGATGAGACGTCTGCTACCAGCCAATCCGAGTCGGCATATTGGAACTTGGATATGAAGATGCGACAAGTAGAATCAGATATTGGTTCAATCACTGCTGGTAATGGGAGTATATATGCTATTAGAAAAAAAGAATATATTAGGATTAATCCAATTTATAGCCATGACAGTATTTTTCCACCAAAGTTTGTTCTAATGCATAAGCGGGCAGTGTATAATCCAGATGCTATTGCTTATGAAAAGGCCGGAGAAAACGATTCAGATGAATTCCAAAGAAAAGTAAGAATGTCTAGGAAAATTATTGCTATTAACTTTGTAGACTTTAATAAGTATAATATCTTTAAATATGGTTGGTTTTCATTTTTCTATTTTTCTCATCGAGCATGTAGAAATAATCTATATCTATTTCATAGTTTATTCTATATTATTAGCTGGATGGCCTGTATACAAACTCAATATACTTGGATTCTGTTATTAATAGTTGCTCAAACTGTATTTTATCTGTCGGCATATATATTGAGAAAATCTAGAAAAAATTTTTTACGACTACCTTATTACTATTGCTTGACTATTGCAGCACAATTTCTTGGCGCATTTAAAGAACTTACAGGCAAGTCGAAACCATTTTGGGAAAAAGCGGAGAGTACGAGGTAATGATTTTATAATTATAAGACTTAATTTGGGAGGTACAATAATGAAATTAGAGGTTATAGTATCGACTTTAAACTGTACTGATTACAAACAGCTATATAAAGATATGAATTTGGATACCGATGCAATAATTGTAAATCAAGCGGAGTATTCTCAGTTAGTGACTGAAAAATTAAATTATGAATCGGTTAGTATATATGGTATGACTTTTTTTGAAAAAGGAGTTGGATTGAGTCGGAATTCTGGATTTATGCGCTCTAGAGCAGATATTTGTATCATGGCTGATGATGATATGGTGTATGTAGATAATTATGCTGAAATTATTCAGCAAGCTTATAAAAAATATTCTGATGCTGATATGTTAATTTTTAATGTGAGGATTCACCAAAATGGAAATATCACAAAGAAAGTAAAAAAGAATTCCAGAGTACGGATATGGAACTACCAAAAATATGGTACTGTTACGTTTACTTTTAAAAGACAGTCAATTTTAAGACATAGAATTTCATTCTCTCTACTTTTTGGTGGAGGAACTGGTAATGGATCTGGAGAAGACTCACTTTTCTTATCAGATGTATTAAAGAAAAAAATGAAAGTTTATGCTATTAAAGATATAATTGCAGATGTTTATAATGAAGAGTCCTCTTGGTTTACAGGGTATAATGAGCAATTTCTTGAACAAAAAGGAGCTCTGTTTTTTCAAATTAATAAGAGATTTTATAAATTATTATTATGGCAATTTGTGATAAGAAGAGGGAAGCTTTTCAAAGGGTTAGGCAAATCGAAATTTCAGCTTTATAAAATAATGAAAAGAGGGGGTAGAAAATTTGCTGACAAAAAATAATTTTTTCCTTATTTTAGGTTGTTTTTTAGTTTATCTAGAATCTTTGTGTAAGTTAACTTCTCTCCTTTTGCATGAGGGACAAATATATATGTTGATAAGAATGTCATATATATTGCTTTTTATTTTGTTGATAATTTTTAACACGAATAAAATATCAATAAAATGGATTTTAATTACTTGCTTTATAGCAATTTTATCATTGATAAATATTATACTGACTAATAATTTATCTTATGTAGTCCCTGTATATTTTAATTTTTTTACTGTTTATTTAGGGGGCAGTTTCTTTTTAGGAACAGAAAAATTAAATTTTGATACATATTTAACATATTTGAACATTTTAGCAAAGTTTTTAACTTTTCTTCTCCCAGCTTATATTTTTCTGTATTTAGGGAAGTATATAAGTTATTATGATGTTGGTTATGTTACACATTTAAATTGTCTCTTTTTATGGTATGGCTATTTTACTAAAGAAAAAAGTAATTCTAATCTCATATTTGTTATAATCAATTTACTAGTCTGTCTAGTAATGGGGTCAAGATCAGTATTTGTGACTACTCTTATCGAATTATTAATAACTATGATTATTTTTTCGAAAAATAAAAAAATTAAGTTTTATTTATTAGTAACTATTATATTAGGAGTAGGATACTATATATATGCTAATTTATTGAGTATATTAATTAATATTCAACAGATTTCAAATAAATTAGGGGTTAATTCAAGAAATTTATCATTATTTATTAGTGATCTTAGTAATAAGCAGACAGTTTATGATAGTGGTAGAGATGATATTTACCCAATTGTTTGGGATTACTTAAAAAAAACTTCTGGATTACCTAATGGAGTTGGGATAACTCGTTTTTTGACTAATGGATTTTATTACCACGCACACAATTTTGTATTAGAAAGTTTGTTGACCTTTGGATTAGTTATTGGTATTCTAATATTAATTTTTTTTGGTATTAATTATTTTATAGCGACAAAAAGGTATTTATCAATTAATAATGGACGAGATGGATTATTAATACTGTTTATGACATCTTTTTTAATTCGTTCAACAGTAGGAACTTATTTCGTTCAAGATTCGATGTTTATATTTGTGTTTGTGATGATAATTATTCGATATGATTCGAATCGACTGGAGAGGGTACTATAGTGAAAATTTTACTATTAAGCTTTACAAACAGTTCTAACTTTGGAGATCAATTGATTGTGAAGCAAATAATTAAGACTTGTGAGAAATATGGTAGTGTAATCACCTACAGTTATAGTTTTCAAAAAAATTATTCTTTTAATGATGATCAGGATTACTTTTTTTTGAATTCTAAAGCAAATTTAGAATCTTATTTAAAAAAGGTATATAAAGATTATTTTAGAAATTTTTATTTGATTGATAAAATGCATACTTATAAAAACTATAAAAAAATGAAAAATAATATAGTGCAATCTGAATTTTTAAATGACTTAAAAGAAGCGGATTTGTTAATAATTGGCGGTGGAAATACAATATTCGATTTAAGTAGAAATTCTAAAAATTTTGAGCGTTATGAGTACATAGTTAATATAGCACATCAATATAATACAAAAGTAATGATGATGTGTGTAGGGTTGGGACCTTTTCAAACAAGTAATCAAGAGCAAGGAACACAAGCAGTGATTCAAAAATGTGATTTTGTTACGGTAAGAGATAATAAATCTTATGAATATGGGAAAAATATTACCCATGTTCATCTTTCTGTTGATCCAGTATTTTTTTTAGAAAATGAAAAGATAAAACAAGTCAGTAACGCTATAGGGATATGTGTTATTGATTATAGATTGAATAATATTAAGCAAAAAGAATATAAAAAATATCTTGAAGAAATGAAAAGTATTATTGAAAGGTTGCGAAGTGAAATTCCAGATAATGATATTTTACTATTTTCTTCAGAACCAAGAGATTATGAAGCTGTAAAAGATTTATATAATATGGTTAAGGGGAATAAAAACATTGAACTTAGAAAGATTTCTACTAAAGAACAATTGATAACTTTTTATAATGAAATAGACGTTTTATTAGGAACAAGAATGCATTCAATGATAGTAGCTGTTTCCCAAGGAGTGCCGATCGTTGGTATTTCTTGGCAACAAAAAGTCACTGAAATGTTTAAATTAATGAGAGATTCAGAGTCATCATTTGAAATAGCAGAGCTAGAACGACATACTGATAACATAGTAAAATCCTTAAAAAGAAAATTAGAGAATAGCAGTCTGGAAATTGAGAAATTAGAAGAATTTAAATCTAGTTGTAAAGAAAGATTTATTATTAACTTGAAAATTCTTTCTGAGGTAAAAAAGTTTAAAAAATAAAAGAAAAGAGTCAAACCCATAATAGCAGAAAAAAGACAATACTAAAGAGAAGGGTTTAAATAGCTTGTTTAGTCTATACTGAACTAAGCAACTTGAAACCCATACTTTTTCGCAAATTGAATCGCTTCTTCAACAGACAATTGTTTGTTAGGTGCACCATATTCTTGATAGTGATAAAGTGTTGGATTGTAAACTTTATCTTTTTTAAGAACGTGGTAGGTAGTCACAAGTAGACGGTGAGGAATCGCAATAATGGCTTTCTTGTGTCCTCTACGTTTCTTAAGTTGGAGATACTCCGGTGCTCGGGGTATTTTTCAGATCGTACCACGGCATTGGCTACTTCAACCAATAAAGATTTGAGGTAATGTCCACCTTTAGAAATACTCCAGCCCAAGAAAAAAGGTGACCAGCGGTCGGAAATTGATTCATATCAATACCGATTTCTGAAAGCACTCGTAACGCTGTTAATGTCTGCTTAAATCCTAGAATTGTTTGAATTAACGCTTGTTGGTGTGCCTATTCTTTGCCTAACTCGGTGATCAGTTCTTCAAGGTCATTTTTACACAAGGTAATGGCGTCGTAGTGAGCTTTGATGACACGCAGCTTTTCTGCTTGTTCATCAGATAACTCGCCTTCCATGGAGTACTCTAGTTCTTCAACAGATGCTTTCATATAACGGTGAATTATTGTAGCGATATCAGGTTTCTCATTCGGCTTGTCCAGAACACTCTGAATAATTTTCTGAACAGATATTCTAAAGACATCGGAAACGATACTGGCAATTTGAAGATTATGCCAAGTGAGACAGTTTTGATAACGAGTTTTTTCACTTGTTTGAAGATAGGTCAGTTTCATTCGATAGCGAAACAAGTCATGTAACTGAAGGATTTTAGCGGGTGGAATAAAAAGCCCAGCGACTAAATCATGTTTGTATAAATCAGCGATCCATTGCGCATCTTTCTTATCTGTCTTTTTTCCTCGAATTGCTTTGACATATTTTTGATGAACCAGATAGCTATCCATCTCATCTTCAAGAACATTATAGACGGGTATCCAATATGCCGGTAGATTCCATACAAAGATGGAAACAAGAGTGAAACTCAAGCCATTTCTTCAGCTCAATTAACGAGTTCGTAAACGTCGAAAAGAGACGGCGTTATATACTGAGTAATTCCTTGGTTGTCAGTGATTGCGATAACAGCGATAACGAACGTTTTGTGGACATCAATACCACAACAGTTTTGGTGCACGATTTTTTACATCGTGAGAAACTCCTTTCAAAAAAAATTTAGAAGAAGAACAGTGCAGGGACTGCGAGGCTTTACACAAACGAGTCTCTTATTCAAAAATAAGTTTACGTGCTCAGAGTCACAGTTAGTTGTACTTGAAAAGCCAAGCTACACATATAAGTATATAAGGTCGAAAAGTGGAACTTCGCACTTACTCACCTTCCCGTGATTTGTAGTGTATACAGGCTTTTTCAAGAAAAGTTTATTATAAATACAAGAAGAATTCTGCAAGGAACAGCGTATTTTTTATACGGTGTTGTGCCTTGAGCGGAACGCGAAAGGAATGATTATAAATATGAATAAATATAAGAAGTTACTTTCTAATTCACTAATATTTGGAATAGGAAATTTCGGGAGTAAGATTCTTATACTATTGATGGTTCCTTTTTATACTTTCCATATGTCGACTACAAGCTATGGAACAGCAGATTTAATAACAACAACTACAAATATGTTGTTACCTATTGCTACTTTAAGTATTCATGAGGCAACATTGAGGTTTGTTATGGACAAAGAATATGAAAATAATATAATTCTTAGTAATAGCTTATTTTTAGGCGGGATGGCTCTTACTATAACACTTATTTTCCTATTGTTAATAAAAATTATTTTTAATGTAGAGTATATTGGTTATATGATTGGGATTGTGGCTGTTCAGGCAATTCAAAATATTCTTGCTCAATTTACCAGAGGTATTGGTAAAGTAAAAATTTATGCGATTAATGGACTGCTTGTATCTGTGTTTTTGGTTATACTTAATCTTCTTTTTATTGGAGAATTTAATATGAATTTATATGGTTATCTATTATCTATAATTATATCTAGTTTTATTTCAATTGTTTTTCTAATAATCTCCTCAAAAGAGTTCTTTTTTTGTAAATATATTTTAGATTTTCAAACTACTAAAAGGATGCTAATTTTTAGTTTTCCATTGATACCTAACTCATTTATGTGGTGGATAATCAATGCATCAAGTAGGTACTTTATTTTGTTTTTCGTTGGAGTTTCTGGTAATGGTATTTATGCAGTTGCAACTAAAATTCCTACTGTCTTGTCCATAGTTCAAACTATTTTTTTTCAAGCATGGCAAATGTCTGCAATAGAAGAATTTAATGCTGAAGAAAATAAAAAATTCTATACTTCTGTATTTGATTATTTTTCCAAGTTAATGTTTATTATGACTGGTGTAATTTTAGTTATTGTGAAGCCTGTTATTTTTACTTTTTTGGGAGATGAATACCATATAGTTTGGAGGTATGTTTCATTATTATTATTAGGAGTATTATTTTCTAGCTTTTCTAGTTTTTTTGGAACTACATATATTGCTGCTAAGAAAACAAAGGGAGTATTGGTAAGTTCTGTATTAGGAGGAATTGTAAGTGTTGGTATTAATGCTCTATTCATTCCAAAAATAGGAATTTATGGTGCTTGCTTTTCTATGTTTTTATGTTTTTTTATTATGTGGTTGTATCGTGTTAAAGATACAAAAAAATTTGTAGATATACATTTGTACTTAAAAGAAATTGTATTAAATTGTATATTTTTGTTGCTAAATGTAAGTATATTGTATATGTCCTTTTCACTTGTATGTGAATTTTTTATTAATCTTGTAATATTATTAGTGAGTATTTTAATGAATTTACTATTTATTATTAAAAGAAAGAGAGAAAACAGATGAACATCTCAATTTTCGGCTTAGGCTACGTAGGCCTGGCTAACGCATTGCTCTTGTCACAGAGTGAAAAAGTGATGGCTTACGATATTGTTGATGAAAAAATTGATCTGCTGAATCGTAAGCAGTCACCATTGGAAGATAAAGAAATATATGAGTTTATGAAGCGTAATGATTTAAATGTAGAGTTTACAAAGGATTTTGAAGCGGCAGTTATGTTTGGTGACTATTTGATTATAGCAACGCCAACAGATTATGATGAGAAGAAAAATTATTTCAACACATCGACTGTAGAAAGTGTCATCGAACAAGCACTTGCAATTAAACCAGAAGCGGTATTTATCATTAAATCAACTGTTCCAGTGGGCTATACTCAAACCCTAAAAGAGAAGTATCAAACTGAAAATATTATTTTTTCACCGGAATTTTTACGTGAAGGAAAAGCTCTATATGATAATCTTTATCCTTCTCGAATTGTTGTGGGCGAGTGTTCTGATAGAGCCCAAAAAATCGCAAGTATGCTTTTAAGAAATACTGTAGAAAAGAATGCTCAGATCCTTTTAACACATTCTACCGAAGCAGAGGCAATCAAGCTGTTTTCGAATACCTATTTGGCACTTCGGGTGGCTTATTTCAACGAACTTGACACGTATGCTGAATCAAGAGGGCTTGATGCGAAGCAAATTATTGAAGGGGTAGGTTTGGACCCTAGAATAGGATCACATTATAATAATCCATCATTTGGGTATGGGGGTTATTGTCTGCCGAAAGATACAAAACAGTTGAGAGCAAACTATGATCAGGTGCCGAATAATATTATCAGTGCTATTGTAGATTCCAATCGAACCAGAAAAGATTTTATTGCTGAACAAATACTGGTGAAAAATCCGTCTGTTGTAGGAATTTACCGCTTAACAATGAAAGCCAATTCTGATAATTTCCGTTATTCATCTATTCAGGGTGTCATGAAACGCTTGAAGGCAAAAGGGATTGAAGTAGTGGTTTATGAACCCACGTTGAATGAAGAAGAATTTTATCGCTCTAAAGTTATTCGTGATCTGGATGAGTTTAAAGAAATATCGGATGTTATTGTTTCCAATCGCTTTGAAAAAGAATTATCAGATGTAGAATCTAAAGTATATACCAGAGACCTATTTAGAAGGGATTAACCACTGCCCCCTTTTTCATATATCCCCTATTTTACAATTGTGTTAAGAAATCATGCCAATTTTTCAAAAATATTGCTAGGTGGAGTAATTTGTGAGAAAATGATTTAGTGTAACGATTCTTGCGTAAATGAGGAAGTGTCTTATGAATTTATGGAAAAAACTAGTACTGTCGTTCTTGGGCTTGGTTTTTATAATGATCGCCGGAATCTGTGCCTATGGACTGAAAATCTATTCTGATGCCAGCAGTACGGTGACAGATGTATATGAATCAATCGAACGGGTGTCAACAAAAAGAGAGGTCGCCGTGAGTATTGATGCTCAGGAACCATTCTCTGTATTGCTGATGGGAATCGATAATGGGGACCTCGGCAGAACAGAAGAAGATGGCGGTCGATCGGATACAATGATGGTCGTAACAATTAATCCTAAAGAAAATAAGTCTACTATCCTTAGTTTAAGTCGGGATACTTTGACGGAACTGGTAGGAAATGATACGACAGACAAACTAAATCATGCGTATGCTTATGGCGGCGCAAAAATGACGATTGACACAGTTGAAAATCTTTTGGATATTCCAATCGATAACTATGTATCCATTAACATGAAAGGGTTAAAAGATTTGATTGATGCTGTTGGCGGAATCGATGTGGATAACCCTTATGATACAGAGCTTGATGGGATTAATTTGCCTAAAGGTCCAATGACGTTAAATGGTGAAACTGGTTTGGCGTATGCCCGTTACCGTTACGATGATCCAGAAGGCGATATAGGCCGTCAAAAACGTCAGCGGGAAGTAGTTGAGAAAATCGTTAATAAAGTTCTGAGCTTTAGCGGTGTGACTCAATACAAGAGTATTTTAAATGCAGTTAAGGATAATGTGAAAACTGACTTGACCTGGGATGATATGATTGACATTCAAAAGAAATACATGAATTCATTTGGAACGATTGAATCTCTTCAGCTGGAAACACAAACAGAAGAAATTGATGGTGGTTCTTACCAAATTTTGAATGCTGACAATCTGTTTGATGTACAGACAAAATTGCGTGCGCAGTTGGGCTTGGCTCCAAATGATGCGATGCTTGCCGAGTTGACTGAGAAGCTTTCTGTTTATGCCGTGAATTCAGGCACAGGCTATACTGGTGATGCTGATTATTATGATTCAGGTTATGCTGACCCAGGAACAACGGGCTATAGTCAGGACTATGGCTACACAGCTCAGGGAAATGTAGATCAGGGCTATGCGGAGTCAACACCGATTGAGGAACCGACAACACCAAGCTACGAAATCAATTCGGACTATGTACCGGAATCTGCAGGTTATTGACCTTTGGAGTAAGATACTGTCAGTTAAAGTGAAGTAATGAAGAAGCACTGATTCATCAGCTGCTTCTTTTTTATGTCATTGGATAGAGTGGAATGATTAATCCTGATGTTTTAAAACTGCAAATGACGGCGAGGGTTGGCAACTGAGGTTGTGACAAAGCTTCTCCGTGCTCCCGCATAAACGGAACTGGCAACGCAGCATAGTTTAGGACCGGCAAGTGCTAGTTCTACTTTGCCGCTTCTGCTTATATCAGTACTTTAGCAGAAGGGGATGTGTAGTTTCGATAAGGATTCCTTGAATAAAACCAGCTCACTTGATGTAGTAGAACTGTATGCGCAGCGGAGAGTAGAAGAATTGCTGTTTCTACGAGTCTAACGATTCTCAAGACAAAATATTACACTGTATCCATTTTTCTGCGCCTACAGTTCTCACTACATTACACTACACTTCGTTTCGATCTCATCAATTTCTAAACGGCAGAGCCGCTAAGAATTGAAGGACTTCGTTCCGATCCTCGAAGAATGTAGGGGCTTTGCTCCTACGCTTCTTGGAATGCTCGAATCATACAAAGACTGGAACACTGTTTATTCAGTTTTAAGGGTCTGAGGCATACTAATGTCGCAAATCCGAATCACTATTTTTCCTATTTTTATAGGGTGTGACATTTTCTATAGTCCGTAAATAAGCGGTCTTCAAATAGCACCTTAAAAGCTCAGTGAATCTCTTCACTTTAATCATTTTTTTATTTTCTTCTAGTGGTAATTAGAAAGGAAACATGCTATAATTGGACTATACCAAAATTCGGAATGTTAAAGGGGACAATCGATCATGAAAATTATTCGTGTGGCAAATGCAGAAGAAGGCGGAAAAAAAGCGTTTGAATTGATCAAAGAAGGTATGGATGCTGGAGCAAAAGTGTTAGGGTTGGCAACTGGAAGTACACCGGAAACTTTATATAAAGAAATGGTGGAAAGCAATTTGGATTTTTCTGAAATGACTTCTATTAATTTGGATGAGTATGTTGGACTTGGTGAAAGCGATGATCAAAGCTACCGTCATTTTATGAATGAAAAACTGTTTAATAAAAAACCATTTAAAGCAACCTATGTTCCTAATGGAAAAGCAGAAGATTTAACTGCTGAATGCGAGCGTTATGAAGGGATTATCGACAGCCATCCTGTTGATATTCAAATTTTAGGGATTGGTCAAAATGGGCATATCGGCTTTAACGAACCTGGAACTCCTTTGGATAGCTTGACTCATGTTGTTCAGCTGACAGAATCTACAATCAATGCGAACAAACGCTATTTTGATAAAGTAGAGGATGTACCGACAACTGCAGTTTCAATGGGGATCGGTTCAATCATGAAAGGGAAGAAAATGATTTTAATGGCTTATGGTGAAGCAAAAGCGGATGCTGTTAAAGGAATGATTGATGGACCCGTAACTATTGATATGCCGGCAAGTGCTTTGCAAAATCATTCAGATGTAGTTGTAATTATTGACGAAGCTGCTGCATCAAAATTATAATTAATTTCAATGACTGCTGTAAAATTTTACAGTGGTTTTTTTTCATCTCATTTTCTCGAAAAATTAGTGTTATAATGAACATATAGGTTAAAGTATTTCTGAAAAATTGAATAAATAGAAATTTTTCTATTAAAATATCACTAAATCATCGTTTAGTCAGTATCTAAGGAGGTTCTATGAATTTAGCAAATTTTAGGCAGTTAGGCGGTATTCAAACAAATACCGGTAAAATGGTAAAAAAAAATCGTTTATTAAGATCTGGAGAAGTGTATCAGCTGAATAAAAAAAGTTTGGATGCCCTTCATGAACATGAGCTGGTAAAGATCATTGATTTGAGAGGCGAGAAAGAAATCACTACTCGACCGGATGATCAGCTGAACAATGTTTCTTATCAGTGGATTGATATCATGAAAGACGTTCACCATGATGCGAGCATGGAGGACCTTTTTGATGTTGCTGATATCGGAGCGGTTGACAGACATATGATTGAGATCTATGAGAACTTGATTTTGAATGATGGAGCACAGGAAGGATACAGAAAATATTTTTCTGAGCTGCTTTCTATAGAAAAAGGCAGCGTTCTTTTCCATTGTTTTGCAGGTAAGGATCGTACAGGTGTTGCTGCAGCATTAACGCTGGAGCTGTTGGATGTGCCAAGAGAGTCGATTTATGTTGATTACTTAGAAACAAATGTACAGCGGCAAAAGCCCAATGAATTGTTTTTGGCAGAGGCAGCCGCAAAAGGGTTGTCTCCTGAGCAACTGGCAGGAATGAAAGTTGCCATGGAAGTGAAAAAAGAATATCTGGATCGTGCCTACCAGCTGATTGATCAGCACTTTGGCGACATTCAGAGCTATACAAAAGATGTGCTGAAATTAAGCAAAAATGATATTCAGTTATTAAATCATCTGTATGCTGAATAGCTGGAATATTTAGTTTGTCAGGGAAACGTAGAAGAAGTAAGGTGTGAGGAATACGCTTATTTTTTCTACGTTTATCTGTCTGTTTAAACAGATGAAACATAATGAATAGTTCAGAAAGGATGCTGGGAAAATAGTATTGGGTGTATTTTCTCCGGCAGGTTTAAAATAAAGTGAACGGATTATTAGATTATTAGATTATTTGGTTTGGAGGGTTGGTTATTTGACCTTCAGGGAGAGCTGGCACAATCCAACATTACTATTACGAATGTATTAGAAGTTGCTATTGTCGGTGTAGCGAGCAGTCTTTCTAAAATAATCAGTGTACTACTGCAGGAAGTATTGGTGGAATTATCAGACTGCTGATCTGCATTCAGCTTATGCTGTTATTAAGACACTATTTTGAATATTCATAAGATTTATTTATTAAGAAAAAGCAGTACAATTACTGAGCCTGAGTTGCAGAAAAATGATGATATTTAAAGATTGCTGTTACTGCTGATTGTGGGAGCTTAATTGAATAAGGTTATATGACCAATTCAGGCTGTATCAATTTTTTAGAAATAAGAGGGGAGAAGCGAATGATTAAGGGAATAATTTTTGATATGGACGGTGTTCTGGTTGATTCAGAATATACATTTTTGGAGTCAAAAACAGAGCTTTTGAAAGATGAAGGATTTCCAATGGACATCAGTTACCAGTACCAGTTTATGGGCACTACATTTGAATTTATGTGGCAGAAAATGAAAAAAGAGCTGTCTTTGCCTCGTTCTGTGGCTGAATATATTCAGGATATGGATGATCGCAGAGCTGCGATGATTAAAAGAGATGGGATTCGTCCGATTAAGGATACAGTTTCTTTTGTCAGGCATTTAGCTGAAAGCAACTTAAAAATGGCTGTTGCTTCGTCTTCTCCAAAAAGGGAAATTATTTATAATCTAAATGAGCTGGGGATTACTACCTGTTTTGATGCATTGGTAAGCGGGGAGGAAGTAGCTCATTCCAAACCAGAACCGGATGTCTTTTTAGAGGCTGCCAGACAAATAGGGATTGCCCCGAAAAACTGTCTGGCTTTTGAAGATACAAGGAATGGCAGTCTGTCTGTGAAAAATGCGGGAATGTTTTGCGTCGGGTTTGAAAATCCAGATTATCCTGCGCAAGACTTGAGTAAGGCAGATCAGATTATCCGCAGCTTTTCAGACATTCAGCTATCAGATTTGCAGGAATGGTTTTCAGCAAAGTAAAACTCAAAAAATGAGTGAAAAGAGGGGTACTTCAGGTACCATGTCTTTTCACTCATTTTTTTATTGTTTTCATTTAATCGTTCGATATACAATATTTATTTGAAAGATTTATTCCATGCCAATCAGATAATCATCGTCTTTCATTGCTTCAACCTGTCCAAGCAAGTAACCATTCCCTACTTGAGAGAAGAAGTCATGGTTGCTTGTACCGGTGGACAAACCATTCATAACAATTGGGTTTACGTCGTTAGCAGTGTCTGCAAACATTGGGTCCATTCCCAAGTTCATTAAGGCTTTGTTGGCATTATAGCGAAGGAAGGTTTTTACTTCTTCAGTCCAGCCTAATCCATCATAAAGCTCTTCTGTATACCTTTCTTCATTTTCATATAATTCATAAAGCAAGTCATACATCCAGACTTTTATTGCTTCCTGTTCTTCTTCAGAAAGCTCATTAAATCCAAGCTGAAATTTATAGCCGATATAGGTACCATGAACTGATTCATCACGAATGATCAGTTTGATGATTTCTGCAACGTTTGGCAGTTTATTGTTTCCCAGATAGTAAAGAGGTGTATAAAAGCCTGAATAGAAAAGGAATGTCTCCAGAAATACACTGGCAATTTTTTTCTCTAAAGGAGTACCATGTTTATAAATTTCATTGATTCGTTCTGCTTTTTTCTGCAGGTAGACATTTGTATTGGTCCATTCAAAGATATCATCTATTTCTTTTTTTGTATTAAGTGTACTAAAAATAGAAGAATAGCTTTTCGCGTGAACGGATTCCATAAACTGAATATTGTTCAGTACAGCTTCTTCATGGGGAGTCCGTACGTCTTTTCTTAGCTGATCCATCCCGCTTTCTGATTGAACTGTATCAAGCAGGGTCAATCCGCCAAACACGTATCCTACAGTTTGTTTTTCCATATCAGACAGTGTCCGCCAGTCATCCAGATCGTTTGACAGTGGAATACGGGTGTCCAGCCAAAATTGTTCTGTCAGTTTCTCCCAAGTTGATTTATCAATGATATCTTCGATTGCATTCCAGTTAATCGCTTCATAATAAGTTGCCATGATTTCTTCTTCCTTTCTGCCTGTTCGTTCACCAAAAATTAACTGAAAGACAAGATGATGCTATGTCCTTAGTATGTCCTAGCCTTCTGAAATCGAATAAACGGTATTCCAGTCTTTGTGTGATTTGAGAATTGCAGTAACATGAGAGCTGTAGACACAAAAGCAACTCTTCTGCGCTTCGTTGCATATACAGCTCTATTACATCAAGTGAGCTAGTTTCATTCAAGGGATATTTATCGAAACTACGTATACCATTCTACTCTGCTAAAGTACGGATATAAGTAAAACTGGCAACTCAAGATAAGAAAGGTCTGTCACAGCCTTGAGCTACTCTCAGTTAATGTTTTAAATTTAATGGTAATATTAATACTTGATTATTTATCATTCAAAGAACTGATTTTACCGGAAGCTTGAAGTTGTTAGATGACACAGCTTTCGCACTGATTGCTTCCGATTTCTTCTGAATCTTCTGTGAATGTCCGTACGTAATAGATGGACTTGATTCCTTTATGGAACGCATAGTGACGCAGGATATTTAAATCTCTCGTCGTTTGTTTTGTTCCTTCTTTCCAGTCGTACAAGCCTTCAGGAATTTCAGAACGCATGAACAGTGTCAGACTCATTCCCTGATCCACGTGCTGCTGTGCAGTCGCATAAACGTCAATTACTTTGCGCATATCCATATCGTATGCAGAAGTGTAGTAAGGAATCGTATCGTTTGCAAGGTAAGGTGCAGGATAATAAATTTTCCCAATTTTCTTTTCCTGACGTTCTTCAATTATTCGTGTAATTGGATGGATGCTGGCACTTGTATCATTAATATAAGAAATAGATCCGTTAGGTGCAACAGCTAAACGGTTTTGGTGGTACAAGCCGTCTTGTTTCACCGCGTCACGAAGCTCTTTCCAGTCTTCTGTAGTGGGAACAAAAATGTCACCAAACAATTCTTTTACTTTGTCAAATTTAGGCGCTATTTTGTTATCGATATATTTTTCGAAATAAGTACCGTCTGCATAAGCAGATTTTTCAAAGTTATGGAATGTCTTCTTGTATTCTTTGGCAATTTGATTACTTTCCACTAAGGTCCAGTAGTTCAACAGCATGAAGTAGACATTTGTAAAGTCCAGTGATTCTTCTGAACCGTATTCCATATGATTTTTGGCAAAGAAGGTATGAAGACCCATTGCCCCCAAGCCGATGGTGTGGTTTAGTTTGTTTCCGTTTTGAATTGTTGGTACAACGTCAATATCAGAAGAGTCTGTGACAAATGTTAGTGCACGGGTCATTGCTCGAACGGATTTACCAAAGTCAGGGCTTTCCATCAAATTAACAATATTTGTTGAACCAAGGTTACAGCTGATATCTGTTCCCAGTACTTCATATTCCTGTTTGCCGTTGATTACAGACGGTGTCTGAACCTGCATGATTTCTGAACACAAGTTGCTCATAATGATTTTTCCGTCAATCGGATTTTGTTTGTTCGCTGTATCAATATTCACAACATAAGGGTAACCGGATTCCTGCTGAAGCTTGGAAATTTCATTTTCAAGATCACGGGCTCTGATTTTCTTTTTGCGAATATTTGGGTTGGCAACCAGTTTGTCATATTCTTCGGTAATATCAATATAAGAGAAAGGTACGCCATATTCTTTTTCTACACTATAAGGGCTGAATAAATACATATCTTCATTTTTACGAGCCAGTTCATAAAATTTATCAGGAACAAGAACGCCTAAAGATAAAGTTTTTACACGTATTTTTTCATCCGCATTTTCTTTTTTAGTAGATAAAAACATTTCAATATCCGGATGGAACACATTTAGATAGACAACACCGGCACCTTGACGCTGTCCCAGCTGATTAGAATAGCTGAAGCTGTCCTCGAATAATTTCATGACCGGAACGACGCCGCTGGCAGCCCCTTCATACCCCTTGATTGGTGCACCTGCTTCACGCAGATTAGAAAGGGTAATCCCAACGCCGCCGCCGATCCGTGACAACTGCAGCGCTGAGTTGATGGAGCGGCCAATGCTGTTCATGTCATCTGTAACTTGAATCAGGAAACACGATACAAGTTCGCCGCGGCGCTGTCTTCCTGCATTTAAGAAAGAAGGAGTAGCAGGCTGATATCTTTGATGAATCATTTCGTCTGCCAGCGTCAGTGCCAGCTCTTCATCTCCATCAGCAAAATACAAGGCATTAAATGCTACACGATCTTCATAGCTTTCCAGGTATTCTGTACCTTCATTGTTTTTCAGTGCATACTGAGAGTAAAATTTATAAGCAGCCATAAATGACTTGAATTGAAAATTTTGTTCATCAAGAAACTGATACAGGCGCTCGATAAAGACCATTGAATACTTTTTGATAAAGGCCTGTTCAATATAGTCGTTTTCAAGTAAATAGTTGATTTTTTCTGTGGTATTCGCAAATTTTTTTGTATTCGGTACAGCATTTTCTTTAAAAAAAGCTTCCAGTGCCTCATGATCTTTATTTAATGGAATCTGTCCGTTTACCGGGCGATTAATTTCATTATTTAATTTAAAATAGCTGACATCTTTAATTTCTTTTAGACTCAATTTCACTCACTACTTTCTTAAAGGATTCAACATCTTCGTTTGTACCGCTAAATTCAAAAGAAAAAAGCAGTGGTACGTCGTAATCTCGTGCAATATCTTTTGCAGTATAAACAAATAATTCAGCAAAATTTCGATTACCACCGCCAGCTACTCCCTGTAAATTGTTCTTGTTGGTTTTATAATCCAAAAAATCATTTACAACTTCTGTGATTTCTATGTCATAGGTAGGAACAACTAAAATAAATGGCTCATTTATCTCAAAAAAAGGATTCGCAGGCTCAATTTCATAAGCTGGCAAATCCAATTTTTTTATGAAGCGTCTTGTCTGTCCTGTAACACTAAAATAGGCTATCTTCATGATTAAGACAATTGTTTCAATTGATCTGGACGGAAGCCGACTACTGTAGCTGCATCAGAAGTGATGACAGGAACACTTTGATACCCCTGATCTTTTAACCAATCAATCATTTCAGGTTGATTATCAATATTAACTTCCTCAAAAGGGATATTATTTTCGTTTAAAAAGCGTTTTGCCATGTTGCATTGAATACAATTATTTTTAGAAAAGATTTTTACGTTCATAATTTTTTCCTCCTCAATTAATCTACATTCCCTAGTATAATTCTCTTAAAAAAAAAGTCAACACTTAGGTACTATATATTGTGGTTGTTTTTTTATCGAACACAAAGTTTTGTGTTTTTTAAATATTTATGAAACTCAGTAACTATGAGAGTTCTGGTGTGGAGTATGGTCTTTTTTTGTTTATAAATTGGCGAAATAAAAAATTTTCAGCCAAAAAATTACCACCTAAAATACAAGATATAGTGTCTGTTTCTTTCTGGACACAAGATTAGGCTCTGTCTGAAAACTCTAGTGGTGAATATTTTCGTGGAAGTCATTGTCATAAAGCCTCGTTTATGCACTATACTGCCAACACTTTTCCAAGTAGACGCGTTTGTATCGAGAATCGAACAAGGTGAGACTCGTAGATACAAGGATTTTCCACTGATACAGGAACAGCTAGTGGATGGTATGCGAACTGACAATCTGATGAATTAGCAATAATTCATTCCTGTATTAAAAGTTTGCTTCTGCGCTTCTACGAATGCTCGTCGCATGTCTTAAGGTCGTGCAAGAACTTGCTCCTACGCTTCTACGAATGCTCGTCGCATGTCTTAAGGTCGTGCAAGAACTTGCTCCTACGCTTCTACGAATGCTCGTCGCATGTCTTAAGGTCGTGCAAGAACTTGCTCCTACGCTTCTTCAAATGCTCGTCGCATGTCTTAAGGTCGTGCAAGAACTTGCTCCTACGCTTCTTCAAATGCTCGTCGCATGTCTTAAGATCGTGCAAGAACTTGCTCCTACGCTTCTACGAATGCTCGTCGCATGTCTTAAGGTCGTGCAAGAACTTGCTCCTACGCTTCTTCGAATGCTCGTCGTATGCCTTATGCTCATACAAGACATGCCAACGGTTTTCCAAGTAGACACGTTTGTTCAATTCTCGATACAAATGTGTTTGTTGAGAAATGTGTTGGTAATATCTGATTGCTCTATAGTTTTTAGACATACCTTAGAACGATTTTTTCAACGAAGCAGAGAATAATTGTTCAATTCCTTACAAGCAGCATTGACATCGCTTTGTGAAAGCGTTATTCTATTGATAATGATTCTCAATTTCATTCATAAAGAGTTGAAACTTTTTCACAAAAAGGAGGCAGAATGATGCTGACACTAATAGAAGCAGAATTAAATAAGGTATATACAGTGAAGGAAATTAACACTGAAGAATCTTCAAAAAAGCATTTAAGTGATTTGGGATTGATTTCTGGAGGGAAAGTGGCTTTGGTGAGCTACTCAAAAGGAAATGGGATTATCGTTCTTCATAACAGTCGTATTGCATTGAATGACTCTGTTTTGAGGCAGGTTGTCATCGGTGAGGAACAGGAACAGGAAGAGACCTGGTTGTCTTTGGATCAGCTGGAGGTTGGTGAGAAAGTTAAGGTGGTCAGTATTTACGGGAAAGGTGCTGTCCGTCGCCGCTTGATGGATATGGGCTTGACGAGAAATGTCAATGTTTTGATACGAAAGCGGGCGCCATTGGGAGATCCGATTGAAATTAATTTGCGGGGCTATGAATTAACCCTTAGAAAAAATGAAGCAGAGCTTGTTTTGGTAAGGAAAGAGGTGGGCTAAATGAGCTATCATATTGCACTGGCAGGAAATCCCAATAGCGGGAAGACAACAGCTTTTAATGGGTTGACCGGAGCAAATCAATATGTAGGGAACTGGCCGGGAGTAACCGTGGAGCGTAAAGAAGGAAAATGGAAAAAGGATAAAGAAGTGATTCTTCATGATTTACCAGGGATCTACTCATTGTCTCCTTATACACCAGAAGAAGTAATTGCCAGAGATTACCTGCTGGAACAAAATCCGGATGTAATTATAAATATTATTGATGCAACGAATCTGGAAAGAAACTTATATTTGACCACACAATTAATTGAAACAGGAATTCCAATTGTTTTGAGCCTGAACATGATGGATATTGTTGAAAAAAATGGCAAGAAAATTAATTTTGAGAAACTGGCTTATAGCTTAGATGCTGAAGTGCTTGGTATCAGTGCGGTGAAGAAGCGTAATTTGGATAAATCGGTTGAAGAAGCACTGCATCATGTTAGGAAAGCTTCCGGAGACCTTAGTTACCCTCAATATGATAAAAGACTGGAAGCAGCTTTAAATGAAATCATTGCAGTGTTGGGACAAAGTGTACCGGAAAAACAAGCCAGGTTTTATGGGATCAAGTTATTTGAACGTGATCCAAAAGCTGCGGCTAAGCTGAGATTGTCTGAAACACAAAGAAATGAGATCGAAGAAATTATCAAAATTACTGAGAAGTTATTTGGTGATGACAGTGAAACGATTGTCATTAATGAACGTTATGAATTTATCTCTAAACTGATTGCACTCTGTGCGATTGAAGAAGATGAAATTAATTTGAAGCTAAGTGATAAGATTGACCGTATCGTTACAAACCGCTGGCTGGCCTTACCGATTTTTGCTTTTGTGATGTGGCTGGTTTATTATCTGTCCATTCAAACCATTGGTGTTATGGCGACCGATTGGGTGAATGAGGAACTGTTTGGTGCCATTATTCCTGAGACGGTTGAATCTTTACTAGAGAGCTGGCAGGTGGCCGGCTGGATGCAAAGCCTTATTTTAGAGGGTATTATTGCCGGAGTTGGAGCAGTACTTGGTTTCCTTCCGCAACTGGCAGTTTTATTCCTCTGCCTTGGTTTTCTGGAAGACTGCGGATACATGGCACGGATTGCATTTGTCATGGATCGGATGTTTAGAAAATTCGGATTATCCGGAAAATCTTTTATTCCCATGCTGATTGCCACAGGATGCGGAGTACCGGGGATTATGGCAAGTCGAACGATTGAAAATGAAAAAGACCGCCATATGACGATTATGGTTACAACGTTTATGCCATGCTCAGCAAAATTGCCGATTATTGCATTAATTGCCGGCGCATTCTTCCCGAACAGCAGCTGGGTTTCTCCTTCTGCCTATTTTCTGGGGATCGGTGCAATAGTACTTTCAGGAATTGCATTAAAGAAAACAAAGATTTTTTCTGGTGATCCGGCACCCTTTATTATGGAACTGCCGACGTACCATATGCCTCATCTAAAAAATGTTCTTCGTTATTCTTATGATAGAAGTAAAGCATTTGTTAAAAAAGCAGGAACAATCATTTTCGTTTCCAGTATTATTATCTGGTTCACGTCAACGCACTCTTTCAGTATGCAGGAAGTGGAAGGCGGAGAAAGTATTCTGGCGGGGCTTGGCAGACTGATTGCACCGATTTTTGCACCATTAGGCTGGGGGAATTGGCAGGGAGCTGTAGCGACGATTACCGGATTGGTTGCTAAGGAAAATGTAATTGGAACGTTTGGCATTTTGTTTGGTCACTTGGAAGAAGTATCTGAAAACGGTGTGGAATTCTGGAGCGTGCTTCAGGGAGCTTTTACACCGATCTCTGCTTATTCATTCCTAGTCTTTAATTTATTGTGTGCACCATGCTTTGCTGCAATCGGAGCAATTCGTCGTGAGCTGCCTGATTTGAAATGGCTGGCAGGAGCAATCGGCTATCAATGCGGCTTGGCTTATGTGGTAAGCTTCATCATCTATCAATTTGGGCATATTATTTTTGAACAGGGAACTGTAGGAATTGGAACGGTTATTGCAGCAGGATTGGTCGCTGCAATTGTTTACCTGCTAGTAAGAAAGCCAAAATCTGCAGAACCTGTGCTGACTGTTCTACCGGCTATTGAAAGGGGATAGAAAATGGCAACAATTATTTTATCTGTTCTTATATTTGGCAGTGCAGGGTATGTTGTGTACGCTAAATTGAAAAAAGGTCAGGACTGTTCGGACTGTCACACGACCTGTCCGGTGAAAAAGGAACAGGATCAGACATAAGAATATTATTATAAAAGGAAGATAAAAAAACAACTGAACAGCAGCTGGAATTTGCTGCCAGTCAGTTGTTTTTATACAGAATCAGAGACCATTAATGCTGGAAAATGTGGAACTGCAGCACTGAAAACGGTTGTTTCCAATAGATTTAAAATCCTTTGAATTTTAATTGATATTTTTCTTGAATAACTAAGTTTCAGGTGCTACAATAAGTAAGTGTCATTTGGGACGTTAGCTCAGTTGGTAGAGCAGCTGACTCTTAATCAGCGGGTCGCGGGTTCGAGCCCCTCACGTCCCATTGGGTGCCAAACCCACGAGAATGGTATTCTGTCGGCGTTTTAGGACGTTTAGAAGATGGAATACGCATTCTCTTTTTTTGTTTAAGAAAACATAGCAGTCCTAAAAAATCCTACTTACTAAAAATTAGTGGATGGAAAATGTTCAAAAAATGTTATTTAATTTATCACTCATAGATTTTTGTTTGTTTGGATATAAGTGACCGTATGTGTCTATTGTTGTTGTAATAGAAGCGTGTCCTAATCGTTCTTTGATTGCTGTCGGTTCTTCTCCGTTGTGGATCAATAAAGCAACATGAGAGTGTCGAAAGTCATGTAAGCGAATCGGCTCAATGTTCAAATTATTTTCTTTAATGATCCGTTTTATTCTTCTACTAAAGAAGTCTCTTGATGGATGATTTTCGTTGTACTGAAAAACGAGAAGTGTGTCCGGATCAAAATTTTGAAAATGGTCAAGTAAAAATTGTGGTTGATCCGTTTTCCATTTCTTTAATCTTTCTAATAGATTGCTGTTAATTGTCACGAAACGGTTGGCTATTTGTTGTTTTGGGTTCTGTTGTGATATATAACCCTTTAATCAATGATGCGGTCTTATTTACTTTTATTTCGCTTCTGTCAAAGTCGATATCTTTCCATGTTAATGCAATCATTTCCCCTCGGGTGGCTCTGGTCTTGTGAGTGCAACAGAAAATTGGACTCCTAGATCTCTGGCAAATTTTAGAACAGTCTATTGGCGATTCCCTTAAATGTGTAGAAAATACATGATTGAAATGATATACTAATAATTAGAAAAAAATATTAGGAGTGGTTTTAAATTGGTTAAATTGTTAAAAAATATGTTGATTCTATCTTGTTTATTTTTAGTAGGATGTACTTCAAAGAAGGATGCTATTGAATATTTGGAAGTAAATTTTTCTGGATATGATTCAGTAGGGAAAGTTTACGAAAGTATTAATTCTGAAAAATTAATACAAGATGTCTATGGTGATTATTCTTCATTAAATGATGAAAAGAAAAATGAAGTCAATGGATTGTTAGAAGGTTTAACTTTAGATGTAGATAAATCAGAAAACCTATCTAATGGGGATAAGATATCTGTAACAGTAAATGTAAAGGATGAAAAAAATTCTAAGATAAAAGGTGGAAAAAGAGAGTTTACTGTTGAAAACTTAGAAAAACCTAATGAATTATCTGATGAAGAAATTGAGAAGAAGGTAGTAGTGAACTTTAATGGTTCAAGTGGTAAAGGTACTGTAAAAATTGATACAACTTTTAAAGAACCGTTGAATAACTTGTCATTTGAAGTAGATAGTGATGGAAAAATTAGTAACGGTGACGTGGTTGAAGTATCTTTAGATGATGATTCAAAAGAAAGGCTGATTACAAATGGGTACATTCTTTCGGGGTCTGGCAAAGTGAAATTTAAAGCTAGCGGACTAGAGGAAGTCGCAACTAATGCAAAAGATATATCTAATTATGATGACATATCTCAATTTATCGCAGAAGGGATAAATCGAAAATATAAGGAAGGTTGGATATATAAGTATGAAGTTAAGTTAGAAAAAACAATGTATAGACAGTTTGATAATGAAACGGATTCGGATAGTTCGTGGTATACTACAAGTTCAACTGATGGTACTTTAGTCGGGGTATATACTGTAAAAGAGTATAATAGTTCTGGTGACAAGTTAAATAGAACATTCACATCAATTTATGGATATACGGATTTAATTCTTGATGAAGAGAAAAAAGTAAATTTGGCTGATATAAAAGAGTATGAGAATACTTACGATGATACTTATTCGTTAGATTCAGTTATAAAATTGATGCAAGGATATGGATATGAAGAAGTAAAATAGAAAATGTGAGCTAGTGAAGATGAAAATCTTTGCTAGCTTTTTTGTTAATGACTTTAGTCGGTTTCAATCACTAAAGTGATTGGAACAAAAAAACACGTGTAGTGCGCGTGGAAGAAGTAGCTTTAGCGATAAAACTCCTTTCGGTATACTAGATAAGGGCTACTAACCGTTATCAAATCGAAAGGAGTTTTTTATGTCGAACGACGATAAAAGTTGGATTTAAGTAGGGAGTCTCCAAGATCAGTACAATCCTGGAGACTTGACTTGTATAATCAAAATGCTACTTCTCGAAAACGAGGGTTTTAGGGAAGGATAAAATAAAAAAGTAGAGAACTATATATGGAAAATTCACAATGTTTCCCTACCGTACAAAAATATCAAATTCCGGCAGGTACCCCTAGATACTTGATTTTCCTGTGATATTTTAAAAAAAAGCAATTAATCGACTTTCTTTAAAGGAAAATAACTTATACAGAAATGTTTACAGCGTTATTTACTCAGTATTATTATTTTTAGAAAATAATAAATCTAGTAGAGCACCTAAAATCGTCGCTGTTACAGCTATTATAAATGATTTTATAAAATCTCCATTTTCAACAAATATATAAACTCCTGCTAATATAATAATAAAATATAATAAATAACGTATTCCTTTTTTCTGCATAATAATTAATCAACTCCCGACGATAAAAATTTAAAGTATAGTTAATTTTACTATATTTGCTTTAAAATGCATAGACTTGGGTTGTTTTCATAGTATAAGTCTTTGAACCTAACTTAGATTTACTCTTTCCTTTAACTCTGTAAGTAGTTACAACTTTCTTATTTTCATAATTTCCGAGTCGCAATCCTGTATTTTTATCTACGCGACTGGGTCCTAATTCTCTAAAAGAGTATTTTACTTCAATCAAGATATCTTCAGTATCCGTATTTACATAAAATTGACCAAGTACGGCTGTAATTGTCCATTTTGCAATATCTTTCGCAGTGGAACCGCCTCCTGTAATAATAGAGGCGAATGCCGCAACCATAGCAGTTTTAACAGCTTTTTTCATTTTTTTACTTTTAGTATAACTATCTCTATTATTTGCAGTCCAACCAGTAGGATATTTTGCCGCAGCATTCGCTTCTGTTTTGATCAATTCAGCATGGTTAAAAGATAACGAAATTGTATAGGGAGAAATACAAATGCCTACCACCATTGTTAACGAAATAAATAATTTTACTATTCTCATTTTCATAAATAAACCCTTCTTTCTTTTTAATATGTCATTAGAATCACATAAAGAAGTTATTTTGGTAAGAAGCTATTAGTTTACATCGTGACAACTGGTGGTTGCGACTATCTGAGCAACCATAAGTTGTCACAATGTAAACTACCAACTGGTGGTTTTTCAATTTAAGATATCGTATGATGAAGTATAATAGTTGAGAGGAGAATACAAATGGCTTTAGCCGAAAGATTACGTTTACATAGAGAAAATAAAGGCCTTTCACAAGCGACAGTTGCAGCTCAATTAAATGTTTCTCGCCAATCTGTTTCTAAATGGGAGACTGGAAAAGGTTACCCAGATATTGATAATTTAATTTTACTCAGCCAAATTTACGAAGTTTCAATAGATGAACTGCTTCAGGAAAATGAAGTATTGAAACAAAAAATTGAAGAAAATAATGAAACGATAGAAGAATATCGTAGAAAATTGGACTGGATGCATGATCCAGGAAGAGGAGAAAAAGATGAAGGATTACTTTTGTTAATTGCTGTCATCGGTTTGTCTGTAGCAGCGCCATTAGGATTATTACTTGCGCCAATTATTATGAAACGAAATAAAAAAAGCAACACATTTTACAGACTAATTAATGTTGTAAGTGTATGCTGCTTTCTGATTAATTTATATTTCACATTTATTATGATTGGTGACTATCTTTTGTGGGATCAAAAAATTGAAGTAAATTATATGCCGGAGTCCTAAGTGAGAACCGAAACATTCAAGTTAGAGCTATTGATTGTTGCGCGAAATTTGATATTTGTTGTAGATGTTCCTACCTTTCTTTTTAAATAGTAGGTTGCTTGTTTTGAATGGTCAATTCGCAAAGATTTACGAGTAAATGAACCGGAGATAGCAGTAGCGCTTGCGTTTTTTGTTGAAGTAATTGAGTTATTTTTTACAATCACCTGATAACTGGCTTTCCAGGAGCCCTTCCTTGCTGTTGAAACGGTATACGTACCATTTCCCAACGCTCGAAAAAGAGTGGGCTCTTTTTCTATAGTAATAATTAGCGTTTCTCCTTTTTCCGTGACAATGCTGGAAATCTGCTTTTGTGTGTTGTATAGCGAATAGGTAACTGATTCTTGCTCTTTTCCAGCATGGGAAGCTGAGCTGTTACCAACAATGCAAAAAAATACTGAAACTCCTAAAATTAACACTTTTTTCATTATTATCACTCCTCGTTCTTTATAATTTAACAGTACAAAAGAAGGGATATAAAGGAAAGCACCGTTCTGTTTACAGTGTGTCAACGCATAGTTGCTTAACAGTATTGGCAAGAATATTAGGGGAGATGTAGATTCTTAAAAACGAAGGTCTGAAAGAAAATCGAACTTGTAATAACTATATTTTTTGACTACTAATTAATAGTATAATCAGCTTATTTTTTTAGTATCATATTCACATTCCTTTGAATTTTTGTTTATAATTTCTAGAAATTGAATGTGCACTTTCAAAAAAAAGTGAGCAGCCTTTACGGTTACTCACTTTTTTTAATGTTAACGACTATTTAAGTTAGGTTACTAGTGATGGTGCTGCTATTAGTTTACTTTAGTGTAAAAACTAGGTTTAGAATCTCCTGTATAACCATCTTTAGTAGTTGATAATGAAAAAGAAATTGTTGATGTATCAACTTGATAAATGGAAATACGTAAATCATCTACATTGAAGATATATTCTTCGTTTAAAATTTCTTTAAACAGGGCTTGAATCTCATTATCACCGATAGTAGCAGTAAGATCAGAGTTAGAAGAGCTTATCACTATGATGTTGTTGTCTTCTGTAGAAGCCCATTTTCCATCTAATGTACTCAATTTATTCGAATTGTTACCAGAATAAACAGAAAAAACTATTAACAAAGCTAGTGCGAATACAACTAGAAATATTGGAATAATGATTTTTTTTTTCTTCATTTTTTCTACCAATTAGTCATGGTTTGAAACCATTTATAAGTTCTTCCTGGTACTGAATAACTTATGCTGTTAGGATTATTTGCATCTACCATTTCAGTGTAATTATACCAAGGATTCCATACTAAATAGCCAACATTTTCACCTGAGTCAAACATTATAGGTTGTCTGATTATACCAATTATATCAATAGCATGGTAACCGCGTGTTCCATCACCAACATCTCTGTACCATCTAGCATATATGGCATTGCTTCTTAAAATTTGAGTGTTAATATCTTGTCTAGAAAGAATACCGTTTACAAAATAAGGATATACACCTCTGGAATTTGCATATTGAATCATTTGGGCTTCAGTAAAACCTCTACTATAATCAATTTTTGAATTAGTCGCCCATGCTGTTATGTCAGAAACGGCGGTTGGTCGCTTATCATTTTTGTTGTTAAGAATCATTGCTACTGCATAAGCAGCACATAGAGGCTCGCTACCTTGTGTTTGAGTGATTGACCAATCAATCATTGTTAAGGCACTGTTGTTAGTAACACTTCTACTAGTTCGACTTACTGTAGGATTGATTGGCGTAAGATTTTCATCTAGTTTAATAGTTTCTAAAACTGTCTCGTCTTTTACATCAAGAATTTCTTGTTCTACTTTTTCAGCAGGTAGAGATTCGGATTGTGGATCTGGATTTTCATAGATCATATCTACTATTCCTGAGGTTTCAGAATAAATACTTCCAGATTTTTCGAAAAATATAAAGGTGCAGTTTTCTGTGTTTTGCATTAAATCATTTAGTTCATTAACTAAAAGTTTAGTTAGCTTACTTGAAAATTGTCCATCCTCTGTATAATTAACAAAGAAAGTATATTCAATACCATTGGAACCGATTACGGGGTAAATAGAAGTAGTCTCTTCATTATCAACGCTTACCAAGGAAAACGGCTCAGATAATTTGTATTCCCCTGATTTTATCAACCTGTTTTCTGTAACTTGAATATAAGATTGCAAAGAGAATTGAAGAGTATTTGAAGCGTACGCTCTAACATCATCATCTATTGATGGTGATTGTACCTCTAGTTCAGTCTCATTGTTGGCAGCATAAGCCCTGTTTTCAAAAATAAAAGCGGAAACAAAAATCCCTGAAACGATAATCATAATTGTTGCCAATTTTTTCTTAATACACATTAATGGAATACCTCTCCATTTTATTTTTTTAGGATAGCTTAAATATATTAATTATTACTCCTTTCTCCTCCTATTTTTTTATTTTCAGAAAATTCAAACTATTCTATAAATAAATACTATCATAATGTCATTAATAGTTCAATAATGCGTTAGTTTGAATTTACCCAAATATGAAAGGAATAAAGAGAAAAGTTGTTATTAAAAGTTACTCCCCCTTCTAAGAAGCAATCGAATGAAAAAATTTATTCTTAAGCATGGGAAAACAAGCCCCTTCTAAAACGGACTTTTTTCTATTCGGTTGCTTCATTCACGGAAAAAGTTCTAACTGTTTTACATTAGAAGACTTTCTTCGACTAGTAAAGTAGCGGAGGATGCAATGATCATCTGCCAACAGTCGTGCCATTCCTCGAATGAATCGATACAAATGAAATGCCACTGTTCTTGCTTCTCGATGCGCTCTGGCTTGCGCTAGAATATGGGTAATCATTTCTTCTCTTTCTTCTGAAACATGGGTGTTTCTTATTTTGTGTCTAAAGAAAAGTTGTTAATCAAAGCTTTTTTAGGTTTGCTTCTGATCATTGCAGGTATGTTTGGTGTCATTTGAGGCTAAACAAATAGATCATGCTGACAACATTAGCAATTAATTTATTTAAACCACTTAATTAAGCTCTTTTCAAATGGAAAGGGTTTTTTTGTTGTACAGCTGAATCATATTTCTGACAAAAATAGAAAAAGTTTTGTGATTTAAAATAAAAATACCTCTGATTTGAGTATCTTAATTAAGAGACGGCAGTTTACCAAAAGTAAAGGAGATTGCCTCCAGTCGCTTTAAAGATTATTCAAAAAAATGAGTTAAGCCAGTAATGAACAGGAAAGGTAAGGATTGGTTAATATTGTATCGTTAAATTTCAGAAGGAAGAGGAGTAGAAAGAGTGATGAAAAGCAGAGTGTTTCATATGTTTACAGGGAGTTTACTTATACTGCTGTGTTTGTTAACCGGAGTAAAGTCTGCAGTAGCAGCTTCCATTTTTGATGCCCCAAATGTGTCTATTCCAAAAGCTGGAGAAACAGTGACCAGTAAATACAGTTTTATTGCGAAATATAATCAAGGAGTGACAAAAGTTAAAACATTCGGTGAAGGCTGGACAACAACCAAATTTGCTTGGACTGATACTGAAGATGAGTCTTATTTTTCGCTAAGACCACTGGAAACAAATAAGGGAACAAGCGGGGTTGTTTATTCAAATGTAGGAAGCTTCAATGGAAAGGAACTGGATTTAAAAATTACTATTAAAGATTGGCAGCAGTTTTCTCGCTACCAGGGATATATTTCTTATTCAAAACAGGATATCAGCCATTTTGCTCAAGGATATGATTTTGTTGATCAGGAATGGACATTTGTAGAGCATAACACGGACAAACCGGTAAAGGTTTCAGGATTTATGACGATTAATGATATTGATGGTGGTCAGGGAGTTCAATTTTCCAAAGAAACATCAGCTGCGATTGAAAAGGTTTATGTTGCAGATGCGGATAACTGGATAAACTATATGAATTTAGCCGAGGAATATAAGTTTTTTGATGTTACAGGAAACAGCTCTGAAAACAGTGATTTATTTGCGACCTTTACTTTTTTATACAGTAATCAAAGTGCTCTAAGATTTAAATGGTGTGTGGATAAAGCATTGATTGGCTGGGATTATGAGAATCTGAACTTTGAAAAAGACTATGCAGGAGATCCGGGATATCAGGGAGCTTATTTCGGATACATAGCTAAAAAGCCTTTGAGAACGGAAACACTGCAGCCGATTAAGAAAAATAGTGATTCAGATGAACAGCTGGTAGATCAAAATACACTGGTCAATCGTAAAGAAGAACAGACATATACGATTACTCATCAGGTTCCTGATGAATATGAGGAATTCTATTATAAAAGTTATGAATTTAAAGATATATTGGATACTGTTTTTAAAATTAACAGTGCGGAAGTGTTTGATGAAACCGGAAAAAATTGCAGTGATTTATTTGATTTCACCATTGAAGAAAATAAATTGACTTACTCAGCAAAAAAAGCTGTATTGCTAAAATCTGAATTTTATAATCATTATTATACAACGGTGATTAAAGCGGTTATTTTACCGGAAGCAGAACTAACTTTTGTAAATGGAACAGCTCAGCTGACAAATGTCGCCGAAATTTCTATAGATGGAGTAAAGAAGGAAACGAATGAAACTGTTACGCAAGTCCCTGAAACAAAACTGCAGATTAAAAAGCCTGTTAAACGTGTTGTTAATAAAGAAGGAACGAACATTAATGGGAAAGAAACTGCTCCGGGAGATACTTTGATTTATGAAATTGATCAGCAGGTGAATGAATTATATCAGGATATTTTTTCAAAGTATGAGCACTTTTCAATCAGCGACCAGCTTCCGCCTCAGGTATCCTTTCAATCTGCCAAGGTATTGAAGAATAATAAAGAAATTGAAGCAAAAGACGTTACCTATGATAAAAATACGCATACTGTTCTTTTTAACGGAAATGCAGATTTTTTAAGCGGGATGTCAATGAAAAATGAAGTCTACACACTTCAAATTACTACTAAAGTTATTGAAGAGCTTGGGGAATCAGAAGAAATTGTAAACAACGGAGTTGCAACTATTAACAATCAGAACCAGTCCACAAATAAAGTAGTGAACCAAACGAAACTTCAAAAAGGAAGTATTACTATCTATAAGAGTGCCGATCAGCTTTCGGGTGTGGAAACAAATCCGGCTAGTCTTAAGTCTTCAGGAGGATTGCCTGTTGAAGCTGAATTGGAAAATTCCAATCATTTGATTTGGACAAAACAGCCGCAAAAAGATGTTGTTTATCAGGTAACTGCAAATAAAGATATTCTTTTGCCAAATGGAGAAATAGTTGAAAAACGAGGTCATGACTATGGGTTAATTACAACGAATCAAGAAGGTAAAGCAAGCATTGAGAATCTATACGCTGGTGAGTATGCATTTACAGAAATTGAAGCTCCCTTCGGTATCCAGCTCTCTTCAGAACCAGTCATTGTTATGTTGAAAGCAGTAAGCAATAATCAGAAAATGACTGCAGCTGGTAAGCAGGAGAATAAACTGCAGGAAGTGAAGCTGACAGTAAATAAAGTTTTTGAACAGAAAGAAGGCAGCTTTACTCCGGCAGAAGGCGCTGTATTTGGCTTGTACCACACAGAAGCATTTGAAATAGACAAAGACAATAAAATTGAAGCAGATACATTAATTTCCAAAATTGAGATCCACAATGGTTCAGGGAGTTGTTTGGAAAAGTTAGTGTCCGGTCAACGCTATTATGTAAAAGAAATTTCAACTAAGACAGGTTATCAGTTGAATCAGAATAAATATCATTTTGTGTATACTCCCGAAACAAATGATGCTGTTCATGAAGTTGAATTATTTGAAAATGGTTTGATTATTAATGGCAGTAAGAAAAGCTATTTATTGGATGAAGCAGAGAGTTCAGTTGAAGCGGTTACCGAAGAATCAGAAATGACACCAATTAAGAATTTCATAATTAAAGAGAATGCCATTTTTAAATCCATTATCAATAAAAATGGAACTGAAATTAATCACTATGATTTATTAACAAATGGAGAGCAGGTGACGTTTAAGGGTCAGATTTATTTGGGAGATAACCAGACAGATACCTCAATTAAAATCACAGATGAACTGCCGGAAGGATTTTCTTACAAGGACTCAAAAATCTATGATGAATTAGGAAAGGATGTGACAGAAAAGACTTCAGTTGAAGTGAAGGGGCAGACAGTAGTTTTGTCCGTCAATCAAAAGTATGCAGATGAACTCCAAAGGACGGCATTGTCATGGATACTTGACACGGTATATCAACAGAGCCCAGAGCATGAAGGAAAGCTGTTTAAAAATCAGATGAGTCTGATGCTCAATGAAGAAATGATTCCATCTAATATTGTTACATTGTCACCACCCAAAAATGAAATTAAACCACAAGGAAGTTTCCCGGATACAGGAGATGCAGCAAGAAATATCAGTGCTATTGGAATATGTCTGATTTTAGGAAGTCTGTTCTTGTGGTATAAGAAGAAAAATATGAAAAATGAGAGAGTGTGAAAGAAATGATAGATAGCCTTTATATTGAGTGTTTGGTTAAGACAAATCTAAAAAAATCAGATGTTTCTATCTCTCTAGTTAAACAGATAGCATGAGACAGTTTTTTATTTGTGGGAGGAATGTGGGGAAATGATCGTAGATACACAATGGCTGTTGGCAGGTGGCCTTGTCTTCCTGCTGGTCTTATATATAAGTACTGTTTTCTTTTTTAAAAGAAAAGAGGAAACAATATATAGGCTGCAACAAAGGGAGAATATGGAGAGTACTACAGAAGAACCGGCAGATTTCTCCGTTGCTATAAATGATTGGACAGAAGAGCTGTTTACAGAAAAGGGAGACAGAACTTACTGGTATAGAATTTCTATTTTTTTGGAGAATGGTGAAAGTAGTGAATATGATTTTTATTCGTACAATAATAGCTTAACGAAGGAATATATTTTGAAAGATCGCTTCTATGTCAATGACCATGAGCTGTTAATTGTAGATGAAGCAGGAGAGCACTATATTAATCGTAAAAAGATCGAGCAAATAGATTTTCTGAGAAGAAAAATTTTAGAGAATCAGCAGGCAGCAGATGCGAATGAAGAAAAAAAACTGGAAAGAACAACAAGTGATGCTTCTTCAGATTTTATGCTTGAAACTGAAGGGATTCCTGCTGAACTGCTGAAAGAATTAGCGGCTGATTATACAGAAAAAAGAGTGTGGGAAAATCATAAAAAAAGTTCTGAGAAGCCTAGACTGTTCTCCAAAAATAAAAAAATAAAAAGACCCTCCATCAGAAAAGTGGAAGCAAAGAAAGTTGATCGTATTTTTATATCAATTATAGTGGTGATTTTATGCAGCGGATTATTTGCTTTAATGAGAACCTTTGGAATAGGAGCAAAGGTTGAAAAAGTTTCAGCAACACAAAATAGAATGACTGAACAGTTGGATTTACAATCAATGGCGATGAATACTGACGGATATCCTTTTGAAATGAACCGATTTATGCAAAGCTTCATTGATCAGTATATTCCCCTCTCAAATGATAGTTCAGCTATGGTCGAACGGGCTGAACAATTAAAAAACTTTTGCATTGAGGGAGTTTCTTTTAATCAGGAGGTTTCCTCAGTAAAGAGGGTTCTGGTTTCCAGCGAATTAAGCGAAGTTAAGAAACAGGATACTTTTTCCACTGCATGTTACAAAGTAACTTATTCATTGGAAATACCCAAAGAGCAAGTGAGACAAGTGTCTGGACAAAATGAAAATGAGTGGGAGACATATCTCGAATATAGCTGGGAAGAACAAACGGTTTATCTTGCGATTGATTTTATTGGAGAAGACGGCCTGTTTTCAATTATTTCCTATCCTTATTTTAAGGACTTGGAGCAGAGAAAAATTGAAACGAATGAGCTAGTTAGAAATGAACTGCATGATACAGCAGTTAACGATGAACAAATAGAAGAAATCAACCAGTTTCTTGCTATTTTCTATGCAAAGTATGCAGGCGGTTCAAGAGAAGAGTTGTCTTATTTGATGGACGAAGCAGAATCTCTAGGTGGGAACTTTCAGCTGAAAGATTTTGAGCTGATGGAAGCATTTGATCAGGGAACCCATTTTACTGTGTATTCCAAAGCAAATTTTACTGAAGAAAAATCAGGATTCGCACATAAAGAAAATTTCTCAATGCAGCTGATTAAAGAAAATGGACAGTTGAAAATCAAAGAGCTGACACATAATCTAGGAGGTTTCTAATTCATGCGAGTAACATTTGTACAAATTCAGCAAACAGGAGTCAGTTATTTGCTGGGAGCATTACCCAGTCTTTCAGGATTAAGTAATTATTTTACAGCAGAAGTTCAGATAGGTGTTGGTTTGGTTGCGTTAATATTGTGTATTATTTTGGCAGCTAAACAACAGATTGGTCCTCTGGTTGGTGTTATTGTAGTAGCTGCGTTTATCTTTTTTATGGCTAATGATCCGGCAGCAATTTTCAATGGGATTGGTGAGCTGTTTAAGAAGATATTCGGAGGCTGACCGATGAAAACAAAAGAATTGTATAACTATAAAAAAGCTTTGACAGTTCCCTTTATGATTCAAAAGCTGTGGCGCGGATTTACTTTAGAGAACCCGGTTGAATTAACAAAAATTATGGTTTTTGGCGTAACCCTTCTTTTATTATTAACAGTTTTTCGTCCGGTTATGTGGCTTTTCAGTTTAATCAAGGGGCTGAGCTTTGCTGCGTATATACTTATTCCTATTGGTGCAGTTTTTCTTTGGGGAAAAATTGAACCTGATGGGTTAAAAATTTCTGTTTACATGATAGATGCTCTATTTTATTTTATTGATTTTAAGTTGGGAAAGAAAGTCATTAATCAAAATGAAGCTGTAAAAGAACTAAAAGAGTTAATTGTCTTTGAAAAAATCTAGAGTAGTTTCATCAAATCAGGATTCTGAACCTGGTTACTAAGGAGTGTGAGTGATTGAAGCTGAATTTTCCATTAAGGTATATAAAAAATAATATGATGTATACGTGCGACAATGAAATATGGGCGTATTATCGGCTGCGTTCGATAAGTATACCTCCGACGGCAGAAAATAAAAAGAAAGAATTAAAAAAGAAGTTCCAGCATTTAATTAGTGAACTCAAGGATTGCGGCGAAGTCGATATTTTTATGATTCCACGTGATATGACACTGGAAGAGCGTTTTAAAGAGCTGGAAAAATCTTTTAGTGAGGACTGTTTTGCTACAGCAAACTATTATGCCAAAAATACAATTGAGATTCTTCAAAATGAGATGGGGATGATTTATACATACGACTGGATAATCGGTGTCCCTTTAAAATCACAACTTGAAACTGGTTCAGTTAAAGACGGAATTAGGTATTCGTATGAACGAATTCGAAAAACAGTAATGGACAAATTAAACTACCAAATGGATATTTCAGATAGTGATTTTGATTCCTGCAGAGAATTACAGGAATTAATGTTAAGAAAAATGTCGCTGTTTCAAGGTATGTCTTTAAGCAAAAGCGAAATGTATTATCTAAACCGTTTAAATTTTATTCGCAACATGCCGCATACTTTTGAACAACAGTCAGAACATATCACTTTGGAAAACATGACTGACAGCATTATTGATCCGAGTTCCCGGGCAGGTATGCTCTCTTTAAGAAGCATCGAAGGCGAAAGTACAGTCGCGTTTCTTCCGATCTCTGATACACCTTTAAATATAAGTCGGATGCATGTAGCTGAAGTGCTGCAGACAGTCCCTTTTCCAGTGGAGCTAAGGTATAAAGTGAAATTTCAGGAGTTGAAAGGCAGTTTTGGAGTAGAAGGAAAGGCAAAGCGTTCTGCACTTCGTCTGAAAAATGTTGTAAAAGAAAGTAGATCAATAGGCAATAACGAAAGTGATGAAGTTGCTAAAAGCAGGGTGGTTGTAGAAGATTTAAAGAGACAGGTAGATGCCGACAAAGAAATTGTAAACTGGTTGGGCTGTATTGCAATATATGCAAGGAATGAAAAAGAGTGCCGACAAAGAATTAATGCTGTTGTTTCGGTATTTAAAGCACGGGGGATTGAACTTTCCAAAGCACAATTTCAACAAGTTTATCTTTACTACAAAAATCTTTTAGGTGTGGGGCTTGAAGCTACTGATACCAAATGGATACAGACAACCAGTGTGGAGGGGTTCTGCGAAAATCTTTTAGCTGTCAACCAGCGAGTCGGTTTTAGGAGCGGATGGTACATCGGTCGGGTAGACCCGCATTTATCCAGTGCCAAAAGTTTGAGGAGCGCAATATACTCTAGTCGGAATATCATACTCTCAAATCCATTCACTGCCAATAAATGGAATGAGGAGATGGGAACAGCCAGTCCGCATATCGCTGTGACAGGAGAAACAGGGATGGGGAAAACATTTCTTGTAAGTCTCTTATTTACATTTATTTCGATGTTGGATGTTAAAGGTCTGTTCGTTGATCCAAAGACAGAAAAGATCAAGCAGTATCAAAAGTTTCTTTCGAATGCTGCTAATAAACAAAAATATCCTTATTACTATGATTTAGTGTCAAAATTCCATTTGGTTACATTTGATCCTGAAAACTCTGATAATTGGGGTGTTCTTGACCCGATTACTTTTCTAAAAGGAGCAGATGCGAAAGATACGGCAGAAGCAATGATTCATCAAATTATTAATATCGAAGATACACGTTTAGGACAATCAGAAGTTTCCAAAGCAATTAGAGAAATTGTTGAGCGGCGGACAGAAGGAGAAGATGTAGGGATGCTTCATGTGATTGACCGTCTAAAAATGCATAAGGAAAAAGAAGTCAGCGAGATCGGCAATCTTCTGGATGAAAAAATAAAAGGCAGTGTATTACGTTTGGGATTTAGTGATGGGAAAAGTGCTGGCTTAAGCTTCGAAAAACGAATTACGATTATTGGAGTCTTGGGTTTATCTATTCCAAAAGAAAATGATAATCCAGATTATTACTCGCAAAGTGAAAGGAAAAGTCTGGCTTTAATGATTCCATTGGGAAAATTTTGCGAAAAGTTTGGTTCGATGAATGATGAACAGGAGACCTTCGAAGTATTCGAAGAAGCTTGGATTTTTAATACTTCATCAGTAGGCAAAAAAATACTGAATTCAATCAAGAGAGTTGGAAGGAGTCAAAACAACATGCTGATCTATTCCACTCAATCAGTAACTGATGTGACAAGTGAAGACGACCATGGAAATTTTGGAACCATTTTTGCTTTCAACGAACCCAAGGAAGAAGATAAAATATTGAAACATGTTGGAGTAGATGTCATTGAACAGAATCGTGAGTGGCTTTCGGGTATGAAAAAAGGTCAGTGCCTTATGCTTGATCCTTATAAAGATGTTCAAAAAATCAGTGTTCATTGCCTGTTTCCAGAAATCAAAGCAACATTTGATACAGTAAAAGAAACAAGTGGAAGCAAAGCTGAGACTATGTTTGTCTAAGGAGTATTGATTATGGAGAAATTTTCAATTTATTCCTATCTCTCTCTTATAAATACAAAAGGTGATTGGTGGGTTTCCGGCAGCGAAGAAATGTATCAGCTAGTTAATTTTCTGATTAATACAGGATTGGTTCTAAATCGTTGGATTTATCAAATGGTGGATCTCAGTCTCCAAATTTTTATGGGCAACAGAGTATTTGAAAATACAATAGACAGTGTCTTTAACATTGCAACGGCACTTTATCAGTCATTATTCAGTACAGTGGGTGTAGTAATATTTATCATTGCTTTGGGGATGATTTTCTTAATATATGCATTCAAAAGCCCTCAGGACTCTTTCAGAAAGCTGCTTACGCTTTTCCTGGTAATAGGAGTAAACTTTGTCATTTATTCAAATGGAGACGAATACCTGAAAGATATTGCAGGTATTTTTGGTGAAGTTGAACAGGTTATGACAAAGGCAGTTGAGCTTCCTTTTTGGGAAAATGATGGTTCACAGACAAAAATAGAAGCAGGAACAGACGCATCTGTTAAAAAAATTAGAGAAGCTTATTTTAAGATGACTATTCAACAATCCTTTTCTATGGTGAATTTTGGAACTTCAATTCATGAAGAGCGATTTGATGAGTTTCTTTATACAGATGATCAGGCAAGTGATCAAGCTATCAAGGAAGGGTTAAAATTGCTGGTTGAAGCAGAAAGTAAAATAAACCGTTATATGACACCTGACGGTTCATTGGACAAATGGTTTATTTCGGTTTATGCATGGGTCAGCAACTTATTTATTGGCCTGCCGTTAATGTTGATGGCGGGTTTAAATTTTTTTCTTAAGATTATTGTACTTTGTCTTGTACTGGCGCTGCCCCTACTCAGTATTATCAGTCTGATTCCAGCCTTTTCCAGTTCACTATTTAATCTTTTAGGAAGGGTTATCCTGATATTTTTCGTCGGTATGTTTATGTCACTGGCTATGTATTTGTTTTTCTTCATGATGATGCTTATCGATCATTCAATTATTGCAATGGCAGGAGGTAGTTCTCTGGTAAGCAGTGTTCTGGGATCGTTTAGTAAAGCTGTTGTAATAATTATTGTCGTGAAATATAGAAATCAACTAATAAGTTTTATCACAGGCAGACGGATTACTTATATCGAACAGATGGACAAAAAAATGTTAAAATCTTTAAAGATCAATCAGAAAAATGTTGAAGTACTGGTCGATAGACCAAGGGAATTGCCGCATTATTCGGCTGAAATGATTCAATCGGAACATGTGGGTATGCATTTTAGAGAAATTTCTGAAATGGAATTACACTTGCATGATGAAGATATACAGAAAGAATATTTCAACGAAGTCAGCTTAAACAATAAGGCAGAATTTATTGATCAAGCTCCTGTCCGACATGAACAGATAGTGGAAATTCAAAAGGATGATAAAAGTTCTGATTTTATGAAGGAAATAAACCGAACAAATGAATTTCATGCAGGAGACAAATATATGGAAAAAGCTGAAAAAAATGATGTTAGTCCTAACTTAGTTGAAGCTGATTACGGACAATATTCAGAGGGAGGATTGAAACGCCTGAAGAATTCTAATTATATAGTAGAGGAAGAGGTAGCCCTGAGAGGGGATAAACAGAGAGGCACTATCGTGAAGTCATCAGAAGAAGAGAGACAGATGTTTTACCAGGAACTTGAAGAATTGAGGCTTGAATGAAAGTCATTCCAAAATTAGGAGCTATTATTGTTTTCTCCATTTTCATATTTGTTTTTGTGTTATTGTTTTTCAGTGGAAGTTTAGCTCGTGGGAAAAGCAAACCGCTGCTGCCAGTTCTAAGTTCTCAAGCAGAAGAAAATGCCTGGCTGATCTGGTGTCTTTTAGGAGAAAAAGGATATTCAGAGGCTGCCCGTGCAGGAATACTTGGAAATATTGATCAGGAAACCGGACATACTTTTAACGCAGATATAGATGAATATGGAGCTGGAAATGGATATGGCTTAATTCAATGGACGCCTAAATCAGTGCTGTTAAATCAGCTTGAACAAAGTGGGATTAGAGGGGATTATAAAACAATTCCAGTACAGGTAGAAGTGATTGACTGGGAACTGAGCGGTCCGGGAAGAGGATATATTCCAACAAAAAGCCATCCGTATTCCTTTGCAGAATTTAAACAGCTGGATGATGTAAGAACAGCTGCTCAAACTTATGAGAAAAATAGAGAGCGTCCCAGAGAAGATCATCCTGAAAGACAGGAGTTGGCGTTACACTGGTATAAAGCGTTTCATGGAATGGAGGAACAGTCCCCCATGCATAATGATCAATCAGATTTAGTAAAAATTGCATTGAAAGAGCTGGGCAATAAAGGTGGGCAGAAATTCTGGTCATGGTATGGTTACCCTTTTAGGGTAGAATGGTGTGCTGTTTTCGTTTCGTGGTGTGCGGATCAGGCAGGGGGAGGTGACTTAAGATTTTCATATTGTCCTTCAGAGGTCAACCGATTAAAAGCAGACAATAAATGGAAACCAGGCGGAGTCGAACCAGGTGAAGGCGACATTATATTTTTTGATTGGGAATCAGATGGCATCAGTGATCATGTGGGGCTGGTAGTGAAATGTGAAGAGGGGACTGTTTATACGGTGGAAGGAAACAGCAATGATGAAGTCAGGGAACAGAGATATCCGATTCATTCCTCTGTTATCTTTGGCTATGGAATCAGATGAATAAAGCAGTAACTGCAAAACCTCTACCTTTACCTTGGAGATAGCTGCTCAGGAGAATTACATGAAAAAACAGCTGATTTTGTTATTAATTTTATATTCGGAAGCTCTTCGAAATGTATTGTCTGGATTTTGACAATTTTGATTATAATAGGAATACTAGATTGTGTAACCTACTATGTGTCTGATAAAACGGCATTTTGAATGAACACAGTTGCTGATTATTTGGGTTAGTAATAGGTTTCATCTTTATTGGACTTGTTTTTTGGGGGGATTAATAAAATGAGAGTAAGTACTCGAATATTATTAGTAATTTATGGAATGGCTGTACCCTTTTTTTACACTGGGTTCCATTAGAGCTATTTTCCGATCTAGATTCAAAAATGAAAGAAGCTTCTGTAAAAGATTTTCTGTTCAAACAAAATAGAAAAAGAGAAGAAAGAATGTTTGACTGTTTCTGTGACCAGATTAAAACAGCAAGAAGGAACCAGAAGAAATATGTTAGAAACCAAAAGCTTAAACTAAAAATGATTCTTGAAGATATTTTATCCTAAAACTGTAAAGGAAAATAAATGTCTTCTTTTTTATCCAAAAATCTTTAATATAGAACAACTGGTTTAGAAGTGAAATGGATTACGGAGTATTAACAGCATTTTACGTTTAGAAACAGTGTTCTTTTTTTTGTTTTTTTAATTAAATTTTAAAAAACTTAATTATTATTTTGTTTTAATAGAGATGTTTTCTGACCTTTTGGTTCGTAATTATTTTTTATAAGTCGGTTTTTATTGGTAGTGATAAAAAATCCAGATTATCTTTCAATTTGGTCTAGGTTATTTAATTTAGTTATATTATACTAAAGAATACTATTATTTGATTAAAATAAATAATAGTATAGCCGATTCAATAATAAATACCGAATTGATTCTATATAGTATTTGAGAAAAGATAAACTTTTTTGTATGGTGAAAGGATTTAAAATGGAAAAAAAGCACACCAAAGTACATAAACATAAGAAAAAAGCTGATCAGAAGGCAGAAATGAAGAAAAGGGAAAAACGAGAGTTATGGCTGACATATGGTTCAGCACTGTTGATCATTGTTTCAGTCAGTGTGATTTTTGGCTACTGGTCTTATTATCGATTAGATTATCAAAATAGAAAGACAGCTTCCTCTTATGAAGGATATGAATTATCTAAACCGGATTTTATATATCCGCAAAGATATCTAACTGATTCTAATGAGAATTTATATGCTCAGACTGGTGAAATTCGTGTAAATCCACTATTTTCGGAAAAGCTGCTTACCAGTGTTGTGCAGAAGGGGAGCCTGGAAACGTCGCTTATTCTGCCTGCAACTAAACCTGTTTTTGAACTGGTTGATAGTGATAAAAAACAGTCAAATTATCGAATTATTGCTGATCTTTCCAGCATGTATCATATTGAGCGAGTCGAATTTCTAACTTGGGGCTTAAAAAATGGACCTGATGATATCCAGCGCTATGAGGGAACGTATGACCCGTATACTAATACATGGCAAAGCGATATTCTGGTAAAAAATCATCAGGAAACAGGTAATTACCAAACAGATATCATAATTACCAAAAAGAGCGGAAAAGTAGAACAAGCTCTGCTGGCAGAATTTACTGTTTACGAGCCAAGTATCCAGGCGACAATAGATGGAACGTTGGCGGCACGTGGACAGTTTGATGTAAATATTTCTGTTGATAGTCGTGCGGATGTAGAAAAACTCTCAGTTCCTGTCTGGACAAAAGAGGATCAAAGTGATGTGAGGTGGTATGAAGCCAAACGACAAGCGGATGATTCATATAAAGTTCAGCTGGATTATGAAGATTTTAATTTTACCAATGGCATGTATACTGCTTCAGCCTATCTGACTACGGTGAGCGGTTTGAGTGCACAAAGTGCTGCAGGTACAACAGAGATAAATATGACTCATCCGGTTCGTATAAGAGTTTTGCAGGAAACAACACTGTTTAAAGACAGAAAACTGACTCAGAAAATTAGTGAATTAGGATCCAATAGTATGGCGTACGTTACTGCAGTTGTCTTTAACTCAGATCAAAAAGTTTATAAAACAGAGGATGGCTATATTTCCTCTCAGGACATTGAAGTGAATGAAATGATGGATGATATACGATACGTTGCTCACAGAGGGAATCATCAGGTTGCTCCGGAGAACTCACTACCTTCTTTCCAGCAGTCAAGTTCCTGGGGAATTGAAACAGATGTATGGCTGACCAAAGATAAAAAATGGGTGATTATGCATGATGATACTGTTGACCGGATGACAAACGGTAAAGGAAAAATCAGTGATATGACTCTGGCTCAGATTAGAGAACTTCGAATTGATACAGGAGCGAACCTGTCATCTCACGATCAAAGCCAGTTGATTGTTCCAACTTTGGAAGAATATCTGACAATAATGGGCAGCAAACAGAGTGTCCCGTTTATAGAAATGAAGGCTAAGAATTTATCTGGGGCTGAATATGACAGTCTGGTAAGCTTGATTAATCAGTATGGCTTTGCCAATACGGCAGTAGTTATTTCCTTTGATTTTAACAACTTACAGGAAATTAAGAAACGCGCTCCTCAAATGCAGGTACAGCTTTTAGGCGATACTATTGATACTGAAATGATTAATAAAGTGAGTGGCTTAGGTGTAAATACTGGTCTGGATATTCAGTATAGCGGAGTTGTTTCCAAAGTTGATATGATTGCCAAAGCACAGGCTAAAGGGTTGTCTGTTCATTTGTGGGGAGTTCCCCAAAGTGAGTTTCGCAGAATGGAAGCATTAGGTATTGATAACCTGACAACAGATTATGATTAAAATATCGATCAGAGATATTTTGACACTGAGAAACTTACTGTAACAAAAGTAGATAAAATAATAGATTTTCAGTAAAAATTTTTTGAGGAAACTGATTTGCAATACACTAAGAGAAGCAGCTTATCCCTGTTTGATAGGGAGGAAGAGCCTGCTTCTTTTTTTGCAGTCAAATTATATGATGTATTTTCCTAGAAACCAATTTTTTTAATAAATCACTTAAGAAAATAAGGATTTATTATCAATTTTCAAAGAATAACTGATAGAAGCTTCCCGGATTTGACGAAATAGTAAAGATGATTTGAGAATAGATAGCTAAAAATTTTCCTTTTTTACGTCTGGAGGAGGAATCATTATATTATTTATGAAAACAAAATAAGCCTTTCTTTTTTCATAAAAATTGATGTGTGATATGCTTCAATTGAGTCCTCAAAAACTATAGACGCTGCAGAATGGTAATTCAGAAGAATCTATGACAAACTGACCGATTAAATAATCGGTGTAGTTTATACGAAAGCTTATCGATAGCTTTCATTATTAAGGATGAACGAATAGTATGAGCTTATGAATGTTTGACAGAGAGCTGCTATCATTGAGCATTTCGACGATAAAAAGTGCAGCAAAGAAATGTGCCAGAATAATCATTGTAACTCAATGATTCTCACTGTGAAGAGCTCGATTCGCCACCTAAAATAACATAATTAAGTTGTTACAAGGGGGGAGGAGAACAAAAACAGGTTATAAATCCTTTCATATTTAAAGAGTTGGAGGTTCTAGGTGAATATATTTTGAATTGTCTGCAAATACGAGGAGGAGATCATATGAAAAAGAAATATTATTTATCAGCACTGACATTGTTAATAGTTGGTGGAGTGATCGCGGGCTGCAGAAATAGATCCGATAATACGGATAGCTCTACAAAAACCAGTGTCAGCACAACAAGTATGTCAGATAGTACTGATAAGAATCAAAGCGAGTCAGGTGAAACATCGGAAACTCCAAAGTCATCGTCAAGTTCTAGCGCATCTACATCAGAAATAACTACTGAATCACCTGAAGAACAGGCAAAGCAGGTACTTGATCAACTGGCTGCAAGTTTTCCAGCAGACAACCTGCCTACATTCATTTTGACAGCCAATACAAAAAAATATATCAGTGCAGCAACAACACCGATAACAGAGAAAACGAATTTTCGTATTTTATATTATGCAGAAGACCAACCGATTAATGTAAATAGTTCAGAGTTAAATTCCTTAAAACCAATCGCTTCTTTTGAAAAAGTGACCTTTAATTCAGCTGATGAAGCAAAAAATGCTGTTGGAAAGTTGGAAGATTACAGCGGACAGGAAGTTGATTTGGGTTTTGGTTTGACAGGTTACCAACAGGGAGCAGCTGGTTCCAGCTATCTGACCTGGCCGGAGGGAAACTGGAATCTGACAATTAAAGCCTCCAATATTGAGGGTGAAAATCCTGTATCTTTAGGAAAAGAAGTTGTAAATTATTTGGAAGAAAATACTCTTCCTGCACCAAATACAGATGGAACCATTCGACTGGAAGTAGGAGAAAATGGCGAGTATCAAACAAACTCTGTTGTATGGCAGGAACAAACGATTGTTTATAAAATACATCACTTCAATGCAATTCAAGCCGTAAAAATGGCTGTGTCAGCAAATTAAGTTATAAAACGATTAAAACAAGAGTAGAAAATGAATCATTGAAGATTCAGGCTCTGCTCTTGTTTTGTTTGAATCTGCTTTAATCCACAAAAGAGCGTAAATAGCTCTCTTAACTAATCGTAGGAAAAGACCTGTAAAGAATCTTTCCGCCTAATTTTTGGTAGCCATACAGTTAATTGTTTGCATATATTTTTTTAAATTAGGGTTGTCTTATGAATTTATTGTGTAATTCTGCTTTTATTTGGCTGAGAATGTGCCAAACGGCTTGCGGCAGATGCAGCAATTGCGCCGACAATATCATCCAGGAAAGTATGAACAGATTTACCATCATGAGAGTTCAGATTAGCCAGAATACCTGGTTTAACTTTATCGATATAACCGTAGTTAGTGAAGCCGATTGAACCATAGACATTTACAATAGACAGAGCGAGTATCTCGTCAATTCCGTATAATCCCTCATCATCTGTCAAAATTTGTTGAAGAGGCTGCAGCAGTTTATTTTCTTCAGCAAGGATATCCAGCTGAATACCTGTGATAATAGTATTATGAACTTCTCTCTTGGTGAGAACCGCCTCTACATTTTCTATACAAATATCTAAATCAAGCTTATCAATATAAGATTCCTGAAGAAACATGACCAGCTCAGCAATATCTTTCACTTCAACCCCTCTTTGTTTCAACAATGCACGTGCGGTTTGCTCTAACTCATTTCCCTCTATAACCATATTATTTCCTCCAAGACTATTTTTTTACTATAATACATCAATGGTATAATAATTGTATTAAAAAAAGCAAGGAAAGAAGAACATGAATCCTTTAATTGAATGTTGTGAGCAAAATCTGGCTAAAGGAGCAGCAGCTCTCTTAGAAGATTCATTCATCCAGCAAAATGCTGATGTAGTGACGTATTCCTGTATGAATGAATGTGTATTGTGCGCGCAAACTTATTATGTACTGTTTGAAGGTGAGCGCATAAGTGATCAGTCAACAGAGCATCTGACTGAAAAAGTGAAACAGGCGATTATCGACTGGCATAAAGAGATGAATTAAAAATAAAATATGCCGCGTTCATCCAGGGGTTATCTGCAATTAACCTGAATGGCGGGGCATATTTTAATGGACAGCTTTCCTAGTGCTCTAACCAAATTATAAATTACACTAAAAGATCGTCTATAAATGATGTTCAATGATAGAAAATGTTAACTTGTATGCTTCAATAACAAGAAGGAGCAGCTTTAAACTTGTATTAAAAGCTTGCTTCTACCCTTCTTCGGATGTTCGTCGTCGATCCAGCAGTTTCATATGTAATACTACTGGATCGGCTGTACATTTCTTGGATGAGAAGCATAGCTTAGGTTTAAATTGGTCAATACACTAGTTTTGCAAAATTTCTTTATGAGGTTCAAGCTTTTCAAAAATGCTGGTACTGTGCATAGGTTGAGTGCGCGCATCAGGTTTAATGAAATGTAAAGCATTGTTGACTGCAGTCGGTGCTTCACCAAATCCTGTTGCAATCAGTTTAACTTTTCCCATATACGTTGAAATATCTCCAACTGCATAAACTCCGGGAAGTGTTGTGGACATATCAGAATCTACAGTAATTGAATTTCGGGATATATCTAATCCCCAGTCCTTTAAATGGCCAAGGGAAGATGTGAAGCCATAATTAACAATCAGCGAATCAACAGGCAGGTGAAACCCGCCATCCTCTTTTGTATGCTTTAGTTGGATACCTTTAAAAGAATTATCTTCCAAACAAAGCTGATCAATAGTGTATGGGGTATAAATTTGAACAGTTGAATTTTTTAATTTTTCTACACTATGTTCATGTCCCCGAAACTCCGGTCTCCGGTGGATAATTGAGACCTGCTCAGCAACCGACTCCAGCATTAAGGCCCAATCGATAGCAGAATCTCCTCCACCGGCAATTGCTACTTTTTTTCCGGCAAATTCGTTTATATCTTTTACGTAGTAATGAATGTTTTTGCCTTCCAATGCTTCAGAACCGTCAACTGTTAATCGCCTAGGCTGAAAAGAGCCATTGCCGACAGCTAAAATAATTGCTTTGGAATAATGTGTTCCTTTGGTAGTTTCTATTTCAAGATAGTCTTCCTTTCTTGTAAGATTTGTGACTTCTTCTTCCAAGAGAATATCGTGATCAAATACAGAAAGCTGCTTTTCCAAATTTGCAACCAGATCAATCGCTTTAATTGCTGGATATCCGGGTACATCATAAATATATTTCTCAGGATATAGAGTGGCCAGTTGACCACCTAACTGCGGTAAGCTGTCTATTAACTTAGTTTTGGCTTTTCTCAAGCCGGCATAAAATGCAGCAAAAAGACCAATCGGTCCGCCGCCAATAATTGTAATATCATAAATTTCCGGTGTTTCAGACATTTTGTTTCCTCCAAATCAGTAAATCATCATTCAATAAAATAAAATGGAATTGTACCCATTTTTCACAAAGTAGCATTTGTAATCAAAAAAAGCAAGTGATTATTTGTGAAGGAGATAAAGCTTTACTTAATCTAAGGAAATAAAATGGCAATTCTTCTGAATATTCGGTATGATAAAACTAGTAATATTACTTAAGGAGGAACTATTGTGAGTGAATTTCCACAGTTAGACTTAGAAAATGTAAAAGGACCAAAAGCGATAATCAAAACCAACAGAGGGGATATAACTGTTCAATTGTTCCCTGAACAAGCACCCAAAACAGTAGAAAACTTTGTTGAGCTTGCGAAAAAAGGCTATTATGATGGTGTTATTTTCCATCGTGTTATTCCTGATTTTATGATTCAGGGGGGAGATCCAACTGGAACCGGAATGGGCGGCGAAAGCATATACGGAGAAAAGTTTGAAGATGAATTTTCAAAAAATGTTTTCAATCTGCGTGGGGCTTTGTCCATGGCAAATGCAGGACCTAACACAAACGGCAGTCAGTTTTTCATCGTGAACAAGCAGGATGTTCCTGCAAATATGTTGGGACAATTGGAAGGCGCGGGCTTTCCGGCTGAAATCATTGAAGCTTATAAAAATGGAGGAACACCATGGCTTGATTTCCGCCACACTGTTTTCGGTCACGTAACAGAAGGCATGAATATCGTGGATGAAATCGCTGGAGTACAGCGCGATGGACAGGATCGGCCAACATTTGATGTTGTTATTGATACAGTTGAAATTACAGAATAATTAAGGATAAAAAGGAAGAGGGATGGGACAGGCTTTGCTCATCTTGAACTACCAGGGCTGCTAATGCTGGAATTTTTTGTAGATTTATAGAATAGTATGCAAACTGAGAATAGGATTGATTTTATGAAATAAAATCAATGCATTATACTATACAAAAGGATAGCTAACCGAAGAAACATATAAAGACTGTACTGCTGTTTATTCAATTTTAGGGGGTTAAGACATAACACTAATGTCTTAACCCCTTTTTTTAATTTATTTATTTCAGTCTTTAAGCAGTGCAAACCCTCAATCAGCTTGAAAGGACTTCTTCATTCTCTCAAGACCTTCCAGCAAAGTAGCATTCGGACAAGCAATATTCAGCCTCATATGCTGACTGCCTTTTGGACCGAATGATATCCCTGAGTTAAGCACAACCTTGCCTTTTTTGATTAGCTTATTTTCAAGCTCTTTATCAGAGAGAGCGTAAGCAGAAAAGTCCAACCAGATTAGGTAGGTTCCCTCGGGCTTCATTATTTTAACAAGAGGCATTTCTGATTGTAAAAACTTTTCTACAGTTGATATGTTTTTTTGCAGGTAAATCAAAAGATCATCCAGCCATTCTTCTCCACAGCGATAGGCAGCTTCTGTACCGAGTAGACCTATCGTGTTAATTTCAGTCTGCTGATTTATTTCCTGAATGTTGCAAAATTTTGCTCTTAATTCAGTATTATGAATAAAAGCCATTGAGTTTTTGATACCTGCTAAATTAAATGTTTTTGTAGCAGCAGTTAATGTAATTGAAAAATCCTTGAATGATGGATCAGCATTATTGAATGTTGTGAATTCTGCCGGTGTAAAAATCAAGTCTTGATGAATTTCATCACTGATAATCAAGACATTATGAGAGGCACAAAGCTCTCCAATTTTTTTCAGCTCCTCAATGCTCCAAACACGTCCGCCTGGATTGTGCGGATTACAGAGAATAAATAACTTCACATCATTTGTTTGAATTGCTTCTTTCATTTTTTCAAAATCTATTTGAAATTTACCATCTACTTCTATTAGAGAATGTCGGATCACTCTCCGCTTATTTTTCTTGATGACTTTAGCAAAAGGATGGTAAACAGGATCATGAATCAGGACTGCATCACCAACTTCAGTATATGCTTGTATAGCTATAGCTACACTTGGAACCACACCACTGCTAAATAAAATTGCTTCTTTTTCTACTATATAATTGTGCTTTTTTTTCTGCCATGTCTGAACTGCTTCATATAAAGAGTCAGAGGAAGTTGTATAACCAAGGATTCCCTGATTAATATAACTGATCATCGCATCCAAGATAGGCTGATGAACTTTAAAATCCATGTCAGCTACCCATAAAGGAAGCAAATCATCTTCTTTGTACATTTTGTTAACAGCATCCCATTTAACAGAATTTGTTCCTTTTCTTTCATATACATGATCAAAATTTACCATTGCTCTACTCCTTTACATATAAGATTGTTAAGATGTTCTTATTGAAAGTATAAAGTAGATTTGCTAAAAGATAAATGAAAAAGCTGGATTCGAAATAAAATTCTATTCAGAAACTTTGGAACATGATATGATTTAAAAGAATTGATTGGGATGGAAACATCTATTATATAGAAGAAATGAGGGAGACATGTGCAATACAAAATTGGAATGACTATAGATGGAACTGTTACAGGGATACAACCGTATGGAGCTTTCGTTTCATTGGATCGAAAAACACAGGGATTGATACATGTTTCTGAAATTCAGGTAGGCTATACTAAAAATATCCATGGAGTATTGGATGTGGGAGATAAAATACAAGTACAGGTTATTGATATTGATGAGTATTCCCAAAAAATCAGTCTTTCTCTCCGGACTCTAAAGAATGAGATGTTGCAAGCTGGCTATCGCCGAAAAAAATACTTTACCAATAAAAATAAAAAAATAGGTTTTACAACATTGGAAAAGAAACTGCCTAAATGGATTGATGAAGCAATGGATGAGCTGCTTATAAAATAATTCTGTTTTTTTCCAGAAAATATGATACAATTCCCTATATTTATGAAAACTATAATCAGTTGAGGTGAACGTTTTGTCTAATAAAAGAGTGGCTGGAACAATCATGCTGAACCTGCATGATGGAACGAAAAAATTTCTTATTCACCCTGTAGGAAAAACATCTGAGTTTGTTACTACTGAAGTTTTGGAAGATATGACAGGATTAGCGAGTATTTTACAGCATTTCAAAAAGAACATTCAATTGGATGTAACTTCAATCAGCTTAGTTGAATTAACAAATGCACACAGTGAAACAGAAGATTTGCCCCTATTTGTTTTTGAAATGGAAGAGAGTAAAGCAGACCTGATAAAAAATGATACATATAGATGGGAAAGTCCTTCTAGACTTAAAGCCCTGCTGTCTGTCTATGATATGGCAGGCATGCCGATGTTTTAATACTTAAATAGTATGTGATTAAAGAGAAGCAGCGGTTAACCTGCTTCTCTTTTCTCATAATAAAATGAAGAAGAAAGGAATACACAGAATGGAAATGCACAGAGTATTAAAAGAAGAAGCTGATATAGCGATAAACATAATGAAGGATACTGCTCTATGGTTGCAGAGTAAAGGGAGTCAACAATGGTCTGATGTTCTTGAAGGAACAGATAAACATGATTTGAAAGGTGCTGTACAGCGTGGGGATGTTTATTTCTTTACTGTAAATCAAAAAATAGTAGGGATGGCAGCAGTTTGGAATACTCCTACATTATGGGATCAGAAGTTGTGGAAGGTAAGTAGACAACCGGAAAAAATATTTTATATCCATCGGTTGATTGTTCATCCTGATTACAGAGGATTGAATTATGGCACTGAAATGCTGAAAAAAATCAAAGTTTATTTTGAATCAATTGCTGTTGAATTAAGATTAGACTGCATTTCTTCCAATAAAAAGCTGATTTATTTCTATAGGAATAATGGTTTTACAAATAAAGGAAGCATAAAGATAAGTGAAACAGATGAATTTGAGCTTTTTTCGCAGCTTTTAAATGAATAGAATACAGAAAAGAATCGTGTATTCTGAAAATGCAAAATAAAGAAGAGGAAATAAAGATGTATATCTATAAAATCGTTGGAAAAACGAATGAAAAGTCAATTGTATTGGGAATTGATCGGAATTGAAAAAAAGTTGTAAAAAATGACATATTTTGATTGACCTGAGCGAAGAAACTTGATATATTATTACTTGTCGCAAGACAGGACAACCTCTTTTGAAGCACTGGATAGAATAACAGTGGGAAGGAAGAAAAAAGTTGTCCGACCAATAAAAAAGTTGTTGACAAATAACAAAAATGTTGGTAAACTGAAACAGTTGTTATGAAACAGGAACAACAAATTGCAGGCAGAAAAAACTTTTCAAAATTTTATTAAAAGAGTTGACAAGCGCTTCTCGATTTGATAAGATATAAAAGTTGCTGCAAGGCGACAAAGTAGACCTTTGAAAACTGAACAAAGTAAGACAAACCAAATGTGTAGGGCGTTTTGATCAATTCAAAACAACAAACATT
>NZ_JADOEP010000060.1 GCF_016745275.1 Enterococcus sp. BWB1-3
ATGTGTATAAGTCATAGTGAAAAGTCTCCTTATTGATTGGTGTTGGAACCTCAATAATACACGATTTTTCACTAGGATGTTTTTTTATTTTTTAGGTGGCTAACTTGATTATAAAATTTGCGATTATTTTTCTCTTTTTCAGTCATATAAAATCAGTATAGAAGAAATAGACAGTTCTCAAGAGAACAATTCTTCGAATATTACAACTAAAGAAAAAGTAAATAATGATTTTTTGTTGCAACTTAATGAGAAATATAAGACTGAAGAAACAGCATTAACAGATTTGAATAATGAAAAAATTACAAAAGAAACTCAATTGTCTAATCTCAAAGAAAAGAATTTTTATGTGGAAGATACAATCAATAAAATTAGGCAAGATACATTATCTTCTATAGAAAATAGTATCACAACTACTCAAAATACATTGAAAACGGAGAAAGACAAAAGTGCATCTTTGCAAAATGATATTGACGTTAATACTATTACTTCAACAAAAGATGGTATAGTAAATATTTTAAATGAAATTAATAAAGGGGATATATTGAGTGGAAATGCTAATGTAATGCAGCTAGTACCTAGAAAAGATAAGTATTTTATTCAAGCATCAATTCCAGAGAATGAAATTGCTAAAGTAAAAGAAGGAATGGCAGTGAAGTGCAAATTTAATTCCATACCTTATCAAGAGTATGGAAAAATTTCTGGAAAAATAGTACAAATATCAGAAGCTTTTTTTCAAAATGAGGAAAAAAGCACAAACTATTATATAGCAGAAGTAGAGATAGAAGTAGAGAATTTAAAAAATAAGAAGGGAGATTTACTCGAAATTAAGGCGGGGATGCTAGCTGAAATAGAAATTATAACAGGAAATGAAAGTGGCTTAGAATGGATTCTGAAAAAAATAAATTTAACAGACTGAGTAAACGGATTATGTAAAAGTGTATTTTTACTTTTTTAGTTGTTATTTTGCAGGTGTAGGGTGCATACTGTTGCTTAGTTTTTTTAGAGAAGATTTTGGAGCTTAAAACAATCAAACCTTATGAGGTTTGATAAAATGAATAATCACTTTATTTCTGAATTTGCCTTGATAAATCAATGTTATGAAACTATATGAAAAGAGCTATCTATTAATCAGGTCTTAAGAAAGCACGTAAAGCTTCACAAATGCGGCTTTTTGTCAACGAATGTTGGTAAGAAAAATCCAGAGAAATAGAGTCGAGTCTAGAGAGAAATTTTCTCTAGAATTATGGGCTATTTGAAAGGGAAAAGTGCACTGATGATATTCGAGAAGCATGTAAACTTGAAATATAAATATGGTAACCGAAAGTTTTGGGTAGAAGGATATTATATGAGTACGGTTGGACTGAATGAGGCAACAGTTGCCAAATATATTCGTGAACAGGAAAAACACGACCAAGCAACTGACAAGTTAAACGTAAAAGAATAGGAAGACCCGTTTTCAGATGGTCAATTTAGAAAAAAATAAGAGTGTGGGATAATAGTCTGGTGCGCTCCCCGTCAAGAGGACAGTGAAATATAATAAAACTTTTTAGTGAGTGTGGGACAATAGTCAGAAAAAAATCTGATTATTGTCCCACTTTTTTTGATTTTAAGGTATACAAAAAGCACACGACCTTATAAGATTAAAGTGACTAAACTCAACCAAAAAGGAGTGTG
>NZ_JADOEP010000061.1 GCF_016745275.1 Enterococcus sp. BWB1-3
CAGATTACTTTACAGGCGTATGAACAGCCGGAGGTCTTTCAATACATCCATCGGGCAACCCATCGGATCGCCGATGGGATTGGTATTGTCAAGATGTCCAAGGCAACCGGCGGGGAAATTACCGAACGGATCACCGGCATTGATGTGATGGACAACTGTTTGACATATGCCAATAAATACAGGAAACGGATTTTTCTTTATGGGGCGAAGAAAGAGATCGTGGCACAGGCAGCGGAAAACATTCAAAAGCAATATCCGAATTTGGTGATTGCCGATCACTTGCATGGCTTTACCAGTAAAGAGGAACCAAATATTGTGGAGATTATCAATGAAGCGGCACCGGACTTTCTGTTTGTGGCGCTGGGATCACCCAAGCAGGAGATTTTTCTGGAACGGCATGTAGAGGAATTGAATGCCAAAGTCTTTTTGAATGTGGGCGGGACCTTTGATGTGCTGTCAGGAGCAGTACCGAGAGCACCGAAATTCTTTCTGGATCACAATATTGAATGGCTGTACCGATCGATTAAGTTCCATCGTTATGACCGGCTGATTCAGATTCCACAGTATGTCTGGAAGGTTTTACGTACCAAACGAGGAAAATAAGAAGTAGTTGCCAACAACCACTTCAATCTATTCTACATAAAAAACGAGGGAAGTATATTGACGTATAAAGTTAAGGCACAATACATTACAAAAGAATATGATCTGTTGAAAAAGAAAGCAGACAAGCTAAAAAGCTTGTTTTCTCTCACGAAAAAGAATGTTCCGAAGTTTTGGGCCTTAAAGGGTGTATCCTTCGAGGTTCATGCTGGAGAGACAGTGGGCATTATAGGAATTAATGGATCTGGGAAATCCACCTTGTCCAACATCCTAAGTGGGATTATTCCCCCCACCTCCGGTAATTTGGAAATCAATGGCGAAACCTCCATCATTTCAATTGGAGCTGGTTTGAAAGGCCCGCTTACTGGAATGGAGAACATCCAACTGAAATGTTTGATGCTTGGTATGACCAACAAAGAAATCAAAAACATTTTATCTGAGATTATTGATTTTTCTGAGTTAGGCGAGTTTATCAATCAGCCGGTAAAAAGCTATTCCAGTGGGATGAAAAGCCGACTAGGATTTGCGATTGCGGTACACCAAAACCCAGATATATTGATCATTGATGAGGCTCTGGCAGTTGGTGACGACACGTTTTATCAAAAATGCTTGCACAAAATGATGGAATTTAAGGAACAAGGGAAGACCATCTTTTTTGTCAGTCATGCCCTAGGTCAAGTAGCCAACCTATGTGATAAGACGATTTGGATGCACTATGGGCAGTTAAAAATGTTTGGTCCTACCAAAGAAGTGATTGCCGAATATAAAAAATTTAATACATGGTTCAAGGGTTTAACGAAGAAAGAACAAAGCGACTACAAAGAAGAACAGGTATCTACTCAGAAAACGTTCAGTTTGAAACGTCTTCGCCGTGAGGAAATCAATCAAATTGCAGATACTCAAATGTCTCGAATGGAGATTAAAGAAATACAAAAGGATACAGAACCGATCCAAGTGGGGCGCAACATGTCTGGTGGGACGCGGGTGCTCTTAGCCGTTTTAATGCTTATTACTCTGTTCCTGTGTATGGTTAGTTTCAGTGGCCGGGCTATTTCC
>NZ_JADOEP010000062.1 GCF_016745275.1 Enterococcus sp. BWB1-3
AAATATGCGTACCCGAATTTTCTTACTCAACGGCCTTATTCAATACAAATAAAAAACACCGGAGAAGGAGTTCGATTCCTTCTTCCGATGTTCATTGGTGATACTATCAGTCCGATTTGACAATGAGCCCTTATTAATCCTATTATTTGAAAGTTTCATAGAAAATGGGTAGTAATGGGGTAGTATTGTTTTTTTAGTAAACAAAAAAGAGATGTAGCAATCGCTCAAAGCGTTGATACATCTCTAATACCGGCGGCCGGGGTCGAACCGGCACGCCCTCGCGGGCACTGGATTTTGAGTCCAGCGCGTCTGCCAATTCCGCCACGCCGGCATGAAATAAAATCATTATTAATTATTGCAAGGCGGTAACCGGATTTGAACCGGTGATGAAGGTTTTGCAGACCTCTGCCTTACCACTTGGCTATACCGCCATAATTAAACTGGGGTAGCTGGATTCGAACCAACGAGTGACGGAGTCAAAGTCCGTTGCCTTACCGCTTGGCTATACCCCAAATACCTTAACCCTATTTAAAAGGTAAGGGCGAATGACGGGAATCGAACCCGCGAATGCCGGAGCCACAATCCGGTGCGTTAACCACTTCGCCACAATCGCCATAAAACTTATCAAAAATGGCAGGGGCAGCAGGAATTGAACCCACACTAACGGTTTTGGAGACCGCTGTTCTACCTTTAAACTATGCCCCTAATGGAGGAAAGTGGATTCGAACCACTGAACCCTAAGGAACGGATTTACAGTCCGTCGCGTTTAGCCACTTCGCTATTCCTCCATAATGGCGCGAGACAGAATCGAACTGCCGACACACGGAGCTTCAATCCGTTGCTCTACCAACTGAGCTACCGCGCCAAATATAAATTTAAAAACTACGGTTCCGACGGGAATCGAACCCGCGATCTCCTGCGTGACAGGCAGGCATGTTAACCCCTACACCACGGAACCGGAGATGGAGGTTAACGGGATCGAACCGCTGACCCCCTGCTTGTAAGGCAGGTGCTCTCCCAGCTGAGCTAAACCTCCAAGAAAAAATTCCAATATGACCCGTACGGGATTCGAACCCGTGTTACCGCCGTGAAAGGGCGGTGTCTTAACCACTTGACCAACGGGCCATTAAAAAATAAAAACGGAGAGTAAGGGATTCGAACCCTTGAGACAGTGTTCACCGCCTACATGATTTCCAATCATGCTCCTTCGGCCTCTCGGACAACTCTCCTGAGTTAAAAGAAGCACTTTGCTTTACTCTATAATAATACATCCTAAATAGGAACTCCGGCAGTAGGACTCGAACCTACGACATCATGATTAACAGTCATGCGCTACTACCAACTGAGCTATGCCGGAATCATCGCGCGGCGGCGTCCTACTCTCACAAAGGGAAACCCTTCACTA
>NZ_JADOEP010000063.1 GCF_016745275.1 Enterococcus sp. BWB1-3
CGAAAGCCAATGATGCATCATTTTCAATGTCACGATTGGCATATTCAATAACCCCTGTTTTATTGGTTTTGGCGCCATTCAATGCCAGATTGACAGTGATTGCTTCTGAGCCTGGATTACTAAAAATAACAGAAAGGGTCTGTTCCTGACCAGGGGTCATCATTAGCTGATAATAGCCCAGATTCGTGTTTAGTTGATTTTCCGGAAATTCAAGACTATAAGTAAAACCTGCTGCAGAAGGGGAATCCCCTTCTGCAGCTTCCTCTGCTCCCCAAGCAGTTATGTTCGTTGCCGCCACTGTGAAACTCAGCAGAAAGAAACTGATGAACACCTTAAAAAAATTATTTACATTCTTTTTTCCAAAGTCTTTTCTCATTATAATTATCCTCATCATTTTTATTTATAGTGAAAACAAGAGACGTGTTCTATGTATATACATTGATTGAAAAAGTAAGCTGGTAAATAATTACCAGCTTACCCCAATAAAACATAAAACTAATGGTTCTTTATTATGCAGTAGCACCCATTGTCCAAGTAACTGTTGCATTATAAGTATCCAAAGTCATTGCAGATGCAACACTTGCAGGGATAGCCAATTGCACAGAGTTTGCATCTGTTCCAGGAGTACCTGCTTCAGAAGTTGCGCTTTGACCAAATTCCAATGTCCATAGACCGCTTCCTTCGCCAGCTGCTGCAGAAACAAATGTTTGTGCACCTTCTTCTGTGCTCAATACAACGGATGCCGGAACTGCTGCTGCAATTGTTCCTGTTCCTGATGATGCCAATAGTGGGTTTGTGTATGTGATTGATGCACCATCAAGCGTTGTTGTGCCATTTGTAAATTGGCTTGTCAATTCACCGGTAATTGTATACCCAGTGTATGAACCAGTCACATCACCAAATGATACGATGTTACCACGTGTGTTTGTTCCATCCAATAATTCAAGAGCTGCAGCATTTGCTGAAGTAGTACCAACAGTAATTTGACCAAAATCTAAATCAGATACAGCAATAATCCCTTTACTGATTTCTTCTGGATTTGGAATTACTCCTGGTGTTTCTGGATCAATCCCAGGTCCTTCTGGGTTTTCTGGATCGACGATGTTATCTGGACCACTTGGATCAATTTTACCTCCGACAACTTCTACAGTGCCTCGTGAATCTAGTGACTTTTCGTCAGCACTTGCTGCTGCTGATCCTACTGTTGCTGCTCCGATTGTTGCTACTAACGCTACTGCACATAATTTTCTTAATTTCATTTTTTGTTCCTCCTAGATTTTGTGTGATATATATACAAATGGAATGACTCCAATTT
>NZ_JADOEP010000064.1 GCF_016745275.1 Enterococcus sp. BWB1-3
CAATAACAATAAGATATTATTATTGAAGTTTTTCACTATTCAGTGTTTTACACAATCCTCAACTCTAAAAATATGATTTATTTTAGTAACTTGCTTTTGTTTGCTATTGGCAACTTGATTAGTGAGTTCGTGCTTACTAGTCAAGGCTTTATCCTCTCGATTCCCGTCGAGTGGTAGAGTGTCTTTTTAATTTATTTAATAATTTTTAATTACTGTCAAACACTTCTTTTTCTAAACTATAAATATCAAATTTTCCTTCTTTAAAATAGAAAAGTCTTCCACAAACTCTGCACTCCCACATTGACCCTAAAGGCATATTATCCACAAGCTCTTCTACGGTTTTCGGATTTGACTCTAACACATCATAATACTCGTTCTCTGAAAAAATAATTAAAGGATTCGTTGTTTCCAAATTCTCATCATTAAGCACATTTCCACATAAACATTTTATTTTCATGATTAAATCACTCTCCTATTTTATAAATGTAATTCTATCAATTATATCCTTTCCATATTTACCAATTAATCTAGAAATTATTTCATCCATTTGTTGCGGTGTAAAGTTTGCTTTGGATATATCATAAACAATTTTACCTTTGCCATCTACTTGTTTTAATGCTTTACCCACTTTTGTAACTAATGTATTGATATTATTTCCATTAAGTGTTTTAATTTCAGTTTCTATTCCATTAACTAAAAGATCGGGAGTCTTACTTACATTCGGAGCTTCTGGAATAAGTTTAACATCTTTCCCTTGTTCCAAAAGTGATTCTACTACTTTTTTCTCATCCGCAGTAAGTGATTCAAAAGATTTCGATGATATATCTAATTTACCTTTAGCCCCACTGGCTTTCTCGGGGCGAGAAATTAATATTATAAGTATAGAAAAAGAAACGACAAAGTTAAATCGCTTCTTTTTTCAATAATAAATTTTGGCTCATTGTCAACTAGTGTTGGTGAAAGAAATACAAGAGAATAAAGCCAAGCAGTTAAGGGGCCCTACCTAGCTGCTTGTTTTTCATGCATGGATTCTGTTAATGAGGGTTCTTTTTAACTT
>NZ_JADOEP010000065.1 GCF_016745275.1 Enterococcus sp. BWB1-3
AAAATGATATTTTAAAGCAAGCGGCGCTGATATTCGGACGAAAAGGGAAGTAATTACCCTCAACAAACATAAATACTCTATATCAGCGATGTGTAAAGTGTTAGAGATTTCCCGCCAAACCTATTATTACAAAGCCAAACCAAAAAAAGAAGAAGCGGCGTTGGAAAAAGCTGTAACAGACGAGTTCACAAGAAGTCGGAAAGCCTATGGTACAAGAAAAATCAAACAAGCATTACTTAACCAGGGCATCCAACTGAGCCGACGAAAAATAGGCCGGATTATGAAACGACGAGGGTTACAATCAAGTTACACCACCGCTCATTATAAACACCATGCTTCAACGAGTAATGAGGCAGCGACAGAAAACAGCCTCAATCGAAACTTCCTAAGAAAACGCCCATTGGAAGCGATTGTCACCGATTTGACCTACGTACGGGTAGGAAAGAACTGGCATTATATTTGTGTCATCATTGATCTGTTCAATCGAGAGATACTGGGTTACTCCTGCGGAAAACAGAAAGATGCCAAGCTGGTTCAACAAGCCTTCCATCGAATCAAGGAACCACTGACAGAAGTTGAACTCTTTCATACAGATCGTGGAAAGGAGTTTGATAACCAAACGATCACTGAGCTGTTAGATCGGTTTGAAATCAAGCGATCCTTGAGTAAAAAAGGGTGTCCCTATGATAATGCAGTAGCAGAATCAACCTATAAGTCGATGAAAGTAGAATTTGTCCGACAGCATCGGTTTGAAAGTCTTCACCAATTGGAACTGGAACTATTTGATTACGTTCATTGGTGGAACCATCTGAGGCTGCATGGGACATTAGGTTACGAGACGCCAATAGGGTATCGAAATCAGAGATTGGCGAAGCGAATCCTTGATGAGGAGCTCGGATATGATAGCGATAGCGAGGCAGTCTAATGTTTCATTATTAGCTTCTGCCGGTATTCCTCATATCCGAGGAGGCTCATTGTCAAGGACAATCGGACAATAACGCGAATTGAAATCGGACACCTTATAAAAACTGTCAAGAAAAGGGTTGCCATTCCAA
>NZ_JADOEP010000007.1:0-54325 GCF_016745275.1 Enterococcus sp. BWB1-3
TCCTTTGAATTGGTTTTTGTCGACTTTAATTCTACTGGATTTCAAGATGTCTTTCCTGTTTTTTTTCAAAATGAAAAAAGTGTCAGTGACAATCACGCCACCAACACTAGATATTATAGAGCCATGATTCCTCGGGCTCCTTTTTCGTTTAAAATAAGGGGCTTGATAAGTTGAAACAGGAATGTTTCCAATCGTTATATCAGACTGGCTCAAGACTAATTTTTCCTCTGGTTGAATTTTTCATTTTGACAGTCAACCTGAAACTTTTTATGGATTCATTATCAGATGAACTTGAGCAATTTTTTGTTTTTTGATAGAAAATCATAAAAGGTTTTTAATGCTTAAATGGTTAAAATCACGTATAATAGTACATAGTGAAATTTCAGAGGAGGGTAAATAATGGCATATCAGGCACTTTATCGTGTGTGGAGATCTCAGCGTTTTGACGATATTGTTGGGCAAAAAGCTGTTACAAAAACATTGAAAAATGCGATTATACAGAATAAAACTTCTCATGCTTACTTGTTTACCGGTCCAAGAGGAACTGGTAAAACCAGTGCAGCAAAAATCTTTGCCAAAGCAATCAACTGTAAAAACAGTGTGGATGGAGAACCCTGTAATGAATGTGAAATTTGTAAGGGAATTACAGAAGGACGTTTGAATGATGTTATTGAAATTGATGCGGCGAGTAATAACGGTGTCGAAGAAATTCGGGACATTCGAGATAAAGCCAAATATGCGCCTACACAAGCTGACTATAAAGTTTATATTGTGGATGAGGTTCATATGCTGTCCACAGGCGCTTTTAATGCCTTGCTGAAAACGCTGGAAGAGCCCCCAAAAAATGTTATTTTTATTTTAGCTACTACTGAACCACATAAAATACCGCTGACAATTATTTCAAGAACACAGCGTTTTGATTTTAAACGAATTAATACACAGGATATCGTAGAGCATTTGGCCTATATTTTAAAGCAAAGCTCTCTGAGTTATGAAGAACAGGCATTGTATACAATTGCCAGAGCAGCTGAAGGCGGGATGCGGGATGCACTGAGTATTTTGGATCAGGCACTTTCATTCAGCGACGAGATGCTGACACTGGAATCTGCACTGCAGGTGACCGGGAGCCTGACTTATGAGATGATGGATCAATATGTTTCTGCCTGTATCTCAGGAGACGTTGAGAAAGGTCTGGAAACACTGGAAATCATTTTAAGTGCCGGTACAGAAGCAAGTCGTTTTTTGGAGGATATTTTATTGTATTCCCGTGATTTGCTTATGTTTCAACAGGCACCTAAGCTTCTTGAAGGGAAGACAGGTACGATTACAGATCGTTTTAAACAGCTTGCAGAAGAGACGGCACCTGAACGAATCTATCATTTGATGGAAATTCTAAGTGATACGCAAAATGATATTCGTTTTACAAATCACGCTGGAATCTATCTTGAAGTGGCAACAGTCAAGCTGGCTCAGACCGGTAAAGCTGCTTTGCAGCCAAGTGTAAACCTGCCTGAGCACACTCAAGTAAATGAGAGCAGCGGTCAGGCAGTATCTGATCTTCAGAAACAAATCCAGTTCCTGCAAAAGGAAATCGAAACACTTAAAAAGAATGGGGCGGCTTCGACTGCTTCCGAGCCAGTTAAAACTGCGCCAAAGCAGGCAAATCGAAATGCCTTTAAAGTGCCGACTGAACGTGTTTACCAAGTCTTAAGAGAAGCTACAAGGAAAGACCTTCTCAATATAAAAAATGTTTGGGATGATTTGCTGCAGATGATGTCGGTTACGCAGCGGGCGATGTTGAAAGCCAGTGAACCTGTGGCCGGCAGTCCAGCGAGCATTGTGCTGGCATTTGATTATGAGATTGTTTGTTCCAGAGCTGCAGGAGATGATGAACTTCAACTGGCGATTCAAAATAATCTAAGCAGACTGATTGATGCATCTCCGGGCATTGTCTGTATCACAAGAGACAGCTGGCCGAAGCTGCGTCAGACCTTTATTCAGCAAAACAATGAAGGACAGAAGGCGGCACATGATATTGATGAAATCGACAACAATGGTGAAATTCAGCTAATCTCTGAAGAAGTTGAAGATGACTCCGGGAAGCAGCAGGTTGTTGATGAGGCTGTTGCCATATTTGGATCAGAGTTAGTAGAAGTAGTAAATGATTAGAATGAGAGAGGAAGAATGTTATGCGTGGAATGGGAAATATGCAGGGAATGATGAAGCAGGTTCAAAAAATGCAGAAAGAAATGGAAAAGAGTCAGGCTGCATTAAATGAAAAAGAATTTATTGGTGAAGCAACCAATCAGCTTGTAACGGCTGTATTTAAAGGTGATCGTACATTAAAAGATATCACGATTAAAGAAGAGGTTGTAGACCCGGAAGATGTTGAGATGCTGCAGGATCTTATTATAATGGCTGTTAATGACGGCTTAAACAAAATTGAAAAAGAAACTCAGGCAACAATGGGACAGTATGCAAAAGGACTTCCGGGACTCTAATAAACATTTTGACTTTTAATACTGAGAAAAATATTTTTAACTCCTTAATCTACGTATCGGGCAGATTAAGGGGTTTTTTGGAACTTGATTTAGACAGTGTTTAATGCAAGCAGGTCCTAAATATATTTTAATTTCGTGGCTTGTATTTAAGGCATGGCTCATACTGATGAGAGTGAGGGGATTGTTTTTATATATGGGTATGAGAAAAATACTGATCTGTAGTTCAAAAGGCACGACGATGCTGATATGTAAAATGGCTAAGTTATTGATGGGAGGGTCTGAAAGATGTTTAAAATCGGGGAGTTCTCAAAAATATCCAATACAACAGTACGGACATTGAGATATTATGAAAAATTGAATTTGTTGATTCCTGCTAAAATTGATTTCCAATCAGGCTATCGTTATTATGAAGCTGGACAGATAACAAAAATCAATCAGATAAAACTACTTCAACAGGTAGGTTTAAAGCTGGAAACTATCAAAGAGATTCTGGAAAAAGAGCAACTAGAGATTGTTAATTCATATTATGAGGAAAAAGAATCTGAAATTGATGAAGAGATGGAAACGCTGGTAAAAAAGAAAAAAATGATTCAACAATTGCAAACGCAATTAAGAGAAGGCAGCGATATAGAAAAGTATAATGTTCTCTTAAAGGTAATACCGGCAAGAAAAGTAGCCAGTATGAGAAAAAAGCTTCTGACCTATCAGGATGAAGGGGAACTCTGGGAAAATATATGGAAACAAATCCAGCAGCTAGGTGCAAAAGCTGTTCCAGCTTCACTTCCTGTAAGTATTTATCATGATGAAGAGTATAGAGAGAAAGATGTGGATGTTGAGGTGCAGATAGAAGTAGCGAGAGAGTATGAAGGGAACAGAGAAATTACTTTTTTCAATGCTTCCGAAATGCTGACTGCTTCAGTAACCTTTAACGGCAGCTTTGAGCAGATGCCTCAGGTCACACAGGCGATTGCTTTGTGGCTCGAATTCAACCAGTATCAGGTTGCAGGTCCTATGGTGAATCGTTCTCATGTATCACCGGGACAAGAGCCAGATCCTGCAAAATGGATTACAGAGACCTCTTTTGTGGTGGCACCAATTGATTGTGAAAATAAAAAAAAGTCACTGGAGTACTAAATTAACAATTCAGCCTCCAATATTATGGATAAACTCAAATAGAGAGTTTGAGCAGGCTGTTTAATGAGGTGTATTGCTCTTTTTGTTTCTGCCATCAAACTTTGCTAAAATGATGATAGTGCGGTATACGTGGTTTTATCTGTATTAAGCAGAAAATCAAGTTTTTGATAATTTGATGAATTGGTTGCTGTGCTCTTTTATTAAAAGGTTATTTGTTGGAGGTAATTATAAAAGAAAATCAATACAATTAATAATGTGGAAGAATCAGCTGTTATAACTAAACACTTGAGCAAATTAAGTGTATAATGATGAGATGGGAAATAAAAAGATTTGCTATTCACAGAAAAATATTTGATAACAGGAAATTTTAAGTTACAGACAAATATTTGCTTAAACATTGGAAGTTAACCGGATATGAAACCGAATAGTCGAGTATCCAGGTTTTTGATAATTAAAGTACTAACGGCATACGTCCGGTATGAGAGGAAGTTAAAGTATAGATGCAATACCCTGAACCCATTGCCAGATTGATTGAGAGCTATATGAAGCTGCCCGGAATAGGACAGAAAACAGCAACTCGGTTGGCTTTTTATACGATAGATATGAAAGAAGAAGATGTAAACACCTTTGCTAAATCTTTAATCAGTGTAAAGAGAGATCTTCATTTTTGCAGTATTTGTGGAAATATTACAGAAGAAGATCCCTGTGATATCTGTAAAGATCAGAGCAGAGACCGAAGTACAATATTGGTTGTTGAGGAATCCAAAGATGTTATGGCAATGGAAAAAGTCAGAGAATATCATGGACTGTATCATGTACTTCATGGTGTCCTTTCTCCAATGGAAGGCACTGGACCTGAGGATATTAATATCCCTTCACTAATCCAAAGACTTCATGATGATGAGGTGCAGGAAGTGATTATTGCAACGAATGCAACAACTGAAGGCGAAGCTACTGCAATGTATCTTTCCCGACTGATTAAGCCGGCAGGAATTACTGTGACGAGACTTGCTCACGGATTGTCTGTAGGCAGTGATATTGAGTATGCGGATGAAGTTACGCTGCTTAAAGCAGTTGAAGGACGCAGAGAGCTTTAAATGGGATATTCGACAGAGGTTTGTTTTTCAAGTAAAATAAATATATTAAACCAATGAGTTAATAATGACTGAAAGAGAGTATGAAGCATATGAGCTTAAAAGGACTATTTATAACAATTGAGGGGCCAGATGGAGCGGGGAAAACCAGTGTATTGGGAGAATTATATCCACGACTGACATTGTCGGCCAGAAAGAGGATTATTAAAACAAGAGAACCTGGTGGAATTCCTATTGCAGAAAAGATTCGTCAGATTATATTAGACCCCCAAAACCAGGAGATGGATGAACGGACGGAAGCGCTGCTTTATGCAGCAGCTAGAAGACAGCATTTAGTGGAAAAGGTTTTTCCTGCTTTGGAAGAAGGCAATATTGTTTTATGTGACCGTTTTGTGGACAGCTCAATTGCCTATCAGGGGGCAGGACGCAGGATTGGTGTTAAGCCAATCGCAGAAATCAATGAATTTGCCATTGAAGGAACGGTTCCTGATTTTACAATTTATTTGGATGTTGATTCTGATACAGGACTTCAGCGCATACAAAATAACAGAAGAAACCAGTACGATCGACTGGATTCGGAAGGTCTTGAATTTCATCAGCGTGTCCGTCATGAGTATCTGAAACTGGTGGAAGAAAACCCGGAGAGAATTCAAAAGATTGATGCCAAATTGAGTTTGGAATCAGTTGTGGAACTAACATTTGAAGCAATTGTCAATCGCTATCCAGAATATTTTAGAAATTAGAAGGGTGATGTCAAATGAAAATTATATTAGCTATTGTACAGGACAAAGACAGTAATCGTTTAGCCAATGAGTTCATTGATGCAAATATTCGTGCGACCAAGCTTTCTACGACCGGTGGATTTTTAAAAGCCGGAAACAGTACATTTATTATAGGGATTGATGATGAAAGAGTAGAGGAAGCACTTGAGCTGATTAAAGAAACTTGCCAGTCGCGTAAACAGTATGTTTCTGCACCGGTGACTCTTGATCTTACAATGGAGGGGCAGGTACCATATCCGGTAGAGGTTGAAGTAGGCGGAGCGACAGTCTTTATTCTTCCTGTAGAAGGATTTCACCAGTACTGATGATGAATGATTATCAACAGCTGGAACAGCAGCAGCCCTTACTGTACAAACAGCTGACAAAAAGTTTTGAGCATGGACGTATTGCCCATGCTTATCTTTTTGAAGGCGGTTCAGGAACCGGTAAGCGGGAATTTGCCCTGTGGCTGACGAAAAGAATCTTTTGTCAGAATATAACAGACAATAATCCCTGCAATCGATGCAGCAATTGTGTACGGATTAACGAACAGGAGCATCCAGATGTTCTTACCATCGTGCCTGACGGACAGACAATAAAAGTTGATCAGATTCGCCAGTTAAAAACTGAGTATAGTAAAAGTGGAGTGGAAACAAAACAGAAAGTATTTATTATCGAGCAGGCAGAAAAAATGAGTATAGGTGCAGCAAATAGTCTGCTGAAATTTTTGGAAGAGCCGGAAGGAAATGTTGTCGCGATACTTGAAACTGAATCAATCGGGAAAATACTTCCGACCATTCAGTCCCGCTGTCAGATTTTGCATTTTCAGCCCTTGGCTGCAGAAAAAATGATTCGTTTATTAAAAGATAAAGGAATAGGTGAAAAAACTGCTGTTCTTTTGTCTTCTTTGACAAATAGTTTAGATAAAGCAGTTGAAATCTCGCAAGATGAGTGGTTTAATGAGGCTAGGGAAATCATTAAGCAATGGTTTGATTATCTTGTGAAAGATGATCTTCAGGCGTTTATATATGTTCAGAAAAAAATGACAAAAGTTTTCAGGGAAAAAGAACAGCAGAAGCTGGGCTTTGACTTGTTACTTGCCTATTATCGTCAGCTGTTACTGGAAAAAGCAACAGAAGGACGATCGAAAGCAGACGTTGAAAAAGCTGCACTGCGAGTGGAGCTTATTCTGAAGGCGTATCGAAAATGGGAGGTAAATGTCAGCTGGCAAAGCGTTTGTGAACAGCTTGTTTTACGAATGATTCACCCTTAATTTATCTATAGGAGGATTACAATGGTTGAAGTAGTAGGCGTTCGTTTTAGAGAAGCCGGTCATATATATTACTTTTCTCCAGGTAAGGCAGAGTATGTCTATGATGAAAAAGTCCTCGTAGAATCTCAGCAGTCAAAGCAGATGGCTGTTGTTGCCATACCTAAGAAATCCCTTGATCCTGAGGATTTGCCTGAGGATTTAAAGCCAATTTTAAATAAAGCTTCTTCTGAAGATTTGGAAAAAGAACAGAAGAATATCGAAGATGCCGATGCGGCGTTTTCTACTGCAAATGAAAAAATTGCCAAGCATCAGCTGGAAATGAAGCTGATTCGAGTGGAATATACATTTGACCGCAGCAAAATGATTTTCTATTTTACTGCAGACGGACGAATTGATTTCCGTGAGCTGGTAAAAGATTTGGCAGCTATTTTTAGAACCAGAATTGAACTGCGGCAAATTGGTGTAAGAGATGAAGCCAAAATTTTAGGCGGCATTGGTCCCTGCGGCCGTCAATTGTGCTGTTCGACTTTTTTAGGTGATTTTGTTCCAGTTTCGATTAAAATGGCAAAGGATCAGGGCCTGTCTCTCAATCCGATAAAAATTTCCGGATTATGCGGTCGTCTGATGTGCTGTTTGAAGTATGAAAATGATGAATACGAAGCAGCGAAAAAAGAATTGCCTGATTATGGATCAGAGGTTCTGACTCCTGACGGCAAAGGAAAGGTTATCGGTCTTAATCTTTTAAGCAGAATCGTCAAAGTCAGGCTGTTCGGCAGAGAAACACCAGTTGAATATGATTATGAGGAACTGAAAGAAGCTGCAGAAAAAGCTGACTCAGAAAAAGGTGATTAAAGATGGATAAACGATCACTGTATGATGGACTGGATTCACTTGAAATAGAGTTGAAAGAAACGATGTTCCGGTTGTCTGAGTTAAAGGAAGGGCTTCATGAGCTTGTTGAAAGAAACACAACACTTGAAATAGAAAATCAGCGATTAAGAGAACATCTGCAGGAATTAAACCAGCTTTCTCAACCAGACGCTGACCCTTCTCGACAGGAATTATCAAAATCACGGATGAATTTGGAAAAATTGTATGAAGAGGGATTTCATGTATGTAATATTTTGTATGGCTCCCGTAGAGAAAATGATGAAGAATGTGCGTTTTGTCTGGATGTAATCTATGGAGAGCGTAATAAATAAGCAGAAGGTTGATTGATTCTTAATTGGTATTTCATAAATTTTTGATGAATTTCGGCTTATTATCGAAGAGGTTGGTTCTGAAATATCATTTATGGGGTTTTGAAGGGCTGTGGCAAATACTGCCACGCCCTATTTCTTTTTAGAGAGAGTGGAGGGAAAAACGCTGAAAAAGCAAAAAAGCTATATACAGGAAGCTCAGGGGAAACTATTTTTAGTCCCAACGCCGATAGGAAATTTAGAAGATATGACGTTTCGCAGTATCCGTAGTTTAAAGGAAGCAGATCTGATAGCCAGTGAAGATACTCGAACAACGAAAAAACTGCTGAATCATTTTGAAATTGATACCCCTCAAATGAGCTTTCATGAACACAATTACAAAGAGCGAATACCTGTACTTCTTGAGCGCCTGCTCTCAGGAGAGACAATCGCTCAGGTCAGTGATGCCGGAATGCCTTCGATCAGCGACCCGGGACACGAACTCGTCGTTGCCTGTATAAAGGCACAAATCTCTGTCATTGCATTACCTGGTGCTTCAGCGGGAATAACCGCTTTAATTGCTTCAGGAATTTTACCTCAGCCGTTTACCTTTTATGGTTTTCTGCCTCGAAAAGGGAAAGAACAAAGGGCTGCTCTGGACAAGCTAAAATATCTGGTTCCTGCTCAAATTTTTTATGAGTCGCCTCATAGAGTACTGGCAACATTAAAGAATATGCAGGAGATCTATGGTGGTGAGCGTCAAGCGGTTTTGTGCAGAGAACTGACAAAGCTCCATGAGGAGTATCTTCGCGGAACAGTTAGTGAACTGATTCGTTATCTAGAGGAGCAATCTGTCAAAGGGGAATGCTGTTTAATTATTTCCGGAGGAGAAGAACCTGAGGAAACTGTTGATTTTCCGGATTCGGTGAAGGAACATGTCGAAGGACTTATTTCAACAGGTCTGACTTCAAAAGAAGCTGTGAAGGAAGCGGCTAAACTTAGAGGGATGAAAAAACAGGATGTTTATAAAGCCTACCATGTAGGTGAAGAATAGATATCGGGTAATATGTGAGTTCGATTATCTGTGCGGAGGTTATTCGCAGTATGAAAGGGAGACAATAGAATATAAAAATCAGCCGGGCGAATTAAATTGTCAGGCTTTTTTTTAGATGAAGTATAGCTCACTAAAGTAAATTTGATAGTAAGACGAGCTTGGTTTATTCCCCCATTTATTAAGAGGATATCTTATGACATTATTTGTTAAAAATGAAGGTTGATTAAATTTGATTTTAGAGGGATTGTAGATAATATGTTCGAGGACAGGAGGCTATCACTACTCTATTCCTGAATGTGAAGCTTAGTTTTATTGTTGAAGATGGAAATGTTGAGTCAGTCATTTCTCTTATTTTGGATATTTGTCAGGCGGAAAAGTTGGAGATGGTAAAATATTTGTCTGACCAGTTAAAAAAGTCATACGTATTAAAATAAGGGAATGAGGAATTAATACCATTTTTAAAATGAATAATATAAAAAATAACTTTATCTGATAAGAAGTGAAAATAAGATAATATGATTAATCTGCATAAAATTGCGGATTAACAAGTGAATATCAGAAATAGCCATTATTTTCTTATGGGCTTCCAAGAGGATAATAGTCATTTTTTGAATTTTATTCAGAGGATATTTTTTATCTTTTGAAACAATATATTATTTACTAATTAGTACAAATAAAGTAGAATAGAAATGAAATAATTATTGGATATTAGGAGGGGGAAAATGAAGAAAGTACTGTACGGAATTGCACTGCTTCTTATGAGCATTGCAGCAGCAGGTGTCAATGGGGAGACTGCCGAAGCTAGTTTGAGTAAAATCAATTCAATAACAGGTTCAGTCTATCATGATATCAATGGAAACGGCATTCAGGATTTGGACAAACTTGAAGTTGGGCTGGCAAAGCAGAAGGTTGTTTTATACAAGGGATTAGAGGATGCCCAAAACAATCAAAATAGGGTTAAAGAAGCTGCCAGCAACAGTCTAGGTGTTTTTAATTTTTCCGGTTTGGAAAAAGGTACGTACTATCTGCGGTATGATTATGATGCAGGATATAAACCAACCATTTCAGCTGAAACTGCGGTGAACTCGAAGGGTGAAGCAATATCAGGGATTGTCAAAGTAGAAGCGACTAAAACATTGCAAGCGGTTTATACAACAAAACTTTCCTTAAAAAGAGCAGCTTCATTAAATATTTTGCCTTTTAATGATAACAATTGGGATGGCGTAATGGGTGAAGGCGAAGAAATTATCAATGGGAAAACGATGATTATTCTAAATCTGCGCCGTTTTGCAGAAGTTATGGAAACGGGGGAATTAGGAGCCGTAAATGTTGCTTCGCTTTTAAGCAATGCACTTAATGGAGATGTTGATATTGCAGATGCAATTTATCTGAGAACTACAAAAAAAGGTCAGCTGATCAATATTCCCAATATAGAGAGCGATTTTTACATTATTATGCGTTCGCCATTTAATCTGACACTTTCCGGTATGCTGGAAAACAGCAGTAAAATTACAGCTATATTGGATATTATTCAGGGAAAAGATGTAACCTCAATTCTGAATAATCCTGAGTTGCTTTCGACAGGCGATATTGATACGAACAATGAAAATCGTTATATCAAGCAACTTGCAGAGCTCTTTCCAAAAATTGCAGATGAAGTGGATAAATTGAACTATGAAGCATGGCTTGGTGAAGAAACAGCAGCAACTATTCAAAGCTCGACTCAAGCATTGCGGGGAATTGGTAATTTGATTGACCAGATTCCGGCGACACGTTTTGTAAAAGTAGACTACTTTGGAAACGTCTATGACTTTACCGGTTTGAAAATCAAAAAGACTGATCATTTTTATTTTGGTATTAAGCAATATGCGAATATCACCGGACAGGTATTTAATGATACTAATATGGACGGTAAAAAGGGAGTATTGGAATTTCTAAAAGAAGTTGAGTTGACTGCTTATGATGGCAACGGAAATGTTCTTGCACAAACCAAATCACCATCACTTGTAGGATCATACAAACTTGAAAAAATTCCTTATGGGCAGCCTGTTTATCTTGGTGTTTCTGAAACGGCTCCTATTTATCCGGAAGTAGTGGGTGGGAAACCAGAAGCTCTGAGTGGTAAACGTATTGTAGGTGTGTATGAGTTTGGTCAAACAGATAGTGTGACAACAATAACTCAAAATATCGGCATCGGGAATTTGACGACACCGACTATTCAGGTGAAATCAAAAGATGAAAATCTAAATACAGCAATTCTGACTTTTTCAAATAAAAACAGTTCTGCAGTGAAAGTATCGTATAGCTTGAATGATGATTCTGCAGGTACATTTGACATTAAAGCAAAAGGGCTGCTATCGAAAGAATCAACCTATGATCTTCCATTAAGTAACGTTTTTACTGAAGGAGAAAATCATCTGACTGTTAACTGGACTGTCGGTATTTACAGCGGTTCAACGATTCTGTTTGATTTTTAAGAATCAGATAGGATAGGAAATAATCTAAATAATTTTGCTAATACAGAGGTCGTGACAAACACTCATGAGGGCTGTCGCCATCACCAAATAGAATGAAAAGAAAAAAACGATCGACCTACACGCTATTTCCTGTCATACTAAAGAGGACAGAAGGGCTTGTAGGTCGATCACTTATTGAGGTTCTTTTCCAAGTTGACCTTGAGGGACAAACTAGATCGTTCTACTCATCTGCTCCTGCGGTTACTCGTCGCAAAAAGAATTTTTGCTTTTGTCCCGCCGTTTATTCGGGGGTTGATACGAAGAGAGTTCAGAAATTTATTTCTGTCCTTCTCTTATTTTTTTGCAGTCACTGAATAAAAAACAACTAAAATATCATTAGTGCTGCACAGAAATAGAAGCACCAAAGAATCAAGCCCGAGCTATATTTCCAGTATCTGGAACAGACGGTTAGCCGGGAGCAGCTCGGAAAAAAGGCTGTGGCTGCTTTCATCCCTAAATGACGTCCAGCAAGCTGTAATTCCTTCGTTGAAACAGTTTGCAATTCCTTATTTTCTTTTGGATCAGCTCATTATTGTGACAGAAATGGATTGTTCTTTTCTAAGAAAACCGGGAAAACCAAGCCTAAACAAAAAGGACTTGTATATAGATAAGTTTAACTCAAAAAAACTTTTTTCAGAAATTATTTTCTTCTATTTCTTTAAATAATTTATCGGAAGAAGCCTAACAAAAGATCAGCCAATTTCATTCTTAGCATAAAAACTTGATTTTCAAACAGTATTGAAAAGCTTTCTCTATACCATTTATTAAGAAATACTTAGCTATAGTGGAATTGGACGTACTTTTCAACAGAAACAGTCAGACAAAGAAATGGGTAATTGATCACTGTTCTTTTTCTAGAAAGCTGCAAGCGATCAATCAAAAAATTCTACAGGCACTCTTTCAATAACTGGCGGTAAAGACTCAGCAGATTCAACCGACAATGAAGAGAAGTAGTTTTCACTTAATTGATTCTTCTCACCTTCCTTTAAACAAGCAGGTATTTCAGCGGGGGAAGCTTTGAATAACTAACCTTGGGCTATATCTTTGCAGCACCAGTGCTAGAATATAAAGGAATAGACTGTTGAACAACTGGTTGAAAAAAGTTTCTTATTCGCAATCACGATGGATTGTATATGAACAAACGTTCGTTTATAATAATAGAGGAAAGGGGCGCTGACGGATGAGTGAACTGCAATTTCCTCTAAAAAAAGATACCTCAAGAAAAATTATTCATATAGATATGGATGCATTTTTTGCTTCAGTAGAAGAAAGAGATCATCCGGAGCTTGTCGGTCATCCCCTGGTAATCGCCCGTCATCCAAGCGATACTGGCGGTCGGGGAGTAGTAACAACCGCAAATTACGAAGCACGGAAATACGGTATCCATTCTGCCATGAGCGCTCAAAAAGCCTTTGAACTTTGTCCGGAGGCCATTTTTAAACCTGGAAACCATAAAAAATATTCTGAAATTTCTGTTCAAATTCGTGAGATTTTCCGACGATATACGGATATTATTGAACCAGTATCAATTGATGAAGCATATTTGGATGTTACTGTGAACAAAATCGGGAGCAGCTCTGCAATTAAGATTGCCAAGCTGATTCAACGGGATATCTGGCTGGAGCTTCGGCTGACTTGTTCAGCAGGGGTTAGTTATAATAAGTTTTTAGCAAAACTTGCTTCAGATTTTCAAAAACCCAAAGGTTTGACAGTCATTTTACCGGAAGAGGCGGAAGATTTTTTAAAGGCTCTTCCAATCGACAAATTTCATGGGATTGGTAAGAAAACAGTACCTAAGATGAATGATTTGGGGATTTTTACAGGTGCTGATTTGTATGAGGTAGACGAAATGACTCTAATCAGATATTTTGGTAAAATGGGTTATTCTTTATATAGAAAGGTCAGAGGGGTTCATGATTCACCGGTCAGTGTGACAAGGGATCGAAAATCTGTCGGCAGAGAAAATACATATGGAATACCGCTGACAACTGAAAATGAAGTAGTTACTCAGCTCCGTACACTGGCAGAATCAGTTGAACACTCTTTAAGACGAGTACAAAAACATGGTAAAACGATTGTTTTGAAAGTTAGATATGCAGATTATACAACTGTAACTAAAAGAAAGACTCTACCTGATTATATTTTAAAAAAAGAAGAGCTTTACTATCAGGCTCATCTGATCTGGGAAGAAGTTGGTGGGTTGGAGCATGGGATACGGCTGTTGGGGATTACGTTGACTAATCTTGATCCCTTGTCTTATGAAAATATTGTGCTCCCATTGTGGGGAGAGCAGGAGAAAACTAATATCAATCAAACAGATACATAAAAAATCTCCATGTAAAATTGACAGGGGTGAAAAACGAGAAAAAATGAACTTCAGAGAGGCTTCATTAGGATGACACGTATTATTGTAATAGAGGAGACAGATAATGGCTGTATGAATTTTCACCGTAAAGAATCAACTATCAACTGGAATTTTGGAAAATTTTGCATTCTGCCGAAATATATTGGAAAAGGGTTGGGCATCTAAGCGTGGGAGTTGTTGGAACAGAAAGAACAGTTAACCTGCTGGCCCTTGGAAATACCTGACTATTCAATTAGAAATCATCGCTTTCATGAAAGGTACGGCTTTCATAAAAGCGGACAAGATAGATAAGATGCAGACAGGTATTCATTTAGAATGTAAGTAAAGAAACGACAGAAATGAGCGATTTTAAATCGCTTATCTCTATCGCTTGTCTATATTAATTCAGCTTTACGTATCTGCTCGTAGGAGGTTTCTGCATCATGACATTTTTCCCAAATAACTGCTTTGCCTTCTGCGAGAGATTTTTTTACATCTATAATCCGCTGATTACTGCTTCCGCGGAATTGGAGATTTAAATTACGTTTGCTTAATTCAAAACGACCATCCACCAGTATATCAATTTTGTTAAGCAGCTCCAGCTTGTCTTCTGTTTCCAAAAGCAGCTCTTCAAAGGTATAGCCGCTCCATGACCAGATATCTTTAGTTGTTCCAAATTCCTGATGAATCCGATCAACAACTTTCAGACAAACCTCTGTATTCAAAAATGGTTCACCGCCAAGAAGTGTCATTCCCTGGACATAGTCATGAGACAAATCCTTGATAATCTGGTCTTCCAGCTCCTTGGTAAAAAGCTTCCCATAATGAAAATTTTGTATAGCTTTGTTAAAGCAGCCTTCACAGGCAAAAAGACAGCCGCTGACATAAAGACTGTTGCGAACTCCTTCACCATCAACGAAGTTGAAAGCTTTATAGTCCGCAATATAATTCTGGCTGTAATCTTTTGCGAGCCATTCTTTTGGGTCAGGATTGTTCATATATAAAATCATCCTTTCAATGATGCATTCATACTGTAAAAGCAGGTAAAAAAGGCAATTTAAATAATTTACTCAATTCCTTGCTTCAGCGCTCGTCTGAGATGAGGACGGGACAAAAGTGATTAGCTCCGAGAATTAAGAAGGAATATCTGAAAATAGTCAAGAAACGCTATTCATAGGATGAATAGCTGTGAATGGATACACTACGCTGCGCTTCGATCCCATCAACTTCTACGTAGGAAACATAAGCTTCACTAGGATTGCTTTAGCAGAGTAGATGCAGATGCGTCCTGTTATCTACTCAGTGAAGGAGCTGCTCCTGCGGTTACTCGTCGCAAAAAGAATTTTTGCTTTTGTCCCACCGTTTATTCGGGGGTAGATACGAAGAGCGTTTGGAACTTTATTTCTGTCCCACTCTCGGTTAAAAAAACAGCTTCATTAGAATAAGGAAATTGTTTCTTGGAACCGTCAAAACGATTTTGGGAAGCTTTTCCTTATTCTTTGAAGCTGGCCATTTATTGTTACAGATTCCTTTTAGTTCATGTGTTTAACACGTGAAGAGATTTCTTTGTGACGCCCATGAACCATTGGACGGGCTTGAGGATTTCCGAGATATCCGCAAGTACGTTTTACTACATCGCAAGATTTAGGGTCATGATTTCCGCATTGCGGACATTCAAACCCTCTTTCTGTCGGCTGGAAGTCCCCTTCATAGCTGCATTCATAGCAATGGTCTATCGGTGTGTTTGTACCTAAATAACCGACCTTGTCATAGGCATAATTCCAAACAGCTTCAAGTGCTTTAGGATTTTGCTGCAGAACTGGATATTCGCAGTAGTGAATAAAACCGCCTGAACAATATTGAGGATAGTCTTTTTCAAAATCAAGCTTTTCAAAGGGTGTCGGATTTTTTCGGACATCGTAATGGAAGCTGTTTGTATAGTATTCTTTATCAGTGATGTTTTCTATTACACCGAACTTCTCAGTATCCAAACGGCAGAAGCGATCAGTCAGACTTTCGCTTGGTGTACAGTATACACTGAAATGGTATCCGTACTCGTTGCCCCATTCGTCAGCGCTGGCTTTCAAAGTTTTAAGAATATCCAAAGTCAGTTCTTTTGCTTCCGGTTTGTTTTCCCATTCACCGCCGTAAAATGCGGAAGCTACTTCATACAAGCCGATATAGCCCAATGAAACAGTTGCACGTTTATTTTTAAATAGTTCATTTACTGACTCATCTCTTGAAAGACGTTTGCCAAAAGCACCATACATATAAAGGATTGGTGCATTGGCAGGAGCGGCTTCTTTACAACGTTCTACGCGATAAACAAGCGCATCTTTCATTGTACCCAGCCGTTCGTTAAGCAGTGACCAGAATTTGTCCAAGTCACCATTTGCTTCAAGAGCAATTCTAGGGAGATTTAAGGTTACTACACCTAAGTTCATTCGCCCAACGTTAATTTCCTCGCCGTTTTCATCTTTCCAGCCCTGAAGGAAAGAGCGGCAGCCCATCGGTACTTTAAAACTTCCTGTCAATTCAATCAATCGATCATAATTCAAAATATCAGGGTACATGCGTTTTGTTGCACAGTCCAATGCAAGCTGTTTAATATCATAGTTGGGGTCTTCACTGTTCAGATTTGTTCCTTTTCTCAGTGTGAAGATCAGTTTAGGGAAAATGGCTGTTCGTTTTTCACTTCCCAGTCCATTGATTCGAATTTGCAGAATCGCTTTTTGAATTTCACGTTCAAACCAGCTCAGCCCAAGTCCAAAGCCTAGAGAAGTGAACGGTGTCTGACCATTTGAAGTGAACAAGGTATTAATTTCATATTCCAGACTTTGCATGGCATCATAGATGTCTTTTTTTGTTTTTTCCTTCGCATATGTTTCCTGACGTTCTTTTCCGTCAATCCATTTTTTTGCATCATCAAGATGTTTTAAGTAATTTAATTCAGCGAATGGAGCCAGCAGTTCATCTACACGGTCGGCAGAACAGCCGCCGTATTGACTGGAAGCTACATTGGCAATAATCTGTGATATTTGTGCAGTCGCAGTCTGTATAGATTTTGGTGATTCAACTTCTGCGTTTCCAATTTTAAATCCATTATTCAGCATGCCTTTGAAATCAATCAGACAACAGTTCGTCATTGGTGTATATGGATGGTAATCCAGATCGTGATAATGAATATCCCCTTTTTGATGAGCATTGGCAACATGGGGAGGTAGCATTTTTAATCCGATAGATTTACCTACAATTCCGGCAGTCAAATCTCTCTGTGTATTAAAGACATCACTGTCCTTGTTGGCATTTTCATTTACGACAGTTTGATCTTTATTCAGCAGTTTCCCTATAGTAAAATTAATATCAGTTGCTTTACTGCGTTCAAAGTCGCGGCGAGTACGGTAGTTAATGTATTCTTCGGCTAATTCGTATTCATTTTTTTCCAATAGAATGTGTTCAACAATGTTTTGGATTTCATAAATTTTTACGTTTGAAGTAAAACGTTCTGCAATTTCCCTGTCTACATGCTCAACAATTTCCTGGATACGTTCGTAGCTGAGAGGCGCTAGTGCTCCGTTAATTTTTTGTTCAGCTTTGATCAAAGCATCATAGATTTTTTGATCATCAAAATCAACGAGACGACCATCTCTCTTAATGATCTTCATATTTCGCAGCAATGAAACGGTAGTGCTAAGAGAATCTTTTTGTTTAACTTCCATCATAACTTCCAACTCCTCAATGACTTATTCCTCATCTATCATAAATCAATTTCGTTTTTCTTTCAACTATATATAGTGCTAAAATGATAAAAAAACACATATTCATAACTATATATTGTATATCCGTATTTTGAAAAGCTAATGAAAGCACGAAGCGGAACGGTTTATCAAGAATCGCTTTACTAAAAAAGGAGGATTAGAAAAAGTTTTCAATCACAAATGGATTTTTACGGAAGCGCGACAAATTGTTTCGTAATGAGAATGATCTGTGAAAAAAGTAACATTTTAGAATAATTTTCATTAATAGAAGACTAAAGATGAAGTAACAGACTACTAACTTTATCTGCTTGTCTGCAGCGAAGAGAGTGGGGCAGAAATTGGTGCGCTCCTTCTATACAGGACATTGAAATATAAAAATGTCTTGTATAGGGGGAGTTTTGTATGTCTGAGATCCCTAAAACCGAATAAACGGTGTTCCAGTCTTTGTATGATTCGAGCATTCGAAGAAGCGTAGAAGCAAGTTCCTACATGCCCCCCAGACATGCGACGAGCATTCGAAGAAGCGTAGAAGCAAGTTCCTACATGCCCCCCAGACATGCGACGAGCATTCGAAGAAGCGTAGAAGCAAGTTCCTACATGCCCCCTAGACATGCGACGAGCATTCGAAGAAACCGTAGGAGCAAGTTCCTACATGCCCCCTAGACATGCGACGAGCATTCGAAGAAGCGTAGGAGCAAAGCCCCTCCATGCTTCGAGGATCGGAACGAAGTCCTTCAATTCTTAATGGCTCTGCCGTTTAGAAATTGATGAGATCGAAACGAAGTCCTTCAATTCTTAGTGGCTTTGCCGTTTAGAAATTGATGAGATCGAAACGAAGTGTAGTGTAGTGAGAACCGTAGACGTAGAAAAACGGATACAGCGTAATGTTTTGTCTCGAGAATTGTTAGACTCGTAGAGACAGCAGTTCTGGAAATAAGTCGAACGATACTGAAAATATGAGTAGCTCCAGGGAGGTATCCATTCACAGCTAGTCATTTTATGACTAGTGTTCCTTGACAATTTTCGTATATTCCGACTTATTGTCATAAATCACTACGATTGACTTGTCAGAGTAGATGATGCATGATACCTACCTGGTTCTTGAGACAGAACACTTCTGTCACAACCTCGACGAGTAATCGCAGGAGCTGCTCCTTCGGAATTAAGCTGAACGATCCTGAAAACATGAGGAGCTCCCAGATCTGTCACCGAGTATGTGACAGGACGTCATTTACTCTGCTAAAGCAATCCTAGCAGAGATTGTCAACTCTCGTATGTTTTCTATGTAGAAGTTGATAGGATCGAAGTGGAGCATAGTGTATCCATTCTCAGCCATTCATTTTAAAAACAATATTATATTTATTTTTTATAAGATTTTCAAAATATTATAATAGACGAATCAATGTTCAGGCAGGAGAATTATTGGTAAAATGAAAGCAATAAAAATGATTGGCGGCAATAAAAATGAATAAAATAATTGAAGTACAGCATGTGAGCAAATCCTACGGCTATCTGATTAATAAAGTAAAGGTTCTTGAGGATCTTTCTTTTACAGTTGAAAAAGGGGAATTTGTAGGGATTATGGGACCCAGCGGAGCTGGGAAATCGACCTTGCTGAATGTAATCTCAACCATTGACTTGCCAACAGCAGGAATAGTAAGAATTAACGGGAAAAATATTTTGGAATTAAAGAGTAATCAATTAAGTGATTTCCGCAGGCAGGAAATAGGGTTTATATTTCAGGAGTTTAATCTTGTTGATTCGTTAACTATCAAGGATAATATTCTGCTTCCTCTTGCCATTGATCATATACCGCTTGAAGAAATGGACAGTCGTCTGCATCATGTTGCAGAGCTGTTGAACATTGAAGCAAATTTGAATGATTATCCGAATACAGTATCTGTCGGACAAAAGCAGCGAGCTGCAGCAGCTCGAGCACTAATCACAAAGCCGCTGCTGATTTTTGCTGATGAACCAACTGGATCACTTGATTCTAAAGCCGCTGCTGAGCTGCTCCAATACTTAACTGAAATAAACAGACAGGATGGTGCGACAATCATAATGGTTACTCATGATCCATACACAGCCAGTTATTGTGACCGAGTTTTGTTTATCAAAGACGGCTCATTCTTTGCAGAGGTTGTTCGACAGGGAGCCAGAGAGAAATTTTTTAATCAGGTCATTGATATGCAGGCGACAATTGGAGGAGGGACCCGTCTGAATGATTTTTAAGTTATCATGGAGAAGTGTTCGGTCGAAATATTATCATTATATAGTTTATCTGATTGGAATGGTCTTTGCTGTAACCATTTATTACAGCTTCAGTGCTATTACTTATGATCGGGTACTGATCGACAGTGTGGGTCAGGAGGTCAGTCTCAAAAATGCAATGGGAATCGGAAGTCTGTTGATTATTGTAATGATTGCCTGCTTTATGATAACCGTCAATCGTTTTTTCTTCTTTCAACGAACAAAGGAAATTGGAATTTATCAGTTGACGGGAATGAAAAACAGACAGATTGCCAGCCTGCTTTTAATAGAGCTGTATATTTTGGGGGCTGCTGCATTAATTGCAGGTCTCATACTGGGTATCATTTTTTCGAAGCTTTTTTCGATGATTTTGGTCAAAATTATGTATTTAAATGTAGAAAGTATTCTTAGAATATCAGTACCTTCTGTTATGGAAACAACGGGTATTTTTATTTGGCTGCTGTTGATTGTTTCTATTCACATCTGCTTTTTGGTTTATTCATATCAGCTGACTAGTTTTTTTAAGAAGGAAGAACGGGTAGGTATTCAATCAGAAAAACTGACGAAAAAACAGTTGGTACTTGGAATAACAGGAATTGTTTTGATTGTATTCAGTTATATACTGTCATTTAATATTTGGTCGCTGCCAACCAATTCTGCACAGCTTATCTGGCTGCTGTCTGCGCCATTTTTGCTGGTCGGCTTGTGTACAATCGGCACTTATTTGATTTTTAAATATACCATCCATATTCTTATTCAGTTTTTCAGCAACAGGAAGGGCTATTATTCTAATGGTTTGACGATGCTTTCTGCCGGTAATACACGTCTTCATTTGAGTAAAGGCAGCAACACACTCACCGCTGTTTCTATCTTTATTGCCTGTGCGTTGGGGATTATCGGCGGAGCAGCTTCGTTTTATACACTGGGAATGGAAAGTGTGAACTCTTCGGACCCAGTTGATTTTATTGTAAGCAGCGAGCTGTTTCAAGCAGCAGAAGAAAATGCGGCTGAGCAGGGGGCTGCTCTTCAAGAAACAAGGCTGAATTTTAAAATGACCGGTGCCCGCTATCGCTACAGCTATTCAATCAGCCGGAAGGAAACACTTGATTATGAAGGTCCGATTAATGTGATTTCGCTGTCTAATTATCAGGACTATCAGGAGATTAATCCGTATTTACAAACAGTTACGTTAAGAAGTGAAAATGAAGCTGTAATCCTGAATGGAATACAGAATACATTTAGTCGCTTTATTGAGTATGATTCTGCTGTTCAGCTTGCATCAGACCGAACGATAATGATTGCAGGTATGGTGTCAGATTATCTAGGAAATTCTATGCTTAGGTACAATAAACCAACAATGGTGGTTTCTGATGAAGTTTATGAAGCCATTCCAGCAGATGTTATATTTGAACTGAGTGCTTTCAACCTTGAGCAGAGAGAGGGTGAGATACTTCCGGATCAGATAATGGCTGGGATTTCTAAAGAATGGCAGCATCCGGTGTATTATGGGACGAATGCAGACGGTGAGGTTTATGTTTCACAGGAACCGATTCAAGCGTCAAAAACTGAATCGGTTGAAGTCAACGAACAGGAAGGCTGGCGTCTGAATTATACGAGCCGAATAGCCGCATTTATTCACAATCGAAAAGCACTTGGTGTTTTCATCTATGTTATGTTATTTCTAGGTGTTTTGGCGCTGATTATTACCGGGAGTGTCTTAATGGTTCGGCAATTTGCGGAGGCAGAACGTGAGAAAGCAACATTCAGTTTGCTTAGAAAACTGGGGATTTCTGAAAAGCAGCTGCGACGACTGATCTACAGGCAGAATATTGTTGTATTCCTTTTGCCTATGCTCTTGGGATTACTGCACGCAGGATTTGCCATTCGTTTGTACAGCCAGCTGGTACCAAGTTCAGGCTATTGGCTGGTCTATCTTTCCTGCGGTTTGCTGATTATCATTTACGCAGTTTATTTTCTGGTGACTTCTTCAGTCTATTGTTGGATTGCAGGAGAGAGCAACAAATGAATGTCCGGTATCAGGCTGGTTTTAGCAGTTTGAGTCTAGTTTGTGTGGAATTCTATTCCAATTTTCAGTGTTTGACAAGTAATTTTATTAAGGTTCTGAGAGTTCTGTTGCTTTTTCTGCTGTTAAATAGAGTATGAATGTTATAATATTTTTGAAATGATTTCTGAAAGGGGCTTTCGTGTTGGATAAGCGTGAAGAAGAATTATTAATCGAGTTAGTAAATGCAAAAGGTGTGCCGGGAAATGAAGACGAGGTACGAGCTGTGTTTAAAAAGCATGCTGAGCCTTTTGCCGACAGTATTCTCTACGATGGCTTGGGAAGTATTATTGCCAAGCGCACAGGGGATAAAGAGGGACCTAAAATTTATTTTTCCGGTCACTTGGATGAAGTTGGCTTTATGGTGACTCAGATCACCGAGACTGGATTTATTAAGTTTGAAGCATTGGGCGGCTGGTGGGAGCAAGTTATGCTGGCACAGCAGGTTCAGATAAAGACTCGGTCAGGAAAGGTCATTCATGGAGTCATCGGTTCAAAACCCCCGCATGTTTTAACTCCTGAAGTGCGGAGCAAGCCTTACCAGATGTCTGATATGTTTATTGATATTGGTGCGTCCAGTGAGGAAATGGTGGAGGAATGGGGGATCAGGCCAGGCGATATGGTTACTCCTTATATTGAATACCGCAGAATGAATGAGACAAAATTTTTACTGGCAAAAGCCTGGGATAATCGCGTCGGCACTGCTGTTTCTTTAAAGGTATTGGAGAATTTGGCTGAATCCGGACATCCTAACATTCTTTTTGCAGGAAGCGATGTTCAGGAAGAAGTAGGGCTGAGAGGGGCTCAAACTAGTACGAATCTGGTTGATCCGGATATAGCATTTGCTCTGGATACAGGTACTGCCGGAGATACACCGGGAATGACACCAAAAGAGGCAGATTCCAAGTTGGGGGAAGGACCGCAGATTTTAATTTACGATGCTTCCATGATTCCACATAAGAAGCTAAAGGATTTTGTTATTGGTATTGCAGAAGAACTGAATATTCCTTTTCAGTATACAGTGATTACAGGCGGCGGAACGGATGCCGGCAGAATGCATTTGGCTCGAAATGGTGTGCCGTCTCTTGCTATTACAGTGCCGGTTCGCTATCTTCACTCCCATACGTCAGTTATTCATGAAGATGACTATTTAAATACGGTTAAGCTGGTGACGGAAGTTGTTAAACGTTTGGATAAGGAAGCCGTTTGCAAAATCAAAGAATATTAAAGGAGATGAGATAATGGAGAAGCAAATGACCAATGCTATGCATAGAGACAGAGCTAGAAAAGCCCTGAGCGGCAAATGGGGGACGATGGCGCTGATTGTTTTTGCAAGCTTCCTGATCAAATTGTTTGTCAGTAACCTGATCGGCAGTTTTACAAATCTATCAAGTGAGAGTGCTTCAGGCAGGTTAATTAATTTTATATTGAGTAATGGTTTTTATTTTGCATTAACATTTGGTACGTACTTTGCCGCGCTTCAGGTAATTAGGGAACGGCCGGTCAAAGTGGAAATGTTGCTAATGATGTTCAGAGGAGAATATTATCTTCCGCTGCTGCTTATTAATTTGATTCAATATGTGCTGAATCTGCTGATAAACTTTATTATGCTGCTGCCGGTTCTTATCTCATATGGAGCAACTATGTATTTTGGCTTGATGTTTAATGTGGTTTCTGTTGAACGCTTCCAACAGGAAATGTCGGCCAACATCACTCTGGCCTTTGTTATGCTGCTGTTTTCACTGCTGGTCATTTTGATTAGTATGTTTATTGGCGGGGTTTTCCAGTTTGCGGTTTGGGTTAAAATTGATCAGCCTGCTTTGGGAATCGGTGATATTTTGAGAGAAGCTCTGAATATGATGAAGGGGCATTTTAAGCAATACGTATTTTTACAGCTGTCATTTATCGGCTGGTACATTGTTGGAGCTATAGCAGTGGGAATTGGATTATTATGGGTAATCCCTTACCATGATGTTGCGGTGGCAAGTTTATATGACAGTATTCGACGCGAAAAGGAAGTTGTCTTTTAGGAAGGATTGCAAAAATTTTTTCTGAGGGCATTTGAGAATCAGGTCAGATGATTCCTTAAGAAAGAATGAACGGACTGCAGCAAATATATCAGAGGCTGATTAAACACAGAGCTGTTGCAAATGATTAAAAGACTTGGAGGAGAAGCAAGTGAAAATAACTGTTTTAGGCTGTCTGGGTGCATATCCGTATGATGGCAAAGGAACAAGCTCCTATTTATTGGAATCGGAAGACTTCCATTTACTGCTGGATGCAGGAAGTACTACTTTGATTAATTTGGAAAGGCACGTTGATCCATTAGAATTGGATGCGGTTATCTTGTCGCATTATCACTATGATCATATTGCTGATCTGGGTGTCCTGCAGTATTACCGTCAATTGTATCCGGTTTTGACCCCGTTGCCGATTTTGCCGATTTACGGACATACCGATGATGCAGCTCATTTTGCTGAACTGGATATGGATGGAGTGTCTAAAGGAATGCCTTATTTTGAAGCTGAGGAACTGAAAGTCGGACCATTTATCATTAGTTTTATGAAAACAATCCATCCGGTGCCCTGCTATGCTATGCGCTTTGTGGAAGAAAAAACAGGAAAAGTTTTTGTTTATACAGGAGACTCCGGTTATTTGGAAGATTTTATCGAATTTGCTGCAGGAGCAGATATTTTTCTGGTAGATACGTATTTATTTGAAGGTAATGAAAGACACCATGCTCATTTTACTTCGAAGGAATCTGGAGAATTGGCTAGAGCGGCAAATGTGAAAAAGCTGATTTTGACTCATTTACCTCAACATGGGTCTTTGGAAGAATTAAAGAATCAGGCTGAAAAAGCGGCTGATTATCAGGTGCCGGTAGAGCTGGCCTATCAGGATTTAGTTATCGAATTGTAAGCAGTGGTCAATAAAAAAATGAAAAGGAGCTGTTCGGAGTGATATTTGTCCCAAATGAAAACAATGATCCGCGAGTGAATTTAGCAATTGAGACGTATTTATTGAAGGAAAAACCTTTAGATGAACCGATTCTTTTGTTTTATATTAATGAGCCGTCAATTATTATTGGTCGTAATCAAAATACAATTGAAGAAATCAACAAAGAATATGTGGAGGAGCAGGGGATCCATGTCGTTCGCCGATTAAGCGGGGGCGGTGCGGTGTATCATGATCACGGTAACCTGAATTTCAGTTTTATTATGCCGGATGACGGTAATTCTTTCCGGGATTTTGAAAAAGTAACGAAACCGATTATTCAAGCTCTGCATGAATTGGGCGTTTCGGGAGCAGAACTAAAAGGGCGTAATGATTTGGTTATTGACGGAATGAAGTTTTCCGGAAATGCGATGTATGCAACAGATGGACGCATGTTTGCACATGGAACACTGATGTTTGACAGTGATATTGATGAAGTTGTTAATGCGCTGAAAGTACGAAAAGATAAAATTGAGTCAAAAGGAATTAAATCGATTCGTTCACGTGTAACAAATATCAAGCCGTTTTTACCTCAGGATAAGCAGGGGATGACAACAGAGGAGTTTCGTCAGGATATTCTTTTGAAAATTTTTGGTGTTGATTCTGCTGATCAGGTGAAAACATATGAACTAACTGAGGAAGACTGGCAGCATATCAATAAAATATCTGACGAATATTACCGAAACTGGGAATGGAACTATGGAAAATCTCCTTCCTTCAATTTGGAGCGCAGGCATCGTTTTCCAATCGGCTCTATAGAAGCTCGTATGGATGTTGAAGATGGTCAGATTAAAGAGCTGAAAATTTATGGTGATTTCTTTGGTCTCGGTGAAATTAAAGATGTCGAAAACACATTGACAGGTGTGAAATATGACAAAGAAGCCATCCGTGAAGCAGTTGATAAGATTGACGTAAAAAAATATTTCGGCAATATAGAAAAAGAAGAATTTGTTGAGTTGTTATATTAGGGCATGTCTGAAAAGTTAGTGGAATTCGAATTTTTCAGTGGTTTTTGTTGAAATCAAGGAAGAAAACACAGCTTATGTGGTTCATAAGCGAGTATTTATGACGATGGGTTTGATAAAAATCATCAAACTATTCGCCGATTGAGTTTTCAGACACACCCTAATACAGAGGAAAAAAACATACTGATAAAATATGCAGTGAAAGTCGAGATGATTTTTGCTGCGTATTTTTAATAGTTAAATGCCTGTTTCAGAAAAAGAACAGCTTTTGACATCGAATCCGCCAATTCGTATAATAGTGGTCGTGAGAAGGAGTGAAGAACATGCGCAATGAAATGATGCATCGACCGGTTGTGAAAAAAGAACTGCTGGATTTTATGCGTGAGAAACAGAAAAAATTGCCCGGAGAACTGGGAGTGGTGGAAGAAGAGGCTCATGCAGATGGAGTTCCAGTTATTCCACATGAAACGGTTGTGTTTCTGCAGTTTTTACTGGGGCAGATTAAACCGAAAAATATTTTGGAAATTGGTGCTGCGATTGGTTTTTCTTCCAGTTTAATGGCACAGTATGTCGGAGAAGACGGTCATGTAACAACTATTGACCGCTTTGATGTAATGATAAAGAAGGCAAAGAAAACCTATGAACGTCTGAATTTGACAGATAAAGTAACCCTGTTGGAAGGAGAAGCAGCGGATATTCTACCGACCCTAAATGAAAGCTATGATTTTATTTTTATGGACAGTGCAAAATCCAAATATATTGAATTTCTGCCGAACTGTCTGCGCCTTTTGCGTGTTGGAGGAGTATTGATGGTGGATGATGTTTTTCAAGCTGGGACAATTCTTGAGCCTCTGGAAGATATTCCAAGAGGAAAACGAGCAATTCACCGCAAACTGAATGAGTTTCTCGAAACAGTTATGGCTCATCCGGATTTAACATCCAGTTTAGTACCATTGGGAGATGGTATTATTTTGATTACGAAGGAAAATGAAACGATTGAATTATAAAAATCGAGTTTGGGACAGAATTAAAGTTCCAAACTCTCTTTATATCTAAACCCGAATAAATGGCGGAACAAAAGCAACTCCTTATTCTCGGAGCTGATCGCTTTTGCCCCGACCTCGTTTTTGCTGTCAGATTGATCTATAGTAATTTTTTTCGCAGGTTTCAGGCTACATCGGCTTCAAATTTTTTTCCAGCCGATCAATCATCCATGCCAGACGTTTTGTTCGACCTGCTTCGGTTTTAGCATCAAGATAGGCTCTTGTGTATGTCTTTTTTACTGATGGAGACATATTTTGAAAATTTTTATAAGCCAGTTCATTTCCTTTTAGCAAAGCAGCTGTTTGTTCAAGCTGTTCATTGGTAATTGCAGAGGGCTTATTGGCATTATCCCACTGTCCGTTTGCTTTGGCCTCTGCAATTTTTTCCCTGCCGAAATCAGTCATCTGGCCATCGTTTTCCAATCGCTCAACAAGGGATTTATTTTTAGCTGACCACTTGCTGTTTTTTCTTCGGTTGGAAAAATACTTAATGTAGGCAGAGTCGTCTATCCGTTTCATTACTCCATCAATCCAACCGAAGCAAAGCGCTTCTTCAAGTGCTTCACTAGCTCTTAACGTGCTTAATTGATCTGTCTTACTGAACAGCAGCCAAACACCTTCACTGGTTTGACTGTTATCTGACAGCCATTTTCTAAAATCATTTTGTGTTTCAAAATGCAGCGGATCGGTCATTGAGTTTCCTCCTTTAATTCTAAATGGCTCTGCCATTTAGAAATTGATGAGATCGAAACGAAGTGTAGTAAGAACAGTAGAAGCAAAAATTATCTAGTTACTGAGGTTTTCTTATAACCGTTATATTTTAATACGCAACTTCTTTTTTACTGAAACTGTTTATTTTGGTGTAACCAGTTTTTTCAGTGGTTCAACCCCAAACATTTTTTCCTGATAGAGTAGTATTTCCGCACAGGCACGACTGTCTTCAAGAGCATCGTGGTGATGATTCAGCTGGATATTCAAATTTTCGCAAACGGTATTCAGTTTATGATTTGGAAATTCGGGAAACAGCTTTCGGCTGGTTTTCACTGTACAAAGTGAAAGATAATTCGGCTGCTGGATTTGATAATAATCCAGGCATCCGGCCAACACACCACAGTCGAATCCGGCATTGTGGGCAACAACCAAACTGTCAGAGCTGAAGCAGGAACAAATCTGGTTCCAGACATCAGGAAACTTCGGAGCATCCGCAACATCTTCTGGATGAATCCCGTGTACTTGAATATTCTTCCAGAAGAAGTCTGTTTCCGGTTTAATCAGAGAATAATATTCACCAACAATTTGACTATTTTCAACTTTTATCAGGGCCACCGAGCAGGCGCTGTGTTTGGCGTAACTAGCTGTTTCAAAATCAATAGCATAAAAATTCATCTTAAAAATCCTTTCATTCAGATTGATAGTTTAATTATACGTTATTTTTGAAGAAATAGATTTATAGTTAACGTATTTAACAAAAAATTAGGACCTGTTTAGAAATTTTTTAGTCAGGAATCACAGAAGCAGACTGTTCTTCTTTAGTATAAAAATCCGTTAGCTCCACTTCTACAGGACAATGATCACTGCCGAAAATTTCTGTGTGTATTTTGGCTGAAGTCAGCCTGTCTGTCAGATCTTCTGATACAAGGAAGTAGTCAATCCGCCACCCGGCATTGTTCTGCCGTGCATTAAACCGATAGCTCCACCATGAATAGACGCTTTCAGTATCTGGATAGAAATAGCGGAAGGTATCAATAAAACCGCCTTCCAAAAGTGCTGAGAATTTTTGACGTTCTTCTGGTGTAAATCCTGCATTCTTTTGATTGGTTTTCCAGTTTTTCAAGTCAATATTTTTATGAGCAACGTTCAGATCGCCGCAAATAATCACTGATTTTTTCTTTTTAAGTTCACTCAGATAATTAAAAAATGCATCTTCCCAAGTCATTCGGTAATCCAGACGCTTTAACTCATTTTGTGAATTAGGTGTATAACAGGTAACTAAAAAGAAATCAGCATATTCAAGTGTGATCACACGTCCTTCTTTATCATGTTCTTCCATTCCGATCCCATAGTAAGCATTCAGTGCTTCTGCTTTTGCAAAAATAGCTGTGCCGGAATATCCCTTTTTCTCTGCATAGTTCCAGTACTGATAATAGCCAGGAAATACAAGATCAATTTGACCTTCCTGAAGCTTTGTTTCCTGCAGACAGAAAAAGTCTGCATCCATTTCTTCAAATACTTCAATAAAATTCTTTTTGACAACAGCCCGCAAGCCGTTTACATTCCATGAAATACATTTCATTATGAGGTTCCTCCTAATTTTGAAAGTAGATATATTTTACTGCGGATTGTCTGCTATGCTGTGTTTTTTCAGCTTAAAAATGAAAAGAAAGCTTAATACGGTAGAAAGAATAAAAAGCGAAATACCAAAATATAAGAGTGGTGCTTTCTTCAGATTTCGAATAAATGTAAAAATGTCTCCCCTAAATAGATTTATAGGTGAAAGAACTGTGTATGAAAAAATATCAATAGAAAACATAAAGCACAGTCCGGCAATAAAAAGATAGATAAAGCAGTTTTTTTACTCATAAACAGCTTCCTCCAACTATTCTGATGAAATGAAAAATAGGTTCAGCCTTATTAATTATAACACTATTGCTCTGACCAAATTATAAATTATAGTAAAAAAATGATAGGAGTCATGTTTGAGTTAGTGAAGAATGAAAGAATCGGACGGATAAGAATTTCTGCAGTGTTAAAGGTAACTTGGGAATCAGCAGCTGTTTGAAAACTTTGAATAATGACCACCAAGAAAAGAAGTAATTTTCTTTGAAATATAGTACTATTAAAGATAATTGTTTATAGGAGAGGGTATGTATGAAAATAGGTGTTATCGGTCTGGGAAACATCGCTCAAAAAGCATATTTGCCGGTGTACAGTGAGTTAAGAAATGAAGGCGAATTTGTTCTTTCAACCAGAAATAAAGAAACAAGAGAGCTTTTACAGAATAAATATGGGTTTAAAGAGCTTGTTGCAACAGTGGAAGAGCTGATTGCTTCAGGAATTGAAGCATGTTTTGTCCATGTGGCAACAGAAGTTCATGTTGAAATTGTAGAAAAACTGTTGAAAGCCGGCATCCATGTTTGTGTGGATAAACCTCTGAGCGAAAATCTTTTAGAAGTTAAAAAACTGCAGGAATACGCACTGAAGAATCAGTTGATTTTGATGATTGCTTTTAACCGCCGTTTTGCTCCGTTTGTTGATAACCTTAAGAAAATTGAAGATAAGAATTTGATTCTTGTACAAAAAAACAGAATTAATTCACCGGGAGCCTCCAGCTTTATGATCTATGATCTTTTTCTTCACGTGGTTGATACAGCGGTTTATCTCCTTGATGGACCCGTTCAGCAGGTGCAGTCAAAAATGATTGAGAAAGACGGGAAGCTGCAACGAGTATTTCTGCATTTAGAGACAGAGACTACAACGGCAATTTGTTCCATGGATCTGGTATCTGGTGCGAATACCGAATCCTGTCAAGTGACGTCACCTTCTGGAACCTTTTACTTGGAGAACTTAACAGACTTGACATCTGTATCTGCAGAAGGAACAGCGAAAGAAACTTTTGGAGACTGGACAACGACGCTTGAAAAAAGAGGATTTGCTCCGATGATAAGAAACTTTATCCAAGGCGTTAGGGAAAAAAATTCTGCGAAGCTAAAACAGGAAAAGGTATTTCTAAGTCATGAACTTTGCAGCCTGATCTTGCAGCAGCATCAACGCCATGTTTTATAGGTGAAATGATAGATTGGTAAAAAGCTTTGGAGAAATCCGAAGGTTTTTAACGTCCTCTAGAAAGTTTCTCTTTATCATGCTAGAATGATAACGATGTTTTGTAAGAAAGGAATCGACTTTCAATGAATAAAATTAAAGAGAAAATACAATTAAAACTTAAAGAAACGACTATTTTGTTTGATGAACCTTTGATGAATTTTACTTTTACAAAGACCGGAGGACCAGCAGACATGCTGTCTTTTCCAAAGACTAAAGAAGAGGTACGGCAGATAGTTCTTTTTTGCAGGGAGAATGGTATTCCGTGGATCGTTCTGGGAAATGCAAGCAACCTGATTGTTCGTGATGGCGGAATTCGCGGCATGGTTATCATGCTGGCGGAGATGAATCAGGTCAATGTGGCTGGCGATAAACTAACAGTAGATGCCGGTGCTAAACTGATCGATACAACCTATGAAGCACTGGCCAATGATTTGGCAGGTTTTGAATTTGCATCAGGTATTCCCGGAAGTGTCGGTGGAGCTGTCTTCATGAATGCAGGAGCCTATGACGGCGAAATTAAAGATGTTTTTGAATCAGTGGAAATTTTGTTGCCTACAGGTGAATTTCAACTACTGACAAATGAAGAAATGAATTTTTCCTACAGACACAGTGCTCTTCAGAATATGAAATGTATTGCTTTGCAGGCGGTTTTTGCACTGACAAAGGGTGATACTCAGCAAATCAAACGAAGGATGGATGAGCTGACTGAATTAAGACAGTCAAAACAACCATTGGAATATCCGTCTTGCGGCAGTGTGTTTAAGAGACCGGAGGGACATTTTACAGGTAAGCTGATACAGGATGCTGGATTACAGGGGCTAAAATGGGGCGGTGCACAAATTTCAGAGAAGCATGCAGGTTTTATCGTAAACATTGATGGTGCAACTGCAACTGATTATGTGGAATTGATTGCCCATATCCAGTCAGTGATTCTGGAACAGTTCGGCGTTAAACTGGAAACTGAAGTCCGCATTATCGGTGAAGAAAAATAGAAGAAATAGGGTGTCGAAAACAATACTAAATTTTCGTTTTGCTGAAGAAAAGGACCTTCCCGTAAATTCTTCAATATATCAAAGAACTTGCTGAATACGAATAACTTTCTGCAGAAGTGACTGCAGATGAAACTATTTTGAAAGAGTGGTTTTTTGATAAGGAAAGAGCAAATGTACTGTTTCCTTTGGTTGAAAATAAGCTGATTGGTTTTTGTCTGTACTTTTATAATTTTTCTGCATACCTAGTCCGCTCCGGTTTGTATATTGAAGATTCATACATCGAAGAAAAATACTGGAAAATAGGGTATGGCAAAGAACTTCTGCACAGGATTTTTGAAATTGCCAAAGAAGAAAAATTAGGGACGGTGGAATGATTGTACTTAAATGAAAATACACCGGCTATGGAGTTTTATATTTCTCAAGGTACTGATCTGATGATGGATTGGACAGTGTTCAAAGTTAAAAATGAATTGCAAGAAAAAATCATCCTGAACAGAGGTTCAGGATGATTTCTATAATCTAATTTTTGTTGTTTTTTAAGTCTTCAATTTCCACAACCTTGAAGTTCTTTCTTTCCAGCTGCTCCACAATCAGAGTACATATTTCTTCTGTTGTTTCAGAAGGCAGGGTGATTAATGTCCGGCGAATAAACTCATCTTCACCAATATCCAGAGTGATACAGCTGGCTATACTGCTGTGCTTTGCAATGATCTTGGAAATGCTTGCCAAATCGCCCTGTTTGCCAGTTGAAGCAATAGTCAGAACATAGCTTCCTCTTTCAATATTCCATGATTGAGCGAGAATGTTCAGAAGGGTGCTGTGGGTCAAAATTCCATAAAAATGATTATTTTCATCTAAAACAGCAATATAAGGCAATTCTTTGATTGTAAAGAACACTTTAAAAAAGGAAGTGTTGATAAAAATAAATTTCGTCGCGTTCTTTAATAAATAAGTTACAGGGAGACTCATATCCCCTCCGTTTGCTTTGTGTCTGTAGATATGCATTTTATAAATATTGCCTCGGAATATTTTTCCTGTTTTATCCAAAATCGGTACACAACGATAGCCTGATTCTTCTAGTATATTTAAGGCTTCTTCCAATGTGCAGGATTCGTTTACTGTAGTTAGATTTTTTTTCTTGAGAACAACAGATTTTACTAACATGTCTAGCCCTCCTTGAATTAGATGTTTATGACAAATTAATGATAACATAACTTGATGAAAAACAATAGCCTGTGGAATACAGCAGAATTTGAAAAAATTCGGATTTTCAGTTTTCAATTTTTGGAAGAATGGCTGTTTAAGATTGTTGACTGAAGCAACGGAAATTAAAGAGAGTTACTGCTTGTGTACTGTCTGATTGCTCTCAATAAATTGATGCTGATTTTTTTAGGCAGTTGATAAAGGAGATAGGAATTTTTTTAAGAATTGACAGCAGGTTGCACAAGGACAAAAAGATGAAGAAACCAATAGTGAAAATCATATTATTAATTTTCTGAATCTAAAATTTCTCTGTTATTTCCCATTCACTTTTGGTGATAGCAGATAGTTAGTCAAAAAATACATGGCTATTATTTATCAATTGCAAATTTTTTGATTAATAACCATACATTTCAGAAATTTTTCTACAGTTTCAGAAAAATATTTCTTCATGATTTTGTCATGAGATTGAAATACTCAATATTGACTTTTTTTCAATTAAGTGCTAATGTTATTGAGTGATTTTGCGAACGGAGGAGGATAAAATATGGCAGTAAAAAAAGCAGCTCTAGCCTGTTCAGTTTGCGGCTCTCGCAATTATTCCAAAGCAGTCAGTGAGGGAAAGCGCGGAGAGCGATTGGAAGTAAAAAAGTTCTGTAAATATTGCGGACAGCATACCTTACATAAAGAAACGAAATAACCATTTGGAGGGGTAGAAATGAAATTTTTTAAAGGTGTCAGAGAAGAAATGAAGCAAGTCACTTGGCCTGGAAAAAGACAATTGCGTAAAGACACGCTGACTGTTATTGAAACAACAATCCTGTTTGGCGTAATGTTCTTCATTATGGATACAGCCATTCAGACATTGTTTAGTTTAATCCTTCGCTGATTGTAACTGGTATTTTACTGAAAACGGTGCTATACTGTTGTGGTAAAGAAAAACTTCGGGACTGCTGAGGTTTTTTTATTTTTCTTAAAAATAGAACCTGTGTGGAGACTTTGACAGCAGAGTGTTCAAACAGATTCTTGCTAATCTAAATTATAAGGAGCTAGAAAAAATGGAATCCTATGAAAAAAACTGGTATGTGCTGCATACTTATTCCGGTTATGAAAACAAAGTAAAGGCAAATATTGAATCTCGTGCTCAAAGCATGGGGATGGGTGACTTTATTTTTCGTGTAGTTGTTCCTGAAGAAACAGCTACAGAAGAAAAGAACGGAAAAAAGAAAGAAGTCGTTCATAAGACATTTCCTGGATATGTACTTGTTGAAATGGTCATGACAGATGATTCCTGGTATGTAGTTCGTAATACTCCCGGCGTAACAGGCTTTGTAGGATCTCATGGTGCAGGAAGCAAGCCAGCTCCTCTGTTGCAGGAAGAAATCAATCATATTCTTCGCTCCATCGGTATCAGTACACGTCAATCTGAACTTGAAGTAGAGATTGGGGAAACTGTTCGAATTATTGAAGGAGCCTTCTCTGGACTGGAAGGTGAAGTGACAGAGATTGACGAAGAGAAACAAAAACTGAAAGTAAACATCGATATGTTTGGTCGTGAAACAAGTACCGAACTGGACTTTGAACAAGTGGACAAAATCTAAAGCTTGGACTAAATAAATAGATAGGATCTTTTAAACTGAGCAGCCTCAGTTTAAAAGATCCTTTTTTAATGTTCGTGTTTTCGTCGATTTGAAGAAAGACAAACAGAATTAAATGTCTATACATAAATTAAAGGAAGTAAAAATTATACTTTGTTTGAGAAATTGCACTCTGTTATTGTAAATCAAGTAGAAATTTTTTTTGAGTAAATGAGTAGAAAGTTGAATGGAAATGCGAACAAATTGTATTTGTTATTCATTTGCTTTGAACTTGTGCTGAAAAAATAAGAATATACTGCAAAGTCTTATTGAAAATGTTCGTATTCTTGATTATAATATTACAGAAAACGAATGAGGAGAGGTTGAATGAAGAAGAATGTTCCGTATTTGATTATTACACCTGGTATTATTCTACTGTTATTTTTTATGATTGTACCATTGGTAAACAGCATCTGGCCAACAGTTTTTACTGAAAACGGAGCCAGTGTTCAATCCTATGTCGATTTTCTGACAGACGATTATAACCTGAAGATTTTTCTTCGTACGATACGAGTATCGTTGATTGTAACAGTGATATCTGCTGCTTTGGGAATACCGGCGGCCTATTTTATTGCAGGAGTGAACAAAAAATGGAAGAGCATCTTGATGGCAATGACGATGTTTCCACTGTTAACAAATTCGGTTATCCGAAGCTTTGCGTGGATCAATATTTTGGGGAAATCCGGTGTTGTAAACAACTTGCTCGTGAATACCGGAATTGTTGATGAGCCGCTGACGTTGCTGTACACAGAATTTTCCATTGTTGTCGGATCAGTTTATCTTTTTTTACCAACAATGATAATGACACTTGTAGGTGTGATGGAAACAATTGAACGGGAAACATTGGAAGCTGCTGAGACGCTGGGCGCAAGTCCTTTCAGGGCTTTTTATAAGATTGTTCTCCCTCTTTGTACACCAGGTGTAATTGTCGGCAGTATTCTGGTGTTTACTGGGACTATGACAGCCTATACCACACCACAGTTATTGGGAGGCAATAAAAATATGATGATGGCAACCTTCCTTTATCAAAAAGCATCTACATTAGGCGACTGGACATCAGCTAGTGTCATTGCACTGATTATGATTGCAACCACACTTATTGTAAATAAGGGATTGAACATGATTGCTGCCCGTCTGGATCGGAGGGAGATGAACCATGCGTAAACAAAGAGGAATGACAATCATTGCAGTTTTAGTCTTTGCGTTTCTTTTTTTGCCGCTTGTCGTGATTGTGGTCACATCATTTGGTAAATCCGCAACGATTCAGTTTCCAATAGAAGAATTTTCTTTAGACTGGTATAAAAAAGCACTCAGCTCAGAAACATTTATGAGCAGTTTTAAATTAAGTCTATCCATCGGTATTGGAGCAACACTTCTTGCTTTACTGGTTGGGGTGCCTGCTTCCTACGCACTTTCCCGTTACAGTATGAAGAGTAAAAATATATTGAAAAGTTTCTTTTTATCTCCAACCATGATTCCGGGAATCGTTGTCGGCTACTCGCTTTTTCAATTTGTAGTGATTCGCTTGAATCTGCCGGTTATTCAGGGGCTTCTGATTGGTCACTTTCTGATTAGTCTTCCTTACATTATTCGGGTGGTTGGTTCGAGTATGGAGCAGCTTGATTTTTCAATGGAAGAAGTTGCCTGGACATTGGGCTGTACCAGACCCCGGGCATTTATGAAAATTGTTTTGCCAAATGTTTCTTCAGGAATTTTTGCGGCATTTATGCTGGCTTTTGTTAATTCATTTAACAATGTTCCTGTCTCCATGTTTCTTTCAGGACCGGGAGTGACTATGTTGCCGACCTCTTTGTTAAGCTACATCGAATACACCTATGATCCGACTGTTTCAGCGATTTCAGTGATGATTATGCTGCTGACCATTTTGTTGATGTTTATTATTGAAAAGACACTGGGGTTGGCATCTATTGCATAGTAGTAAATTAAAAAAATTCTTGTCGCTGTCAGTCAGCTGAACAGGATTTGTATACCGATGGAGGGATAAAGTGAGTTTTGTAAATTTAAGTAATATTCGTGTCAGTTACGACGGAAAGCAAAATATACTGGAAGATTTAAACATTTCCATGGAAAAAGGCGAGCTTGTTTCTTTGCTGGGACCGAGCGGCTGTGGAAAAACGACCACGCTTAGAGTTATCGCAGGCTTGATTTCCCCTAATGACGGGTCTTTTATATTGGATGATCAGGAGCTTGTCAAAGTGCCTGTTCACAAACGAAATTTTGGAATGGTTTTTCAAAGTTATGCCTTGTTTCCACACTTGACAATTTCAGAAAATGTTGCGTTTGGCTTAAAGCTTCGTAAAGAAAAAAAAGAAACAGTTGATAAAAAAGTAGCAGAGATGCTGGAAATTTGCGGTCTGGGTCATTTAGGAGAACGTTATCCTAAACAGCTGTCAGGCGGTCAGCGTCAGCGAGTTGCGTTAGCCAGAGCCTTGGTGATTGAGCCGAAGCTGCTTCTTCTTGATGAACCATTAAGTAACTTGGATGCAAAGCTTCGTGTACAAATGAGAATTGAGATTAAGCGAATTCAGCAGCAGCTGGGGATTACAACGGTTTTTGTAACGCATGATCAGGAAGAATGCTTCTCTATTTCTGATAAAGTAGCGGTAATGAATAACGGTGTGATTGAACAATATGATACACCTGAGAAAATTTACAGAAGTCCGAAGACAAAATTTGTAGCACAATTTATCGGCTTCGAAAATTTCTTTTCGGTTAAGCATTTAGAAAAAAGTCGTTATCAGACAGACAGTGTTGTGATTGAAACAGACGTTTCTTCAGCACCTGCTTCTGAGCTTGTTGCCACAATTCGTCCTGAAGACATCGAAATTGCTTCAGCAGCTCAGGAAAATCTAGTTGAAGGACAGGTTGAAGTCCGTACTTTTCTTGGTAAAAGTTATCAGTATGAAGTTGCTACTTCATTGGGGAAATTTTTGGTTAATGGAACAGATAAACAAATTTATGAAGCAGGCGATACTATCGTACTGCATTTTCCAAAAGAAAAAATTGTTCTTTTGGAAGATAAATAAACTAAACTGAGAAAAGAGGAAAAAATAGTGAAAAAACGTTTTGCATTGGGATCATTCGTTTTGGCAAGTATCTTATTATTGACAGCATGCGGAGGAGGAAATTCTGAGTCGTCTTCTTCCGACAAAGCAGCTTCTAAAGATTTAGTCGTGTCAACATTTGGATTGAGTGAAGATATCATAAAAAGTGATATCATGGTGCCTTTTGAAAAAGAGTTTGGGGCTAAAATTACTTTGGATGTAGGCAACAGCGGTGACCGTTTTACAAAGCTTGTCAGCAATCCTAAAGGAATAGATGTGATTGAACTGGCTCAGGCCAACTCTGCGGACGGTGCTTCTCAAGGCTTGTTCGAAAAATTGGATGAATCAAAAATTCCAAACCTTGCTGATTTGACATCCGGTGCCAAAGAAGTATTTGACAGCGGAGCTGGTGTGCCAATTGCTGTGAATAGTGTAGGGATTGTTTATGACAAAGAAAAAGTCGGTAAAGAAATCACTGACTGGTCTGATTTATGGGATTCCTCTTTGAAAGGAAAAATCTCCATTCCTGAAATTACAACAACTGCAGGCCCATTGATGATGTATATTGCCAGCGATTATGCAGGAAAAGATATTACCGAAGACAACGGTGAAGCAGCTTTTGGAGCTTTGGAAGAGTTAAAACCGAATATCGTAAAAACCTATGCAAAATCATCTGATCTTGCCAACATGTTTCAAGCTGGTGAAATTGAAGCTGCGATCGTAATGGATTTTGCCTATGATATCATAAAAGGTGATTCAGAAACAATCGAATATGTAGTTCCGGAAAGCGGGACTTATGCAAACTATAATACGGTCAATATTCCTGTAGAAGCTGCCAATAAAGAGCTTGCCTATGAATTTGTTAACTACAGAATCAGTGCGGATTCTCAAAAGACAAAAGCTCTTTCTTTAAATGAAGCGCCAACAAATGGAAAAGTGGAGCTTACTGATGAAGAAGCAGGGAATATGACATATGGTGCTATTGCAGATCGTGCGAAAACCGTTGATTTTGAATTTGTTAATGAACAGTTAACGGACTGGATTGATCAATGGAACAGACTAATCAATCAATAGTCTTATTCTGAATATTTTTGCTTTTCATAAAGCTGAAAAAAATAGAAGGGTTGGGATTACGGTTCCAGCCCTGTTATTTATTTTGAAGCTGAGAATTGAAAACTGATAGTGAAAAAAATGGAGGAGACAACATGCATGTAGATTTACTGATAAAAAACATCAATGTTTTTAATACTGTTAAACAAATCTTTGAAAAGAAGCAGGTGACCGTCCATAAAGGAAAGTTTTACTACATAAGTCCGAACGACCTGTTGGATTTTAATGCTGTTCAGGAGATTGATGGCGGCGGACGTTATATGATTCCCGGATTAATTGATATTCATATGCATATTGAAAGCTCTATGACTACCCCTGCTATCTTTTCAAAAGCAGTGCTTCCCTTTGGTGTGACAACTGTTGTTGCTGATGCTCATGAAATGGCGAATGTCTTTGGTATCAATGGACTTACGGAGTTTATGAATGCTGAAACAGAGATTGACATTTTTCATGCGATTCCTTCCTCCGTTCCATCCACAACCCCTGAACTTGAAACGACAGGCGGAATTATCGGACTTCCGGAAGTAGCTGAATTACTGGAAAATCCGCAAATTGTCTGTCTGGGAGAAGCCATGAACTTCAATGGTATTGCAAATGAACCTCAGTCACTGATCCAGCAGATTATCGATCTCTGCCGGGAAAAAAGACCCACGATGCCTCTTGAAGGACATTGTCCGAAAATATACGAAGAAGAGCTGGCGGCCTTTATGTACAGCGGAATCACTTCAGACCATACCCATCAGTTTCCTGATTCGTTGGCAGAAAAAATAGAAAATGGCATGTTTATTCAATTCCAAAATAAATCAATTACGAAAGAAAATATGGCAGTTATTGTGGATAATAATTATTATGATTATGCTTGTATTATCACAGATGATGTAATGGCGGATGACTTGTTAAATGGTCATTTGAACGAAAATCTGAAAAAAGCTGTACAGGCTGGACTCCCTCTGGAAAAAGCAATCTACATGACAACTTATACCCCGGCACAGCGGATGGGTTTCCACGACAGGGGAATGATTGCTCCCGGAAAAGCTGCTGATTTTATATTACTGGATGATTTGAACAGCTTCTCTATAGCGGCTGTGTACAAGTCCGGACAATGTGTTCACAAAAAAGGGGACAAGGTCAGCTATCCTGACAAAGTTGAGCAGTTTCCTGCCGCATACAGTCAGACATTGAAATGCCAGAAGCTGACAGCTGCTGATTTGAAAATTCGTGTGGAAACAGACTTACCGGCTGTCCGATGTAATGTGATTCAAAAACAGGAGGTTGGCACATTTACTGAAAGAATAACCAAGGAAATTCCAATAAAACAAGGTTATTTGGATTGGGAGCATTCAGACTGTGCCTTGTTGATTGTTATGGAGCGCTATGGCAAAAATGGAAATATTGCTTTTGCCTTGATGGAACAGCCGCTTAGTGAACAGGGGAGTATTGCCACGACTTGGGCGCATGATCATCATAATTTGATGGTGTTGGGAAATAATAGTCAGGATATTCTTATTGCACAACAGGAGCTGTTGGATATACAGGGCGGTTATGTTGTAGCGGCAGATCGGCAAATTAAAGCAGTTTGTCCTTTGCCGATCGGTGGGATTTTATCACAGGCACCTATTGAAGAATTGGGTAGAGAACTTAACGAGGTTCGTCAGGCGATGCAGCAGCTTGGCTATAAAAATATGAATGAAATCATGTCGTTTTCCACACTGTCTCTTCCGGTTTCGCCTGCAATTAAAGTAACAGATAAAGGCATGATGAATACAAAAACGCAGGAATTTTATCCGCTGATTTTTCCGGAAGATGGGGTGATCATATGACCACATTAATCAAGAATGTGCATGTTCTGACGATGGATGATGAAATGAAGGAATATAAAAAAGGATATGTACTCATCGACGAGGAGAATATTTCTGCTGTTGGCGAATGGAAAGAACAAAATATTCAGTCAGATGAAGTGATTGACGGAAGCGGGAGCCTTCTTTTACCGGGATTCGTCAACACGCATACACATGCAGGAATGATTCCTTTTCGGTCACTGGGAGACGATGTACCAGATCGGCTGCGCAGATTTCTTTTTCCGCTTGAAGCATTTATGACGAAGGGGTTGGTGAAAGCCAGCAGTGCGTATGCCATCAGTGAGATGCTGCTCAGTGGAGTCACTGGCTTTTGTGATATGTATTATTTTGAAGATCAGGTGGCGGAAGTCTGTGAGGAATTCCATGTCCGTGCTGTTGTAGGAGAAACTATTATTGATATGCCTACTTGTGACAGTTCAGACCATTCCGGCGGTCTATCCTATTGTGAAACATTTTTGCCGAAATGGCAGGGGCATCCATTGATTACACCAGCAATTGCTCCGCATGCACCCAATACCAATACGAATGAGGCGTTGGAAAAGATAGTTGAAATGAGCAAAAAATATGATGTTCCAATTACCATGCATGTGGCAGAAATGGATTATGAAATGAAGGAGCTGGCAGAAAAATATGGGCTTACGCCTTTTGGCTATCTGGAAAAATTGGGTTTTATGGAACAGCCGTTTATCATGGCTCATTGCATCCATATGTCTGAAGACGATATTGCTTTGACAGCCAAATATGCAGAGACAGCAAAGATTGCCCACTGCATTGGTGCCAATACTAAATCAGCGAAAGGAGTTGCTCCGGTGAAGGCGATGCTGGAGGCAGGTCTAACAGTAGGATTAGGAACGGATGGTCCCAGCAGCGGTAATACATTAGATCTTTTTACTCAAATGAAACTGTTTGCCAATTTCCATAAGACATACGAAAAAGACAGAGCATTATTTCCTGCGAAAGAAATTGTTCGGCTGGCAACCAGAGGAGGAGCAGAAACTTTAGGTTTTCACGAAACAGGCAGCATTCAGCCTGGTAAAAAGGCCGATCTGATTATGGTTGAAACAGAGTCAGTCAATATGTTTCCGATTTTTGATCCATATTCTGCTCTGGTTTATTCTGCGAATCCATCAAATGTTCAGCAGGTCTGGGTAAATGGTCGGCTGCTAGTTTTAAATCATCAGCTGGTGGAGCATGATTTAAAACAAATTAGATCAAACCTGTATAAGCAAATGGATAAGTTTGTTGCAGAAGCAAAGAAAAGAATGTAACTATTAATAAAGCAAGGACAAGACAAACACTCATGAGTGTTTGTCTTGTCCTCGCTTTATCCTATATTCCAAAACTATTTATTTAATTGTTCGGTTAGTCTTTTTGCTGTAGGTGTAACTGCCAAACCGCCTTCCGCTGTTTCTTTGAAAATGCTTGGCATTTGTCGACCTACCTGATACATCGTAGCTACGATTTCATCTGGCGGAATCACACTTCTGATTCCGGCTAAGGCCATATCGGCAGAAATGAATGCCTGCGAAGACCCTAATGCATTACGCTTTACGCAGGGAACTTCAACCAGTCCAGCGACCGGATCGCAGATTAAGCCCATCATATTTTTCAATGTAATTGCAATTGCCTGAGCAGCTTGTTCTGCGGTTCCGCCGGCAGCGCAAACCAGAGCAGCACTTGCCATGGCGCTGGCAGAGCCGACTTCAGCCTGACAGCCGCCCTCTGCTCCGCTGATGGAGGAATTATTGGCAATGACCAATCCAAAAGCACCGGCTGTAAATAGAAAATTCAGCTGTTGTTCATGAGTCAGATTTAACCGTTCAACAGCTGCCATCAATACCCCTGGGACGACTCCTGCACTTCCCGCAGTTGGTGTTGCACAGATCAACCCCATATTGGCATTGACTTCGTTAACTGCAACGGCATTTCTGACGGCAGTCAAGATTGTTTCACCGCTTAAAAAATTTCCGGATTGAATGTATTCAGTCATTTTCACAGCATCGCCTCCGGTTATGCCTGTTACAGATGTGACCCCCGCTGTACCTTCTTCAATTGACTGTTTCATGACAATCAGATTTTTTTCCATTGTTTCAATTACCCGCTGCCGGTCACACTGGCTATTTTCCATTTCTAAAGCAATCATTAATTCAGCAACAGAAGGATAATTTTTTGCTTGTTCTACCAGTTCTTTTATAGAAAGAAACATACTCGTTTGGCTCCTTTATTAGTCAAAGTAATTAACTGTGTGGATATGAGGGATTTTCTTTAGCGTGGCTGCGACAGTATCAGATGCTCGTTGATCAATCTCGATAATCATAATAGCTTTTTCACCCTTGGATTCACGGGTCACAGTCATGGTTCCGATATTTATGTTTAAGCTGGAAAGCTGATTGGTTACTTTGGCGATCATACCTGGAACATCCTGATGGACAATAATGAATGTCGGAGTCCCCATATTCAGCGAGATCTTGAACCCATCCAGCTCTGATATCTGGATATTGCCGCCGCCAATGGAAATTCCTGTGACAGACAGCTTGCGGTTTCCTTTAGAAACAAGCAGCTGAACAGAATTTGGATGATCCGCCCGCTCATTCTTAGGCACAAAAAGAACTTCCATTTCTTTTGCGTGAGCAATTTTTAGAGAATCTGCCAGCTGCGGGTCATCGGGTTCCATATCAAGCAAGCCTCCGACAAGGGCAATGTCTGTACCATGCCCTCGATAGGTTTTTGCAAATGACTCATATAAATAAATGTCCACTGTATCCGGCTGTTCTCCGAAAATCGTTCGAACAATTTTTCCAATACGGGCAGCACCGGCTGTATGGGAACTGCTGGGACCGATCATAACGGGGCCAATAATATCAAAAATACTTTTATAGCGAAGCTGTTCCATCGTTCTTCCTCCTCATGAATGCAGTAGCTTACTGCCGAAAGTGTATCACAGGAAATGGAAAGAAAAAAGTCTTTCTCATGAAAAATGAATAGAATTATCTGGTATCTGCAATTTAAAAAAAACTGACAACCTTCATCATAATGAAGAATAGACGTTTTCGTACTTTTGGTGTAGAAAGTTATTAAAAATCATTGAAAAAATTTCTGTTACCCTGTATACTATTAAAGTGTGCATTTTTGTACATGTCTTTTCCTGGCGTTTTAAGGAAAGACCGTGGGAGGAGAAATATTGATCTCCAATTAACCACATCACGGACTCAAGGAGGTATGTCTCGTGGCAAAAAAAGTAGAAAAATTAGTTAAATTGCAAATTCCTGCAGGTAAAGCAACACCAGCACCGCCGGTAGGTCCTGCACTAGGTCAAGCGGGTATCAACATCATGGGATTCACAAAAGAATTCAATGCTCGTACAGCCGATCAAGCAGGTTTAATCATTCCAGTGGTAATCTCTGTATATGAAGATCGTTCATTTACATTTATTACCAAAACACCGCCAGCTGCAGTATTATTGAAGAAAGCAGCTAAAATTGACAAAGGTTCAGGCGAACCAAACAAAAACAAAGTAGCTAAAGTAACCAGTGACCAAGTAAAAGAAATCGCTGAACTTAAGATGGCAGACCTAAACGCCGCTGATGTAGAAGCAGCAATGCGCATGGTTGAAGGAACTGCACGAAGCATGGGGATCACTGTAGAATAATAGATTATCTGCAACCCTAAAGAAGTAGCTTCTCAGTCGGCTTCATATTGAAAAATGTGAATTACGTGGGAGGTTCTACCGTTATAACCACAATCAAGGAGGAAACAAAATGGCTAAAAAGAGCAAAAAAATGCAAGATGCATTAAAAAAAGTTGATACTACTAAAGCTTACACAGTAGCAGAAGCGGTAGCTTTGGCTAAAGATACAAATACTGCAAAATTTGACGCAACTGTTGAAGTTGCCTACCGTCTAAACGTAGACCCTAAAAAAGCAGACCAACAAATTCGTGGAGCAGTTGTACTGCCAAACGGAACTGGTAAAACTCAAACCGTTTTAGTATTCGCTAAAGGGGACAAAGCAAAAGAAGCAGAAGCTGCAGGAGCTGACTATGTTGGCGATGCAGATATGGTTAATAAAATTCAACAAGGCTGGTTCGGTTTTGATGTAGTTGTTGCTACTCCGGATATGATGGCTGAAGTTGGTAAATTAGGTCGTGTTTTAGGTCCTAAAGGTCTAATGCCTAACCCTAAAACAGGTACTGTAACCATGGACGTAACAAAAGCAGTTAACGAAGTTAAAGCAGGTAAAGTAACTTACCGTGTTGATAAAGCCGGTAACATCCATGTACCTATCGGTAAAGTATCATTTGATACAGAAAAATTAATTGAAAACTTCAACACAATCAATGATGTATTGCTGAAAGCTAAACCATCAGCTGCAAAAGGTCAATATATTAAAAATATTTCAGTAACAACAACATTTGGACCTGGAATCCACGTTGACCAATTTTCTTTCTAATATTTAAAAGCTGAGCAGACTCGGTCAAATCATGAACAAATTAGGAAAATGGCCCAAAGATGTTTTCTATCTTTGAGGGCAGTTTATCTATTTGTTGAATGATTTAGTTTGAGAAGCTGGATAAAGTAAAAGCTGAGCAGACTCGGTCAGCTCTCGAATAATAAGGAAAAGCAATTATAGCGATGCTTTTCGTCGCGAATTGTTTAGACTTATTATTGAAGAGAGCTAGTTTGAGAAGCTGGATAAAATAAAAGCTGAGCAGACTCGATCAAGTCATATAATATTAGATAATAAAAACTATTGACTCAACTACCTTACCTGTGGTAAGGTAGTTGAGGTTAATAATAACTGTACCGAAGACAGCAGGTGACATAAGTCTTAATTTCCTGCCGAGGACAATGATTGATGAAAAAATTTGTCAATGAGTCCCTCTATGTCAACGGTGGCATGGAGTTTTTTGTTGTCTGCAGCAGAAAGCTTCTCCATCATCATTCAGGAGGTGAAAAATAAATGAGTGAAACAGCAATCGCTAAAAAAGCAGCATTAGTAGATGACGTAACTGAAAAATTCAAAGCAGCATCTTCTGTAGTTATCGTTGACTACCGTGGATTAACTGTTGAAGAAGTAACAAATTTACGTAAACAACTGCGTGATGCAAACGTTGAAATGAAAGTTATTAAAAATTCTATTCTTTCACGTGCAGCAAAAGCAGCTGGTCTGGAAGGACTTGATGAAGTATTCACAGGACCTACAGCTGTAGCATTCAGTAATGAAGATGTCGTTGCACCGGCTAAGATTATGGATGAATTTGCTAAAGATGCAAAAGCATTGGAAATCAAAGGCGGAGTTATCGAAGGTAAAGTGGCTTCTATGGAAGAAATTACTGCGCTTGCGAAACTGCCAAGTCGCGACGGTTTATTATCTATGTTGCTATCTGTTCTACAAGCACCAGTCCGCAACGTTGCCTATGCTGTCAAAGCAGTGGCAGAAAAAGAAGAAGCTGCTTAATCCCAGCATGAAATTAGTATTACAAAAAAATATAGTTTATCAAACTTTAAATGGAGGAAATTAAAAATGGCATTGAACATTGAAAACATTATTGCTGAGTTAGAAACAGCAACTATCTTAGAACTAAGTGAATTAGTTAAAGCTATCGAAGAAAAATTTGACGTATCTGCAGCAGCTCCTGTAGCTGTAGCAGGCGGAGCTGCTGCTGGCGCTGTTGAAGAACAAACTGAATTCACTGTAGAATTAACTGCAGCTGGAGATCAAAAAGTTAAAGTTATCAAAGCAGTTCGTGAAGCAACTGGTCTTGGCTTGAAAGAAGCTAAAGCTGTAGTTGACGGAGCTCCTGCACCAGTTAAAGAAGCAATCGCTAAAGAAGAAGCTGAAGCATTGAAAGCAGCTTTGGAAGAAGTAGGCGCTTCTGTAACATTAAAATAATACAAACTGATTATTTTAAGTCGGAATCCTTAGCAAATAAGGGTTTCGGCTTTTTTGTTTTTACTGATAAATTAACAATTTTTCTTTAAGATCTTTTACTCATGAAATGGGTAGAGTGCAGGAATGGTATAATTATTTAGGTCAGCAATGAATTTTTTTAACAAGAGGAGGCTATCATGAAAGAAAGAGCTGTACTGATCATTCATGGATTTGGCGGGAATGAACAGGAAATTTTATTTCTACATAATTATTTAAGAGAGAACAAGATTGACTCTTTCTGGATTCAGCTTTCGGGACATAATGGCAACAGAAAAAGCTTTTCAAAAGCTACCTGTCAGGATTGGCTGAAAGATGTAAACAGCAAAGTTGCCGAACTTAGTGAAATTTACAAGCAGGTGACCTGTATTGGTTTTTCAATGGGTGGTTTACTTGCGATTCATGCTTCGGAAAATAAAGTAGTGGATCAACTGGTCTTATGCAGTACGCCTATCTATCTTTATAATCCAGCAGTTATTATGAGTAATCTTTTAGACGGTTTTTTCTCTGGTAATAAGAATATAAGGGATTACTATTTTGATTCCGTAACGACCACTTCATTTAAGGCCTGTCTGCAGTTTTTAAAACTTTTGCATCTAACAAAGAAAAGACTTAAAGTGGAGAACAATGTGAAAAGCAGTCTAATGATTCTGCAAAATAAAAGAGATGAAACCAGTCATTATCGAAGTGCTGATTTTCTATGGCTGTATACCGGTAAAAAAGGAAGTGTACGCTTATATAATAATGGAAACCATCAGCTGTTTTTAAGTGAAAATAAAGAAAAGGCTGTTGAAGAGATTCTACTCTTTATTGTCGGACTGGAAGAAACAAACGTATTCCGGCAAAATATCACAGTATCTGGGATTTAATCATAAACAAAAATTTTGTCACAATACATAATAATCATTGATAGTTTAATTTATAAAGATAATTGCAGCTTAACTTTCTGTGATTATCTTTTTTATTTTATCAAATGTTTTGAAGTTATTAACGATGTTCAAATTTTGTGTAACTCGTCTAAAATAGTGTTAATAGTTATTTATCTACATTTCTCATTTCATTCTCACAAATGTTCTTTAACAATTGACATTATATAGATGTTTGTCTATATTTGAATAGATGATTATCTATGTAGGAGGAGATAACGATGGATTATGAATCAACTTCCCTGATACTTAAAGCGATAGCTGATCCAAACCGTATGAAAATTATTGATTTGCTTTCAAATGGCAGTATGTGTGCATGTAAGGTGTTGGAGCATTTCAATTTTACTCAGCCGACTCTTTCGCATCATATGAAGATATTGGAAAATACTGGGATTGTTTCAGTCAGTAAACAAGGTCAATGGCATCATTATTTGTTAAGAGAAGATTTTGTGAAAAGATTTATGACTGATATGGAACAGTTGTTGTCCGATAAAAATTTGGAATCAGAAAAAAATTGACTGAAAAAGAGAGCGTCAATTAATAGGGAAAGAATATCAATAAGGGGATAGGTATTAAATGACAAATGCACTTGAAATTAAAGCCTTAACAAAAGTATATGCTACAGGAGTTGAGGCATTACGAGGGATTGATCTAATCGTAAAGGAAGGCGACTTTTATGCGCTGCTGGGACCAAATGGAGCCGGAAAATCAACGACTATTGGAATTATTACTTCCCTTGTCAATAAGACATCAGGAAAAGTGAAGGTATTTGATTATGATCTTGACACAGATTTAGTTCGTGCAAAGCAGCAAATAGGGCTGGTTCCTCAGGAGTTTAACTTTAATCCATTCGAGACCGTTCAGCAAATTGTTGTCAATCAGGCAGGGTATTATGGGGTTCCGCGTAAAGAAGCATTAAAACGCAGTGAAAAATATCTAAAGCAGTCAGATTTGTGGGAAAAGCGAGAGGTGCGTGCCCAGATGCTTTCTGGAGGGATGAAGCGACGATTAATGATTGCCCGTGCGCTGATGCATGAACCGCGTCTGCTTATTTTGGATGAACCGACAGCGGGAGTAGATATCGAGCTTCGTCGTGAAATGTGGAGCTTTTTAAGAGAATTGAATGAAAATGGGACTACGATCATTCTGACTACTCATTATCTGGAGGAAGCAGAAATGCTTTGCCGAAATATTGGAATTATCCAATCTGGTGAACTGATAGAGAATACAAGCATGAAAGAGCTTTTAGCAAAACTGCAATTTGAAACATTTATTTTCGATTTGGCGCCATTTGATGAAAAACCGAAAATCACAGGCTATAAAAGTATATTTGAAGATGAGCTGACCCTGGCTGTAGAAGTTGAACGAAATCAGGGAATTAATGAAATTTTTGAACAGCTTACTAAACAGGGGGTAAGGGTTCTTTCCATGCGCAATAAATCCAACAGACTGGAGGAGCTGTTCCTGAAAATTACAGAAGAAAAACATCAAGTGGGGGAAAAATATGTTTAGTCTTTATTTCACAGCATTGAGAAGTTTGGCAGTAAAAGAAACAAACCGCTATATGCGAATTTGGGTACAGACGCTCGTACCGCCGGTGATTACTACATCACTGTATTTTGTTATTTTTGGGAAAATGATTGGTGGACGAATCGGAGAGATGGGCGGATTTTCCTATATGGAATTTATTGTTCCCGGACTGATCATGATGTCTGCCATTACAAGCTCTTATTCCAATGTCTCTTCTTCTTTTTTCTCTCAGAAGTTTCAGAAAAATATTGAAGAGCTGCTGATTGCACCGGTACCAACACATGTGATTATCTGGGGCTTTGTTATTGGAGGAATGGGGAGAAGTATTTTGGTAGGTACACTTGTGACAATTATTTCTCTGCTCTTTGTGCCGTTACATGTTTATTCATGGTTCATTGTTATTATTACGCTGCTTATGACAGCCATATTGTTTTCATTAGCAGGACTGTTAAACGGTATTTTTGCCAAGTCCTTTGATGATGTGTCCATTGTACCGACGTTTGTTTTACAGCCGCTAACTTATCTTGGTGGAGTCTTTTACGCAATCTCCATGCTTCCGTCATTTTGGCAGGCTGTTTCAAGAATTAATCCAATTGTTTATATGATTTCAGGATTTCGCTTTGGTTTTCTTGGAACAACAGATGTACCGATTGCTGTTTCTGTAATAATTCTTGTTCTGTTTATACTAGTTCTTTATATTGTCTGCTGGCGTTTGATTGAAAAGGGCCGTGGGTTGAGAAGTTAATATCATATAAAAAAGCTGATTTTTAACAGGAATAATGTCTAGGGTCATCGTCATCTTTTTATTTTAAGCGTGGGATTATCACGGATTCACTCACAGTATTCTTCAATTTCAGCCTAATTTAAATATTCACTTCAAATTATTTTTATTTAATGTACTCAGTTATAAAGGATATTGCTATACTTTTTTAGTTACTTGTGGTATTGTAATAGATGTAGTATTTTTCTGGTTCAATTTAGTAGGCTTTATCCTTATCTGTTTTTAGAATAATTCCTCTTATTTTTATCATGAACATATATTGCAAATAAAATGTGCAAAAAGCACTAGGAGGAACATAACTATGAATACAGGTACAGTAAAATGGTTTAATGCAGACAAAGGATTTGGTTTTATTACTGGAGAAGACGGAACAGACGTTTTTGCTCATTTCTCAGCTATCCAAGGAGATGGATTCAAGACTTTAGATGAAGGTCAGTCCGTATCATTTGACGTTGAAGATGGTCAACGTGGACCACAAGCAACAAACATTGTAAAAAACTAATTTAATTTAACCATTAAAAACAGTCTTTTTAAGGCTGTTTTTTTAATAAGAAAGATTACTGCAATTAATTGGAGGCGAAAAAGATGTATAGAAAAAAAGTTGATAATGATTCTGAAATTAAACAATCATTTGATCTTGAACAGAAGGTCTCATTTATTTACAAGCAGGAAATTCGGACAGGAAAAATTGTTAAAAAACTTGATTACGCCGCTGTTGTAAAAATAGATTTGTTGGCTTCAGCATCGCATTCAGAGGACAAGACTGTTGTGAATTACAGTGATTTATACAAGAGATAAAGAAGATGTTTTCTTTTAGCCTACTAATACTTCAGTAATACAAAATCGATTATAAAGTTTTTAAAGAGCGATAATTCTTTGAAGTGATTCCAAAAAGTTAGACCAAAAAATCTAACTTTTTGGGATCGGTTTACTTAAGAAAAGAATTATCGCTTTTTTTTATTGAGTCTGTTATAGTGCATATTTAAAGACTGAAAAAGTTAAAATTAAAATAGAAACAGTTCCCATTCCAGCTAAAATAGTCAGGTATTTATCCAAATCTGATCTATCTTTAATTATTTTCACTAATACCAGATAAACGAGAATTCCTGCAATCCCACCGCCAGTATTCATAAGAAAATCAGTTACATCTGAAACACCAATAGAGAAGATATATTGAAGAATTTCAAATGTCAGGCTTACACCAGCCATTAAGAAAATTTGTTTAACATAAGACAACTTGGTTGGAACCAGATTTAAATAGACCCCAAAAGGAAAAAAGATAAATAAATTGCCGAGAACTTCGGGCGTATTGAATTTTCCTTTTTTAAAGGAAGAATCGCCAAATGGGTGAAGATTAACTGACTGAAGGTCTGGCATATTATCGAGTGACAGTTGAAGCTTAAAAATAACAGTCCAGACCAGCATGAAAAGATAAATAATAAAAAGAACTATAGAAAATTTTTGAAAACTTGACAGTTTCATCCTATCCCTCCTTTTGAACAAGCCATTGTTTTATTATATCATGAATAAATTAAGCTTTAGGAATGACATTTACAATACAGGGCTTACATTAACGAAAGCTTAAAAAAATAGAAAAAGAATGACTGCTCATCGTAAGGAAGATAAAAATATTAACTTTTAAAAAAAGAGACAATTCAGTGTATTCCCATGAAAAATGCCCAGGCTCATGTTGATTTACTGGGCAGAGTATTTAATTGGACTAGGCAATATTTTTTAATGGTTGTAGGACAAATTTGCGGATGAATGAATTAGGATTTCTAACGATAAATTTTTCAATAACCAGCTGCTTTCGGCTGTTAAAATGACCAAAAACAGAAAGCTCAAAGGTATTATCCTCTAAAAAAAGTATGAGATTAGCCAGCTCTCGTTTGGCAACCAGACAATTAATCGGTTCATTTCGGTTATGCAGTGTGAAACGGACCAGTAGATCAGGGAACGATGAAACCAGTCTGATTTTATCAGCAATACCAACATAACTGTGTTTTTTCATAATAAATTCCTCCTTAAACTTCACTCCATTTATGAAACGCCGGCAGCTCAATATTTCGTATCTCATCATAATGTACTTTCGTATCATCCACAAAAAATCCAAGCTCATCAAAACCTTTAATTATTCCTGTAATATCGCTAAAATAATTATTTTCAAGATCCTTCATCTCAAGCTGAATTGCGACGATCTGCTGATTTTGATAGGCGAATGCCAACAGTTCCTGTATCTCATTTTCAGACATCGCTTTCTTGGGGAGAATCACCCGCTGTTCTCTTTTTTGTTCTTTCTCCATTTCAGCAGTATGCTCAGACAAATACATTCCCTGCCATTTTTGAATCCCTCTATCCTGATATTCTCTGAAGTAAGAATCATTTAAATCAATTTTTTTCGGCATCATATTCACTCCTTAAACCATCCATTCCTCCGGCATGTCCGCCAATCAGTGAAGCTCGGCTGATTGCTGTTCCTCCTGATAATAATGAATTGGCATGCACAATTGAGGTAAAACCATATTTTTTACGAATTGCATCAATCAAGTGATCCAGTTTATAATCATTTACCAGATCTGCCGGCTCGTGAAATAAATCCAGTTGGATCATATCTGTTTCCACCAGCTTTGAAAAAGAAACACCGACTTGTCGTACTTCCATTCCTGTCCAGTTATGTCTGAATAGTTCAAGGATATATTCTTTTAGTAACTTCGACTGATTGGTGGGTGAGATTTTCATTTGCTGGCGAAAGCCTTTGTTTCCCTGCTTTCTGTACCAGCTGGAATAACCTATGTAAAGAGAAACACACTGTGTCTGAGCATTATGTTTTCGTAATCTGGCAGCCACTTGATCTGTAACCTCCTGAAGTACTGTTTCTATTTCTGTCTGCAAACGATAGTCCCTGGGCAAAATCTGATTGTTGTTGAATGATTTTTCTGCTGGAACATAAGTATCAGAGATTCTTGTTCGATCGATGCCCCATGAATGGGCGTAAAGCTGTAAACCAATAACACCCAGCTCCTCTTTTAGCTTATATTCATTTGTATGGGCAAGATCAAAGATTGAATGGATATTCAAGTTGTGTAAGCGTTTGGCTGTTCGACTATTAATGCCCCACATTTCGGTAATGGGGTAAATTTTCCATAATTTATCAGGCACATCTTCGTAGCGCCATTCTGCGATTGATTCAACCGTCTGCTTTGATTCAACATCCAAAGCTGCTTTAGCCAATAAGGGATTGTCTCCAATCCCGATGGTAACATGAAGTCCGGTATCCTCTTTAATCCGTTTTTGAATTTCTTCTGCCAACTCAAAAGTATTTTTTCCAAATAATTTTTTACTGGCAGTAATATCAAGAAATGTCTCATCAATAGAGTAGATGAGGATGTCTTCTACAGCTGTATACTGTTTAAAAATCGAATTGATTTTCATATTTTCATTAATATAAAGCTGCATCCGTGGAGGAACAATCAGCAAGTCTGGATGGTCAGGCAAATCCCACTTACGCATAACATTGGAAAGCCCCAGCGCTGATTTTGCCATAGGAGAAGCAGATAGAATCAAGCCGCCTGCATTTTCTGCATTGCTCATCACAACGAGCATGGTTTCCAGCGGATCAAGCCCCATCTGGATGCATTCTACAGAAGCATAAAAGGATTTAACATCAATACATAAAATATCTCTGCGTTCTTCTTTATCGTAGTCGAATTTCATGGTCAGCATCTCCTGAAAAATATTCTATGATTAAATTATACGAACATTTGTTCTTGTTGTCTAGCATAAGATATTTGACCAGAAGAACGTTATTACATCAGTTATTGTAAAAAGAGATTAAATCTGGGATTTATTTATATAAAATATTAGAATCTGAATGAAAAGTATTGAGAAAATGAGTTATCAACGTTTTTCCAAATAGACGTATTTGTATTGAGAATTGAACAATGTGAGACTCACATATACAAAAAATTTTTATTAATATAGAAACTTTTAGCAGAATGGTATGATTCATCTCTCAGAAGCTGATAGTTTAATAAATCACTGAGGAAAATAGGGAGTGGTTATCAACTTTCAACGAATGAATGATAGAAGCTTCCCGCTTTTGACGAAATAGTATAGGTGTTTTGGGCATAGACAGCTGAAACTTTTCCTTTTTCACTTATGGGGGACAAATCATGGTGTGCGTACCGAGAATGCAATTGATTTTATGGCTATAAAATCAATTCATTAATACGAAATCAAGGATATGCTCCTACGCTTCTTCGAATGCTCGTCGCATGCCTGAGGGGCAAGTAAAAACATGCTCCTACGGTTCTTCGAATGCTCGTCGCATGTCTGAGGGGCAAGTAAAAACATGCTCCTACGGTTCTTCGAATGCTCGTCGCATGCCTGAGGGGCAAGTAAAAACATGCTCCTACGGTTCTTCGAATGCTCGTCGCATGCCTGAGGGGCAAGTAAAAACATGCTCCTACGGTTCTTCGAATGCTCGTCGCATGTCTGAGGGGCAAGTAAAAACATGCTCCTACGGTTCTTCGAATGCTCGTCGCATGTC
>NZ_JADOEP010000007.1:54421-153311 GCF_016745275.1 Enterococcus sp. BWB1-3
AAAAACATGCTCCTACGGTTCTTCGAATGCTCGTCGCATGTCTGAGGGGCAAGTAAAAACATGCTCCTACGGTTCTTCGAATGCTCGTCGCATGTCTGAGGGGCAAGTAAAAACATGCTCCTACGGTTCTTCGAATGCTCGTCGCATGTCTGAGGGGCAAGTAAAAACATGCTCCTACGCTTCTTCGAATGCTCGTCGCATGTCTGAGGGGCAAGTAAAAACATGCTCCTACGCTTCTTCGAATGCTCGTCGCATGTCTGAGGGGCAAGCAAAAACATGCTCCTACGGTTCTTCGCATGCTCGTCGCGTCTGAAGGGCAAGTAAAAACATGCTCCTATGCTTCTTCGAATGCTCGGATCATACAAAGATTGGAACATCGTTTATTTAGCTTTAAGGGTATCAGACATACTAATGTCACAGACTCATACGAAAGATGCGGTAATACTCCTTCTTTAAACGGAACTAGCTCATATCTATTTTTGCGAAAAAACTCACTGCTAAAGTTTTCAGACAAGTCCTAATAAAAGCAAAAGGATTAAGCTGTTAGAATGAAGGATAAAATTTTGGAAAATAAGAATAACTATGAAATATGTTGAGAATTTATTTATTTTAATAAGCGATAAGTAGAAAAAATGTAGTGTAATTGATATTGATAATCATTATCAATAAAAGTTACCTACTTGCAAAAGAAATGAGGAGAGTAAATGTTTGTTCAATCAGTGACATTTGTCGTAAAAAAAGAGGGTAAAGAGCACTTTGAAAATAAGACGAAAAAAGATGTGGTTTCAATGCTGGGAAGAGATACCTGCTTATCAAGTGAATGCTGGTTTGCTGAAACAAAAGACACCTGTGAATTTGTATTAGTCTCCAAATGGAAGGATAAAAAAGCTTTTCAGGCGTGGTTGAAACGTCCGGAACACTTGCAGCAGCATAGGGAAGCTCATAAGAATAAAGATTCCAGACCAAATATTGTAGTGGAAAAAATAAAAAAAGGATATACAATTTTAGAATAGTTTTAAGAGTTAGAAAGCACTATTGCTGAAGTTTTAATGATTTCAATTACTGTAAATAACTTCTTTCCAACAGATGGAAAAAGGATATTTTGAGAAGCTTGTTTTTAATACAACATGACTCTCAAAATATCCTTTTTATGAAATTATCAGAAATGGAACACAGTTACTTCCCTAATTAATCTCTATGACCTGAAAAAAATGAAACAACAGCTATCAGAATTACTGCACCCAGTAGTGAGGGTACTAAAGCCATTCCTGCCAATTTCGGTCCCCATGAGCCAAAAAGCGCCTGTCCTATAGAGGAGCCGACTAAACCGGCGATAATATTAAATACACAGCCCATTGATTCGCCTTTATTTGTAACTGAACCTGCAAGGGAACCAATAACGGCGCCTACAATCAATGTCCAAAGCCAACTCATAATGATCACTCCTTCAAATTTATTTACTGTTTAATCATACCATAAACTGTGATATATTAAATCAGACGGAAGCCCTATCTAACCTATATACTAATAGATGACTAACATGGAGGACAAAGAAAATGCTGACAAATCAGGAAATAAAAATCAGTAAGACTCTTTCTTATGCATTAAGGCATAAGCCTGAGGAATTCAACCTTGTTCTGGATGACCAAGGATATACGGAGTTGTCAGAGGTTATTAGGAAAATGGCTGAAAGTGGTTTTCCGGGATTGACAAAAGAAAAACTCCAAGCTATTTTGAACAGAAGCGATAAAACTCGTTGGGAAATAAAAGATGAGAAAATTAGAGCAGTTTATGGTCACAGCACAAAGAAAAAAATCGAAAAACTTCCTGTAATACCGCCTCAATATCTTTACCATGGAACAGCACACAGGTTCTTAGAGAATATTTTAAGGGAGGGATTAATTCCTAAGGGAAGACAATATGTTCATCTGTCACAGGAGGTTGAGACTGCAGTGATTGTTGGAAAAAGAAGGGATCAGTCTCCGATCATTCTCAGAGTTGCTGCATTGGAGGCTTCTGGAAATGGTTTACGTTTTTATCAGGAGCTTGAAGGAATTTGGCTGAGTGATGTGATACCTCCGAAGTATTTGGAAATAGAACAATAAGCAGATATATCCAAAATGTATAAGCTTAAAAATAGAAGCAAAGGTTATACTGATCTTTAGAAGTTAGATTTTGATCTAATTTTCTGAGTCAGTTTAGATGTGCTTCTATTTTTATTTGCTTGAAAATATTTATGATAAGTTTACCGGGCTCAGCCGTTTATTTCGTATATTTAATAAGTGAAGTAAACCTCCATTTATTTTTTTGTCAGTTTTACCACGACTTCACAACGGGCAGTTTGTGGAAACATATCGACGGATTGCAGATAATTTACTTTGAAAACTTTCGCTAGCTGAACTAAGTCCCGTGCAAGGGTTGAAACATTGCAGGAAATATAAACCATTTTTTTAGGCGGCTGTTTTAAGATGACCTGCAGCAGTTTTTCATCCAGTCCAGTTCTTGGCGGATCAACAACAATACTATCAGGAGAGAACCCTTCGTTCAGCCATTTAGGCAGCAGCTCTTCTGCTGTTCCGACTTCATAATGAGTATTTGAAATACCTAAGGCAGCAGCATTTTGTTGTGCATCCTCAACCGCAGCAGGAATAGTATCCATTCCCCGGACTTCTTTCACCTGCTTTGCCAGACTAAGACCAATTGTTCCCACCCCGCAATAGGCATCTACAACTGTTTCATTTGCTTTGAGATTCAGTGCCTGACGTGCTTCGGCATATAGATGCTCTGTCTGTTCAGGATTCAACTGGAAAAAGGCTCTCGGTGAAAGATCAAAAGATAGTTCGCTTATTTTTTCGTTGATACTTTCTTTTCCCCATAGATGAACAGTTTCTTCTCCCATGATAAGGGAAGTTTTTTTATTTTGTATATTCTGCATGATTGAGACAACCTCCGGCAGAAGCTGTTGAATGTCTGTCAGTATTTCTCTTTTTTTAGGGAATTTCTGTGATTGCATAATGAATACTACCTGAACTTCACCAGTCTGAACACCAATGCGAACCATTAGTGTCCGGAAAATACCGCTGTTTTTTCTTTCATCGTAGATTGGCAGCTGATATTTATTCAAAAGCTCAACTAAAGTATTTATGACCTTGGTCACAGTAGTGTTTTGAACAAGGCAATTTTCAATAGGTACCAGATTATGAGAGTTCGGCTGATAAAGTCCGGCTTCAATAACCCCATCTTTTTGACGAAGCTGAAACTGTGCCTTATTTCGATAGTTCCATGGATTTTCCATTCCAATTGTCTTTCGCAGCTCGTATTGCTGGTAATTATCCGGTTTGAATTTTGCCAAAGCTTGTTTCAGCAAATCTCTTTTGAATTCAAGCTGCGCACGGTAGTTTAAATGCTGCAGCTGACAGCCGCCGCAGGTTTCATAAACCGGGCAGGGCGGTGTGATTCTGTTTGGAGAAGGTGTATTGATTTTTAGCAACTGTCCTTCAATAAATCTGGGATTTATTTTTGTGATTTTTATAGAAACCTGTTCATTCGGTAAAGCATTGGGAACGAAAACAATTGTCCGTTTATAGTAGCCTAAACCTTCTCCGTTAATGCCCAGACGTTTAATTTTTAAAGGAATGATTTGTCCGATTTTTACTTGTTGATTACTCATAAGTCCATCCTTTGATTTGTTTTTTTATGACAAAATTATTCGTAAACTTTTATTAATTTAACTATAAAATAAGAGTGTGTACAGTTTATGAAATTCTGCCTGCTTTATTAATTTTGTCAAGCCTTTTTCTATTTTAGCACAGTTTTTCAGGTTTGGCTTCTTGAGAATTTATGGTATAGTAGAATGTATGTTCTGATAAGAAAGGCGGAAAAAAGATGGAAAAGATTGTAAAGATTATGAAAGAAAAATCCCAATTCTATCTTGTTTGGCTGACTTCGGGAGAACATTTGCGTGTTTCAGAAGATATCCTGGTGAGATACCGGTTACTAAAAGATCAGGAAATTTCAGATTCAATAATTGCAGAAATCAAAAAGGCCGGCTCTTATGATGTAGGGCTGCAGTTGGCTTTAAACTATCTTAGTTATCAAATGAGAACGAAAAAAGAAATTCGGGATTATCTTAGAGATAAGGAATTTGAAAAAAGCGACAGAGAAAAAATCATTAATCAGCTAGTTGAAATGCAGCTGCTGGATGATTATTTATATAGTGAAAGCTATGTCCGAACTTTGATGAAAACGTCTGATAAAGGACCGCAGCAGATTAAACAGCAGCTTAAGAAAAAAGGTGTGGAAGATGAAGCAATTCAACAAGGGCTGGCTGCTTATACATTAAGTGATCAGCTGCTGACAGCATCAAAAGCTGCTGAAAAAGGGATGCACCGATATCGAGATAAAAGTTTTAAGGATGCTGTTCAAAAGACTAAACTTTATTTGATACAAAGAGGCTTTTCAAAAGCTATTGTCGAACAGGCGATTACTGATCTGGAATTTGAAAAAGATGAGGACCAGGAACTGACAATACTGCAGACGCAGGGAGATAGACTCTGGGAAAGAAATCGAAGTCTTGAACCAGCTAAGCGGAAATTAAAAGTAAAGCAGTCGCTTTATCAAAAAGGCTTTGACTATGAACTGATTTCACAATTTATTAATGAGAAGGAACAGGAAGCTGATGGAGAATAAATGGCAGAGCTGGATGCCTGATAAGAAGCAGGATTTTCAGACAAATTTTATTGAATGGTACGAAAAAGAGAAAAGAAATCTGCCTTGGCGAATAAACCTTGATCCATATAGAATTTGGATTTCAGAGATTATGCTGCAGCAGACTCGCGTGGATACGGTGATTGATTATTATTACCGTTTTATGGAATGGTTTCCCACAATTCAGGCTCTGGCTGAAGCACCTGATGACAAGCTGCTGAAAGCCTGGGAAGGCTTGGGGTACTATTCCAGAGCCAGAAATCTTAAAATTGCTGCACAGCAGATTATGATGGACTTTAATGGACAGATGCCTCAAACGATTGAAGAGATAAGACAGTTAAAAGGAATCGGACCTTATACAGCCGGAGCGATCGGAAGTATTGCTTTCCAGCTTCCGGAACCGGCAATTGATGGCAATGTGATGCGAGTTGTCAGTCGTCTATTTGAAATCAATGCAGATATAGCTAAAGCTTCCAGTCGAAAAATATTCGATAAAGCTATGCGGGCAATCATTGATGAGGAGTGTCCGGGGGATTTCAATCAGGCAATGATGGATTTAGGTTCGTCAATTTGTACACCGACTTCTCCCAAATGTGGAGAGTGTCCAATCAGCGGCTATTGTGAAAGCTATGAACAGGGAACGATGACGAATTACCCTGTTAAATCTAAAAAGCTGAAACCCAAAGATGTCTATTACATTGGTACAATTATAGAAAATGCAAATCAGGAGTATTTGTTGGAACAGCGTGAAGAAAACGGTCTGCTGGCAAATATGTGGCTGTTTCCAATAACAGAAGTTGGAAAAAAAGAATTTGAACAAATGAAAACTGAGTGGTCAGGCACTGAAAATAATCAACAGATTTCTTTGGAGTTGGAACAACCGTTGTTAGTGGCAGAAGAGTTACCCGGAACTTCAGTGTTGGAAAATCATGATCAGGTTGTCTGGCAGAAACGTTCACTGGGAGAGGTCACGCATATTTTCAGTCATTTAAAATGGCATATTTTAGTTTTTTATGGTCGAAGTGTGGGAATTGCAGAGAATAAAAGAAATCAGACATGGGCATCGACAACTCAATTTTCAAAGCTCGTTTTTCCAAAACCGCAACAGAAGATGGTAGAGCTGCTAGAAAAAGTACAATACTTGAACAAGCATTTAAGAGAGTGATCAGCTTGTTATTATTATTATTGTTTTTTTCAAACACAAATAAAAAAATTGAAAAGAAGAGAAAAAATTCCTTGAAATGGAAACTTTTTTCTCTTCTTTTCTGTCTTTATATTATCATAAAATCAGCAGGTACGACATGATATTCTTTTTATATTTCTTATTTTGTTAAGTACTAGATAAAAAGGAGGGTTGAATATGATGTTCAGTCTAAATTAATTATTTAATGATGATTTTAGTAGTGGGTTGTATGGATTGAATTGTCATATTATACGAATAGATTTGCAATTAACAGAGACACAATTCATGAAACTGACAGAGAAAAGAACGGAGGCATTAAAAGCGAATCGCCTGCTGGATTTATCAATGGTAAACCAAAACTTCCCAGCTCAAAAACTTGGAGAATCTTTGCCAATTGATAATAGAAGTTATTTCCAGTATTTAATTGAACTGTAGGAGATTTTCTATTTTATCCGAAGCAGCATCTCTTTTCAAAAAGAAGATAAGGAAATGAGGCAAGGAAAACTCTGTTTATTTTTAAAAGTGAACAGATATCTTTATTTCGAATAAAGGGATGCTTTTTTCTGAGTTTGCTTTGGTTATCCGACAATTGGAAAATTTAAAAGGGATTGAGAAGGTTAAAATGCTGAAAAATAATTTTTTTCTGTCTACGAATATCTTGAATTTTTTGAACTGAACTTGTTGAATGACTGCGAGTTTGACTTGTTGCTTCACTAGTTAGGAATTTAAGTAATGACAATATTTTTCAAGTTCATTCTAAGTGAAGAGCAGGAAAGGATTCTATTAGTCCAAGAATTTTCAGCTAAATAATTTGAAGCAAAATGGAAACAGCATCTGTAGAAATATCTTTTACGACTTAGCAGCAGACAGCAAAAAGAGCTGAAGAAGAAAATACTGAAAATAGGTCTTCCTCCTATGGATTTTAGCTGAAATCTGCTTAAAAACTAACTTGTTTGCAAAAAAGAAAATTGTGCTATAATTAAGAAGATATCGGTGTAATGAGATCCTGAGGTTGTGGCATAAGTTGATGGCAGCTTTAAAACCTGAACAAACGGTGCTCCAGTTTGTGTGCTTCGAGGATTGCAGCGTGAGAACCGTAGAAGCAAACCTTTTCGTGCGACGAGTAATTGCAGGAGAAAAAATAGCTCTTCTGTGCTGCGCATACAGTTTCACTAAATTAGCTGAGCTGGTTTCATTTAAGGAATACTTATCGAAACTATGTGTACCATTCTGTTAAAGTACCTATGCAAGCAGAAACGGCAAAGTGGAACTAGCATCTCGGAGCTGAACAATTTTGACTTTACGATTCTTACTTTGTTGTGATTCTCGAGTCATACAAAAATTGTCACAACCTCACGGGAAAGTTGGGGTATTATGAAGATTCCTAAAGAGGGAGAGTTTGTAACGATTCAAAGTTACAAGCATGACGGCCATTTACATCGAACTTGGCGTGATACAATGGTATTAAAAACAAGCGAGTACTCTCTGATCGGCGTAAATGATCATACTCTGGTTACGGAGTCTGACGGGCGCAGATGGGTTACTCGAGAGCCGGCAATTGTGTATTTTCATAAAAAATACTGGTTCAATATAATAGCAATGATTAGAGAAAAGGGGGTTTCTTATTATTGCAATCTTGCCTCGCCGTTTCTTTTAGATGATGAGGCTTTAAAGTACATCGATTATGATTTGGATATCAAGGTTTTTCCTGATGGAGAAAAACGTCTGCTTGATGTGGACGAATATGAATTTCACAGTAAAATTATGAATTATCCGGAAAATATCGATTTTATTTTGAAGGAGAATGTTAAAATTCTCGTAGATTGGATTAATAATGAAAAAGGGCCGTTTTCTGACGCGTATATTGATATCTGGTATCAACGCTATCAGCAGCTTGCTAAGAAATGATCGATGTAAATGAATCGAAATGTAGTAAAAACTTCCACACTTTTAAAGTGCGGAAGTTTTTGTTTGTAATGAATGAACCAGGTTTATCCAGTTCAGGCATTGCCAATAGTTATTTGAGAAATTTATTTCCTAATTTGACGACTCTAAAGAACTTTATCCATTTGAAAGTGGGGAATATCTGCATCAAGAAATTCTTCACCGTGCTTGGTATAGCCGAGCTTTTCATAAAAATCAAGAGCAGTAGCCTGAGCACCTAAAGTAATGGTGTGAAAGCCTTGTTTTTTTGCAAAATCTTCAACGCCTTCAATCAGCAGCTTTCCGAAATGCTTTCCTCTATAAGGCTTCAAAACAGCCATTCTTTGAAGTTTTACTGTATTGTTTTCTAATGGAAGCAGTCTGCAGGTTGCTATTGCCTGATTTTCCTGGTAAAGAATGAAATGAATGCAAGCTGCCTCATATTTATCTATTTCGATATCTTTGGGAACGCCCTGCTCAATCATAAAAACCTGATGACGGATGTGAAGTGCATCAAGATACATATCACTCATTGTGTCTTTTGTATGGACAATTTTCATACTTTGCCTCCTCTTAAGTTTTGAGATAAATCAATTATACTATAAAATAGAATAAAAAGAATTTTGCTATCTTTTTCTGCAAAAGATATGCTAGAATTCATTAACAAGAATTTTGGGTGAGGGGGAAATAAATTGTTTGAGAAATTAAAGCAGTCAAAGTTAATGTTTTGGTCTGTTGAACTGCTGGTATTGGCTACACTGATCCTGGTTTCATCGAAAATTAATTTCATTTTTGAACCAATAGGCACTTTTTTTTCTACGTTGTTTGCACCTGTACTGGTTGCGGGGTTTTTATATTATGTGTTGAATCCGTTGGTGAATCTGTTGATGAAATTAAAAGTTAAGCGGATTTGGGCAATTGTTCTTGTCTTTTTACTGCTGATTGCTGCAATTATTTTGATTCTGGTTAGTATTATTCCAAGCTTGGCAAATCAGCTTGCCAGTCTGGCTGCAAGTATGCCGGAATTCATTAGAAATGCAGAAATCTGGTTTTATGAAATGGCTTCTCTGCCAATTTTCAAGGACCTGGATTTGACCAGCTATATTGAGCGGCTGGATATTTCTTATGGGAATATTATTCAACAGTTTCTGAGCGGGCTGTCCAACAGTTTAGGCTCTATAGTTTCCACTGTTGCATCAACAACAATTGTGATTTTCACCTCGCCGTTTATTTTGTTTTACATGCTTAAAGACGGCAGTCATGTTATTCCTGCACTTGAGCGTTTTATGCCGAAAAAGCGCAGAACTGATTTGGTTGAACTACTTGAGAAGCTGGATAAGACATTATCCAGCTATATCAGCGGACAGGCAATTGAATGTTTGTTTGTAGGTACATTCACCATTATCGGTTATTCGATTATCGGTGTGAGGTATGCTTTTCTGTTTGGTGTTATCGCAGGTCTGACGAATTTAATTCCTTATTTGGGTCCGTATCTGGGATTAGCCCCAGCTGTGTTAGTTACCATTTTTGATGATCCATTTAAAGCATTACTTTGCTGTATTGTTGTGCTGATTGTTCAGCAGCTGGATGGGAATATCATTTATCCAAATGTTATTGGTAAAACACTTAAAATCCATCCATTAGCCATTATTCTTATTTTACTGGTAGCAGGAAATATTGCTGGATTGTTAGGAATATTTCTTGGTGTTCCTTTCTATGCGGTTTGTCGGACAATTGTTATATACATTATTGAGACAGTGCGGAAAAGTAAGAAAGAAGAACGGGAAGCGCTGGTTTTGGAGGATTCAATTGAATTAAAAAATAGTAATCAATGATTGAAATAATTACCCACTTGTGCTACTCTTTTATCGTGACTGCTGGAAAGTGTGGTCACGTTTTTTATCACTTTTATTAGAGCAAAGAATTTAAAGAGACGAAGGCCCTGATGCTAAACATAGCAAGAGTAGCTAGGATTTTTATTTACAGTGGGACTCGATACAAAGACGTGTCAATAAGTGAATCTACGGTTCTCATTACGCTACGAACCTCGATACAAAGACGTGTCAATAAGTGAATCTACGGTTCTCATTACGCTACGAACCTCGATACAAAGACGTGTCAATAGGTGAATCTATGGTTCTCATTACGCTACGAACCTCGATACAAAGACGTGTCAATAGGTGAATCTATGGTTCTCATTATGCTACGAACCTCGATACAAAGACGTGTCAATAAGTGAATCTACGGTTCTCATTACGCTACGAACCTCGATACAAAGACGTGTCAATAAGTGAATCTACGGTTCTCGTTACACTGCGATCCTCGATACAAACGCGTTTATAAGAAGATGAAACGCGTTGGCTACCGGACCTCAAAAATGAAAAGCAGATCATGAAAGATGAACTGCTAACCAAAATTTAAAGGAGAGCCGAAGTCCTTACCGCTTCAGCGGTATAGGAATTGGGACATCGGACCTCAAAAATGAAAAGCAGATCATGAAAGATGAACTGCTAACCAAAATTTAAAGGAGAGCCGAAGTCCTTGCCGCTTTAGCGGTATAGGAATTGGGACATCGGACCTCAAAAATAAAAGCAGTTCATAAAGGTGAACTGCTAACTAAAATTCAAAGGAGAGCCGAAGTCCTTGCCGCTTTAGCGGTATAGGAATTGGGACATCGGACCTCAAAAATAAAAGCAGTTCATAAAGGTGAACTGCTAACTAAAATTCAAAGGAGAGAATACCATTATGAACAATGCTGACCCCGAGAGTCAGTCGCTAATTGCGCAGCTTTTATTATTAGTTGTTTTAACATTGATTAATGCATTTTTAGCTGCTGCCGAAATTGCTGCAGTGTCGGTGAACAAAAATCGTTTGGAGCAAAAAGCAGATGAAGGAGACAATAAAGCTAAAAAATTATTAACCATTTTGAATGATCCGACAAATTTCCTGTCTACGATACAGGTTGGAATTACTTTGGTAAATATTTTGTCAGGGGCTTCACTTGCAAACACTTTATCATCAAAGCTGGCTCCCATACTAGGTGGAGGCGCATTAGCAAAAAATTTAGCCAATATTATCATTTTGACGATATTAACATATGTTTCCATCGTATTTGGAGAACTTTATCCAAAGCGTATAGCAATGAATAAATCGGAAGAGGTGGCTCAGTTTACTGCTGGTCCGGTTCGTTTTATAGGAATGATTGCCCGACCTTTTGTCTGGCTGCTTTCTGCTTCCACAGATTTAATCGCTAAACTGACGCCTATGAAATTTGACGATGAAAATTCAAAAATGACGAGAGATGAAATGCGGTATATGCTTGAATCTGAGGGTGTTTTAGAGCATGATGAGCTGGAGATGCTTCAGGGGGTTTTTTCACTTGATACAAAAGTGGCCCGCGAAGTTATGGTTCCCAGAACAGATGCGTTCATGATAAATATAGAAGATGATATTAAAGAAAATATTAGTCTGGTCTTATCGGAAAATTATTCGCGGATACCTGTTTATAAAGATGACAAAGATAAAGTAATTGGTGTTCTTCATACGAAAAATTTGTTGAAGGCTGCACATAATTTTGGATTTGACAATGTCAAGCTGCATGAAATCATTCAGGAGCCGCTGTTTGTACCGGAAACAATTTTTATTGATGATCTTCTATACGAACTGAAACGGACACAAAACCAAATGGCTATTTTGCTGGATGAATATGGCGGAGTAGTTGGACTTGCAACACTCGAAGATCTTTTAGAAGAAATTGTCGGTGAAATAGATGATGAATCAGACGAAATAGAAAACCTGTATTCTAAAATTAATGACAATGAATACCTTATTCAAGGTCGTATGCTCATAGATGAGTTTAATGAAGCCTTTGGAACAGACTTGCATATGAGCGATGTTGATACAATGGCAGGCTATCTGATTACGGCGTTAGGGACAATTCCTGATGAGAATGAAAAGCTTTCATTTGATGTTGGGAATGTCACACTCATCTCTGAAGAAATGGAAGGTGCTCGAGTTCTTGTTATCAAAGCGATTTTCCACGAAGAAGAAGAAATAGATGCTGAACCCGAGGAATCGAGACGTTTCTTCCGTAAAGAGCATGGAGAAGATGAACCTAGACGCTAAAAGATTTTGATGAGCTGAATATCTGATAAAGGAGTTTGGGACAGCAATAAAGTTCCAAACTCTCTTCATATAGAAATGATTTATTTTTATACTCGGGCTCTATGACCTAATGATTGGTGCAGATCTTTTTGTGCGACGAGTAACCGCAGGAGCAAGCATTTTGTGCGACGAGTAACCGCAGGAGCAAGCATTTTGTGCGACGAGTAACCGCAGGAGCAAGCATTTTGTGCGACGAGTAACCGCAGGAGCAAGTATTTTGTGCGACGAGTAACCGCAGGAGCAAGTATTTTGTGCGACGAGTAACCGCAGGAGCAAGTATTTTGTGCGACGAGTAACCGCAGGAGCAAATAAGTAGAACGATCTAGTTTGTCCCTCAAGGTCAACTTTGGAGAAGGACCTCAATTAATCATCGACCTACAAGCCTTTTCTGTCCTCTTTAGTATGACAGGAAATAGCGTGTAGGTCGATGATTTTTTATGTTCATTCTGTCTGGTGTGGGCGATAGCCCTCATGAGTGTGTCCCGACCTACTTTTATCTGCAATTTGAAATAAGCGGTAAGAATTAACTGTTAATAGTTTTGTCCTAACTTAACTCTCTAGGAGCAGTCTTGTTGTTTTGCACTTCCTTCAGCATCTGATACAAAGCGACATACTGTTTTTGATTGTCTTTAGAGTATCTGAAAACAAATGTCGAAGCAGTGCACTCTTTGGGAAACAGACAAGAAGATGTAGCAATAATCAAATCGAAATCAGAATAATTTTCAGTAAATGTTTCTAATTTCACAAAGGTAAGTTCATCCAGAAAATTGATCAGATGCTGATTTAACAGGTAGTTTGATTCTGCTATTAAGCCGACATTGATCATTTTATTATTTTTCAGCTTTTCCCATGACGGAAACATCAGTAAGGCAAAAGCGATGGAAAGGAGTGCAATTTGTTCGCTTAGCCAGGAAAAATTTTTTCTTTTGGAAATTTTTCTGAAAAAAACTTTAAAAGAGTCATGCAGCTCCAGAAAATATTTATTTTGAATGTGATTCGAATTATTATTCGCTGTCAGTACACCGGGAACAGCCTTTTTTAGGATAGTTATCGGGAAAATGATATTTGCTGTGTTTCCGTAAATAACTCTGTGTTCATATTTGCTGAAACCATAAGTGGTTTCTAAAAAATGCCAAAATTCCTTAAACAATACTGTAGCCTGATTCTCTTCGATTTCAAGATAGTGTTCGAGGAAATAGAAGCGGGGATCTTTTTCACTGTAGAAATTTGGCGTAATAACCAGAAGCAGGGCAGAAAACTGAGCTTCGGCTTCCAAGACAGCATCATTGTCAACAATAGCCCCAAAAAAATCTTTGCTTAATTCAACACTTGTAGGTATATAGGCTGAAATTGTTGCTGTTTCTGTTAAAAAGTAGCCATTTGTTACACGCAGATATACGATGTCCAAAAGCAGCTGTATCTGCTTCGAAGCAGAGTAGCTGCGGCTTTCGGGAAAAAGAGGATCAACGTTATTCTGAACTTTTTCATAGTCAATACTCAATCCTACATCGGGTAAATTTGCATTTTGAGAGGTAAACCAAACTAAGGCATATAGAACGATACGAATCATTCGTTCTTCACCTGTCAGCTTTAACTGGGATATATTCAGTTTAATATTGAACTGTTTAAAATAATTATTTAAGGATTTTGATTTTCTAATAACTGAAGCTTTGCTGAGAAAATTCTTTCTGCAGAAATCATCCAAAGTATCTTGAGGATAATAAATAATAGATAAAAGCAAAAGATAAGGAATACTTCGTGTAATCAAATATTGATAATACTGATCATAGGAAACAGAACGATCATAATGAATTCCCTGATCGGTGATAAAATTTGTTGGTTCCTGATTAATCTCGTCAAGATCTTGTTGAATCAGTTCTAATAAATATGAAACACGACTATATGAAAAATCCAAATTACTCTCCAAAAAGTTGATGCTATAATAATCATCAGGTAAATATGCTAGCAAATTAAATAAAGTCAGCTTTCTTTTAGTAATATCTTCCAGAATAAGTTCTTCAAACATAAAAAGCCCCTCCTTGTATTTTTTATGATTATAAGATAATTCTGACAAGCGTGTTTATCTGTCGACTACTCCCCAGTCAAGTGATATGTTCAATCAACAAAGTATCATTTATAGTATAAATAAGTCAATTAAAAAATAACGAAAAACAAAATAAGATATTAAATAAAACTTGTTTTTTTATTCCTGTATGTTTGAATCTTTTTGAAATCCGTACTACTTCCATGATATACTACACTAGTTGAATTTAACAGAGGAGAGTAGAAAATGTAGATAAATTGAGTTATATTATATACTTTTACTTTGATTGGAATGGAGAAGAACACATGAATAATCCTAATTTGAAAAAACAGGTTGACAGTCGTCGAACGTTTGCGATTATTTCCCACCCGGATGCAGGGAAAACAACAATCACTGAACAGCTGCTGTTATTTGGTGGAGCGATTCGTCAGGCAGGAACAGTTAAGGGAAAAAAGACTGGGAATTTTGCAAAATCTGACTGGATGGAGATTGAAAAGCAGCGGGGAATTTCTGTAACGAGTTCAGTTATGCAGTTTGATTATGATGGAAAACGAGTGAATATATTGGATACTCCAGGGCACGAGGATTTTTCCGAAGATACTTACAGAACATTAATGGCAGTGGATAGTGCTGTCATGGTTATTGACAGTGCCAAAGGGATTGAGGCCCAAACGAAAAAACTTTTCCAGGTTGTTAAGAAAAGAGGAATTCCTATTTTCACCTTTATTAATAAATTGGACAGAGATGGAAGAGAGCCGCTGGATTTGCTTGAGGAGCTTGAGGAACTGCTGGATATTGAATCTTATCCTATGAACTGGCCGATCGGTATGGGTAAAGGTCTGGAAGGCTTGTATGATATTTATAATCAGAGAGTCGAAGTTTATCGACCGGAGACAAATAATAGTGAAAAGTACATTCCTTTAACAAATGGAACAATCCCTGAAAGTCATTCGTTAAATGAGAATAACCTTTATCATCAGGCACTGGAGGATGTTGAGCTGCTGTTGGAAGCTGGAGATGCTTTTGATGAAGAAAAAATAGCACAGGGAAATCAGACACCTGTATTTTTCGGTTCGGCCTTGACTAATTTTGGTGTTCAGACTTTTTTGGAAACTTTCCTGAAGTTTGCTCCATCACCTTACGGGCATAAAACAGAAGATGGTAAAGAAATCAGCCCTTATGAAGAAGAGTTTTCAGGTTTTGTTTTTAAGATTCAGGCAAATATGAATCCTGCACACAGGGATAGAATTGCTTTTGTCAGAATTTGTTCAGGAACATTTGAACGCGGAATGGATATTGTGCTTGAACGGACGGATAAGAAAATAAAGTTGAGCAATGTAACCCAATTTATGGCTGATGCGAGAGAAAATGTGGACGAGGCTGTTGCCGGAGACATTATTGGCGTTTACGATACAGGGAACTATCAAATTGGAGATACTCTGTACGAAGGGAAGTTAAAAGTGAAATATGAAGAGCTGCCTTCGTTTACACCAGAATTGTTTATGAAAGTTACTGCTAAAAATGTAATGAAGCAAAAATCTTTCCATAAAGGGATGTACCAGCTGGTTCAGGAGGGCGCTATTCAGCTTTATAAAACTTACCTGACAGAAGAGTATATTATCGGAGCAGTGGGGCAGCTGCAATTTGAAGTATTCCAGCATCGAATGAATAATGAATATAACTCAGAAGTGGTCATGACACCGATGGGCTCTAAAATTGCCCGCTGGATTAAACCAGAGGATTTGGATGAACGCATGAGCTCAAGTAGGAATATTTTGGCGAAGGATCGTTTTGATCAGCCTCTGTTCTTGTTTGAAAATGAATTTGCAATGCGCTGGTTTGCCGACAAGTACCCAGATGTTGAATTAAGCAGCTTACTATAATAAAAGGATGCGAAGTGAGAGCAAAATCTGTGATAAGCATAGATTGAGCTCTTGCTTCGCTTTTTGATGCTAGTTTTTTTGAATTTAGAAGATTTAGTGAAAATATAGAAGCATGATTTTTCAAGCTTTTCTGCAAAGTTACCGTCCGAAAGAATAATGATAGAAACAGTCTGCAATTTTATACTTCTGCCCGTTATAATAGAAATGCAACTAACGAAACGAAGAGTGTTATGGCTAAGAGAGAAACGGTGTCAAAGGATTTTGAAGAAATCTGCGAACGTGGAAATCGTGAAGAAATAAAAAAATTTTGAGAATAGTCAGGTGGCAGCTTATTTGGCTATAACAAAGCCAATGTATTCAGTATCAGAGAAATTCGGGAAACATTCATTATTTGATTGATGGAATAAAATGCGAATATCAATATGCAGGATCACCAGCAGAGAACTGCTCTTCACAATTATGCGGGCTATGGGGTGAAGAATCTGGAAGCGCTGATTAATGCTGGAGCAGATGTTGATGCTTTGGATTATCAGGGGGAGACACTATTGTTTAGTACAACTAATCATGTAGAGTACCCTATACTATTAAAGTCAGGCTTATTAAAGGAACAGCAGGAAATCTGCAGTTAGCTAATCCTTTGATTATTAAAGATTGCCCGCAGTTTCAGTTCAAAGCTGTGAAGTTTTTGGTCAGCGATTCAACCTTATTATGAGGCTGTTAGACAGATTCAAATTGCAGAAGAAGCTGAAGGTATGCTTGTAGGAAAAAATGTTCGGCCGGATATCGTGTTTCAGCCATATGAAATACTCGTTATACAGACAGAGATAAAATAATCAGGCGATAGAGGAGAGAGTGGTTAGACTATTTTCTGATAAACAGAAGGAACAGACTCGTCGTCTTGAGTGTTTCTCAAAAAGAGGAATCTGTTCCTTCTCAATTTCTAACCAGTGCTTGTGACAATGGAATCGATATTTCTGTAATGCCTTTTATTTCGATTGTTTCTATTTTTTCCTTTTCAATCAGTTCTTTAGGCAGTCTCCTTAAAAAGAACTTTAAAATTTCGTTGGTTTCCGTTTTTCGGATTGCCCGTTTTTGATTTAAAATCAAAATTTCAACATGCTTTTCTGCTTCGGAATAAACAACGGTTGTATTTCCTTCAGAATAGACTTTCACAAAATGAGCATCTGTATTTTCCAACTGTTTATTTACCAGTTTTCTATGGCTGTTTGTAACGTTAACTAGTTTCATATTTTCACCTCAACTTCCGGATAAATTCGTCCATACCAATTATGTAAAATATAACACACTTTAATTATAAACTTTTTTTTTCAAATAAAAAGAATTCTGCTTAAATTTTATCATAAAATACGATGGAAAGAAGACTAATATTTTACTTTTTTCAACACTATTGACAGTTTGGATAAAAAACGATCAGACCACTGTCTTATTCATCTCGGTCTGATCGTTAATTGCTATTATCTAATCAAAAAAATTGTTGTTTACTCTGACTTGGTTTCATCAACAGCTTCTTCAGAAGTTACGATGATTTTTCCTTCATCCGTTAACTCTGCAGCCAGCTGATGTTCGCTGGAGTGATCCAAATAATATTCTGCAATACCATCTTCAATATGTTCCTGAATAGTCCGACGCAGTGGGCGGGCACCCATGGCAGGATCATAACCGAGATCAACCAGTTTTTGTTTCACTTCTGTTGGTACTTCGATATGCAGCTTTTGAGATGCAAGTAATTGATTTACTTCATCCAGCATCAGGCTGACAATCTTCAGCAAATCTTCCTTATCCAAAGCTTTGAATTCAACAATCCCGTCAAATCTGTTAAGAAATTCAGGAGTGAAGAAATTGTTTAATTGTCCTAAAATCGAACGAGTAATTCCTTCACGTGCTGCACCGAAGCCGACATTTGCTTCAATTTTTCCGCTTCCAGCATTGCTGGTCATGATAATAATGGTATCCTTAAAGCTTACCGTTCTTCCCTGAGCATCAGTCAGGCGGCCATCATCAAGAATTTGCAGGAACATGTGCAGAACATCCGGATGTGCTTTTTCAATTTCATCCAGCAGGATCAGACTGTAAGGATTTCTACGTACTTTTTCTGTCAGCTGACCAGCTTCTTCATAGCCTACATAGCCAGGAGGGGAACCAATTAGTTTCGCCACACTGTGTTTTTCCATATATTCACTCATATCGAAACGAATCATGGTATCTTCCGAACCAAATAGTTCAAATGCCAGCTGTTTAGCCAGTTCAGTTTTACCGACACCTGTTGGTCCGACAAACAGAAATGAGCCGATTGGGCGGTTCTTTTTGCCGAGACCGACCCGATTTCTTCGAATTGCTTTAGCAACTTTATCCACAGCGTCATCTTGCCCGATTACATTGGCTTTTAGATCTTCTGCCAGATTTTTCAACTGTGTCTGTTCCTTTTCTTTCAATTCGCCGACAGGAATACCTGTACGCTGCTCCACAATTGCTTCAATGATCTTTTCATCGATGACAGGTGTTTCTTCGTCACTGACCTGTTTTTCTTTCATCCGCTGCAGCTTATTGATTTGATCACGGTAATAGGCTGCTTTTTCAAAGTCTTCTTCTGCAGATGCCTGTTGTTTTTGTTGTTCGGCTTCTGCCAGCTTCTTCTCAATTGTTTTTGGATCAGCAATTTGAATAGTCAAATTCATTTTTGATCCGGATTCATCCAGCAGATCAATTGCTTTATCCGGCAGGAAACGATCCTGAATGTAACGGTTGGAAAGATAGGCTGCTGCTTTGATCGCTTCATCTGTGTATTTTACGTGATGATAATCTTCATAGCGTTTTTGCAGTCCCTGTAATATTGCAATGGTTTCCTCAACAGAAGGCTCATCGACACGAACCGGCTGCATCCGACGTTCAAGGGCAGCATCTTTTTCAATAATGCGGTACTCGCTTAAAGTTGTTGCACCAACCATTTGAAGTTCTCCGCGAGCCAGAGCTGGTTTTAAAATATTCCCTGCATCCATGTTTCCATCCCCGGCAGCACCTGCACCGACAAGCTCGTGAACTTCATCGATGAACAGAATAATATTTTCAGCCGTTTTAATTTCTTCGACCAATTTTTGAATCCGTTCTTCAAATTGTCCTCGGATACCGGTTCCCTGAACAAGAGATGCGACATCAAGTCGAATGACTTCCTTTTCAAGAAGCTTTTGAGGGACATCTCCGTCAACAATCTTTTGAGCGAGACCTTCAACTACGGCTGTTTTACCGACACCGGGTTCACCGATCAGAACGGGGTTGTTTTTTGTTCTTCTATTTAAAATTTCTATCACGCGTTTAATTTCTTTATCACGCCCGATAACAGGATCAATATCTCCGTTTCTGGCAGCTTCGGTAATATTAATGCCGTATTCACCCAGCAGACCTTCTGCCTGTCCGGGTCTTTCAGGAGGCTGTCCGTTAAAACCATTTCCTCCGCCGAACTGTGCAGGTGGAATTTGTTGACCTGGTTGATCATTTTGCTGCATTTGACGGGACAGTGAACGATATAAATCATCCAAGCTTCCAAAACCAAAGGGGTCTTGTGACATCGTTGGAGAAGAATTATTTGACTGAGATTTTAATTTCTGATAACAGCTTTGACAATAGTCCAGCTGCTTTCTTTGACCATTGACATTGGCGTATAGGTGAATTGTGGCTTCATTTTGATTACAGTTTTGACAAATCATCTGCTATAACACGTCCTTTCACTTCGTAAGACTAAAATAAAGTCTGCTGAAAAGGTCAAAATAGAAACTGACCTTTATTGACCTTTGAAGATATTATAGCATGTTTGCTCACAGAATCAAGTAATTTAACTCAAAAAATGTAATGAAATCAAGACATATTTTCAGCTTGTTAAAGCAATTAGCTTAGACAAAAAATGGAGTTTCAATTAAAATGGAAGCAGTGGAAAAAAGGAGGGATGTTTTCGATGTTTGAAAATCCATTTGAAGAAAAAATTCAACAGCTGAAGGTCGGAGAGATCGTTGAAATTGTTGTTGAAAAAAATGATTTCGACCTTTTCAGGGAAGCGTGGAAGATTCTTCCTGATCGAACAAGAATCGTAGGTGAAGCGGGACTGAATGGAAGAATTATTTACCGATTAACAGATTAATTGAAAAGGTTTCCGCAATTCCTTAAAAAATCGGCAAAAACAGTTGTAACAAGGTAAAAAAAATGGTAATCTTAAAAATTGAAAGGGTTGTTTCCAGACAGTGATTCTATCACTGGAGCCCCCTAACATTAAAATATTTTACTTACGAAGGAGACCGATTCATATGGAAAAGAAAGATTTTCACGTTGTAGCAGAAACAGGGATTCATGCTCGTCCAGCTACATTATTAGTACAAACTGCAAGTAAATTCAACTCTGATATTAATTTAGAGTACAAAGGTAAATCAGTTAACCTTAAATCAATCATGGGTGTTATGTCTCTTGGTGTTGGTCAGGGCTCTGATGTTACAATTTCTGTAGATGGTGTTGACGAAGCAGAAGCAATGGCTGCTATTGTTGATACTATGAAAAAAGAAGGATTGTCAGAATAATGTCTGAGATGTTAAAGGGGATTGCCGCAAGTGATGGTGTTGCAATTGCTAAGGCCTATCTTCTTGTTCAACCAGACTTGTCATTTAAAAAGGTATCTGTAGAGGATACTGCAGCAGAAGAAAAACGTTTGGATGATGCTTTGGCAGAGTCTGCAATGGAACTTCAAGCTATCAGAGAAAAGGCAGCAAAAAGTCTTGGTGAAGAAGAAGCACAGGTTTTTGATGCACACTTAATGGTTTTAGCTGATCCGGAAATGATTGGACAGATTAAACAAAATATTCAAGACAACACAGTAAATGCTGAAGCAGCTTTAAAAGAAGTTACTGATATGTATATCGGTATGTTCGAAGCAATGGATGACAATGCATACATGCAGGAACGTGCTGCGGATATTCGTGACGTAGCTAAACGTGTGCTGGCGCATTTGCTGAACGTAACATTGCCGAATCCTTCAATGATTAACGAAGAAGTAATCGTTGTTGCGCATGATTTAACTCCAAGTGATACAGCTCAGCTGGATAGAACGTATGTAAAAGCTTTTGTTACTGATATTGGCGGACGTACTTCTCACTCAGCGATTATGGCTCGCTCACTTGAAATTCCTGCAATTGTAGGAACAATGGAAATCACCGGCAAAGTAAAAGCAGGAGATATTCTGGCAGTTAACGGTATTGACGGAGATGTGATTATTCACCCTTCTGATGCTGAAAAAGCTGACTTTGAAGCAAAAGGAAAGGCATATGCTGATCTGAAAGCTGAATGGGAAAAGCTGAAAAATACAAAAACTGAAACTGCTGACGGCAAACATTTTGAATTGGCTGCCAACATTGGAACACCGAAAGATTTAGATGGTGTTCATAAGAACGGCGGAGAAGCTGTTGGTTTATACCGTACAGAATTTCTATATATGGATTCTCCTGATTTTCCAACTGAGGAAGATCAGTATGTAGCATATAAAGCGGTTCTAGAAGGAATGGAAGGCAAACCGGTTGTTGTCCGTACAATGGATATCGGTGGAGACAAGGAACTTCCTTATCTTAAATTGCCTCATGAAATGAACCCGTTTCTAGGCTATCGGGCATTACGAATCAGCTTGTCAGAACAGGGAGATGAGATGTTCCGCACACAGATGCGTGCATTGCTTCGTGCTTCTATTCATGGCAATCTGCGTATCATGTTCCCAATGGTCGCTACTCTGAAAGAATTCAGAGCTGCTAAAAAGATCTTTGAAGAAGAAAAACAAAAATTAGTAAGTGAAGGAATCGAAGTGTCTGATACTATTCAAGTAGGTATCATGATTGAAATTCCAGCAGCAGCAGTAATTGCAGACAAATTTGCTAAAGAAGTTGACTTCTTCAGTATTGGGACAAATGATTTGATCCAGTATACAATGGCCGCTGATCGTATGAACGAACGCGTTTCATACTTATACCAACCATACAACCCGTCTATTTTGCGTTTGATTAAAAACGTTATTGATTCAGCTCATGCTGAAGGTAAGTGGGCAGGTATGTGCGGAGAGATGGCTGGAGATCAAACAGCAGTACCACTTTTAGTAGGTATGGGTCTGGATGAGTTCTCAATGAGTGCTACATCTATTCTTAAAACACGTAGTTTAATGAAACGTCTTGATACTGGTAAAATGGCTGAGCTTGCGGATCGTGCATTAAATGAGTGCGATACAATGGAAGAAGTTGTTGAGCTGGTAGAAGAGTTCACTAAATAAGCAAGCAGTACAGTCTTCGCTCGTGATTGCGGGTGAAGGCTTTTTTTGTTGAAAAATGAAAACAATGGGGAGGCAGGTATTGATAATTGAGTGAATGGAGCAGTCAGTTATCAGCTTTTTGGAGCTATACGTTTAAGCTGCCAGCATGCTGAAATAAAGAGCCCTAAAATGAAAAGGCTTGAGGCTAAGAAAAAAGGTTCCAGCAGGCAGAACGAACAGATGGTTTCAGGAAATTTGTCAGTAAAATCATATTGTGCTTAAATAGAGTTGCAGGGCTGAGGGAGGAAGAAAAATGTCGTTAAATTATAAAGCGATCGAACAGGTAGTTAACGAAGAAACGGATACTGGAGGATTTCCACAGTTGATTAGAGCATTCAAAGCATTAAATGTTAACAAATATGAGTATTTTGTTGCAGAAGGACTGTATCGGTATCATGATGCACATTCATTTGTTGATATGAAAATGAATGGGGTTCCGAAAATTGTAGAAAAAGAAACAAGCTTCAACGGAATCACAGAAGCGGTTAAGCAAGCTCAGGCTGGGGTGATAAATTTTGAGCAGTTTTGTGAACTTGCCGGGAAGTCCGGTATCAGTTATTGGGTCTCTGATTTGGAAACAATGACGATTGCTTACTGTGACCTGTTTGGGACCATCATTTTAACTGAACCAATCCCGGAAGCAGAAAATAACTGATAGTCAGCGTGAAAAGCCCCGTATCAGCTGTTGAAATTGTTGATTTGGCGGCTGAGCATTTGATTAATTGTATACTGCAGTTTCATTTTTACAGGAAAAATAATTATTTTTGACTGTTTCACCCTAAAATATTTACATTTTTCCAGTGATAGTGTACTATTTAAAGGTATGCATAACATAACTATGATGTATAAATAAATGTTATTCGGAGGGAATTTAATGTCTGCGAAATGGGAAAAAAAAGGCACAAATGATGGTGTCCTAACTTTTTCAATCGATAGCGAAACAATCGAAAAAGGGTTGAAAAAAGCATTCGATAAAGTAAAGAAAAATCTTAATGTTCCAGGTTTCCGTAAAGGAAAAGTATCTCGTCAGGTGTTTAACCGTATGTATGGTGAAGAAGCATTGTACGAAGATGCATTAAACGCTGTTTTACCTGAAGCTTATGAAGCAGCAGTTAAGGAAGCGGATATTGATCCGGTTTCTCAACCAAAAATTGATGTTGAAAGTATGAATAAAGGTGAAAACTGGGTAATTACAGCAGAAGTAACAGTGAAACCTGAAGTAAAACTTGGTGAGTATAAAAAACTGACTGTTGAAAAACAGGATCGTGAAGTAACAGAAGCAGATGTTGAAGAACGTCTTGCTCATGAACAGGCATCTCAAGCAGAGCTTGTAATTAAAGAAGACGAACCAGCTGAAACTGGTGATACTGTAGTTATCGATTTTGAAGGATTTAAAGCTGGGGAAGCATTTGATGGCGGAAAAGGAGAAAATTATTCTCTTGAGCTAGGTTCAAATTCTTTCATTCCAGGATTTGAAGATCAGTTAGTTGGTAAAAAAGCAGGAGAAGAGACAGAAGTAAACGTAACTTTCCCTGAAGATTATCAGGCTGAAGATCTTGCGGGGCAGGAAGCTGTCTTCAAAGTAAAAGTACATGAAGTGAAAGGTAAAGAACTGCCAGAGCTTGATGATGACTTTGCTAAAGATGTTGATGATTCAGTTGAAACATTAGCTGAATTAAAAGAAAAATATCGTACAGAGCTTACTAAATCAAAAAATGAAGCTGCTGAAGAAGCAAAAGACGAAGCTGCAATTCGTTTAGCTGTTGAAAATGCTGAGATCGTTGATCTTCCGCATGTAATGGTACATGATGAAGTTCACCGTTCAATGGATGAATTCCTGAACAACATGCAGCGTCAGGGAATTGCTCCAGATATGTATTACCAGTTAACAGGTACAACGGAAGCTGATCTTCATAAACAATTTGAAGGTGAAGCTGAAAATCGTACAAAAACAAATCTTGTGATTGAAGCGATTGCTGAAGCTGAAAAAATTGAAGCAACAAAAGAAGATATTGAGGCTGAAATCAAAGATTTGGCTGAACAATATAATATGCCGGAAGATCAGGTTCGTCGCGTGTTGACTGAGGACATGCTGAAACATGATATCCGCATGAAAAAAGCTGTAGAAGTTGTTACTGAAACAGCAGTAGAAAAATAATTTTATAATACGAAACGGGGTCGGTGATAAATTTATCTGATCCCGTTTTTTTGTCAACCTCTAAATTCTGTGAAGTATCAAAAATGGTATAATTAATTTGCGTATGCTATAGTTTAAACGTATAGATTTTCGGTTATTATGGAAAAGTTTTATTTTAAGCAGCAATTGATTATGCTAAAAGAGGTCAAGACTCTTTTTCTACAAATAAATCGATTCTTCCGCTTGCTAATAAAGCAGCGGGCTGTTCAGTTATCAATGTGAATCGGATTGTGATAGAGGTGGATGAAATGAGAAAAACTGAAAAAATATATATGTTGTCGCACTTAAGCAGCAATTCAAAAGATGAACTGACAGAACTGCTGAAGGACTGGGTCAGTTTTGTCAGGATTTTAACTGATCCTGAAATATTTCGGATAAATGATGGAGAAACGGAAGCTTTCAATTTGTTTAGAATAAAAGAAGCATTTGAGCAGCTGACTCCAGAAAGTAATCTTTGGCTGAAGATCCGAGCAGCTGGAGGCGAGTTTCAAGTACATATCTCAGGATTGACGATTGTGGAGAGAAACATTTTCGATGCCAGTATCTTTTCAGCTTATCACAAAATGGTTGAAAATTACTGTGATCTGAGAATGGAAAAAAATGGGACTTACGGGTATATTCGATCACTGGATGAATATTTGTATAATAATGTGGAAAGACTGGATAAACGGGATTTTCAAAGCCAAGATGAATTGGAAAAACTGCCGAAGCGTTACAACTACAACAAGGAGATTGTCGTTGATTGTAATCTTTTTTCGGGCTATGATATTTATTATAAAGGGTTATGTATGACCTCATGCTGGAAAATGTATTATTCCAATCTATATTTTCAGATTATTCCAAGACAGATTTTCCTGGAAGTACAGCAGGTGCAAACTATTGAAGAGCTGCAAAATGATATGGTGAAAATTTCTTTGTATTTAGATCCTTTTAAATGGGAAGCTGAAGTCAATCAGAAATATCAGTGCTTTTTCAGAGAACAGATAGGCTTTGATCAGCTGGTGTGGACCAACGGAGTAGGCGTATTACGGCCGCCATTAATAGAATTTGCATTCATTGATCAGGCGGTACAGACTGTTCAGTATCAAAACGATCAGCTTCAACCAGTTGAAAAAAAGAAAGCAACTTATTTTGTGACTCGCAGCAGTGATTATATTAGAAAGGAATATTCAGAAAATCGAACAAGAGGAATTTTAAATGTACAGGCGTATTTTCCATGGATTGACCATGAGGGAAAAAAAATGATGAATTATCGCGTCTTAAATCCGGAACTGACTCTTGACGAAGGGCTCTCTGCTTATGAATTTTATATTCGTCAATATCTTGAAATAGATATCATGGATGAAAGATATGAATCATACATTGCAGTGCTGCGCTTCTATTTACCGGATCAGTTTCTGAAGGAGCTTCCTTTGGAGCCTCTGTATGAAAAACTCTATGATGTAACTATCAGTAATTTAAATCAGGAGAAGGAAGTGACTTATTTTGATTTAGACAAAGCAAAAAATCATTTAAGAGTGGCTTTTCTGAGTAATACTCAGCTTGAAGCAAAGAACTTGAAAATGGCAGTAGAAGAAGAATGAAATGCAAACAGGTTGTAAGGGCATTAAAAAAGCTGCCGGGAAATTGATTCCCGGCAGCTTTTTTATAAATTTAAGCTTTCACTTCAATAACAGATTTCTTTAATGAGCCGACCACAATCGCTGAGACAAGAGCACCCACTGCGATGAACAGCAAGTACATGATTGGATTGTTTAGCAGCAATGCAACGAAAATACCGCCGTGAGGAGCTAAGAGACGAATACCCATTCCGCCGACCAAGGCACCTGTCAATGCAGAGCCGACAATAAATCCGGGAATCACCCGAAGCGGATCGGCTGCAGCAAACGGAATTGCTCCTTCTGTTACAAAAGACAGTCCCATAATCAGATTGGTCAGTCCTGCATCTTTTTGATCTTGTGTAAACTTGTTTTTGAATAATAAAGTAGCAATAAAGATAGCCAGCGGAGGAACCATTCCTCCTGCCATTACAGCTGCCATAATCACACTGCCGCCTTCTGTTAAAGAAGTTGCAATGGAAGCAGTTCCGAAAACATAAGCGGCTTTATTAATTGGTCCGCCTAAGTCAACAGCCATCATGCCTGCCAGCAGGGCACCTAGTAAAGCTGCGTTTGTTCCGTCAAGCCCTAGCAGGAAACTGTTTAAACCATCATTGATTACTTTCATAGGAATATTAATAAGCAGCATTGCTGCCCCGGTAATCAATAAACCAAATACCGGATAAAACAGAATTGTTTTAATTCCATCTAGAGATTTCGGCAGATTTCGGAAAAGCTTTTTCAAAAGAACAATGACATAGCCTGCAAGGAAGCCACCAATAAGTGCGCCAAGGAAACCTGCTCCTCCAGTATTTGCTAAAGCTCCTGCAGCAAATCCAACAATTAATCCAGGTCGGTCGGCTATACTAGATGCAATAAAACCAGCTAATACAGGCAGCATAAAGCCGAAAGCCGCACTGCCTATCTGATTGAACCAGCTTGCTGCTTCGTTGTAGCTTCCCAAACTCGCCAACTGATCCTGTGGAACACCTAAAAACTGGTCAATCATAAATGAAAGAGCAATAGCAATTCCGCCGCCAATGACGAAAGGAAGCATATGAGAAACACCATTCATCAAATCCTTATAAATTCTTGAACCAACGGAGCCTTCAGCAGCATCGTCTTCAGCAGAATGAGAGCCATCATCTTTTCCGTGGAAAACAGGGGCATTGTTGCTTACTGCCAAATCTATAAGTTCTTCTGGCTTGCGAATTCCATCACTGACAGGTCGGTTTACCAGATTTTTTCCATTAAAACGATTCATTTCCACTTTTTTATCTGCCGCAACGATAACTCCGTCAGCACGGGCAATTTCTTCAGCAGTCAGCTTGTTTTTAATTCCTTCTGAGCCATTTGTCTCTACCTTGATTTCAATACCCATTTCTTTAGCTTTCTTCTTGAGTGCATCTTCGGCCATATAAGTATGGGCAATACCAGTAGGGCAGGCAGTGACTGCTACGATAAATTTTTCTCCAGCTTTTGGGGAAGCCTGCAGTGCTTGTTCCTGCTGTTCTGCTTCTCGTCTTTTTTGTTCTGCAGACTGAAACAGTTCCTGAACTTGTTCTGGTGTTTTCGCATTTTTCAATTGTGCAACAAAATCGGGATTAACCAGTAATTTGGAAAGAGCCGCCAATGCTTGAAGATGGGTATCGTTTGCACCTTCAGGAGCCGCAATCATAAAGAACAAGTAAACAGGCTGTCCGTCCAGAGATTCATAGTCAATGCCTTTCCTGCTTTTTGCAAACAAAACGGTAGCCTCTTTAACCGCATTATTTTTGGCATGAGGCATAGCAATTCCATCGCCCAATCCAGTTGAAGTTTGCGCTTCTCGTGCTAAGATCCCCTCTTTGTATGTTTGGATATCGGAGATACGACCGCCGGCATACATTTTAGCAACCATTTCATCAATGGCTTCTTGTTTGTCTGTTGCTTGTAAATCCATAATCATGACGTCTTTGATAAGTAAATCTTTGATGTCCATAATGTTGTTCCTCCCTTTACATTTTTTTTATTTTAACTTCGTTAACCAGTTTATTGATAAGCTCAGCAGCTGCCAGATCATCTGAAAAAGCAGTAGCACTTCCGCAGGCAACCCCCCATTTGAATGCTTCAATTGGATCATTGGTTTCTGAAAATTTTCCGACGAATCCGGCAATCATTGAATCGCCTGCACCTACAGAATTTTTTAATGGATAGTTTAATACATTGGATTGATAAACAGCTTCTTTTGTGAAGAGGAGAGCACCATCACCGGCCATTGATACAATAGCGTATTTTGCACCTTCTTTTAAAAGTTGCTGACCGTATGGCAATATGTCTGATACACTCGTAAAAGATGTCTGATAAAGTTCAGCCAGTTCATGATTGTTAGGCTTAACTACTAAAGGTCGCTTACCTAGAGCGATCTTTAAATCCTCTCCGGTAGTATCAATTACAAATTCAGCACCGCTTGAAGTAACCAGCTCTATCAGCTCTTTATAAAAGCCGACAGGAAGACTTGGCGGAGTGCTCCCTGAGAGGATGACAATGTCACCGGGAGAAAGGACTGAAAATTGTACTTTTAATTGCTCTGCTTCTTCATCAGATATTACTGGACCAGTACCATTTATTTCAGTTTCCTGATCAGATTTCAGCTTAATATTGATACGCGTATCGTCCTTCACTCCAGTAAAGCTTGTTTTGATCTTTTCTGAGGAAAGCCAATCTGAAATAAAGGTTCCGGTAAATCCTCCGATAAATCCCATTGCAGTAGATTCAATGGACATTCTTTTCAAAACTCTGGAAACATTGATCCCTTTTCCTCCGGGAAGCTTTATATCAGTTTGCATTCGATTCAACCCGCCGATTTCCAGATGGTTGACGTGGACAATATAATCGATGGAAGGATTAAGAGTTACTGTATAAATCATTTTGAAACCTCCTTAACTGTTGTTTTTTCCTGAAACTCTTTCAACAGATCTTCCGGACAATAATCTGTCAGTAAAATTACACTATCTAAATCAGCTACTTTGGTAAACGTAATTTTGTTTAGCTTGCTTTGATCTGCTAAAATAAATGCCTGATCTGCGTGCTGGATTGCCAGCCTTTTTAAAGCTGCTTCTTCGGGGTCAGGGGTAGTTAAGCCAAATTCAGGATGTACACCATTCATTCCCATGAAAGCTTTATTAAATCTGAATTGCTGCAGCTGCTCCATGCCGGATGCCCCGATAATTGCTTTAGTTGAAAGCTTTAATGTTCCGCCCAATATAATTGTGTTGATATTCAGATCAACCAGCTTGGCTGCATGATGCACCGAATTAGTGACAGCTGTGATCTTTTTTAGGGCTAAAAAAGGAATCATTTCCAGCGTTGTTGTCCCCGCATCAAGGTAAATAACATCTCCGTCAGCTACCTGATCAGCGGCAGTCTCTGCAATAAGTTGTTTGTTTTGAACGTTTTTGACTGATTTTTCAATCATTGACTGTTCAGTACCTAAATCATTTTTTATTTTGGCGCCGCCATGAATTCTTTCCAGAAGTCCTGCTTTTTCAAGGTCCTGCAGGTCCCTTCTAATAGTTGATTCTGAAGCGTTAAGGTAAGAAGTTAAATCTTGGGATTTTACAATTGACTGCTGCTCCAACAGCTCCTTTATTTTTTTATGACGTTCTTCTGTAAGCATTTCCATCCCTCATTTCACTGATATATTATCATGCTGAATAATAAAAATCAATCAAAAACAGTCAAAAACATCTAAAAACATTTAAATGTATCTGTATTTAACCAAAAAATTGAATTTTAGCAGCAGAAATTTGGGATAAAACAGTTCATTTTCTATTTTAATATTAAAGAAACAACTGGTTTTAGAAGAATAATCAATTCTTGAAGCTGCTGCAGAATAAATTGTTAAAATCAACAGGTCTTTTTAAAGAATTTCCCCCATTTATTTGGTATAATAGTAAGGATTGAAATTTAAGGGAGGACGTTGAAAATGGCTCCAAAAAACGCCTTGATTCAAGGGATGAATCCTAAACAGAAAGAAGCTGTTTTACATACAGAGGGACCGCTTTTAGTTATGGCCGGTGCCGGCAGTGGAAAGACGCGGGTTTTAACTCATAGAATTGCTTACTTAATTGAAGAGAAGAATGTCAATCCATGGAATATTTTGGCAATTACATTTACCAATAAAGCAGCTAAAGAAATGAAAGAACGAGTGGCTCGATTGTTGGCGCATGGCGGTGAGGATGTCTGGATTTCGACTTTTCACTCAATGTGTGTAAGAATACTCCGCCGGGATGTGGACCAGATCGGCTACAATCGGAACTTTACAATTATAGACACCTCAGAGCAGCGGACTTTGATGAAACGAGTACTTGCCGAACTGAATATTGATGCAAAAAAATATGATCCAAGAACAATACTGGGAACCATCAGCAATGCAAAAAATGCATTGCAGACACCTGAAAAAATGGCTGAGCTTCAGGGCAGCCAATATGAGGAAATTGCCGCTAAGTGTTACGCTAAATATCAGAAAGAGCTGAGAAACAATCAATGTATGGATTTTGACGATCTGATCATGAATACAATTCGCTTGTTTAATGAACAGCCGGATACACTGGGATATTATCAAAATAAGTTTCACTATATTCATGTAGATGAATATCAGGATACAAACCATGCACAATACATGCTTGTCAATATGCTGGCTGAACGCTTCCGAAATCTTTGTGTAGTAGGAGATGCAGATCAAAGTATCTACGGCTGGCGGGGAGCTGATATGCAGAATATTCTGGATTTTGAAACAGATTATTCTGATGCTTCAGTCATTTTACTGGAACAAAACTATCGTTCAACCAAAAAAATCTTATCTGCCGCCAATAATGTAATCGGCAATAATCGAAATAGGAAAGATAAAAGCCTTTGGACTGAGAATGATGACGGTGAAAAAATTGTCTATTACCGCGGAAACAGCGAACGTGAAGAGACACAGTTTGTTGTTCAGCAAATTCAAAAAGAAATGGCAGACAATGATCGAATCTATGGTGATTTTGCAGTTCTTTACAGAACAAACGCACAGTCGCGTGTAATGGAAGAGATGCTGCTGAAATCGAATATTCCTTATACGATGATTGGCGGGCACAAATTCTATGATCGGAAAGAGATCAAAGATATTCTGGGGTACTTGAACATTATCTCCAATCCTATGGATTCTTTGAGCTTTGAACGAATCGTCAATTCGCCGAAGCGTGGAATTGGAAAAACATCGGTCGATAAATTGAGAGGTTTTTCTGTCATGCATGGCTGGTCTATGCTGGAAGCGGCTCAGAATGTGGAGCTTGCCAATATTTCTGGTAAAGCAGGGAAAGAGCTGGGGGGATTTGGCTTGATGATTCAGGAGCTGACTCAAATGGTTCCTTATCTGACAATTACTGAGCTGGTCAAAGAAGTGCTGGATCGAAGCGGTTATAAAGATGATTTGGTTGCACAAAATAATTTGGAATCACAGACGAGGCTTGAAAATCTTGATGAATTTCTAAGTGTTACGCAGGAATTTGATAAACGCTATGCCCGTCAGAATGAAGAAGAAGCGGAAGCACCGGAAGAAAAGCTGGCTGTTTTCCTGAATGATTTGGCCTTGGTATCAGATCTTGATGATTTTGAAGAAAGTACTTCACAGGTAACTCTGATGACTTTACATGCAGCCAAAGGGCTGGAGTTCCCAGTAGTCTTCCTGATTGGTCTGGAGGAAGGGATATTTCCTCTCTCTCGTGCCATGCTTGAAGAACATGAACTGGAAGAAGAGCGCCGCCTTGCCTATGTTGGAATTACAAGAGCAGAAGAAGTGCTGTATATGACAAATGCTTTTTCTCGTACCTTATATGGAAAAACGCAGTACAATCGTCCAAGCCGTTTTCTGGAAGAAATTGAAGAAGAGCTGTTTAACAGACAGGGTGTTGATTTTTCATCGCAGCAAAGAACTGTTCAGCAGCGGGAACCAAGGATTTTTAAACCTGCTTATAGTCAGCCGACGCAAAAATCAGTTACAGATAAAATAGCCAGCGGCGGTGAAGCGATGGACTGGAAAGCAGGAGATAAAGTGAAACACAAAGCTTGGGGAACAGGGACGATCGTTAAGACCGGAGGCAATGGAAAAGATCTTGAGTTGGATATTGCATTTCCGGAAAAAGGGATTAAACGTCTGCTGGCTGCATTTGCGCCAATCGAAAAAATATAGGAGGAGAACACAGATGGGAACGGATCAACCATTGACCTTGGAACAGGCAGCAAAGCGTTCAAAGGAACTTAGAGAGCAGCTGATCAGCTATTCTCATGAATATTATGTGGAGGATCAGCCGACAGTAGAAGACCATGTATACGACAGACTGTATCAGGAGCTTGTGGATATTGAAACAGAATTTCCTGATCTGATCACATCTGATTCACCGACACAGCGCGTAGGCGGGAAAATATTGGAAGGGTTTGAGAAAGTAACCCATGATGTTCCAATGTACAGTTTGAATGATGGATTTTCAAAAGGAGATATCTATGCTTTTGATGAGCGGGTTCAAAAGCTGGCTGGTCAACAAGTCAGCTACTGCTGTGAATTAAAAATTGACGGTTTGGCTATCTCGCTGAAATATGTGGATGGTGACTTTGTTCAGGGAGCGACGCGTGGAGACGGAACCGTTGGAGAAAATATTACTGAAAATCTCAAGACGGTGAAATCTATTCCGCTTAAATTGAAGAAGCCTGTATCTATTGAGGTTCGCGGCGAGTGCTATATGCCGAAACAATCATTTGTCAATTTGAACAAGGAGCGGGAAGAAGCTGGCAAGGATGTTTTTGCCAATCCAAGGAATGCAGCAGCAGGCAGTCTTCGTCAGTTGGATTCGGCTATTACAGCAAAGCGTAATTTAAGTACATTTTTATATGCTGTGGCTGATTTTGGACCGATGGAGGCTGAAACACAGTTTGATGCTTTGGAAGAGCTGTCTGAGATAGGCTTGCGTACCAATCCTGAGAAAACACTGTGCAAGGATATTGATGAAGTATGGGCTTATATTGAAGCATATCATGAGAAGCGTGAAAAACTGCCCTATGAAATTGATGGAATAGTAATCAAAGTCAATGACTTTCATGTGCAGGATGAGCTGGGATTTACGGTGAAAGCACCACGCTGGGCAATTGCTTATAAGTTTCCTCCAGAAGAGGCTGAAACTGTGATTGAGAATATTGAATGGACAATCGGACGTACTGGAGTGGTGACTCCAACAGCTGTTATGACACCAGTCCGAGTTGCCGGAACGACAGTCAGCCGGGCAAGCCTTCACAATGTAGATTTTATCAATATGAAGGGTATTCGATTGAACGATCACGTGATTATTTATAAAGCCGGAGATATCATTCCAGAAGTTTCTCAGGTGCTGCTTGATAAGCGAGGGGAAGACAGCAAAGAATTTGAGGCACCAACACATTGTCCGGTCTGCAACAGTGAACTGGTTCATTTAGATGAAGAAGTTGCTTTACGTTGTATTAATCCTAAATGTCCCGCCCAGATTAAAGAAGGGCTTAGTCATTTTGTTTCCAGAAATGCAATGAACATTGACGGATTGGGGCCCAGAGTTTTAGAGCAGATGTTTGATAAAGAACTGGTTTCAGATGTAGCTGATCTGTATTTCCTGACAGAGGAACAGCTGATGACTCTGGATAAAATTAAAGAAAAATCTGCTCATAACATTTATACAGCGATTGCTGCAAGTAAGGAAAATTCGGTGGAGCGGCTGATTTTTGGTCTAGGGATTCGCCATGTCGGAGCTAAAGCAGCTAAAGTATTGGCTGAGTATTTTGGAGATCTTCGAACAATTTCGCAGGCGGACAAAGAGACCATTGTTGCTTTGGATTCTATCGGTGATATTATTGCAGACAGTCTGGTTACTTATTTTGAGAATGAAGAAGTGCATGAACTACTTGATGAGTTTGAAAAAGCCGGAGTGAATCTGACGTATAAAGGATTGCGTAGTGAACAGCTGGAAGATGTGGAATCTCCTTTTAAAGATAAAACCGTTGTGTTGACCGGGAAACTGGAAAAATACACTCGGGAAGCAGCCAAAGAGAAAATTGAAAGTCTCGGTGGAAAAGTAACCGGCAGCGTCTCGAAAAAAACAGATATTGTTGTGGCAGGAGAAGAAGCAGGCAGCAAGCTGACAAAAGCGCAGGACTTAGGTGTATCTGTCTGGACGGAAGATCAAATGGTGGAAGCACTTGAAAACAGCCATTTCTAGTTAAGTTTAATGTCAGGCTTGGTTAACATAGACGATGTATGTATTTGTTGTCCATCTGGCACAGCTTAGGAGATTTTACTGAGTATCAGCATTGAAGCAGCTGGTGATCCTTCCTTATGCAAAAAACAATCTAAGGGACGGCCAGTTGAAACAAACAGAGTAGAGCTGGCTCCTTTTCGCCTTTATGTTTGAAGGTTTGAAAGAAAGATCAGAAAAACAAGAAATTTACAGTTTTTTCCATGATCTCTTTCAATCACCAGATATTTTTATGATAGAATAGAAAAAACTGTCTTTTTTGTTGCCTGAGAAATGTTGGGGTTTATAAAACCTCATCAAATTAGATTAGGCAGCTGTGAAGTGTCATCTTTTGTTTTTGCGGTAAAGAAAAAAGACATTGGTATTTTTTGAGGAAAGAAGGGTATTTATGGCAATCAGTGAAGAACAAGTAAAGCATGTGGCAAAATTGGCAAAACTGTCATTTTCTCCAGAGGAATTGACTGGATTTACAGATCAGTTGGGTAAAATCATTGATATGGTTGAACTGCTTGAAGAAGTGGATACAACTGGCGTTCCGTTTACATCCAACGTTGTGGAAACAGTAAATGTAATGAGAGATGATGTTTCAGAGCCTGGAACAAATAGAAAAGAATTAATGAGAAATGTACCGGAATCACAAGATGGATATATCAAAGTGCCGGCAATTATTGACAATGGGGAGGCTGGCGCATAATGGAAAAATTATATGATAATTCTGTTGCAGAGCTGCATAATCTTCTTGTTTCAAAAGAAATTACTGCAGTGGATCTTACAAAAGCAACATTTGACCGAATCAAGGAAACTGAAACAGATATTGATGCTTTTATTACTTTAAATGAAGAAAAAGCCGTGAATCTGGCTGAAGCAATTGATAAAAAAGGAATTACTGAATCAAATCCTTTAGCAGGAATTCCAATTGGGATTAAAGATAATATTGTTACAAAAGATATTCTGACAACTGCAGCTTCAAAGATTTTAAACAATTTTAACCCTATATATGATGCAACAGTGATGGATAAGGTCTATCAGGCTGATTTAATTCCAGTAGGCAAGCTGAATATGGATGAGTTTGCTATGGGTGGAAGCACAGAGAATTCCTACTTTAAGAAAACGAAAAATGCATGGGATTATTCTAAGGTACCAGGAGGTTCTTCCGGCGGTTCTGCAGCTGCGGTTGCAGCGGGTCAGGTTCCGGTTTCTCTTGGAAGTGATACTGGTGGAAGCATCAGACAACCGGCAGCATTCAATGGGATTGTAGGAATGAAGCCTACATATGGACGAGTTTCACGATATGGTTTGATTGCTTTTTCTTCAAGTCTGGATCAAATCGGACCATTGACAAGAACAGTTGAGGATAATGCGCTTGTGTTAAATGCGATCAGCGGCTTTGATCCGAAAGATGGAACTTCTGCAGGAAATTCTGTTCCTGATTTTGCTGCAGGCTTAACTGGTGATATTAAGGGAATGAAGATTGCTTTACCTAAGGAATATCTGGGTGAAGGTGTAGCTCCTGATGTGCGCGAAGCAATCTTAAAGGCTGTAGAAACCTTTAAGAGCCTTGGTGCAACAATTGAAGAAGTCAGTCTTCCTCATTCTAAATATGGTGTTGCAGTTTACTATATCATTGCTTCTTCTGAAGCAAGTTCAAATCTGCAGCGTTTTGACGGTATTCGCTATGGTTATCGTTCAGAAAATATTCAAAATCTTGAAGATGTCTATGTAAATTCACGTACTGAAGGATTTGGTATTGAAGTAAAACGTCGTATTATGCTTGGAACCTTTTCACTGAGTGCCGGCTACTATGATGCCCATTTTAAAAAAGCCGGACAGGTTCGTACGCTGATTAAACAAGACTTTGAAAAAGTCTTTGCTGAGTATGATTTGATTATCGGCCCTTCAGCACCAACAGCAGCCTATGGTATTGGGGAAAATATTAATGATCCGATTACGATGTATATGAATGATATTTTAACGATTCCTGTTAACTTGGCTGGATTGCCTGGGATGTCAATTCCAGCAGGATTTTCAGAAGGATTGCCTGTAGGTCTTCAGATTATCGGTAAAGCGTTTGATGAAGCAACAATGTATAAAGCAGCCTATGCTTTTGAACAAGCAACTGATTTTCATACAAAAAAACCAGTGATTTTAGGGGGAAATGATTAATGAATTTTGAAACAGTCATCGGTTTGGAAGTCCATGTGGAATTAAAAACAAACTCTAAAATCTTTTCACCGGCTCCAGCCCATTTTGGTGCAGAACCTAACAGTAATACAGCAGTGATTGACTGGGGCTATCCCGGTGTCCTTCCTGTTATGAATAAAACAGCTTTGGAATTTGGAATGAAAGCAGCCCTTGCGTTGAATTGCCAAATTTCAAAAGATACACATTTTGACCGTAAAAACTATTTTTATCCGGATAACCCCAAAGCCTACCAAATTTCTCAGTTTGATCAGCCGATTGGTCATGACGGCTGGATTGAAATTGAAGTAGAAGGTCAAAAGAAGACAATTCGTATTGAACGCGTCCATTTGGAAGAAGATGCTGGTAAAAATATCCATGGAACGGATGGATATTCTTATGTCGATTTAAACCGTCAGGGTACACCGTTGATCGAAATCGTGTCTGAGGCTGATATGCGTTCTCCGGAAGAAGCTTATGCATATTTGGAAGCTCTGCGCTCAATTATTCTCTTTACAGAAGTATCTGATGTGAAAATGGAAGAAGGATCAATGCGCTGTGATGCGAATATTTCTCTGCGCCCGTATGGACAGGAGGAATTTGGAACAAAAACAGAATTAAAAAACCTGAACTCTATGAGCTTTGTTAAAAAAGGTCTGGCTTTTGAAGAAAAACGTCAGGCAAAAGTTCTTCTTTCAGGAGGAGAAATCCAGCAGGAAACGCGCCGTTTTGATGAAACAACGAATAAAACATTATTGATGCGTGTTAAAGAAGGATCAAGCGATTATCGTTATTTCCCGGAACCGGATATTCCACGTTTTGCAATTGACGATGCATGGATTGAACAGGTAAGGAAAACACTTCCTGAATTACCGGCTTCACGTCGTCAACGATACAGCAGTGAGTTGGGCTTGCCGGAATATGATGCTATGGTTCTGACGCTGACAAAAGAAATGTCTGATTTCTTTGAAGCTGTATTGGCAGCCGGTGCAGATGCTAAGCAAGCATCAAACTGGTTAATGGGCGAAGTTTCTGCCTATTTAAACAGTGAAAAGATGGAACTGCTTGATACTAAGCTGACTCCGGAAAATCTTGCAGGTATGATCAAATTAATTGCAGATGGAACTATCAGTTCTAAAATTGCTAAAACAGTCTTTAAAGAATTGATTGAACATGGTGGAGATGCGAAAGAAGTTGTTGAAGCGAAAGGACTGGTTCAGCTATCTGATCCTGCACAGCTGCTTCCAATAATTAATGAAGTGTTGGACAATAATCAACAATCCGTTGATGACTTCAAAAATGGGAAAGACCGTGCTGTTGGATTCTTAGTTGGACAGATTATGAAAGCAACAAAAGGAAAGGCAAATCCCGGCGTTGTGAACAAGCTATTACAGGAAGAGTTAGCAAAACGATAGAAAGCAGCTGACAGGATATGAAAAAAGCAAGAGTTATCTATAATCCAACATCCGGAAAGGAACTGGTCAAAAAGAACTTGGCGGATATCCTCAATGTCTTAGAGGAATCTGGTTATGAAGCAAGTGCATATGCGACAACTCCGGAACAGGATTCTGCAAAAAATGAAGCAAAACGTGCAGCTTTACAGGGATTTGATTTGATTGTTGCCGCTGGGGGAGACGGTACGATTAATGAAGTGGTCAATGGCATTGCTCCTCTTGAAAAACGTCCGTTGATGGCTGTTATTCCGGCAGGAACGACAAATGACTATGCCCGAGCACTAAAGATTCCTAGAAACAATATTCTAGAAGCTGCAAAAGTGATTCAAAAAAATCAGACGGTGAAAATGGATATTGGTCAGGCTGCTGAAAATTATTTTATTAACATTGCTGCCGGCGGGCACTTGACTGAATTAACGTATGAGGTGCCTTCTGAACTGAAAAGTATTTTTGGCTATCTTGCATATTTGGTAAAGGGAGCAGAAATGCTGCCGAGAGTAAAGCCGATCAAAATGAGAATGACTTATGATGACGGTGTTTATGAAGGAAATGCCTCTATGTTCTTTTTAGGTCTGACTAATTCGGTAGGAGGCTTTGAACAGATTGCTCCTGATGCAAAACTGGACGACGGCAAGTTTTCATTAATTATTGTAAAAACAGCAAACATCTTTGAAATTGTTCATCTGGTGGCATTGATGCTGAATGGCGGAAAACATGTAGAAGATAATCGTCTGATTTATACGAAAACAAACTATCTCCATGCAGAGACACTGAATGCTGAAAACAGGATGCTCATTAACCTTGATGGTGAATACGGCGGAGAAGCACCTATGACCTTTAAGAATCTGCATCAGCATATCGAAATGTTTGCAAATATGGATGATATTCCTTCTGACGCTGTTATTGGAATTGTTGATGAAGATGAAGAAGATTATGAAGGGATTACCAGAGATTTTGTGAAGGAAGTTGAAAAGCTGACAGATCAGGATATCGATGGTGATGGAAAAATTGCCGGAGGAGAAAAAGTTAAAAAATAACCTTTGATTTTAGGAAGCATTATTATTATATGAAATATAAGCTGAAATTTAATGAAAATCGCCAGTCGACTGCCATGGTGCGGTCGTACTGCGCACTTTCAGAAGAAGTGCTGATTTTCTTGAATTTCAGCTTTTTTGTTCTGTTAGAAAGGGAGATAATATTGGGAATGCTCGAGCGGCAGGATAAAAAAATTGGTTTACGATTGAAGCTGTCGACCTTTAATACTGTAGAAAAGGTGGGCGATCGACAGTTAATAGAAACATTGCTAGCATTGACTTTTGAGTAATAACTACAGTAAAATGGAGAGGTCAAAGCGAGAAAGTTAGCTGATCGACAGAACAGGCGCTGAAAATCCTTATGTGGTAAGGGGAAAATAGGTACCCGTTTTAATCTAAACAGAGTGTAATGTAAATTTGGATAAATGAATGGGTGAAAGAACTTAAAGGGCAGTTTTAATCTAAACAGAGTGTAATGTAAATATAATTGGAATGATGTAATAGACCTAAAAGCTGATGGTTTTAATCTAAACAGAGTGTAATGTAAATACAACAGAAATTTCTAAAACGGCACAAGTTTTAGCGTTTTAATCTAAACAGAGTGTAATGTAAATCAGACCCAGCAATAATGTAACCGAATGTTGATAAAAGTTTTAATCTAAACAGAGTGTAATGTAAATATTCTAAAACTGGCGGTAAGGTATATTACGCTTTTGTTTTAATCTAAACAGAGTGTAATGTAAATGATTTTAAAAATCAGATACAAGCGTTAACAGTTACACGTTTTAATCTAAACAGAGTGTAATGTAAATGCTAGATCATGCAACTGAAAATGCCGAATATGTAGAGTTTTAATCTAAACAGAGTGTAATGTAAATATAAAGCGGAATTAATGTTATATATGCGTGATTTCTGTTTTAATCTAAACAGAGTGTAATGTAAATTCCGAATTCATGTTCTGGTTGATTGTTCATATTTTGGTTTTAATTTAAACAGAATGAAATTTATAAAAGTCATGGTTATTTCTGAAACCATGTTTTTTTTTGAAATTCCCAATGTATCTTTGACCATACAATATCACTAGGTCACTGCGTATTCTAATGTTCTATTTTACTTTCCTGTTTTAAACGAAACATGATTGCTTTTCCTGCTGATTTTCATTAGAATGGAACAAGTGAGAAGAGGAAGGAACGAATTATGAAAACACAACCAGTACAGAAGAACGAAACAATTGAAGTAGAAATTATTGATTTAACTCATGAAGGCTTAGGTGTCGGTAAAGTGGATGGTTATCCGCTTTTCATAGAAAACAGCCTTCCTGGAGAAAAGGTAAAAATTCTGGTTTTAAAGGCTGGAACTAAATTTGGCTATGGAAAAGTTCTGGAACGTCTGACGGACAGTCCTGATAGAGTCATGCTGACTGACGAAAGTCTTTTGAGAACAGGCATTGCTCCGCTTCAGCATATGACTTATGAAGCTCAGCTTCTATTTAAACAAAAACAAGTCGAAAAAGTTCTGGAAAAAATCAGTAAAATGCCGGATGTTCCTGTTTTGCCGACTGTTGGAATGGTTAATCCTGTGGGCTACCGGAATAAAGCTCAGATTCCAGTTAGAAAAGTTGCCGGTCAGATCGAAACAGGTTTTTACCGCAAAAACAGTCATGATTTGATTCCTATTAAAGATTTTCATATTCAAGATCCGGCAATTGATCAGGCTATTGTAGTCATTCGTGATATTCTGGCTCGCTTCAATGTGAAGATTTATGATGAGAAGGGACACGTTGGAAATCTGCGCCATATCATTATTCGTCGTGGTCATTACTCTCATCAAATGATGGTTGTATTGGTAACCAGAACAGGGAAGATATTTAAGCATGAACAAATTACAGAAGAAATTTTGAAGGAACTGCCTGAAGTTGTTTCGATTATTCAAAATATTAATCCAGATAAGACCAATGTTATTTTAGGAAAAGAATCCAAGCTGCTCTACGGTAAAGATCATATTGAAGATCAGCTGTTAGGAAAAACTTATCAAATTTCAGCCCCCTCTTTTTATCAGGTGAATACAGAACAGACAGAGTTTATGTATCAGACAGCAATGGATTTTGCGGGACTTTCAAAAGACGATATCATCATTGATGCCTATTGCGGAATTGGAACTATTGGATTGTCGATGGCAGATCGAGTGAACCATGTTTATGGAGTCGAAATTGTTAAAGAGGCAATTGATGATGCAAAAATAAACGCCTTCAACAACAGTATAGAGAATGTTACGTTTAAAACTGGCTCTGCTGAAAAAGTGATGAAGAAATGGAAAGAGTCCAGTATTGACCCAACGGTTTTAGTTGTTGATCCGCCTAGAAAAGGATTGACAGAGCCATTTATTGAAACAGCTATTGAGATGCAGCCGGAACGAATTATTTATATTTCATGTAATCCTGCAACCCTGGCAAGAGATTTGAAACTGTTTGCTTCAAACTATGAAGTGAAGAAAGTTCAGCCAATCGATCTGTTTCCTCAGACCCATCATGTGGAAAGTGTTACTTTGTTGCAAAGAAAATAATAATATATGTGAGAGACATTCCTTGAAAGCGGGATGTCTCTTTTTGTCGAAAATTTGCAGGATTATTAGCGGGTATTATTGAATAGAAAAAGCTGTATATGGAACGAGAGAATCTGCTTGCCAAATATAAATATATAAAATAAACGCCTGAATTCTCTTCTTATTTTACAGAATTTCACAAAATTTCGGGAAAATTAAGCAAAAAAACCTTATTGAGAAAAGTTCTCAGTACTTTCAGCAAATTAATTGTATGTTTTTTCACAAAGAAGTAATAATTTTTGATATACTAAGGGTGTCGAAAATGAAAGCGTTACCTGTATCGGTGTAGTTTGTAAGTTGCTAATTTAAAGAAGTTGAAGGAGGGACTGAAAGGAAAATGAGTGTAAAAGAATTGACGTTTGAATTTATTGAAACGGAAAGTCAGAAACAGGAATTTGACACAGCCTTAAATTATTTAAAGGATCAGCAAGGCGCACAAATGCCTGCTTTACAGGAAGCACAGCGAATATACAGTTACTTGCCGATTGAGGTGCTGGAACGTATTTCTGAAAAACTGGATATTCCCCTAGAGGAGCTTTACAGTACTGCCACGTTTTACTCACAGTTTTCTTTTGTACCTAAAGGAGAGTTCACAATCAGTATCTGCATGGGAACAGCTTGCTATGTAAAGGGTGCGGGAAATATTTTAGATTCTTATGAAAATGAACTGCAGATCAAAGCCGGAGAAACAACAGCTGATCGAAAATTTACATTGGAATCCTGTCGCTGTATAGGTGCTTGTGGACTGGCTCCTGTTTTGACAGTTAATGAAGAAGTATATGGTCGTCTGACGCAGAAAAAAGGGGATAAAGTTCTTGCAACATACCTCAAGAAAGCTTAGTCTGTCGCGTAGTCTTTAAAACAGGAGAAAAGTCTATGAAAAATTGGAGTCAATTAAATGAGCTTCGAGAGGCATACCGAAATAAAATCAGTATTCGTCTTGATGAAGGCGGAGATTCCCAGTACAATAAGGAAATTATGGTATGTGCCGGAACAGGATGCCTGTCTTCAAAAAGCAAAGAGTTTATCCATATGATGGAAGAGGAGCTGGAAAAAAACGGTATTCGTGAAACAATCAATATTGTTTCTACTGGTTGCTTTGGTCTGTGTGAACAAGGACCGATCGTTATTATCTATCCAGAAGGAACTTTTTACCATCAAGTTAAACCAAAAGATGCTAAAAAAATTGTAGCTCAACATATTATAAAAGGAGAGATTGTTGAAAAGCTGCTGTATCACGATCATAAGACGAAAGAAATTATCAATAAATTGTTGGATACTCCATTTTATCAAAAACAGGAACGAGTAGCATTGCGAAACTGCGGTCGTATTGATCCAGAAAAGATAGAAGAGTATATTGCGTTTGATGGGTATCAGGGGTTGGCTAAAGTCTTGAATGTCTATACACCAGCTGACGTTCTCAATACCTTGGAGATATCTGGTTTGCGTGGTCGAGGCGGTGCAGGGTTTCCAACCTTTATGAAATGGGGCTTTGCCAAAGAAAGCCGATCAGATCAAAAATATGTCATTTGCAACGCTGATGAGGGAGATCCAGGGGCGTTCATGGATCGTTCTGTGCTGGAGGGTGATCCGCATGCGGTTATTGAAGCAATGGCTATTGCAGGATATACGATTGGTGCGAATCAAGGCTATGTATATGTGAGAGCAGAATATCCGACAGCGGTGAAACGTCTGCGAATTGCGATTGAACAGGCTCGTGAAAATGGCTTTTTAGGTGAAAAGATTTTAGGTTCAGAGTTTTCTTTTGATTTGGATCTTCGATTAGGCTCAGGTGCATTTGTCTGTGGAGAAGAAACTGCTTTACTTGAAAGTATTGAAGGGAAGCGTGGTGAGCCGCGTCCTCGTCCGCCATTTCCAGCAGTTAAAGGACTATTTGGAAAGCCGACTATTGTAAATAATGTGGAAACCTATGCCAATATCCCCCAAATTATCGTTAAAGGCCCTGATTGGTTTGCATCAATGGGAACCAAGAAATCTAAGGGAACGAAAGTGTTTGCTTTAGGTGGGAAGATTAAAAATACCGGTTTGGTTGAAGTGCCTATGGGGACTACTTTGAGAGAAATTGTTGAAGACATTGGCGGAGGAATTCCTGATGGCAGGACATTCAAAGCAGCACAGACTGGCGGACCGTCTGGAGGCTGTATTCCGGTAGAACACTATGATGTACCGATTGACTATGATAATTTAACAGAGATCGGCTCCATGATGGGCTCTGGCGGTCTGATTGTTATGGATGATCAAAACTGTATGGTAGATATTGCCAAGTTCTTTTTAGAATTTACAGTGGAAGAAAGCTGTGGAAAATGTGTTCCATGCAGAATAGGAACAAAAAGACTTTTGGAGCTTCTTGAAAAAATCACCATGGGGAAAGCAACACTGGAAGACTTGGATAAAATGGAAGCATTATGTCATCATATTAGTGAAAACTCGTTATGTGGTTTAGGACAGACAGCTCCAAACCCTGTGCTGTCCACCTATCATTATTTCAAAGAAGAATACCTGGCTCATGTTCTGGAACGCCGTTGTCCATCAGGTGTTTGTAAAAATCTGATTCAATATACCATCGATCCGGAAAATTGTACCGGCTGCAGTGCCTGTGCAAAAACCTGTCCGGTATCAGCCATTCATGGAGAAGTCAAGAAGATCTATGAAATTGATCAGGAAGTCTGTATTAAATGTGGATTATGTATTGACACTTGTCGCTTTAATGCAATTAATGTGGGTTAGGAGGCGGAACCTGTGAAAGAAGTTATGATTACAATTAACGGTAAAACATGTACTGCTCCTGAAGGCTCCACGATTTTAGAAGCGGCACGCTATAACAGTGTTGATATTCCGACACTTTGCTACTTAAAAGAGATTAATGAAATTGGTGCCTGTCGGATGTGTGTGGTTGAGGTTGAAGGAGCCAAAAACCTTGCGACATCTTGTGTTTATCCGATTCGTGAAGGAATGAAGATTGTCACCAATTCTGAAAAAGTCTTCCAGTCCCGAAAAATTAATCTGGAGCTGATTCTCTCCACACATGAACGTAAATGCTTGTCTTGCATCCGTAACGGAAACTGTGAACTGCAGCGTTTATGTAAAGACTTTAATGTGGATGATGAAGATTACTATAACGGTGAAAATTATGAATATGATTTTGACGACAGTACGGTTCACATGTATCGAAACAATAATAAGTGTATTCTTTGCAAGCGTTGTGTGGCAGCCTGCTCCAAACTTCAGGCAATCGGTGTAATCGGTTCGAATGAACGGGGCTTTAAAACACATATCGGCTGTGCATTTGAGCAGAATTTGGGGGAGGTTGCCTGTATTTCCTGCGGTCAGTGTATCGTTGTCTGCCCAACTGGAGCGATTGCTGAAAAAGATCAGACAAAAGAAGTCTGGGAAGCACTGGGAGATCCAGCCAAGCATGTCATTGTTCAGACTGCTCCTTCCATTCGGGTTACTTTGGGTGAAGCATTTAATATGCCGATTGGAACCAATGTTGAAGGAAAAATGGTTGCTGCGTTACGCCGAATTGGTTTCGATAAGGTTTTTGATACCAACGTAGCGGCAGATTTCACCATTATGGAAGAAGCCGCTGAGTTTCTGAATCGAGTGGAAAATAATGGACCATTTCCATTGTTTACCTCCTGCTCGCCGGGATGGGTTAAATACTGTGAGGCCTATCATCCGGAATTGATTCCAAATCTTTCCAGCTGTAAATCTCCTCAGCAGATGTTCGGAGCTTTGGTGAAGACTTGGTATGCGGAAAAAATGAGAATTGATCCGAAAGATATTTTTGTTGTCGGAATTATGCCGTGTACGGCTAAAAAATTTGAAGTTACCCGAGAGGATGAAGCAGCAGCCGGCTATTCAGATGTCGATATTGCCCTGACAACCAGAGAATTGGCACGTATGATTGACAAGGCTGGGATTCGCTTTGCAGAATTGGAAGATGAAGGATTTGATAATCCTCTTGGGGAAGCAACAGGAGCCGGTTATATTTTTGGTACAACTGGCGGAGTAATGGAGGCAGCGCTCAGAACCGCTGTAGAAACCTTATCGGGAGAAGCGTTGCAGCAGCTTGATTTTGATGAAGTTCGCGGAATGGCTGGAATAAAAGAAGCGACTTATGAAGTCAACGGTGTTGAGATAAAAGTGGCTGTTGCTTCTGGCATCGGTAATGCCAAACGATTGATTAACAAGATTGAAAACAATGAAGCTTTTTATCACTTTGTTGAAATTATGGGTTGTCCCGGCGGTTGTATTAATGGCGGTGGTCAGCCTGTTCAACCAGCGGCTGTACGAAATTTTATTGATCTGAAGGCAAAACGTGCCGCAGCTCTTTACGATGAAGACTCTGCCATGAAATTGCGGAAATCCAATGACAGTCCTATTGTGCAGCATCTGTACAAAGAATTTTTGGAACATCCGGGTAGTGAAAAAGCGCATCATCTTTTGCATACTTCTTATTGTGACCGATCGGCTTTGCAGCATTCTTAAAGTATTATTGGAAGTTAGGTACTTGTTACAACTTCAATGTACGAGTTAATCATAAAAAGGATGCAGGACAACCAGCTAATTTGACTGCTGCCCTGCATCCACACGGATAAGTTAAATTTCTCTCTGAAGTGCCTTTGCCAGAAGAGGAAGTATGAAGAGTGCAAGTACACCGCCGATTAGTGCTGTGAACAGCTGTGGGAAAGAAAAGGCTGCTGAAACCACACTGGCATTTGGTTCAGGGATACCGAGAACAATTGGGACAACCAGCTTAACTACTAAGCCATAAAGGACTAAAAATTTGGCTGTGGCTGCAATAACTGCAGAAATTGTAAATGCTGTCATCTGATTTGAAGAGCTTTTCCTTAAAAGATGCCAAAGAATAACGAGTGTTGCATTTCCAATTGCAATACAAAGAATAATCTGCCAGAATTTTGGTCCAATACCAAACATAAAAGCAAAGAATGGTGACATAAGTGCAATGGTTAAACCACTGGGCAAATCAACTAGAATAACGCTTACAATTAAGAGTAAATTAACGAGTGATCCGGTAAGCAGTGTACTCCCAAATCCGGAAGTAACGGCCTGTACGGCAATTAGCAATGCGAGCAGGACAGCAGTCTGAGTAATCCATAAAGTATTCTTGTTCATAATTAGTGACGTTATACTGATTGTGACTAAATTCACAAAAAACGCCTGTTCACTTCCTTTCATTCTAAATGTGGAAATCTGTGTCAGTTTAAGGAAACACAGTATCAGCAATTCCTATAACTAACATTTATTTTATGAAAGATCTTTACAGAGATTATTGTAACAGATTTTAATACATTTTTTAAAGAGAAATTTAATAGTTTGTGAATTTAAATTTATTTAAGTTATATCCTGTTATGATATATAGATATTTTAGGGTAAAAATAATTATATTTATCAGATTTTCAGTGAAAGAAGGAAACATTTATCATCGGTAACAATAAAAATTAACAATAAAGCATAAAAAATGAAAGGATGACAAATTTATGACAGCAGCAAAAATTGTATACGCCAGTGCAACGGGGAACACAGAGGGAATCTCAGAAATTTTGGAGGCTGCCTTTGAAGATTTAGGAATTGAAGTAGAACGTATCGAAGCAGATGATGCGGATGAAGATTCATATGAAGATGCAGATATCTGTGTTTTAGCAACTTATACAGATGGGGATGGCGAGCGTCCATTTGACCTGGAAGATTTTTATGAAGAAATACAGGAACAGGATCTGACTGGAAAAGTGTTTGGTGTAGTTGGCAGCGGCGACAGCGAACTGTATCCGGATTATTTCTGTTTTGCTGCAGTTGACTTTGACGAAGCACTGGCTAAGACTGGGGCAACTCGAGGAGCGGAACTGGTTAAGATTGAAAATGATGCAGATGAAGAGGATGAAAAAGTGCTTAAAGCATTTGTAAAAGCCTTGGTGGACGCAAAGGGATAAAAGGATGTGTGAGTAATTTTGTTTAAAATAATAGAACGAAAAAAACTGGCACCGACTGAGTTTGATATTTTGGTTGATGCACCGCGGATTGCAAAGAAAGCTCGTCCAGGACAATTTGTGATACTGCGAATTGATGAAATGGGTGAGCGGATTCCACTGACAATCGTGGATACGAATGCTGAAAAAGGCTGGGTACGATTGATTTTTCAGGTGATTGGAAAATCAACCGCTCAACTGGCAACACTGTTGAAAGGGGACGAGCTGGCAGATTTAGTCGGACCATTGGGAAAACCAACGGAAATCGAAAATTATGGCACAGTCCTTTTAGTTGGCGGTGGTGTAGGAATAGCGGCATTGTTTCCAATCGTCAAAGGGTTGAAAGAAGCCGGCAATCGTGTAATTACCATCTTAGGAGCAAAAAATTCAGAATTACTCATATTAAGGGACGAGTGCGAAGAATATTCCGACGAATTGATTCTAATGACTGACGATGGTTCTGTAGGACAAAAAGGTCTGGTGACTCAGGCAATGGCAGAAGTTTTTCAACGTGAAAAAGTAGCTTTTGCCTGGGCGATAGGTCCAAGTATTATGATGAAATTCTGTACAATAACCGCTCAGAAGTATGATATACCTGTTTATGTTTCTTTGAACCCAATTATGATTGACGGAACGGGGATGTGCGGTGGCTGCAGAGTGACGATTTCAAATGAAATCAAGTTTGCCTGTGTGGATGGCCCGGAATTTCTGGGAGAAGCTGTTGACTGGGATGAATTTATTAATCGAATGAAGCAGTATAACTCGGAAGAGCAGCAGTCCAATGAAATGTATGAAAAGCAGGTGATACAAAATGGCTAAGGTAAAAAGAAGTTATACTCAAACGCCAATGAAAGAGCAGGAAGCATCTGTTCGCTGCCATAACTTTGAAGAGGTTGCTTTAGGATATACACTTGAAGAAGGACAGCTTGAAGCCAGCCGATGTCTCCAGTGCAAGAATGCACCCTGCATTGATAATTGTCCTGTAATGATTGATATACCGGGTTTTATCAAAGCGATTGAAGATGGGGATATGCCCAAAGCACAAGAAATATTAAGTAAATATACCAATCTACCGGCAATCTGCGGACGTGTATGCCCTCAGGAAAAACAATGTGAAATGGTTTGCCGCTTGGGGCGCTCGAAAAAATTTGAATCGGTAGCTATCGGAAAACTTGAGCGATTGGTAGCGGACTGGGCGTTGGAGCAGCCTATTGAATATAAAGAAGCAGATGAGAAGAAAGGTCGTGTGGCTGTTATTGGCTCTGGACCTTCTGGGTTAACTGCAGCAGGTGATCTAGCGAAATTAGGCTATGAAGTGATTATTTATGAGGCACTGCATGCACCAGGAGGTGTTTTAACGTATGGTATTCCTGAATTTCGTTTGCCTAAAACGGTTGTCAATAAAGAGATCGAAAGAATCGTTGCACAAGGAGTCACAATAGAGACAAATGTGGTTGTCGGCAAAACAATTACAATGGAAGAAATCATGGAAGAATTTGATGCCTGTTATTTATCTGTCGGCGCAGGAGCGCCGAATTTTATGGGAATACCAGGGACTTCGTTGAATGGCGTGTACTCTTCCAGCGAATATCTGACAAGAATTAATTTAATGCATGGTTATCAATTTCCTAAATATGATACACCTGTTCAAAAATCGAAAAACGTTGTAGTAATTGGCGGTGGAAATGTTGCGATGGATGCCGCTCGTTCAGCAAAACGTCTGGGTGCTGAAAATGTATCCATCATCTATCGCCGTTCGTTGGAGGAGCTGCCGGCAAGAGTAGAGGAATACCATCATTCTGTGGAGGAAGGAATTCAATATCACTGGCTGACTAATCCGATTGAGTATATTGGAGATGAGTCGGGTACCTTGAAAGCTGTAAAATGTGTGAAAATGGAGCTGGGAGAAGCCGATGATTCAGGGCGGCGCCGTCCTGTAGTGATTCCCGGAAGCGAATTTATTATTGATGCAGACACAGCGATTGAAGCAATTGGTCAGGGAGCCAATAAAGTGCTGCTGGATACTTTTCCTGAACTGGCAACAAATAAATGGGGCTATATTGATGCAGACACCGAAACAGCAGCGACTTCGATTCCAGGAGTATATGCAGGCGGAGACATTGTTACAGGAGCAGCTACAGTAATCTTGGCGATGGGTGCAGGAAAAATCGCAGCAAAAGAAATTGATCAGTACATTCAAAAGGAACAACAGAAAATGCCGATTTAGGTATTAATTGAGGTGGTAAAGTAATGAGAAAAATGAAGACAATGGATGGCAATACAGCAGCAGCCTATATTTCCTATGCTTTTACCGAAGTAGCCGGAATTTACCCGATTACACCAAGTTCTACCATGGCTGAGGTTGTAGACGAATGGGCAGAAAATGGTTTAAAGAATATTTTTGGGGAAACAGTCAATTTGATTGAAATGCAATCTGAAGCCGGAGCAGCAGGAACGGTTCATGGTTCATTGAAAACGGGCGTTTTAACAACAACCTATACAGCTTCTCAGGGACTGCTTTTGATGATTCCAAATATGTTCAAAATCGCCGGTGAACTGCTTCCTACAGTATTTCATGTGGCAGCTCGAGCAGTTTCCACCAATGCGTTGAGTATTTTTGGCGATCACAGTGATGTGATGGCTGCACGGCAGACAGGCTTCTGTATGCTGGCAGAATCAAGTGTGCAGGAGGTCATGGACTTATCTGCTGTCGCACATTTAGCGAGTATTGAAGGCAGTTTGCCGTTTATGAACTTCTTTGATGGATTCCGTACCAGCCATGAGCTGCAGAAAATTGAAGCACTTGATTATGATGAACTGAAGGAAATGGTAAATTGGGAAGCACTGGAGCGGTTTAGAAAAAGAGGCATGAACCCGAATCATCCTACAGTATCGGGAACCGCACAAAATCCTGATATTCATTTCCAGCAAAGAGAAACAGTGAACAGTTATTATGATGAAATGCCGAAGATTGTACAAAAATACATGCAGAAAATTAATAATCTGCGCGGCACTAATTATGATTTAATGAACTATTATGGTGACCCGGAAGCAACTGAAGTTATTATTTCCATGGGTTCTGCTTCACCAACGATCCAGCAAACAGTAGACTACCTGAACAGTCAGGGAAGAAAAGTTGGTCATATTGATGTTCACCTGTACCGTCCTTTTCCTGCAGAAAACTTGTTGGAAAAATTGCCGAAAAAAGTAGAACGTGTGGCAGTACTGGACCGGACAAAAGAACCTGGCTCAGATGGTGAACCGTTATTGCTGGATGTGCAAAGTGTTCTTTACCGTCATGAAAATCGTCCGATCATCATTGGCGGGCGTTACGGGATTGCTTCAAAAGATGTAACGCCAAATCATATTGTGTCTGTGTTTGATCATCTGCTGCTGCCAGTAAATGAATTGAAACAGCGCTTTACAATTGGGATTAATGATGATGTGACTTACCTATCTCTGCCAATGACTGAAATGCTGGATCTTACAAAAGATACGACTTTCCAGGCGAAATTCTGGGGCTTTGGTTCAGATGGGACAGTTGGGGCAAACAAACAGGCAATCAAGATTATCGGAAATAACACAGATAAATATGCTCAGGCTTATTTCGCCTATGATTCAAAAAAATCAGGTGGACTGACTGTTTCGCATTTACGTTTCGGTGACGATCCGATTCTATCTACCTATAATGTGGAGTGTCCGGATTTTGTCGGTTGTCATAATGCAGCATATCTTCATAAGTATGATTTGGTTAAAGGGCTAAGAGATGGCGGAACCTTCCTGTTGAATACAGTATGGGATGTTGAACGAGTAAAAACTCATTTACCAAAATCGTTGAAACGCTACCTTGCAGAACATAGCATTAACTTTTACATTATCAATGCAATGGAAATTGCACAGCGTCTTGGCTTGGGACGGCGAATTAACACAGTGATGTCGGCTGCTTTCTTTGAAGTGACAGATATCATGGACCGCAGCACATTCCTGCCTTTTCTTAAAGATGAAGTAAAAGCAGCTTATGGGAAAAAATCAATGGCTATTGTTGAAAAAAACTGGGAAGCAATTGATGCAACCTTTGCAGCCTTGACGAAAGTCGATTTACCTGAAGAATGGAAAACGCTGGAGAATCCAGTAGCTGCGGCAGAGATAAGTAATAAACCTGCCTACGTTCGAAATATTTTGGAACCCGTAAACCGTCAGGAAGGCAATCAGCTTTCTGTAAATGATTTGATTCAAAACGGTATGTTGGGCGGCGAAATGGCGATGGGAACTGCAGCCTATGAAAAACGTGGGATTGCATTAGAAGTGCCGGAATGGATTCCTGAAAATTGTACAATGTGTAATGAATGTGCTTTTATTTGTCCACATGCGGCTATCCGTCCGTTCCTTGCAGATGAAGCAGAGATGGAAGAAACACCGGAAGGCTTCATCACAAGGACAATGAAAGGACCGGATAATTTAGAATACCGTATCCAAGTTTCTCTGGAAGATTGTACAGGCTGTGGTCTTTGTGTGGAAATGTGTCCTGCCAAAGATAAAGCGCTGGTGATGAAATCATACGAAGAGCAAAAAGAACAGGCTCTGAACTGGGCATTTGCGATGACCTTGAGGCAAAAAGCAAATCCAATCAAAAAATTCTCAATCAAAGGTTCTCAATTTGAACAGCCGCTGATTGAATTTTCGGGAGCTTGTGCAGGCTGTGGTGAAACACCATATGTTAAGCTGCTTACTCAGCTTTATGGGGATCGTATGATGATTGCTAATACTACCGGCTGTTCATCGATTTGGGGTGCGTCTGCCCCAGCTACACCTTATACTGTAAATGCAGAGGGCAAAGGACCTGCTTGGAGCAATTCATTGTTTGAAGATAATGCAGAATATGGGTTAGGTATGTATATTGCGAATGAAACCAAGCGTAAGCGTTTGGCTGTGCTGCTGCAAAAAGCAGTTGACAACGGCTACGGATCTGAAACAACACAGGCACAAATGCAGGATTGGCTGGATCATGCAGCTGAAGGAGAAGGGACACAGCAGCGGGCTGCCAAACTGGCTCAGGCTCTTCGTGAAGATAGAGATGATCGAGTGAAAGAGATTTTGAATCATGAAGAAATGTTTGCAAAACCAAGTCAGTGGATGCTTGGCGGAGACGGCTGGGCATATGATATCGGCTACAGCGGAATCGACCATGTTCTGGCTACAGGAGCAGATGTAAATATCTTCGTAATGGATAATGAAGTTTATGCTAATACTGGCGGGCAGATGTCTAAAGCCACTCCAACCTCAGCGATTGCAAAATTTGCTGCCGGCGGGAAAAAGACAAAGAAAAAAGATCTTGGTTTAATGGCAATGGCTTACCGGGATGTGTATGTAGCATCAATTTCCATTGAAGCAAATCCGGCTCAGGCTTTGAAAGCAATAACAGAGGCAGAAAGCTATCCGGGACCATCTTTGATTATCGGCTATACTCCATGTATCAATCATGGTCAGCGTGGTGGCATGAGTCAGTCTATTAAAGTTGCGAAAGATGCAGTTGAATCAGGATACTGGCCGCTTTATCGTCATGATCCTCGTCTAAGAGCAAAAGGCAAGGAGCCAATGCGTGTAGACTTTAAAAAAGCAGACTTCTCAAAAATGGAAGATTTCCTACGCAGTCAGGTACGTTTCTCAGCATTGCGTAATATAAAACAGGATGAAATTGAAGTGGAACAAATGCTTCATCAGACAGTTACGGACATGGAAGAACGCTCAGAAAGCTATACTCAGTTATTGAAGAAATAAGAATTGGAGATATTGATTAAAAAGAAATACTTACAATCCTATTTGAAGTTCTTCAACAGTAAGGAAAATGATAAGTAGTAAATGGTCTGTCGATCTCCGATAGCGCGTAAATACAGGGAGATCGACAGACTTTTCTTTGAAATAGAATGTTTTGAATAGAAAACGCTGATTTTCCGGAGTTTAAGGGTCAGAAATTTAATTATGGAAAAAGAAATATCTTTTCAGCAAATTGACTTTTGTAATATATGTAGTTTAAAATGTAAGGATAGAATGATTCAGAAAAAGAGATCGACAGAATAGCCGCTAGAAACCCTTATTTAGCAAGAGGTGAAATCGGGTGGTTTTAATCTAAACAGAGTGTAATGTAAATTTTACAGGTATTCGGGATCTGGAGAAGCAGTCATTCCGTTTTAATCTAAACAGAGTGTAATGTAAATAACGTTACACACATGATGATCGAGGCGAACTACTCGGTTTTAATCTAAACAGAGTGTAATGTAAATATGAATGCCTTCTTACCATAAACAAGAACGTAGCCGTTTTAATCTAAACAGAGTGTAATGTAAATCTTTGTGGCGAATCTATCGAACTTGCTATTGATCACGTTTTAATCTAAACAGAGTGTAATGTAAATCTTGGTAAATATGAAGTTGAAGAAATCAAGGCCAGTGGTTTAATCTGAACAAAGTATAATTTGAATTTTGCTAAAAAAATAGAAAATGTCTCTTACGGATTTGTCTTAATCTAAACAGAGTGTTTTTCTCATAAGCTAATATATTGATTCAGCTCAAATAAAAAAAGCCAAGACGCAGTTTGTCTTAGCTTTATATAATCTATTTCTTTTTTGTAAATCCCTGTGCTTCAAAATCTTCAACAGTTTTTTTGAAGCTGACATTATCTGAGTCGTCACTTACTGCAAGTCCAAGTGTGGAAGCATCTGCTTTTTCAAGGTCAACGGACATTGTAAGTAGTAATGTTGTATCTGTAAATTTCATGTCCATAGAAGTACCTTCTCCATCTTCATAAGCCTCGTACATAGAACGAACTCTTTCTTCAAGAGCTTCCTTGGTTTCATCATCAATGAAATATCCATCCTCATACCCAAAATAAGAGTACGGATAGTCCATTTTTTGGTCAACTTTGATCAACTTATCTCCTTCATGTGTGAAGATCGCTTCCATAGTTGCACCCTCAATCTCGACTGTATAGGTGCTGGTTTCAGCTTTTGCACCCCCACCATTTCCGCATGCTGTGAAAAGCAAAGCAAGCAACATAATTATTGATGCTTTCAAGTATTTTTTCATTATTGAACCCCTTTTATTTATTTGGTAATTCAAAATATATTCGCCTAAAACCTCCAAATCCTTGATACGCAAGAATTCATAACCTGTTTCGTTCTTCTTCCCTTATAACAATTTAATTATGTTATTTTAGGTATCGAAGTGAACACTTTACACTGAGCAGTATTGAGCTGCAATAATTGTTTTGATACGCATTTTTTAACTCCGTAATGCTCAATAATATAGGCTTTTTGTTAAATGTTATAGTTATTTAATTGGTCAGTTTTTCATAGATTCTTTTGAGTTACCATTTATTTTATAACAAACTTTAGTTTATCAGACCTGAATGAATCATTCAATCTCAGCTTTTTTCAAAAATCGTAATTTTTTGAGAAAAATATTATAGAGAGACTTTTTTATTGAAAAATCTTTTCTATTTCAATCTTTTCTCTAGTATAATTATTTTTGTAAGGGGATAAATAATAGCTGTGAATAATGGTCAAAATTAGTTGATATAATTAAAGAAGCAGAATAGAATTGCTTGAAACTTAGGGAAGGTGCAGAATCTGAAGATTAAAAAAAGAAGTTAACGTACATTTTCTTTTAGAGGCATCGGGATGGAAAGGACGGCTCGGTTTCAAAATGCTGCTTCAGTCAATGGTGGTCTTGTCAGTTTAGAGATAAAGAAAAGTTCATGATTGTAAAGCAGAGCAACTATCTAAAGTTCAATCAGGACGAAAGCCTAATGAAATTTTTGCAGGACACGAAAAACAGAGTTCTGATGGAGACCAGCCCTGTAGATAAAATCTGAGGGCTAAGTATGATTGAGGATAGTCCATCAATAGAAAATTTTCTGCAATGGAAAGGTGAAAATCTTTTGGTTTTGCTCTGATGGAAGTCAGAGAACAATTAATACAGCAAGTCCAAGTAATCACTATTGGAGCATACAAGTTAAAATTTTCTATTATTGAACATCATGTACAGACTATTTTTTAATGTAATTTATAATTTGGTAAAAGAAATAGCTATCTATCAATATATCTTCTTGAATCGCGAAAGGAGCAATAATGGATCAATTCAAAAAAATTAAATTGTTAGTCTGCGATATGGATGGAACATTGACTTATGAAGAAAGTGACAATGCTGCCTATACTCCTTCAAAAAAAGGATTACCGGAACGCAACCATCAGTCAATCAGTGAATTTATTGAAGCTGGTGGATTGTTTTGTGTAGCAACAGGACGCTTATTGGAAGATGTGCGTTCTGTTCTTGGAGACGAGTTGTTTTCAAAAAGTTATAAGATCGTTCAAAATGGTTCATTTGCAATGGATCGTGAAAGCAATATAGCAGCGGAGGATTTCTTCTCAGAAGAACAGTCAAAAAGGATTTATGCAAAATTGCGCAGCTTAAATCTGCCATTCAGCTGTTCAACGCTAAACCAGCATACGTATGAGTCGCATGTCTCTGATGAACTGATGGAACAGGCATTTGGTAATGTTGTAGAAAAAATGGAGATAACGGAAAAGTTCGCTCACCCGGAAAATCCTGCGAATATTTGCGTAGTTCGAGAAAATGTAAATGATTTGCGTAAAGACATGGAGAGACTTCACAGAGTTCTGGCAAATGAAGAAGTAAACTATCAAATCACCAGTCCATATACCATTGATATTAACCCAAAAAGTGTGAATAAAGGAGCTGCAGTAAGTTCTCTGGTTGAGCAATTTGGAATTAAAGCAACAGAGGTAGCCGTTGTAGGAGATTCGTACAACGATATTAGTATGTTCCGCTGCTTCCCAAATTCATATGCAATGGCTCATGCCGAAGAAGGAGTCAAAAAGTACGCAAATCATCAGATTTCCATGGTTGCAGAGGTGTTTACTGAGGGGTGTTCCATAGAATAGGCTATTAGGATTGAAGTCTGATTGTCGAATAATAAACAAACAGATAAAATTAAGAGTTAGTAAGACAGGGCGAAAAGCTGGTTCCTGTCTTTGTTTTTTGCTATCATTTGGAGTAATGAATAAATCAGAAAATAAAAGGAGTAAAAAAATGAAAAAAGCAATGATAATTATTGGATCAATCCTTGGAGTGATGCTGTTAGTAGTCGTGATTTATGTAGGCTATGTCTTTTTTGGTTATTCCCGCATAGAAGATGATCTGATACTTAAGGTTGAACAAAAAGCGAAAGATAGTCAGGTGGAAACGGATAAAGAATATACTGCAGTCACCTTTAATATTGGGTATGGCGCATACCCTCCGGACTATACATTCTTTATGGATGGCGGAAAAGAATCAAAAGCTCGAAGTAAGGAATCTGTAAATGAAAATATTGAAGGAGTAGTCAAAACCCTTGAACGAATTAATGCAGACTTTGCAGTACTTCAGGAAGTGGATGAAAAAGCAACAAGAAGTCATGGTGTGAATGAAGTAAAAATGATCAGCGACAGCTTTGGCGACTATTCTGCTGTTTCAGCAACCAACTACGATTCAGCCTATTTAATGTATCCGGTACTAGATCCGATTGGTAAATCTAAATCAGGTATTTTAAGTTTAAGCAACACAAAAATAAATTCAAGTATTCGCTATAGCCTGCCTATAGAAACGTCGTTTAATAAATTCTTTGATTTGGACCGTGCGTTTACCGTTTCAGAAATTGATGTAGCAAACGGCAAGAAAATGATGTTGTACAATGTTCATTTATCAGCCTACATGAAAGACGAAGAAATTCAAAAGAACCAAATTATGACACTGTTTGACCATATGGAAAATGAATATAAAAACGGGAATTATGTTGTTTGCGGAGGGGACTTTAATCATGATCTGCTCCCTTCTTCTTCTAAAACATTTGGAAATGACACAAGCAAAGATTATTCATGGCTGCAGCCATTCCCTAAAGAAAATCTGCCGGAGGGACTGGCAGTCACTGATTTCACTGATGACGGGGAGCCTGTACCATCAACCAGAAACCTGGATACCCCTTATGAAAAAGGAAAATCATTCGTAGCTCTAATTGACGGTTTTATCGTATCTGACAATGTTGAGGCACTGGAAACAAAAGTATTGGATGAATCCTTCCAGTATTCAGATCATCACCCAGTAACGATGACATTTAAATTGAAGGAATCAAATTAATTCGAGCTTCTATTTAACAAAATTGAATAACTCAAAAAACGCTGAGGTCTTTAAGATTTCAGTGTTTTTTTCTATAGAAAAGAATTATCAGGAATTTGAGTGATAAACTTCTTTCTTTACAAAGCAGTATTTGTCAATTATAGTATCATTAACGAATACCCATAGGGGTATAAAAAGGAGAGAGCGTATGTTTCTATTTAATCGTACACCGTCTATATCAGGAAAGGATCTGGAAAAGAAGCTGGCTGAAACGTTAACAATCATAGATGTTCGGGAAAAGGCTGAATTTTCAGGCGGCCATATCCCCGGTGCAGTGAACGTTCCGCTTGGAAAAATATCTGGATATAAACCGAAAACAGATCCACCAATATATGTCATCTGTCAGTCAGGAATCAGAAGTAAACGGGCAGTAAAGAATTTAGAAAAAAGAAAAATTCAGGCAGTCCATGTAAAAGGCGGTATGATCCGTTGGCAGGGTGCAGTTAAGGGAGGAAATTATTAATGAAAGTAGTGGTTATCGGCGGAGTAGCAGGCGGAATGTCAGCTGCAACCAGATTAAGACGTCTGTCTGAAGAAGCAGAAATTATTGTTTTGGAAAAAGGACCTTACGTGTCGTTTGCAAATTGCGGGCTGCCTTACTACGTTTCTGGAGAAATCAGTGAGCGTGAAGAATTAATAGTGCAAACTCCAGAGCAGTTGAAAAGACGATTCAATATTGATGTAATGGTAGAAACAGAAGCTATTAAAATTGACAGACATCATAAAACAGTACAGATTGACAGAAACGGAAAAACAGAAGCAATCTCTTATGACAAGCTGATACTTTCGCCGGGAGCAGAGCCATTGCTGCCGCCAATCAGCGGACTTCAGGACGCTGAAAATGTCTACACCTTAAGAAATGTTCCTGATGTAGACAAAATTACGGAAGAAATTAAGACAAAACAGCCTGAAAAAGCGATTGTCATTGGAGCTGGTTTTATCGGATTGGAAATGGCAGAGAATCTAAAATATTTGGGCTTGGATGTGACAATTGTTGAAGCAGCTCCTCAGCTGCTGCCTCCTTTAGATCCTGAGATGGCAGTTTTTGTGGAAAATCGGTTGAAGGAAGCTGGAATAAACGTGATGACGAATGCGGCAGTGCAAGAGTTTAAAGCAAATGGTAAAACTCTTAAGCTAAGTAATGGAAAGGAACTCACAAGTGATTTTACAATCCTTTCCATCGGTATAAAACCTGTGAACAAACTGGCTGTTGAAGCAGGTCTGGAGATGGGCTTGCGTGGAGGTATTTTAGTAAATGAGAAGTATCAGACAACAGATGAAGATATTTTTGCTGTGGGAGATGCAATTGTTATCAAACAGCAAATATCCGGAACAGAAGCAATGATTTCTCTGGCTTCCCCTGCCAATCGTCAGGGAAGACAGGTTGCAGATGTGATTTCAAATATTGACAGAAAAAATAAAGGAAGCATCGGTACGGCAGTTGTCAGAGTTTTTGACATGGCTGCAGCAAGTACCGGCTTAAATGAGCGACAGTTAAAGGCCCTGAATCTGAATTATAAGGTCGTTCACATCGTGGCAAAAAGTCATGCTGGATATTTTCCTGGTAGTCAGCCTATTATCTTGAAGCTATTATTTAATCCAATTAGTGGTAAAATATATGGGGCGCAGGCAATTGGTAAAGATGGCGCAGATAAACGAATTGACATTTTGGCAACAGCAATTAAAGCAGATTTGACCGTTATGGATCTTCCAGAGCTGGAATTTACTTATGCTCCGCCATTTGGATCAGCTAAAGATCCGGTAAATATGATTGGCTATGCAGCGTTGAATATTGTAGAAGGTATTTCAGATAATATTCAGTTTTATGAATTGAAAGAAGCAAGAAAAGCGGGGGCCGTATTACTGGATGTTCGAAATACAGAGGAACTAAAAAATAATGGGAGCATTGGAGAAGATATTAATATTCCATTGGATGAACTTAGAACTCGGTTGAATGAGCTTCCAAAGGATAAGCAGATTATTGTCAGCTGTCAAAGTGGACAGCGGAGCTATCTGGCAGAAAGAATTTTAAAGAACAATGGATTTGATGTGAAAAATCTTGATGGAGCATTTCAAATCTATAGCGCCGTATATCCCGGGGAGGTAATAAAATAGTGTATCAAACAATGATGATTCCAGAATTTGAACAGCTGATAAAGAAAAAGAATGTGAATATTCTAGATGTCCGAGAAGAAGATGAGTTTCAATCAGGACACATTGATGGGGCTGTAAATATACCATTAAGCGGTTTTTCTGAAACAGCTGAGAGATTGGAAAAAGATAAAGATTACTACGTTATCTGTCACTCGGGCTCACGTTCACAACTGGCTTGTCAGCTTTTAGGGTCTAAAGGATTTACAACGACAAATATCATGGGCGGCATGTCAGCCTGGAGAGGAGATATCGTGTAATGGAATGTGATAAAAAGATAGCGAATCGACTGAAACGGTCGGAAGGACAGGTACGTGGTATTCTTAAAATGATGGAAGAAGGAAAAGACTGCCGGGAAGTTGTGACGCAGCTGATGGCTGTTCGGTCCAGTATCGACAAAGTTATTGGTCTGGTTGTAACAGAAAATCTTGTACAGTGCATGCAGGAAAAAGACATCGATTTAACCAGTGAAGATGTTGAAAAAGCGCTGGAAATGATAATAAAAACTAGATAAAAATAGAATCTGTTGACCTCCGATAGTGTAAAAATATGGGGAGATCGACAGATTTTTTGTTAGAATAGTCAAATTTGCAGTCGAAATTAGGAAATTATTGATTTGATAGGATTTTCTGCTATGCGTAAGTAAACGAATTATTCAACATCATTGACTTTAATTCTTTCTCTCCTGTAAAAATAAATAGAGAACAGGGCTAAAATGGAGAGATCGACAGAATTTCCCCAAAAAAACCTTGTGTGCCAAGGGCAAAAATAGGAAGGGGTTAATCTAAACAAAGGTGTAATGTAAATGTAAATTGGCTTAGGGGTATTTTAAAATATCATGAGTTTAATCTAAACAATAGTGTAATGTAATCAAAATAAATATCGTCTAATTTGGCTAACTGCGTAGCTTTAATCTAAGTAACGGTGTAATAAAAATTTTATGAATTTTCAAATAGAAAGCACCTGTGACAACCTATTGTATCCAGTGAAAAAGAGGTATTTAAAAGGCTATTATGTAGAATTATCAATTATTAGTAATGAGGAACAGCAATTAGAAAAGAGTTTATCTCGGATGAAGGGATGAAAGAAGTGATGGAAGCGGTGCAACAAAAAAGATCAGCAAGCTTGGGAGAGTGGTTAAAGTTATTAACGGGGTAAGCAAGGCTGGTCTTTTATGCAATTAGAATAATAGCTTTAGGAAGCGAAAAAATAAAGATTCTAACAACAATCTATTTCAAGAGATAGTGAATAAATTGTGTGTTAATCTATAAAAATATTTATTAAGTTAGGTCTGTTTGTTATAATTAGGTTACTGCTAAATCCTAGTAGTATTTTGTTACCTCAACTGAAAATTTCGGCTTTTTAATTGAGTTTCCCGGCATCTTTTTAAGTAGCTATCTTATTTAAGATGCCGGGTAGGTTAATAGTTAAATGCCAACAATAACTACTAAAACAGAAATAATTGTTGTTGCTGTGCTAATTATTTGTATCATTTGTTTTTCCTCCTCATATGCATTATTCTAATTTTAAAGAAAAATTATGTTTTTCTTTAGGTAAATAGTAACAAACTTTAAAAAGAGAATAAAGTACATGATTGATATATTGAGAAAATGACATCAATTATTTTACTTTTTGTGATTTTTAAGATATAATTGGACTGTAATTGCTTTTTTCATGAAATTATTTCATGAATTGATTGGAGAGTACGAATGAATGTAGCAGAAGCACTAAAATTTATTAGAACAAAACGAAAACTAACTCAAAAACAAATGAAAACTAAGTATATTGATCCTTCTGCTTATTCTAGAATAGAGGGAAACAAGCGATCAGTTAGAATGAATGACTTACAGGATTTGCTAAAAATAATGAGCATCAATACAAGTGAATTTTTTTCGATAGTGAATTTAGACAATGATTTACAAGGTATGAAAGATCTATACTATTATTGTGCATACAATTTAGATGATAAAACAAGTAAGAGGAGGCTAGTTAATGAATATGAAAAATTAGTTGAGAAGAATTGTAAAAGTTTAAAAGATTTTGCTCAGTACATAGGAATAAAAAGTTACTTTTCTCAATTCTGGAAGGAGATTGAAAGTATAAATGACTTTGATGTAACAGAAGTGTATAAGATATTATGTGAAAAAGAGTATTTTTTTCAAGCTGATTATATTTTATTGACTAATATCATTCCTTATTTTACAAAAGAACAAGGAGCAATGATTCTTTCAAATGCATTTCCTGTAAAAGATATAGAATTAAGAGATTACGAGACAAAAAAATTTGCATCACGAGTTTTATTGAATTGGATAACTACCAGATTATATGAGAATGATTTTGATACTGCTAAGATATTTATTAAAATCGCTAAAAATCAAACCGAATTTAACTATGATTATAGTTATAAATTAAATGTACAATATTTATCAGATTTATTGAATTTGCTTTTAACTGGTGAGCCAGATTATTATGATAGTATACTTAGTTTTATAAGTATACTTGAAAATGTAGGAGATATTGTACAAGCAAAAGCTGTTAGAGAAGAAGTTAAATTGTTGACCCATAACAGGTTAATTGGTGAAGTGATTACTACTAGAAATCCAGCATATGTTCATAGATAATTAGATCATGCCAGTTGGTAAAACTGGCAAAGAAAGTTGATATATTCAAGCAACACCGGTCATAGCTTTTTATGTATGACCTGTCATCAGGAAAATCTATATTGTGGTGATCAGTTGAAACTAAACATGAAAAGAAGCAGAGATGAGATTAGAATAAATGTTAGAGCGACAACTTACTGTGAATGTGTATTGTCGGCATTGTAAGAATTATTTAAAATCGCCGATAGTAAAATTAAGCTAGACAACTAAATAAGTCATTTGTGCTACACTCAAAATAGTTCCGTCCAAAGAATTATAAGGAGTGAAGACAAATGACCTATACTCATCTTACACCAAATGAACTCGTGATGTATAGAAGCTTATTTCAATACCCAGCAACCTGTTGCACAAGTTGCTAAACGCTTAGGACGTGCTCGTCAAACCATCTATAACGTGTATCATTTTCTAGCAACTGGACATACTGCGCTCGAATACTACCAACAATACAAGGCGCACAAATCCCGTTGTGGTCGTCGGTCCATTGTTTTACCTGATGAACAAAAAGACTATATTCAGACGAAAGTAACTCAAGGGTGAACGCCAGATGTTCTGATTGGTCGTGGTGAGTTTCCGATTGACTGCTCGATTCGAACCCTCTATCGGATGTTTAGAAAAGGCCTCTTTGATTGTTCCTTCCTACCGTTGAAAGGAAAACGAAAGCCTAATGGTCAGAAGGAAAAACGTGGAAAACAAGCCTTTAGACGGACGATTGACGAAAGAGAACAGGAATATCCTCATTTTTGTGAAGAATTTGGCCATTTAGAAGGCGATACGATTGTGGGTGCTCATCATAAAAGTGCTGTCATTACGCTAGTTGAACGCCAATCAAAAGCCATCGTCACACTCAAACCTAATGGACATAAAGCCAAAGATATCGAAACAACTTTGAACGAATGGTTTAGCACATTTCCTAAAAATCTCTTCAAATCAATTACGTTTGATTGTGGAAAAGAGTTTTCGAATTGGAAGAGTATTTCTAATAAGCAAGACATCAATATCTATTTTGCGGATCCAGGAACTCCTCTCAACGCGGCCTGAATGAGCACTCAAATGGGCTGCTTCGAAAGGATGGACTTCCTAAGCAAATGGATTTCAATGAAGTTGATGAGGCATTTGTCCAATCGGTTGCCTCAAAAAGGAACCATATTCCAAGGAAATCACTGAACTATCGAACCCCCATGGAAGTATTTTTGAGTTATATGGATGATGAGATGGTGTCTAGCTTAATTTGACAAATGAAATTATGATAAGAAAAATTGAAAGTGGAGAAATAAATGAATGTCTATGAGATAGCTTCTGTAAGAATGAATAATTTTGCTGAGGATGCGGGGGAAAATTGGTAAGCTTTGGCAGAAATGTATGGAACAGGTTGTCTCGGGCTCAATGATTTATGCTGTTTATCATGAGTATGAGAGCGATTTTACCGGGGATTACACACTGTCCATTTCTGCGGAATCGTTTGAGGGTAAAGAAATCCATTTGGATGATGAAACCTGCGAGATATTTCCGGTTGAGCCAGCTCCTTCTCATCTTTCCAAACAGAATGTGTTCAATACTTGGCAGAAAATCTGGTCATTGGAAAAAGAGGGAAAACTAAATCGCCGATATCAGAAGGATTTTGAAAAATATGAACAGGGTGGCAGTATTGCAATATATATTTCAGTAAAATAATTTGAACAGATTTGAGAGATGAATTTTAGAATCCTTGATTCATGCGTTGCTTTTTCACTAATAGTAAAAATAGTCATTTTTGACCTGGTAAAACTTCTGCGCATCAGTAAAATAGAAAATATTCGTTAAGCTTTCCTGCTTTCTTTTAAAGCAAGTTGCAGATTTTTTTCATTCCTGTAAGATTAAGGAAGAAGAAAGAGGCGATAAGATGGGAAATACATGGTTTAAATGGCTGTCGAAATGGAACATGAAACTGCAAAAATATATGCGGGGACGCTATGGGGTATTTGATTCTCTGAGTCGAAGTCTGCTAGTTGTCAGTCTCGCTTTGATATTGATTAACCTGTTCTTCGGCACGAATATTTTAAGATGGGCGGCGTTCATTATTCTGGCATTAGTTTATTACCGTTTCTTTTCAAAGAAAATCTATAGACGGTCGAATGAAAATCAGAAATATATCGTATGGATGAACAAAGAAAAGAAGAAATTTGGATACTTGAAAGAGCGGATTCAAAATAGAAAGACGTATACGTACTTTTCCTGTCCTGAATGCCATCAGCATTTGAGAGCTCCTAAAAATAAAGGAACTATCAAAGTTACCTGTTCCAGCTGTAAAACGCAATTTAACAAAAAAGTATAGGACTACTTAAAATGAATAGAAGGTGATAGTTATCTGCAATAGGTAATTGTCACCTTTTTATTGCTAAAATTTCCTATTTTTTCACATTGTACGGTGATTCAGTAAGATTTTCTGATAGAATATTAGATAATAGGTTAACTCAAAAAAATCTATGAAAAACTGAATGATTAAATAGCTGATACACTTGACAAAGAGCCTACGTCATTGGGCATTCGGGTGATAAAAAATGCAGAAAAAAATATGTCAGAACAATTATTGAAGCTCAATGCTGCTCAGTGTAAGGTGTTCGCTTTGCTGCCTAAGATAGCATAACTGGATTGTTACGAAGGAGAGAACAAACACTGGTAATGAATCTTTGTATATCAAGGATTTGGAGGCTTTAGGCGAATATATTTTGAATTACCGATAATAGAGGGGGAAAGATATATGAAGATTAATGAAGTAAGCAAAAAGTATAATTTGTCTTTATCCACACTGCGTTATTATGAAAAAATTGGCTTGCTTGACTATGTGGAGCGTGTCAGTGGGATACGAAATTATAGTGAAGAAGATTTAAGCCGTATCGATTTTATTTTATGTATGAAAGGTTCCGGCATGAGCCTGGAATCTATAAAAAGATATTTTGATTTATACGAAGAAGGAGAAGAAACGCTGGAGGAGCGACTGAAGCTGCTAAAAGTTCAGGAGACCGAAACCATCAAACAGCTGGAGAAGCTGCAGGCAACCTTAGAGTATATTCACTATAAAATGAAGTTGACAGAAGGAAATATAAAAAAGCGGGATAAGAAAAATGGTCGTGTGAAAGCAAGTGTTGGGAATTGAGGTGACAGCATAAATTTTCAAACAGACCTTAACGTGATTAGAAGACTGTCGTTTCAAGCTGTGTGGCATTCTGCCTCTGCGAGAAGCGGCATTTTTGCTGATTACAGGGGATATATTTGAAACACGAACGTTATCTAATTATTTTGGTGGTTTGTTCATGATTTTCGCAGTTATTTTCAGAGAATATGCTATAATAGGACAAACAAATGAGGAGGCTGAATGATGCGAGCGGTGTTAACAGTAATTGGTAAGGACAAAGTAGGGATTATTGCAGGAGTCAGTACAAAACTGGCAGAATTGGGTATCAATATTCTGGATGTATCTCAAACAATTATGGATGAATATTTTACAATGATGATGATTCTTTCTCTGGCGAAAGAAGGAACGAATTTTGAAGAGATTCGTGAAACATTGAATTTGCTTGGTAATGAGTTGGGCGTGAAGATCAGCATTCAAAATGAAGAAATTTTCAATGTTATGCATAAGCTGTAAACGTAAGGAAAAACATCCATTCATTTAAAATAGAGGTGAACGATTTGGAAACAAAGCAAATTTTAGAAACGATTCGAATGATTGAAGAAGAGAATCTGGATATTCGTACCATTACAATGGGGATTTCGTTGTTGGACTGTATTGATAGCGACAGCGATGAAGCCTGCCGGAAAATCTATGACAAAATTACTCGTCTGGCAAAGAATCTAGTCAGCGTTGGTGAAGAAATTGAAGCGGAATATGGTATTCCAATTATCAATAAACGAATTTCAGTGACACCAATCAGTATCATTGCCGCAGCGAGCGCTGATGATGAATACGTGAAATATGCCAAAGCGCTTGATCATGCGGCTCGGACTGTTGGTGTGAATTTTATCGGAGGATTCAGTGCTCTTGTTGAAAAAGGTTATCAGTTCGGCGATGACCGTTTAATCAATTCTATTCCACAGGCATTGGCTGAAACAGATTTTGTCTGTTCATCTGTAAATATTGGCTCAACGAGAGCGGGGATCAATATGGATGCAGTTCGTCACATGGGCTATGTGATTAAAGAAACTGCTGCAAAATCTGATATGGGCTGTGCCAAATTAGTCGTCTTCGCAAATGCTGTTGAAGACAACCCGTTTATGGCTGGGGCTTTCCATGGAGTGGGAGAAGCTGATTGTGTAATCAATGTAGGAGTCAGCGGTCCAGGCGTGGTGAAACGGGCATTGGAAAAAGTAAAGGGCGAGCCGTTTGATGTAGTGGCAGAAGTAGTGAAGCAGACTGCGTTCAAGATTACCCGTATGGGGCAAATGGTCGGAAGGATTGCTTCGGAACGTCTGAATGTTCCATTTGGCATTGTTGATCTATCTCTTGCTCCGACTCCTGCAGTTGGAGACAGTGTTGCGTATATTCTGGAAGAGATGGGATTAGAAAGTGTGGGAACACATGGAACGACAGCTGCTCTTGCACTATTAAACGATGCTGTGAAAAAGGGCGGAGTTATGGCCTGTAATCATGTCGGCGGACTTTCGGGTGCTTTTATTCCGGTTTCTGAAGATGCAGGAATGATTGATGCAGTGAACAATGGTGCCTTAAACCTTGAAAAGCTAGAAGCAATGACGGCAATTTGCTCTGTAGGACTGGATATGATTGCCATTCCTGGGGAAACTTCTGCTGAAACAATTGCAGCAATGATTGCAGATGAAGCGGCAATAGGTGTGATTAATCACAAGACAACAGCTGTACGGATTATTCCTGCCAAAGGAACAAAGGTTGGCGATATGGTTGAGTTTGGGGGACTGCTGGGCAGAGCACCGGTGATGAAAGTGAACTCGTATGCATCGACTGACTTTATTTTACGCGGCGGGAGAATTCCGGCACCCATTCATTCGTTTAAAAATTAGTCGAATATTCGCTCCATTTGAACAATAAACATAATTTAGATATGTTATAATACTTTCGAAGGAGAGTGAATTAATTTGGAAATTAAACGTCAGCAAGAAGTAGTAGAAGCATTTCACTATGATATGCGTGCACCGGAAACGGAAGTTAAAACAGAATTGCGTGTAGGATTTTCACCTATTGAATCCAAGGATGAAAATTATCCTGCTGAAAATACAATTATTGCAGCCCGTTTGGAGTTTCGTCTGGCATTTGACGAATTTGTGCTGTCAGGATCTGCCAGTCAGATTTCACACATCATTAATCAAAAAATTGAAAAGCAGTCAGATTTGTCTCAGGCAGATGTTGATGAGCTGATTGAACCATTATTCAGTATTATCCAGCGACTTGCATACGAAGTAACTGAAATTGCTTTGGATAAACCGGGGATTCAGCTGAACTTCCAGTCAGGCCAGCCGGAACAGCAGGAAGACGAGAAGTAAGCTGAAAAAAGCTTGAAGAAATGCAGGGCTGTTTTAGTTTGGAATTATTTAATTAAAAAAAGGCTGTACGTATCGATTTATGTATCAGATACGTACAGTTTTTTTGATATATTGAATTTAAAACTCTATTTTCTATCAGGATTGAAGCTGTCTCTGATCACCAGCTTTGTAGGATAGGTCATGATGATGTATTCCTCTCGAAGATTGTCAATGCGTTCAAGCGCCATTCGAACGGCAGCTTTACCGATTGATTTTGCGTTAATCTGAATACTGGTTAGACCGGGCTTTAATTTTTCTGCCACCTCAAGATTATCAAAGCTGATGATTTGAATTTCTTTGCCGATTACGATATTTTCTTTGTTCAATGCGCTGTACACTCCGACTGCCATTGGATCACTGCCGACAAGGATGGCGGTAGGCAGATGATCTTGGCGTTCTTTTAATAATTCCTCTGTGAGCCTTTCCCCATCCTGCTCAGTCCACAATCCCAGCCGATAATCAATAAATTCTTCAAGCTGATTATCCTGCATGAAATGAAGGTAAGCCCTCATTCTTTTTTCAAATTGTGTGACTATTTTTCCTCCGAATTCATCTAAATCTACACGGTAACCACCTATATAAGCAATATCCCTGTGATCATTTTCCAGCAAAAGAGTCAAGACAGATGTTGTCATCCGTTCCAAGTCTCCATAGACCATATCGACTTCCTGCTGTATGTCAGGATTATCGACAACGATCAGGTTCTTATTTTGTTTAAGAAGCTGAGTAATGGAATCATTTGTAATCGTACCTACTACGATAATTGCACCCAACTGGTCCAGGTCTGTCCACTGTTTTGGATTGTCAGACAAGTTGTAGATTCGATTCATCCCTAAATGGAGCCGTCTTGCCTCTTCTTCCAGACCCACTCTCAATTCTCTGTAATAGATATCCTGTTCTTCGCTGGCTTTGCTGATAGTGGAAATGACACCGATTGAGGGCATTCTCTTTTTGGTATATTTTCGTCTGTTGATGTTGTAATCAAGAGCTTCTGCTGCTGCCAGAATTCGTTTTCGTGTTTCCGGGGCAATGCTGATGGTTTTGTCTTCATTTAATACTCTGGAGACAGCGGCAGGAGAAACATTGGCTCTTCTTGCGACATCTCTGATTCCAACCATAAAAAACTTCCTTTCTTTTTCATTTTCTTCTTGACATATTTGTTTAGTAAACAGTATACAGGAAGCAGAAAGGAAATAATACTGTTTATTTTGAGAAAGGTGAGATGAAATGAGAAGTAAAAAAAACTTGATTTCCTTTGATAAGAAGAGTCGTGTATTTGAGCTTATAAACAGTGAGATTACCTATCTGATGAAAATTGAGGAAAGTGAAGTTCTGGCTCATATTTATTTTGGAAAATGTGTCGCAGGCTATGGCGATAAAAAAAATTATCCTAGAAGAGATCGCGGATTTTCTGGAGATGTCCCTTTGAATGCGGATCGCTCGTTTTCAAAAGATACATTGCCGCAGGAATATTCAACAAATGGAGAAATGGATTTTCGAACGCCGGCTTCCATTATACGCAGAAGGAATGGGTCAACACTGCTGGATTTACGTTTCGATTCCTATTCAATTCAGCAAGGAAAACCTCGGTTAACCGGATTACCTCAAACCTATATTTTAGCTGAAGAAGAGGCAGAAACACTGATAATTACATTGAAGGATCGTGAATTAGCCATTTATATCGATTTACTTTATACGATTTATGCGGACAGGGCAGTAATTATTCGATCTGTAAATGTTCGAAACGAAAGCGGTGAGCCAATTCAAATTGAAAAGCTTGCCTCGTTGCAGCTGGACTTCACTAACTCCGGAAGGTTTAATGAAGTGATTGCGTTGCCGGGTGCCCATGTACAGGAACGTCAAATTTCCCGTCAGGTAATTACTTCGGGCAGAAAAGTGATTGAAAGTCGCCGCGGTACCAGCAGTCACCATATGAACAGCTTCATTGCAGTCGTTGATAAGCATACAACGGAATTTACCGGAGAAGCAATCGGAATTAATTTTGTGTACTCAGGAAATCATGCCTTTGAGCTGGAAAAGGATGCCATTGATCAGCTGCGGATTGTCGGCGGGATTAACAGTCATCTCTTCTCCTGGAAACTAGCTTCGGGCAAGTCATTCCAAACCCCGGAAATGATTCTATCCTATTCTGCTCAGGGGCTGAACAAAATGAGTCAGGTGAATCATCGTCTTTTACGAGAGAGGGTGGCAAGAGGGAGGTTTCAATATAAGGAACGTCCAATTCTTGTGAATAACTGGGAGGCCACCTATTTTGATTTTACCAGTGAGAAGCTTCATGCGATTGTTGATGAGGCAAAAGAGCTCGGGATTGAAATGTTCGTTCTGGATGATGGCTGGTTCGGAAAAAGAGACAGTGATAATTCTTCACTGGGGGACTGGTTTGAATATCAGGGAAAGCTGAAAAATGGATTAAAGGGGATTGCCGATTATGTGCATCAGCAAGGTCTGCAGTTTGGCTTATGGCTGGAGCCTGAGATGATTTCCATCGACTCTGAGCTTTACCGGAAGCATCCAGACTATCTGATGCAGGAGCCGGGGCGTACCCCCTCGTCCTCAAGGGATCAGCATGTTCTTGATTTTTCAAGGGAAGAGGTACGACAGGCGATCGAAAAGCAGTTGAGGAGTATCCTGGATACTGTTGAAATCGATTACATTAAATGGGATATGAACCGCTCGCTATCAGACCCATTTTCAGCAGCACTGGGAGAGAATCAGGGAGAAGTGATGCACCGCTATATGCTGGGCGTGTATGAGCTGATGGAGCACTTAATTGCTGATTATCCGGAGATTCTTTGGGAAGGCTGTTCAGGCGGAGGAGGACGCTTTGATGCTGGGCTGATTTATTATATGTCTCAATCATGGACAAGTGATAATACTGATGCTGTCGAACGGATGAGAATTCAATATGGAACAAGTCTGGCTTATCCAGTCTCAGCAATGACGGCCCATGTATCTGCATCACCGAATCACCAAACTGGACGAGAAACAAGTCTAAAGACACGAGGCGATGTGGCGATGGGCGGAGTACTTGGCTATGAGCTGGATCTTACACAGTTGACGGAAGAAGAAAAACGGATAACAAGGCTGCAAATTGAACACTACAGGCAGCTTCGTCAAACGGTGCAATACGGAGAATTTTATCGGTTGAGCAGTCCATTTGAAGGAAATACAGCTGCTTGGATGTTTGTTTCTCCAAATAAAGAGGAAGCTGTTCTATTTTTAGGACGAATACTTGCTTCAGCACAGCCGGTATTTAACGAAGTGAGACTGGCAGGACTTGAAGAAAGCGCAGTTTATGTTGAGAAAAAAACAGGGAATAAGTTCTCAGGCAGCGAATTAATGACTGTGGGTTTGTATTATCCTGACTTTTATGGAGATTTCCAAACAGAACTGCTGTACTTTACTAAGATTTAAAGAAGATGAAAAGGAATGAATAATGATGAAAGCAGAAATTAAATGGTTAGATGATCCGCAAATTTTCAGAGTCAATCAGCTAAATGCACATAGTGATCATCAATGCTTCGGATCGAAAGAAGAGCAGGAAAGTTCGAGAGAACAATTACTGAATGGACAGTGGAAATTCTTTTACTCGAAGAATGCAAAAGAGCGTCCTGCTGATTTTTACATGAAAGATTTTGATGCAGGCGGATTTGATTTGATCACTGTACCGGGGCATATTGAATTGGCAGGTTATGACAAGCTCCATTATATTAATACGATGTATCCATGGGAAGGACATGAATTTAGAAGACCGGTATTCACAACAGCAGATCCAGATTTTGCTAAAGGAATGTTTTCAGAGTCAGACTATAATCCAGTAGGCTCCTATCTGACAAATTTTCAGTTAGATAAAGGACTGACAGGGAAAAGAATTTCCATTCGTTTTGAAGGTGTGGAGGAGGCGATGTTCGTCTGGTTGAACGGAGAATTTGTTGGATATTCAGAGGATTCCTTTACACCGTCTGAATTTGATTTAACGCCTTATTTGGAAGATGAGAATATTCTTGCTGTAGAGGTGCATAAAAGAAGTACAGCTGCATTTCTTGAAGATCAGGATTTTTTCCGTTTCTTTGGTATCTTTCGTGATGTAGTTCTGATTGCTGCAGGAGATAACCATTTACAGGACCTCTGGATTAAACCTCAGCTGACTGCTGATTATCAGTATGGAAAAGTGGAAATAGATTTTCAATTTCAGAATATCCAAAAGGACAGTACATTTACTGTCAGTATTCTTGATACAGAAGGCAGCAGCATTTTTAAACAGTCTGGAACTGTCGAGGATAAGCTGACAATTCAGACAGAGCTGTTCAGAAATGTGCAGCTTTGGGATTACAGGAAACCGAATCTTTACAGGATGGAGCTGGAAACATTTGACAAGGATGGAAATGTAACAGAGTATGTGCACTATCCATTTGGCTTTAGAACGATTGAGCTTAAGAATAAAATAATGCACCTAAATGGCAGACGATTAGTGATCAATGGAGTGAATCGTCATGAATGGAACGAGCGAACCGGAAGAGCTATTACTAAAGAAAATATGAAAGCGGATATTAAAACAATTCTTCAAGCGAATATTAATGGGGTTCGTACCGCTCATTATCCGAATCAGATTGCCTGGTACTATCTTTGCGATCAGGCTGGAATTCACCTGATGGCTGAAACAAACCTTGAATCTCATGGCTCCTGGCAAAAAATGGGGGCCGTTGAGCCGTCTTATAATGTTCCAGGAGCTATTCCTCAATGGCTGGATGTTGTTCTTGATCGGGCAAAGACGAATTTTGAAACATTCAAAAATCATACAAGTATTTTGTTCTGGTCTCTGGGAAATGAATCCTATGCTGAGGAAAATATTAGAAAAATGAATGAGTACTTTAAAACAGCTGATCCGAGCCGATTGGTTCATTATGAAGGAAACGTCCATAATCCAGTATTTGAAAGCTCTATCTCTGATATGAAGAGCCGCATGTATGCCGCACCAGATGAAATCAGACAGTACTTGGAGAATAGACCGCAAAAACCGTTTATTTTATGCGAATTTATGCACGACATGGGAAATTCACTGGGCGGCTTAAAATCATATATGGAGCTTTTGGATCAATATGAGATGTACCAGGGTGGTTATATTTGGGATTTTAAAGATCAGGCATTATTAAGAAAAGATGAAATTACCGGACGTGAAGTATTGCGGTATGGTGGAGATTTTGATGATCGACCAAGCGATTATGAGTTTTCCGGAAATGGGATTGTTTTTGCGGATGGACAGGAAAAACCAGCATTACAGGAGGTAAGATATTACTATGGAAAATACAGCAAATAAACTGAGACTTGTTTTCGGTGATTGTACATTGGGTGTTAAGGGAGCGGACTTTCATTATATTTTTTCTTACACTCGAGGCGGACTGGAATCATTAAATAAAAGCGGCAAGGAATGGTTGTACAGAGAAACGCTGCCTGCTTTTTGGCGGGCGACGACAGATAACGACCGCGGCAATAAGTTTTCTTCTAAATCTTCCATGTGGCTGGGTGCTGATTTGTTTATGAATGTCCGGAATATCCGTGTGATCGTTGATGAAAATAGAATAGAGCTGCCTGTTGCACCTGTTAATAATCAGTATACGGGGCAGGAGGATGCAGAGACAGTGGAGATTGTGTTTTCTCTTGAAACTACAACGGTTCCCCAAACGACTGTGGATGTTTCTTATCGTGTAAATCAAGAGGGAGAAATATATGTAGTGATGCATTACTTTGGAAAAAAAGGTCTGCCGGAGCTGCCGCTTTTGGGATTGCGCTTTATTATGCCTACGAAAGCAAAACGGTTTAATTACGAAGGTCTGTCAGGAGAAACATATCCGGACAGAATGGCTGGGGGAATACCGGGAACCTATGAAGTAGAAGGCTTGCCGGTTACACCGTATTTAGTTCCTCAGGATTGCGGCGTACACATGGGGACGAAATGGCTGGAAATTATTCGGGACAGCACATTGAATAATGCGGATCGGGATCACGAAGAGTTTTCTTTACGATTTGAGCAGTTGGAGGATTCATTTGCTTTTTCAGTACTGCCGTTTAAGGCGGAAGAACTGGAAAACGCTACGCATATAGAGGAACTGCCGCCTGAAAGACGAACAGTTCTGCTAATGCTGGCGAAGGTTCGAGGCGTAGGCGGAATCGACAGCTGGGGGGCGGAAGTAGAAGAAGACTATCGGATTAATGCAGAAAAAGATTATAAATTTTCATTTGTTATTAAGTAGAATCGAGGGACAGGTAAGATAAAAGGTGTTGAGGCTGAAAAGAGGTCATGATAGAAGTGTTCTTCCTTATTTCCGAGATGTTGCCTGCGATTACTCGGCACAGTTTAGGACCGACAAGTGCTAGTTCTACTTTGCCGCTTCTGCTTATATTCACACTTTAGCAGAATGGTATGCGTAGTTTCGATAAGTATTCCTTGAATGAAACCAGCTCACTTGATGTAGTAGAACTGTATGCGTAGCGGAGCGTAGAAGAACTGCTGTCTCTGCGAGTCTAATGATTCTCGAGACAAAACAGTACACTGTAGCCGTTTTTCTGCGTCTACAGCTCTCGCTACACTACACTTCGTTTCGATCTCATCAATTTCTAAATGGCAAAGCCGCTAAGAATTAAAGGACTTCGTTTCGATCTCATCAATTTCTAAACGGCAAAGCCGCTAAGAATTGAAGGACTTCGTTTCGATTCTCGAATCATGGAGGGCGTGTAAGAACGTGCTCCTACGCTTCTTCGAATGCTCGTCGCATGTCTGAGGGGTATGCAAGAGCATGCTCCTACGCTTTTTACGAATGCTCAAATCATACAAAGACTGGAACACCATTTATTCGGCTATAGGGGACTCAGACATACTGATGTCACAGTCCTTTTTTCCTAAGATTAGTGGGTAAGATATTCCGTCGAATATCTTACCCACTAATCTTAGTATGTTTGAGTTGAGCAAGTATTTCTTTTTGCAAACCGAAGGATAATGAATTCAGCCAGCTAACTTCTTTCATAATGGAATTCATCCGGCTATATGCCCCATTAACTGAACAGCTCCTTTCACTATTCCTCAGAATCGGTAACGTCTTTTACAGTTTCTTCTTTCAGCACAGGAAGTTTAATCGTCACAGTCGTACCTACACCAATGATTGACTGGATTGTCATGCCGTAGGTGCTGCCATACATTAAATGAATTCGTTCATTCACATTTTTCATTCCAAGCCCGGAAAAGTGGTCTTTTTTCTCTTTTTTTAACTGAGATACATCAAACCCGTTTCCAGTATCAATGATTTCAAAAATAAGAAATGATTCATTCATTTTTCCATAAATAGTGATAAACCCCTGTTCCTTGGAGCTAAACGCATGAATATAAGCATTTTCAATAATTGGCTGAATAATCATATTCGGCATCATTAAATCCAGCAGCTCATCAGGAACCATTACTTTTGTAGAAATTGTATCTCCATAACGCAAAGTTAGGATATCAATATAATTCTTTACACTTTTCAGCTCCTCACGCACAGGAATCATCTCTTCTTTATTCCCAATTGTGCTCCTTAAAAGATCAATAAAACTGTCAATCCCCAAAATAGCCTTTTCATTTTCCTGCTGCCAAATTAAAAATTTTATGGTTGTCAATGTATTGTAAATAAAGTGCGGCTGGATTTGTGTCTGCATTGCCTGTATTTCCAGAAATCGCTTTTTTTTCTCATTTTGAATGGAGTTGGTGAAGTAGCTGTTCAGCTCTCCCAACAACTGATTGATTGTACTGCCGAGAACCTGCACTTCATAGGTTCCCTGTACCGGCATTTTTGTTTCCAAAGAGCCGCTGTTAATGTTTTTTAGTGAATGGATCAGTGTATAAATTGATTTAGTATTTCGATTTAAATAGGTAAAAACGAGTGGTCCGATAAGAATAATAGTGACAATGTTATAGAGAATAGTGGGAATAATCACGTCCATCTGGTTGGCTAATGAATGTAAATTGACCTGACTGATCAGGGCTACATTTTGCCTGTACAAGGAAAGTTGTGTTGTTTGCTTTCCGTGGATTTGACGAGTTTCATTGTTGCTCAGCAATTCCAGATATTCAGATTGTTTGCCGATTAGACTGGATTCATTGGAAGCAATGATCTGATTTTCATTTGTTACAAAAGTTATTTCAGAAATTTCAGAATTAATCATGGAGTTAAAAATTTCTGCGAGCTGTCGAGATGAAATTGAAACTACCGCATAGCCGAATGTCCGGTTAAATGTATCTGTTAGTTTTTTTATAAACAAAATACTAGGCTCATCTTTATCTCGTGTAGTCAGGCCATTTTCAGAAAAAAGCATCTGTGTGTCTGCAGCATGTTCCCTAAATTGCTTAATCAGGTCAGATTTAAAGAACTCAGGTGAAGAAATCGAAGTAATCATATCATTGCCGATAAAAGTACGTCCGTTTTCTCCAAAAATGACTACATCATAATTTATTTTTGGATATATTTCACTAAACGACTGATTCATTTTCTGGATGGCAAGCAGCTGATCAAGTCTGTCCACACTGGTGTATTTTGAATTAATAGTAAAATATCCTTCAACGGCAGAGCTGTCCTCAATCAGGGACAATGTGTTTTCTATATTGTCATTCAGCGTTTCAAAATCACTTTGAATTTTCTTTAGTACGACTGCGTTTGATTTGTTAAAAAGCTCGATGTAGACATTTTTTGAACGATAATAAATAAAGGTTGAAATAACGATTGCCTGTGCACACAATGCAACAATAATGATAATCAGAAGCTTGGTAAACAGCTCATACTCTTTAAATTTCTTTTTCATTTATTTAGCTTTCCTTTACGATAGTGAGATGGTGTGATCCCTGTCTCTTCTTTGAATACGCGGGAAAAATACCCCAGTTCTGTAAAGCCGACTTTGTTATAAATTTCAGATAGCGGCAGACTTGGATTCTTTAACAGTTCTTTTGCTTTCGTTATTCGGACTTTTTTTAAATACTTCGTAAAGTTTATTCCGTATTTTTCGGTAAAGAGGGTAGAAAAATAACTGTATGAAAAATGAAATTTTTCAGAAATACTCTGCAAACTGATTTCCTCGTGATAATTTTCCTGAACATACTCATATACGAGTGTCAAAATCTCATAGCTGTCTGTTTTTGCCGGCGGAATAATTTCCATCAGCTGATAAATTGTCTGCGTAATAAGAAGTGAAAAATCTTCTAAACAGTCTGCATTTGACAGCTGCGAAGGGAGAGATAATTTCAATGCAGCGATCTTTTCATTTGCAGCATAGGTATCGTTCAGTGAATTAATCAATGCATAAAACTGATTGATTGTTTCATGTTTTAAATAAGAGGGTGTCAGCTTTAAATGAAGCAGAGTCAGAGTGTAGTTCTTGAGTTCTTCCAGTGCATGCAAGTAGTCTTTATTAACGATTGATGTCAGATACTTACTTGGATTATGGTCATAGGTTGGCTGCAGCATGGTTAAGCTATTTAACGGGATAATCAGCTCATTTTTATGATAAAACTTTTGCCCCTTTCCTAATTTCTGAATCGTTAAAAATGATTGATACAAATTATCTTGATCAAGCTGCGCTGAATAGATAAATAAACTGTTTTTGATATGTTTGTTTTCTTTTTGAAAGACGTTGATTAACAGAGAGAATTCTTTTTCGGAAGCCGTATTAATAAGAAATCCATAGTCATTTTTGTTTGTTTTAAATGAGAAAATGTCCAGTGATTTACTTGAATAGTTAACGCTTACTTTCTGTTTCTCGTTGTTTTCCCCAGATAGAGTAATTTCATCTTCTGTATAGATTAAAAAGAAGTGAGGATAGCTGAAGCTTTTTTGAGAAAGAGTTCGTTCTGTATGTATTCCTGAAAAATAATTACTGAGTTCTCTGCTGATTAGTTCTTCTTTGCTAAGTTCTTTTTTTACATTGTCCTTTGGTATTTTTTCTGAAAGTGCATTTAACGTGGACAGCAGTATATTGGGCGTTAGTTTTGGTTTCAACAGGTAGTCCGATACACCTTCCTTAAATGAATCTTTAACCAGGACAAAGTCATCATAGCTTGAGAGAACCAGTATTTTACTATTCGGTTTTCTTTTTTTCATTAGACCCGCCAGCTCAATTCCTGTCAGTTCAGGCATCATCAGATCTGTAATGACGATATCAACCGGATGCTCGTAAAAGAAATCGAGTGCTTCTAAAGAGCTTGAAAAGGCTCCGCTTAAATGGTAATTGTGTTTTGACCAGTCAATAATAGAGGTTAATCCATGAAGAATTGTTTTTTCATCATCAATCAGCATGATATTATACACGTTTGCCACCTGCCTTCATTTTTCTGATAAATTAAAAATACTTCTAAAGAAGAGAGAAAGCAAGCTGATGAAATATTTAAATTTCACAAACTTAAGAAATTTTGATGTAAGATCTCTTGATTTCTGTATAGTAAAAAGATGATGGGAACCGCTTTCTTTAGGCGTTTCAGTTTTATCATTCAACTTTTTTTCAGTACTGAATTTGTACTTTTTTCTTATTTTTGCACATTTTTTTGAACATTATCAAAAACGAAGTAAACGTTTTCTTATTCTGTTATGATGTACCTACACTTAAGTGAATCAATAAAAACAGGCGGAGGAAAAAATGAAAATCAAAAAACTATTTGTAAGCGCTGCAGCTTTTGCATCAGCAGCTCTACTATTGGCTGGCTGCAGCAGTAATGGATCAGAGAATACAAGTACAGACAATGAAGTTACAGTCTGGGCGTGGGATGAAACATTCAACATTGAAGCAGTGAATCAGGCAAAAGAGGTTTATAACGATGAAGATGTGGAGGTTGAAGTTGTGACCATGTCACAGGATGATATTGTGCAGAAGTTGAATACGGCGTTGGCAAGCGGAAACACCGATGGACTTCCGAATATTGTTCTGATAGAGGATTATCGAATTCAAGGGTATCTAACCTCTTATCCGGATGCATTTGCAGATCTCTCAGATATTGTAAATGAAGAAGACTTTGCCTCGTATAAGTTTGCTGTAAATAAAGTAGATGACAAAATATATGGTGTACCGTTTGACTCAGGAATCACGGCTAATTTCTATCGAACAGACCTTTTTGAAAAAGCAGGATATACCGAAGAAGATGTTAATAACCTGGCTTGGGATGATTATATTCAGGCTGCCAGAGATATTAAAGAAAAAACAGGAAAGAAAATTACCGAGGTGAATCCATCAGACTTGGGGCGTGTGCGGATGATTATGCAGGAAGCAGGCGAATGGTATACAGCAGAAGATGGGAAGACGGTAACAATTAAGGATAATAAATCTCTTAAGTATGGATTGGAATTATTTGCAGCATTACTTAAAGAAGATTTGGTTGAGCAGACCTCTGACTGGAATGCAGGTGTGACCGCAGTGCAATCAGGAGCAGTAGCATCCAGTCCAATCGGCGCATGGTATTCTTCAACAATTCAGGGGGCCGAAGATCAATCAGGTAAATGGAAAGTTGCTCCTATCCCATCACTACCAGAAGGAATGCAAGCAGCTCAAGCGTCAAGCTTAGGCGGAGCAGGTTGGTATGTTATTAAAGGGGTGTCTGGAGAAGAAAATGCAAAAGATTTTCTCCAAAAAACATTTGCTGCCAATGAAGAGTTGATGGGTACGTTGGCTGAGAAAATTGGTTTGGTTTCCACTATGCTGAGTGCCACTGACCAGCCGGCCTATCAGGAAGCTTCAGAGTTTTACAGCGGGCAAAAAGTGTTTGAAGATTTTTCTGCATGGACAGCGGATATTCCGGAAGTTAATTACGGGGATCAGACCTATGCGATTGAATCTGTTGTAGCTGAAGCGCTGCATCGCATTATTAATGGTGAAGATACAGATATCGTTTTAGCAGATACACAAAAGCAAGTAGAAGCACAGCTGGCAAATTAAAAAGGTTGTGCCAAAGCTTCTCCATGCTTCGAGGATCGGAACGAAGTGAGAACCGTAGACGCAGAAGTTGTCTCTTCGGAAATAAGTCGAACTATACTGAAAATATGAGTAGCTATTTTCGTATATTCCGACTTATTTCTTGAGACAGAACACTTCTGTCACAACCTCACCTACCCTGCTTGAAGCTTTTCGTATTTTCAGTATCTAAGTAGAGATTATGTTGTATCAGCTCTGCAAAGCAATTGCTTTGTGTTTCAGCAGGTCTGGTTTATTTATGAAGAGGCGACTTCAGGAACACCGTTTATTTATTTTTTAGCTATTTTACATAATAGATTCTGATAAATGTCTGCAGCAGACTAAGTATACATCTTTGTGTATCAACAAGCTGCGAACAAATTGCTGTCACCTGATGATTATATTTGTTGAAGAAAGAGGAAGAAAAATGAGAAAGAAAGACTTATTCAAAAATGGTAATGCCTTTTTGATTCTCCCGGTAATATTGATTTCACTAATGGTATTTATTCCAATGATTTTAGCACTGCTTACATCCTTTCAAAGCGGAACACCCGTTAACATGAGCTTTAACGGACTTGGGAACTATCAGCGTCTGCTTACTGATGCAACCTTCAAAAAAGCTTTTTTTAACACATTTCTTTATTTACTTGTTCAGGTTCCGATCATGCTGTTTCTGGCATTGTTTATTTCCAATTTTTTAAATGACAAAAAACTGAAGTTCAAGGGATTGTTTCGTACAGCTATCTTCTTACCCTGCATTACTTCAATGGTTAGCTACTCCCTGATTATGAAAAGTCTATTTTCACAGTCCGGACTGGTAAATAATTTACTGCTGAGCATTGGGCTGATTGATTCGCCTATCGGCTGGCTTACTGATCCGGTTTGGGCAAAAGTTCTGATCATTATTTCCATCACATGGCGTTGGACAGGCTATAATATGATTTTTTTCCTTTCAGGTATGCAAAATATTGATCCGGAAATATATGAAGCGGCTGATATTGATGGAGCTTCCAAATGGCAGCAGTTTATTCGTGTAACAATTCCTAATTTGAAGCCGATTATCTTATTCACATCCATAACATCAACAATTGGAACGCTGCAGCTGTTTGATGAAGTTCAGAATATTACAGGCGGAGGTCCGGCAAATGCCACCGCGACATTATCACAATATATTTACAATTTAAGTTATAAATTTACACCGAATTTTGGTTATGCGGCAGCAGTATCCTTTGTGATCGTTGCATTTATCGTCATTCTGTCGATTATCCAAACAAGAGTGGGGAGAGAAGGCTAATGGAATCTGGAACAACTATACGTGAAGTATCTGCAACAACCAAGAAAGTAAAACGAAATGTGAAAGATTCTCTACTGACTGGCTTTAAGTATTTAGTCTTGAGTATTGTTTCATTTATTTCAATTTTTCCTTTTATCTGGATGATTTTGGGAATGACGAATACACCAGTAGATATTACTGCAGGTAAAATCAAAATTGGGAACAACTTGATGATCAATTTTCAAAATTTATTTTCAAATGATTTAAACTTCGCCCGAGCTTTGTGGAATTCTGCGGTGATTGCTGTGATTACAACCGTTCTGGCTTTGCTTATTTCATCTATGGCCGGCTACGGATTCGAAATTTATCATAGTAAAAGAAAAGACAGGCTGTTCAATATTCTTCTGTTGTCTATGATGGTGCCTTTTGCGGCATTGATGATACCTTTGTATCGGATGTTTTCAAACTTGAATGGAACATTTTTGGGGATAAACAGTATCTTTGTGGTTATTCTGCCTTCAGTTAGTACTGCTTTTCTGATTTTCTTCTTCCGCCAAAATGTTAAATCATTTCCTAAAGACTTGGTGGAAGCAGCACGTCTGGATGGCTTAAATGAATTAAGTATCTTTTTCAGAGTGTACATGCCCACCGCTAAAAATACTTATGCGGCTGCAGCGATTATTACCTTTATGAGCAGCTGGAATAATTATTTATGGCCGTTAGTTGCATTGCAGTCACCTGATAAGCGTACGATTCCTTTGGTGTTGTCCGCAATGGGGGCTTCTTACACGCCAGATTATGGAATGATTATGACCGGGTTGGTCATTGCGACGTTACCGACAGCAGTTGTCTTCTTTGTTCTGCAAAAGCAATTTGTTCAAGGAATGATCGGCTCTGTGAAATAAAAGAAATCAACTTTAATACTTAATGTGTCAATTTGCAAGAAGAGCTGGTTTCAGTTGTATGGAAGTTATTTCTACTGTAAAAAAAGTTTTCCTTCTTTGTACTGGCAGAAGGGTGGCGTAGATGTACAGAAATAGTAGTGATAGTTTTTGGCTATCACTGCTATTTTTTTCTTATCAGTCTACAAGCAAAAAAATAGCCTGTTTTTCTTTTAATCAGTTAGAATGAGTGTATCACTGAATTTCAATTCAGGGCAGCTGCTGAAGAGTTGCTGCCGGGAACCTTTACTTCCTTAGATGGACTTGTCATTAACATAATTTAATTTAGGAGGAGTAAAAAATGACAACACTCATCACAGTTTTAGTGGTTCTTGCATTTCTCGGCGTTGTCTATGCCTTTTATCGGATGCAGGCAAAACACTTAAAATTTTCTACTCGTGTTTTTGCAGCTCTGGGTGTAGGAATCGTGTTAGGTGCAATTATTCAAGTTGCCTTTGGTACAGCCAGTGATGTTACATCTCAGGCAATGTCATGGATTGGTATTATTGGAAATGGCTATGTGGCATTGCTGCAAATGCTCGTGATCCCATTGGTATTCGTTTCTATTGTAGGAGCATTTACTAAAATGAAAGAGTCAAGCAAGCTGGGAAAAATCAGCTTCAATGTTTTGGCTACTTTACTTGGAACAACAGCAGCGGCTGCCTTGATCGGCTATGGCAGTACTATATTATTCGGTCTTCAAGGTGCTCAGTTTACAGAAGGAACGGCTGAAGCGGCTCGTATCGCTGAACTGGCAACCAGACAGGAGACCATTGAAAATTTATCAATTCCTGATCAGATCTTATCTTTCATCCCCCGAAATGTTTTTGCTGATTTTGCAGGAACACGTGCAACCAGTACTATTGGTGTCGTGATCTTTGCTGCTTTCGTAGGTATCGCATTCCTTGGAGTGAAGAAAAAAGCTCCGAAAGAAGCTGAATTTTTTGCGAACTTAATCGATAGCTTATATAAAATAACTATGAGAATTGTAACTTTAGTTTTGAGACTGACTCCATACGGCGTTCTGGCATTGATGACCAATGTCGTTGCTACGAGTGATTTTGAAGCAATTTTAAACTTAGGAAAATTTGTAGTGGCATCTTATGCAGCATTGATTGTTGTCTTTCTGCTGCATCTGGTTATTCTGGCAGTAATTAAGGTTAATCCGTTGAATTATTTGAAGAAAGCCTTCCCTGTTTTAAGCTTTGCTTTTACTTCAAGATCAAGTGCGGGCGCATTGCCTTTAAATATTGAAACACAAACAAGAGCATTGGGCGTGGATGAAACAACAGCAAATTTTGCGGGCAGCTTCGGATTGTCGATTGGTCAAAATGGCTGTGCCGGTGTCTACCCTGCAATGCTTGCGACAATTGTTGCACCAACAGTGGGAATTGATGTATTCAGCTTAGAATTCGTATTGATGCTGGCAGCAATCGTAACAATCAGCTCATTTGGTGTTGCGGGAGTCGGCGGTGGTGCAACCTTTGCCTCTTTGATCGTTCTTGGTGCAATGAATCTGCCTGTAGCGATCGTTGGTTTGGTTATCTCAGTTGAACCTCTGATTGACATGGCAAGAACAGCAGTAAATGTTAGTGATAGTATGGTAGCCGGAATGGTAGCCAGCTCCAATATTGGTCATTTAGATCGATCTGTTCTTGCAGATGAAGAACTGGTTGTAGAAGCTAAATAAAAAAAATTAAAGCCATGATCGGGTCAAACAGGAAACCGATCATGGTTTTTTATATTGAAAAAATGTTTTAATCTTCAATAAAAAAGATAACGCAGCCTCACCGTCATAATAGTGAGTAATATACCCATTGCTGTCTACCAGCACAGTTAATTTCATCTTTTTTCCTCCTTAAACTAATCAAAATGATGTTGTTCAAGCAGAACATAAGTTAAAATAAGATGTATAGAAAAATAAGAATCATTTTGGAGGGACTAGTTAGATGTTTACCAGTCAAGTAAAAATAATGCTCTATGTAAATAATGTCAGTGAATCAAGTGAATTCTGGCAAAGTATCGGATTTGTAGAATTGGAAAGAGATGCTGTTGATGGAACGCTGGTTGTGGAGATCGCACCAAGTGCAGATTCTTCTGCCAAAATTGTTTTGTATGAACTGGCATTTATTCAAAAGCACTCTCCTGAAGTAGCAGGCAACACGCCATCACTGATGCTTTTCAGCGAGGATATTACAAAGCTGTATAAAAAAATGAAGGAGGCTCATGTAACAGTGGGGGAACTAGTGCAATTGCCCGGCGGTGAGCTGGTTTTTAACTTTTCAGATAATGATGGGAATTATTTTGCAGTGTCGGGAGAATAGAATGTAACTCATGAGAGGGCGAAATTCGTTCTCTTTTTTGTTCGTAAATAAAGCAGCTGATTGTGCGGCATTCCACAAGCATCAAACTGGCATTCTGTTTTTTTCTTTTTATATAATGAATTGGAATGAAATGAAAAGAGGGAAAGAAATGAAGTACCAAGTAGTCTTATATTATCAATATACAACGATTGAAGATCCGGAGCAGTTTGCCAAAGAGCATCTTGCCTTCTGTAAATCATTAAATTTAAAAGGAAGAATTCTTGTTGCCCGCGAAGGCATCAATGGTACTCTTTCCGGAACGACAGCTGAAACGAATAAATACATGGAAGCAATGCTTGCTGATGAGCGCTTTAAGGATACTTTTTTTAAAGTGGATCAGGCGGAAGAACATGCATTTAAGAAAATGTTTGTTCGTCCAAGAAAAGAGCTGGTTGCTTTGAATTTGGAAGATGATATTAATCCGTTAGCTTTGACTGGCAACTATTTAGAGCCGGAAGAATTTCGCGAAGCATTGATTGATGAAAATACCATTGTATTGGATGCCAGGAATGATTATGAATATGACCTTGGTCATTTTCGCGGTGCTGTGCGTCCGGATATTCGCAATTTCCGTGAGCTTCCTCAATGGATTCGTGACAACAAAGAGCAATTTATGGATAAAAAAATCGTCACTTACTGTACAGGCGGCATTCGTTGTGAGAAATTTTCCGGCTGGCTGCTGAGAGAGGGCTTTGAGGACGTAGCGCAATTACATGGAGGTATTGCCAATTATGGGAAAAATCCAAAAACTCAGGGTGAATTTTGGGATGGAAAAATGTACGTATTTGATGAACGAATCAGTGTAGAAATTAACCATGTGGACAAACAGGTTATCGGGAAGGACTGGTTTGACGGAGCTCCCTGTGAACGCTACATCAACTGTGCAAATCCTTACTGTAACAGACAGATTCTTTCTTCTGTAGAAAATGAAGAGAAGCACTTAGGCGGCTGTTCACCGGAGTGCAGCAGACATCCGGAAAATCGTTATGCTGCGAAACACCAGTTAACAAAAGAGCAAGTTGCTGAACGACTGTCTTTGATTGAGTTAGGCGTCTAAAAAGAGAACAATGAAGGATAAATCGGAAAGAGCGGTTTATCCTTTTTTTGCTTGAAAACACTAATGATTTCAGTTATTAAGTTATTTTTGTTCGGAATTCTTGTTGACTGAATCAAAAAAATCAAGTATAGTGAACCCAACAACATAGGTTAGACGCATTGAAAAGAAGAGTACAAGCTGCTGAATTTTAAAAGAGAGCTTCGACCGGTGAAAAGAAGCAGAGGAATCAGTTTGGAAGATGGTCTTTGAGCAGATGATCGTGAGTCTGAGGATAAGCGGTCAGCGGGAATGCCCGTTACAGCATGACAGTAATGACAGAAAAGGGGATTTTGTCTTACTGACTGAGGCTGTTCTTATAAGGGAGCAGTGAATTAAGGTGGTAACACGGAGTATACGCTCGCGTCCTTTCGGCAACGAAAAGGCGGGAGCTTTTTTGTATACAAGCTGCATAGCCCGCTATCAAAAGACTGGCATGAACTCTTATATCTTTAATGCTGAAACATTAAGCGGACCAGAAATACAACTAAAAAATGATGGAGGGAAAAAGAATGGAATTTGAAACGAAGTGTCTGCATGCAGGCTATCAACCGGGAAATGGAGAGCCGAGAGTGGCTCCCATTGTTCAAAGTACAACGTATACGTATGACTCTACAGAAGAAATTGGCAAATTATTTGATCTGGAAAAGGCTGGGTATTTTTATACTCGTCTGGCTAACCCAACGACAAATGCAGCAGAAGAAAAGATTGCGGCACTGGAAGGCGGAGTTGCGGCATTGTGTACTTCTTCCGGTCAGGCAGCAACATTTTTTGCAATTCTGAATATTCTTGAAGCGGGAGACCATCTGATTTCTTCTTCCTATGTGTATGGCGGGACGTTTAACCTACTCGCTCATACGTTCAGAAAAATAGGTATCAAAGTTACATTTGTTGATCAGACAGCAACCTTGGAAGAGTTGAAAAAAGCGGTCCAACCAAATACAAAAGCAGTTTTTGCTGAAACGATTGCTAATCCTGCCATGCATGTTTTGGATATTGAGAAATTTGCCAAGCTGGCACATGATGCAGAGGTACCGTTTATTATTGATAATACATTTGCTACCCCTTATTTTTGTCGCCCAATTGAATATGGTGCAGATATTGTGATACACAGTACGACAAAATATTTGGATGGTCATGCAGTTCAGACTGGTGGAGTAATTGTTGACAGCGGGAAATTCAACTGGAGTAATGGAAAGTTTCCTCAGCTCAGCAAGCCTGATGTGACGTACCATAATTTGGTCTATACTGAGACATTTGGACCGGCTGCTTATATTACTAAAGCTCGTGTACAGCTAATGAGAGATATTGGAGCGACTCCCTCTCCTCAAAACTCATTTTTGCTGAATTTGGGAATGGAAACTTTACCTGTACGGATGGATCGTCATTATGAAAATGCATTAGCAGTAGCGAAATTTTTAACAGAGCAAAATGCTGTATCTTCTGTTACTTATCCTGGATTGGAAACTGATGTGAATTATGAACTAGCTCAAAAATATGTTCCAAACGGGTTGTGCGGAGTTATCTCGTTTGAAATTGCAGATGGAAAAGAAGCAGCAGCTAAGTGGCTTGATTCATTGGAACTTGTTTCTTTGGAAGTACACGTAGCAGATATTCGAACCTGTGCGCTGCATCCTGCAACATCTACACATCGTCAGTTATCTGATGATGAACTAAGTAATGCAGGCATTTCTCCAGGACTGATTCGTATTTCCTGTGGGATTGAAAATGTGAAAGACATTCTGACAGATTTGCAGCAGGCCTTTGAAAAGCTGGAGGCATAGGTGATGCCGATAAAACTGGTTGATAGCTTCCCGGCGAAGCAAGTATTGGAAAAAGAAAACATTTTTGCCATAGATAATGAACGGGCCTCTACACAGGATATCCGACCATTAAAGCTCTTGATTCTAAACCTGATGCCCAATAAAATTGATACAGAAATTCAGCTTCTTCGATTAATCAGTCAAAGTCCTTTGCAAATAGATGTTGATTTTTTGAAAATTTCTTCTCATGAACATAAAAATACCAGCCTGCATCATTTGTCACAATTTTATCTGGCATTTGATGAGATCAGGAACAGAACTTACGATGGAATGATTATTACCGGTGCACCAGTAGAACAGCTGCCGTTTAAAGAAGTAAATTACTGGGATGAACTGGTGGAAATCATGGATTGGAGTCAGACAAATACAACTTCGGTCATTCATATCTGCTGGGGTGCACAGGCAGCCCTGTATCATCACTATGGTGTAGAGAAAACTGCCTATGATAAAAAGCTGTTTGGTATTTACAGTCAGACACCAAAAGAAAATCATCGTTTGTTCAGAGGATTTGATGACCGCTTTAATACGCCTCAATCCCGGTACACAGGCATCAATGAAGGACAGATTGATGAGAAGCGTTTACGGATAATGGCAGCAAATGAAGAAATTGGGGCAACGATTTTAATTTCCGAAGATGATCATAATATCTTTTTGCTGGGTCATTTTGAGTACGATACGGATTCTTTAACACAGGAATATCTGCGTGATCAGGAAAAAGGCATGGACACTGCAATACCTAAAAACTATTTTGTAGATAACCAGCTGGACAAAGGAGTCATCAACACATGGCGTGGACACGCGCATTTACTCTACCATAATTGGCTGAACGATGTCTATCAGCTGACGCCATATGAGTTGAATCAGATCCTCAGTGAGCAAAAAGAACGTTTAATGATGTGAAATGAATAATAATAAAAGGAGAAGCTGAATTTTCGGCTTCCCTTTTTTTTTAATAAAATGACCTGTATAATTAAAAACGGTAAAAATTTGGTAGTAAGAGGTGAAAGCATGGAAAAGCTATTTGTCAGTCCATCAAAATACGTTCAGGGGAGAGACCTTCTTAGGAGAAGTGGACCGTACATTCAAACATTTGGGAATAATGCCCTGATTTTGACGGATGAGTTTGTCTGGACGCTTGTTGGAGAATCGTATGATCAGCAGCTGACTAGTGAAGGATTGAAGGTAGCACACATTATTTTTAATGGAGAATCTTCTGAAAAAGAAATACAACGTATTATTAATGAAATGACTGAAACGAGTAGTGAGGTTTTACTTGCACTAGGAGGAGGTAAAGTTATTGATGCGGGGAAAGCAATCGCGGATCAATTGAATATACCAATTGTGGTTATACCGACAACGGCATCTACTGATGCGCCAACTTCTTCAGTATCTGTGTTATATGAGGATGATGGCCGCTTTAAGACCTATGCTTTGTACCAAAAAAATCCTGATCTTGTTCTTGTTGATACCGAAATAATTGTAAATGCACCTGTTCGGACATTGATAGCAGGGATTGCAGATGGTTTGGCCACCGGAGTTGAAGCAAGATCTGTTTGGAAAAATCATGGGGTTAATGTGCTGGGGCAAAAACCAACATTCACAGCACTGGCGATTGCCGAGAGATGTGAAGATGTTTTATTTACCTATGGACTCCAGGCTGTTGAAGATAATAGAAAAAGACGAGTTACAGATGCCTTTGAAGCAGTTGTAGAAGCAAATATTTTAATGAGCGGTCTTGGTTTTGAAAGCGGCGGCCTTTCAGCTGCTCATGCTCTGCATAACGGCTTTTCAGCTATCAAGGGAAAAGTCAATTTGTTGATGCACGGGGAGAAAGTGGCCTTCACAACACTTGTTCAGCTTGTTTTAGAGGAACAGCCGACTGAAATGCTGACAAGATACATTGACTTGTTCAGTGAATTGGGACTGCCAATCAATTGTCGAGGAATGGGACTGGATTTTAAAGATGAGAAACAGCTTGGTTTGATTGCCGAGCAGTCTCTATCAGATGGAGACTACCTGAAGCAGCAGCCGCGAGTTGTAACAAAACGAGAGATTGTCAGAGCGATTCAGGCGCTGGATGTCTTTGTAGAGAATAATTACGCATAGAATAATGAAGAAAACAAAGTAACTTGAGGAGGTTGTGACAAAGCTTCTCCATGCGACGAGTAACCGAAGGAGCATGTATACGAACTTAAATGCGACGAGTAACCGAAGGAGCATGTATACGAACTTAAATGCGACGAGTAACCGAAGGAGCATGTATACGGACTTAAATGCGATGAGTAACCGCAGGAGCACGTACATGAACTTAAATGCGACGAGTAACCGAAGGAGCATGTATACGGACTTAAATGCGACGAGTAACCGAAGGAGCATGTATACGGACTTAAATGCGACGAGTAACCGAAGGAGCATGTATACGGACTTAAATGCGACGAGTAACCGCAGGAGCAGATAAGTAGAACGATCTAGTTTGTTCCTCAAGGTCAACTTGGAAAAGAACTTCAATAAGTGATCGACCTACAAGCCCTTCTGTCCTCTTTAGTATGACAGGAAATAGCGTGTAGGTCGATCGTTTTTTTCTTTTCATTCTGTTTGGTGAGGGCGATAGTCCTCATGAGTGTTTGTCACAGGCTCTTTTACTTAAATTAGCAGGTTTTAAAGCACAAAAGCAGTTAAAAATAGTCTATTGAAACAAGTAAATTGAATTAAAAAGTATCTGTTTTTTTCTGGATAATGGTCTATATAGATTTTGAACCCAATTAAGTTGCCCAGAGAGGCTATGATAGTTTCAAGACCGCTGCTGCATTAAAAACTCTCCTGAGCAAGCCAATACTCAGGAGAGTTTACTCATCAAATATTTAACACTTTATCAAGGAAGTCTTTTGTCCGCTCATTTTGAGGAGATTCAAAAATTTGTTTCGGTGAGCCATCCTCCAGGAAGTTTCCGCCATCGATAAACATTACCCGGTTCGCTACTTCTTTAGCGAAGCCCATTTCATGAGTAACGATAACCATGGTCATGCCCTGTTTTGCCAGCTTTTTCATAACATTCAGCACATCTCCAACCATTTCCGGATCAAGTGCAGAAGTTGGTTCATCAAACAGCATGATATCCGGGTTCATAGCCAGTGCTCGAGCAATGGCCACACGTTGTTTTTGGCCCCCTGAAAGTGATTTCGGATAGCTGTCCTTTTTATCAGCCAATCCAACCGTATCCAAAAGTCTCATTGCTTCTTCTTTCGCTTCCGCAGGAGACAGACGTCCCAAATCTACAGGAGCCAGAGTAATGTTTTCCAGTACAGATAAATGCGGGAACAGGTTAAAGTGCTGGAAAACCATTCCAATATGCTGGCGAACTTTATTGATATCCGTATTTTTATCTGTCAGATTTGAACCGTCGATAATGATATCGCCGCTTGATGCTTCTTCAAGCTGATTCAGACAGCGCAGAAATGTACTTTTTCCAGATCCTGAGGGTCCGATGATACAAACAACATCGCCCTCGTTGATCGAAACATTGATATCATTCAATACAGTATTATCGCCGAATTTTTTCACCAAATGTTCAACAAGAATTTTTTCAGTCATTTATTTCACCCTCTTTTCAAGAACTTTTGCCAGTTTTGTTAATGATGTAATTAGAATTAAATACATCACAGCAATCACAAAGTAAACCATGGTACTTTGCAGGTTGCGGGCAACAATAATTCTACCCGTCTGCAGTAATTCAATTAAGCTGATTGCAGAAAGAATCGTTGTGTCCTTCAAAGAAATAACAAATTGATTGATGAACGAAGGAATCATAATCTTGATGGCCTGCGGCAGAATGATTTTTCGCATTGTTTTATTGTAGGACAGACCTAAACTTCTGGAAGCCTCCATTTGTCCAACTGGCACAGCGTTAATACCGCCCCGGACAATTTCTGAAATATAGGCACTGGCATTTAAGGTCAGTGTGATAATCCCAGCAATAAATACAGGAATGTTAAAGCCTAACATACTTGGCAAGCCGAAATAAATAAAGAACGCAACAACCATTAATGGAATTCCTCTGATAATATCCACATAAATTGTTGATATTATTCGTAAAGCTCTCACAGGAGAAACACTGAACAGTCCGAAAAACACACCCAGAATTAACGCTAAAGCAAATGAAATCAGTGTAAGCTGAACGGTCATCCATAATCCGCTTAACAGACGTTTCCAGTTATTTTTAATCATTCCGGAAAAGGTAGATTCATCAACAGTGTCTTTGGTGCTGCCGTCTTTAATATATTTTCCAACAATTGTGTCGTATTCGCCTGTTCGTTTTAATTCAGCCAAGCCTTCATTAAACATTTCAATTAATTCAGGATTTTTGCCTTTTTTCACAGCAAAGCCGTAAGAACCGCCTTCTTCACGGGGGATGGGTGTCGACAAAGCCTGCCCCTGAGCAATTCCATAACCGATTACCGGGTAGTCATCCATCATCGCAGCAATTTCGCCAATATCCAAAGAGCTGTACAAAGCATCTGTTGTATCCAGATATTTGATTTTATATCCATATTTATCTTTATTCGCTTCAAGGAAATCAGCACTCTCTGTCCCGATTTTTGCTCCAACTGTTTGATCTTTTAAATCTTCGTAGGAAGTTATAGAATCGTTGTCTTCCTTGACAGCAATTTGAATTCCGCTGTTGAAATAAGGAGTGGAGAAATCAAAGGATTTTTCACGTTCATCAGTAATGGTCATCCCTGCAATCATTCCGTCTGCCTGACCGGACTCCACAGCCTGAATTGCTGAACTGAATCCGATGAATGTAAATTCAATCGTGAAGCCCTGTAGTTGAGCAATTCGATTGATCAAATCAACATCGATTCCTTCGTATTCACCATCAGAATTTTGAAATTCGAAAGGCGCGAACGTTGAATCACTGGCAATTGTATACACATCTTTTTTAGGCTCAATTTGTTTCATTTCACCTTCAGCATCTTCAGAACCGGAAGAGATGTACTCGGCAATGATCTTATCATAGGTGCCGTCTTCTTTTAGTTTCTCAAGTCCGTCGTTGAACATTTCGATCAGTTCAGGGTTTTGCCCCTTTTTCACAGCAAAGCCGTAAGAACTGCCCGTTTCTTTCTCTCCAACCAGTTGAAGCTTTTGCCCATTTGTAATGGCGTAGCCTAACACCGGATAATCATCAAAGATCGCATCAGCTTCCCCGTTTTGAAGAGCCTGATACAAACCGGTTGCATCATCAAAATTTTTAATGGAGTAGCCATACTTGTCCTGATTTTTTTCAAGAAAAGCTGCGCTCTCCGTTCCTACTTTGGCAGCAACTGCTTTACCATCTAAATCATCATAGTTCTCAATGGTATCATTCCCTTGTTTGACAGCCATTTGCAGGCCGCTGTTAAAATAAGAATCTGAGAAGTCAAAGGATTTTTTTCGTTCATCTGTAATACTCATTCCCGCGATCATTCCATCAATCTGTCCTGACTGTACAGCTTGAATGGCTGAGTCAAATCCAAGAGGCTTAAGATTCACTTTGAATCCCTGATCTTCTGCTATCGCATTCAGCAAGTCTATATCAATACCGATATATTCATCATTTGAATCCTGAAATTCAAATGGGGCGAATGTCAGATCTGTTCCAATATCATAAGTCTTTTCTTCTGCCCAGCTCGTATTGCCGTTCGTTAAAACGAGCAGACTTGCAATCATAGCAAATAAAGAAAATAAAAAGTGCTTCTTCTTCATACAAAATCCTCCTAAATAATTACATATTTAACAATTATATAGCAAAATCCATGAGAAAAACAATAAATTCGGTAAAGGTAAGAAAAAAAATAAAAAAATCTAACGTTTGATGTTAGGTTTTATGACAAGGTTAACCCACCTAGTTACTAATAATTTCTCCTTCTAAAAAGCTTTTAGCTGATGGGAAACATTTGAATACCTTCTATATATAATACATATAAGAACGGATAAAAAATTGAGATTATAGAAGTAGCGAAAATATGTTCGGTATGTTAAAATGATTCAGGGAGTAAGAAATTTACTCTTTTCCTTTTCTAGTGAGAAAATTACACGAGAGGAGCACAACTTATGATTGAGAGAAAAACCACCAATACATTTGAGTTAGTTTCAAAATATAAACCGGATGGGGATCAGCCACAAGCAATCGCTCAGCTGATTGAGGGTGTTGAAGGCGGAGAAAAGGCTCAGATTCTTTTGGGGGCCACCGGAACTGGTAAAACATTCACAATTTCAAATGTCATTAAAGAGATTAACAAGCCGACATTAGTAATTGCTCATAATAAAACATTAGCTGGGCAGCTATATGGAGAGTTTAAAGAATTCTTTCCGAATAATGCAGTTGAATATTTTGTCAGTTACTATGATTATTATCAGCCGGAGGCTTATGTTCCTTCAAGTGATACATACATTGAAAAAGATGCCAGTATTAATGATGAGATTGATAAACTTCGTCACTCTGCAACCAGTGCTTTACTGGAGCGTAATGATGTGATCGTTGTTGCTTCAGTCTCTTGTATTTTTGGTTTGGGAGATCCAAAAGAATACAGTGAACAAATTGTTTCATTAAGAGCAGGTATGGAAATAGAAAGAGGGCAGCTGCTGAAAAGTCTTGTGGATATTCAATTTGAACGAAATGACATTGATTTCCAGCGGGGGCGTTTTCGTGTCAGAGGGGATGTTGTTGAGATATTCCCGGCATCAAGAGATGACCATGCGTTGAGAGTCGAATTTTTTGGAGACGAAATAGAAAGAATCCGAGAAGTGGATGCATTGACCGGGGAAATTTTAGGAGAAACCGAGCATGCGGTTATTTTCCCTGCAACTCACTTTGTTACAAATGAAGACCATATGGAACATGCAATCAGTCAGATACAAGAAGAATTGGATGCTCGTCTGAAGGTTCTGCGGTCTGAAAATAAGCTGCTGGAAGCACAGCGTCTGGAGCAGCGAACCAATTATGATATCGAAATGATGCGTGAAATGGGATATACCTCTGGGATTGAAAATTATTCCAGACATATGGATGGCAGATCAGAAGGAGAGCCTCCGTATACTCTGATAGATTTCTTTCCGGATGATTTTCTGCTGGTCATTGATGAATCGCATGTAACGATGCCTCAGGTACGAGGTATGTATAATGGCGACAGGGCAAGAAAGCAAATGCTCGTTGACTATGGATTCCGTCTGCCAAGTGCACTGGACAATCGGCCTTTACGTCTTGAAGAATTTGAGCAGCATGTCCATCAGGTTGTTTATGTATCTGCAACACCGGGACCTTATGAGTATGAACAAACAGATACTGTGATTCAGCAGATTATTCGTCCGACAGGGCTGCTTGATCCGGTGATTGAAGTTCGTCCGATTATGGGACAGATTGATGACCTTGTTGGTGAAATTAATGAGCGTATTGAAAAAAATCAACGGGTCTTTATTACGACATTAACCAAAAAAATGTCGGAAGACCTAACAGATTACTTCAAAGAACTTGGAATGAAGGTAAAGTATCTTCACAGTGACATTAAAACGATGGAACGAACCGAGATTATCCGTGATCTGAGGTTGGGAGAATTCGACGTCTTGATAGGAATTAATCTGTTGAGAGAAGGTCTGGATGTACCTGAGGTTTCATTAATTGCTATTTTGGATGCTGATAAAGAAGGATTCCTGCGAAGCGAGCGGTCGCTTGTCCAGACTATTGGACGGGCAGCGAGAAATGCGGATGGAAAAGTTATCATGTATGCGGATAAAATTACTGATTCCATGCAAAAAGCGATGGATGAAACGGCACGGCGGCGTTCTATTCAAGAACAATATAATGAAGAACATGGTATTGTTCCGAAAACAATCATTAAAGAAATCCGTGATCTGATCTCCATTTCCAAGGTTGCAGAAGAGGATGAAACTTATACAATCAGCAAGTCTTATGATAAGATGACGAAACAGGAAAAAGATGATTTGCTGATGCGACTGGAAAAAGAAATGAGAGATGCGGCCAAAGCGCTTGATTTTGAAGCTGCAGCTACATTAAGAGATACAATACTGGAATTGAAGGCTTCAAACTAGGAGGTAAAAGATGCAAAACGATAAAATTGTCATTCACGGAGCAAGAGCTCATAACTTAAAAAATATAGATGTAACAATCCCTAGAGATAAGCTGGTTGTAGTGACTGGTTTATCGGGGTCTGGAAAAAGCTCATTGGCTTTTGATACTTTATATGCCGAAGGACAGCGCCGATATGTTGAAAGTCTTTCAGCTTATGCCCGCCAGTTTTTAGGTCAAATGGATAAGCCTGATGTTGACAGCATTGATGGATTAAGTCCGGCCATTTCGATTGACCAGAAAACAACAAGTAAAAATCCGCGTTCAACAGTAGGAACAGTTACGGAAATTAATGACTATCTGCGTCTTTTGTTTGCTAGAATCGGTCATCCGATTTGCCCAAATGATCATATAGAAATTACCAGTCAGTCTGTGGAACAAATGGTGGATCGTGTCCTGGAACTGCCGGAACGAAGCAAAGTTCAGATTTTGGCACCGGTAATTGTAAAGAAAAAGGGTCAGCACAAAAAAGTATTTGAATCAATCCAAAAAGACGGTTATGTGAGAGCTCGCGTGGATGGAGAAGTTTATGATCTGAGTGAAGTGCCTGAACTTGAAAAAAACAAGAAGCATGATATTGCTATTGTTGTCGATAGGATTATTGTAAAAGAGGGTATTCGCTCCCGTCTCTTTGACTCACTTGAGGCAGCCCTCCGGCTTGCAGACGGCTATGCTTTAGTAGACGTAAACAGCAAGGAAGAATTGCTGTTCAGTGAACATTATGCATGCCCTTACTGTGGTTTTACTGTAGGAGAATTGGAGCCGCGTCTGTTCTCATTTAATGCACCATTTGGAGCTTGCCCGGATTGTGATGGGCTTGGAATGAAGTTGGAAGTAGATAAGGACTTAGTTATCCCCGATCCAGAAAAAACACTGAAAGAAGGAGCAGTTGCTCCATGGAATCCGATCAGTTCTCAATATTATCCTCAAATGCTGGAACAAGCAGCGCTCAGTTTTGGTATTGATGTGGATACTCCGTTCAGTGAATTGCCAGAAGAGCATCAGGATATTATTTTAAATGGTTCAAACGGAGAAGTATTCCATTTTCACTATGAAAATGATTTTGGCGGTGTTCGAGACGTAGACGTCCCTTTTGAAGGGGTACTAAAGAATATTAAACGCCGTTATCATGAAACCAATAGTGAGTTCACTCGGGAACAAATGCGTACTTACATGACCGAATTGCCTTGCGAAACATGTAAAGGATATCGTTTGAATCAGCAGGCACTGGCAGTGAAAATCAACGGGACCAGCATCGGTGAAGTCAGCGAGCTGACGATCAAAAAAGGGTTGCCGTTCTTTGGTAAGCTGTCATTGTCTGAGCAGGAAGAGATGATCGCAAAACCTATCTTAAAGGAAGTCAGAGATCGTCTGACATTTCTGGAGAATGTCGGTCTGGATTATCTGACATTGAGCAGGGCTTCCGGTACGTTGTCCGGAGGGGAAGCCCAGCGGATCAGACTTGCAACGCAGATTGGCTCAAACCTTTCAGGCGTACTCTATATTCTTGATGAGCCGTCAATTGGACTTCATCAGCGGGATAATGATCGTCTGATTGCTTCATTAAAGAAGATGCGTGATCTTGGAAATACTCTGATTGTGGTGGAACATGATGAAGATACAATGAGGGAAGCAGATTATCTAATCGATGTTGGGCCTGGAGCTGGAGATCAGGGGGGACAGATTGTAGCTGCCGGCACTCCAAAAGAGGTTGCCAAAAATAAAAAATCATTGACTGGACAGTATTTATCAGGAAAGAAAAAAATCTCTGTTCCGGAAAAACGCAGAAAAGGAAACGGCAAATCAATTAAAGTGACTGGTGCTGCAGAAAATAATTTAAAAAATATTAACGTGGAATTTCCTTTGGGTGAATTCGTTGCTGTAACTGGTGTCTCAGGTTCCGGTAAAAGTACATTGGTAAATCAAATTTTGAAAAAAGCTTTGGCACAAAAAATTAATCGAAATTCAAATAAACCAGGTAAACATAAAAATGTCACAGGATATAAGCATATCGAAAAGGTTATTGATATTGATCAGAGTCCGATCGGCAGAACTCCGAGAAGTAACCCGGCAACATATACCAGTGTATTCGATAACATTCGTGATCTGTTTGCAAAGACAAATGAAGCAAAAGTCCGTGGATATAAAAAGGGCAGATTCAGTTTCAATGTTAAAGGCGGAAGGTGTGAAGCTTGCCGGGGAGACGGTATTATAAAAATCGAAATGCATTTCCTGCCGGATGTTTATGTTCCATGTGAAGTCTGCCATGGAAAACGTTATAACTCTGAAACTCTCGATGTTCATTATAAAGGAAAAAATATTTCAGATATACTTGAAATGACTGTGGAAGATTCGGTTGAGTTCTTCCAACACATTCCGAAAATTCATCGAAAGCTTCAGACGATATTAGATGTTGGTTTAGGCTATGTAACATTGGGACAACCTGCAACCACACTTTCCGGGGGAGAAGCACAGCGGATGAAACTGGCCAGTGAGCTTCATAAAATATCCAACGGAAAGAATTTCTATATTTTAGATGAACCAACTACGGGACTCCATACAGATGATATTTCTCGCTTGCTGAATGTTTTGAATCGTCTTGTTGATACAGGAAACACAGTGTTGGTTATTGAACATAATCTGGATATGATTAAGTCAGCAGACCACGTAATCGACCTAGGACCTGAGGGTGGAGAAGGCGGAGGTACCATTGTAGGAATAGGGACTCCAGAAGATATTGCTGAAATAAAAGAGAGCTATACAGGGCAATATCTGAAGAGCGTTCTTTAGAATTGGTATACTCCATTTTCAGTTTGTTTATATTTATTTTAGTCAAACAAATAATTATTAAGGATTCTTTTAGTTTCCTTGATTTAAATCTTTATTTAAGGTAAAATTTGTTTAATGAAGATAAGTTATGGGTGTGAATTGGTCTATAACTTTCTCTCTATAAATAATCCGTTCAAAAAAGAAAAAGGAACATCTCTGGCTCTTTGTCAAATCGGACTGATAGTATCACCAATGAACATCGGAAGAAGGAATCGAACTCCTTCTCCGGTGTTTTTTATTTGTATTGAATAAGGCCGTTGAGTAAGAAAATTCGGGTACGC
>NZ_JADOEP010000008.1 GCF_016745275.1 Enterococcus sp. BWB1-3
TTATTAGCTTCTGCCGGTATTCCTCATATCCGAGGAGGCTCATTGTCAAGGACAATCGGACAATAACGCGAATTGAAATCGGACACCTTATAAAAACTGTCAAGAAAAGGGTTGCCATTCCAAACTTTCATGTTTTGGAGACATTCAAAACAGCATAGCTCTAAAACTGGGGCTTGTTTTACCCCGCAAATTCCAGAGTTTTGGAGACATTCAAAACAGCATAGCTCTAAAACTTGGAAAGTTGTCAAAAAAACAGTATGCAAGTTTTGGAGACATTCAAAACAGCATAGCTCTAAAACAGTTCAGCTGGTATGATGTATTTCTTAAATGTTTTGGAGACATTCAAAACAGCATAGCTCTAAAACGAGAAACGATTCTCTGCAGTCATTCGAAGTGTTTTGGAGACATTCAAAACAGCATAGCTCTAAAACATGCGCTCTTGTGACTTTCGCAGACACTTTGTTTTGGAGACATTCAAAACAGCATAGCTCTAAAACCAAATGGATGGCGCTTGCCGCAAGGGGTAAGTTTTGGAGACATTCAAAACAGCATAGCTCTAAAACCTCGTAGAAAAAATTTTTTCCACTTAATTTCGTAATCGCACTACTCATCCTAGCAAGATTCTTGCTTTAAATGCCTCAAAATTATTTACTTAATTATTCAATTCTCAAGGATCACATATCTTCACTTACTATTATACCTTATCATCATGGTAAAGAAAATAATCTTCATCTAATATATATTGACTTTTCGTATCAACTTTTCTTGGTTCAATAAACAACACTTGAATATGCAATAAAGAGATATACTGCGTCAGTTCTTCTAATTCTTCCTTCGTTAAAAATGAACAGACATTGACTAAAACCAGTAATTTCTTTTTAGAAAGAAATTTGGTTATCTGCATAATTTCCAGCAACTTCTCGAAAAATGTATCGCTTTTAGTTTCAATCTTGATCCCCAAAGCTTTAAATAGTTCCAAAATAGTTATTTCATCTTCCTCTAAATCTAGTTCATGCTCTAATAGTTCATATCCAATCAAATCGCTTATAGTCGAACTCAGCTTTTCAATCATTGTTTTGACTTCCGGTTTCTCATTCAATTGTTGCTCTAAATCAGTATAAATCAATTTCAAAACAGCCGGAGAATTTACATCATAGCCAAAAACATCCGTAACCAACAGTAATTCTGTACCTTTGAGCGCTTTTTGTTTTTCATCAAATAGTTTTAGTTCATTCCCTTGTTCGTACTGATACAACAATTTCGTTACATGAGCAAAGGCTTTCGGATTTTCAATTATAAAAAAGGCAGATTTATCTATTTCAATCGGTTGATCCAGTAAAGAAAAATTAAGCTTCATCGTAATTTTCTCCTAAGAAAATAATTCGTGTGTCAGTATTTCCAACACTTTTATCTTGTGCACCATTCAAATAAATCATTCGCGCAAATTGTTTTTCTGTCACATTAAGTAAAGTAATCAATCCTTTTTTGGGATTATTTTGCTTCAGTCGAGCAATCATTGCTTTACTGGCAGTACCGTTTAATAGTAATTTACTGTAGACAGAAAATTGATGCATAATAAACCCTTCACTTATTAAAAATTTACGGAATTTCCGATAAGCTCTACGTTCGTCTGCTGTTTCAACCGGCATATCAAACATTAACAATAATCTCATATATCTATAACTCATATCCTAAATTCAGGAACTTCCTTTCCTTCATCATTAAGAGCTTTAATGACTTTTTTAGTATATTCACTGGCAATATTTGTTAAATACATTTGTTTGTTGTTGTATGCATACGTATTGCTAAATAAATCAAACAGCGTTCGCTTGATAGCTGGAAATTCTTTTCCTTTACTCTCATAGACAATCTTATCTACCAAAGGTCGGAATGGTTCCATCAAATCACTAGCCAAATTAAAATCATTAAACTGGTTGGCATGTTTCAATCCGAATTGTGTCATGCAACCAGATTTTACAATTTCTCTAGCAAAAATACTCATCAATAGCGTATAACCATAGTTCAACCCTGCATTGATTGGATTGGATGATTCACGTGTAAAATCGTTACCAAATAATGTATTAAAATAGATTCGAGCAGAATGACCTTCTCGATTCGTCGGATCAAAAATTTCTAATTTTTCATATAAACGATACAACGAGTCAGCTTTCTCTGCATATCCCTCTAAATTTAGAAGTTGCATTTGATTTAATATCTTCTGTGAAATTATTTCTGTCCATACTCCTGCTTTCTTATCACTCTCCCAAGCAATCTGTTTGGATAATTGCAAGCTGCTGTCATGGCGACCATAAAATGGTAGTAATTTCCCAATAGGCAAGCGTTTATCATCACAGAAAAGTACTAGTATATTTTCATCAACTAAGCGTTTAATCAACATGGAGGTTAAAGTAATATCAGTCGTTTCTAATAATAAAACATCAATCTCGGAAAGATGGATCATTTCATGCTGCTGAAGAGATTTAAATATCAAATGATTATTTTTATACGACAGTTTGGAGTGCGTATTTACGATAACTGAACGCCAGCCCATCTAATCACCCAACTTTCGATGTGTTTCATATAATCCGGTGATTGATTGATAAATGATTACAGCATCTAATAATTCTTTCAAGCTTGTGTACCGTTTTCTAGGAATTGTTTCGCCAAAATATTTAAAATCTGCTGGTGCTCCCATTTTATTAAATTGTAATACATTAATAAACGAGGAGGCTAATTCAGCTACTTCACCATCACGATTTTGTTCATACAACTTTTGAATTTTAACTAAATTAGCAGAAGCCCTTGTATATTTCTCAGAAAATTCACTGATAACCTTCAATAATTCATCGAATTCTCTACGATGTTCCTCCAAATAACGTTTACTTTTTCCTGAACTATCATTAACATGTTTGGCATGATACAATAATTCAATTAAATGCTTAGGCAACACCATTTGATTTCCTTTTTGTGCTTCTTTGGCACTTGATACCATACGCTTTCGCCCATTTTCTAACTCATATACAGTATATTTAGGTAATTTCGCTAATACTTGTGGGTTTTCAAACCCTTTATTAACTAAGTATGATATTTCATCTTGCTCAAATTTTTGACTCTCCATAATTGTCATTCCGATAATATCTTTTACACGTTTCTTTTTCTTTCCTTTTTCATAAGAAATAACCACTGAATAAGCAATTACCGGGCTGTCAAAGCCACCATATTTTGATGTATCCCATTGATTTTTTCTGGGAATCAGCTTATCTGAATTACTTTTTGGCAGAATTGATTCTTTTGAAAAGCCGCCTTTTTGAACTTCAGTCTTTTTCACAATATTCATTTGCTTGTATTGTAAAACACTCTTAACCTTACCTAAGTATTTACTATCCCAAACGATTTCTCCTTCATCATTCACACGTTTTTCTTCTTTAAACACACGCATAATATTACTATACAACTGTGCTTTAGCAGTTGCTTTATTCTCTTTAAAACTATTGAATTTTGGATATGTGCCATAAACAAATTCCGGCTCCAATTGCGGATACGCCTTTAATAAAGTAATCGCAACGACCCCATTTAAATAGGCATCATGAGCATGATGATAATCATTCACTTCACGTAGTTTATATAATTGAAATTCTCTTCTAAATTGTGAAGTTAACGCGGATTTCAAGGTAATAATTTTAGTTTTTCTTTCTTTAAGCTCTTGACCTTCCACAGCATTAAAACGATAATCTAAAATTTGGGCTATATTTTTTGTAATTTGACGAGTTTCTACCAATTGGCGCTTGATAAATCCAGCTTTATCATCTTCTGTTAGACCACCACGCTTGGCTTTGGTTAGATTGTCAAGCTTTCTTTGACTGACTAGACCTGACTTATGCAAGCTTTCCCAAAATCTTTCCATTTTATTCACTACATCTTCACTAGGGACATTATCGGATTTCCCTCTGTTCACTGAAGAACTAACCAGTACCCGATTATCAATCGAATTATCTACGATAAAGCTTTGGGGAATAATGTGATCAATATCATAGCTCCACAATTTTTCCAGTGAGAGCTCTTCCCCAGTATACATATCTTTGCCGTTTTGAAGATAGTACAGGTACAAACGATCATTTTGCAATTCAGTGTTGTTAACGGGAGCTTTCTTAAGTAAACTACTGCCCAATTCTTGCATAGCAGCTTCCAAGCGCTTTAATCTCGGTTTTGAATTGTTAATCCCTTGAGCCGTGGATTGATTTTCTCTTGCCATTTCAACTACAATATTTTTAGGTTCATAACCCATAATTTCTACAATTTCATCGACAATTTTCAAACTCTGTAAAATACCTTTTTTTATTGCAGGGCTCCCTGCTAAATTATTAACAATGTCATGTAAGTTATTTGATTTCGTATCTACTTGTGCTTTTTTTATTTCTTCTTTAAAAGAAAGATTATCGTCATTAATCAACTGCATAAAGTTTCGATTGATATTCTTCTTTGGCCCATCATCATCCATTAGATAATCCAAAATTGTCTTTTGCGAATATCTATCATAAATACCTACAAGCAATTTTCCGGATAAACGTCCCCAGCCAGTGTAATGTCTACGTTCCAATTTCTTTAAAATAGTGTCATCTATCCGATCTGAAAAACGTTCCAATTGTTTTTTTATCATTTTACGATCTTCAAAAATGGTTAGAATCTTAATGATTTCTTCCAACATCTCACTATTTTCCGGATCATTCAGCACTTCTTTCGAAAACCCCATTTTATCTTTAAAATCATGATAGACGCCAAAACTGGCATTAAATGCTTTTTGTATTCCCCGAATTTCCTGGACGTCAATACCATATTCATTTTTCAAAAAAATTAGTAATAGTTTTTGAGTAACCTTCCGATGTACTTTAAATAATTTTTCAAATATCTCCCGTTTTTCAACACTAGAAAAGTTTTGTTCATAGCCTCGTTCATCCAGATAGCTCACTTTTGTTAATTCATTAAAAACGCTATATTTTTGATATAACATACTATGTTTGGGTAAAACTTTTTCTTGTGGAAGATATAAATCATTATTGGTCATTCGTTCGATAAACCTTGTTGCAGATTGACTGTAATCTACCAATTGTTCAATATTCCAAGGCCGAATTTCTTCGTCTGAATTACGAACCAGCCACGCAAAATCACTATTCCCTTTTGCCAATGGTCCAACAAAATAGGGGATCCTGAACATTAACAGCTGAATAATTTTTTCTTCATTCTCTGCCAAAAACGGATAATATTCAGCTTGCCGTTTCAGAATCGCTTTTAATTCACTCAAATGAATTTGATGTGGGATTACTCCATTATCAAAGGTTCGTTGTTTTCTTAAAAAATCCTCTTGTGAAATTTTCTCGATAAAATACTCTGCTCCATCATATTTATTTAGTACTTTATTCATAAAGCTGTAAAACTCATCTTGCGTTGTCTTTCCATCAATGTAACCAGCATAACCATTTTTTGCTGTATCTTTAAAAATCTCTGCATATTTTTCCGGCAACTGCTTTCTCACAAATTCCTTCAAATGTTTCAAATCTCTTTGATGTGCTTCGTAACGCTCAATCATACTTGTCGATAATTTAGCATGTGTCGCTGCATCTTTTGTTGTCAAAATTCCAGAAAGTTCAATAGCTTCATACGTATTTTTAGCAGCTTCAAACACATCTGCATATTCATCGCCAATTTGTGCCAACAAACGTTCGATTTCTTCTTCATATTCCTCTCTTGAAAATAAAATTTTAGCATCTTCTTCTAAAGAAAAATATTTTTTGAAATTCCCCGTATTTCCAACAATTATTCTAATAAACTGAGCAAATAAACCTGTAGACTTTTCCCCGTCAAAAACTTGCAGAACATGATCAAATTTTCTACTACGTGACACTTTTTCAGTAAGTAACGCTTCAACATTTTTAGTTTCCTCAACAGGATTAAGTAAGCTGTCATCTTCTTGTTTAGAAAATGCTCGATTATATTCTTGTAGAAAATTTTTAAATGCTGCTGAAACAGAAGAATTATTTGTATTCAATGACCCTTCAATTAAAAAATGACCTCGATATTTAATGATATGGGCCAACGCCAAATAAACCAATCTTAAGTCAGCTTTTTCATTTGAATCTGCTAATTCTTTACGTAAATGATAAATAGTTGGATAGTGGTCATTATACTGTTTCTCTTCTTCTATTGTGCCAAAAACGGGATAACGTTCTGCACGTTTATCTTCAGGTGTCAAAAAGCTATCTTCCAACCGATTGAAAAAATTAGTATCCTTAGAAATTATTTCATCATAGAATATTTCTTGCAATGTTCTAATCCTATTTTTTCGACGCTCTAAACGACGACGAGTAGTTCGTTTTAAGCGTCGATCAGCTGCCGTCTGCCCTTGTTCAAATAGACGTACACCCCAAAAATTCTTTTTAACCTTTCCTCTATCTGTGTTTCCATTTATTTTCATTCTTCTTCTTACTAAATCATAATCTTCTGTTAAAACAGCCCAGCCGACACTTGCTGTTCCAATATCTAAACCAATTGTGTACCCTTTCCTCAATAAAAACACCGCTTTCTTTTTGATCTCATCTTTAGTTTACCAATTTTAGCTTGAAATTTCTATCATAAAAACAAAAAAACCTTGCTTTTTTTATTTCTATAGATTAAAATGATTTTGTTGGAGATATTCAAAACAACATAGCGAGTTAAAATAAGGCCTTGTCCGTAATCAACTTTTTAGTAGCGCTGTTTTCGGCGCTTTTTTTTTATTTTTCTCTTTATTCTGAGAAAACTAATTCATGAGTTCAGACATAGATAATCTTGCTATAATAAGCTTTTAATTTATGAAAACTTTATACTCTCTTAACTGCAGAAAAAGCAGGGATCAAAATCACTTTTGCGATTTTAATCCCTGCTTTTGATAAGATTTGAGATATAATTTCTGAGTCTTTTTTGGTATATTTTTATTGTTGGATTATTGATTGGCTCTACAACATTGTTGGCTAATGCTAAATTGCTGTTATGTCATAATACCGTTGAGACGAGAAATATGCTGGAGTTGATATTAGAAAATAAACACTGCTGTTAAAGCTTTCTTTCGAAGCACTTTTTCTTTTCATCAGCTGCATTTTTAGTCCAATTCCACTTTTCCTGTATATAATTGATAGTATACACCTTTTTCAGCAAGCAGATCATCATGATTTCCTCGTTCAATAATACGTCCATGATCCATAACCATAATAATATCTGAATTCTGAATCGTTGATAATCTGTGGGCAATGACAAACACTGTACGTCCAGCCATCAGACGATCCATACCTGCCTGAACATGTTTTTCTGTTCTTGTGTCGATACTGGAAGTAGCTTCATCCATAATCATAACGGGCGGATCAGCGATTGCTGCACGGGCAATTGCCAACAGCTGGCGTTGTCCTTGAGACAAGCCTTCTCCGTCACCGGTTATGACTGTATCATATTTGTCCGGCAGGTTATTGATGAAGGCACCTGCATTTGCCAGCTGAGCAGCTGCAATTACATCCTCATCACTGGCATTTAAGTTTCCGTAGCGAATATTTTCACGAATCGTTCCTGTAAATAAATGAGTATCCTGCAGAACGACTCCTAAGGATCTTCTTAATGAATGCTTTCTGATTTTCTTTATATTAATACCATCATAACGAATTTTTCCTTCCTGAATATCATAAAAACGATTAATCAGATTGGTAATGGTTGTTTTTCCGGCACCTGTTGCCCCTACAAAGGCAATTTTCTGCCCCGGCTCCGCATATAGCTGAATATCTTTAAGAACAAGCTTATTATCAACATAGCCAAAGGATACATCCTCAAAACGGACATCTCCTGTTAACTCCGTATAAGTCACTGAACCATCTTCATGAGGGTGCTTCCACGCCCAGATACCTGTCCTCGTTTCACTTTCCACCAGCTGACCATTTTCTCTATTCACATTTACAAGTGTTACATACCCATCATCTACTTCAGGCTTTTCATCAATCAATTGGAAAATACGGTCTGCTCCTGCAAGTGCCATAATTACAAAGTTGATTTGCTGCGAAACCTGACTGATGGGCATATTCAGTGAACGACTCAGTTGCAGGAAAGAAGCCAGCATCCCAATAGTCAAACTGGAAACACCATACACAGAGAACAGCCCGCCGATAATCGCCAGCAATACATATTGAATATTCAACAGGTTCATCATTATCGGCATCAGACTGTTGGCATATTTATTTGCCTGTGTCGCACTTTCACGCAGCGACTCATTGATATCAGTAAATTCCTGAATAACTGCCGATTCATGATTGAAAATCTTAACAACCTTCTGACCATGCATCATTTCTTCGATATACCCATTTACTTTTCCTAAATCTTTTTGCTGTTTTCCGAAATGCTTACTGCTTTGTCCGGCAATCAGACGAATCGTAAAGATCATAATCCCAACAGAAACGATAACAATTAAGGTTAACGGAATACTGATTGAGAACATCGCAATAAAAACGCTGATAAAGCTGACTGCTGCAGCCAGCAGATTGGGAATACTCTGAGAAATCATCTGGCGAAGAGTATCTGTGTCATTGGTAAAATGACTCATAATATCCCCATCTGAATTAGAATCAAAGTAGCCAATCGGCAGAGTTTCCATGTGCGTAAACATCTGGTCGCGAATTTCTTTTTGCGTTCCTTCACTGATTCGCACCATAATCAGGTTATAAAGAAGATTGGAAATAATTCCTGTTGCATAAATGAAGCCCATCATTGTAATGGCTTTAAGCAAGCCTGAAAAATTGGGATTTGTCAGTCCCAGAAGCGGCGTTATATAATCATCAATAACTACTTGAAGAAACAGCGATCCGCGAACATTGGCATACGTGCTGAGTAAAATAAAAATCATTACCATGGTTAACTGAAACTTATATTTTTTAACCATATAAGAGAACAGTCGTCTCAATATTTTTAAAGGATTTTGAGGCTCGTGAGCACCTTTTTTAGAGTCATTACGCATCATCTTCACCAAATCCTTTCTGTTGAGATTCATAAACTTCTTGGTAAATAGGATTTGTTGCCAACAGCTCATCATGTGTACCGATTGCGTTAATCCTCCCTTTATCCATAACAACAATTCTGTCAGAATCCTGAACAGAAGAAACTCTCTGACCGATAACAAAAGTCGTTGTACCTGGAATTTCCTGTCTCATGCCTTCACGAATCAATCGATCTGTTTTGGTATCAACAGCACTGGTTGAATCATCCATAATTAATATCTTCGGCTGCTTCAACAAGGCTCTGGCAATACACAAACGTTGTTTCTGTCCACCGGAAACATTATTTCCCCCTTGTGAAATCATCGTGTCGTATTTATCCGGAAACTCCTGAATAAAGCCATCTGCCTGAGCAATCTTACAAACTCTGATCAACTCTTCATCGGTTGCATCTTCATTTCCCCAGCGTAGATTTTCTTTAATTGTCCCTGTAAACAGAACGTTATTCTGCAGCACCATACTGACCTGATCCCTCAAGGTTTTCAAGTCGTATTCACGGACATCATGCCCACCGACTTCAACTATACCTTCTGTTGCATCATAAAGTCTCGGGATCAGCTGAACCATGGTCGATTTTGAACTTCCCGTCCCGCCGACAATTCCAATAACTTCTCCCGGTTTTATTGTCATATCTGCATGCTTCAGCGCTAATTTTTCAGGATCATTGGCATAGCTGAAACAAACATCTTTAAATGTGACACTGCCGTTTGGTACATCGAACAAAGGATGATCATTATTTTTAAGATCACTTTCCTCAGACAAAACCTCTGTTACCCGTTCTGCAGATGTGCGGGCAATAATCACCATAACAAAAACCATTGACAGCATATTTAAACTCATCAAAATCTGCATTGTATAGGTAAACATACTAATCAGCTCACCTGTTGTCAGTGTACCGCCGACAACAAATTTTGCTCCCAGCCATGAAATCAGCAGCATACATGTATACACAGCAAACTGCAGTACCGGATTGTTAAATGCTACAATACTTTGGGCTCTGGAAAAATTCTTGTAGATATCTTTTGAAACAGATTTAAATTTTTCATCTTCAAAATCTTCTCTGACATACGATTTAACCACACGAATTCCCTGAAGATTCTCTTGAACTACGTTATTCAGCCGATCATAGATACGGAACACTTTTTCAAAAATCGGATGAGCAAAATAAAAAACAATTGCCAAGCCGATAATTAAAAACGGAACAACAGCCAGATAGATAATGGATAAATCACCATTAATTTTGAATGCCATTGCAAGTGAAAAAATGAAAATCAACGGACTGCGCACCAGTAAACGAATAATCATTTGATACGCATTTTGAATGTTGGTTACATCGGTCGTCATTCTTGTGATCAAGCTTGACGTAGAAAATCTGTCAATATTGGAAAAAGAGAATTCCTGCACTTTCTTAAACAAATTATCCCGCAGGTTTTTGGCAAAACCAGCTGAAGCCACTGCTGCATAACGACCGGACATTGCACCGAAAAATAAGGCAATAATTGCGCAGATAAACAACAAAGCACCATACATCAAAATTGCTCCAGTGTCGCCCTTCTCTACCCCTCTGTCAATCATCATCGCCATAACTAAAGGAATAATAATGTCTAACGCCACTTCTCCAGTTACATAAATCGGAGTAATAATACTTTCTTTCTTATACTCACCTACATTAGCAAGTAATTTTTTGATCATGCATTTCGCCTACCTTCCTTACCTATCTCCATCTTCTTGCTGTTTTCAGACAGCTGATCAATTACTCTGAAAAACAATGCAAGCTCTTCTTCTGAAATGCCTTGAATCAGCTGTTTATCAAAGCCTTCCAGCTTACAAATGTTCTCTTTTACCTTGTGCTGCCCTGAAGGCGTCAAAAAAATCGCCTTCAGGCGATTGTCTTCGTCACAGCTCTTACGTCGGATTAATTCACGCTTTTCCATTCTTTGTAAAATCCCGCTTGCCGTAGAACGGCGGATATCAAATTCATGTTCAATGTCTTTTTGATAAACTGGTTCATTGCTGCTGTTTTTCCAGTGAATAAAATTCAATACTCTCATTTGAATTCCTGAAGAAGGCTCACCGTCTTCCTTCAAAAGCTCAGCAACTTTTCTGTTCAGCTCATTAGACAGTATCTTAATTCTCAGTGCAGTTTTTCTGCTCATAACTTTTCCTTCCCATAATTAGTTCGCTCCCTAACTATTTTACGATAGATTATAGGAAACCGTCAAGAGAAATTGCTGAAAAAAAAACAAGAAAATCAACATCAAACAAAACAAGCCTTTATACTACTCTTGGTAACTTATCTGAAACTAATATAAAGGACCTGTACATGGATACCTATCATTCAAAAACCTCTTTTCAGAAATGGTTTTCTTCTATTTCTTTAAGCAAACAGTTATTTTAATAGGTAAAGTTTCGAACACCCCAGTCTGGAATCCTACTTCACATGACCTTCTGTTATTTAGATTTACTTCATCAATACCCAGAACAAGTAGTACTCACACAAATCGACAGACTGATTAATAAAGCCGAAACCACCTATATCACAGATTACGGGTATTTCAACTATGTGCGGTCCAATCAAATGTATCCCGACGTGTATTTCTTTGTAAGCCGACTCAAGAAGGATATGTTAGTCAGCATTCTTGAGCATCTAGAGACATCTGTTTCCAAGCAGGAAAATTATTAGATTCTCAGAGCGATCAACACGTCAGCTTAGAATATGGGAAAACGTATAAGATATCTTGTTTTCGCTTAATCACCCTTGAGACAAAAGGCAAGAAACTACTTCGATGTGCCTACCTATGAACTTCCAGATATGTATCAAGCCTGTTGGTAAATTGAGTGGTTTTTCAAGTACTTGAAACAGGATCTAACCATCAAAAAACTATCCGCGTGAAGTTAAGAAAGAGCACTCAATCAAGTTTTACTCACCTCGATAGCGGTACTTCTCACGTATGTGATAAAGATTGAAGGCTGAATATTTCACATTCATCAGATTGTCGGTTCACATACCAGCCTACTAGATGTTCCTACATCAGTAGAAGAGCCTTGTATCTACTTTGAAAAGCATTGGCTGCTGCATTGGGGCAATCTATCGAAAAATTAAACTATCTTGCCGTGAACATTCTTATCAAAATCAGAGAATTTATAATGGTCTCGGCTTTACAGTCTGCTTTTTTGCGATCAATCCGGTGAACATATCAATAACTTTCTTAATTATAATTATTAGCGTGACTATCTATAGCGAAATTACCAGCTCCCCCTCTATTATTCTAAAGCAAGGCAGTTCAACTGTTCTGGCATTTTTAAATGTTCTATTGTTAATTAATTTACAACATAGTTAAACTCAAAACAGCTAAACAGTGGAAATTAAGTCAATTTTCCAACCTGTTCAGCTGCCTTCTCTTTATGTCTTTTACTCTCCGATAAAATGGAGATGACAGATTCTGTCTCTTACCCGATTTTGATCAAAATCGATAAAATAGACAGAACCAACAACACCAGTCATTAATTTTTCTTCTTTCACAACAAGAGTTTCACTTGCGCCAAAAATAGAAGCACGAATATGGGCATCTCCATTCAATAAAACGGCCGAATCAGACGGATGATCCTTATGATTCAAACTAAGCAGAAAATCTAAATGCTTTTGCCCCGGATACCGATAATTCATATTTTCTGACAGCTCTCTTGGTACAATTCGGTCTAGGACATGATTTAAGTCCGCCTGCAAAAATTCATCTCCATTATAATCCAAATCATGGACGAATTCTTCAAAAATCACAGAACAGGTTGTATGCTGTGACTGTACGGTACAAATCCCATTTTTCACTCCATTTTCATCCAAAAATTTTTTGATCTCTTCAGTAATATTGTGATAGGTTACTCGGCGTCCGTTTGACCGCAAAATCAACTCTTTCTCTGCTATTTTCATGTGGATGTTCCTCTCTTGTATTCTCCGACTTCCCGAATCATCTGACTCAAAACCGCTTCAGGATTATCCGCGCAGACAATCCCGCTGGTTCCTCCAGTTCCATCTGCTCCTGAAAGAAGTGCCTGTCTAACATCTTCAACTGTACTGATTCCAGCTGCCTGCAGTACATATACTTCTTTCGAAATCTCTTTTATCGCCTGCTTTGTCTGCTCCATATATGTCCGATCACTAGTCTGTCCCGTTCCAATTAATTCTGTCGGCTCACAGACTATGACTGTCGGTTCCAGTAAAGCAGCAGCTTTTCCCTCTTCCAGAGAATCTGCACAGACAATTGTCTTTATCCCTACCTGTTTTGCTCGTTCAATTGTCTTTTTCAATTCATTATAAGTAATTGGGTACTCCGCATGATTTAGAAACGTTGCCTGAACTCCTATTTTTGCAAGTGCTTCCGGTAAAATGTATCCCATCCCCGGCCCCTGCTCCAAATAATCCATGTGTTGAACAGTAATGATAAGATTCTTCGTCTGCAAAGCAATTCGATAAGCATCTGCATGTTGAACTGTGAAAAAAATATCCACATCATACTTTTCAGCTAAACAATCTGCTGTAATCGCTAATTTCAAAGAAGAATCTCCATAAAGATAAGCTTTGGGATTCACACAAAAAAATGGTGTCCTTAACCGACTCATTTCTGTTCCTCCTATTCCTTAGCTGCAAAAATTTGGTAACAATGTCTCAACACCTCGGCCATACCATTCTCAGCAGAACGTTTTAATTCAAAATAATCATTTGGATTTTCTGTTTGAATTTTTTCCATTGCTCCAGTTACAAGGTCTGTAAAAATATTAATTTTTACTATTCCTTCTATCGCACACCGATGCAAATTTTCATCTCCTGAAGAAGAGCCGCCATGAAGAACCAAAGGGATATTTGTTCTATTCTTGATTTCATGAAGACAATCAAAGTTAATTTGAGGAACTCCTTTGTAAAAGCCGTGAGCTGTTCCAATAGATACCGCTAGTGAATCCACATTAGTTTCAGCAGCAAAGACCGCAACCTTTTTGGGGTCTGTATAGATTGAATCACTCTGGGAATGATTTTCATAATTTTCACCAGAACCAACATGTCCTAATTCGGCTTCAACCACTACGCCTCTTGGTTGTGCATACTCGATAACTCTCTTCGTTCTTCGAATATTTTCTTCAAAAGCCTCTTGTGAAGCATCTATCATTACGGAAGTAAAACCTAAATCAATCGCTTTTTTGATAATCGCCTCATCTGTGCCATGATCCAGATGAAGAACTATGGGAACAAAAGATTCAGCAGCCAGATACTTACCTATTAAAGCTGCTTCTTCCAACGACAACAAGTCCATGTGTGCCTGAGCAAATGCCAGTATCAATGGTCGATTCATTAATTCAGCAACTGAAATAAATGTTTTGGCTGAAGAAAAATCAAAGAAGTTTGGCGCAGGAACTGCATAGTATTTTGCTTTTGCATCAGCAAATATTTCTCTTGAAGTAACTAACATTTATCTTCCATCCTTTCTGTAAAAGTTGTACCAAAAGCTGTCTGTATTACATCATTTATTCAGTTTAAGAGGATGCAATGACTCTTCAGCACATTCTCTTCTGTATATCTTCTTTTATTTAAAACTGAGACCCCCTACATCAGACTCTGATACAGTCCAATGATTTCTTCTACTGAGGTATCTCTTGGATTGCCCGGTGTGCAGACATCCTTAAATGCATCCTCGGCAATCTTCTGCAGGTCTTCGGCCTTCACACCCAGCTCTGAAATAGTCGCTGGAATGCCTACATCCCGGCTTAAACGATCAATTGCTTCACAGGCGGCATCCCTTGCCTCTTCAATCATCATCGTTTCTGCGCCCTCAATTTTTAAAGCCTCAGCGATTTCACGGTATTTTTCGCCGGTAAATGCTTTGTTGTACTTCATGACAGTCGGCAGTAATGAAGCACAGGCAACGCCGTGCGGAATATTATACCAAGCGCTCAACGGATGCGCCATTCCATGAACCAGTCCCAATCCGACATTGGAAAAGCCCATTCCCGCAATATACTGCCCCAGTGCCATTGCTTCTCTTCCAGTTTCATCACCATTTACGGAAGCTCTCAATGATCGACCAATAATCTCAATTGCTTTCAGGTGCAGCATATCCGTCATTTCCCATGCGCCCTTGGTAATAAAGCCTTCAATTGCATGGGTCATGGCATCCATGCCGGTTGCCGCAGCCAGACTCTTCGGCATCCCCATCATCATATCACTGTCCACAAATGCCGCAATAGGAATGTCGTGCGGATCTACGCAGACAAACTTGCGCTGATTTTCTTCATCAGTAATAACATAGTTGATCGTTACCTCTGCTGCAGTGCCTGAAGTGGTCGGCACCGCCAGAATCGGCAGACAGGGCTGCTTCGTATCTGCAACACCTTCCAGACTTCGGACATCTGCAAACTCAGGATTTGTCACGATAATTCCAATGGCTTTGGCTGTATCAATCGGCGACCCGCCGCCGATAGCGATAATACAGTCAGCTCCCGCTTCTTTAACAGCCACCACCCCGTCCTTCACATTCTGGATCGTCGGATTCGGAACGATGCCATCATGAACGGTATAGTTTATTCCCGCCTTGTCCAGTAAATCTGTAACTTTTGTCGCTACACCAAATTGAATCAGCTCCTTGTCGGTAATCACGATTGCTTTCTTAAAATTCCGTTTTTTAAATTCTACCGGAACTTCCTCAATTGCTCCTTTACCAAAATAGGATGTTTCGTTTAAAATCATTCGATTAACCATGTTTACACTCCTTGTATACTATATTTAGGGTTTTAATCTTCCAATTGTTGAAGAAGAACCCTCTGAACCTTTGTTATCTTTCTATTGGTATTTCCTCATTCATTTGAGAAAATATACTTAATGGATTGAGAGGTTGGATCGTCCCCTCCTTGAATCCTTAAAACTCGTACTTGAAAGACTGATCCCTCCGATTACGAATGAGTTAGATGTTGCAGGTGTTCTGCCTGACTCTATATCTAGAACAAGGTAGTGACACTTTTCAGTTGAGTAGCAATCAATCCAAATTCTTGGAAAAGGGTGGTTCTTATGTTTTATCTTGGTATTGATATTGGTAAACATACCCATGCCGTATCAGTAATGAATGCAGAGGGAAAAATTCTCCTTAAAGGGTTCTCTTTTCCAAACTCGATGGAGGGCGCTTGTAGCTTAACGAAACAATTAGAAGCTTTCTTTTCTTCACCTAATGATTTTCTCGTTGGAATGGAAGCTACCAGACATTACTGGTTGGCACTCTTTTCCTTTCTCAACGAACAAGACTATTTTGTTCACGTCATTAATCCAATCCAAACAGATGGCTGGCAAAAAGGTACTGAAATCCGCAAACGTAAAAATGACATTATTGATTCGGTCTTGATCGCTGATTTGATTCACTACGGTTCGTTTAACAACACTTCTCTAGCAGATGAAACGATGTTTTCTTTACGTCAGCTTACTCACTATCGCTCCTATCTGATTAGAACAGCGGGTTATTTCAAACGAAAAATTATCGCTGTCTTGAATCAAGTGTTACCTGAATACGAGACTACCTTTTCAAAAGTTGGCATTTTTAGAAAAGCGTCTAAAACCGTGCTTTCTAAATTTTCTTCTCCTGATGAATTCAATCAAGTTTCAGTCGAAACACTAGCTGAAACCTTGAGGTAGGCTAGTCGCAATCGCGTTGGGATAATCAAAACAGAAGCACTAAGAGATGCAGCTTCTCATTCTTTTGGTATTCGTTTTGCACAAAACGCTTTTTCGTTTCAGCTGCGCTCAATGATTGATTAACTAAATTTTTTAGAAGAACAGATCAACCAAACAGAAAATGAGATCAAACAATTGATGATGTCTTTACATTCTGTCGTTGAAACGATTCCTAGTATTGGACGGATCACTGGGGCGACGATACTAAGTAAGATTGGGGATATCCATAAATTTTCCAATCCCCAAAAATTGGTTGCCTACGCTGGTATCGATGCCTCCGTTACTCAATCTGGACAGTACGAAGCTACCCACACTGTGATGAGCAAACATGGTTCTCCTTACCTGTGAAAGGCGTTGTTTCAGGCTGCTTTGATTGCTTCACAACATGATCCCACGCTTAAAGCCTTTTATGATAAGAAGTGAGCAGAGGGGAGACACCATCTGACTGCGATTGGTTCAGTCTCTAGAAAACTGTGTTACATCCCCCATGCGATATTAACGAAAAACGAACCTTACAAAATCCGTCAGTAATGAAAATTTGATCCTTCTAATATTTATTTGGTATGCATAAAAATTGTTATTTGATTCCAGATGGATTTTATTTATTTGTACTTGACTTTATATAGTTAGTCTTTCTACATTAAAAAAAATCCTTGTTTGGAACCACACCAAACTGTTTGGCAAGAGCCCGGAAATTTTCATCTGTAATCCTTTGTTTGACACCCCCCTGTGCACAAACATACGTATACACTTCTGCCGCTTTCTCTGCAGTTTCAATCAACCCAAATGTTTCATCCATTGTTTTTCCTGCGCCATATATACCATGGAACGGCCACAAAACAATTCGAAACACCTTCATCATTTCAGCAGTTGCCTCCCCAATCTCATTTGTTCCCGGAGTCAGCCAAGGCAGTATCCCCACTCCTTCGGGGAATACAACCAGACACTCTGTACACATTTCCCACAAAGTTCTTGTAAATACTTTAGGAGTTAAGTCATGCGTAAAGCTCATTGCCAATAAATGTGTCGCATGACAATGCATCACAACCCTGTTTTCTGAATCAACTTCAAGTCGCGCAATATGACTCATAAAATGGGCTGGCAGTTCACTGGTTGGAACGCCGCCGCCTTTATATCCCCAAAGGAGGTCCACACTTTCACCGTCCCCTGCAACACGGATAATTCCCAAGTTTGTCTCAGGATCAGCAGCAACATTCTTGAAAAATTTTCCTGAACCTGTGACAAGAAAATACTTGCCAATCAACTCTTCTCCATTAAAGATCATCGGAATATTCCGTAATACCTTCGCTGCATCCACATATTGCAGCACTTCATTTTCCTCAAGAAGATAACTAATATTCCCACCATTTCGTTCATCCCAGCCCAGCCTATACAAATTGCTGGTAATATCTATCATTTCCTTAACTGCCTGATAATTCAATACATCCTTCATCCGAATTCCTCCTGAATTATTTCTTTTGATTTGATGCTGCTCGTTATCGTTAATTTTTGATTACTTTACTCTTTATTTTTCGTTCATCCATGGCTTGATCAATACTTTATTTGCCTGACCGCTCTTCATTAACTGAATGGCATCAAACAATTCTTCCAGCATCATGATCTTAGAAATATACTTCGATGCATCAATCCGTCCAGAAATAATCATATCGAATGATTCTTTGACTTGTATTGTATTCGATCCATAATGCCCATATACCCAAATACTGTTATAGTGCAGGTAGTTGGTGTCAATATCTGTCAGTTGTCCCTTGGGAACACCGCCAAAGAAGACCAGAGTTCCATTTGCTCTCACCATATAAACTGCATCTGTCTGTGCTTTCGTAGATGGATTAGCTGAAATAACCACATCTGCTCCTTCACCGTTTGTCAATCGCTTTACTTCTTCAAGTGCGTTAACTTTCAAACTGTTTATTGCATGATCTACTCCAAATTCTTTTGATTCTTCCAGCCGCTGATCATTAATCTCAACCATAATCACCTGATTGGCACCACGTATTTTTGCCAGTTCTGCCTGCAGACAACCAATTGGTCCTGCACCGACAATAACCACTGTCTGACCAATACGAACATTGACATTATCCAGACAGGCATAAACAGAAGACAACGGTTCTGCCATCACTGCCGTTTCAAATGCAGCATTTGCAGGAATTTTATATATATTTGGTCCGTTAACACCCCATGATGGGACTGCCATGTATTGTGCAAATCCCCCTTGAATACGATCGTAAGCTTTCAAATTCTTACAGCTGTGACTGTTTCCTGCCCGGCAATATTCACATTTCAGACAGGGAACTGCCGGATAAACATACAATCGGTCACCGACTTCAAACTTTGTACATTCTGCACCAACTTCTGCAACTGTCCCAACCACTTCATGTCCATAGATATGTGGATAGTCCCCTTTTCTTGAATCTGTGGTCAGGTTTCGAATATCTGATCCACATAACCCGATGACTTCAACTTTCAGTAATAATCCCTGTGCATCATACTCAGGCTTCTTTATCTCTTCAATACGAATATCATTCGCTCCATACATTAATGCTGCTTTCATTTGCTCGTTCACTCCTACTATTTTTTATTAGAACATCATACCGATTTTTTCAAACACCCAATAAATAATCCATGTGTACCATTGGGAACCAACTGCCAAAGACGTAACTTCTTTAGTACCTTCTGGCAACTGGTATCCCACCTGAACCGCTAATTGTGTTATAATAGGAGCGGCATAGCTGGAGCAATAAAGAATGATCGTGGTGAAAACTACACCTGATATCAGACCTCTGAACAGGTTTCCTTTTGACGGAAGGATAGCGAATATCATAAAGTATGGTAAAGCAGTTAAATCTGCAAGAGGCAATACTTTATTTCCTGGCAGAATGAATGCTAACACCAGTGCAAACGGGATCATTAATAATCCTGTTGTTAAAACGTAAGGGTGACCTATTCCCAGGGCAGAGTCCAATCCAATATAAAGCTCTCGTCCTGGGAAACGTTTTTGCATCCACTCCTGTGCTGATTCAGAAATCAGTGTCAGTCCGTCCATCAGCAGTGCCACCATTTTCGGCATCAACACCAGGCTTGCTGCAATGGTTACAGCTGTTTGAAAAATGATATCCAATGGCATGCGGGCAACCGCAGCCAACAGCCCTCCAACGAACAAGCCCATCAGCATCGGCTCTCCAAAAATCCCCAGACGATTCTGCACTTTTTCAGGTGTCCATGAAATATTTTTGATTCCCGGAATTCTGTCCAACAGCCAATTCAGCGGATATCCGATAAATGCCCAACCGCTTGATTGAATCTGTGGAAATGAGATTCCTTCCAATCCAAGAACTTCATCCAAATCTTTTTGTGTCCAATCTGCAACTTTGAAAATAATGGCCATATTAACAACGGCACTTAGCAGAGCAATCACCATATTTCCTGTTGCCAAGTACAGCGCACTGGCAATAACCATAGGATGCCAGAAATTCCAAATATCCACATCCATGGTCTTTGTCCATTTTAGCGCAATCATAACAGCATTCGTGGCAATAATTGTAATGAATACAAAAGGAACAACCTCTGTTCCCCATGCCAGAGATGAACCCACACCCCAGCCGATGTCAGTCGCCGTGAGTTTGAAATTGTACTGCTCAACAAGAGCCTGTGTCACCGGACTGATAGCATTCATCATCAGTGTGGCAATCACATTCAAGCCTACAAAACCAATTCCAACTGTCAGTCCTGATTTAAATGAAGCCGAAAACTTATTACCAAAAATCAGTCCCAGTATTGTAATAATCAGCGGCATCATTACACTGACACCTAAGTTGATGATGTACTGAAAAAAATCAAAAATTACTGTCATTTTTTCTCCTCCTTACTTCTTAAAAATCAACTTTTCAAAATTGAAATAATTTCGTCAATCGTTTCCTGTTTTTTGATCCCCGTCAAAAACGAACGTCCCATAACAATCGGAACATCTTTCACATCTGTAGTAATCTGCGCCGAACTAACAATCAAATCCGGTTTCAATGTTGCTACTTTTGAACTGATTTGCTGTACTGTACATTGATCCAAAGTGTAGGGAATGCCATTATTGTCCAGTGCTTCTTTGACTTTTTTCGCAATCACAGTTGAAGTGGCAATTCCCGACCCACAACATACATAAATTCTTTTTTTCTGCATCTTATTATTCCTCCGATTCTATTTTATTTTCCTATAAACAGGATTGATGCCTTAGACCATGCCCATTTCTTCTACCAATAAAGAAAAACGTTCCCGCTCAGACAGTTTCTTCTTTTTTGAATTGTAAAAGAGCATTTTTTCCTGTCCTGACATTTTAGCTGCCGGTTTCACCCACCACTCATTTTGTGTCGGGACAAGGATATACTTTGGCAGCTGCTGTCGCTGCACAAGCCAATTTTCAAAATACTGATCTGCTGTCATCTTTTCGTACGCACTTTTTTCTAAAAAGGCTTTCATTTTTCCAGGAAGATATTCTACCCAAATATATTTGGCATATAAAACAATTCCTCCATAGACAGCGAAGATTATCAAAAAAAGCAGCAGATTATTTTGAATCAGTTCAACAAAAAAGCGACCCGGTTCGCCTAAATTAAAGCTCAGCATTCGATCAATAATTGGTGCCAACATCGTGTTCCCTCCTCTATTGATTTGCTGAAAACTGCCGAATACACTGAATAATTCCGGCGGCATCTTTTGCATGTCTCAGCTTATCCATATTTCTTTCATCTTGAATCAGTTCAACCAGCACTTGAAGCATCTCTAACTGGTCTTCTGCTTTCTTTAATGCGAGCATAAAAAGCACTTCAACCTGAACCTGCTCATCCTCACTGCCCATTTGGATAAACGGAACCTGATGCTTCAGCACAACAATTGCGATAGCCGATTCATTAACATGTATGCTGTCTGCATGCGGAATCGCAACACCGATATGTTCTGTCTCCAGTCCTGTCGGGAATATTTTTTCTCGTTCAATCACTGCCTGCTTATAAGTTGATTTTGTTTTCCCCTGCTGCTCAAGTAAATCAGCCGTTTCTTCCAATAAAAGCAACTGATCCTTCTGAGTTGTGAACAGAACCAGTTCCTCTTCTACTAGGTTTTCGACATCCATCCATCTTTCACTCCGCTTCCTGAATAACTAATTGATATAACTCTTTTTCATTTGCCGCCTGTTTCATTTTTTCAAGCCGCTGTTGATTTTCAGCCAAATTCATAATTTCATAAAGCATTTCTATATGCTGCTCTTTATCTACTGGGGCAATGACAAATAGGAAATGAATCGTATCTTCCTCAGAAAAGGAGACCCCTTCACGAACAAAAAGAACAGATACTCCCAGCATCTGTACACCGTATTCCGGCAACGCATGGGGAATCGCAATTTCTTCACCTAATACAATATATGGAGCATTAAAATCATGATTGTGAATCATTTGATATACATAATTTTCGTTGATATAATCTTCGCCAATCAGAGGGTGACTAGCTAGATTAATTGCTTCCTGATAATTCAATACCTTATTGACAATCTGAACCTGATTCGCCTGAAGAAGGTCCCTTAAGCTTTTCCCCGAAGCAGCGTGTTCTTCATAGTTCACTTCATAAAGGAGCTGTGTCAATTCTTCCTCCAACTGCTCCAACTGCTCAATCGTTGAATATTTTTTTATAATTGACAGTATGTTATTTACTGAGACAGCCTTTGTTGGTTTTGTCGAGATTACTGACAAATCATTTAAAACTTCCACTCTCAAAATTTCCAGCTCACGCTGTGTCATCATTGGTTTGACTAAATATACTGGAAGCTTGCCGTCAATAGGAACAGTTGAAAAAATAATCTCAACATCATCTGGAAGTTTATTAAAGTCCCTTAGCGATTGTGGCGGAACAAATTGGAACTCGGGAAATATTTTTTGCAAAAAAGTGTGTAATGTTTGAGAAATCAGAATACCGCTCTTGCAAATAACAACTGCCTTTTTTTTAGGTGTAGCATCACTTTTTTCCGACAAGCCACTCAAAACAAAAATAGAAATGAATTCGAATTCTTCATCCGGAATTACCTCTCCAATAAACTGCTGCAGAGGCTGAAACGTTTCATAGACAATCCCTTTTAATGCCGTCTGGTATTCATTAAAATGAAAATTTTCCACACTCATTTTTAGATTCAAATGATATTTGATTCGATAATATGCCGGCTTCAAATGCAGTACCAGACGCTGTTTCAATTCTCTTTTGTTATTTAAAGTCACACAGGCTCTGCGCTCAAATTGATACAAACAGTTTTCAACAACATCAAATAGTTCTTTTGAGAGCTTTTCTGTCAGCAGATCCCCAGAAAATACATTTGTAGTCAATAATTGAAGGGTAATAAATAACTTTTCCTGATCAGGAATCCCGGTCCAGTTATCAAAAATTTTACTGGCTGCCATAAACTCCTTTGTATCTGAAAGCATATTGTTACGAATATGAAATGATTCCTGAATAATATGTCCCAGTTCAATTCTTTTAGCCATCAGTGCGAGTACATAAGGAAGATGTTCGATTCGATCATCCGTAAATTTTACATTCAGCAGCTGTTCCGCATTTTCCAAAATGTCATGATATTTTAAAAACGTCGATTCAGAAATATCAATATACTTCTTCAAAAAATGTTCTCCATTATACATCCGTTTGACAGTCATTACTGTTCGAATAATCTGCTTTCTAATATCCCACTCTGTTCCAATCAGCACATACCCTTCATTTCTGTTATAGGAAATTTGAATATTTTCAGGCAGCAGCTCCCTCAAATAATTGATTGTCCGCATTACTGTATTTTTACTGATATTCAGATCAATCATAAAATGGTCTAGCGAAAGATACCCCTGCTTGGAAAAAATCATCAGCAGAATCAGATTTGACCGCTCATCCTCTGACAATACGTAATCCTCGATTACTGTTTCATTTTTAGCTGTTTCGTCTTTATCCATTAAGTTCAGCAGATTTTTCGGTACTTGGAAATGCCCAGTACGAAGCCGTTTAATTTCAGGATAACGATTTTCTTTACACCAATCGTTAATTTTATTAATTGTATAGGTCAGCTGATTTCTGCTTAATGAAAAGCTTGTCATGAGTTCGCGATTGTCCGTGTTAGAATGATAAACAAGGTATTGAACAATATTTTTACTGCGTTTATCTAAATACATATTTCCCCCGCCTTTCTTTAGTAGGTAACTCCCCATAGATTACCCTAACCCCCTCAAATCCTTTTGATACACGGATTTACAACCTGTTCTCATTTTCTCCCTTGCAACGATTCAATTATATTATCTTAGGTGGCGACGTGAGCATTTTACAATGAACAGCATGGAGCTGTAATAATAGCCCCAAAGCGATTCTTTACTGCGCCTTTTATTGATGGACAGAGGTTCTTTGTTAAGTGCATCGGTTATTCAATCGGTCATTTTTTCATGGATTCTTTTGAGTTACCCTTCAGTCTTATCTCATAGTATCATCCAGAGGATTTCTTGAACTTAATTCCAGTATAAAGGAACGTATCAAAAAAAGAACGCGCTTTCATAACCAAAAGTCAGCAAGCTAATAAATGAAATGATGATTATTCATTTTAATATCCCATTTCACTAGATTCATCCTGCATTTTCAACTCAATATTTCTCCAGACTGTGATGCTGTTACTCTTCCTTATAATTGTTTTGCAGAATAGAAAATAGACTGGGAACAGTTTCCCAGTCTAAAGTATATCGCAGTGAGTAATTTTACAATTCGGCTCTTTATTTGATGACTTAATTCAGATCAATCTGCTTTTTTACAGATATTCTATCAGAGCTTTAATTTGCAGCCCACCAAGCTGATCCTGTTTAAGAGAGTTGAATCCACAGACGGTTTCTCAAATTTATCCCCTACTCTATTTCAATCAGCTTTATTTCTTTGACCTCAATGATAATAGTTGAATTGCCTTCATTCAAAAATACTCCTATACTGGAAATCCACGTTTGTTTCGTTAAAGCTTCATATGTCACCTTGATTTTCTCCAATTAATTGTTTCTTTCGATTCAAAGCATTCAACAGCATCCGCTGAAATTCAAATGGGGTACAGTCATCCAGTATATTCCAAGTTTCAGATAAATGATTCGTTCAACTTTAGCAGATCCTTTTTTATAGACTCAAATCAACGTATCAGACTGGCTTCTGAGCTGTATAACCATATGATAGATCACTCATAGCTTCAACTTTTCCTTTTGAATTATTATAGTTAAAATATAAACTATACTATTCGATTATCTAATGACTAGAATCCGCTCCTATCATACGTTTCCGTGCATTAACTGCTGTCATCTAAACAAAAAAAGAGAGGTGTGATTGCGGCTCAATCATCCCTCTCTTTTTTTTGTTTCTTCACTATGAGAATGGTCAGTCACCGCTTGCTTTTATCAGTCAACTTTTGTCCATTCATCTATAGTTTTACCCGAGCTGTCCTTCATTTCAAGCCAGCCATTCGTTCCGCCATAATATAAAAACAGACCGGCTTCATTCACACTCTTTAAGACAACATCCTCCGTCGTTTTAAAATCCTTGATGGCTTCCTTGTGATCATCCCGCAATTTATCGCCAAATTTCATATCCATCCCAATAGATCCGTCTTTATTCAGTCTGCCTTCAGGCTTTAAAATGGCTCCGGCCTTAATCACCATTTCATTTCTTTTTTGCCAGAGAACAGTTGCTTTGCTTTCTCGTGAATCGACATAAAATTCGATTTGGCTGACTGCTTTGGTCCAACGGTGACTGGCTTTTGCAGGCTTCGCCTTTTTAACCTGCAAACTATAACCAAATTTTTCAAGTATCAGCAATACTTCATTTTTATATTCCGTCACTGCCTTTTTCTGATTAGCAGGCACCTTTACTTCTTCAGTCACCGGATCAACCAGCTTCAGCTTATTTTCTTTTGCTTCCGTAAGAAACAGCTGTTCCAGGTATAGCGGCTCAATTTCCCATGGCGGTGTAATGACAATTATTTTATTAAAATTAGAACTATCCAATGTATATGATTCACTTACTTTGCCAATGTAGTTTACTTTATTATCCTTTAAAAGAAAATAGACCGCTGGATGTGCCAAATTAATTGACTTATCTTCAGCATCTATGATGTTGATTTCTCCTTCGCGATCCTCAAATTGAATATTTATTTTCTTCTCATTAATCTTTACCTTCAAATTAACTTCCATAGCCAACTCCCCTTTTTTCATCAGTCTAAAGACAACAAATCTGCCAAACTTTTCAGTCATATCCTAAACTCTTTGTCTTTAAAAAGTATATAGTAACACAGCTGGAAGTACAAGGCAAAAGCTTTTGACAGTAAAAAAGAGAATATTCTCTGTCAAAAGATTCTGTCGATTTTTGAGATTATCGAAAAATCAACAACACTAAAGAAGCTCATTTTTTATGACATGGCCACATCTTTTGAATGCAGCAACTAACTTATCTATTCGTAATTTTTCTTCCGGATCAAGGGTACTCGCCCGATTTTTTGAAACCTGCAAAACATCAGAATACTGTTCTCTGAAGTTTTCCACCAATGGCGCCTGACAGTTGAAAAAGACAGCTATTTTGGCTTCACTAAAATAGTCAACTCTGATTAGAAAAATATTTCTAACAACAAAGCCTGGCTAATTCCATTTTAGGTTCTCTACAACTACTTCTTCGGAAGCAATCTGTTCGACTGCTTGAAAGAACAGGTCCCGTATTTATTATAATGATTTTTGATATTTAGGCTCATATTCTTTGAAAATACGCTTGCTTCTGTAATATCTATCTGTGACATAATTTTATTTCTTCTATCTATTATTTTAGCAGAAATGGAAATCAGATTAGCTCAAAACTATGTCCACTTTTAAAAAAGGAAATGCCGAAACATTTCCTTTTTTGATTTTTCTCAAACAACACTATTTGACTTTGAGCCGAAAAAGCAGACACCTAAGCCTGAGATTTCCTCGCTTCCTTCTGTTTATTTATTAGTTTGCTTAATTAGCGCCAAACTTCTGCTTCGTTGTAAGTTACGCACCATTGAATCTTCTTCAATATTTTTTTTCACCCAAGCCAGATACCCTGACAGCTCTTCTTTCAGCTCCGGATCAATTGTTTCATTATAAATTTTGACTGCCTTTGGAACTGCCTCTGCACCCAACACGTAGAAAACGCTAATATCCATTTCTGAAAGCTTCCCCTGTTGATATTTTTCATAATTATACGAAACAATATCATTTCCTGTATTCCTACAGCTGATTATCAAAAGACAAATACTCATAAAGACAAGAATGATCCGCATGTAGTTAAACTCTTTCCATAACGCCGCAATGAAAATACTGACACAAACAAACAGTGCAATCATAAACAAAGAAGTGTTAAAGCGTAAAACGGTCAGACCAAAGGAAGCAATATAAAGCTGCATTTTAGCAAATGCCAGGACAATCAATCCCAAGGTTTCTACGCCAATCAGACTTAAACCACTTTTAATCATCTTGGAGTTCCCGCTAAAGGCATTGATTGCCCAAAAAATAAAAACATTAATCACCGAAACCAGCAACAGCTGGAAAAAACCTTCTCTGGCATATGCAGATAACGTTGTGGATGCAGATTGAGTAAACTGAAAATAGCCCATTGCAGCTACACCAAAGAACAACAGATAGATAGCTGTAAAAATAAACAGAATCGTTAAAAACAGCACATCCGGTCCTTTTAGAAACGAAAGAGTGTGAGGCTTAACCGGACTTTTTTCTATATTTCGGTAAATGCATAAGAAAAGATAAATGCCTACAGGAACCGCGATGATAAATGTAATCAGATGTTCAATGACATTCATGGATATGCGATTGACAAATGAATTAAAAAAACGAGCAAACATGCTGTCAGCTCCGGTTAAGAGTGTCAAGACTATGACAGCTAAAGGGATTGACATAGCTATGCCAATCAACACATATTTTAGATTTTTGTGTTTTTTTCCTAATGATAGATAAGCTGTAATATCAGCTGTAAAATTTTTAAAAGACCGTACAATAAGTCCATCGATAAAATCAAATACAATGTAGCCATCCAACTTTCCATTCTTTCTGGTTCCTGAAAAAACTAAAATCAAATAGGCTAAATTTAAAACTAAAAAAATGAAATTTACTCCCATCAGAACAGTATTTTCAAATAATGAAAAAGATACCCCAAAAGCTAACGTGTAACCCATATAGCCGAAACACCGACGAGATATCTCCATGTCCTTGGCTCTGATATATGCGAGCAAGGTTCCGCAGAATAATACAGTAAATAATGTAATCCACAATCCACCATATCCCTTAAACAATTGTAATGAAAAATAAGCAATAACAATACTTGCTATACTGAGCAAAATATCTTTGCTTTCGAATTTTGGCTGTTGTTCAATCCAGTTTTTCTGCTGTCTGTCTTCTTCATGTATTTCCATAATTATTCCTCCTCCTGATACTCCAATAGGTCTGCCGGCTGGCAATCCAAGGCTTTACATAATGCCTCCAACGTACTGAAACGTATTGCTTTTGCTTTATTATTTTTCAAAATTGAAAGATTTGCCGGCGTAATATTAATTTTCTCTGCCAGTTCGCCTGCACTCATCTTTCGTTTTGCCATCATGACATCAATATTTACTATGATTGCCATTAGATCGTAAAGTCATTTTCTTCTTTAATCAAACGTGCCTGACAGAACACATTTTTGATTATTCTAACAATAACACCGACAAAAGCAGCCACTCCGGCAACAAAAAACCAGGGGAAATAATAGCTGGAAGAAATCAGCAGGATTATTGCCTCCAAAAAACAAAGCCAGCTGGTGATACGCAGCAGCTTAATATTCTGCTCAGTAAATATCTTTTCCTTCTCAATATTTCGTATTAACTGATATAGAAAATACAGAATAACCAGCCCGATTCCCAGACAAAGCTCCAATGTCAGAATAAAGAAAAAGCGATTTGCTGATGACACCATCTGAGACGGAACGATGGCATCAATAAATGATGAGATAAAAATCATTACCATAAAAATTAGCATTGCTAAAACATAAATACACCAGGTTGACAGCTTGATTGACTGTTTATCCGTCCATTGCATCTTTTTCACTCCCCGCTTAAAGTAACTTTATGATACGAAATGATTTTTTGAACGTCAATATAAATTTATCGATAAACGATAAATTTATATTGTTTTTCAATCATCTATAGAAACAATCTGTTGACTTACCGGCGTTTCACCCTTAAAAAAATGAATCTTAAAAATGTTTAAAGATCTTTTAGCTGGCAGCCAAATAAAAAAACTGATATTCATTTAAAAGGAATATCAGCAGTGTTCTTCATTAAGTTTTAGTTGTCGATCTTTTCTTTCAACTGTAAACATTTCTTTAAATCCTACAACTGAGTTTCATAAAGCTGCTCTTTTTTGATTAAAAAAATTGTTTTTTTAGAATCAGGATACGTCCAATAAAGTCTTTCAACTCAATAATAGAGCTAAAACTTTTCCAAGAATGGCAGGTTTCAGACTATTCATCCTTAATTGAAAGCTCTTCCCGATTCAGCTCAAATTCCTTTTCTAAGTAAAGACTTTCATTTTCCAAGCTGAATCCCCTTTTAAGTATAAGACAGAGTGCGTGCACACACTTATAAATCAAAATACCTGTAAATAAACTGTATAGAACGAAATAGATCAGCTTTTTCAAGCTATAATCAAAAAAAATAGTTAAACTAACCTTTGAATCAAAATAGTTTTTCTGCAAAGTAAAAATAATAAACTGATAACCAAAATAATTCATGGCAAGAATACCAATACAGCTGACTATTGTTAGCATGATAAAGAGCTTTTTTCTATCTAAAATTACCCTATCCAATCGATAAAACGATCATCAGTTCTTCATTCTTCTTTTTTCAGTACTTTCTGAATACTACGGGCTGTTCGATAACATTCCTTGTATTTTTGAGGAAACGGCCACTTTCTTTTGGCCAGCTTGCGGAGATCGCTGTCAAACTTTTCTTGCCCACTTGGCTTCATATCGTAATAATCATGAGCTCTTCTCCATGGAAGCCAATCAAAAAAGCCACGATCATAATTAAACGATTCAGTATCTGCGATTTCTTTCCCGACATGCCCTGTCAGATCATAATTTTCCGGATTACTGTCAATCAGCTCTTTCATTCGAGCAACAGTACTCTCCTTTGTCTCATCAAAAACCAGCTTTCCGCCTACTGTTTTCAACCGATTCCACTGAGAAACAAAACAGCCAGTTTCAACATTTAGAATAAACTCAGACAAGCCGTTCTCCGTTTTTATTTTATCATTGGTTTGCTCATGGCGTCCTTCTCTTGATCGATATTTAGAGTTCATTGTTTTCCCACTCTGCCGAACACGATTGTGAAAACGGGAAGAATCTCGATAATTTAGTTTTTGTCCCGTTTGCTTTGAATAAGCCAGCAGTTTTTCATAATCTGTTTTCCCTTTAAAATTTGAGCGGATATAAAACAAATTTTGTCGGTCAAAATAATATCTGAGTTGATGGACACATTTTAATTCCTCCCAACTAATTGTTGGATGAGAGGCTGCAATCAAGCCTCCCGGATAACCAATTTTTACACAAGCTGCGAACTGTTCTAAAAATTCACTGTGCGGAGACATATCCGGATCAATCCTGCAGAGACCGCTGAGTTGAAGCATGCCATGCTCATCAAGACTTCTTCCCAGCTGGTCCAGTACCAGCCGAACCTTTTCACGAGGAGCAAGTTGGGAATGCTTAAACAAATGAAAATAAACAGAGGAACCTACCAAACGAATCCCTTCTTCACTTGTCACCAGTATTTCTTCTGCGGACTTCTCACGGTATTCCAGCTGTTCTTCCACATAAGCTGCGTAAGCTTCACAGGCAGCGGCATCCCAGCCTAAATGTCGACAGTACTCCTGCTGCTTTGATACTATCAGTGCCTCTTTTTCAGATAGCGTTCTATTTAATTGACTGTTTGCAGACGAAATATCTTGTTCAAATAAACTGATTTTCCTCACCTGCCTTATTGATTTTCCTTATTATCAGATTGCTTTCTCAATAGTGCTCTTTCTTTAAAATTATACCATCCAAATGAATCTGCTTCTAAAAATTATGTTTTTCACTTCAAATCTCGCCAATAAAATAGGAGCACCTTATTTTCTCTTAGAACCACAAATAACTCTATTTTCAACACTAATAACTTGCGCTGAAAATAGAGTTCCATCTTAATTCTCGGAGCTGATCGCTTTTGTCACAACCTCACGACCTCTCTATTTATTTGACCTTTATGTTTGCTTTAGTCAGCCTCAATTTATAAATGTTTCAATCTTCTTTTGCGGCCAGCTCAGCTCATCTGAACCACTCAAAACATCCGGTACTGTCAATCGTTGTGTTTTCCCTTTATCTGTTTCCCTGTATGCTTTAAAAAATTTCAGCAGCGTCGGCAGTTTCATATTGGTTGTGACGCTTTTATTCAGCTCATTAAATTTTTTAGGGATTGCAGTTATCCGCTTATCCCCCACCAGCTCATTCTTTATTAATCTCAATACATGTTCCTGTCGTTCAAAAATCCCCAGCTGATTTGGAGCATCCAACTGATAGCTGATAAAATCAGTCAATGCTGCCTTAGTTACATGCTGTTTGCCCTTTTCGAAATATCGATCACTTGCAGTATAGGTAAACGTTGCAGGATTGTTAATCACAAGCTCCTGTTTATTTTTAAAGAGAAAATCAAGAACTCTTTCCTTATCAGCGATTACGAAATTTTCTATTTTAAGCTGTACGGCTGTTTCGAAAAAATCAATAAATGCTGTGGTAGAAAGCAGCCTATATTTCTGCGAAAGTGTCTCACCACTCTGATACTGTACCTCAGGCGAAAACCGAAGCAGTTTTTTCTTTCCATCTTTCAACAGATATAAATAAAAGGTCGTAGCCATTCCATCTTCAAAAATAAACAACATATTCATGCCTTGGTTCACTCCACTTCTTTATTTAACAGGACAGCATACTCATCTGTCTGTCAGCAACTAAAAATGACCCGTCCATTTAGTTGTCTAGGACCGGGTCATTACTTCTACTCATAGTAAATTCATCAAACATTGATTCAACATCACTCAAATAAGCTTACAGACCAAGCTGTTCTTTCAGTTCAGTTTGTACACGCGTCATTTCTTCAGAAGAAATCCCCTGATAGGAAACACCATCCTGCATAAAGCCTTCGCCTTTCAACTGATCCTGTTTAATGGCACCTAATGCCGAACGATAATTTAGAGCCAACGTTTTCATATCATCAAAGCTCATATCGGTTTTCACGTGTTCGCCAACTGCGTCCAGCACTTCCTTGTATTTAGCCGCTCCTGAAAATGTCAGCAGCTTTCTGGCAAGTCCGTCAACAATCTTTCTTTGACGTTCCTGTCTGCCGTAATCCCCATTGGGATCTTCATAACGCATCCGTGAGTAAGAAAGAGCCTTCTCTCCATCCAGTTCCACTTGTCCAACTTTGAAGTCGTATCCATCCTGACTAAAATCCAGGGTATTGCTTACAGTAATCCCGCCAACTGCATCTACCAGCTCTTTCAATCCCTGCATATTTATGGAGATATAATGGTCTACAGGAATATCCAGCATTTTCTGCACCGTATCCATTGACATGGACGCTCCGCCAAAAGCGTAGGCATGATTAATCTTATCTTGTGTTCCGTAACCTACAATTTCTGTATATGTATCTCTGGCAATACTGACAATGGTTGTCTGTTGTTTTTCAGGACTAACAGTAGCAATCATCATCGTATCTGATCTTCCCTGCTCCACACGACCTAAGTCACCAGTATCAATTCCCATTAAAAGAACTGAAAAAGCATCCTGCTCCTGAATACTGACTTCTTCCTCACGTAAAGGTTCAGCCTGCCTCTCAACTGTTTCATAGGTTTTTGATACAGTTTTTGAAATATCATTATATACTTTGGCACTCAGAGCAATTGTACCCACTACGATAACCGCAAGCACACTTAACACAACTAATAGAATTTTTTTTCCTCTTGACAATTCATGACCTCCTAGTCTTGAATAAAAATTTCATTAAAATAAAAGTGATAGAAGATATCTTTTTAAATTTTACTTTGTAATTCTTTTTAAAGCAACTGTTATTTCAATCTATTATAAGTATCTTAAGACACTACTCTATCCTAACATCCATAGAAATAAGCTGACAAAACTTAAAGAGTTTTAAAACGCACTAATTGTAAACAAGTATCCTTTTTTTCCTGTCAAAAAAAAACAAACCTACGGACCTATCTCTTGCTATCTTTGATTTTATCTTGACTCTTTCCCTCAGCTCTGTAAACAAACCCAACAGTTATTTACTAAGGTAAATATTCCAGCATAACATCTTCTTGTCCCGACGCTGCATTTCCAGCATAATTTGGTGTTGCCAAAGACAGCCCGCCGCCGCTATTGGTAAAGACATACAGATTTCCCTGATCCAGCCCGCCATATGCACTGGCCAGATACTCCAATATAATCTCTGAATTTACAGAAACTGTGCGGATTTCATTTGTACCTGCTGAGAAAACACGAATCGATTTGGTGGGTATTTGGCGATACGAAGCTGTGTACATAATAATGTTGGAGCCCGGCTGATTAAAGCTCATTGTGACTACCCCATTCGATTCAGTAATGAATGACAGGTCAATATTATTTGGCGTGTTCATACCATTCGTTGAAAATCTTCCGACAGTTGCCAAATCTGTTAAAGAAACCATATAGGGATACTGGCTTTTATCCGCTGCTTCTTGAACTGGTTCTGCAGAAACATCTGTTGAAGCTGCTGTTGTTTCCTGAGAACTGCTGCTGGTTTCCTCTGTCGCTTTCTCTTTTTCTTCGAGCTTTCTTTCTTTTAAAAGTACAGCAAGCTTGTCCACAAACAAGCCAAATTCTTCTGCCTCTGCCTGTTTCTTCCTTTCCTGCTGAGGCAATTCAGAACATCCTGCAAGTAAAATGGTCAGACCAGCAACCAGTAAAATTTTCTTTTTCATCCCTTTTTCCAGCCTCTTCCTTTTATGTCTATAAAGCAATTCTTTTCTTTGTCCATTGTAGCATGCGGACAGAACACTTCTCAACATCATTTCTCTTAATTGAAAAGCTTGGTATACAGGAGGTTATTTAATCTGTATTAACTCATTTATAGTTGCAAAATCGCTTTTCGAGCGTATCGAACAAGCTGAAAATCAAATAACCTGCCAGTCCAATCATCAGGATACCCGCAAACATTTCTTCATAATCCATCTTGGACCACGCGCTCAAAATCAGATAGCCCAATCCATAGACAGTGTTGTAATTTTCGGCGAAAAACAATGATGCCAGAGAAATTCCCGTACTTACCCTTAAACTTGCCAGCAGACCCGGCAGTAATGCCGGAAGAATCAGGAATCGAACAGTTTGGAGTCGGCTGCTGTTATAGTTGGACATCACCCGATAATAATTTTTCGGGATATTGTTAACACTGTCCCGAATAGAAACAGTAACCTGAATGGAAATAATTGCGACAATTAATAGGATCTTTGAAAGATTCCCCAAACCAAAAAAGATCATAAACACAGGTAAGAACGCAACCTTTGGCAAGGGATAAAGAAAATAAATCAAGGGACCAAATAAGCACGCTATCCACTTGCTTCGACTTAGTAAAATCCCTAAAGGAAGACCGATTATCAGAGAAAAAACAAGTGCTGCACCAATTCTCAAAACACTCGCCCCAGCATGAAGCAGAAGGTCAGTTTTCATCAGCCAAGCTCTTTGGAATGTCCCTAAAGGAGCAGGGACCGCCCGATTCTCTGTTATAAATGTTAACAGCTGCCATAATAAAATGAGAGAAAGAAAACCAATAAAAAAGGAAACAATCTTTTGTTTTTTCATCAATGGCCTCCTTTCAGAATATTTCTAAGTAAAATACAAAATTTATAAAATTCGACTGATTCACGACGCTCATCAAAAGAAAATATTGGATTTTCGTAACTAATCACAGAGCCGCCGCCCATGATCAAAATGGTTTCTCCCAGATACGCTGCTTCTTCAATGTCATGTGTGACGGTAATCACTGTATTCTGCCGTTTTCTTTGCTCGGATAATATAAACTCCTGTGCTCGTTCCTTTGTTTCCTGATCCAAAGATGAGGTTGGTTCATCCAGCAACAGAAAGTCAGGTTCTGTAATCAGCCCTCGGGCCATGGCAACCCGCTGCTGCTGACCACCGCTGAGTTCATCAGGAAACTTGGCTGACAACTCTGACAATTCCAGTTCCTCCAATAACTGACAAATTTTAGTTTGACAACTGTCTTTTTCCTCTTTCCGGATCTTCAGAGGCATTTCGACTGCCTGATAAACCGTTTGCCAAGGAAAAAGCTGTAAATCCTGAAAGACAATTTCCACTTGCCGTTGTGATGTTTGTTCATAACTGATCTTGCCGGAAACCGGCAGCTGAAATCCTTTCAGCAAAGCCAGCAGCGTACTTTTCCCTACCCCAGAACGTCCCAACAGCACGTAGGTTTTCCCTTTTTCAAAAGAAACGTTCATACCAGAAATAATATTTTTTTCTTCATAGCTGAAAGATACTTCTTCCAAATTGATTCTCATACCCCGACCTCCTTTTGTGCATAGTTACACAACTGTTTTTCACTGATTCTATGTTATACTGTTATCTGAATTATTTTGAAGAAAGTCAGGTGAAACTCCAGTGTTCAGAACACTTGTATTCCACGAAGTTCGCCCTCAGAAAGAACTGAACGGCCGGCAAAGACCCATTGCTGTCAGTGACAGTTACGAGGACTCCTTACCTTTACCGTTATTTGATAGTTTACCTCTTTTTGAAGAACAAATAAACTATCTGAAGGATGCGGGTTACCATTCATTAAGTATTGGCGAAGTTCAAGGCTTCTATGAAAAAAAACTTCTATTACCGGAAAAATCGGTTCTACTCACATTCGATGACTGCTATCAGTCGATGAAAGAATACGCCTATCCAGTCCTGAAAAAAGCTGGCTGGAAAGCCGCAGCATTTGTCGTCTCCGGCTGGCTATTTGACGAACCGTCTGCCTATGATCCGAACAGCTCCCGAGTATTGAGCACAGCAGAGCTGGAAGAGATGCGGGATGTTTTTGAGTACGTCAATCATACCAGTCATTTTCACCGGAGAAAAGGAACAACAATGTCCTCTGCTATGTGGGAAACAACGGAAGACTTTAAACAGGATTTGTACGACTGTAATCAGTTTGTTGATATCAAAGATGCGTTTGCCTATCCTTTTGGCTTGTATGACCAACGAACAATCGACACATTAAAAGAAATGAGCTTTAAACTGGCATTTACAACGAAGCCGGGGGTCAATACAAAAGACACCCATCCGTTGGAACTGCATCGGGATGTCATCCCTTATTCACTATCAATAGAACAATTTAAAAATTTGATGGAAGAGGTATAGGAATATGAAAAAAATTTTAGGAACAGCTACAGTTCTTTTATTCACTATGGCAGTCTTGGCAGCTTGCGGAAATAATACAAATGATTCAGAAAATTCAGCAGATAGTTCCACCGTGGAAAGTAAGGTAGCTGCGGTTACTGATCAAACCTTAAATATCGGTATTTTACCAGCTGAATCAGCCATTCCCATTATTTTAGCCAAAGAACAGGGCTTTTTTAACGAACTAGGATTAAATGTAGCAATCAAAGCCTTTACCGCACCAACAGACCGTAATGTTGCAATCCAGTCTAAAGAACTGGATGGAACGATCAGCGATGTCATGACCGAGGCAACGTTTAAAAAGAACGGAATTGATATGACTATTACATCAGATATTTTGGAAGACTTTAAAATTTTGGCTTCCCCAAAATCAGGTATTACTGAGATGAAAGAGCTAGATGGAAAAAAAGTTACCCTAGTTCCCAACTTTATTTTAGAATACATTATGGATGAGTTTGCTCATGAAGATGATTTCACCTATGAAGTAGTTGATATCCCCTCCTTCTCTGCCCGTTCTGAAGCACTTCTAAACAATCAGGTGGACGGCGCTGTTTATACAGAGCCACAGGCAAGCATGCTGGCACAGGAAGGCGCGATCGTTTTGGGCAGTTCTAAAGATCAAGGGATCAAGGGCGGCACTATTCAATTTATGGATTCCGTATTAGCTGATCGACCTCAAGATGTCGCTGCATTCTACAGAGCCTACAATCAGGCAATTGACTACATGAATGAGCATAAAGCTTCAGAATATGCAGATATTCTAACTAACTATCAATTTCCGGATGCAATGAGCAACTATCTGGATAATCAGACGGACAGCTATCCATATGCTCAGGCTGTTCCTGAAGATCAGTTTGAAACCATCATCACATGGATAAAAGAAAAAGGGCAAATAGATAAAGCATATACTTATGAAGAACTAACCGATTTTAGCTATTTGAGTAAATAGGTGTCTAAAGCAGTAACACAGGAGAGGATAGCAGGGTTTTGTGCTGAGCTCAACAAATCTAACTTTTTGAGGCTACTACGTTCAAATTTCCTGCTGTTCTTTTTTTAAGATGATCATACTTCATTCAATAAATTATTCTACTCAACCTTCATCGACAGCTTAAGTACAAATTGTTCCAGATAGCCGGCGCTTTCACTGCAATAACCTTTATGGAAGAGCGGACCCATTGTTTTCTTTTGAGTTCCCCTTTTTTAAATTATATACAATCAAAACGCTCACAGTCTTTTGCAGAATTTTTGCAAAACAGCCAAAGCTGCATACAGGCGAGATACCATTCGAAGGCTTCGGAGAAAAGAATCAGATCATAGCCCACTAACTCGCTGATTTTTCTGATTCAATACTTTACTGTATTTTTACGGATAAACAGATATTCGTCGTATCGTTGAATATCACTTTTATCAGTGCATATTCACTCCCTTCATCCATGCTTCTTTCCTCCATAAATTCAGCGCAACCTGCAAAATTTCGACAGACTGCTCATATTGAACAATAGAAGTTTTGAGGAATTTCACCATTTTAAAGTCCATTCATTATATCTTGATCCTTTTATGGCAACAATGACCAGTGCAGTTGTTTTATATGAAATCTGAAAAGTTGGAGAAACAAAAATTTTCTCTGCAAAAAAATCCCCCTAGAGGACACTCTTTTTCTAAGTGTCTACTCTATAGGGGACAGTTTACTTTTTATTTATATTTTTGAAATTGTTTATATTCTTCCACCAGTTCTTCTTCTGACAGCTGCCCGTTTTTTACCAGCTCCTGCACATCATAGAATAACGGTAAAACCGGCAATTGCTGATATCCTCTGACAAATGCATGAGCAGCAATCTCACTTAGCTGACGTATCATTACTTTTCTCTTTCTGCCAAACAAGCCGGGAACTTCCAGAGGGGGTAATTGCTCGTATGCAAAACCACGCTCACTTTCCAGAAAATGAAACCATTCATGAGCAAGCAGCAAATCCTCTACTTGCTTTTCGGTACTGCCCGTAGTATTTATCAATTCCTGAATGGCTGCGGCATACAAAAAAACTTTATGTCTACCTCTGTGATCATACTCAAACTCTGCCCGAACCATTCCACTTCCGATCTTTGCTGAAGTCTCAATATAGTGAATTTGAATAGCATGCGCGGTGTATAGCTCTCTGATTTCGTTATTCTCTATTTCGAGCGCACCCTTATATCCCAAATCCAATGCCCCAGAAATATACTCAAGAACAGCATCTTTAGGAATATATCTGAAAAACAGAGATTTTTTTAATTCCAAATAAGCTAGAAATTCGTCGCTCCAATCCATTCTTTTCTCCTCTTTTCAATAGGTTGTGTCTGAAAAGTTCAGCGGAATCCGAAATTTCCAGATATTTTTGTGAACGTCTAAATTTAACAAATAAAAGAGCTCGCTCATTTTAGCGTATTCATTTCTCTATAAACAACGGTTGGAAAAATGAAACTTATTCTCGTACACATACCATGATTCGTCTCCCCAGAAGTAAGAAAGGAAACTATTCAGCGATCTATGCCCTAATCATCGTTACTATTTTGTCAAACGAGGGAAATTTCTATCAGCTATTCGCTGAAAGTCGATAATAACTTCCTATCTTACTAAGCGATTTATTAAAATATTAGCTTTTTGAGGATGAATCATGCCCTTCCGCTAGAGGGTTCTATTAATAGAAGGACTGGCAATATGGTTCACAAGCGAATATTTATAATGAAGAATTCCATAGAAACAGCAAAATATTCACCGCTAGCGTTTTCAGGCATGTCCTAATAGGACTGGTTGGCTGCAATAATCAGCACATCTTCATTTGATTGAAAATCCGCCATTTCCACTTCAATCAGCATCATCAGCTGAGAAAAATCATTACTGGAAAAATCCATCATTCTCGGTCCCGCGCAGATATAGAAATCCGGTCTGATAATCAAATCTGATTTGTAGTTGGCCATCTCTTCCCATAAAAAGCTGATTGCATCCATATAACTGCTCATCGGGGTTTTAATGGTTTTCGCATGTCCACGCTGCATACGAATAAATCCTTTTCGGTCAATCACACGCACCGCATCTCCTGATTTAATTTTTGCACTGAAAACATAGAAGTGCTCACTTTGTTCAACGAGTTGAAGCTGTTCATCCCCTACTCTCAAATCCGTACCGGCAATTTCGTGTGCCTCTTCTTCGGTACAGGCTGAAAGAAGCTCAGTCGTCTGAACCTCTGTTGATCCAGTTGCAATCGCTGTAATTTTCTGTGTTTGAGGATCAATATCAATATGCACTTCTATGCTGTCTTCTGTTGCACCATTCTCAATGGCTTTATCCGCAGCTTCTCTTTTGATGGCATTAATGTCTTCCCGTGTCGGATTTGGAATCATTCGCTCCACAACATCCTGAACCATGGCCAAGGCCACGCCAATAGAGGATATTACTTCTGCATTCTCTGGAATTTGATAGTTTAAACCCAGCTTTTCTGCGGTATAAATGATTAGTGAAGCGGCCCCGCCGCCGACACCTACAAGAGACATTTGATCTTTTTCCAGCTTATATTTCTCAGCCAATGACAGAATCACCGGCCGAATTTTAGCAAATGCCAATGCCAGTAATTCCTCTGCCATCTCTTCAATAGTTTTATTGACATAGTCCGCCAACGGCTGCATTGCTTTTCGAATTGACTCCTGATTTCCATAGGAAAAATGTTCCGGTTGAATCAGCCCCAACACATTGGCTGCATCTGTTGTGGTAATTGTAATTCGTTTGCCGTTTTTTAAACGAATCGCCACATAATCTTTTGGATCACCTGCTTTAGGAGAAAAGAATTCAAGCGTCGGCTCTTCAATTTCTTCCGAAGGTGTAAATGCGGCATAGTCCATTCCGCCAATATGCGCACTTCTCGGTCCAATATCAAGCAGTTTGTGCTGTTCTACCCGAACCATACTGCCTCCTGCCACTCCCAGTACCCGTACATCCAGAGAGCTGATATATGTATTTCTGCCGCCAATTTGCGAATAATCGATTGCAGGCCGTCCATCTTTAATCACTCCAATATTCGTGGATGTTCCGCCTACTTCAAAATAGATGCCGTTTGAAGCCCGCAAATACATCAGCGAGCCCATTACACTTGCAGCAGGCCCGGAAAGCATCGTTAATACCGGACGCTTTTTCATCTCGCCAACATCCATAACACCGCCGTCTCCCCGCATAATCATCAGGGGAACATCTACTCCTGCTTCCCTTACACTTTCTTCTGTACAGTTGGCTGTTTCCAGCATTTTGGGAAGAATAGAGCCGTTAATAACAGCTGTGCGGGTTCTTCTGGATAATCCATACAGCTTAGTCATTTCCGATGCCATTGTACAGGAAAAGCCCTGTTTTTCTGCAGCAGCCAGAATTTCCTGCTCCTTCGTTAAATCATCAACACCAAAGGCACTTGTCGCAACCAGCACATTTACCTTCTCAGACCTTAGCTCAGCCAATGCCTGATCAACTGCAGCTGCCGTGTATTCTTTTCCTGGAATATATCGACTGATAACTACTATTTTTCGCCCAGTTCCCAAATCAATATCTTTCACCTTCGTCTGCAGCTTTGCAAGAAAGCCTTCAATACCATTGCCCCCGGTTCCAATTACACCGACTGTTGCCACATCGCCTTCCAGCAATGCATTCGTTGCCTGTGTTGTACTGTGGGCAACAAAAACCACAGACTCCGGTGCAATCTCATACTCTTCCAGACATTTCAAAAATGCTGCAACAACACCGCCTGAAACGCCGCTTTCACTATCATGTGTTGTTTTTACAGAGGATTTGCCGATAATTTCTTTCGTCAGATTATCAATTGCAACTGCTTTAGTATGCGTTCCTCCGACATCTATTCCAATTCGTACCTTTCGTTCAGTCATTTTTTTCTCCTTTACATGCCGCCGTATAGTATAAATGTAGCTGCTTCCAGAATCAGACAAATAACCATTCCCGGAATAATCGCCGCTTTCATATAATCCTTTGGTTCCACATTACTGTATCCAAGCCCCCAGGCAATCCATGATGTTGTAATATCAAAATGACCCATTCCAATCATAATTGAAATGAATAGCGGATAAAGAAATGTGATTGGATAGGCAGCCGGATTTTGCGCAATCACTGCCAGCAAAGCCGCACCGCTTCCGATCAGACTCATGGGTCCTCTAAACCATGTCAGAGGTGCCAGAACAAAGAACAGCACGCACAGCCAAAAAGCAGAAGTGGGAATTAACCCGCCAATAATCGACTGGAAGTAAGGACCGGCAAATTTTGCAGCTGCATTGAACATAGACAGACACAACCAGAAGCCTACTAATGAAGAGGTATCTTTTACGCCATCCGCATACAGCTTCGTTAAAAGCCTGCAGGCCGTCCGGAAGCCGCCTTTAAATTCTCCGCAAACCATTAAAGCAAAAAGACCCGCCAGAATGAAACACAGGATCATCGGCAATCTCAGAAAAATGACACCTACAACCGGTAAAAACGGTGTTAACAATGACAAATTAGGTGCATTGACAATTTGCGGTTCTTTGGAAACAGTCCATGTATAACGAGGATTCTTAATTTTCAGATAAATCACAGAAAAAACAGAAACAATCGAAATCATTACGACAAAGGCTAGAAATCCAAATGTGAAATACGTTGAATAATCATATTCAGTCATCGGAGCAATATCTGCAAAGAATGCCCGATACTGTGCATAGTTAATCGGGTTGATAAAAATTCCTGCAGCAACAGACCCAGTAAATGCAAACAAAGCAATTTCTTTCGGTATACCAATTGAAAAAAGGATTGGCAAAATAACAATGGCAATTGCCAGTACTGGACCTGCTCCGCTCATTGAAGTAAAAATTACCGCTGTAATAATATTTGTTAAAACCAGAATCACTGCTGAATTGTCACCGCCCAGTTCAACAGCTTTTCTGATAATTGTAGCTGCTATACCAGTGTCCAGCAGCACACGCCCAAACCAGGCGCCAAAGAATACATTTACCAAAATACCACCCCATGCTTCAGGTGCCTTCTGGTAAACAGCCTGAATCATCTCAAGCACCGGCGTAATTGAGCCTTCTGTCACAAAAATATCGATACTTGGTAAAATTGTCCAAAGGGCAGCCATCACAATAAAACCAACCATCAAATTGAATCCTTTAATCGAATAAACCACAAGTCCTATAAAAGATAAAAATAAAATAATGCCAATTACTTCCGTCATAAAGATTCATCATCCCCTCTTATTTCCACCTGCACCAATATATTGTTACTTAGTTCACAATACATTAGACTCCTTACTTCAGTATAACGGTTCTTTAAATAATTTAAAGCTGTTTTTAGACTTAAAGCTGAGACAATCAGAGAAAAATTCTCCTGCCTCAGCATTGTTATCTCTATTTATTCAATGATAATGTTTCCAGCATTTCCCGCAGGACAGCTACCGGTACTTGTCCTGGAGCAGAAGCCTGTGCTGCCGCACCAAATGTCATGGCTGAGCCAAATACTTCTCCAGTCAAACGACTAACCATTCCCAACTGCCCCATAGACATGGTCACAATCGGTCGATCTGCATACTTCGTTTTCATTTCATTTGTTGCTTCCAGCAGCGTTAATACATCCGCAGCACTTTGCGGCATTACTGCAATTTTACAAATATCTGCATGTTTTTCCTGCATGGAACGAAGACGCTGAACGATCTCGCCTTTCTCCGGTGTTTTATCAAAGTCATGGTTGCACATAACAATTTTAATCCCTTTAGCGTGAGCCTGAGCAATAAGATTCTGAACTTTTTCGTGATCCATAAAAAGCTCAACATCCAATAAATCCAGCTGACCACTTTCAATCACGGTCTGGTAAACAGCGAAATAATCTTCGTCAGAAAATTCGCGCTCGCCACCTTCTTTTTTTGTTCGGAATGTTACCAGCAGCGGCTTCTCCTGAAGAACCTCAGCTACTTCTTTTGACAGCTCTGCAACTGCCTGAAAATCAGCCACATCTTCATAGAAATCAATTCGCCATTCCGCTAAATCACAATCCAGATTATTTAATCGCCTTGCTTCAGCTAAAACATCTGACTTTGTTTTACCAACAAGCGGTACAATAATTTTTGGTTTTCCTTCACCCAAAGTGATATTTTTTACTTTAACCAGCTTCACCAGCAAGCCCTCCTTTTGTCTTTTCCGGCGTTGTGTCTATGACTTGTCTGTAGCGAATGAAAATAACGACAGCCAGGATAAAGCCGATTCCTGCAATAATCGTGTCAAACAGCATAATTCCACGCGGGTTACTACTAGCAATTTTACCAGAAACAACCGGGATAACAAAGGAGGCAATGCTTCCAAATGTATAGAAAATACCAGTAATTGTTCCTTTACCAGCAGGGAACATTTCACCCATCACTGTTAAGCCAAGCTGCATGACGCCTCCGGCCGCAAAAAAGCCGACACTTACTGCTCCGATTTTCAAGACTGCCGGTGTTGGAAACAGCCACATTGCACCAATTGAAATAAACGAAGCCAACGTATACGGCAGGATCAGATTAACCGGACGAACCTTCGTCGCAACAACTGCTGTTACTGCCACACAGACCAATGACCCTGTAGAATAGTAGGAAACCAGAAGTTTTGCTGCATTTTCTGTCATTAACGCTACTTCCTGACCATACAGGGCAATATACTGACTAATCAAGTAAAATGTTGCCTGAGAAATAAATCCGTAGATAACAAAAGCCACTCCTTCAATCTGCATCTTAGGTTTGCTTTTGAAGTTTGTTGTCGGTACTTCCTCCCCAGCTTTTTCAGCAGCCTTTGTATCCTCATCCGGAAACGGCATTTTCAGCAAGAACAGACCGTTTAACACCAGCAGAACGATACAAACCATGAAGGACCAGCCGAACCATAACCCGCTTGTACCTAAAAAGGCAATAATAAATGGCAGTCCAAACTGACCAATTTGAACCGCTGCTTTAATCAGAACATTGGCTGTTCCGGCTGTTTTAGGAAAAGATTCCATTAATGCCGGATAAGTACCTGAATCCAGACAGGAATTAGCAATACCGGCTACAACCCCAAAGATCATTGCCAGCGGAACACTCGGACTGAATAAAATTCCTGCAAAGAACAGGATATAAACAAACATTCCCAAGTAGACAAACGGCTTACGTCCAAATTTATCTGACAGACGACCTGAAATTAAAATAGCAATTAAGCGTCCAATCCCCAACATTGCAACAACACTGGAAACCCCTTCTATATTCGTATTCCATTGTGATGCCAGTGCATCTTTGTTCTGCATGATAATTAAGACACCCATACCATGGATGATGTAATTGATATATAACCCAATTGCTGTCGGCATATACTTGTTTTTCATTGTTTTGCTCCTCATCTTTTATAATAGCTTATCGTTGTAAATTTGAGATACTCATTGAAATTGTATTAATTTATCTGGATTGTGTCTGAAAAATTTAATTTTCACTGTATTTCTCAGATCCTTTCCGCAAGGCAAACACTAGTCTTTAAACAACAATTCTTTGATATAGTCAACTGGCATTTCTTCCCCTGTAAACAGTTTAAACGCTTCTGCTCCCTGATAGAGCATCATACCTAACCCGTTGATAGTTTTCTTCGCTCCATTTTCTTTGGCAAATTTTAACAACTTTGTTTCTTTTGGAATATAGACAACATCGAATATCACAAGGTCCGGACGAATCACTTCAGGATCAGTAATCAGACTGACATCTTCCAACGGCTTCATGCCACAGCCGGTCGCATCAATATAAATGCTGCTTTCACTGATTGACTGCTTAAATGCACCCTGATCAGATAAATCTGTCAATGTAGCTTTACAGTCTGTTTTACTGTTGATTTTTTCCACTGTTTCTTCAGCTGCTTTAAACTGCTGATCTTTGATATTAAAAATTCTCAGCTCTTTTACGCCATCTAATGCAGCCTGAATGGCAATAGCAGTTCCGGCGCCTCCAGCTCCCGTCATGGTAACAATTTGATTTTTGATTTCCACATCTTCTTCTTTCAACGCCCTCATTGCACCGGTTCCATCAGTCACATGACCAACCAAATGCCCTTTGCCATCCAGATTTGTTACCGTGTTAACCGCTCCAACCAATTCAGCAGCTGGTGATAACTCATCAAGATAAGGAATAATCGCCTGTTTATTCGGCATTGATACGTTTGATCCGCGAATCCCCAAAGCTCTCAGTCCCTGTACCGCATCCGCCAGCTCTTTATTGCCGACTTCAAATGCCAGATAAGCATAATCCAAGCCAAGCTTCGCAAACGCCTCATTGTGCATCGTCGGTGAAAGACTATGGCGAATCGGTGTTGCCATTAAACCAATTAATAACGTGTGTCCATCCAATCGTTCTGTCATTTTTTAGATTCCTCACTTTTATAATTTTTGCAGACTTTTTGTCTGTTCATACAATTGCTTCTGTGTTCTCGTTGTTTCCAATACTTCCAGTGTTTTCAGAACATCCCTGGCTTCTCTGGTTCCTTCCATGATTCTTCGAGCTGTTTTACTGTCCCCAATATTCAACAAAACTGTGCCATTTTCACGTGCATAGCAATCCAGTTCACGAATCAACGGTGCCTCTGCTCTCATACCGAGACAGACAAAGCCCAAATCAAACGAAAGCTCTGCTGTTTTGCCGTCCGTCTCCACAGTAAAGCTTGATTCATTGACTTCCATCAGCTTGGTGGACACGTAAGCTTCTACCCCATATTCTTCGACAATCTCCATCATTGCCAGCTTCGTAATTACATCCAAATCTTTTCCAAGCTCTGTCTGCATTTCCACGATACTGACTTTTTTTGCTCCCCGTTCAGCATAGTATTCTACGACATCCAAGCCAACTGCTCCACCGCCGATAACCACCACTTCTTTTCCTTCAAACTCCTGAAAATCATCCATGTTGTTCAAGATATCAAAAATGGAAAAAATCTTTCTATTTTTATTTTCAAGCTGTTCATGCAAACCTTTAATCGGCGGTAATAATGGTTTTGCTCCTGTAGCATTCACAATGACATCCGGACTCATTGCTTCGATTTCTTTCAATCCAGCTTGGTGGTTTAGGTGAATGGACAGATTATCCAGCTCTTTACAGCGGTTTATCTGATACGTAATAAAATCATCTATTCGTTTCTTGTCAGGGAAGCGGGCAATTTCATGCCCCAGTCCGCCCAGATAGTCCTTCTGTTCAAATAATTCCACAGAAACCCCTACTTCCGCTGCAGTTGCAGCTGCTTCAAGTCCGGCTGTTCCTCCGCCGATAACCACCATTTTTGTTGGATGCAGAACTGGCTTCATTTTGTAGCTATCTTCATAATGCAGATCAGGATTCACCGTACAGCGAATCGGTCTGGCTTTTGAAATTCTGTGATCTGCACAACCGATATTACAGGAAATACATTTTCTCAATAAATGTTCCTGTCCATTCGCTACTTTATTCACCCAGCTTGGTTCAGCAATCAGTCCCCGTCCCATTGCGAGCAGATCTGCTTCCCCATTTTCCAGAATTTCTGCAGCCCGTTTCGGACTTCTAATATTTCCAGAAGTGACAATCACTTTATCCGGATATTTTCCTTTCACTTCTTTTGCCATATATGAGCGCCAGCCGTCCGGCAAATTCATTTTATCAATTTGATACTGCAAATTGTCGTTTAACGCAGCAGATACATTTAAAATATCAACTTCCTCGGCGAAATAATCAAGAAGCTGCAGACTTTCTTCCAGCGTATTGCCCCCTTCTAAAAGTTCATCTGCACTAATTCTCAGTGAAATTGGAAAAAATGGTCCAACTGCTTTGCGAATTGCTTCAACAACCAACTTTGTGAATCTCGCTCTGTTTTCTGTGCTTCCACCAAATTGATCTGTCCTCTTGTTATACAACGGAGACAGGAACTGACTTAACAAATAGGAATGACCTGCATGAATCTCCACACAATCAAAGCCGGCACGCTGTGCACGTTGCGCGCCATATGCATAACGATCAATGATTTGATAGATTTCCTCCTCTTTCAGTGGACGAGGAATTGGATTGCCTTTTTTAGAAGGAATGTCTGAAGCCGATACGGGCTGTTCCCCTTCCAGCCTCAATCCATAAGCTGAAGCTCCTGCATGATTTATTTGAACCGAAGTACAGGCGCCATATGCATGCATCTTTTCATTAAAATGCCATAAGCCTGATATGTACTGATCATTATCCATTCTCAATTGTCTGGCACCATTTGTTCCCAGCGGAAAATCAATACAGACATTTTCCAATGTAATCAATCCAGTTCCGCCTTTGGCACGCTGTTCATAGTAAGAAACATGCTGCATACTGAATGTTCCATCCATATTTGCGAAATTTGTTCCCATTGGCGGCATAATAACCCTATTTTTTAGTGTCATTCGTTTCACTGTCAACGGTTCAAAAATTGCTTGATATTTATCCATGATTGCCTCCTGTTTCCTTTTCGATTGTTAATTTATTCACAATTACAGTTTATGGAAAAATACCAATAAATTCCAATGAAACTTTTTAGGGTAATCCATAAATATTATTTATGAATACTTTTTTAATAGCTTAAAGAAATATATTAATAGCTTATGGAGGAAAAAATCTGATGAATATTCTCTAAAAAAAGAAAACTTTCAAAAAAATAGTTCATTAAAAAAACAGAACATCTCTTTGACAGCAAATAGGCTTGCTGTAACTATCTATTCGTGATATTTTTAATTTAATAATGAAAGGCCAACTTTAATCTCTATTCGTAAAATAAATGGGTTTCAAAAAAATTTATACTTATTTATTCTCATATAGAAACAACCAGTCATATGACAGTTTAATAAACACGCAGTTGAATCCAGATTGGAGATACAAAAATTAAGCAGAGAGAAGCTGACCAGCTGAAAAATATTATTTTTATAGGCAGACCTATGGGCGTTGGGAAGTCGACAACGGCAAAGCAGTCAGCGAAACTCCTTCCCCACAGTGTTTTTCTAGACGGATACTGGTATTGAAACATGCATCCATTTGTAGTAAATGAGGGAAATAAAAAGATTGTTGTAAGCAATATCGGCTTCCTTATCAATTCTTTTATTGCTAATTCAACGATTGAAAACATTGTGTTCTGCTGAGTAATGAACAGACAGGAGATTCTTGATGAAATAAAAGAAAGACTATTTCTGGATGATCATCGTTTTTTTAGTTTTTCGCTTATTTGCACTGAAGAAGAATTGACCAGAAAGATTTCAAAGACTATCGAACAGAGAACCCGCAGCGAATCCGCTTTACCAAACGCAGTTGCACGTCTGCCGTTATACAATGAACTGACAACTGTTTTAATTGATACCACGGGAAAATCAGTCGCTGAAGTGGTTTATACTGTCACCAAAGAAATTTCTCCAACTACTAACAATTAAAGAAATTTAATCTATCTTTATTACAAGCGGATAGCTATAACAGATAGTAAGACTTTCCATCAAAATAATGCATAATTTCGTGATTATTGATAAGATGGAAGTCGAGACAAAAGCAATCAGCTCCAAGAATTAAGACGGAATATCCGAAAATTGTCAAGGAACACCATTCATAAAATGAATAGCTGAGAATGGATACACTGCACTGCGCTTTAATCCCATCAACTTCTACGTAGAAAACATACGAGAGTTGACAGGCTTCACCAGGATTACTTTAGCAGAGTAGATGACGTCCTGTTACCTACTCGGTGAAGGATCTGCCTCATGTTTTCAGGATCGTTCGGCTTAATTCCGAAAGAACTGCTCCTGCGGTTACTCGTCGCAAAAAGAATTTTTGCTTTTGTATCACCGTTTATTCGGAGATAGGTACGAAGAGAGTTTGAAACTTTATTTCTGTCCCACTATCATTTCTGACTAAAAATTAGTACAGATAAATAAAAATATATAAGTGAATGAAATTCGAAAGGAGTCTCCTATGAATCTTAGGCAGTTGGAATTTTTTAAAATGCTGGCGGATACAGAGCATATGACTCAGGCAGCCAAGCTGCTAAATACCACACAGCCTAATTTAAGTCATGCCATGTCCGAATTGGAAAAAGAGCTGGAAGCACAGCTGTTTGAAAAAATCGGGCGAAATATTCAGCTGACGAAATATGGAAAGTTTTTTTACAAGTATGTCAATACGGCTTTAAGTGAACTATCAAAGGGTGAACGAGCATTGAAAGATTTGGTCAGTCCAGATAAGGGCCTGATTGATTTTGGCTTTATCTATACAGCCGGTTCGTTTCTTGCTCCAATGCTCTTGAAGGAATTTTCTGCCAGAGAAGGAAATAGTCAGATTCGATTTAATTTATTTCAGGGAAATTCCTCTGATATGATGGATCTCCTGCTGCGAGAAGAAGTCGATCTGGCCATTACATCAAAACTAAAAGAAGACAAACAGCTTCATTATGATATTTTAACCGAGGATGAAGTGGTGCTGATTGTGCCGCCAAATCATCCTCTGGCTCAATACGACCAGATTTCGTTAAAAGAAACAGCTGGATACCCATTTGTCTACTTCAATAAGCGAAGCGGACTTCGACCGTACATTGATAAAATTTTGAGCACATCAAATGTCGAACCTGAAATTGTCTGTGAAGTAGAGGAAGACCACTCGATGCTTGGCTTTGTTGCCCATGGCTTTGGCATCGCATTGATGCCCAGCATCCCTTCCATTTCTTCTTATCAGGTAAAAGCAATACGCCTAATTGACAATTCTCAGCCAAGATATATTTATCTGGCAACAAAAAAAGAGCATTTTCTGTCGCCGGCAGCAATTCGCTTTAAAGAGTTTATCCTCCTTTTTACCCAAGGATATTTCAATGATTTTGAACATTAAAAAAGGACAATAGGTTGAGCTTGCTTTATTCGTCCGCTCAACTCATTGTCTTATTTATTCGTCTGAAACAACCAAAAATATTTGCTAAATACTCTTAATAAAAGAATAACTGGATTTTTCAAATACTGCCTTTTCTTCATAAAACCGATGTGCTTCCACTCTCTGCAATCCTGAAGATAATGTGGTTTAGTTATAACCATCTGTCTTGGTAATTTCTTCGAGCTGTTTCAAAACATCTGTTCCAACGCCGCCGGAACATTCATTCTTGTCTACAACCAGATTACAAATCCATAGACAACGGTCATAAGTGTCTGCCTGTTCATCACACCACAACAGGCAATAGTCTCCCTATTGTCGGAGCGATGAGCATAGAGCTGATAGTCTACCTCCTTCTGATACTCTCTGACTTTTTTTAGATACGCTTGTTCAGATAAATGAGTTCTTAATTGTTTCATTACCGGATAAGCCTCAAGAATCTGTTTATCACTCAAACACAATTCTATAACAGACACCTCATTTTTTTGCTTTTCATTATTTGATTTGTCAAATTAAGCTAGACAATTATTCATCATTTAGGTAACTCAAAAATACTTCTAATGGTGTCTGATAGTTTAATGATTTTCTTGGTATGTGATTTCTTTTGGAGGTAACGACTGACACAAAGGCTGGGTCAACTTGATTAAAATCCATCATTTTAGGAAGCCCATCTTTGCGCAATAAACCGTTAGAATGCTCATTCAATCCACGTTGTGACGGTGTTCCAGAATCTGCAAAATAGATCGAACTATCATTGTCATTACTCATATCTTTCCAATTTGAGAACTCTTTTCCGCAGTCAGATGAACGCCAACAATTGTGCCGCCTTCCAAATGACCAAATTCCTATTTAAATTCAGGATGGTTATTAATTCTTTCTGAAATAGTGCGTTTAAGCGCTTTCTTTCCACGATGCTCGTTATACCCGTTGGGCTTTCTTTTCCCTTCATTGGTAATTTTGCACAATCAAATTGATTGGCTTTGAACTTACGATAGAGTGTCCTGACAGAGCATGAAATAGGAAACGCTGCTCGGCCGATAATCACATCTGGGGAGCAACCTTGAGCAACAATGAGTTGAATGTACTTCTGTTGACCTGCCGCTAAAATAATTGGCTGTCTCCCACAACGGGTTTTATTTTCTTTGCATTATTTGTAATAATCACTCGCTATTTTTCCTACTTGTAGACGTTATAAATCGTCTGCCTAGAGCGCGTTAGTCTAGCAGCTGCCTTCAGAACTGATTTTCCCTCGTGATAATACGCTTCTATCATCACACATTCATTTGGTGTAAGATGGGTATTGGTCATTTGACTTCACTCCTTATAATCCTTTGGTCAGAACTATTTTGAGTGTAGCACAAATGACTTAGTTTAGTTGTCTAGTTTAATTTTACTATCGGCGCTTCTCTAAGTCTTTCAGGTATTTTACAATACTTTCAAGCTTTCCAAAAATCTTTCTTGCCGTACGACCATCATCAATATTGATAAAATTGTACTTTCGGTCATCTCTGACAATTCAACTTCCTTAAACTGGTTCATAGCTTATTCCCAAATTCTAAAAATATTCCAGATAATTCATATCCATACATCCGTTGTTAGAAAAATCCATTAAGAAATTACTAGCTACTTCTGAAAAAACAAAATGTGATAGTCCCTGATCCGATTTATCTTTTTTCCAGTCCCATTTGATAATGGTCTGCTCATTCTTCGCTTGGCAGTGAAAGTAGAACTGGTCTTTGATGAAAACTTTTTGAAAATGATTCTCTTTAAAAGAAAGATTAGGGGCTAGAATATCTAGGAAGCCTTTGGTATGATCAGATAGAGCCATCTTGAGAAACTCCTTTGGATTGGTTTTAGTCGACTTTAATTTTAACGGGGTTTAAGGTGTCTTTCCTGTTTTTTCAAAAAAAGTGCCAGTAAATGTAACCTCACCAACACTAGATATTATAGAGTCTGAAAATGTCATCAAGTGTAAAATATCAACACCCAAAAATACGTTTAAAAGCTTCGTAAAATGAACTTTTAAACGTATTTTTATTATTGTACAGGCGCTGCAAACTTTTCCTAATTAAGACAGAAATAAATTTCTAGAGAAAACCGGAATGCAACATTAGTGTAAATAAACAGAACAAGATAATTTGCAAGCTGAGACCACCAGTATTGAACACATGTTACACTGGCATTTATAATAATCAGATTACTCCAGTATTCTTTATACATTACAATGATATAAACACGCCTTTTGGACAAAAATATATCCATTGCAGGATAGGAATAGATAGTTAGTCTTTTCATGTTAATTGAACCCGGAGAATCATTTTTTGCTGATCTTACCAGATTTCTTTTGTTTCATCCGTTGAAGTTTTTCTTTTCTCTCGGATTTCTTATTTTGATTAACTTTCTCCTTATTCACTCTTCGTACAATATAAAATATCCCAAAACTAGTCAATAAGATAACCACAAATATCAGAACTACCAATTGCCAATCGAAGCCTTGCTTCCCTCTATTGGTCAATCCTTCATTAGCATTTTTGGCTTCTTCATCTGTGATTGTAAATGGTTGATCCCACGACCACTCATGCTCACCAGATACAGCTAAAACATGGGCTTCATAATCCCCCGCTACCAGCTTGCTTCCGACTGGAACAGGGAAGCTCATCTGATTGTTCGGCCCCATCTGCAGATCACTCCTCTTGGTCTCATACAGCACTGCTGCTTTGCCTGCCTGAGTAATCGTCACTTCCAAAACTAAATCCCCCAAATACGCTGCCTCTATATTTGAGAGGTTCACAAACAACACACCCTCACCATTCTTCGTACCCGCAACTACAGTATTCAATACTAGTTTCGGATATACTTCCGTATCCGTTTCTGTCAGTAGTACTCCGATCAAAAAGGCATACTCGTTGATGACTCCAGTCTGTTTAGAGCGTTTCTTTTCATCCACCGTTTCCTTTAGCTGAATTCCGCCCGAGATCACCCCATCATAGGACTTAGCCGGCATCTGGATTGTTAGGGAAAGCTTCTCTGTTCCTTTGGCCGGTACCTTGATGGTTTCAGGCCCGCTCACTATCTCTTCAAACGCATAACGCAGTGACGCATCCTGTTCAATGCCTGTTGGACCGTTTTCAATCACCCCGTTACTGTTGGTAGTCGTACCGTTCAAAGACACTTCAATTGTTTGGTCTTTATCAGTCAGATTTCTTAACTCCACTTCGATTGTCTGTTTCTGTTTTGGTTTCATCCGCAAATCAAAATACCCTACCTGGCTTCGCTGATTCTCTGGATGAATAACTTTATAGGTAAAACCGATCGGGTTTTCTATAGTGCTTCCTTCTGTCTCTACACCATAGACTGTCACGCTGCTGTACAGACAAAACAGAAGACTCATTATGTATAATAAAGGAATGCTTTTCTTTCCCTGAACCATTTCTGCCTCTCCTTCCGCTTCCGCAGCACCGACTGATCGCTTCGAACAACCGATGCTCAACGAACTGATTTTGCTTGTTTCATTGATTCTCTCCAAGTACAGTCTGCTACTGCAGTCTTTCTTCAAAGTCAGCTTTACGCCACCATACTAGCAGACCTATTCCCGTCAACAGACTAATCCCCAAACTAATCTTCTGAATCCAGGTTCCCTGATACCACAGCGTTAATTCGCCTCTGCCATTGACTTCCACCTCCGCAAACCCATGCATGGACGTCCCCTTGTATGTTCCGGCATTACGAACCTTACTGTACATGCCTGTTCCGCTGACCGTATAGCCCTTATATAATAGAACCGGAAAAATAAGACGAACAGGTTCGCTAGTCTCATAGCTCAGTGAAAAAATATTGTTTTCCCGAGACATCTGACTAACTGCTGCAGACCCTTCCGGTTCTGAAATTAATGTGGTCGGAGTCATCCAGCTTTCCATCCCCGCCGGCAGAAATTCTCTGCCGGCGCCGGTCTCATACTCACCGCTCATTTGCTCAAAGGATTCATAGGGGACCAGTCGGGTGTCAGAAGCTCTCATCTGAAGCTGCATCTGTAGACTGCTTCCCAGCAGCCACAGGCTGAGGACTAGAAAAAAACTCCGTCGATACATTGGCTTAGAAAACAGCTTCAACAGACCATCTGCCACTACCCAGCTAAAACACAGGCTGACAAGTAAAAAGTACCGCCAGGGAAACTGCAGCACATTGAAAAAGGTCTCGTCAAACAAGTGATGGGGAAACAAGTTCGTCGCTAAAAACAGAAACACAGTACCCAGCTCCGCCAACTGTCGATTAAATGTATCCAGCCGCCAATACAACATAAGGCTGACCACCAGCACCACAAACACCCAGATCCCCAGATTATTATACCTCAAGTTGCTCACAGCACCTGCCCAGTACTCTTCCAGACTTTCTGCCGTGTGCGACAGGTAAAATATAGGTTCCTCTGCAACCCGCAGCTTCTGATAGACTAGCTGTTCCACCATCGGCGCCCAGCCAGCCATCGTCAATAATAGCGTACAGCCAGCTGCCTTCGCCAAAGACCAAAGTCGTCGGGGAGCACGAATCAGATTCCCTACATTGCGCAAACAAAACAGAGCAAGAAACAAACAGGCTATCAAAGTGGATAACAGGTGCCCGTAAAACAATCCTGTCATACCGGCAGTCAGCCAGAACCAGCGGTTCTGATCCCCGCACACCACCTGATACCCACCTACCAAAATCAGCGGGAAGACCATAAAAGCCAATACTTCTCCCAGTGCAGCTCGATATAGAACATCTGTCAGCCGATAGGTAGACAGACCATAGACCACCGCAAACAAACAGGCCCCTGTTCGCTGTGTCGGACGCAGCTGCAGAAAGCTTTGATAGGCAATCACAAATGTCGCCAGACTTACCAGATACAAATAGAGACTGTAGCTCTGTACTAGAGAAAGTCCCCCTATCCGCAGCAACGCCGCTGGATATAGAAAGAAATCCGGATAAAAAATACCTGTCGCATACCCCATACCGCCGGTGATAAAGTAATTGATTTTCGGCAGCCAATCCCCTTGTCCCAACGATTGAGCCAGGCCTTCGATCCGACCCAGATGAAAATTCAAGTCATCTCCAAAAAAGAGACGTCCATCTATCCTCAGTGCACCAAACAGTGACACGGCAGCCAATATCGCAAAAATCAGATAAGGAAATAGCAGGCGCCGACGTGCCGGCCATTCGTTGGCTTTGTTCATGGTCTTCTGTTCATTCATTGATACACTCCTCTTTTTCTATCTCGCTTTTCCTCTTCTAAGCTTATACTCGATAATCGTACGTTGCTCCTGATATCTTATAGGGATAACCCGTACTGTCAAATTCCACTATCAGTCCCTTGCCAAATGTCTTGGCTTCTTTGCCTTTCAGATAATCTGCATAAAGCGTCACCGATTGATTTGCCATTTCCTCTGGTGTTTTCACTGTGGCTTCAAACTCCCTCATTCGCTGATCCAAATCCTGTATTTGCAGAATCTCACCCAGTTGTCGGATTAAAGTCAAAAACTCCTTACCCTGATAGCTCTTCTCTCCTGTCCAGTTAAAAATATCAATTTTCTGCCCAGACAGTTTAACTTTTTTCAGCTCCGGTAGATACTGATACACAGCTGTTACAGTTCCATACGCCACATAGGTCCCTTCACTGTTTGAAAAGGTATCCGTTACACTGAGCTTCAATTGTTTATCTGTTGTCGACAGCTGAAGCTCCCCCAGTTCTGACTCCACACCCTCTTGGGCAAACTCTTCCTCTATCGATGCCCGCAGTGCATCAAACGATGGCAGCACCGACAGACCAAACTTGTCTGTCAACTCTGTTTTGATGGTTTCCTCTGAATCGGCGTAGTTGTAAGACCCAAATGCACGGGTCTGGTCCCCCCACCAGGTAAATGCAGCTTCCTCTTTTGGCAAAGAGACTTCTGCTGTCGATGGGTTCGATGTACAACCGCTAAGTCCCAGACTCACCCAGCCAATCACTACTATTGATAGCCAATGTTTCATTTATCTTTCTCCTTCTCAGGTGTTATTATTCGCCAGACGAATGGCTTCCTTCTCTGGAAAGACAACTACATCCGGCGTTAACAATAATTCTTTGGTGCGGTCTGCCTTCGGCAGAAGATATACCACTGCCGCCTCCCTTGTCTTTCCTGCCTCAAGCGAGTCTTCTCCTGCTTCAAGCAGCGTCTTAATCTCACTATCCAACTCGCCCAGGTCCATTAAAGAAACCAGTGTCATCGGTGTGCTGCCCGCAGTTGCCTTGATTCCCTTACTCCATTGCTCTTTGGGAGAAAAGGATGCTGTGCTGACATTTACACAGGTAAAACGAAGAACCAACAGGTCTTCCTCTGTCGTCCAATCCACTTGTTTATATCCTGTGATTTGCAGATCAACTATATCATTGTTCATTGTCCCCAAGTCGTTACCAGTAGTCGCCCCCTCAGAAGTATCAGTAGTCGCTACACCTGTTTCTTTCAACGTCTGGACAGATTGCTCAAACAATGCCTTACGCTTGGCATCTGACTGATCATCCGGACTGTAAAACTGAAACTCCACCAAATTGGTGTCTGTTGCCACGTAAAAGAGGTGAACCCACATTTTTCGTTTTTTATAGGTACTTTCTGCCAGATAATACACGCCCGGCCACTCTCCCACCTCAAATTCTGTCGGAGTCATGCTTCCTTCAACACTATACAGTTCTTCCAAAGTCGTCTGAGTTGTCTCAAGCAGGTCCTCTTTGGCTAACCCCGGTACCTCCTCTACCCGAATAAACATTCGAGCTGTACTTTGGCTGTCCTCAGCACCAAATACAGCGGCTTGATTAAAGACTTCCTTATACGCCTCAACTGCTTCCCATTTTTCTGGCAGAGAAAAGCGATACGCTATTTCGTTACCGGTAAAGCTCACCGTCTCTGCAGACAGTTTGCCTTGTCCACATCCCGTCAGTATCAGAAGCAACAGGCAGAAAACGACAAGTACTCGCCAGCTAGTTTGTGTCATCTTCGACTTCCTTTCTCTGTTTCCTTCTCAGCATCCACATCATACCAATAAACAAGCCCGTGCAGCCCAACAGCAGTCCTACCCCGATTGCAAAGCCTGGCGGCAGATAAACAAAACGGATCTCATGCTCACCGGCAGTCACAGGAACCGTTAAAAAAGCCTCTTTGAACGGAGTGATTGCTACTTCCTTACCATCAATATAGACACGCCAGCCTCTGTCATAGGGAATGGTCGTAAACAACACCTGATCATCTGCTGCGTTTACTTTACCGATCGCTACACGCCCCTCTGTCACCATCTCCACGCCTTTGTTCTGAATCAGTTCAATTGCTGCCGCATACTTCTCTGTATCCAACACCAACACATCCGGTTTATACAGACTGACATGTGTCTGCTCCAATGTTCCCCGTGGAAACGTCGTTGTCACTTCCACTGTCGTCGTTTCCTCATAATACCCAATATTATAATACTGCCCACTGTTTGGCAGACTCATAGAACGGGTTATCTCGTTGACCGTTAACTGAACATCCATCCCGCTGGACAGACCAAAATCGGTCGGAACAAGGCTTAAATACCCCTGGCTGTGGGCTGGAACAGTGACCGACCAGGTCACTGATTTGTTTTTCCCTGGCTGCTCTTCTCCAATGTTCAGAATTGTACCATTTTCTTTTTCTGTTAAAATTGCATACTCCGAATCCACAATTGTTGCATCTTTAACCGAATAGAAATCCAGCTGCTTTCCTGAGAAATACTGAAACAGCTCGGTTTGATTGTTCAACACACCCTCCTGATAAATCCCCTCATCCGTTAGAATCCCCAACGGCAGAGCATAACGATTTTCATACAGGCTGTAGTCACCGTTTGTAGCGACTTTTTCAAAACCGAACTTCATCGGATCTCCCTTGGCAATGTTATACTGAATCCCCACAAGGGCGTCGCCCAATAACGTATTGTTTGCATATTGAATATTCAGATTAGTCCCCAGCGAACGAAACCCAAGAGCATTCACATACTGTGACGAATGTCGGTTCCGGATTGATGAGAACATTCCTACACCAGAATACCCAAAATTAAAGCTGTCATTTAATGTAAGTCTGTCCAGATTTTCCATACGGAAAAACGTTTCCTGTGAATCATTTGCAAGATCAGTCAGCGTTTGAATCTCCTGATGTCCGGTAGTATAGAGGACCCGGCTTGGATAGCCCCAATCCTGACGGATTCCGGTAATCATTGCCCGAGTGTTGACAAAGGCTTCTCCACACATCAACAGAACCAGCAAGGCCAGTAAGCCCCTATGCCAAGTCGGTTTTTTCTCCCAAAGTAGATAAATCCCCAGATAAATGATCAAAAGACCAAAAGTAATGTAAATGGTTTCAGTGGTGATAATCCCATAACGCTTCTTGTTCGACAGCAGCAGAAAAGCCAGAAACACACCGCCGAGGCCTAAAAAGATATTCATCAATGTATTCATCTGTCTGCTGGTATATCGTTCTAATCCATAACCAGCTAACAATAAAATTAAAAAAGCAATCAAAAAACTAAACCGAAATAAAAACATGTTCGGCGCATGAAGCCCATGCCAAAATAAGTTCAACGGGTAGATATAAATACTCCCAATCAACAGAACAAATAAGCTGCCATAGCCCAGACGTTCCTTCCATGTGGTCTGTCTGCTGACAAAATAAAACAGACAGAAAATCAACGGGAGCAGTCCGGCATAAACAAAGGCCATACTTTCATACTTAGATGTGTCATAGACCCCCACCATCAATTTTGCCACCATATCCCAAGGCCCTGTATCAGCGGTCACTAGAGTCTGTATACTCGTCAAACTTTCCCCATTGCTGCTAAGATCCAGCAGGGTAGGTAAAATGGTCACCATGGAGGCGCCTCCGGCCAACAAGGATGTTGCCAAATACAGCCCGATCTGTCTTTTTGCTTTCTCCCAGTGAATCAGGGTACGAATCAGAAAATACAGGAAGCTAAACACACCAACCATGAATGCCATATAAAAATTTGAAACAAACAAGACCAGATAACTGATAAACAACAGGCCTGGTTTTTGCTGATCCATCAGCCGATGGATTCCTAAAATAATCAGAGGAAGATAAACAAATGTATCTAGCCACATAATGACCTGAGAATACCCCACCGCATAGCCTATCAGCGCATAACTGACACTCAGTCCCGTCACCATCCAAGGAGAAAGCTTACGATAGGTTACCCGGCCAAACACCCAAAAGGACAAGCCGCTGCAGCCAAACTTCAAAAGTGTCAGATAGTATAGGGTATCCGGCATGGCATAGTTGTCAAAAAATACAACCAGCGGACTGAACAACCCATTTAAGTAATAGGCCATCAGCGACCAGTAATTCAGGCCCAAAGACCCGGACCATGTATAAAATATGTTTTGTTTTCCTGTAAGAACGTTATGTAAGCTGGCATGGAAATTCGAATACTGGACAAAGGAATCACTGGACAGAATGGTCAGCTCACTTCCCGGATAAATCCCATGACGCCAATAAACGATTGCCAGTATTAATACCGGCAGTAAAAAACTCAGCAGCGCAGCAGCGCTGTTCTGATTCAACCATTTTTTCTTTATTGTCTGTATCATCGTCTTCTCACTTTCTTTCATTTATCTGTCCTTCTAGCCCACCAATCGGATAATAACGTGACACCACCACACCTTCAATCTGATCCTGTCTGATCAAGCCAAAGGCCCGGCTGTCAGTGGAGTGGTTTCGATTGTCGCCCAATACAAAGTATTGGTCTGGTGGAATCTCTGTCAGGTTTGTCAGAGACTGAGCAACACCTTCGCTCACAGTCAGTTTGATGGTCCCGTCAGGTAAAGAGGATAGCTCCTCTATTACTGGCAGCTCCTGCCCGGTTTCTTTAGGCAAAAGATACAGGGCCGTCCCATCCACCAGCAGAGGATCCCCCGGCAAACCGATCACCCGTTTCACATATGAGTCATCGGGCGCATCTGCAGGAATAAAGGTTACAATGGCATAGCGTACAGGGAGTTGATGCTTATTGAACAAAATCCGATTATTGGTTTGAAAGGTTGGTGCCATCGATCGGCCATCTACCCGGTGAGTGCCAAACCGGAAAAAGAAAAGCCCCAGCAAAACAGCCAAGCTCAATATAATCAGTGTATCTCGATAGCGACTGACTCGTTGACCAACTGTCTGTGGCGCTGAAGCTACCATCTTAGGGACTTTTTTCACCTTCACGCGCATTCTTTTTGGTGTTTGGACACTACCACCGACAGTTGGTTTCTTTTTCTTAGAACGTGGCGTATGTTGTTGACGAGGACTGATCGGTTGTGCCATTGCCTGACGAGTCTGTGACTTTTTTTGTATACGTTTTTTTGACGATACAGCTGACTGCGTTACACTCACCTGCACACCTCCTTGTCTGTTAAAACTGAGTCATTTGATGTAAGGGGAAGATACGGGCTGTTACTACCCCTATCACCACCTCTTCCGAAACAAAACCGAAACTTCGGCTATCGCTGGCATAGCGACGATTGTCACCTAATACAAAATAGCTGTCTTGTGGGACCCTACTTTGGCCCAGTAGCTCCTGTAAAATAAAATTTGCTGTTGCCGGTGTGCTATCTTCACTTTCTCCGATGCTAGATAAAAAACGTTCTGGGATTTCCTCTCCATCGATCCAGAGGTGTCCTTCCTGATACTCCACTGTTTCTCCCGGCAGACCGATCACGCGACGAATCAGTCGCTGCCCAGTCTGTGGATTCTTGATATATACCAGACTAAATCGTTTGATGCTTCCCCGTTTTCTCACCAACAGTCGCTCCTGATCATTCAGTGTCGGAGTCATCCCGTAACCGTCCACTACTGGTAAGGAAAGCGTCAGATAGCCTATACTTCCTGCCAGCATACTCACAATAGCTATTGTAAGACCCAGCTCGATCAAAAAAGTGCGTAGTATTCGGGATCGTTTCTTTTTTCTTTTTTTCATTTTTACATATGTATGAGAAGAAGCACTAACTGAACGGCTTCGTCTTTTTCTACCCGACTTTGGTTTTTCTGTATTGTTTACTCGTTTTTTCTTTTTCGCAGCTGCTTTCTGCAGGTTCACTGTAGAAGACGCGTTCCCGCAATCATCGGAAGCCGGTCTCCCTGTTTTTCTCTGTTTCTTTCCCTGCTTAGCCACAGCTGTCTTCTTCTGCTTCCCTGTTCCTTCTGTGTAGGCCTGCGGCTTTATTTGTCGTTGGTTGGTGGCTGCTCTTTTTTTCTGCACGCTTCTCCACCTTCTTACTGGTTCTTCTTCAATGCGGCTTCATTTACCTTAAACTGCTTAAAGACTTTTGTCTGACTTTCTTCTGCTTTTTCAATATCTGTTAGATAGCCCTGAATGGCTTCTGTCGCCTGTAACGTTTCCACCCTCTGTCCATTTAGGTTCACACCTAATTCTCTCAACTGAACAAAGTATCGGTTCAACAGCTTTTGATTGTCTTCTGTCAACCCCTGATAAGCCTTTCGTGCCCCATAACTGCCCAGTCGTCCTGACAGCTCATGGATATTTTTAAAGGATTTCTGCGGCGTTGTGCCAGCTTCCAGCTCCTGCAGCTGTACTACCAGCTCCTCCAATAAATAATAACTTTGAACAATGGCTTCTGAATCTTCTGCCTGTAAATGATACTGTTGATAGTAGCGGGTATAAAAACTGCCCCCACCTGCCAGTAGTGCCAATACCAGTAGAACAATCCAACCGGTACACTGACGGCTGTACTGTGCACGCAACTCTTTCTGTTGTCGTTTCCACCGTTTTCTCTTTTTTTTGTTTTTAGGCGGTCGTCTCCCCGACAGCTTCTTCATTCTGCCTCGGGTTCGCCCCCAGAAAAAAAGAAAGAACAGCCCGAAAAACAAAAAGAGAAGGGCCGCAGCTAACAGCGAAACGAATGACCAATCTAATACACTCATTTCTTTCCCTCCTCTCCATTACTTACTTTCTTTTTTTCTTTGTTTTGCGTTGTTTTTTCTTTTTCTTACGATTCAGGTACACAATCAAAAAGAGGACTCCACCAAGCACCAGCCCGCCTCCGACAATCAGTCCCACCAACAGCCAGTTGATGCCTTGTTCCTGAGTCAGCTGTACATCCTGTTTATTAAATTTGTCCGCTTCTTCATCTGTAATCGTGAAGTCCTGATCCCATTCCCAACTTCGGTCACCGGCAGTGGCCACAACACGAGCATGATAGTCCCCAGGTTCCATCCGTTCACCATTCATGGAGATAGGAAAGTCCACCATACTATTTGGAGCTACCCGCATATTGGCTTTCTTTGTATCATAGATGACATCCTCACTACCTTGTTTAGTAATTTGCGCTTCCACAGTCAACGCGTTCAGGTATTCTGCTTCCACATTTGAAAAGTTTACATAGATCGTATTGCGGGCATTGTTGGTACCTGCATATACCTGATTCAGTTCCAAATTCGGCTGTACCTCTGTATCGGTCTCTGTCAACATCATACCAATCAAAAAGGCATATTCATTAATCAATCCAGTCTGTCCTTTTCGGGCTTCTTCATCTATTTTTTCCTTCAGCTGAATCCCACCAGAAATCACGCCGTCATAGCTTACCTCCGGCATTGTGATGGCCAGATCCAGCGTCACCACTTCTCCCGGCGGGAGAGTCACCGTCTCCGGTCCTTTTACCAAGTCCTTGAAATCGTACTTTAACGAAGCATCGTTATCAATGGCGATAGGACCATATTCAATGACGCCGTTCCCATTGGTCTTGGCCCCATTTAACGAAACTTCCACCGTTTTTTCTACCCCTCCATTGTTGGCCAATTCAATCTGAACCGTTTGTTGCTGGCCAGGACTCATCCGTAAATCAAAGTACCCGATCGTCATATCTCGCTGATTCTCTGGAAACATCACCTTGTATGAAAAACCCGCCGGGTTGGCATTCGTGTCAGAAGATCCTTCTTCTGCATATGTCGAGGTCGCAAAACCTCCCAGTCCTACTATGTATAATAGCCCAATCATCAGGCTGATCCATCGCTTGTTCATCTTTTTGTCTTCCTCGCTTCCTTTTATGAAAGAAGGTCGCCGACTTGAGTCAAGCCGACGCCCTCCAACACATTAAATCTTCTTAGTTTACAGACGCAAGTGTCCAAGTGATTACTGCTGTGTAATCCCCTTTTTTCGCTGTTGTTACTGGAATTTCAAGAACAACTGATTCTGCTCCAGTTGCATCAGATGCTGTACCGAAGTTCAATTCGAATTGTCCGTATCCTTTCCCTGCACCACCTGCTGGGTTGTCGATAAATGTTTGTTTTTCACCAGTGTCACCGGCTAATGTTACTGCACTTGTTGTTACGCCTGCAGGATCCAATTCAGCTGCTCCACCGTTGTTGCTTAACCACATGTTGTTGTATTGGATTGTCGCACCAGTTAATAGCACACCTGTACCTGTTTTGAATTGTTCTGATACTTCTGCTTGCAATGTATATTGGTGATCCGCTGCTTCACGGAAGTCTTGGAAAGATACAAAGTTTTGTACGTCAAATTCATCAGCATTACCTTTGTTTGCTGCAAATAATTCAGCATTCCAAGTTGTTTGAGAACCTATACCAGCCACGCTGTGCTCGCCAAATTCTAATGGTGTTACAAAGATCATTCCGAAATCACCTGGGTTTACCATAGATGGATCTGTAATCTGTGTACCATCAGAAGAACCTGGATCTGTGATTGTTGGTACACCTGAAGTGTCAGATGTGAAAGCAATATGCCCGGTACCGGTACCAATTTTTGGATCTTCTACCGCTTTTGTAGCATTTGGCAACGCAATTGCCAGTCCTGCTGCTGCTACTAATGCAGCTCCGCATAATTTGTGTGATAATTTCATGTGTGTTTCCTCCTAATGTGTGTGTGTTTTATTTATGGCAACTCGGCTAATATCCAAGTTAACACCGTTGTGTAAGTAACCGGGTCCTTTTTGGTTGCCCCCGGTATGGACAACTTGATGGCGCTGTTTTCATAAACCTGCTGGTTTTCATAGGCCGCATCAACGACAGGCTGACCATCTTCCGTTATTTTAGGGGTCAATGTACTGGTTAATCCTAATGGATTCTCCGCTGAAGCCCCAAAGGAAATCGACCAGGTACCTGAACCCGTACCCACGGCAGCTTCTGCTAGATTATAGGTAGAACCGATATTGTCCAGATGAATGACTTCTTTGGACACCACCGGTGCCTGAACCGCTGTCTGGGCGGAGTTAGTCCACGCCTGATCTAGAGACAGCACGGCACCATCCAGCTGTCGGTTCGGGGTGTCAGGATTATAAAACTGCATCTCCTGCCGAAGCTGTAACGTCCAGCCTAAAGCACCACCCCGGTAATCCGAAATCTGGATAAAGTTTCCCCGGGCTGCCGTACCGTCGTGAAACAGCTGGGCATTGACCGGATAACTGGTATCCTTTGATGACAGCCTATTCGCTGAGAAGCTCAGCTGCGGAACAAATTCGATGCGCAGGTCTCCGTTGGTCCTTGGACTTTCACCCGGATCCACCGGTGTATCCGGATGTTCCGGATCCTTGACCAGCCCGTCGCCTTCATCCCCAGCAAACCGTACGTGGCCATTGCCGGCTGTACTTGAGGTTTCCGCCTGTGCAGACACAGGAAGTGCTGCACAGAGTACGCTCCCAAGAACTAGACAGCCAAGCAGATGTGTTAACGTCTGTTTCATTCTTCTGCCTCCTTTTTCCTACGTTTATAAAGGAATAAGAGGAAGGCAGCAACAATCAGAGCTGCTCCGCTGATGGACAGACTTTTCTTCACCAGTTCCCCTGTAGAGGGGTATTTCCCAGCCGGTTTGGTTACCGGCAGTTCAGAAGAGCTGACCGAAGGTACAGGTTCTTGCGAACTGCTTGAAACAGGCGGTTCGGAGCTGGAAGGCTCCGGTTTATCTTCATAGAATGTTATTTGTCCATTGGTCTGAACCTGACCGCCGTTACCTTCAGCAAAAGCTGTATTTCCAACTACTGTAAACCCTATTACCATAATCAGAGACGATAATAGTAGGAACAATTTTTTCATTTTCAACACTATTACCTCCTTTTTATGGTGTAAACGTATCCGCAACAGTAAACTCAATGACAGCTTGGTACTCACCAAGTTTTCGATATTGCGTAGCAGAAACATCCATCACAAAGCCATTGTCTTTGTTTTCCCATTCCGACTGACTGACATTATAGTCACCTGCGGCAGTCTGTTGGGTGATTATAACTGCCTGATCTAAGCCCATTGTTTCTATTCCATCATCATTTTTATATTTCAATGAAGTTGGCAACGTATAGTTTTCATCATCCACAGAAGTCATTACCTTGGTAACTGTCGCTGTCAATGTCCAGTTTGAAGCAGTAGCACGGCTGTCATTCACAACTAAAGCTGTATCAAATGTTGGCTGGTCAGCAAAAACTGCTCCATAGCTTCCAGTAGTTTTTGTTCCAAAGTCAATTTCATTTGGAGCTGAAACTAAACTCAATGTTCCATAAACATCCAATAATTTATTTTCATTGGACTCAGTAGTGATTGGCTCATGGTCAGAGTCAGGATTCACTGGGCCGGGAACAAATGGTGTCTCACGTAAAGATTCACCATCGGCTATTGCCTTATTTATAATAGTTGCTCCAGCACCTGTCGTATTAATTTTCACATTAAACGTAACAACTACTTGATTCGTCGTTATATCTCCTACTTTTACAGACAATGTACGAGTTGCTTCGTCATACTCTACCTGATCTTCTGTCACAGCAGTTCCGTCAATTTTTACATCAGCAGTTGCTAAATCAAAATCAACCTGACTTGGCAGAACATCTGTCAAAACAACAGCATTCCAGAATGTGTCAGCTGTCAAATTTTTGGCCGTTAAAGAATATTCCACTGTATCGCCAACTTGTGCATCGGAAACTTCTATATCTTTACGATATACTTTCGCATCCTTTACAAGTGAAACATCTTCCGGAATTACATTATTAGCTGTAAGACGCAAAGCCTTATCGAAACGATAATCGGCATCACCCGTAATTACAGCATCATGATATCCCTCAAAAGCATCATAACCGTCCACTTCTTTGTTGATATTTCCATAAATACCATCAGGCTCCTGTGTATAGCTTACTGGTAGAACATACTCTGGAACAGGATCGATTAGTGTATTATCTTTTAGGTAAACATCTACTTTATCTGCCTCTTCTACATATGCAGGCAAATTAATCAGCCACTGTCCATTTGCAACTGTTGTAGTAACCAAATTACCATCACTGTCTTCCAGCCATTCATTATTGAGCTTAACAAAGACTTTCGCACCATTTTCATCGCCAGTTCCAGAAATTTGTTTGGTTGCATTGGTTAAATCGGTTGATGAAACAACTTGAACTGGAGGTGTAACATCAATTGTTTTGACAGTCCCCGCTAAGATATCATCAGCCTCACTTGTATGGACACGATCAGATGTTGAATCGGCTCCGCCACGCCATGCAGCAATGACTTCTGCTGTCATTCCTTCAACAGCAAATTGACCATCTGGAATTGGAATAACAAATATTCCTCCGCGCGGATCTTCTCCATAAACACTCAGCCCCGGACTGGTGTCGTCTTTACCGACACTAGCACCTGTTGTTTTAAATGCTGGTGAACCATCAGGATTATAAACTTGCACTTCAATGTATACCTCATCTGTCCAAGCATCTCGGATGTCATCTAGTCCTTCCGGAACAGAAGCATGCCCAAAGATAAATTTGTCAGCATTGGTTGGAATTCTGAGTTCATCAATAATTGCCGAAGCATTATTCGCACTCATCCGTGAATAAGCCCGTGCCCCAATATTTCCATAAGAAGTAGGTGTTGTATTAAACTCGTCAGGAACATTCGTACTGGCTATCGTAACAAAATCAGCACCAGTCAGCGTATAATCAAAAATAGACCATGATCTAAATGGATTTCCGTTAAGATTTGAACCTACTTTCCATACTGACAAATCTGATTGTGTAGAAGTCATTCTCGAACTTGGTCCCCCCGAAAGTGTGTATCCACCACCAGGACGATTATTTCTCATATCGAAATACTTAGGAGCATTTAAATCAAAGGTTAATGTACCTGCCTCAATTGCTCCACCGCTATTTGCAGAAGAACTTCTTCCTTCTAGAATAAAGTTTGTACCCGGACCAACATCTGCACTTAATGCAGATGTAGAAAAAATTGCCGGACCGTCGGCAGCAGTAATATCTACCAAGCTGTCTTTCCCTTCCAAATAGAAGAACCCTGTACCCGTGTATTCTATTCCGCCATTACTATTATTAGAGGCAGAGCCATTATATCCTTCATTGGTAATACGTAACTGTCCACCGTTTGTAACATTCACACCATTACCATCACCATACATCCGAATACCAAAAGCGGTAGTTGCTCTACTAGTGATATCTACAACAGCATTATCAATGTTGAAAGTCATCGCTCCTCTGATACGGAAACGTAAAGCTGAACCTAAATCATAGTTTGCCACCCCAGTTGAATCTTTAAGAAGTTTTAGTTTTGCACCGTTTCTCACATTAAACACAGATCCTAATGACTGTATCTGCAAAGCAGATGTACGGAGCCCTTTACTGTTTAGCTCTGCTCCATCTGACAGATTGAACTCAGCTCCGTCTCCTTGAACACGCATGGTTGCTCCATTGTTAGCAGTCATTGAAGTATTCCCAGAGTCCATATTCAATTGAGTACCTTCACCAGAAATATTAATTGTCGATGGAGTATTTGCGTTGGCTCCATCACCAAAGTCATAACACAAAGCTAAAGCTTCTCTAGTTCTTGAATAGGCATTAAAAACAGCCCCATCAGACATCGTTAATGAGTTTCTCCCTCTTACCCAGTAGCCAATTGTATTGGCATTCAAGTCAAGTGTAGAGTTAGCTTCCATCGTAAAGCTGGAAATCAGTCCATAAATACCATGTGAACCTTGTGCACCGGCAGCATAGTTTGTACTAGTAGATACTGTAGTAGATGTACCATTGTTGGTAATTGCTACTTTTGCATCTTCCTTGATCAGTACATCTGCTTCTTCCATAAGAAAGATAACTGCATCACTATTTGCTGAATTGCTGGTAATTTCTACATCGGCACCTTTTCCTACAGTAAAGCCGGTTCCATAAATACGGTGACCAGTTCCTGTTGGAGTAAGTTTAAACGTTGTATTGTCCTCTACAATAAATTTATTCACATAAAATGAGTAACTCGTTGTATTGGTTGTATTGGTATACTCAATATTAAGGTTAGCTCCATTACGAACGATAAACTCAGCAGCACCAGCTTTTACTTGCGTAGTATTTGCCCCACTGGCAGTTAGATCCAATGTTCCGCCGCTTAAGACATTTACTGAGCCGGCAGCATCAATCTGTGTATTGTTAACACCTGTCGAAGAACCTTTTACAGTTGCTCCGTCTTCAATTGTGATATCACCTGCTGTGGCAATAACCGTTGCATAAGTCGAAGTTGATGCAGCTTCAAGTGTTGAATTTGTTTTCGCAGTAAATGAACCTGTATTGATTACCCTCGTGTAGTTTGCTGAAATAGTACCAGTTTTTACAGAAGCACCTTCTTCAAGTACAACACTTGTCGCAGCATTCAAGCCATAGTTATAGTTTGCAGCTGCTCCATTGGTCGTCCATGTCCCTAAATCAACTGTTGCATTTTCGCCAACCGTCACTGTATTTCCTTGAAAAGCACCACCATGTCGATTGGATGTTTGAGCAAATGTAACATCTGCTCCATCTAATATGTTTAATGATGCGGCTTTAATATGAGGAATATCTGTGTTCGACTGCATACGCAGCTTTGTTGTACCGGAAATATTTACTGTTGCACCCACAGCATCCAAAATAGCACTTTGAGCTGTTGTTGTCTGCGTTCCAGTCGTTACTGAATTCAGGTTAATCGTCCAATTGGTACCATTACCAGAAAAAACTGCTGTTGCGGGAGTTGTGTATTTATGCAAATCCACATTGTTTAAAGTCAACGTCGTTGGACTGCCGACATTCCCCAAAATCACACCATTAACAGTACCTGTAAAGAAATTTATAGTGTTGCCATTCCCATTAATCGTAATATCTCTGGAAATGGTTCCAGGAGTAGCTCCTCCCGTCGGCTTTGTAATAGGACCTCCTAAAGTTATTTCTGAAATATCAGGATTTTGAAGTTCCGAAACAAACTCTGCCCAGGAAGTTACTGTGCCTGCTTCAGCTTTTTGAGCAGTACCCAAAAATATAAATAGCATCGTAACAACTACACCAGCTTTTATAAAATATTGAAGCTTTCTTCCAATTTTCATTATTTTCCTCCTTTCCTCAAAAATAGCGTGTTGATGATAGACAACACATTTATTTCAATTTCTTCAAAAAGGAGATCTTTTAGATTTCATAGTGTGTTTTTGATCTCTGATTTTTGATTAGAAATGAAATACTATATAATTGTTTGTTTTTTCTACATTGGATTGTTGTCCAGTTTTTATTCCATTAACTAGGCTGACAACATATATCCTTTGGAGCGAACTGTTCGTATAACTACTGATTCAACTTCGGCACCTTCCAATTTGGATCGCAAATGAAAGACAAGATTTGCTACTCTGTATTTATTATTTTTATATGGCTTTTGCCAAACATACTCGTAAATCTCTTTATACGAAACGCCGACATGCAAATTGTCATACAACAGCTTCATCAATTGAAATTCCAGTTTGGTTAAAGGAATTTCCTGCTGTGTTGCCTCTAGTTTGATACTCAGGTTATATGGCAGCAATTCAATCCCCAATCCTTTTTCAATTTCAGGCTCTGTTGATTTATTTTTCACTTTTTGATAACGATTCAATGAATTTCTGATAATCAGGTTTACTTCTTCAGGAGCTGTTTCTGAAGTAAATGTACCGTCTACTCCCAGTTGAAGATAAAGAACTTTTTGAAGGGCAGATGGCTGATCGGAAAGAACCCAGATAAGCGGATTAGATTTTTCTTTGATTTTCATAATCAACCCACAGATTACACCAATATTCTGATCACTATCTTCTTTAAGAACAACTCCATCCAGATTGTCTACAACCTTATCCATATTTTCGTTATCAACTTGCAAGACATTGTATCTATTCTTTTCTATATTCTCTATGTATGTAGACTCAAATTCTTTCGCTGAATGATTCACACCTATGTTATACATGTATCTTCCTCCTTCACTTTTATTATTTTGAGATAAAAATAAAATTTCCAATGAAATAATATCTTAAAATTATGATTATTTAGATTGTTTTTCAGATATGAGCAGATAAACAATTATTTCTTTGTATCACAAGAAATCAAATTTAAATATTATCTTCGACAATCCAAATTATAATATACGTATTTTTTAAAGTCTATATAAAATATAAGTAAAATTTCTCATGTTTTTAACATTTAAAAGAAAAAAATGAGAGGAACTTAAAATACAATCATTATTTTTAGCATTTTAAAAGATATCTTCTTGAGAAAGATTTTATTGACTATCAAAAAAAACGTCAAATGGAGAGTGGTAGATATATGGTCAGAAGAGGAGAAAAAAATTGCAAGCGGAAAGATGGCTGCTGGGAAGACAGGTATAAAAAAGCCCAAAATAGAAAAGAAAAAATTGTTTACAAGTATACTTATAGGAATGAATATATAGAAATATGTGAAAAATTGTCAACAAAAAACATAACATTATAGAAGATTCAGAAATATTATTTTGTAGAAGAATGGATGAATTACTGGCTGCGGGAAGTAATAAAGAAACAAGTAAAACAATCTACATAGATTAGCTACGAGGTGAAATTCAGAAATCATATCAGCTTTTTTAGTAAGAAAAAAATATTTTTATTATAAAAAATAATGTATCTAGGTTTTTTTTACTATTTATCACAAAAAAATATTAGGATAATACGTCCGGAAACATTTCTGTTATATTTCAAAAATATCTTAGACGTGTGCAATAAACACTAAATATTCAAAGAACATGTACCTTCACTTGCAAAAAGCTTGAATTATATGGACTTCGAGAAAACTATTGTTCCACTGTTATTATTGGTTTAGCAACAGGAATGAGAATTGGAGAACTGTGCGGGTTGAAATGGACAGATATTGATTTTACTGAAGATATTATAAATATTAAGCATACACTTTAAAGAATTCCTATTCCAGATAACTTAAAGAAAATAAAAATAATCATAAATAGTCAAAAAATAAAAGGAGTATTTCGCAAGATTACATTGGCTAAAAATTTGAACATCTATCTATTATAAAAGAAAAAACAGCTAGTTTCAGAGTATATCGCATCAAACAATGTCAGTTTTATGGAACCAAGAATAATTAATTACAGCTTAAAGAAAACAATTGTAAAATGTAACATTGAATCTTTTAACTTCAATACCTTAAGATATACCTCCGCTGTATGCGGTTATAGAAAGCTGAGTAGCTATTTCTTCATTAAGTAAATTACTAGACCATACTTCCATTGAACCCACACTGGATACCTATACTGATTCACTGTAGGAAAAAGAAGAGAAGTAGTTGAAACGATTGCTCGGCAACAATTTCAGCAATTATTATAAATCATTAAAGAGTCATCAAGAATATTCTTCCTATATTTGAAAATAAGTATTTTAGCTATAAAAATTTAAAAATGATGATGCAAAGTGCTGTAATGGCCGGAAACCTACTATAAATTAAGCATGAATTTCAACAACCGGGAGATTACTTGTACGGCCTTTTCTTGTAATTCACAGTTATTACGTACCAATTGCAAATTTTCTGATTAATAACCATGTATTTTAGAAAGTTTTCTACAGTTTCAGAAAAATATTTTTTCATGCTTTTATTGTATTTACGGGTAGTTCCCCATTGAGGCTTTTCATAAAAAAATGTATACTTCACTTAATAAGCAAGAGGAGAAAATTATATGTATTCATTAGCAAAAAACCTTATTACTGAAAAAGATTTAAGCAGAAAAATCAGTCTTCTCGAAAATTTAGTAAATCATCCGCAATTGACCGCAAAAGAACTGGCGGCCAATATTGGTACAACAGAACGAACTGTTTTTAATGATATCCAATCTTTGAGAAGCGATTTACCTATGGGATGGCAACTGGAAGCCGATGGGAATAATGGCTTGTCGCTTATTTCTGCTGACTATGCAACAACTAATGAAGTCTGGGAATATTTCATGAAGGATTCCATCAGTATTCAACTTATCAAGAAATTACTTTTTTCAAAAAAACTCGCAGTACAGACCTTTGTTAACACTCACGGAATTTCTTTTGAAACACTAAAACGCCACACTAAAAAAGTTAATCAGAAATTAAAAGATTTTCAGCTGCGCATTACTGTCTCTGCCACCGCTATTTCTTTGACAGGTGAAGAATCAAGTATTCGTGTCTTCTACCATCGTCTGCTTCTGCCCTTTACTCATAACAATTTTTTCTTCGAGGAATATGCCATTCATCAAACCAATTACCGTGATTTTCTTGCAAGAATTTCACGAGCAGGTATTGGTATTGAAACAGAAGAAATTTTTGGCACCTGCTGGTTTTTCATAAATACAATTCGAATCAAGGCCGGATGTTTAACAGAGGATTTTCATTTTGATGAAGAAGATGCACTCTTTAAACTTTATCATAAAGATCTGGAAAAACTGTATGCTTCTGAAGGTATTCGGTTAAATAAAACGGAGCATTTCTTTGCCTTTTTCTGTTTCATTGAAAGCTGGAATTACAGTGTTATTCCTGATGCCTTTTTGAAAAATCTTCTATTAAAAGAATATCCTGATTTGTTTGCCGGAGCGAATCGTTTTGTAAGCGGCTTGTCTGCCGCTTTAAATCAAAATAACTTAGATAAATCAGATTTGACAGAGAATCTTGTGCTGTTTTTACTAAAATATTTTGAATCCAAACAGCTTTCTGATAAATTTTTATTGGAATATCATGAGCTTTCATCATTGAGTCAGCGCCGATTTCCGGAGCTATACCAGTTAATCAGTCAAGAAGTTAAAAATTATGGATTAGATTATCTGTCTGATTCAGGCTATGTTATTAATACCTTAGCGTTTCTGATCAAAGAGGCCTTGTATAGTATCAGTCCACGACAAATTACAGCTTATTTTCTTTTCCAAGGTGAACCAGCATGGAAAAGCTTTTTATACAGAGAACTGCAGGATCTTCTGGGAAACAGGGTTCATTTAAAAAACCTGAATACAGATGAGCTCAGCAATTATCAGTTAGAAGAAAATGATATTATTATTTCAAACTATCCATTGCAATACCAATCCAAACAGACAGTTGTTTATGTCTCTTCCATTCCCACACAAAACGAAATGCAGGAAATCAGGGAGCTTATTCGCCCTTTTTACCTCTAAAAAATACAAAAAGCCCATTTACTGTTCAGCATTCTGGCTGTTTTCAGTAAATAGGCTTTTTTAAATTAAATCATTACTTCTTTTGCTGTTTTTCTTGCTTTAATTTTTTTAGACACCAGCTTTTCTACTTCTACAACGAGGAATATAATCAATGTATTCAGCAGAATTGGCAGGTGTTGGCTAAGTGACAATGCTGTTGTCCCAATCATATTCTGTGCGATTGGAAGAAGAAGAACTGCCCCCTGCAAAATGGCCAGACATCCAAGTGAGATGAAAAGGGCCCGATTTTTAAACAGGTTCTTATTAATTGCCGGGTCCAGAAGCTCTCTGCAGTTAATCATGTAAAAAGCCTGTGCCAGTACAATATTTTGTAAAAGTAGGGTCTGTTGTACCTGAATACTGTCATACTGCATTGACAGCAGGTAGGCAGGAATCGTAATCAACAGAGATACATACAGAATTCGAAATAGGCTGTAGCCAGAAAGAATCGGCTCTTTTGGATCTCTCGGCATCCGCTGCATAATTTTCGGATGCGCCTGCTCAAAACCAAGTGCATAAGACAATGTAATGGTTGTCACCATATTCACCCAAAGAATTTGAACTGGTGTCAAAGGTAGTTCCCGATTAGTCAAAAGAGCAAAAATTACAATCAGTCCTTGAGCTAATGCTGTCGGCAGGAAGAAATTGATTGTCTTTTTCAAGTTGTCAAAAATTCTTCTCCCTTCTTTTACCGCACGGGTAATTGTCGCAAAGTTATCATCTGCCAATACCATATCTGCAGCCTGCTTGCTCACTTCACTTCCCTTAATCCCCATAGCGATACCAATATCTGCTTTTTTCAACGCAGGTGCATCATTCACACCATCTCCGGTCATTCCCACAACATCGCCATTTTGCTGCAAAGCCGTTACAATTCTCAGCTTATGCTCCGGGGTTGTCCGCGCAAAAACATCAACTGATTTTACTTTCATCTGTAACTCATCATCTGTTAAGTAATCAATCTCTTTTCCTTCCAATACCTGTGCAGTATGATTCAGTCCAATTTGTCTGCCGATTGATTGAGCGGTATCCTTGTGATCTCCTGTAATCATTTTTACAGCAACGCCCGCCTGTTGTGCTTCTTTGACAGCATGAATCGCTGACTCTTTCGGAGGATCAATAATTCCTGTCAGCCCTATCATTGTCAGCTCATTCAAAATTTCATGTGTTAGCAGCTCATTTTCAATTAATTCTTTTGAAGCAAAGCCAAGAACACGACGTCCTTCTTTAGCCAAGTCAGCGGCTTTTTGCTCCCAATATTTCTGTTGAACACTGGATAACTTTGCTTTTTCAAGCAATACTTCTGGAGCCCCTTTTACAAATAGCACTTTTTTACCTTCCGTATTGCGATGAACAGTTGCCATGTACTTGTAAGCAGAACTGAAAGGAATTTTTTCCAGTTTGTCCAGATACGGTACAGAAAGCGGATCTACATATTTCAGCAATGCCAGTTCAGTTGGGTTTCCACTTAGCTCTTCCAGCTGCTGATCTTCCTGAAGTTTCAAATCCTGACAGTTATTCATAATGGAGAAAAGCCTGGTTTCAGCACTCATTTTTCTGTCAGCCTCTTCGCTGTCCATTGGCAGAACAATATCCACAACAGTCATCTCGTTTTTTGTCAGGGTTCCTGTTTTATCCGAACAAATAACGGTCATCGCTCCCAGTGTTTCCACTGCCGGCATACTTTTAACGATTGCTTTTTCCTGTGCCATTTCCTTTACGCCCATAGACAAGATCATTGTTAGAACTGCCGGCAACCCCTCTGGAATCACAGACACAATCAATGCAATAACAGAAGAAAGAAGCAGGCTGAAATTCATTCCATATCTGAAGGTTGTGAAAAAAATCAGAAATACGATAAAGCCCATCAATCCTTTAAAAATTTGCTTATTCAGCTGATTCATTTTTCGAATTAAAGGCGTTGTCTGTTTTTGAACAGATTGTAATGCCGCATTAATCTGACCAATCTGTGTCTCATCGCCTGTCGCAACAACTGCACCATTTCCTGAACCGGCCTGTACTAACGTTCCTGAAAATGCCATATTGGTTCGATCGCCCAATGGGGTATCTTCTGCCAATTCCTCTTCCTGCTTTTCAACAGGCAAAGATTCTCCCGTGAGTGCAGATTCTTCTATAACTAACTCATGCGTCTCCAATAATCGAATATCCGCCGGAACAACATCACCGCTTTGCAGAACCACAATATCACCGACCACAAGCGTATTAGAATCCACCGTTTTTCTGATTCCTTCTGAAAGGATAACCGCCTCTTGTCCCATCATCTGCTTCAGACCATTCAATGATTCCTCTGCTTTTCGCTCTTGAAAATAACCGATCAGTCCATTAATCACAACAACAGCTAAAATTATACCCATTTCAACATAGCTTCCCGTAATACCTTTCAGCAATGCAGCAACCATCAATACAATCATTAACAAATCGATAAAATGCTTTCCCAGCTTTTGCCAAGTCTTCAATTCATTTTTCTCTGATAAACTATTTGGTCCTTCGCTTTGAAGCTTCATCAATCGTTCTTTCTGATTCATGCCTTCAGATGATATATTTAAACTTCGAGTAATGTCTTCTTTTTTTAGATTGTGCCATTTCATTGCTGATTTCCTCCTGTGAGCTTTCTATTTATACTCTTAGTATACGAGCTTCCAGGATTTATGGAGGTCACGTTTTTCAGCCAGATATGAAAAAAATGGGGCGTGACAAGCATCTGTCCCATCCCCATTTTTTTTCACAATTTTAAACATGATTTAAGAAATTGAATCCTTACCACTTTCTATTTTATTCAACTTACTGTATAAAGTAATGCCCCTTTTTCGTATGCTTGTTGAGCAGGTAGTTTTTCCAAATAGGATTTTAAGTAATCTGCTTCAATACAGGTAATCATTTCAGAACTGTCTCTAAACCATTCTTCCTCCATATGTCCTATATAGAAAAACAGCAGCTGGCATTTCTCGTCAATTCCATGAAGTTTCGAAATACTCTCTGAAAAATTTTCTGCATTTATTTTTGCTATGAGATGTACAGCCTGATTTTGAAGATCCTTATAATATTTTTCTGTTGTTTGATCTATTTTTCCATCAGAAAATCCAGATAATTCACGTTCCCAAGAAAAGTTCATTTTATCACTCCTATTCTGTAACAAAGTCCCATTTATTATTCCAGTACACCCATTTATCGACCGCTCCATCATTATATTTTACAGAAATCTTATTTCGAATTTCATCAACTGGAATATCCAACTGCATTGAATCTGTTGTCTTTTTTAATGGCACTGTATACGTTTTATAGACACTGCCATCCATATACACCGTAAATTCAGTAATATTGGAATAGAAAACCTTCAATCGCTGATTGACCACAGACAGATAGACAGCTTCACCGCTTTCCTTCTTCACACCAGGAACAACTAGTACACTGTCTTCTGCACTGAGCTGTTTATGATTATGTGTATCATTTGGCGGACCAATAATAAATGGTTCTTCAAGTGTGGATTCTCCGATAACTGTTGCTGTTGTTTTAATAGCCTGTGTATCATCTTTTACTACCGCACTTAAACTGAAGGATACAATATTCCCTGGCTTCAATTCTGATTTCAGGTAAACATCCAGTGTATTTTCCGCTGATTTATACTCATAAGAATCAACAGCCGAATTATTCAACAGTTTATCGAATGAATCATACTGGAGCTGATCTGATAAAGTCACTGTTACTTTCGGCTTTTTAACAGGATCCCTTCCGGAATTTCTGCTGTCGCCGCTTCTAACGGTTATTTCGTAAAGCAGCTGGTTTCCTTTTGTTAAAATCGGAATATCTTCCTCATTACGATCAAATCCTTCCGGAACCTCAATAATGATTTCCGGGTTTGACGGCGCCGCTGCTGTTGCCTCAAAATATAGTGATGGAGTAAACCGTTGGTCACCAACCGCGTCATGATACCCTTCATAGCTGTCATAGGTAAAAGCCGACGGATTAATATTTCCTGCCGCTCCATTAGGGGTGTCTGTAAATGTATCCGGCAGTGCCCCGCTTGTCCCTACCACATCAGCAGTATCTTTTGCAAAGATTTCAATAGTTTCTCCTACAAGCAGATAGTCAGATAAGTCAAACACCCATTTTTTCTTTGTCAGTTCTGAATCTGAGACAGATTCACTATCTGCAGTAATTTCTTCATACAATAAATTTCCATCATTGTCTGTCAGGAAATTTTCACCTATTTTCGCAAAAATAAGTACTTTGTCCATCTGTTTCTGATCTCGTTCATCCCATAAATCAATCATTCCAGTCAACTGCTTCGTTGTATCAGTAACTTTTTCCATATCACCTGTCAGACTCATTGGAGGAGTGACATCCTGAACAACGACTGTTTCAACCTTGATGTCTTCTGCATTACTATGAATATTTTGACTGGAAGAAGCATCCATGGAACCGCCGCGATAGGCATCCAGCACGTTGACCCGTTCCCCTTCACGAAGAAAATCGTCTAATTCCCACTCAAAGATACCTCCTCTGGCTGCTTCACCATACACAGCTACACCCGGCAGGACATCATTCATCCCTTTTGTGGACACAATCGCCTTTTCTTTTTCAGTACCGTCAGCATTTAAGATTTGAAGGGTTATCCAAACTTCTTCTTCCCAAGCATCTCTGGATTCACTTCCATCATCAGAATATGGGACCGTTACATGACCATAAACATGTTTATCCGCATTTGTAGGTACTCTCAGTTCATCAACAACCGCCCGATAGTTATTACCAGTCATTCGTGTATACTTATCAGCTCCTTCATAATTAGTGGCGTTGAACTGACCGGGAAATTCAGAGTAAGAAATAGTCTTAAAATCTCTCCCAGTCAACTCATAGCCGATTTTGCTCCAAAAAACATCAGGATTTGCATCCAAATCAACATTGTTTTTCTTTTTCCAGACAGAAAGACTAACATTATTTGAAGTAAACGTCTGGTTATTTCCAAAAATACCGGTTGAAAAAACCTGTCCGCCATTGATACGATTATTCCTAAAATCATAAAAGATGGGTTCATCTATTTGAATATCAATTTGGGCTGCTCCAGCATGAACAATACCTCGTTCTGCGCCATAGGTTGTTCCTTCCATCCGAAAGGTTGAGTCCTTTCCTATGATGAACCGGAAATCACCACTTAGTGCTTCAATTGCAGGACCATCAGAAGATTTTGCATAAATGGTGCTTCCAGGATCCTCGATTTCAAAAAGTGAAACGCCATAGGAATCAACAGTGAATTGTATCGCCTGCTGACCACCTGTATCACCGCCATTTTGCGCCCGGTTATTTCCGTTTTTCACAATATTCACCTTGCCGCCGGATTTAGCAATAAAGCTGTTGTCTCTACCATACAGTCTTACCGCTGCTGCTGCCCCAGAATGCTTAATCACATTCATCTCTGCATTGTTCGTAACAGAAAATGTCTGTGCACCTACCAGACGAAAGCGTAATGTTGAACAATAATTATGTGCTTCACCATCTGCTTCCAAAGTTAAAATACTGCCCTCACCATCCAGATTAAAAACGCCGTCTATAACCTGATTGACAAATGCTGAGGATGTCCTTGGATTATCCTTTCCTGCTTCAGAGCTTGAAGCCTGCGCATAGACATGAACAACCGCTCCTCCCAAAACCTCTGTCTTGGAAATACGTCCGTCTTTTGCACTGCCCTGAAGCGTGATAACCCCGCCGTCAGAACCATAGAATGACCCTTTTGACGTAGCGGTCAGTGTCGTCCCTTCACCTACTACTGAAAAAACGATCACATTACTAGCCCCCTCATAGTTTGCCCAGACTGCTTGTCGCAAATCACTGGCCAAGACGACCTTTGAACCTTGATCTATAATCAAGGATGTTTCAACCGAATTTGTTCCAGGATACAGACGAATAATCGTATGCGCCGCTGTAATTCGTACGTCTGCATTATTTGTTATATGAACATTTGAAGCACAGATTACTCCTTTAAAATTGTTTAAAGACGGGATGGTATTGCTGCTGTACCAATAAAATCTTCCCTGTATGTTGACATTTCCCTGAGGGATACTTAGAAAATAGGGGCCTGCTGTACCAACTTGCTCATAAGAGCCTTCAACATTCTGGATATTAACCGTCCAATAAAAAGAAACTGCTGTATTAGAAGCAAAAATAAAGCCATCATTTCTAGCTGAATAATTTACTGAAAGATTCAACAGCTCAAACGTACAATCTGCCTTTTTAGTATCTCCCAACGTAAACGCTGTATTGGCTGTCGTTGTAAAAGCATACCCTTTTCCGTCTATAGTTAAATCTCTGGTAATATTTGCCAGTCTTGTACTTGTGGCAACAATATTCTCAGCAAATTCAATTTTAGAAACAGCTGCAGTGTTTACTGCTGTAATCAACTCCTGATACGTGCTGACAACAGCAGTTTCTGACTGACTGTCATCCAACAATACAAACTGATTCTTGCTATTTTTCAACGAAAGGTCAGCCATCCTTACTACCGAATTGGTAGATGATAGTTTTTCTGTTTCTGCTGTGGTTCCCACCTCTTCCAACTCGGCTGCTTCAAGATTTTCTGTTGAAATAGCTACCTTGTGTTTTTTAATTACCTTGCCTTTTCGAACTACCTGGAAGGTTTGTTCCTCTGTTTCAAGAATGGGAATCGGCAATGACAGGCGAACCTTTTTATTGGCTGCCTTTATTTTTAGCTGAACCCCATTTTCTTCATTCGGTGCTTCTGTAAGCTCCACTTCATCAGACTGAAAATCCTCAAGTGATTCCATTGAGACAGACATAGCATCTGTTGACTGGAAAAGGATCGTTTCCTCCTTTGGCTGATTGATTTCAATCGTTACATAATAATGACTCTGCTGATCATTGTACTCACTGGAAAGAACATAGTTGTTTTTCCCAAGATTCCCCAAAAAGTTAATAACCAGGATAACCAGTAAAGATGCTGTAAGCAGCAGGCTGCCTATTACCATCAGCAATTTAGGCTGAACAATTCTTCTGCGTTTCTTCTTCATCTGTTTCCTCCTCTACAATAGGTAATTCAAAATATATTCACCTAAACCTTCCAAATTCTTGATATACAAAGATTTACAATCTATTTTCGCCCCTCACTTGCAACAATCTAATTATGCTGTCTTAGATAGTGAAGTAAACGCGTTACAATGGGCAGTATTGAATCACAGTACTTGATCCAGGACTCCGATCAGATTGTAATTTATATTAAAAGGTATTTTATAAATGATATTCAATAATAGAAAATTTTAACTTATGTGGTTCAATGATAGGAACGAGCAGCTAGTGGGATTGCCCGTCTCACTAAAATAAATAAACTAGTGAGAGGGTATGCAATGCTCTGATGGGGATAAATTTATCAAAATTTATTCCCTATCCAAAGAGACAGCGGTATGCGAACTGACAATCAGATACGTTAGCAATAATTCATTCCTGTATTAAAAGTCTGCTTCTTTGAATGCTCGTCGCATGTCTTATGGTCATGCAAGACAAACTGCCAATTAAGTTGACTATTAATTTATTTGCACAACTCTCTGCATGTGAACACAGGAAAAGATGAACCTGTTTTCCACAACCGATAGAACAAGTCTGAAACACATTTTTAACTACTTTCATTAAAGCTTTTTCCTATTTTCTCATTCAACTGGTTTGCCGGTTTCTGCATAAGAGATGTAATACATTTGCATAATAATACTTGCTGAAAAAGCATAAGCATCTTCTCCGACAGCATCAGGATTGCAGCGATAACTCACTTGTCCAATTTTGGTAAATCGTTGCGCAGACTCCAGTTCTTTCACAAAGTTAAGTAAATCTGATTCATTCCTCGCAAGAATGTCAATTCCAACGGTCGTATTCTGCAACTGTTTCAGCTGCCCGGCTGCGGAAACTTCTCCACTTTCACCACTTTCCGGATCTGGGAAGATGACTGCATTGTCAAAAGAAATATGCTGAAGAGAAATGCCCAATGATTCATCCAGCTGTCTAAGCTGATCAAAATATTTCTGTAATTGGAGTCCATTGGGAATAACCGGTTCGTTTTTAACCGTATCCGACTCCAATAATGTTGGCAGATTCTCCACTTTTCTCAATAAATTATCTTGCTGTTTGATTTCTTCATTAACGGCAGACAATTTTTGATTCAATTCTCCCAGTTCCTTACTTTTAGGCGCAATAATCAAAAACCAGCTGACGATACTCAGCGAAACGATGGCAATCAAAATCAACACTGAAATAGATATATGTTTTTTGGTAAACAATACTCTATTCATCAGCAGCCTCTCCCTTCATCAAAACTACAGGGACATCTGCCATTTTCAGCCGAACTGCAAACTCCGCTTCTGCATAATCATTGTCGCGACTCATTGAGATCGGCTGACAATCATAGACCCATTCAAGCATTTCAACATTCTCTTTAAAGCTTGGAGAATTGGAAAATAGGTCTCCTCTGAATTTAATGGTAATTGTAGGTAAAAGCTCTGTACCGTCTTCTCCTACCAACTTCTGGTTTCCTGCAGCTTCTCCTTCAGCCAGATAGACTTCATAATTTATCAGTGTCAAATTCAGCTTATGTGCAATATCATTAAACGCACTCATGATCGGCTCCATCAGTTTTTGTTCTCCCTTTAAAACTAGTAAAAAATCCTGCATCGCTTGTGACTGCGCCTGCTGCAGTTCATTGATTCTATTCTCCAGTTCAATTTTTTCTGTTTGAGCAATCTGAACATTGTTAGTATAGGTTCGTACTTGCGTTGTGAAAAAGAGGTGTGTAATCAGAAAAGCGATAATCAGGATCGCAGAAATCAAAGCTGTCGTAACAATGATGACATCCATGGCCCGATTTTTTATAAATTTTTTCGGTAATAAGTTAACGTTCATTCATCAAACCTCTTTCATCGACAAACCGGCAGCCAGTAAAAAGCGTTCCGGTAAACGTTTTTGATTCGAAAGCCTTAACGGTGACTGCAGCTCTTTCACCGGCAGTTCATTTGTTGCCTGGATGATCTTCAAAACTTCCTTGGTCAACAGCGGATGCCCGCCCACTAAATAAATTTGTACCAGCTCTTTTCCAGAAGAGATCTCCGTTTCAAAATAGTGGACAACATTTCGAATAGTTATCCCCAGGTTTTCCAGTTCTTCCAGTTCAACAACGTGGTTAAATTCTGTTTTCACGCCGTGTTCTGTTTCCAAAAATTTCCAGTTCACCTGGTTATAATCATCATGCTGAACATACACAGGGACCAACTGCTCAAAAATAGTGATCGTTGCCATCCCAGCATCCAACTCCACTAACAGAAAATTCTCTCCCCAATTAATACGCTTCTGTAAAATACGAGAATAGACCAGAGCACTACAATCTACCCCTATAAGCTGTCCGCCGCTTTGGTGAATGCAATCTCCCACCTCCTCAATAAGAGGTGCCGAAGTAACTACAACCGGCACTTTACCGTTTACAGCAAACCGATTGCGCTGAATCTTAACGGCGCGTTTAGCATTTTTTTCCTGACGGTGTCTGCCTCTTCTTCTATTTACTTTTTTCTTATTCTGCTGCTCAAGAATCAGCAAATCAAAAATAGGATTATCAAATGGCAACGAAATTGATTCCCCTAATTCAAAATACAAAAACTCTCGAATTTCCTTTTCAGATTTCATATCTCCCAAAGGTACCTGACGAATCAGAAGCTTTTCATTCATCACAGAAAATATAAAATCCGGGTTTCTCCTATGTACCTCTGCAGCAATTTGTTGCAGAATATAAATGAACTCTTCCGGATTTCTTAATTTGCCATTTTTAAAAAAAGAACCATTTATTATTTTTTCTCCAAAGACGAGCTGATTATTTCTTGTCGTGCAATATCTTAGAATATTTTTTTTGATATCAATACCGATTGCGGCATGTTTTCTTTTTCCAAACATTTTACTACCTGCCTTTTTCAATTTAGAGTCCCAAGTGTTACCTGCCAATACCTGCTGAAATTAGATAAACCAACACTGAACTGATTGCGATAAAGGGACCGAACGGAATATACTTCTGTCTTTCTTTTTTATAAGCAAACCAGATAAGAGCAAAAATAAGTGCAATAAGTGCTGCGAAAAACAAAGAAGCAAATACTTGAACAGGTCCCAGAAAAACACCTAACACGGCAAAAAGTTTTATATCACCGCCGCCCATTCCTTTTTTACTGACTTCTCCCAAAATATATAACGGAATAAAGCCTACCAGAAAACCAGCCGCCGGATACCACCAATGCTGATTTTGAGGAATGATGATTCGTTCTAAAACTGCTGCAATGAAAAACGGCAGTAATACTTTATTAGGAATAATCTGGTATAGAACATCAGATACACTGATAATCAGCAGTAAAGAAATCAACAGCCAGCCCACCAGCACTTCCGGAGAAAAATTGAACTGCATTGCCGTACCCATAAACAGAGTTCCGGTAAATAGCTCAAAAACAGGGGCAGCTGCCCCTATTTTTGATGTACAATATTTACATTTCCCTCTTAAGAAAATATAGGAAACAACCGGAATCAGCTGCCACCAGGCCAGTTCATGCTGACAATTCTCACAGTGCGAGCGTCCCACCAGCGTCTCTTTACGGGGAATTCGATAGCCTGCAACCATGAAGAATGAGCCCAGACACATTCCTATGACAAATATATAGCAATAAACGATACTTGAGGGTATTGTGTAACTCAATATATTCATAAAAAATTCCTTCTTCATATAGTTGTAGTTGGATTACTAAAAAATTAAAACAGGTTATCTCTTCTTAAGTTATTAATTTCTTGGGTATCTACTCCTACTGTTGTAGTTCCAATTTCTTGGGATGTTTTAGAGCCAGCAGTTAATTGTCCTGCCGGAATGTAAACCGTTAAAGTTCCCTCAGTATCTATTACAAAATTTACCTTATCAGGATCCGCCCACTTTGAAGTCCCTTCAAGCATTTTTGCATCAATAACCTCTTGTAATGAAAACTCGCCTAAAGAAGTTGAAGTAGGTACAAATGCCTTTGTAGGTGAGGCCTGATATAGCTTCGCAGCATTCAAAGCTTGTTGTACATCTGCAACTGCTGCATCTTCCCGTGAGTTTTGAATCACATTACCAATAGCTACTACACCAATTCCAGCAATAATTGCTAAAATTACTACTGTTGCCAATAATTCAATTAAAGTCATTCCTTTTTCATCTTTTAAAAGACGACTCATTCTGCTTTCTTCTTGAAACGTTAAAGCTTCTATCATTTTTCGTTTCTCCTCCTGATTGTTTCTAATTTTATAGTTCATCTATATTAACTGGATGTCTAGGTTTCCAGTTAATAACACATTCGACGTTGAACAAATTCTTCCAAGTGTTATTCACTCAAAAAATTATTCTATCTACTGCTGTTGCTTCAATTCAGCAGATATATTCATCATTCCTTTTTATCCCTGAATAGAACCATACATGGAAAACATCGGAATCATAATTGCGGCAATGATGAAGCCGACAATACCGCTGATAATCAGCATAACCAAAGGTTCCATTATGGTCTTAATCCGAACACTCATTTCATCTGCTTCAGCCTCAAAAATCTTGCTTAACTTTTCCAGCATATCTTCAAGAGAGCCTGTATTTTCACCGATCTTTACCATCTGTGTTGCCAGAATCGGGACCACACTGTTTTGTGAAAAAACCTCACTGATTCTCCCGCCCTGCTCTACCTCTGTTTCACATTGTTGAATCATATTTCTAACAAACTGATTATTCACAACTTCTTTACTCATTGACAATGCTGTAACCATAGGAACAGAACTTGACAATAAAGAAGACAACGTCGTCATAAATACAGAGAAATAGCTTTTTTGGATAAACTCTCCAAAGATCGGTGCCTTCAGTTTGAATGTGTCATATTGAAGCTGAAATGCAGGGTTCTTTTTCCCGATGAAAATCCCCAGCCAGATAAGGAAAATAATCAACACAATCACGCCCCCTCTAGTCTGAAGAAATTCACTGATCTTCATGGTTATTTTCGTAATCAACGGCAGTTCTGCATCAAAGCTTTCAAAAACTCCCACGAACATAGGAACGATTGAAAGCATTAAAAATATTCCTACCCCTATAGAAGCTATCAACATGAGGATTGGGTAGATCATTGCAGTGATTATACTGCTGCGGTTCGCAGAGCTTTTTTCATAGTAGTTGGCCATCTGCTGTAAATTTTTCTCCAATGAGCCAGACATCTCAGCTACCGCAATAACATTAACCAGTAATGTCGGAAAGGCATTGGGATGTTTACGATAACTTTCAGACAAAGTAGACCCCGCCTCCAAATCCTGCTTTACTTCTGTCAGTATTTTCTTAAACTTCTTATCCTGCTGCTGTTCCTCCAACATGTTTGCTGCTTCCAGCACCGTAATGCCGGAAGTAATCAGTGTTGAATACTGCTGTAAATATGCGACCAGTACTTTTAAACTGATTTTGGAAAACAAGTTGAGTTCCTTATTAGCTGCCGTCTCTTTTTGCTCAACTAATGACAGCGGCTTAATATGCTTTTTTTTCAGCAGGCTGTTCGCTTCAATTACTGAATTAGCGCGAATACTCCCTCGCATTTTCTCACCAGTGTATTTCATCCCCTGATAAGTAAACAACGCCACTAAAAATCACTTCCTTCTTCGAGATAACTTTCTGCAATCTCTGCATCTACACGTTGAGACTGGACCAGCTGTGTGATTGAGCCGCTCATCGTATGCATACCTTCGGTTTTACCCATTTGAAGCATGTTGCTGATTTGATGTGTCTTTCCGGAGCGAATAATACTGGCAATCCCTTTAGTATTAATCAGCATTTCCGTGGCGGCTGCTCTGCCTTTGCCATCTCGCGTCGGCAGAAGCCTCTGAGACAAGATACCTACAAGCGCTCCTGCCAGCTGTGTACGAACCTGCGACTGCTGCTCTGCCGGAAAAACATCAACAATCCGTTCAATCGTTGAAGGAGCACTGGATGTATGCAGTGTGCCTAAAACCAAATGCCCGGTTTCAGCTGCAGTCAGAGCAATTGAAATTGTTTCGAAATCCCGCATTTCTCCTACCAGAATCACGTCCGGATCCTGCCGTAAGGCTGCTCTCAGACCATTGGAAAATGACGCTGTATCCCGACCGATTTCTCTTTGGGAAATAATGCTTTTCTTATGATTATGTATATATTCCACAGGGTCTTCCAATGTAAGAACATGGGTTTTTTTCGTATCATTCAGGTAGTCAAGCATAGCGGCAAGTGTTGTCGATTTACCAGAACCGGTTGGTCCGGTCACAAGAAACAAGCCCTGACTTTTGTGAATCATTCTGCGCAACGCATCTGGAACACCCAAAGAATCCAAGTTTGGAATCTCAATGGGAATCTGACGTAATGCGATGGCCACTTCATCCATCTGCTTAAAAATATTTACCCGGAAGCGGCTGACATTTTTTAACTCATAAGCCAAATCCACTTCGCCCAGTTCATTAAAATCCGCCCATTGTTTTTTTGTACAGATAGATTCCCCCATAGCAGAAATTTTATCTGAATACAAAACCGGCATTCCTTCTATCGGCTGCAGATTTCCATGCAGACGAAACATCGGCGGAACTCCTTCAATAAGGTGAATATCTGATACCTTCTTTTCAACCGCCAATCTAAGCCAGTCGTCCAACTGCTTCTTAGGCGAAACCGAACCGCTGACGGATGCAGAAGCAGCGGGCCGGATTGGATCATCAGAAGCTGTCATTGCCTCTGAATAGCGTGAACGGTAGTCCTGATTTGAGATTCGACGTCTCGTGACTCCCTCCTGCTCTCTGTTTCTGTACTTTTTTGGACGTTCTGTTTCCCACTCTCTCAACTGCTTCATCCCCATTCATTCAATATGTCATTCCTGTGCAGCAACTTTTAATACCTCTTCAATTGTTGTATAGCCAGCCAGAACCTTTTCCAATCCATCATCAATCAGGAATTTCATTCCCTGCTGACGGACATACTGCTGCAGTTCATCATTGGTTGCCTGTCTGGTAATCATCCTTCTCAGTTCCGGTGTTACCGTCAACAGCTCCTGTACAGCCATTCGCCCCTGATAGCCTGTATACCCACATTTTGCACAGCCTTTCCCTTTGGCCAGTCGGCGGGCATGCAGCTGATTTTCTTCTAAAAAGGCTGCTTCAGCTGCTGAAGCAGTCTCTTCTATTTTGCAGCCCGAACAAATAGTTCGAACCAAACGCTGAGCAAGTACTCCAGCCAAAGAATTCGCAACAAGAAAGGTATCTACACCCATATCCACCAGACGATTGATGGTACTCACAGAGCCATTGGTATGCAGTGTGGACAGGACCAAATGTCCAGTCATAGAAGCACGTATGGCAATCTCAGCTGTCTCACCGTCTCGGATTTCTCCGACCATGACAACATTAGGGTCCTGCCGTAAAATAGAGCGCAATCCACTGGCGAAAGACAAGCCGATACTGCTGTTTACTGCCACCTGATTGATTCCTTCCAGCTGATACTCCACAGGGTCCTCTACAGTAATAATATTGACATTGGGTTTGTTCAACTCTCCCAGAGCGGCATATAAAGTAGAAGATTTCCCTGAACCTGTAGGCCCCGTAACAAGAATAATTCCATGAGGCTGCTTTAAAAGGTTGCGAAACTCTATCAGCATCTGAGTATTGAACTTAAAATCTTCCAGTTTTCGAATACCTACGGAACGATCCAATATCCGAATAACTACTTTTTCACCATGAATAGTCGGTAACACAGATACCCGAAGATCAATGATTTTATGTCCGTCTTTAAGCATTGCTCGACCATCCTGAGGCACACGTATTTCAGTTATATCCAGAGAAGAAATAATTTTCAAACGTGACGTCACTGCTGACTGAATATTTTTTGGCAGTATTTTCAATTCCTTCATTTCTCCATCTGTTCGAATTCGAACAGCCAGATACTTTTCCTGCGGATCAAAATGGATATCACTGGCTCTCCGGTCAATCGCATCATGGATCAATGTGTTCACCAGTTTGATAATCGGCGAATCGTCATTGCCCGTTTCACTGAATGCCGCACTTTCCTTTTCCGGCAGATCTGATTCAAGCAGACCTTCCATATTAATTTCTGATGGGTAGTCACGAACAATCAACTGTTGAATATCTGCCTCGTTTGCTTTAACCGGCTCAATCAACAATCCTGTAATCAAACGCAATTCATTTAGTGCAGCATAATCACCAGGATTGCTCATAGCTACAACCAAACGATTGCGTTTTCTTTTTATCGGAAACACACTATACTGTTTCGCAAAACTTCTTGGAATCAGCTCCAGTAATTGTTTATCCAGTGAACTATTGAAAAGATCAATGGTTTGATGTTTGATCGAGGAACGCTCACTGACAGGTCTGCTCCGATGTCTTCCAATTGGTCGCTCTTCTTGTCTCACATTGCTCTCCCCTTTAATAATCTATGGTTCCCACATAATCAAATGTTCTTGAAATGATCTGTGCAGCTTCTTTATCCGACGTATTTACCGGCATAACGATGACTACCTGACCATCCTCTGCAGCTTCAGCTTCAGCAAATGTATTAACTACCTCAACAGGAATTGCTGCACTCGTCATTTTTGTTTCTAAACTTGTTGCATCTTTTTTATTGAAAGGCTGAATAATCAGCTTACCGTTTAACTGACTTCTGCTGACACTGTACTCAATAAAGCTTGTATCAAACAACGCCAAGTCAGGCAATGTCTTTAAAGATAAATAAGAATCTTTTTGAATATCCAGATTGAACGGCTCAATGCCTGTATAATCGAGCTCCATCACCGCACCGTTTTTTAAACTGATACTATTCCAGAAATCCTTATCCTTGTAATATCCGTTAAAAGAGGAAGCTGAATCATTTTCTGTCAACGCTTGCCGCCGTTCCGTTTTTGGCGAATCGATAAAGCTTTGACCACTGACAATCATCTTGGTTGCTGAACCATCCAGTGTAACTTTTGAAGGTGTATTGGGATGGGTAAAAGTTGCTTCCTCCTGAAAATAGGAAAAACCATCTTCACCTGTTTCACTTGACAGCATTGCATTCGTCAACATAAAATTACCCGCAACCACAATTGTTCGAGTATCTCCCGATTCCGAATGGAGGGAGCTGTTTTCATTTATCGGTCCTGCAAACAAACTGGAACTGGCAACAACCATTGAACCTTTTAAAAACTCCGTCCACAAATTGTCTTTGGGATTTTTCCTGCCCGCCTCCACAGAATAGTTGGCAAAAGAAAAATTTTCTGCTCCGGCAACTTTATTCACTATCAAATTCCCTTTTGAAAAAAGTACTCCTTCAGAAGAAACGTTAGCCTTTTTTACTGTATTTGTATTGTTTATCAGCAGATTACTTGTAGTAAACTGACCTGATTCCAAAATAAATCTGGACTGCTCCTTAGGAAAGTCAATATATGTCCCAATCTTTGCAACAACCTGATCAACCTGCAGATAATTCAAAAGAGAAGCAGAGGGATTCGCTGCATTACTTAAAACAAGTAAATTATCTGTCTGAAGCTGACCTCCCCCAATCCCTTTAAGGGTTACACCGTTTTCCAGAAATAAAGACCCTGAAAAACCAAGCTGTCCAATCGTTTTATCCCCTGTTGAAAAATCCAAGAAAAGTCCATCACGAATATCCTGTATCTGTCCGTTCATTTCGCCAAACTGAAAGCTGGAATAGTTATTATAGGAAGTATAATCAAAGTACTGAACATCTGCTTGGTAACGATAAATTCGATCAACTTTTCGCATCCATTCATCGGCTGAAATTGTTTGGGCACTGTTGGGCAGATAATAGGAATAAAATACGTTGCGCCATACATCCAATGCAACAATTTCCTCATTTACCTCTACTTCATCCCACTGTATTTCATAAATATACTCACATTGAGCGGAAGCAGTTGTTACCGTCCCCTTCCTGTTTTCAGTGACCTCAACACTGATCGGAAAAGTCAGCTCAACATTTGTCACTTTCGCAAGATCAGTGGAGGACTGCTTCCAGCCGTAACTCCCTATATCCGTATCAAGTACATAGGGCAGAATCTTTCTGGCACTAAGATCACTGTTTTTAAACGTTGTACGGTAAGAAAACTGCTGTCCGCTGCCGAGCCCCTCATCTGAAAGTTCAAAATCACCAATCCAGCCGTTCACAAGATTTCTCAGAACTATTTCGTCTGTTCCAAAGCTGCTACCCGCTTCAAGTTCAGAAAGTTCAAGCTCTAATTTCTTTTTGATCTGGCTGCTGGCTTCCTGCAAAGCATATTCTTCAACATCCTTTGCCTTTTTCAAGCTGTCTACTCTTTCCATCTGAAAAAATACGGTTCTTGCCAAAATGAAAATGCCGCCGACAATCATACTGATCAGTAAAACTGCTCCAAGTGTATAGAGCAGTGCATAGCCCGCTTCATCTTTACCATCTTCCATTTCCAGGAACCTCCCCGCTCGCTTTCTCATCATCTCTATAGGTCAGTACAAATTTCCTGCTGTAGACAATAGAAGCTTCATTTTCAGCCAACAGCTGTTCAAGCGCCCATAATCCTGCAGAGCTGTCGTAATAATCGCTGAATTCAATCTCTTCTTTATAAAAAAGAATGACTCCGCTGGTTTGAATACTGAATGTATCCCGGTAGTTGGGTGTTGCGTAAATAGTCTTTGTAACTTCATTTTCATTTTTTTGCTGAATCAGTTTAATCTTGATATTCTGATCCTTTACATGATAACTGCTGGCTCGCTGATTGGAGGTATCTAAAATATCTGAAATGTATAAAGGATTGTCTCCCTGGTCAATCGACAGAAGCTCACTCATTTTATCTGCAGCAAGTATTTTGACAATATGCGCCTCTGACCAGTCGCTGTTAAACTTTCCACGATACCCTGCATCTTTATAAATATTTTCAATTTTACTGATTCCTTCCATTTGAGCAACCAGATTATTAGCTGTCTGCTGCAGCTCCAATTGTTGTCCCTGCAATACAGAAGCTCTGAAAATACTGAATAATATAGCGGAAAATAAGAAAGAAGCCAGCCCAAAAATGGTAATTGCTCCAATTAATTCAAACATTGAAAGTCCATTTTCATCCTGCAACAGCTTCCTCACTATATCCCTCCTATGATTCAACAACCCAGTTCACGTAAGTTTCCGTTAACAAGCTGCCATTTTGTTTGTCATAAATTAAAATATTCAAGCTTACACCATCTGTCCGCGGATTGTATTCGGAAACCCCAACCTTGTGATTCACAACAACTCTCACTAAAAAATCAGTTTCTTCATTAAAACGATCAACATATTGACCAATGTATAATTGATTCCCATCCGTTCTTAGTGATTCCGGCAAAAAATCTGCATCCGTCAAATGATACTTAAGCTTTTGGATAAAGGTTCCCCGCTCATCATCACTCAACGGCACTTCAATCTCTCCATACTTGCCCTTACCTGTCAGCATATCTCTTTGAATGCCGGAGTTATCCAGAATCAAATGATTCCTTCTAGCTATCTGTCCCTCGTCAAGCGACGCTTTGAATTCAATAAAAACAAATGAATTTAAGTTGGCAATATCCTGCAGCTGTGATTTATAAAGCAGCCATTCTTTAATGTCTTCACGAACAAAGATTGCTTCTTCTTTTCGTTTATTGAGCTTAATTGCCTGATTATTTTGATAAATCATTGATGCCAGAAACAAGAACGAAGTCCCCAACAAAACAATGGCAATCAGTATTTCCAGTAATGAAAAACCTCGTTCATCCAGCTGTCTGTTCTTTATGATCTCTGTCACAGCTGTTTTAACCCGCCCCTCTTTATTTTTCTTCATGATGAGCCATCTCGATTTTCCAGTTTTTTCGCAAACTATTCAGCACCGTTTCAATTCTATTCCTCATCGACTTCTGAACTCTCTGAAAAGGTATCATCAACTGTAGATGAAACGACTTGACTACCCATAATTTCTCTGGCAGGTTGTTTGAAAACAGACATTTTTTCTTCCGTCCAGTTTTTAAAAATGTAGGTTGTGGTCTGTGAAGGATCGGTCTCTTGACTGTTGCTAAAGCCAAATTTATAGGCAGCTTTCACTTTTTCTACAATCTCAATTGCTCTTGAATCAAGCTCAGTATCTGTTATCTGCTTTGCCTTCTCAGAAGGCTTGCTTTTCTTTTTCTCTATAACATTGCCATCAAAGGTTGTTAAATCATAGGCTTCAATCAATGCATTCAATTTGTTTCCATATTGTGTATCTGTTGCATATCTGCCGGTTAAAAAAGCCGTCACATCTCGATAACTTTCAGTATTGGATTTCCACGTTTTACTGTAGAAATTCTTATTGCCGTCAATACCGTTTTTCAACAATTTCGCGTAATCTTCCAATGACTCTTTGTAGCTAGGATATTTTCTAAAGCTGGCAGTTATAGTAAACAAGCTCCCGTCTCCTGCATCTTCCTGAGTGAGGAAGCTGACACTTTTTCCGTCATACGCACCTTTGACACCAAATAAATTATAATTAGGTGCCTGAGAAAGACTGCTTCCGCCAGAACCTGTTTCTAAAATTGCCTGACTAATCATTACCGAAGCGTATAAGTCATTGTTCCATGCAATTTCCTGTGCAAATGAGCTGATCGAATCAATAAACTCGCCTGTGCTCTGATTTTTTACAACTGAAAACTCATAATTTGCCTCCACCTCTTCTGTTACAGCACTTCCTGGAAGAGACTCAGCTGCTTCCTCCTCCATTTGTTCCGCTGCCTCTGTTTGTGAGGTTTCTTTTCTGTTGGACTCTGTTGTTTGACTGGCAGAGCTTTCAGTAACAGAAGAATCTTCAGTGACCGAAGAGGTTGTAGTAGCTATCTCTTCTTGGCTTTCTCTAGACGGCTCTTCCATACTTGAAGATGCTGTGCTTTCATATGTTGTATCTGTTACATCTGTTGATTCTGTTGTATCTGTTGAAAATTCTAATGCTTCCAACCTGCTGTCTGTTGTTTCCTCTATATCTAAAACTGATAATTCAGCAGTATTCAAATCTGTTGATTCCATTCTTTCTGTCTCTTCTGTACTTTCAGATGTCTGGTTCTGCTCCTGTGCCAAAATTCTGCCGGGTACATTTTTTACACCCAAAAACAGCAACCCTGCACAAATCGTCAGAGCAGTGAAATAATTCAATTTTTTATTCATAAAATTGTGTATCCTCCCTCAATTGCTGCAACTTTTCTTTACTTATCCGTACACGGGCTGCTTCTTCTTCCTTCCATAAAAATCTTTGATAGTGACAGGCATTTATTCGAAAAAAAGTGGTTAGCATAATCAGCAGAACCATCAAAATTAAATGAGCCAATGTCACTTTTTCCTGAAAGTCAGTAAAATAGCAAAAATAAAATACGATAGAAAAAACAGTCAGTAATACCAGCGAAGCAACATAGTGCAGCCAGAATAATAGCGTGTATTGTTTTATCTGAATGTTACGTCTGTACATGTAAACAGACCTCCTCTCATTCACGGCTGCAACACTTTCAGCTTATTTAAATCAGAAGGTTAGAAAAAACTTTCATCTATCAACTATTGTTTATTGTCAGAATTTTCAAATAATTAACCCGAAAAAACATCTGATTTTAACAATTACCCTTACTAAAAAATAGTTTTCCATTTTTTAACATTCAACTACTTTCGTATGCAACAACAACTGCACACCTTCAATCAATTAAATACTGAATTCCGGATTTAACATATAGCCTTTCAAACGGATCGTTCGAATAAATTCTGAACAGCCGGTATGATCTTCGACTTTTTTTCTTAAATAAAAAATTAAATTTGCAATGCGCATTTTGTAATCTTCTACTCCATTTTCTTTCCAAAGAATTTTATTTAGTTCCTCATAGCCAAACACTTTTCCGTGTTCACTATGCAAAGCATCCACTAAACGATATTCCAATCTGGTCAAACCAATTTCAATTCGGTCATCAATCATCATACTTTGACTGTGATTACGCAATTCTACTATTTGTTTAGCATTTTTTAGAGACTTTTCATCCTCACTCTTGACTTTGCAATGATTCACAGTATTTGCCAAAACTAGTTGGAATTCTGTCGGTGTACATGGTTTCTGAATTGTTCCATTTGCACCGAGCTGAAGATAAACCAGCCGATTAACATCAGATATTTTTTTTGAAACAACCCATATAAACGAATGCTTTTTATCTTTAATCTGTAAAATTAAATTACAGACCATTCCAACAAATTGTTCTTCTTCAGCATATATAACTACTGCATCAGTCTCCTTTGCCGTGAACAGTAAATCTTCTGAATCCATAAAAACAATCTCATGCTGCGCTTCTGCCAAGGCTCCGATATAGGATTCATCTAATTCTCCAGAAACATTTATTATTCCAACTGTGCACATTTTAATTCCCCCTGTATATGTACTCAAACACCTAATGCTACCATCGAATATAAGAACAAATCATTTCACCTGATAGCTGTTAATAGGTTGACAATCGTAGATTAATTTTCTTAAAAAGTAATTTTCTCCCTGTAATAAATCAAAATAGGCAGCCTTATTCTTCAAACTAATGTAGTCTGCTTTCATTAGTTTAACAAAAGGCTTACGAAACCATGGATAGAGATTAATTACGGTATTTTCTTCAATCTCTCTGCACTTATTCATCGTTAAAAATACATCACTATCCAAAATTGTCGATTTGATCTCCTCCACCTGATTTTTATACTTGTAGTTTGGAGTTTTTCCAACTGTTTTTTCTGATTGCATAGTTAGCTCTCTATTCTGCTTCCAAATTTTTTCTAAATATTTGGCTTTTTGCATTAAATAAGAGTATTCCCGAAAAGCAATATGTAAATATTCTTTATCCTCATCAGTTTCTTTTGAAGAGTTTAACTGACGGATGCCGCTATATATTGCAGCCCGCTCCATTTCTTCAATCAGAATCTCCAGCTTCTCATTTGCAATTCGCATCCGTTCTTTCGTATAATTACTTCGTTTAAGCTCTTCCTGATATATCAACAGCTGATTTTTCAAGCTGGTCGCTTCTCTGATAAAACAGGTAGCTTCTTCCTGCGGCTCTGAATAAAGTTCATTCTTGCTAATTTCTGTTTCTTGCGATGGGTGTATTAAAGATTTAGATAAAATACTTTGTTCAATATCTGAACATAAATTACTAACTGATTCTTTTGGACTATAAAACAGTTGTTGTTGGATACTGTCCTGCAGATGAATATCGTAAGTACAGCTAGTTTCACGATACACAACTGGAATAAAATCAACATAATAAATAAATCGATTATTTTTTTTCTTTGTCATTTTACACCTAATCCAGGCAAACTGAGGGAGTAAAACAGCTAGGTCTTGCATCAGCTGCTCCCAGTTCAGTTTTCCTGATATTATTGAAAACTCCATATGATGAACAAAGGTCATTATTTTTAACATAGAATGAAAACGCTGTTTGACTTGATCACATTCATACTTCCCCAATATTTCCCTGTTCAAATGGATTTTTTCACAAACATAACATAATTCGTCCAGCTCTTCTCTTTTATAGAGTAGCTCTTCTGTTGACGGGGCTAATGTCGGGTAAATGTTCACTTGCAGCTCTCTTACCTTCAATGGTAAAGTCCCCTCCCCGTATTTCCTGCTGACTTAGTTTCTCCGTTCTGATAATCAGCTGGTCAAACAGCTTACCGGATTCATTTTTCATTTCAATCAGCTGTTCCCGATGTTTCTCTGCCGCCTGTTTAATCAGACGTAACTCCATTGCAGCTTCTGTTAACACTCGTTGTGCTTCACTTTGTGCATTTTCACGAATTTGCTCCGCTTCCCATTGCGCACGTGTAATTGTTTCTTTTTGTTGTTCTTTTGTTTCAATAATAATATTTGCCAAATCATTTTTGAGTGATTCCTGCTGATGTGTTTTCCCTTGCAGCTCATGAATTCGCTGCTCCTGCTCGGCTATTTTTCTTTCATAAGACTGTTTGACAGAATCTACCTGCCTATCTTGTGTGCGAACCTGTCTTTTACGTTCAGACAGCTCATCTTCCAGCATCTCTATGCGATTCTTATACTCTCTTAACACTGCCTCTGACTCGCTGCGAACCTGAGAAATTTCTTCATCTACTTGTTTTCTCAGTTCACTTACAGCTGCATCAGAGAGACTTTCTTTTTCAGTCAGTAAATTGGTCACATTATAAAGTTCTTCCTGTTTCACTTCCAACTGACCTGTCAATCGTTCCACCGTTTCCTCTAAATGATCAATCTCAAAGCGCAACTCTTCTTCTTCCTGTTTGGAAATGCCAGACTCAGCAACGCTCTGAACTTCTTTTTCCCGTTGTCTCTTTGTAGAATATTGCGACTGTCTATCATAGCTCTCTTCATCATATTCTTCGTCATCGTATTCTTCATACTCATCCTCGTACTCGTCCTCATACTCATCTTCATAAACATAGACATCATTATAATCTTGTTCCTCTTTACGCTTACCTAGTCCAAACATTTAGTGTCACCGCTCCAATCTTCTATCTTTTTTTTTACAACATTTACAAACAACCTTAATTCTTTGCACCTCAGTTAAAACATTATTTCCTACAGCATCAATTTGTTACAGCTCAACTATTTTTTTCTTTCTTATCCCACTATTTTTTACAAAGTAAATAATTGACAACTTTCTTAATTCAGCTAAAATTGAGAAAATTCTTTCTAATTCCAATAGTAATGCGGGATTAAAAAAAATATGACCATTTTTCTGACGTGTTATACTGACCCGTAAAACATGGTATCGATTGTTGACATAGCCAGTCGCCTTGTTTCCATCAGTGAGTCTGTATATGTGTCCAATGTCATTTTTATTGATTGATGTCCAAGGATTTTGCTTAAACTGGCTACATCTATTCCTTTTTCTATGCACCTTGTAGCAAACGTATTTCTCAATACATGGAACTTGACATCTTTCAATCCGGCATCCTTTAAATTTCTTTTAAAATGATTCGTTATTGTTCTTGGTTCCACTAAACCAGTTGCACCTTCTATGACATATTCTGTAGCAGCCCTCTTATGTTTTTCCAACAAATATTTTTTTAGATTATTTGCCAGTGGAATCTGACGGATTGAACGGCTGGATTTAGGTGTCCCTTCTATCAATTTTGTCTTTGAATGCAAAGAAGACTCATCCAGCACTCTGGATACAGTTCGCCTAACGTAGATAAGCTCATTTTCTATATCAATGTCAGACCATTTTAAGCCGCTAATCTCCCCAATTCGCATGCCGGAATAAAGAGACAGTATGACTGGTGAACATCCTTTCTCCTGAAATGCAACAAATTCCAATTTTCTCTGTTGCTCTATAGACAAAGCATGGACCTCTGTTCTTTTTGCTTTTGGAAGCTCTACAAAATCACAGGGGTTTTCCACAATATATGACTGACGTTTTGCATCATTCAAGCATTTTTTTACAATGCTGAATATATTTTTTATTGATCCTGCAGATAAATCTTTTTGTAGAATAAAAATAAAATTTTGTAAATCTTTTGTTTGAAGTTTTGTGAGTGGATAGTTTCCTAGAAGCGGTAATATATGCTTCTTAATCAAGCGGAAATAGTTAGAATACGTAGTAGGCTTTACCTGATTTTTCACCTGAGTAGTCACCCAATATTGAAGCCAGTCAGAAAATAGGTCATAGTAAGGATTAATCACTGCACTATTTTCAAGATGTTGTGCTTTTACCTTGAATAATTTTTCTTTCACCTCAGTGTATTTTTTCCCATAAACAGAACCATAGATGATTTTCCCGTTGCTGGTTCTTGCCTTTACGTATCTGCCTTCCCATCGGCCATCTTTTCGTTTATAGATATTCTCACCTTTTTTCGCCAATTGAATCTCCCCTTTTCTCCACTCATCACTAGTAACACTTGACAATTTTTTTGACGGCTCATTTTGTATTTCCCCTCCTTCTTTTTCTAAAAATTCTTATTTTTTTCTGAATTTACAAATCATAAAAAAATAAAAGTGAAATTTTTATGATTATCTTGACAAAAACTAAGTACATTGCTAAGATAATATCGACAAGTAATGAACAGATTGTAAAATTTTCTGTTGTAAATATTTATTTTAATAACATTTACATTTCCTAATTTTAGCTGAATTAAGAAATATGTTTCATTACTACCCTTGATTTAATAAGGTAGAAATCACACAACCATTTTTTCTTTCTCTCTCAAAAAAAAACATATTTTTTACAATTAAATACTCATTTAAAAATCATAACATTTTGAAAATAACACTTCAATTTTTATTTTATATGATACATCAAAAATTATTGAACACGAAAAACAAGTCTTACAGAATGAATAACTTTGATTAAAGTCAGATAAATAGCTGTTTTTTTCTCTTTATAAAGTACATAATACCTTTAAGTAAGTAATTTAATTCATTTTCATACAAAAAGCCCGGTGAATCTTCATTTATGAAGGTTCCTCCGGGTCTTTTAATTATTATTTCTCTACCAATATACTTGTAAAAGAAGATAACAAGACTTCAGTCTTTATATATCATCTTCAAGATTGAGACTTTTTACAAATTCCTATCAAAGAAGTCTTTCTCTTTTTTAAATAATTTTTTTCTCTAATTAATTATTGGACCATACTCATCATCTGAAATAAGCTCCAGCTATTCCGGTATGCCGACAGCTATCGTAATATGCTCAAACCGGCTATCCTTTGCCGCTCCATACCAATACTTCACACCCTCATGAGTGATAACTGTATCTCCGACCTTCAACACTCTGGCTTTCTAACCTTCTTCCTGATACTAGCCTCCTCCGCTCGCTACCAGTAAAAGCTGATAGCCATCTCAATGAATATGCCAGTAATTCCGGCAGCCCGGCTCAAAAGTCACATTTTACGCACCAACATTGACAGCCGAATCAGCAATCAATATTTGAAATTAACTTTGACCAATAAAATACTGGGAAAATACCCCATTTTTTTCTCCAACCGGAAAAATAATACCGTTCTTTATTTCTTCATTCTTTATCATCTATACTCCTCCATCTTATCTCTTCTCAAACTAAAATCATCTTATGCAGTCCATATTCCAGCCCTTGTCAGTTCACCTTACTTCCATTCGTCCAATACCTGTTGACGGACATCACATGCACGAAAGGTATCATCAATATAAAACTGCGCAGTTCAGTCTGTATTCAGCTCGGCTACTCCCAAACTTTGTTGAGCATAACACTCGGGATCAGCCAAAATATCCATCAATAACCGGGCAACTGCCTCTCTGGCAACTTGCCTGCCCCTGACAGGCTCCGATTTTTGTGTCAAAACATATCTTTCATTATTTATCTGATTGTAAAGCCATGTCATCCGTAGAATTGTATAATTGATTCCGGATTGTTCAATAATTTCAGCAGAAAGTTTTTGGCGATCTACCAGAGTATTTCCTGCTATCCGAGCATAGGAATGTCCATATCTGGCAATTAATTCATCATAAATTCCCAAAATAGAAGAGCAGATTAATCGATCTACTTCACAAATTTTCATAGCATTTAAAATCTGCTGTGTCGCTGCCGGAGAGTCCAGACTATTTAAATAAACAATATCCACTCCTTCCATATCCACTCCTTCCATTGCCTCCACCAGTATATTCCAATCAGTAAAATCACCATCAATAATTTTTTCTCTTTTTGGTTTTAATCGTTTTAACCGACGAGTGCCATTTCTCGCATAAAGAATCAGTTCGTCCTGCCGCTCATTCAAAATCCTTTTAGTGAACCGACGACTAATCTCTCCAGCAGCCCCCAAAATTAATATTCTCATAAACCTCTCCCTTCCATGTATCTATAAAATCTTCAAATATTTAACTTACACTGAATAGATTCCTTCAATACTTTCAAGAATACCCCCTGAAGTGAACTTTAGGTCAAGAGATTAAGAACAACTTTTTCAGTATATTTTCCTGGAAGGCATACTCTGGAAATTTTGTCTCACTGAAAAAAAGTAAATTTCTTGATTCAGGAAATAAAGGAAAAAAAACCACACTATACAGCAGTCCAAAAAATCCAATTTGTTTAGATAATTTACTATCCGGTCATTCTTTAATGACAATAATTAATAGGCATTTCCGATGTATTTATCTTTAGATTGATTTTATATTTGACATCCACTTTGAAATTAACAAATTATAACAAAAATAAAGTTATATGTTGTTTCGTTATATTTACCATGCTATATTAAACTTGTAGAAAATCATTACTTATAGAGGAGAAGAAAAATGAAAATTGTTACCTCAGAAATCGCGCAACCTACTATATCCCAAAAGTTATTTCCAGTCGATTTGAGTCAGACGACTATGGAAGAAAGAAAAAATAATCTATTGACGAAAATGAAGGAACATCAATTGGATACTATTTTTATCTATGCGGACCGTGAGCATGGTTCAAATTTCGAATATTTGACTGGATTTATTCCCCGTTTTGAAGAAGCCTGTCTGGTTGTTCATTCAAACGGCAGTGCTTTTTTACTTTTAGGAAATGAAAATACAAAAATGGGCAGCTATTCCCGCATAGCTGCTGAAGTTATTCATGTTCCTTACTTTTCTTTACCTAATCAGCCGATGGAAGATGACGCCCCTTTCACCAGTTATTTGGTACAGGCCGGCATTCATGAAGACAGTCGGCTGGGGCTTATCGGCTGGAAAAATTTCACTACAGCTTATCAGGATAATCGATCACTATTTGATCTGCCGCATTTCATTGTTTCAGGACTGGAAAAGCTCGTTGCCAGTCCGGCTCAGTTAATGAATTATGCAGATTTACTGATTGGTCCTTCTGATGGTCTAAGAACCGTGAACAACGCAAATGAAATAGCACATTACGAATACGGTGCTGCCTTGGCTGGTCAATGTATTTTGACTACTCTAAATCGGATCAAGCTCGGTAAAACTGAGCTTGATCTGGCAGAAACACTGGCTGCTTCCGGACAGCCTCACAGTGTTACAACGATTTGTGCAACAGGTGATCGGTTCACAAACGCTGTACTTTATCCAAGAAATAAGCAGGTTCAGCTAGGGGATACCTTTTCATTAACAACTGGCTATAAGGGCGGACTATCCAGTCGAGCCGCCTATGTTGCTCAGTCTCCAAAAGATCTGCCGGCAGCTGTACAGGATTATGAAGAAAAAATTGCTCAGCCGTATTATCAGGCATTTGTTACCTGGCTGGAGACAATTCGAATCGGGATGACTGGAAAAGAATTATTTGACACAATTCAGACCATACTGCCAAAAGAAAACTATCACTGGGAATTAAATCCCGGTCATTTTACAGCAGATGAAGAATGGATGGCTTCTCCTTTTTGTGAGGGCTCAACCAGTATTCTTAAAAGCGGGCAGCTGTTTCAAATTGACATCATCCCTAAAGTAAAGGGGTACGGCGGAGTCAGCTGCGAAGATGGTATTGTACTGGCAGATAACGAGCTGCGTGCTGAAATCCAAAAGGAATATCCTGAAATGTGGGAACGTTTTTCCAAACGCAGAGACTACATTATTAACGAATTAAATATACAGCTTTCAGAAGACATTTTGCCGTTGAATGACATCGTGGCTTATTACAGACCTTTCCTGCTAAATCAAAATCTGGCTTTTTCAGTAAAAAAATAGGCTGCTAGATTTCAGAGAAAATTGAATTTAAGAGCTCAGAAACAAACCCAACCATCACTAGTCTTAGAACAGTCATTTCTACAGAGGGTTTAAAATAATAATTTGAAGAAAAGAGGGAGAGAGAATGAACCAAAAACAGCGACAGGATTTAATCGTGGAAAGAATCCGAATGACCGGACAAGTGACTACCAAAGAATTGGCTGATGAATTATCAGTATCTTCCATGACAATCGGTCGGGATTTAAAAGAACTGGCAAATCAGCAGATTGTTGAACTGTTCCATGGCGGCGCTGTTTATAAAGATGCAAATTTACTGGAATACCCTATGTCCATCAAAGAAGATGTCTCTGTGGAAGAAAAAAAAATGATAGCTAAATACTGTAAAAATCTGGTAAAAAACGGAGATGCTGTCTTTATTGAAACAGGAACCACTACTCTGTTTGTTGCTCAGGAATTATTTTCATTTAAATACTGTAACTTTTTTTCTAACTCTCTTTTGGTTCTGAATGCTCTCTCAAAAATTGAAGGAATCATGCTCCACAGTATTCCAGGCAAATACAGAGAACTCTCAAAAGGCTTTTTAGGAATCGAAACAGCCAGTTATATTAGGAGCTATCACTTTGACATTTGCTTTATAGGTACTGAAGGAATTGATGCTCAAGGAAATGTTACTCTCCTAAGTGAAGAAGACACCTTTACGAAACAGGCAATTATGGCTCAGTCAAAAATAAATGTGCTGGTTGCAGACCATACTAAATTTGAAAAGATATTTTTTTGCAAGATTGGCAACATCCGTGAGTTCGATTGGGTTATCACAGATTTGAATGAGTGCTCTGAGTTGTTTAAAAAACTGAAGCAGTTGAATCCCAACCTGATCTCTGTTTAAGTCAGAAAAATGAAAACGAGTTTGGGACAGAAATAAAGTTCCAAACTCTCTTCATATCTACACCCGAATAAACGGCGGTACAAAAGCAAAAATTCTTTTTGCGACGAGTAACCGCAGGAACAACTCCTTCGGAATTAAGCCGAACTATCCTGAAAATATGAGGAGCTCCAGGAAGGTATCAATTCACAGCTATTCATTCTATGAATAGTGTTCCTTGACAATTTTCGGATATTCCTTCTTAATTCTCGGAGCTGATCGTTTTTGTCCCGACCTCGTTAATAATAGATAAATCATTTACAAAGTAACAGTTAAGAAAAATATCGTCAGTCATCACTTATATTCAAGATCAGCTGCTTTTTATCCAATTTCACTCCTGCATTTTCCAGTTTCAAAACCAGCTCCTGAATATTTCCTTTAAAAATACAGCCGTCCATTCCGGCATTGATTGCTCCCTCAACATTTATCGCCAGATCATCAATGAAAAGGCATTCGCTCGGAACCAGTTGAAAATGACTGCAAAAAGCCTGGAATATTTCGATTTGGGGTTTCAAAAGCTTCCATTCAGCTGATACAAAAGCACTATCAAAAAGATCCAACGCCGGAATTCTATGTTTAAATTCATGAAAGGCATGAGGAGCATTAGAAAGAATATATAACTTGTATCCTTGATCTTTCAGTTGTTTTACAAGAGGTTTCATCGCTTCATTCGGTTTGATTTCTTCGTGCCAGCAGTCAATAATTTCCAACACAGTATCATGAAGACTTTCCTTTACCCTGCTGCAAATCGTTCTGCCTAATTCTTCTTTGGAGATCGTTCCCCGATCATACTTAATCCATTCTACAGACAGAAAAATCTCATGAAGCAGCAGCTCCTGATATTCTGGAACATCTGTGAATCTCTTAATAAATTTTGCCGGAGCATAGTGCACCAGTACATTTCCTACATCAAATACAATATTTTTTATCATTTATCTTTTCCCTTCCTGTCATCTAATCAGCTAACAAATTTCCTCGTTGGAAAACGTGTCAAAAAAACTTTCAACTGTGTCGCTTGTTGAATCTCCTTTTGATACCTCTGCCTGATTTCTTTGTCTGACCTCACGAAACAGCTTTTGCTTCCCTTCAGCTTCAGTTAGAAATACCAAGAAGCAGCTGCAGTCAGATTTTTCTTTGCAACGTCTGTCTGCTTCATGCCCGCACATTATTAGAAAATTTTTCCAACTGATAAATCCTAATCGATAGCGGATATACATTGAAGCAGTATAATAGTCCATTCCTCCAGATAATTCCCCAAAGAGCAGGTCATATATGTATTTTCTAAACACCTGAACAGCAGCTTAATTTTTGTTAGTAAAGACCAAATCCAACAGCCACTCTTCTGGAGCTTCAGACTTACCACAAGCTAGTATTGCCATCCAAAATAAGAACGGGAATCAATTGGTTCTGCATTTAACATTTCTACAATTACAAGCAGCTCCTGTTTTGAAAACACCATTCTCATACCATATTTCCTCATAAACTAAACTTATAAACTGATTTTTCGGTTCAATCGTTATTTTTTGTTCCTTGATAATTTAATGACCGTTCATTTGCTTGGTTATTGTGTAATGTTCTAGAATTGTATTTGGAAAGAAGTTGCAGAAAAATACTATTTCTCCTTAACGAAACCATTTTTACCAGAAAATAGCTCTTCCATCCGATTGATCGAAAAATAAATTAATCGATTCTTCTCTCATAGCTACTTTCCATTATATATCATTCTACACTTTTTGTTTAACCATCCGAAAAAACTTTAACATCAATTAATGCTGAGTCTAAATCAATTATCTCTGTAAGCAAAACTACTTGGTGATTTTTGTCAGTCGCTCACTTATTTTAAGCTGGAATCCATCCTCTAATTCTTTTCACTCATTCAACCGGTCGAATTTTAGAACACTAATTTTCAGTCATTCTATCAATGTTTCCGCTATTCCTGATATAATTAATGAAGCATACAAAAAGGAGGAAACTAGATGATTTCTCACTATCTCTTCCTGTTTCCCGCAGATCCACTCGATACAAGCTTACCGGATGAGGACTATAAAAAAGAATATGATGCAGCAAAACAATATTTTAATGTTGCCTTGCTGCAGCTGGAGCCATTGATGGAATCAAACAAAGTAAAATTGAGTCGTCTCCTGACTGAAAACGAGATAATCGTCTATCGAGGATGGATGCTGACACCTTGTCAGTATGACCAGCTTCAACAAGCCGTTGAGCAACAGGGAGCTTCGATGTTGACCGCTCTTTCAGAGTACAAAAATACTCACTTGCTTCCAAGCTGGGCTGGTATGCCTCATATGCTGCAGACGAATTGGACAGAGAGTTTATCAGAAACAGCCTTGATTAATCTACTTTCCCACTTCAGCGGTGCAGTCACCGTAAAGGATTTTGTTAAAAGCAGAAAGCATGAATGGCACGATGCTTTTTTTGTCCCTGATGTGTCCGATACAACACAGGCCTTGAAAGTAATCAATACATTTATTGAACGTCAGGAAAAAAATTTAATGGGCGGTATTGTTTTGAGGGAATTTGTTGAATTGATGAAAATTGGAGAACATCCTAAAAGTTATACACCAATTTTTGAAGAGTATCGAGTCTTTTATTGGCTAAATGAACCGATTGCATTAATAGATTATTGGCATAATGATTCTGTACAGCTTTCGGAAGAGGAAGAGCGGTTTATCAAACAACAGGGAAAGAAAATACACTCTCCTTTCTTCACAGTCGACTATGCTAGAAAAACAACTGGCAAATTGATCATTATAGAGATAGGCGACGGACAGGTCTCAGGGCTTCAGGAACATGATGAAGAATTTTTTTATGCAGAATTATCAAAGAGACATAAATTTTATAAAGACTAAGAAAAAGAGGTCGAGACAAACACCCATGAGGGCGATCGCCCTCATGGGTGTTTGTCACATCTTCTTAAAAATGCAAAGTACTTTATTCAGCTGTCTTTCTATCATTTACAGGCAAATTTTATTTACGTTCTAATACCTACAATATATGCTCCGTCCGCTCAATAATATCATCCTGTGTTGCTTTGGACAGAACATTGAAAAATGCTGAGTAGCCTGCTACCCGAACGATTAAATCCCGGTATTTTTCAGGACGTGCCTGCGCATCCCGCAGTGTGTCTTTTGAAACAACGTTGTACTGAATATGATAACCGTGCAATCGATTGAAGAAAGTTCTCAGCAGCATAACCAGTTTCATCCGATCCTCTTCTTTTTCCAAAACCTGCGGGGTTACTTTCTGATTCAGCAATACACCCCCGGTAATTTCTTTAGTTGGCAGCTTCGAAACAGTTTTCAGTACTGCAGTTGGTCCATTTTTATCCATGGAGTGAGAAGGAGAGCAGCCTTCCGCCAAAGGAGTTGAAGCGTTTCGTCCATCAGGCGTTGCCATCGTTCCCCTTCCCTGTCCAACATTGGCTGAAATTGATGAAGTTCCTGCATATCTTGTACCACCGATTGGTCCTCTGCCAAAACGGGTATTCGGATATTTTTTCACCTCATCAATATAGCTGTCATACGCATCAACAACCAGCTGATCCACGTAATCATCATCATTACCATATTTCGGTGCTTCTTCCAATAATAGTTTTTGAATTACCTGTCCTTTTTCTTCGGCAAAGTCCGTCATTAATGCCTCCCAAAGCTCTTTCTGAGTTATCTTCTGTTCTTCAAAAACCAGCTTTTTAATTGCTGCCAGTGAATCAGCCAAATTAGCAATCCCTACCTGCAGTCCTGAAATAAAGTCGTAAACGGCACCGCCTTCTTTCAACGTTTTTCCCCGTCCAATACAGTCTTCTGTCAGCGCTGAGCATAAAACATCTGGGACATCCTCTTCCAAAACCATATCACAGCTGTTTTCAATAATGACACTATGTTTGGTGAAATCGCGAATCACATGATCCCAAGCTTTTTCCAACTCTTCGTAAGAGGTCATCTCTTCGAAATGACCCAATCCTTCAACCAGTTTAGTTCCTGATTTCGGATCAACACCATTATTCATCGCAATCAGCAATGTTTTGGGGAAGTTAATAAAGCTCATACCCGTACAGCGATAGCCCCATTTTCCCGGAACTGCTGTTTCCACACAGCCAATTGCACTATAATTATAAGCATCCTCCTCTTTTATTCCCTTTTCAATAAAGGACGGAATAATAATCTCATCATTGTTAAATGCCGGCATCCCGATACCAATTCTAATCACTTCCACACATTCCCGCATAAACCTATCATCCAGTCCTTTATGATAGCGAACAGTTAAATTAGGCTGCGGCAGCTTGGTCTGAGCCACACTGCGCAATATCAGATAGGATAATTTGTTTACTGCATCTTTTTTCTCTGTTGTCTGTCCGCCAATCGTTACGTTTTGATACAAAGGACTTCCGGCACTGAATTGCGTATGCGACCAGCTGCGGATTTTATTAATCGTAATCGTTTTAATCCAGAGGTTAGTCAGCAGCTCCACAGCAGTTTCTTCGGTCATTTTTCCCTCAGCTAAATCTTTTTCCAGCAGTGGATTCAAATACTGATCCATTCGACCATAAGAGAGTGAGTGACCATTTGATTCAATTTGTAAAACCAGCTGAATCATCCAAACAGACTGAATCGCTTCATAAAATGTTTCTGCCGGCTCATAAGGAACCTTTTTCAAAACACGCGCCATCTCCTTTAATTCAACCGCTCGTTCAGGTGATGACAACCTCGCCTTTTCCTCTGCCAGTTTTGCATACCGCAACGCAAAATTTTGAACAGCATCCAGCGTAATTAGAACTGATTCATAGAAATACAGTTTCTTCTGATTTTCCAAAACTGTTAGATCCAATTCCTTCATTAATTTTTCCACACGTTCCCGATAACCCTTCAATCCGCTCTTAATAACTGTTTCATAACTTACTGCAATATGTGCATCTCCGGAAGTGATATTTCCTTCTGCCTTGATAATACCCAAATCATAAAATACACGACTGGCTGGAGGAATCGCTGCCAGACCTTTTTCTTTTGTTGTATTGTGCTTCCAGTAATCAGAAATGGAACGAAGCTCTTCTTTTGTTTCTTCAGTAATATAAAAAACATCCCCATCACGTTGTTCAAATTCGTCCAATTCTGCAATTACCCAGTCCATCGCATATTCCGGAAAAATCGGTGCCGACCGATTCGCAGCAGCCTGATTTCCTGCCAGCAGACTTTCATCTTCAATGTATAATGTCATGTGCTCAAGGATATTTTTCAACATATATGCCCGTTTTAAAACCACCGGCTGATCCTGGTATTCTTTATATGCCTCAGTAGTTAAAAGGGCGCGCTCTGCACAGACATAAGGCTTTGTAGACAAGACACTTTCGCGGTATGCTGCCATTCTGGGAGTCAGCTCCCCAAAGTAGGATCGCAGTCTCTCTTTTTCTATTACCGTATTCACTTGAATCCCTCCGATCTATTTTCTTTTGAAATGAAAATTAGTTTCTTTTGAAACAAACATATCATTATTCAATTGAAAATTCAATTCCTGTTTAGAATTAAGATAAAGTTGCACATATGTGCAAAAATAAAAAAGCATCAAATGATGCTTTTTATACAGCCACTACCTCAATCTGTCTTTTTTCTAATAACTGCTTCTTCTCTTTAGTAATTGCCTGATCTGTATAAACTAGAGAAACCTCATCAAAGCCAAACTCAGCAACTACACCTTTTTGCATAAATTTGCTTGAATCCGTCAGCACAATGGTCTTGTCAGCATGTTCCGCCATCATTCTTGCTGCATCACAACGAGTGATATCGCTCCCAGTGAATCCCCGCTTTTCGTCACAGCCGTCAACGCCGACAAACAACTTATCCACGTGAAAATTTTCCACAACTTTCTTTATCAGCGGTCCAACATTAACCTGTGATTCCTTTTGATATTCTCCGCCTAAAAGAATAATTTTTACACTTTCCGCTTTGCGGATATAAGAAGCAATAAAGCTTGAATTAGTAATAATTGTGATATTATTTCTGTTAAATGCCAATTCCTCTGCCAATAATGTACAGGTTGATCCTGATTCAATCATAACGATCTCTCCATCAGAGACACTCTTTGCAGCTTTTTTGGCAATTTTCAGCTTTAAATCATAGTTCTTAGCTAAGCGATAATTGATATCTGCTTCATTATTCAGCAGAGCAAAACCGTGCTGACGGTGAAGTATCCCTCGTGCTTCCAGCTTGTCCAGATCTTTTCGAATCGTTACCTTTGAAACATTTAACTGCTCAGCTAGTTGATTCACTTCTATTTTCTTTTGACTGCTTACTATTGAAATAATATCTTCTTCTCTCGACATAAGATAAGTCCTCCTGTTTTCATTAGTTTATCACAGCCATTCGGTTATCTCAATCCAACAAATTTTATTTTCGAAACTAAAAATATTTACGAATGAAATTACATATGTTAAAATCGAACTGAAAAACAGGAGGGAAAAGTAATGAGTGAAACAGCATGCATATTCAATATTCAAAAATTCAGTATTCATGATGGCCCCGGTATTCGAACTGTTGTTTTCTTTAAAGGCTGTCCGCTGAAATGCTACTGGTGTTCAAATCCAGAATCACAGTGCGGTGAACCTGAACAAATGTGGAATAGCCAAAAAAAAGAGACAACAATTATAGGAGAATATAAGACAATCGCTGAAATTGTCAATGAGGTCATGAAAGACGAACCCTTTTATGAAGAATCGGGTGGTGGTGTTACGTTGTCAGGCGGAGAAGTTTTGTATCAGGCAGTCTTTGCAACTGAATTACTAAAAGAGCTTAAAAAGAAAAATATTCACACCGCCTGTGAGACAACCGGTTATGCAAAAACTGATGTTTTTGAAGCATTTATCCAGCATGTTGATTTATTATATTTTGATGTAAAGCATTATGATTCAGCCAAGCATAAAAGCGGCATCGGTGTACCGAATGAACTGATTTTAAAGAATTTGCAGACAGCAGTTCGCACGCATGCCGGACTCGTAGTTAGAATTCCGGTTATTCCCTTTTATAATGATAGTCTGGCTGATGCAGAAGAATTTTCAAAGCTATTCAATGAAATGGGCGTTAATCAGATTGAACTGCTGCCCTTCCACCAGTTTGGTGAAAAAAAGTATCAATACTTGAATCGGGATTATGCAATGCATGATATTCCTCAGCTGCATACAGAGGATTTGTACACCTATAAAGCAGTGATGGAAGCTGCCAATATTCAATGTCTGGTCAGATAAAAAAGTGTTTTACCTCGAGATATCAAGTATCATCTGCTCCTGCGGTTACTCGTCGCATGTCTGAGGGACATGTAAGAACTTGCTCCTGCGATTACTCGTCGCAGTTAAGATTGTTCATGTGCTCCTGCGATTACTCGTCGCAGTTAAGTTCATGCACGTGCTCCTACGCTTCTTACGAATGCTCGAATCATACAAAGACGGGAACACCGTCTATTCGTTTTTTAGAGCATGCGACATAGTCTTGTCTTTCATTTTTTTACTACAAAACAGCCTGAATTCCCCTCAACAGCCGTTCTGTTCCTTCCAGTATCTTCTCTCGGGGGGCGCCAAGATTCAGACGCAGATACATACTTCCTTCTGCTCCATAGGTTTCTCCTCGCATAATCGCTACTTTTTCCTGTTGAATAAGCACCTTTTGCAGTTGAGCCATGTTAACCGGTAAAGTTGTCAAATCAAGCCAAGCCAGATAACTAGCTTCAGGTATATACGATGAGATGAATGGATGATTCTTCAATTGTTCATGCATCACCTGAAAATTTCCATCAATATAATGATTCAGCTCTTGCAGCCACAGCTCCTGATGTGTATAGCAGTCCTGCAATGCCAACAGCCCGAGATAAGGAACAGATGATAAACCATCACGACCTTTTAACACAGTCAAAAACTGATCCCTCAATTTTTCATCAGGAATCACACAATACGAACAGCCTAATCCGGGTGTATTAAATGATTTTGAAGCTGAAGACACCAACATAACCGGTACTTTAATCTGCTTAATAAATTTTAGTACTGGAAGATGATCAATGCCCGACCGTCGAATATCCATATGAATCTCATCACTGATCAGACCAACCTGATAACGATTACACAGATCAATGATAGTTAAAAGCTCTTCTTCCGTAAATGCTCTGCCAGTTGGGTTATGAGGATTACATAAAAGAAAAAGCTCCGGCTGTTCTGTTTTAAATGCTTCTTCAAGTGTTGAAAAATCAATATCAAACCGTTCATTTTTTATCAGACTAACTGAGATTAACTGCTGATGATTCTCTTTGATAGTATTAAAAAAGGCATCATAACAAGGTGTCAGCGTGACAATCTTTCCCGCTCTCTTTGAAAGCAGCTGCAATGCTGTAGATAAGCTGTAGATTACGCTGGGACTGTAGACAATCCAGTCATCTTTCAGCTGTGTGTGAAACTGTCGGCGGAACCAACCGCTTATAGCTCCTTTAAACTCTTTATGATTCCAGCGGGTATAGCCAAAAATCCCTTTTTCTACAGCTGCATTCAACACTTGCTTCGTTCCAGAGGGAAGCTCGAAATCCATATCTGAAATAGAAAAAGGCAGTAAATTTTTCTCCCCGAAACGATCCTGAATATAGTCCCACTGTGTAGAATAGGTTCCGTATCTGGAGATTACTCGATCAAAATTTGTCATTCAACTCACCCAATTTCTTTTCAAAATTTTCAATATATCGACAAATCAGCGTAACGGCATTTTCACAATCTGACAAATGAACCATGGAATTCCATGAATGACAGTAGCGGACTGGAACACTTATAACAATTGTTGGTTTTCCTTCATAAAGTTGAATGGAGCCGGCATCTGTTCCACCGCCGGTAAACTGATCAAATTGATAAGGAATCTGATTCGACTCAGCTGTTTCCTTCAACGCATCTGCCAAAGTTATATCGGCAAGTGCCGTTTTATCATACAGACAGATACCGGGACCTGCTCCTAAAATACGGGTTTTGGTTGAAGCAGCCTTCGGTGTATCCTTCCCGTTTGCTACATCGATGATCAGATTAATATCTCCCCGAACCTTCGGTGCAGCCACTTTTGATCCCCGTGTACCTGCCTCTTCCTGAGCCGTCGCAACACCCAGAACTTCGATCTGAGCCAGTTCATTCTTGGAAAAATAATCCATAACACCAGCCATTACACTACAGCCTACACGGTTATCCAATGCTTTTCCTGTAATGAAGTTACCTGTTGCCGTTTCCTGAGCAGCTGTATCCGGTGTGATCATATCACCAATCTGAATTCCCAGATCTGCTGCCTCCTGCCGACTGCCGGCACCAAGATCAATATACATCTTATCAACCTCAACAACCCTGTCATCCATCACAGAACCTTCAGACAGCGTTCCGACAATTCCAATAAAAGTCTGTCCGTTTTTTCTCGAAGTAATGCGGACTCTCTGACCTAAAATGACATGTCCCCACCAGCCGCCGATTGGCTGAAAACGAATAAAGCCAGCCGAATCAATCTCTCTAACGAAAAAGCCAACCTCATCCAGATGTGCATAAACAGCCACCCTTTTTTTCTTCGTTGTCAAATCGCCAAAATAATAATTTTTAAACGTATCCTTAAATGAAGATTGTTTGATAATCGTTGCCAGATAATCACCCACTGCATCTTCTCTTCCCGCAATTCCATCCAAATTTGATAAATAAAGCAAATGATCTTTTAGTTCCATTCGAGTTCCATCCATTCTTTGCTTGTTTGTGTAAAGCTTTTTACTCTGCCGTCAGCTGTGATAAAAATATCATCTTCGATCCGAATACCGTAGTCTCCTGGAAAATAAATACCTGGTTCAACAGTAAATACCATTCCTTCACGAATATTGACAGCGCTGTCCTGATTAACCACAGGATATTCATGACAGGACAGACCAATACCATGTCCCAGTCCATGTGAAAAATACTCGGCAATTCCTGATTCTTCTAAATACATTCGAGCAGTTTGATCAATTTCCTTCAGCGTTTTCCCAGTCTCAATCGCCTGAATCGCCTGTTTTTGAGCGTTCAAAACCTGTTGATATGTCTCCTTGATTTTATCAGCTGCTTTTCCCAATGCAAAAGTCCGTGTCATATCAGAATGATAGCCATGATACATACAACCAAAATCAATCATAATCAACTCATCCGGCTGAATAACTTTTCGGGATGCATGTGCATGAGGCAGGGCTGTCCGGTTCCCTGATGCCACAATGGTCTCAAATGCAGGTCCTTCACTGCCGATTCGCTTACTGTAGTAATCAATTTCATTGGCAACATCCAACTCAGACATACCTGGTTTAATAATTGTTTTGATATACTCAAACGTTTGATCTGCCAACATCGCAGCCTCTTTTAAATACCTGATTTCTGTCGGCTCTTTAATCATCCGGAGCTGTTCAATCAGATGGATGGTCTCAATCAGTTTTCCCTTCTGCTCAGAAATGACTGCTTCAAGTTCAAGATACATTAGATAAGAAATGGATGACCGTTCAAAGCCGACACTGCCATCTCCAACAATTTCAGCCAGATACTGCCACTGATTTTTTTGCGGTGTTGTTGTAAGAATACAGATATTTTCTGTCTGCTGTTCTGCCTGTTCTGTATAGCGTCCATCAACTAACAGATATTCCCGCTCATCCCCCACAACTAAAAGTCCATTTGAACCAGTAAAACCAGACAGGTACCGGTAATTGATTTTATCACTTACTATCAAAAAATCGATCGAATAGTTTTCATGCATTATTTTTTTCACTTGTTTTAGCCGTTCATTCATCGGCTGCACCTCCTTGCTTTAAAACAGAATGAGAATAGAGGAATGATTACCGAAAAAGCAACCCTCCCTCCACCTCATATTTTATTCCATTAGAAATCTAAATCAGACAGCAATGCCTCATCTTCTTCACTTAGGATTGAATGACTCTCTTTTACATCTTTTTCCTGCTCAAGTTCCTGACGCTCCAACACTTTGAAAAACGGCAGATATAAAGCAAAAGACAGACCAATTTGAACCAGCTGAATAATAATTGCCCGCCAGTCAAAGCCAGTCAGAAATCCTTCCATGAAGACTGGTACATAAGGCGGATCAAAAATCGGATAATTCAGCCAGCCCAGCTTCATGCAGATCATTGGAATCATCCCCACAAAAGCACCGCCAAAGATAAACGGGATCATTAACACCGGATTCAAAATAATCGGCACTCCGAAAAGAACAGGCTCATTAATCCCAAATAATGAAGGCAGAAGCGCAACAGCTCCGACTTTTTTATATCGTAGAGATTTGCTGACAAGCATGGCTATAACCAGACCCATTGTCACGCCGGAACCAGTAAAATTTGCGAACGCGGATAACGTTCCTCCGGTAATAACGTGCGTCAGCGGCTGACCTGCTTCATGTGCTGCGATATTTTCTGACAGATACTGAACTGCGATCGGCGATAGAATAGGCGACAACACGGCTGAATGAATGCCGAAAAACCAGAAAACCAAACGCAGAACTAAAACAAAGTAAATGACCCCTAATGAATCCAGTCCACCAATTGCCGGTGCTAGAAACTCCATAATAACCTGCGGCAGCAGAACCCCGCCCGTCAGTGCATCCGTAACCGCTCGAACTGTGATAAACAGGACTCCAATGGTTGCTGTCGGTGTAATCAGTTCAAAGGAACTGGAAACAAAATCAGGTACCCCTTCCGGCATCTTGATAACAAGCTTATGCTTTGTAAAAAACTGATAGATTTTAACACAAATAATAGCGATAAAAATTCCTGCAAATAGTCCTTTTGAATCCAGATAGGTTGGAATGATATTTCCATTCTCATCCACATCCATCGCAACCAGTAAAAAACCAATTGCCGACAGAATCATGGACCCAATCGTATAGAGTTTCCATTGTTCACTCAGAAAATAAGCAATTGCCAGCACTGCATAAAGACCCACCAACCCTAATGACACTTTTGATAAAAGACCGAAAATGTAGCCGTACTGCTCAAACCAGTTTTGAACAGGTGCTGCATTAATAAACTCTGGAATCGACGGAAAAATTGCTGCTACTGAGCCTAGTAATAAAGCTGGTGTTAAGACGACCATCCCCTTTTTAATGGCAGTCAGATAAGCATTGTTATCTACTTTGTTCGCAACCGGTACAAGGGTCCTGCGAATAAATCCTTCAACTCTGTCAAAGGCCGATACTTTCTGTTGTTCCATTTTCTCTCCTCCAAATAACAAATTTATTGATTTTTGCGGTAAGCTAATATTGCCTGTTTCATGACTGTCGCTCCATCCATTGATCCATAAATATCAGATGTAAGCAGAACAGCAGGTTTATTCAGTTTGTCTGCCTCCCCTTTGATGAACGCATATTTGTGGCTGAGCTGAGGACCAACCAAAATAACATCGTACTCATTAATATACCGATCCAGCTTATCCACTCCGATGGCTTCCATCGGATAGTCTTCAATTTCAAGCTTAGCTGAATCCTTTACTACTTTCTTCATGGCTTCCATCATCATGGTTGTTGAAAAACCACCTGCACAGACTAATAACGTTTTCATTTTTTTCATCCTTTCTTACGCTTCAAGATTTTTCTCTTTCAACATCCCTATCATCTCTTCGATCAGATCTCTTGCAAGCAGACTATTCATCAGATGGTCCTGAGCATGAACCATCAATAATGTTGTTTCTGTTTTTTCTCCATTAATTTCTTTGGTAATCAATGCAGTTTGTTCTTCATGGGCTGTGATACTCTTTTCCTTTGCCTCCTGCATCTTTACTTCCGCTTCCTCAAATTTTCCTTTTCTGGCCAGACGCAGCGCCTCAAACGCAGCACCTCGGCTGTCTCCGGCTGAAGATATAATCTGAAAAATACTTTTTTCCTGTTCTGTCATGTCTGCTTATCCTTTCTTAATCAATTCTCTTAAATAGTGAGAAAAGTCCTGATAGTTCTTAATGCCGTTTAAATTCTTCTCCAAATTTTGATCATCAATCATGCGGATCATCAAACGACTGATTTCCTTGTGTAAAAAGAGATGTCCGTTTTCAATATTAATCAGAAAAATTAACCGGACAGGCTTCTTTCTGTATGTTAATCCCGGTCGAAGCAGTATAACATCAATACATTCTTTCAGTGCTCTGGCCTCCATCGGGTGAGGTCCGGCAATCCCATTTTGATAAATTGTATCCAACAGCTTTTCCCGCTGCAGAACCAGCTCTGTATACTCAGCCGCAGCATACCCATCATCCTGCAGCCGTTCTGCTCTTTTTTTCAATAAATCAAGGTAACTCGTTTCTTTTGCAATACTAAAATTCTCTTTCGAAAAAAGTGACAACAGCTGATGATCAACATCCGTTTCCAACAGCTGATTTTCCCGAATCAGCAGCAGATCATTTTGAATTTTTTGAATTTCTTTTTCTGTCAGCAGTGCCTGTGTATAAATGACAGGTATTTTAGTAAATTTCTGCTCAATTGGTACCGTTGAAATAATCAGGTCAAAATCTTCGTCAATTTCATTGCTCTCAATGATCGAAAACGTCTGAACCTCTGCATTGGCAAAAATCTGTTCCAGTTTGGTTTTCAAAAAATAAGAAGCCCCTCCGCCAGTCGCACAAATGACAGCAATTGATCGATATCGCTTAATCTCTTTCTGAGATGTCTTTTCCAGACTTGCGGCAAAGTAAATTGCTAAATACCCCATTTCATCCTTACTGATTTTCACTTCGACATTATCACTAATCAGTTGAATAAATTCATAGGTAATTGTAAATACATTGGCATAGCGGGTATATACATCTTCAATAATCGGATTTTCCAGCTGATGTCCGCCGTAGAGCCGCTGCAGCAGCGGCGCCACATGAAGAATCAGTGCACCGCTCAATTCTTCATCATGACTGAAAAAAGTGTGGTATTTATGATCAATCACTTTCAAGCTTTGCTCAATATATCTGCGAAGATCATCATATTTGGTCAGCTCATTAACGGCCAGCATTTTTCCATAAAGCTGACGAGTCAAATAATTTTTTTCATTTCCCGGGAGTTGAATCCCCAACTCAGCCTTCAGATAAGCCGCAATTTGATCTGTGAGATTTTCATATTCTGTTGATGCTTCGTCTTGTTCCTGTACTTCTTTCAACAAGTTATTCTGCCTGATACGAAATCCCAAAAGCACCACATGCTGGACCAGATTATCCAAGACAAGATCGTTCATTTTGATTTCAAACTGCTGAATCTGCTGAATCAAATAGGCTTTAAACCTCTCTTCATCAAAAGCGGAAAGAAATGCCGCATACTCTGCCGTAATTTTTGGCTGAGTGATTTCATTACGGAGCAGTTGAATGATCAGTGCTCTCCGGTTTTCCTCCGAACCAACAACTTTATATCCATAATGAGGTTTTGAATACAGGGTCAGACCATCCAGTTCAAATTCTGTTCTCACTTGATTCATATCTTTTTTCACAGTTGAAACACTAACAGCCAGTATATTGGATATCTGAGTCATTGTCAGATAGTCATTTGCAAAAAGCAGCAGTAAAGCAATATTTGTTTTACGTGAATTTGGATTTAAAATCTCTCGTTCATTTTCTGCAGAGAGTTGAGTGAAATAGTTGTTAAATGCTGGATGGTCAAATATCTCCAGACCGTATCCCAGCCCCCTCTTGTTCGTAATCTGAAAGCCATGACGACTTGCTGCGGCATTGATCAACTTTATATCACTGGAAATGGTGCGAGGTGAGACTTCGAATAAATCCGCCAGCTTCAACAAGGACTGACGACCGGTACTGGCAATCAAGTACTGAATGATTTTTTCTTCCCTCATCTGTTTTTCCTCCTCGTATAGTCATAAGATAACTTGAAACCGTTTTATTTAAAACAGTCTCTTTTTCAATTTGAAATGGAAATAAGTAGCTTATATTCCTCTGTCGGTATTGTCTCCTTTATCTTAAAATTTTTTTGTCGAAATTTTGCGGGCTTTGTTCTGCATATCAACAGAATTTATCCCCCTCTCTGTCTATTGTCGCTTGTAATTACTCTGACAGTCTGAGAGAATAAAACAACAAATACTATAATGAATATATCCAGAATATCGTTGTTCTTCGAGTGAAGCAACCAAAGAGGATAGTCTCTACACATCAATGAAAAGTACTTGATTACAAACAACTTATGTTCACACAAGGAGTTATATACATGAAAAAACCTCATTACACCATACAGCTACCTGAAGAAGTAGTTCAGGAACTGCAGCTGAAGGAAGAAGAACCGCTTCAGATAAAAATTGAAAACAAGAAAATAATTATTGAACCGAAACGTACAAAAACAGAAAGACAAGCTGTTTCACTTCGCTGGTTTTTAATTCCGTCTTTACTGGTCAGCGTGATCTTTTTCGGCTTTTTTTATGAACAGGGACGGTCCCACCTCTTGCTTACAGGGCGTATTTCCATTGCTGCTTCAGTTCTTATTTTGGGACTTTTAAGCGGCATATGCTCCTTTATTATTTTTTTTGTTAAAGGGAAAAGAAAACAGCTTTTTTCATTTAAAGACATTTACTGGCGAAACTTCCTCACCATACTAATTTCTTTTGTGATCATTCTTGCATTGGTTTTACTGGGATTTTTCTGGCTTTTGGGAATTCTTTTTGAAGGAGCCAGCTTTGATCTTTTAACAGCGACATTTATCTTTTTTGTGTTTGTTGGAATGATCAATTACCTGATGATTTATTTTGCACTAGCTATCTCACCAGCACTGATCACAACTCTGCTGATCTCCGTCATCATCGGCGGTGTATTGATGTCAATGGCTGCAAATGGACAGCTTCAGTGGTGGCAGTACAATTTCAGCTTTTTAGGAACCAGCAATGCCAACAGCAGCTGGCAATTTAATCTAACGCTGATTATTTCTGCATTGCTGATGATCGCACTGATTGACTATCTCTTTGTTTCCCTGCAAAAATCAATGACTAAAAATATTCAACTGACCATTTTGCGTATTTTACTGACATTGACGGCAATTGATTTGGGTGCTGTTGGTTTCTTTCCCAACAATGGAAACGGACGACTTCATGAGCTGCACAATCAGGCAGCAAACTATCTTGTTTACATGATTATTATTTTGATTATCAGTATTCGCTGGCTCCTGCCAGCTATTTCCAGAGAATTTCTGGGAATCTCGTATATGATTGCAGCCGTACTGCTTATCGCCAATGTTCTGTTCAAAAATATTGGTTATCTCTCTCTGACTGCCTTCGAACTAATCGCCTTCTTTCTGGCATTCAGCTGGATTTTACTTCTGCTGCAGAATTTACAGAAACTGACAAGAAAAGTTGCACCAGTCTATGAGATCGCCTTTAATTCACAGGAAACACTTCAGGACACAACTGTGGCTGATATTGCAGAAAACAGAAAATAGTGGGTAAGATATTCTGTTGAATATCTTACCCACTAATCTTAGTATGTTTTTTTGTTTATTCAGCTGATTCAATTAAACATTTCCTGAAAGACTTATTCTGTTGTCTTTATTTTGTAGATTGTGGATGAATAGTACGCCTTCTCCGGTCTCAAAGTAATATCACCAAATTCAGAGAAATGCTCTGCCCCCGGTGCCTCCTGAGTCTCAAAAGTAATACCTCCATGATCCACCATTTTTTCGCCTTGCATTATCGGCCCTTCTCCGGAGAAGTTTGCTGTAAAAATAACGACTGCCGAACGATCCGTGAACACCTCTACTTCAATCCTATTATCGGGACTGATCAAAGTCGCATTTGGCTCTTTGCTGCTCTCTTTTTTCAAAAAGAATGGATGATCCATTCCCTTTGTTTGAATAATTTGCTGATCCTCACTGTTAAATGCTTCTGCCAGCTTTTTCCCCTTTCGAAAATCAAACGCCGTTCCTTCTACAGAAACACGCTCTCCTTTAACTGTTATATCCTCGTTCACTGGAGCATATTCTTCCGCTCGAACCATTAATTCGTGGTCATCAATAACTGCGGCAGGATCGCCCAACAGATTAAAATACACATGATTAGTTGGGTTAAACAATGTTGGCTGCGTTGTTTTAGCATGATAGACAACTTCCCACTCATTTTCTTCATTCAGACTATAGGTCACTGAAACCGCCAGTTCTCCCGGAAAACCATTCTCACCAGCTGGGCTCACCAAAGAAAATGTAACAGATGCCTTTGACTCTTCTTCCTTTGTTTCAGCAAGCCATGTTTTCGCTTCAAATCCCAGTATTCCGCCATGTAACGTATGCAGCTGGTCTTCTGCCCGTTCTATTTGAACGGTTTTACCATCCATAGTAAATGTTCCATTTAGTATTCGGCCAGCTACTCGACCGATTGTTGCACCAAAATACAAATCTTTTTCTTCATATTCCTCTGCTGAATCAAAGCCCAAAACGATATTTCGTTTTTCTTCTCCTATCGGAACAAGAAGCCGAACAATCCGGGCTCCTAAATCCGTAATCTCCATAATAACACCCTTTCCATTTTCAAGAGAATAAAGTGTCGCTCCGTTGCCAAACGGTTTTTGTGTCAGTTTCATTATTCATTTCTTCCTTTCTCGACGATCTTCCGTTCTTTTACATGCATAATCTATAACAACCATTTTACATGAAATTTCTTTAAATGGCACTAAGTCAGCTGTAAAAACAGAAAAGTATCTTGTAATCTGGAAACCCCTTTCAATTTATCATTGAAATTCTTTAGTAAACGTTTTATAATATATTTACTAAATATTTTACCACGAGGTGAAAAAATGGAAAAGAGCTTAGAGAAAAAATTTAATACAATTTTTGAGACAGAGAGCAGCAGCAGCTATTTTGCACCTGGAAGAATTAATTTAATCGGTGAACACACAGATTATAATGGCGGTCATGTCTTCCCTGCTGCAATCAGTATTGGTACCTATGGAATTGCTGAAAAAAGGGACGATCAAACCGTTCGCATGTACTCTGAAAATTTCCCGGAAAAAGGAACTATCACTTTTTCACTGGATGACCTTTCCTACAATCAAGAACACGATTGGGCAAATTACCCTAAAGGAGTGATCAAGTATTTAATTGAAGCCGGGGCAAAAATCGAATCTGGTGCAGACATTCTTTTTTATGGAACCATCCCAAATGGTGCGGGACTTTCCTCTTCGGCTTCCATTGAGCTGCTTACAGGAGTTATCTTTAACGACCTGTTCAAACTGCAGCAGGAAACACTGGACTTGGTTAAAATCGGCAAGCGAGTGGAAAATGAATTCATTGGTGTAAATTCTGGTATCATGGATCAGTTTGCCATCGGTATGGGGAAAAAGGATCACGCAATTCTGCTGGATACCAATACATTGAAGTATGAATTAGTACCAGCTGCATTCGGAGAATATACGATTGTCATCATGAATACAAATAAACGAAGAGAACTGGCTGACTCAAAATACAATGAACGACGAGCTGAATGTGAAGAAGCACTGCATCGGCTGCAGACAATACTTGAGATACAATCTTTAGGTGAGCTGACAGAAGAGCAGTTTAATCGACATCAATCTTTAATTGAAGATCCTGTTCTGATAAAACGGGCACGACATGCAGTGACTGAAAATCAGCGAACATTAAAAGCAAAAGCAGCACTGCAGGCTGGAGATCTGGAAGCTTTTGGTCTGCTGCTGAATGATTCCCACCGTTCATTACAGGAAGATTATGAAGTAACTGGTATCGAGCTGGACACACTGGTTGACTTTGCACAAAAGCAACCAAATGTTTTGGGCGCCCGGATGACAGGTGCTGGTTTCGGGGGTTGTGCTATTGCTTTAGTGAAAAAAGAAGCTGTTGAAGCCTTTCAAGCTGCAGTCAGTTACAGGTATAAAGAAGCAATTGGCTATGCAGCTGATTTTTATCCGGCAGAAATTGCCGATGGTGCCGGAAAACTGGTAAAATGATCTGGAGAGTCTAAAAAATGAAGAATTGAGGAAATCAAATGACAATATTAATTTTAGGGGGAGCCGGATATATCGGTTCTCACGCAGTAGATTTATTTATTAATGAAGGACAGAAGGTCGTTGTTGTCGATAATTTGGCTACTGGTCACCGAAAAGCTGTTCATCCAGAGGCAGCCTTTTATCAGGGAGACATCAGAGATAAAGCTTTTTTACAAAGTGTCTTTCAAAATGAAAAGATCGACAGCGTTGTCCATTTTGCTGCAAGCTCTCTGGTTGGAGAATCTGTTGAAAAGCCGCTGCTTTACTTCAACAACAATGTTTATGGTATGCAGGTACTTCTGGAAACAATGGTTGAGTTTAATGTCAAATACATTGTTTTTTCCAGTACGGCAGCAACTTATGGCGAACCTGAAGTTACACCAATCGATGAAACTACCCGGACTGATCCAAAGAATCCATACGGTGAAAGCAAGCTGATTATGGAAAAAATGATTAAATGGTGCGACAACGCCTATGGTCTGAAGTATGTGGCTCTGCGCTATTTCAATGTTGCCGGGGCAAAATCTGATGCTTCTATTGGAGAAGATCATACGCCTGAAAGTCACCTAGTTCCAATCATTCTTCAGACAGCGTTGGGACAGCGGCCGCATCTGCAAATTTTTGGAGATGATTATGATACACCAGACGGTACTTGTATTCGCGACTATGTTCATGTAGAAGATTTAGCTAAAGCACATCAGCTGGCTCTGAATTATCTGGAAAACGGTAAAGACAGCTCTGTCTTCAATCTTGGCAGCAACCACGGCTACTCTGTTAAGGAAATGCTGACAGCGGCAGAAAAAGTTACTGGAAAAGCAATTCCGGCGACTGTTGTACCACGCCGAGCAGGAGATCCCAGCCGTCTGGTTGCATCCAGCAAAAAAGCACAGGAAATTTTGGGGTGGCAGCCGAAATATACAGATATTAACGAAATTATTAAAACGGCTTGGGAGTGGCATCACAGTCATCCTAATGGATATCAGGATTAGGAGGAAAAAGAGTGTTAGTGAGTCAGACTGTTACAGATTTTACAACACTTGTTATCCAATCCGGAGAATGGGAAGAAATAGACCGCCTCTATTTGGAAAACAGAGTTTTATGCTTAATCGGTGAAGAAATGATGGAGAACACCCCTGTCAGAAACGTTGAACAATCTGCTTTGGAGCTGGTTGAGCTGCTGCTTGCCAAAGCTCAGGAGAACCAGGTAATTGGGGATTTACAGGCAGAAACAGATATTCTGGAGGCTCAGCTGATGGATTTGCTGACGCCCTCCCCCTCTGCTGTAAATAAATTTTTTTCAACCTTGTATGACGAATCACCCGAAAAAGCAACGAGCTATTTTTACAGGCTTTGTCAGGAAAACAACTACATTAAAACAAAAGCGATTGCTCAAAACCTTTATTTCCCTGTTGAGACAGATTACGGTACTTTGGAAATTACAATCAATCTTTCCAAGCCCGAAAAAGATCCTAAGCAGATTGAAGCGGAAAGAAATGCGCCAAGCATTGCCTTTCCAAAATGTATGCTGTGTATGGAAAATGAAGGCTATCAGGGCAGACTGAATTACCCTGCCCGCACCAACCATCGGATTATTCGAATGGATATTGCCGACGAAAAATGGGGCTTTCAGTATTCACCCTATGCATATTATAACGAACACTCGATTATTCTGTCGGAAGAGCATCGACCAATGCTCATCAATGAAAAAACATTTCAGCGGCTGTTAAACATCACAGAGGTACTGCCTCACTATTTTGTTGGCTCAAATGCCGACTTGCCAATTGTCGGCGGCTCTATTCTGTCACACGACCATTATCAGGCAGGCCGTCACACATTTCCAATGGCCAAAGCCTCTGTTGAACAGAAATTTATAGTTCCCGGATTCGAGCAAATCCATGCTGGAATTGTAAAGTGGCCAATGTCTGTTATTCGACTAAGCAGCCGCTCGCAGGAAGACCTGATTCAAGCCTCTGTTATGATTTTAGAAAAATGGAGAAGTTATTCTGATCCGACAGTAAGGGTCTCAGCTTATTCAGAAGACGGAACTCCGCATCATACTATCACACCAATTGCACGACGTAATGGAGAGCTGTTCGAGCTTGATCTGGTTTTGAGAGATAATAATACGTCAGAGGATCATCCGGATGGTATTTTCCATCCTCATAAAAATGTGCAGCATATCAAAAAAGAAAATATTGGTTTAATCGAAGTAATGGGACTGGCCATTCTTCCTCCCCGTCTGGCAGATGAAATAAAAGAGGTTGAAAACTATTTACTGAATAAACCAAATATAATCAATGATCGACATTTGGATTGGGCAAATCAGCTGAAGGAGCAAAATTTCACTGCTGAAACCGTTCGCTCTGTTATCGAAAACTCTATCGGACATATTTTTGAGCAAGTACTAATTGACGCTGGGGTTTTTAAAAGAGATACGGAAGGTCAGGAAGCCTTTCAGCGATTCATTAATTATTTATAAAGAGAGGTTGATACGATGGCTACAATTAAAGATATTGCACAGCTTGCCGGAGTATCTCCAGCAACTGTTTCCAGAGTATTGAATTACGATGCCGAACTCTCTGTTGCACTGGAAACCAAGAAAAAAATTTTTGAAGCAGCAGAAGAATTGAACTATACCAAGTATAAAAAGAATCAGCGGGCAAGCAGTCAAACAGTTCGCTTAATTCAATGGTTCAGTGATCAGGAAGAACTGGAAGATATCTATTATCTTTCTATACGACTGGGAATCGAGAAGAGAGCAGAAGAAGCGAACGTTCAGCTAATCAAGGAATCCTTCGACACATTATCTGAACGAACTGCCGATGGGACGATTGCTCTTGGAAAATTCGATAACGATCAGATTAAGGAATTGGCTTCGCTGGATGGTGAACTGCTATTTGTTGACTTTGACGGAATCACCTATGGTCACAATTCAATTGTTGTCGATTTTTCTCAGGGAATGGACTTGGTATTCAACCACTTTATGAAAGCAGGGTATAAAAAAATTGGTTGTTTGACAGGTGTTGAATTCACAAAAGGCAACAAAACGCGTGTTGAAGATCCCCGCTTCCAGTATTTGAAATCAAAGCTTGAAGCAGCAGAATTATTTGATGAGCAACTGATTATCTCTGCAGATTTTTCTTTGGATGATGGATATAGACAAACTAAAAAATTTTTGGAGACACATTCTGAATATCCGGAAGCTTTGTTTGCCTCAAGTGATGCATTGGCAATCGGTGCTTTAAAAGCCTTTCAGGAAGCAGGTTTGCGCATTCCAGAAGAAATCTCTGTTATTGGATTTAATGATGTCAGTGTAGCGAAATATGTTTCACCTGCATTGACAACTGTAAAGGTTTATACAGAATGGATGGGTGAACTGGCCATTGAAACAATGGATCAGCTGATTCGGGAACGTGCTCCTGTTCCAAGAAAGATCACTGTTGGAACTGAGCTGATTGTTCGCCAGTCCAGCTGATTCACTTTAAAGACGAATAGCTGAAAGAAACGCTCTAATGAAATATCCACCTGTAATACCAGAACCAAAAATCTGATATTACAGGTGGATTATTTTTATCGCTGTTTAGGACCTGTCTGAAAACTCTAGCGGCAACTATTTTCGAAAAAATGGACAGAGACTACTTTCCATTTAAAAAAGGATGCTGTCCCGTTCTTCGTATTGACAACGCATACCATTCTACTAGATGCTCCTACATTAAAGAAAATTCTTGTATCTACAAGTCTCACTACGCTACACTACACTACACTTCGTTTCGATCTCATCAATTTCTAAATGGCAGAGCCATTAAGAATTGAAGGACCTTGTTCGATTCTCGATACAAACATGTCTATTTGGAAAAGCGTTGGTAAAACCCATTTCCTCCATTGTTTTCTGATTCACTCTAGTTTCATAGAAAGAGCGAATCAAAGAACTGTTCTTATTTGGTCCTATCGTTCATTCCTCTGGAACCGCTGCGATTGATTTATCAAAGCAAGTCTTTTCATACGATCAGTAATAGCAAAAGTACTTATACAGTCTAAAACTGCGACCAGTAACCACAGGTGCACTTACACAGCCTGAAACTGCGACGAGTAACCGCAGGAGCACTTACACAGCCTGAAATTGCGACGAGTAACCGCAGGAGCACTTACACAGCCTGAAACTGCGACGAGTAACCGCAGGAGCATATACTGCATACTACTACTTGGCTCTTGAAGCTCTGTGCTTCTACAATCTCCTTTTCAAGTCCTTCTTGTATGCTTTCATACACCTTTATTGATAGGCTAGGTCTCTTGATGAATTAGTCATTTTCAAAAACTTCTTTACCCACTAAATGACTGTAATATTCCAACCATCTTTTTGAAGTATGCTCTTCAGAATAATACGCTGCTGCTTCTTTGGACCTCACTCTGTACTCTTCCAGCTTTTCCGGATTCCCAGCGTACTCTTTCAGCAATTGATCCATTTGTTCTGCATCTTCCGCTTTCAGATACGAATCACCTAAAATGCCTGTATATAAATCTAAATGCCTCAGCATAACCGGCGTTTCACAGTTAAATGCTTCCAAAACACTTACAGGAAACAGCTCACTGAATGATGGAAGCAGAAATACATTCGCAATATTGTAATAGCCGACAATCTCTTCCCGATCAATGATTCCTGTAAATAAAAGATTGGCAGGGGGATTATCATAAATTTCCTTGTATTCATCATAGCCATCAGTAATTTTTCCAAATGAGAAGCCGCCAGCCCAGATAAACTGAATATCCGGATTCCGTTTAGCCAGTTCAATAAAATCGTCTACACCTTTTCGCTTCTGAATTTGTCCGACACCTAATACCACAAATTTTTCTTCCTCAATCAGTTTATCTCGTCTAAATGCCTGCTTATCCGTATCACTCATTTTGAAAAAGACATCGGTGCTGACAAAATTTGGGATATACGCTACTTTTTCCCGTGACACCCCTAATGCTTCCAGTTTGTTGATAAAATCAGGATTAACAACTACCAACTGATCCATACGCTTGTAAAAGGACATCAGGTATTTATCAAAAACCGCTTTAAACGGTTTGGCCAAAGTGATACTTCCTTCTAGGGTTTCAGGTAAAAAGTGAACATATCCCACTCTGACTCCCCGTGATTTTTTGAAAAAAGTTGAGAAATAGAACGTTGGATTTATTGTATGATAATGCGAAATATCCGATTTTCCATACGTATTTACCTTTATTTCCAGCGTATCGCTGAAATTCTTCTTTAACGTTTTCATTAATTCCGAGTAGGCACTTCCCACTCCCTGACCACTAACTTTTTCTGCCTGCGAGAACATTGTAATTTTTATCATAAGCACTTTTCACCATAATCTTTTTCTAAATTTATTTACTATTTTACTATCTCTAAAGTAAGCGGAAATCTTCTGCCTTGCAGCAGTCAATTTCAAATTTCCTTCCTTACTTTTTCCGTTTCTATATGTCCCAATCAGTCAAATCAGCATTTATATTGCGGGTAGCATACAAACTTTAACGTTCGTTATCCAGTTTACTATCTCTTTCGTTTTTTGTAAAATTATCTCATTATTAATTCTATACCGATCAAAATAAGTTCCTTCTGACTGAGGGATTGGATAGACCTTTTCACCATTTACTATTGACTCTATCCTATTAAAAAATATTTGTCTATGGATATTCTTCTTTCTTAATAACTACAGTGAAAAATCAGTCTTTAGACTGACAAAATACTGAATAAAAAATCGAAATGAAATAAAAAATAACACCTAAAATATCAAACAGATATCTTAAAAATACTCTTTTATATAAAAAACAGGTGCAGATTATTCCAAAGATTTTCTTGTTGTTTTCATCAAGGTATATCCCAAAAAAGCAATTTCTATCACCCGCAAGTATTTACCTCTGTCCAAGCCCCTTCTCTTTTCTTTCAAAATGAATAAAAAAAGAACCTGAGATTGTCTCTATTCAGGCTCTATAATAAAGACAGCTTCTCCGTTCAAGAGAAACTGTCTTTAAAAATTCCATTTTTATGCTGAACGTCCAACAATTACACTACCGCTATAGCCAAATCCAACACGAGTAATGCTTGGATTCAATTCCCAGTCGCGGTGTCCGCTTCCTGTTGAAGTTGTCATGTTTGTTTCATAATACCAGGCATTAATTACTGCTGAACCTGGTGCAAACATAATAGCGATTACTTCATAGCCATTTGACCAGTGATCTGAAGGAATTTGGAAACCAGATCCTTCAACTAATGCCGCACGAGCTGTTGCTGTTGCTGCAAGACCAGCATCCCAACTTACAGGGTTCAATCCATGTGAGCTGCGCAATGCATTCAATGCTGCCAATGTCGGATCAGAAGAGTTTGAGACTGTACCGCCGCCGGAATTATTATTACCGGTATTTCCTGTTCCTGAATTTGATGATCCGCTGTTTCCTGAACTGCTTCCAGTATTTGGCGCTTGCGATTGCGTTGTTCCGCTGTCCTGACTGGTTTGAGTTGCTGAAGTAGCTGTACTTGATTCTGTTGTTTTGGCAGAAGCTGCTGCTTTTTGTTCTTCAACTGCCAGAGCTGCTGCTTCGGCATCTTTTTTCGCTTGTTCTTCAGCTGCTTGTTTCTCAGCTGCAACACGAGCTTGTTCTGCTTCTGCTGCTGCTTTTTGTTCTACCAATGCTGATTTTGAACTCTCAGCTGATGCTTGTTCCAATTCCAAAGAAGACTTCAAAACGTTTAAATCTGCTTGCTTTACAACAATATCTTCTTTTTTGACTTCTAATTCAGCTTTTGTTTCTTCAATTTGAGCTAGTTTCTTTTCATTCTCATCTTGTTTTGCAACAACTGCTTCTTTATCTGCTTTTTGTTGTGTTACCAAGTCATTATTGGCGCTGACAATTGTTGAAATTGCCTGAATACGGCTGATTGCATCTGTAAATGAGCTTGCATTCAAAACAGCATCCATCATTGTTGTACTTTGACCATTGACCTGTACATCACGAGCCTGATTTTTGATTGCTTCTTCGCGCTTTTCAATGCGAACCTTTAACTCTTCAATTTCAGTTTTCAGCTGTTGTGTTTTATTTTCAAGCTCCAACTGTTGTTGTCTCAGCTCAGTACCTTCTTCAATAATAGCTGAAATATCAGATTCTAAGGAAGCAATCTGAGAAGCAACTGTTCCCTGCTGCTCCTTAAGGTTGGAAATTTCACTGTCTTTTTGCTGTATTTTTTCATCAAAGTTATCTGCTAAAGTAATACTGGGAGCTGCTATCGTACTAAGTGTCAGTGAACACAATAATAATGATGCAAATATACGTTTCTTCACTCTTAATTCCTCCGACGGATTCTCACCAATTAATTTTTTTAAATTTAATCCTCAATTGCAACACGTAAATTCTAACATAACCATGTGTCAATTTAGAAATATTAACATTACAAGAATATTTCAACTTATATCAAACATTACTTTAATATCTTATTATCCCCGTTTTTAAGTACTATATGAAGAAAATTTGAGAGGTTTGTCTGTTTAATAAGATGAAATTTTTTTCGTACTTTCTAAGACTATCACAAACCTGCTATTTTTGTAAATTCATAATCATACTAAAATAAACGGACCTTAGCAGGCAACTCAAAAGAATCTATGAAAAACTTACTAATTAAATAACTGATCCACCTGACAACGACTCACCATCATTGAATGTTCTGATAGTAAAAAATACAAAAAAAAGCGCCATAACAACTATTTAAGCTCAACACTGCTCGTTGCAAATTTTTACTTCGCTAACTAATATAACACAATCAAACCATTGCAAAGCAAGAGAATGAGAACAGTTTGTGGATACTTGTATATCAAGGATTTGGAAGGTTTAGATAAATATATTTTGAATTCTCCCTTAGCAAGTGGGAACATTTTCCTGAAAAAAACAAACTAATCTATCTCGGTTAAACCTGTATTGCATAATTAAATGAACAAGTTTCCTATATATAAACTATCATCCAAGTACTTCCTAGAGAGCAGGCGGCCCAATCGAACTGCTCTTCTTTTTTTACAATGCAACAAGATAGAGACTAAAAAAATAATAAGGAATAGAAGAAATAAATCCTCGGTAACTGCATATTTTAAAGGAGCTGCTCTCACAGAAAATATAACTGAAGGTTGCCAGAACTATTTCTCCTTCTTGCTATACTATAAACTAAACCATATACAAGCTGGAGAAGGAGACTGTGACAAACACTCATTTCACCGACAGGGACCTTCTATTTTATCTGAGCGGCAGGAGCTTCAATCATTATAGATACAGCAGAAAAAACACTGCTTTCTTTGACAAACAAAGAAATATATCCAGCATTAGTTGAGAGAGCAACTGACCCACAGCTTTTTAATTCTGTCTCTTTCTCTTCTTACAAAATGAAAATTATTGTCTCAACACAACTATGCAAAATAAAAAATACTCACAATTGAAAAATTGCTGAGGCAGTCGTTAATTTCGAGAGATACAAGCCGGACAATGTATCATTTTGCATCAGGTCAAAACTCAGTCTTCCATAATTAGTATTAATTCATAAACAATTCTTAAATTAGTTAACAGCAAACTTGTACTCACCGTTTTATCGAAACCGCTTTTGAAAAGCGATTGAAGTAAAGAGGATTTTCGTAATCTGAATTTTGAGAATACACGGCTTATCAACAATATACAGTTTATTTTTAGTAAAAAGTAGGCACTGACTCAGCAGATGCTGACATTTCAAGCAGCGGCAGTTAAAAACAAAAAAATGTCTTAGTTTCCTTTTTAACTAGGAAGTCATTCAGAAGAACAGGAATATTTCTTTTTCTTTAAATGCAAAGTTTCCTCTTTTAAAATACGAACTTACGTTTTATAGTAGAGGAAAAACTTAAAGGAATTTGAAATGAAAACTTCATTAACTATACAGATGGAAGAAGCTCTTTATTACTATTGCCGTGAAAATGGCGATATTGTCATAGAGGAAGTCAATATGCCGGAGGATCATGGCATCGTTGATACGCTCAGCTGTCGTTTGATTTCAGAAAATCAGTTTGAGTGGCGCTGCTATGAACTTAAGATAAGTAAAGCGGACTTTCATTCAAAAGCTAAGCTTTCTTTTGTGGGACACTATAATTATTTTGTCATGCCGGAAGCTCTTTATGAAAAAGTAAAAGATGACATTCCCGGACATATTGGGGCGATGGTTTACCACTCCTATCTGCCAGCTGAAAATCTGACACTCCCAGGCTATTTTACTATTGAAAAAAAACCACGAAAGCAAAAACTTCTAGTCAACGAACAGACCTTGCTCTTCCGACTAATCGGTGCTCAGGCAAGAGAAGTAGGAAAAGCCAAACAGACAGCACGGGGGCTAAGGGTCTTTTCAACAGATCAGCTCTATAAAGAATTAAAGAAAAGACAGCCGGATTATGATTTGTTTGGCGGCGGAGTTAATTTCTATGATCGCTTCGTAGAAGATATTCAAAATCAGGCAATTGAAGCTTTAAAAAGCGAACTAGAAGCAACTCGTGAAGCCTACTTTGAACTGGAACAACGATTTTTGGAGGGAGACTAATGTATTATCCCTATTTTCGCGGCAAGCAATTTGATCTACTTGCACTGACTGCACTCCTTGAAAAGGAGCGTTTATCCAGAAACATTCTGCCGATTATCGAACCTGTTAAAAATTCCAATGCTTTAAAAAAACTTTTATCAGAATCCCAAAAAAAACAACATCCCTTCTATCTAATCCAAAACCCTCAGTCCGGTGATTTCCTGACTGCTGAAGGGGTAGATTTTTTAAATTCGCTACCCTCTGCCAATGCATTGATTATTAAACAGCCGATTGAAACACTTGATGAAACGCCTGAGCTATTAATCGTAAATGAATCTACTCCGATATTGGAGAGTGACTGGCTGAACAATCAGACAGCTGTACTTTTACCAGAGGAATTTCGATTGCTCCAAAAGATAAAAGGTCCTAAAATTCTGTCTCAGGATGTGTTTACACGACTGCCTAAAACTATATTCTACCAGGAAGTACCAGATGAACTCTTTTCAACTACCCATCTGTCCTATAAAAAACGTGGATTTGTTGGATTTAGTGATTTTTCGATTGACAGCCGTATCTATTATGAAGGTGGTTATCCATCCCCAATATTGAGTCTGCATCTTGTCTATTTCGAAGGAAGAGTACTTCGGATACATCATTTTCTTTCCAGCGAAGAAGCCCCTTCTCAACAAGACAAATTTTTTGAACTGATGAACGAAGTTACTGACTGGTTGAAGAAATTGTGCGGGGATACACCAACTTTAGGAATTCAACTGTTGATCGATTCAGTAAACATACAGAAGTTTCCCGGAATGGGCGTGATGCGTAAAGCAGCAGTCATGCATCATTTAGAGCTGATGTCCAGATATCTGGATAATCAGTTTTTGGATTGAGGCTGTTAGAATTGCTGATAAATCAGATAAATTTTTTGTAAATTAACCACTTATTCATTCTTCTATCCTATTGAACAACAAACTGCAAAAAGAAAGTGAATAGAGTAAAAATAAAAAAGTAATTATTACTAATACCGGTGGAGGTATCGGCAGTGTCATTCTAACCAGATGTCTAAAAGAAAAATATTATCTCATTGAGACAGCTCTTAGTCATGGTAGTCTGACTAAATCTATGTATTGGTGATTCTCCTGCCTCAAATGGAGAAACTCTTTGATACGAAAAGTATTAAACACGCGATTTAAGTGTTGGACAATATGAGAACGATCAATGATAAACTTCGCTTTGGAGAAGACTTGTGGAATTAATTGAAAATAGTGGATATTCATATCTGTGACTAGAACACGTACCTTCTCTGAATCGGGACATTTCTTAAATCAATGGATGAGGTTCTTCAATTTCCAGGAAGGAAGCAGATCAACTAATTCTTCCTCCGGTTTCTCCATTGATACAGATAGATCTCATGTTATCTTCAAGGAAAGTATAGGTACAAAATCCATCCAACATCAACACAGAAGGTAAACAGGTTCATTTTCATATAAGGAGATACACTTCTGTACTTTTAAGAACACGGCTGACTGTATAATGGACACCTTAACAGAGAGAAGTGATCAGATGAAGAGAAATTTTCTCTTTTAATAACACAACAATCTTCCCAGAAAAATGCTTAGCAATACAGCAATGAGAAGCAACAAAATAAGATTGAGACATCTAATGACAGGTATAAGCCAAACAAAAATAACACTGTTTGGCCAGTTCCATGACAAGAGGTAAATAATTAAAGGAATCAAAGCGAATTCTAGTAACCTTTATTCCGTTCCAACTGGTTGTAAAGGGCTCCTCTGAACAGGCACAATGAGGAACAGGGAACTTAAACTGGCATAGATAATCAGTTCCAATTTATTATAGAGCAAAAAAAGACAGAAGAACTGAGATTTTATTCTCAGTCCTGCTGTCTGCTTCCCCTTTAAAATATATGTTTGTACTTAAATCATGGAATCCAATGTTCCTGACTGTCAATCGCTTCATCCCTTGACAGTGCTTCTCCATTATCGTCAAAGCTGCCACCCATATTCATACTGCCAACAACGATTTTGCTGACAACTTTATTTTTCATTGTGACTTCGATAATCTTCCCCACAGTCACATTGTCCAGTTCAATAAAAACTTCCTTGTACATTTTTTATTGTTAACAGATTTAAATCCAAATTCAGAAGGCCGTCAAGTCATTCAAAGGCAATAAGCGCATACGAACAACCCCTATCACCTGCTCCTTGTCGATCAGTCCATAATCTCGACTGTCATACCCATATTCTCTATTGTCTCCTAAAACCAAATAACAATTCTTGGGGATGACCGCTTCCCCGCTGATATCATACTGATCAAAATCAGCCGTGTACTGTCCCCCATTTTTTTGGGCTTCATTGATTTCATCAATAATAAATTTCTCATCCACTACCTCACCATTCACATAAAGAAAATCCTCTGAATACTTGATCTGTTCTTCCGGCAAACCAATGATTCGGCGAACCTGCTGTGTCTCTCCCCGACGAAACAGTACCAGATCAAACCGGTTAACTGCTTTCGTCTTTTGAACCAGAATCGTATGATTATCCTGTAATGTCGGCATCATGCTGTAGCCGGAAACTTTGGTGATTTTAACAAATAACGAACTGACAAACAGGAAAAGAAGCACCGCAGCTAGGAATGCCGCCCACAGCGCCCCTGCCCCTGTTCTCATACGGTGTAACAGGGGTCGCTTTTTACGCAAGACTCTTTTGGGGGCGCTTTTACTCTCCCGTGGCTTCTTTTTCCTCGTTGAAGCCGTTCGTTTTGCCAATGTCTTTTGATTAGAAGACACATTGGTTACCGGTTTCGAACGCTTCTTTTGACCGATCACTGCAACAGCCTTTTTCTGCGGTCTGCTGTTTGCTTTTCCTGAACGGCTTTGGCTGGCAGAAGCAAGTGCCGGTCGTTTTCTTTTTTTCCTGGCAGACGGGTGCTTCCCGACTTCCCCTTTTTTATTGCTTGGGGTGTTTTGAGGGGAGGAGGGTCTTCGTTGATGGGTTGAATTCTTTTGCTTTAATTCTCGACTCATTCATCCTCACTGGCTCCTTCTTCCTCAAGCTCGGACTGGTTCACCTTGTAATACTCAAAAGCAGTTGTCTCATAGGTGATCGTCTTCTCAATGTCTGCCAAAAACTCCTCCGCCAATTCACCATTCCCGTAAAAATTTCCGCTCACCAAGGTCGCATTCACCCCTAGCTCAGACAAGGAGGCATAGTACCGGTTTAGAGCCGATTGCCCCTCCGGTGTATTCACAGTACTGGCCTTCTTGGTAGAATAAGCCGCCAAGGTGGTCGCCAAATAGCGAATGTTCTGCTGTGAAGCTACCTCTGTCTCTTCCTGCTGAGCAGCTTTCGTCAATTCTGCTTTGAAATCTCTAAGTAAATAATACGAGCGAACAATTAACGCAGAATCATCAGAAGACAAATTAATCGACTGATAATAACTGGCATAGCCTGCGCCGCCTCCACAAGCAACAGCCGATATTAATAGAATAATGACGAAAAGCAGCGCCCGTTTGCGTCGTTGTTTCAACCTTGCGATGGCAGCCGTCCATCTTCTTCGCTTTTTCTTATTCTTAGGCGGTCGTTTCGGCAATCGTTTTAACTTCTGACTTTGAAAAAAGATCTGAGCTAAAAAGTAAAGGGTCAGCAGCAGGAAAATAATCGCTCCAGCCACAGCTCCCATAATAATCCAAGCAAGTATTGTCATTTCCAGTACTCCTACTCTTCTTTAACGTCTTTTCTTCTTGGGCGTTCCAGTATGACTATTCTTTGACGGTTGTTTTTTCTGCGTATCTTTTGCGCCCTTCCCATTCCGTTGTTTCTTTTTGCGGAAAAGAGTAATCAATCCAAAGATCACCACAACTGCTGCGATAAAGCCGCCCACAATGAGTGCAATCAGCTGCCAGTTGATTCCTGTTTCCTGCGTCAGACCGACATCCCGCTCATTGTATTTTTGTGCTTCATCCTCTGTAATCTCAAAGTCTTCCGTCCATTCCCAGCGCTGTTCCCCGGAAGTGGCCAGAACATGGGTTGTGTATGTTCCAGCTTCCATTCGCTCCCCATTCATACTAACCGGAAACTCCATAAAGGAGTTTGGCGCCATTCGCATAGAGGTCTTTTTCGCTTCATACAAAACGGTATTGCTGTCCTTTTTCATCATCTGTGCTTCCACGGTCAAATCATTTAAATACGCCGCAATCACATTAGAAAAATTAATGTACACAGAGTTGCGATAGTTTAACTGCCCTCCATAGGCACGGTTAAACTGAAGATCAGGGACAAGCTCTGTGTCACTCTCTTGTAATAGAATGGATACCACATAGGCATACTGATTGACAACCTTAGACCCTCCGCTAGAGTCTGCGTCCTCTGTCTGCCCCGCCTTCATCATTTGCAGACCACCGGCAATGACTCCTTCAAAGCTGGTTTCAGGCATCTTAACAGTAAGCGTCACTTGCTTTGTCTCACCGGCTGCCAATTCCACCGATTCAGGACCCGTTACCAAGTCCTCAAAAGCGAAAGCCAATGATGCATCATTTTCAATGTCACGATTGGCATATTCAATAACCCCTGTTTTATTGGTTTTGGCGCCATTCAATGCCAGATTGACAGTGATTGCTTCTGAGCCTGGATTACTAAGAATAACAGCGAGGCTCTGTTCCTGACCAGGGGTCATCATTAGCTGATAATAGCCCAGATTCGGGTTTAGTTGATTTTCCGGAAATTCAAGACTATAAGTAAAGCCCCCTATAGAAGGGGATTCTCCTTCTGCCTCTGCTCCCCAAGCAGTTATGTTCGTTGCCGCCACTGTGAAACTCAGCAGAAAGAAACTGATGAACACCTTAAAAAAATTATTTACATTCTTTTTTCCAAAGTCTTTTCTCATTATAATTATCCTCATCATTTTTATTTATAGTGAAAACAAGAGACGTGTTCTATGTATATACATTGATTGAAAAAGTAAGCTGGTAAATAATTACCAGCTTACCCCAATAAAACATAAAACTAATGGTTCTTTATTATGCAGTAGCACCCATTGTCCAAGTAACTGTTGCTTCATAATGACCTAATGTCATAGCAGAAGCTACACTTGTAGGAATTGCTAACTCAACAGAGTTTGCATCTGTTCCAGGAGTACCTGCTTCAGAAGTTGCGCTTTGACCAAATTCCAATGTCCATAGACCGCTTCCTTCGCCAGCTGCTGCAGAAACAAATGTTTTTGCTCCTTCTTCTGTACTCAATACAACGGATGCCGGAACTGCTGCTGCAATTGTTCCTGTTCCTGATGTTGCCAATAGTGGGTTTGTGTATGTGATTGATGCGCCATCAAGCGTTGTTGTGCCATTTGTAAATTGGCTTGTCAATTCACCGGTAATTGTATACCCAGTGTATGAACCAGTCACATCACCAAATGATACGATATTCCCACGTGTTCCGCCAGCTGGTAATTGAAGAGCTTCAGCACTTGCTTCAGTTGTACCAACAGAAATTTGACCAAACTCTAGATTTGATACTGAAATAATTCCTTTGTTTTCGATATCTGGGTTTATTACAATACCTGGTGTTTCTGGATCAATCTCAGGTCCTTCTGGGTTTTCCGGGTCAACAATATCTGGATTTTCTGGATCAATCGTTCCTCCAATTACCTCTACATGTCCTTTAGAATCCAATGATACTTGATCTGCACTTGCTGCTACTGATCCTACTGTTGCTGCTCCGATTGTTGCTACTAACGCTACTGCACATAATTTTCTTAATTTCATTTTTTGTTCCTCCTAGATTTTGTGTGATATATATACAAATGGAATGACTCCAATTT
>NZ_JADOEP010000009.1 GCF_016745275.1 Enterococcus sp. BWB1-3
CTGACAGAAACGGAAGTGGTCGATCGTTTATTGAAGATTTCTTCTGAATTGAAGGCTGCCTACTTGTATTATCAAGAACTATTGGCATCTTATCATGAGAAAGATGGGAATCACTTCTTCCGCCTGCTTCGCACGATGCCAACGAAGCTACCCGAAGAGCTACGATCGGTAAGAAAAGCTTTCTTCAAGTACGAAAATGGCATTCGTCTTGCTTTGACCAAACCCTATTCCAATGGTCGCTTAGAGAACTTGCACACGCATATTAAAACGCTAAAAAGAGTTGCTTATGGTTTCCGAGATTTTTCAAATATGCGTACCCGAATTTTCTTACTCAACGGCCTTATTCAATACAAATAAAAAACACCGGAGAAGGAGTTCGATTCCTTCTTCCGATGTTCATTGGTGATACTATCAGTCCGATTTGACAAAGAGCCGACATAAGTATGTCACAGTCCCCTAAAGCCGAATAAATGGTGTTCCAATCTTTGTATGATTCGAGTATTCGAAGAAGCGTAGAAGCAAGTCCATACATGCCCCCAGACATGCGACGAGCATTCGAAGAAGCGTAGGAGCAAGTTCATACATGCTTCGAGGATCGGAACGAAGTCCTTCAATTCTTAATGGCTTTGCCGTTTAGAAATTGATGAGATCGAAACGAAGTGTAGTGTAGTGAGAACCTTAGACACAGAAAAACAGATACAGCGGTAATGTTTTGTCTAGAGAATCGTTAGACTCGCAGAGACAGCAGTTCTTCTACGCTACGCATACCATTCTGCTAAAGTACAAATATGAGCAGAAGCGGCAAAGCAGAACTAGCACTTGTCGGTCCTAAACTGTGCCGAGTAATCGCAGGCAACATCTCAGAAATAAGGCGAACTAGCCTGAAAATATGAAGACCTCCAGGGAGGTATCCATTCACAGCTAGTCATTTTATGAATAGTGTTCCTTGACAATTTTCGGATATTCCGACTTGGTGTCATAAATCACTACGATTGACCTGTCAGAGTAGATGATGCATGATACCTACCTGGTTCTTGAGGCAGAACACTTCTGTCACAACCTTCTCCCTAATTCCCTTTTCAATTTTTGTATTAACAAATTTACGCCGTATTATCAATGCTTTCTCAAATCAACTTTCAACTGGAAATAGTATTTATATAGTTGGGACCTGTCTGAAAAGTTCCAAAGGTATCTGAATTTTTCAGGAATTTCAGCAAAAATCAACCGTTATTCGCTAACTGCTGTTTCAGCTTCTTTCAGTGATTCAAGGTAGTTGTAAACCTGTTGACCGGCGATACCGCCTTCACCTACAGCTGTAGTAATCTGTCTCAATGTTTTTTCACGTACATCACCAATCGCATAAACTCCTGAAATTTCCGTTTCCATTTCCTGATTCGTGATAATCCAGCCTTCTTCATTGGTAATCCCGCTTGTTCTGAATGGTTCAGTCAACGGATCCAAACCAACGTAAATAAATACACCGTTTGCCGCAACTTCTTTCACTTCACCGGATTTTACATTTTTCAGTTGAACACCGGTAACAGCCATGTCATTGCCGACAATTTCTTCAAGAACAGTATCCCATTCAAAGAAAACTTTTTCATTAGCAAATGCACGATCCTGAATAATTTTTTGAGCACGCAGTTCATCTCTTCTATGAACCACAGTTACCTTGGAAGCAAACTGAGTCAGATAGATCGCTTCCTCAACTGCTGAATCGCCTCCCCCAATAACCATTAATTCTTTATTACGGAAAAAAGCACCATCACAAACTGCGCAATAGGAAACCCCTCGACCGGCATACTCTTCTTCACCTGGTACGCCCAGTTTTCGATGGACACAGCCAGTTGCAATAATCACAGACTTTCCTTGGTAGATTGTATCTTCACAGATAATTTCTTTGTAGGAGCCATGATCTCTAATATCAAGTACAGTTCCATAAACATTTTTAGTTCCAAATTTTTCTACGTTTTCGTACATTTTCATTGATAAATCTGGACCCATAATTGAATCAAATCCAGGATAATTTTCAATTTCCGCTGTATTGTTCATCTGACCGCCGGGAACTCCCCGTTCAATCATCAGTACATTCAAATTCGAACGTGAAGCATACAAAGCCGCAGTCATCCCCGCAGGTCCGGCCCCAATAATAATTACATCATACATTTCAATTCCCTCTTTTCTCTATTGTAGAAAGCCGCCAATTCTAATTAGTAAACAGTTATTTTCACAGCCTTCACCATTTATATTTCCACTCTGACAGATAGAATGAAAATATCTGAACATTCCCTATAAGAAAAGTTCAGAAAGATTCCAGTCACTTACTTTTTTCAAGTAAGTTTACTTTACAACCTAAGCAGCTGATTGTCTAATTTTCTGCCTAAACAGCATTCCTAGATTATAGTATCATATTCTATTTTACATGACTTTAAAAATTTCATTTTTTCACTATTTCCTGTTATTCATTCTTCTGCTATTCACGCAGCTTTCCGACCAGCCGATGTTCCTTTGTCATCATATATTTATAGGAAGCAAAAGGCTAAGTTAAAAAGACTGAGAAAAATACTCTATTTTGATCAAATTGAAAGCCGCACTTCTCTACCAATCATTTTGACAGTATGTTGGTTTGAAAACAACAAGCATAAACCCTGGAAATGTTTTCTAAAAACAACTACTCCAGAAGAGCTAAAACCACTTCTGTCACTATCCCCTGACCATGATAAACAGGATTTAACACAAAAACCATTTCCTTACTGTTAGATAGTCCATCTACTGACTCCTCAAGAACAGTGATATGAGTGATGACCTTGCTTTCGATTCTCCCCACAACAGCGGAACTGAGGTTGTTGTCCACCAGCTGCTTTAGCGTACTTTCTGCTTCGCTCAATATTTTATGACGTTTCCAGTCAGCCGTTTCACCGATCCCCTTAATCTTAGTGTTATTCAAACAGATCTGCCAAATCTTCAATAACAAAACATCTCAAGTAGGTACCTTCAGTTGCAATCACCTACTTCTCTCAACCTCTTACCATTATAGTAAAAACAGACATCAGCAGTCCAGTTTCACCTGTTGCTGATATCTGAGATTTTTTAGACAACACTGTTTTGCAGTTTGTACATATCTGAATAGAGTCCTTCTTGAGCAATCAGACTCTCATGACTTCCTCGTTCTACAATTGATCCTTTTTCAAGAACCAAAATCATATCGGCATCACGGATCGTTGAAAGCCTGTGAGCAATTGCAATCGTAGTCCGCCCTTGACGCATATTAGCTAGGCCTTCCTGAATCAGCCCTTCCGTTTCAGTATCAATATTAGCTGTCGCTTCATCCAAAACCAGAATTTTCGGATCGGTTGCCATTGTACGTGCAAATGAAATCAGCTGTCTCTGTCCACTGGAATAACTTGCTCCCCGTTCAATGACTTTCGCATGATATTTGTTTGGCAAGGTTTCAATAAACTTATCCGCCTGTACAAATTTAGCCGCCTCTTCAATCTGTTTGTCACTGATATTCGCGTTCAGCATACGAATATTCCCTGCAATATCTCCATAAAACATGAACGCATCCTGAAGGACAAGACCCATTTTTTTTCGAAGCTCAGTGATTGGATAGTCCCGAATGTCAATATCATCAAGCAGAATCTGTCCTTCATAAAATTCATAAAAACGCATTAAGACATTGATAATCGAGCTTTTACCACTACCGGTATGTCCGACTAAAGCAACGGTTTCTCCGGGATTTGCAGTAAAACTAATATTTTTTAAGACATGGTTTTTTCCATCATAAGAAAAGCTGACATCTCTAAATTCAATTTTTCCAAGGGTGATTTCTGCTGATGCATCTGGATTCTGCTGGGGTATCAGTTCTTCTGTATCAAAAATTTTCAAAATACGACTGCCTGCAACTATTCCATCTGTAAATATACTTAAAAAATCCATCATTTGCGTCATTGGCTCAAAAAATGCCTGAACATAGGTTACGAAGGCGTAAATCAACCCTACTTTAACTGGTGAGTCAAGCGCATCTATCCCAAATAAAGTCAGTGCAGCAGAAACTGCAATTGCATAAAGCAAGTTAATAATCGGACTTAACAGCAACGAGTTAATTCGTATCATGGAGAGTTTTGTCTGCAAATACTCTTCATTTGTCGTTTCAAATTCCCCTTCGAGACGTTTTTCCTGTCTGAACTGTTGAATAATCTGCATTCCTGATATATATTCATTTAGTTTCGTATTCAACTGGCTGAGTTTTTCCCGCATATTTCGATAAATCCTTGAGCTGAACTTTTGGTAATAAGCAATAACTGCCAAAAGAACAGGGAGGAACAAAAGGATACAAAGCGCACTCCTTCGGTCAATTTGAACCATTCCCACAAAGGAAGAAAGCACAGCAAAAATGCCTATCAAAACTATTAAAAAAACATACCAAAATTCAAATAAAGTTTCCGTGTCATTTGTCACACGGGAAACGATTGATCCTGCCGGAGTCTGATCAAAATAGCGCATCCCCAATGTCTGCAATTTCTCAAACAGCTTCACCCGAATAAACTGATACGTTTTCAGAGAAGCCTTCGAATACAAGAACCACTGGAAAAACCAAATCAGACTTTTTACAATGATGCCAAACAAATAGACTCCTGCAAACATGTAAATAATCTGATCAGTTGCTGTTTTCGGTGTTAAGTAATTATCCATCAGCATCTGAATGATTCTTGGTAAAAGTGCGTTAATAATGGACAAAATAAAAGCAAAACCAATAGCAGATAAAAATGTGATACGAAAGGGCTTCGCATATTTTAATAAGCGCCTGACAATGGTTATCTGCTCTTTAACAGGAATTGACTTTGTCCAGACTGACTGCTGTTCTTCCATTATACTTCCCCTCCTTCTATTTTCGCTTCAAGCTGTTGTTTATCCCACATTCTCTTGTACCAGCCGTTTGCCAACAGAAGCTCCTGATGTGTTCCCCGTTCAATAATTTTTCCTTTATCCAGAACAATAATGTCCTGAGCATGCATCACACTGCTTAGACGGTGCGCTGCAATAATAGTTGTTTTATTCTGTCGTTCAGTTTTGAGATTTGTCAAAATTGCTTCTTCTGTTTTTGCATCTACTGCAGAAAGTGCATCATCCAGAATCAACAATTCCGGATTAATAATCGCAGCTCTGGCAATGGATATCCGCTGTCGCTGTCCTCCTGACAAAGACACACCTCTTTCTCCCACCAGTGTATCGTAGCCTTTTGAAAATCCTTTTATGTCCTCATCTATATAAGCCAGCCGAGCTGCCTCTTCCACCTTTTCCTGCGTTAATGAAGGCGTTGCGAAACGAATATTGTCACGAACAGACATTGAAAATAGAAACTGATCTTGAGGCACACAGCCCACTCCTGTTAAAAGGGCATCCAAAGAATAATCCTTGATATTGTGGCCGCCCATGGTAATCTGCCCCTGATAGTCATCGTATTCTCTCATTATCAGCTTCAGCATCGTTGTTTTCCCTGCACCGGTTTTACCGACAATCCCCAGTGTTTCTCCTTCATTAATTTTGAACCTGATATTTTCAAGTACCGGCAGCTCCTCTTTCGGATAGACAAAAGACTGAATATCCATTACCAATGTCCCTTTAGCAGGTGCCTGAATAGCATTTTCCCGTTCAATAATATGTGTTTTCTCATGGAGCATCTCATTTACCCGGTCATAGCTTGCATTCCCTCTCTCCAATACATTAAAGAGTCTGCCAATTGCAAACATCGGCCAAATCAGCATACCAATATAGCTGATAAACGAAACCAGCTGCCCGATTGAAATTACATTGCTCATAATAAATTTTCCGCCGATAATAATGGTCAAAACATATGAAATACCGATAACTAATGTAATAAATGGATCAAATAATGCATCTAAAAAATTCACCCGGTTGTTTTTAATAATTGCCTCCTCTATTTTTTCTGTAAAATCCTGAATATCTTCCTTTTCCTGCCCAAATGTTTTAATAACTTTCATACCTGTAATGCTCTCCTGCGCTTTATCATTAATGGTTGAAAAAGCTGCCTGCGAATCCCTAAAAGCATCATGAAGTTTTGAGCCCAATACCCGCGACATAACAGCCAGCAGAGGAAGAGGAATCAAGGCAATAAGCGTCAGACGCCAATCGACAAACAGAATCATGGCAATAATGGTACTCCCTCCCGTAAAAAAGGAGTCCGCAAACGTTAAAATACCAGCTCCTGCAACATTTTGGATAGCGTTCAAATCATTAGTAGCATGTGCCATCAAATCTCCGGTTCGATGATTTTGATAGAAAATGCTGTCCATTTTAGTAAAGTGATGAAATAACCGCCGTCTAAGCTCCCTCTCCAATTGAGCTGCTCCACCCCAAATATACTTTCTCCAAATATAGCGGAAAATATATTGAGCCAGTGCTGCTGCTAAAAGAACTCCGACCCATAAAAGAATCTGAGAGAGCTCAAAATCCTTTTCAGCAATCACGTCCACAACAATTCCTATTACTTTGGGCGGTATCAATTGAACAATCGCTACCATGACCAAAGCAAAAACCCCTATTATATAACTTTTCTTTTCTTTTTTAAAAAACCAACCTAACTTCCTAAAAACTGACATCTTTTCCTCTCCTTACTCCCTTATATCTTGTTACTTATCACTTGTCCATTCAGCTTTATTTCCATTTTAATGAACTCCTTTCCTGTACCGCTTAAAGACAAAAAAAAACGGACAAAAATCTGCCCGTTGTGCTCGAAATATGAAGATTAGAAGATTTACTTATCCCCTTGGTGCTTCATTTGCTGCATCATTTGACGAATCTTCTTCTCAGAAGGCTTCTGTCCCATAGATGCCATCATCATTCGTAACATCTCCTCATTAACGGGAGGATTCTTTTTAAGATGGTCCTGCATTGCTTTACGGGCAAGGAAAAATCCGCCTGTCGCACCTGCGATTAAAGCGATTACTGCGATTAAAACTACGACTCCTGTTGACATAATAAATCTCTCCTTTCCATCATAAAAGCTAATGAGTAATGTCATTTAAAAAAACAACAGTTTAATTCATATAAGCTTCGAATTTTAGACGTTATAAATTTAGAAGCAATCCTTCTCGTTTAATTGCTCTCAAGAAAACATTTTACTAGAAACAGCTGGAAAAGAAAAGGCATTTTAAAAGATTCTCCAAAAGAAATTTCTAAAATACCTGATTTGAAAGTTTTTCAGCTGATTTCTCAATCAAAATTTTGAAAACTCAATAAAATGAGGGATAGAAAATACTCACCCCACAAAGAAGTTCACGAGAACCAAAAGAAGCAACAGACTGTATCCAGCCAGTTGCCTTAATTTATTGGGTAAGACTGAAAATTCTTACAAAAAAAGGATAACACTCTCATCCCTGACTATCCCCAAACTCATTATTTCCATATAAGGATATAAATTTTACCCCATTTAACCTCTATCAGAGCTTTGCATACCATCCCACTAGCTGTTCCTGCATCAGTGGGACTGGCAATACAGCGCATAATTGAGGCTTTATAATAATAATTTTCATAGAAATAGAGAAAATATTCGCACTATAGTTTTCAGACACATCTAAATCTATTCAAGTTGATGTCAAACCAACATATACACTTCTCTTCTTTTAAGCATCTAGCAATTCCGGAAAAACAGCAGGATTGAATTTCTCTTCCCGAAGCATTTCAATCTCTTTGCCATAAGGAGCATAAGCTGTTTTCTTATCTTTTCCTACATAAGGTGTTTCCAATATTTTAGGTAAAGCAGTCAGCTTCTCATGATGAACAATTCTATCCAACGCCTCAAACCCAATAGTTCCAAAACCAATATTTGCATGGCGGTCTTTATGAGAACCCATTGGGTTTTTCGAATCATTCACATGAATGACTTTCAAACGATCCAAACCAATAATTTTATCAAATTCCTCCAACACGCCATCAAAATTCTCTTTTACATTATATCCGGCATCATTTGTATGGCATGTGTCAAAAGTCACTGAAAGCTTGTCGTTAAGCTTTACACCTTCAATAATTGTTGCCAGCTCTTCAAAGGTCCGGCCAAGTTCCGTTCCTTTTCCAGCCATTGTTTCCAATGCAATTTGAGGAATTTGATCCTTTGTAAGGACTTCGTCCAGCCCCTTGATAATCTGTTTAAGACCGGCATCAACACCAGCACCTACATGAGCCCCAGGATGAAGTGTAATCTGTTTCGCACCCAGAGCCTCAGCTCTTTGAACTTCCTGACGCAGAAACTCTGTTGCAAATCCGAAATTTTCCGGTTTAATTGTGTTCCCCAAATTGATAATATAAGGGGCATGGACAACAATGTCGCTTATTCCGTGTTCTGCCATAAAAGTCTGACCCGCTTCAATATTCAACTCATCAATAGGCTTACGCCGTGTATTTTGTGGCGCTCCTGTATAGATCATAAAAGTTGTCGCTTTATAACTTGCAGCTTCTTCTGCAGCACCCAACAACATCTTTTTTCCGCTCATACTTACATGTGATCCTATTAACATCTTGTTCCTCCTTAAGTTTCATCCATTTTAGCGTACGTTAAAAAATTTGAAATGACAATCTTTTTGCCTAAATCAACAGTCTTTTGTCTGCTGCTGTTTTCCATATCCAGCGAACAGATTCTCCATCAAGAACAGCCTGCAGCTCTTACTCTATAATTTTATTTTTTTCTTTGTTCCGCAAATTGTATATATTGGCTGAGCCATTCTTCCATACTCATTTTTGAAACCAGTTCACCAATCAACTCATAAGGAATAGTTTTAGGATTTGTAAAACGGATACAGCTTTTCCCCATATTCAATTTTGTTGGAACACTTTTTCGATATTCTGACTGAAACCAGTCCAGCACCCCCTTATTACCCATCAAGCCCATGTGATATAAAGCAAGATGCTTCTTCTGGGCAGCAAGACTGATAAATGGAACACCTTCATCCCTTCTGTCCAAGTAACCTTCTGGATAGACGGATAAAGGAACAACAAATGTAGGAAGATTATACTGCCAAACCAGTTCAAAGCCTTCCGGTATACTGTCTGTAATAATTTCAAATAATCGTCTAAATGAATCCTGCCATTTAGGGTCCATCTCTTTAAGGTATATGTCGAATTGATCCATTTGCTTTCTCTCCTGACTCTAATCACAGTGTCCACCTGACCAGTGGTATCCACAATTAGCATTTATTTTAATATGTTATTATACTAAATAGTCTGATTTAGAATAGCACTACTCCAAACAGAAAGCTAGCGGAAACATCCTTGTCTGGCTTTTTTACAAAAATTAGCTATACTGAAAGTAAGCGAACCCCTATTCTCTAATTAATCCCCTTGAAGGAGCTGACAGCTATGACTATTATTGAAGACTATATCCGCAAAGAACCAGAAGAAAGACAATCAGCATTAACAGAGCTTTATCATTTTATTAAACAACTTGTCCCCGAAGCAGAAGAAAGGCTTTCCTACGGGATGCCCACTTTTTATTTGAATGGAAATCTTGTACACTTTGCCAATGCAAAAAAGCATATTGGTTTTTATCCAACTCCCTCTGCAATCCTAGCTTTCAAAGATGATCTCACTGGATATAAATCTTCTAAAGGAGCGGTTCAGTTTCCAGCAACCCAAGAGCTTCCCTGGTCTCTTATAAAAAAAATGATTCAGTTCAGAATCAAGGAAAATACGGAAAAAAAGAAGTAAATAGATTCGCATAAAATTTTTGAGACTATTTCACTACGGATCTTCTCTTTTAAAATCAAGAAAAGACAGGATCTTCCTTTATAACCGGAGACCTTGTCTTTTCTTGCGATTTAAATCAATCAAATTAGTGTCTTTCTGAGAACTCTAGTGGTGAATGTTCACGAAAAAATAAATATGAGTTAGTTCCGTTTTGTCAGTTTCACTTGTGTAGGAACATTTAGTGGGATGGTATGCAATACTCTAATTGAAATAAATGGGCAAACATTTATGTTCATCATACAAAGAGATAGTGGTATGCGTACGACGATCAAATGAGTTAGCAATATTCATTCCGGTATTAAAAGCTTTCTTCGAATGCTCGTCGTCTATCCAGTAGTCTCATATATAATACTATTGGATAGGCTGCACGTTTCTTGACTTAAAAGCATAACTTATTTTTAAGTTGGTCAACAGACTAATATTTCAGTAAAAAGTATTTTTTCTTTCCACGGCGTACTACTGTGAACTGCCCTTCAATTTTTTCACTGTCAGTCAATTCCGCAGCCACATCTTGTATTCTTTCACCATTAATATAAATAGCTCCATTTTGAACGTCTTCTCTTGCCTGACGTTTTGAAGGTTCAATTCCTGCTGCAATCAACAGCTCAACCAAATTCATTGAATCCTCTTGTTGAACTTCATAAGAAGGAACATCCCTAAAGCCCTGAATGATTTCTTCTGCGTTCAAGCCTTTAATATCCCCGCTAAACAACGCCTGTGAAATTTTCACTGCCTGTTCATACGCTTCCTCACCATGAACCAGTGTAGTAATTTCCTTCGCAAGTGCCTTTTGAGCCGCACGCTTTTCAGGTGCTTCAGTAAATTCTTTTTCAATTTCAGCAATTTCTTCAATTGAAAGGAAAGTGAAGTATTTCAGGAATTTTACCGCATCTCTATCATCTGTATTAATCCAGAACTGATAAAACTCGTATGGAGAAGTCTTATCTGCATCCAGCCAAACTGCATTTCCTTCTGTTTTCCCAAATTTTGTGCCATCTGCTTTTGTAATCAACGGCATAGTCAAACCAAAACCCTGTACTTCTTTTTCACGACGCAGTAATTCAATTCCGGAAGTAATATTCCCCCACTGATCGCTTCCCCCAAGCTGAAGCAGACAGCCATGAATTTCATATAATTTCAAAAAGTCATACGCCTGAAGCAGCTGATATGCGAACTCTGTGTATGAGATTCCTGTTTCTATTCGCCGTTTTACACTCTCTTTACTCATCATGTAATTAATTGTAAAGTTTTTTCCAACATCTCTAAGAAAATCAATCAACGAAACCTCACCAAGCCAGTCGTAGTTATTGGCAAGGATTGCAGGATTTTTGCTATCATCAAAATTAATAAAACGGGAAAGCTGATTTTTAATGCTGTCAGACCACCCTTTAACTGTATCAAGTGTATTTAAACTGCGCTCTGCATCTTTAAAAGACGGATCGCCGATCATTCCTGTCCCTCCGCCCACAAGAGCGATTGGAACATGACCGTTCAGCTGGAAACGGCGCAATGTCAAAATCGGTAATAAATGTCCGATATGTAAACTGTCAGCAGTCGGGTCAAACCCAATATAAAGCTTAACAGACTCTTCATTCAATTGTTTTTTTAAAGCTTCTTCATCAGTTGTCTGATGAACAAGTCCGCGCAATTTCAGTTCATCAAAAAAATCTGCACTCATTCTATTTCCCTCCACATTCGATTTACCGGCGCTTTTTTGCCCCTACCTTCCCATATTACCTGAATAACAGATTAAATAAAAGATAAACATCAGCATTTTTATCGAGAAATTAAAGTTTTTGTGATAAAAGACAGAACAACTGTTCATTAACCTTTTTTTTTGCTATAATATCACGGAATATGATTATTCGAATTAACATATCGAGGTGAAATTTTTGGACAATAATAATTCGAATCACAACAACCAACCCCCACACGAATGGCTCAGTAAAGAAAATATATTTTTAGCTCTAAATGTCATTGCTCGAGTGTTGAAATCCCTCGTTCTTTTTTCAATTGTAGCTGTTATTTTAGGAGGCTCATTGGGATTGGGCGTCGGTATGGGCTATTTTGCTTCGCTTGTTGAAGGAACTGACCCCCTGACAAAAGAAGAGCTGGAAAAAGAAATCAGCGATATTACCGAAGTTTCAAAAATGACATATGCTGACGGCTCTATGATTTCAACAATCAAATCTGATTTAGTTCGAACCCGCGTAAACAGTGATCAGATTTCTCCAACTTTAAAAAGTGCGATTATTGCCACAGAAGATGAGTATTTTGAAGAACATGACGGTGTTGTTCCCAAAGCACTTGTACGTGCGTTACTGGCTGATTCAGTCGGTTTTGGCGGCTCTTCAGGCGGCTCCACTCTGACTCAACAATTGGTAAAACAGCAAATTTTAACTGACGAAACAACCTTCAAACGAAAAGCAAATGAAATTTTACTAGCTTATCGTATCGAAAATTATTTTTCGAAGGATGAAATTCTCACAACCTATTTGAATGTTTCTCCATTTGGCCGAAACAATAAGGGGGAGAATATTGCCGGAGTTGAAGAAGCAGCAAAAGGACTCTTTGGAAAAAGTGCAAATGATCTTACATTGCCGCAGGCAGCATTTATTGCCGGGCTGCCGCAAAGTCCAATCGTTTACACTCCATATTCGAATACAGGAGAACTCAAGGAAGATTTATCCGCAGGTATGGAAAGAAAGGATTTCGTACTTTTCAGTATGTATAGGGAAAAAAGAATTTCGCAAGAAGAGTATGAAAATGCTAAAAACTATGATTTAAGTCAAGACTTCCTACCTACAGAGGCAGCCAATACAACTTCTGAAGGGTTCCTTTATTACACAGTAATGAACCAGGCTGAGGAAGTCATTATGGATATCAACATTGAAAAAGCAGGCGTAAATAAAGATGAGCTTGATGCTGCTGGTCTCCAGCAGTACAGAGATCAGGCAGCCCGCCAGATCCAAACACGCGGCTATACGATTGAATCAACGATTGATCCAACAGTTTATAACGCCATGCAGGATGCAGTCGCAAACTTTGGTTACCTTCTTGATGATGGGTATTCGGCTGCTCCAGTAGAAACCGGCAATGTATTAATGGATAATCAGACAGGAAAAATTATCGGCTTTGTTGCGGGACGAAACTACGACTTAAATCAAAATAATCATGCTTTTGATACCGAGCGTCAGGTAGGTTCTACGATTAAACCAATTTCTGTCTATGGTCCAGCGATTGATCAGGGGATGATAGGGTCAGAAAGTCGGCTGGCAAATTATCCAACAAAATATAAATCAGGCGGCGAGCTTGTGAATGCTACAAATACAGGAACCAACACTTTTGACACTGTTCGTACCTCGCTGGAATGGTCATACAATATTCCAGTTGTCAATTTAAATAATGCGATGAAGGAACAAATGGGCGATGATAATTTTTCTTATAACAACTACTTAAGTAAAATGAATTATCCGGCAGATGAAGGTTGGGCCTATGAGTCAGCACCGCTAGGCTCTGTCGAAACCTCTGTATATACACAAACAAATGGCTTCCAAGCCCTTGCAAATAAGGGAGCCTATCAAAAAGGATATATGATTGAGAAAATTGTAGACAATGATGGGAATGTGATTTATCAGCATCAGGAGGCGCCAGTTCAGGTCTACTCTCCTGCAACTGCTTCTATTATGAACGATTTAATGCGTTCAGTACTTGACTCAAAAATCACTACGCCGTTTAAAGATGTCATAGCAGGTCTCAATCCTCAATTAGCATCGGCTGACTGGGTTGGAAAAACCGGAACAACCAATGATTACAGAGATGCATGGCTTGTAGTCTCTACACCAAGTATTACTATCAGTTCATGGGCCGGCTACGATAACAACGATATTATGAGCCCAGATAGCGGGATTCATAACAGTACCTATCTGGCTTATCTGACCAATGCCATCTACAACGTAAAACCGGAGCTGTTCAATGTTGGTACAAGATTCGAGTTAACAGATGATGTCATTCAGGCAAGTGTATCTAAGCTTACCGGTGATAAAGCAGGCGGCTTTACCTATAACAATATCAGATACTCTGTTTCAAGCGAAACAGTCGTTTCATACTTTGCTAAAAATGGTCCTGCTGACAGCCAGTATAAATTCGGCTACGGTGGAACAGATGCAAACTATCAAGCATACTGGAGCAAATATTTGACAACAAAGACTTCCAGCAGTAATAACAATAATACTGCCAATAATCAAGGAACCCGAAATGGTAATGCTGATAACACGAACAACGGAGAATCCTCAGAAGAAAATAACAACGAGGATCAGAACAATGCCGGAGACAACAGTGAAGAACCCTCGGTTTCAATGGAGCCATCAGAGAGTTCCACTCCTGATTAAAACAAAATATAAAGAGAGCGCCTGAAAGGTTAAACCTCCTGGGCGCTCTCTTTATTTGAAAAAATAATTATTTTGTCGAACCTTTTTTATCCAGCCCATAAGGCAGAATAACTGTCTTATCTTCAATTTCTTCTTTATTCATCAGCTTTGTCAATAAGCGCATCGCTACCGCACCAATGTCATATAACGGTTGTGTAACGCTTGACAGTTTAGGACGGGCAACTTCAGTCAGTAATGAATTGTTGCTGGTAATAATTTCAAACTCTTCTGGAACTTTCACTCCTGCATCAAGCATTCCATCCAATAATCCAATTGCCAGTTCATCGTCAGTAACAACAGCAGCAGTTGCACCACTGTTGCGTATACGCTCTGCCAAATTAATACCATCTTTAAACTTGTATTCCGATTCAAAAATTAATCCTTCGCTGTATGTCAAATCATTTTCAGCAAGTGCTTCTTTGTATCCGCTCATTCTATTTTTACCATTAATTGGATCAATCAGCGCACCGCTGACAAACGCAATCTCCTTATTGCCATTTTTGGCAAGCAGATCTGTAGCATCCTTAATTGCAGAAGTATAGTCAATGTTCACACTGCCAACCTGTTCGTCCGGATCAATCGAACCAGCCAACACAACAGGTGTTTTAGATCGTGAAAATTCACCGCGAATTTCATCTGTAATATGATGACCCATAAAAATAATCCCATCTACTTGTTTTGCAAGCAGATTGTTTAACACATTCACTTCCTTCTGATCATTTCCGTCAGAATTAGCTAAAATAATATTATATTTATACATTGTCGCTACATCATCAATCCCTCTAGCTAAAGAAGAGAAAAAGATATTGCTGACATCCGGTATAATAACCCCTACTGTTGTTGTTTTTTTACTAGCCAGTCCACGTGCTACAGCATTTGGACGATAATCCAAGCGGTCAATAACTTCCAGTACTTTCTTTCTGGTTGCCGGCTTAACGTTAGGATTACCATTCACTACGCGGGAAACGGTTGCCATCGATACATCTGCTTCACGAGCCACATCATAAATTGTAATCGTTTGTTTTTCCATGTTCTTTTCTCCTAAATTTATATTAGTTTTCATTTTCAGAAAACTTCATTTACATTTCTTATTTAGAATATCAGACTTATTTTCATTTTGCAACCGTTTTTATGCCATTTTCATGAAATTTAATTTCTTTATTTCAAAAAGAAAAAAACAGACTTTCATGGTATGATAAATAAAACGATTTTACATAAACAATAGAGAGAAGGTCTTTTATGAATCAGAACAAAATGAATGAATTAAAAAGTTGGATGGCATCCGAACAGATCGATTTAACCTATATCAGCGATCCTCACCATATTGCTTATTTTTCCGGCTATACAAGTGATCCGCATGAACGTATCTTGGCATTATTCATCGCCTTGGAAGACGCCCCTTTCCTCTTCACCCCGGCACTGGAAGTTGAGGACGCAGAAAACAGCAGCTGGGCTTATCCTGTCCACGGCTACTTGGATAGTGAAAATCCATGGGAAAAGATTGCTCAATTGATAAAGAAAACTGGGCTTCCAAAGAAAATAGCAACTGAAAAAGAATTTTTGTCTGTCGCCTGCTTTGACCAGCTAAAAGCATTTTTCCCTGAAGCTGACTTATCAGCAAATGCCGTACCTGTTATTGAAAAACTTCAATTGATTAAAACGAAGGAAGAAATCAATCTCTTAATGGAAGCAGGAAATTGGGCAGATGTTGCATTGGAAATCGGCTTTCAAGCCGTAAAAGAAGGAGCAGCAGAACAGGAAATAATCGCTGAAATTGAGTATCAGTTAAAGCGGAGAGGCGTTCGTGCCATGAGCTTCGACACGCTTGTATTGACAGGAAAAAATGCTGCCAGCCCGCATGGCACTCCAGGAAAAACAACGGTCAAAAATAGCGACTTTGTTCTATTTGATTTAGGCGTGGTCTGGAAAGGCTATTGCAGTGACGTCACACGTACAATCTCTTTTAAAGAGCCTACTGCCTTTCAAAGAGAAATCTATGAACTTGTACTTAAAGCTCAATTAGCAGCTGCAGAAGCGGTGAAACCGGGTATAACTGCAGGCGAGCTTGATACTGTTGCGCGTTTAGTCATTGAGGAACAAGGCTACGGTGCCTATTTCAACCACAGACTGGGGCATGGAATCGGAACCACTGTCCATGAATACCCATCTTTAATTACCGGCAATGATTTAGTTATTGAAGAAGGAATGTGTTTCTCTTTGGAACCTGGAATTTATATTCCAAATAATGTTGGTGTTCGCATTGAAGATTGTGTCTACGTGACTGAGAACGGCTGCGTACCCTTTACAAAAACGCCTAAAGAATTACAGATTCTCGAATGATCTTTTTGAACTTTTGTCATATAAGCAGCATTTCAGGCTAAACTTTCAGCAATTCATCTTCAATTATTGAAGGAAAGCTCTTTCTTAATTAAAGTAGCTGCTGATACCTTCCATGCTCAAGAGTATAAACAGGTGATTAAATTACGCTATGCTCTCTGTATTTGACTGTGAATTCAAAATAAAGCTGGAACTTCCTCCCTGAGAGTGTTCCAGCTTTATTCGTATACAATATTTTTAGTATTCAGTTCCTAATTCACTGTTTTATCTACAGCCTCTTTAATATCTTCTTTAGCTTCCTCTGCTTTTTCAGGAATATCAGCAGCTGCGGCTTTTGCTTCATCTTTTCCATCAGAAACAATCTCTTTTGCTTTCTTTGCAGAGTCTTTTACATCAATATAAATATCATCAGAAGTGTCTTCTGCAATACTCTCTAACTCACTCAGGTCATCATTTAATTCATCCGCAGTCTTTTTAAAACGGCTGGATAAATCATTTGTCTGTTTCTTTAGTGTTTCTAAAACTGAATCAGAAACTCCTTGAGCCTTTTCAAAAGAATCTTTAGATTTTTCTTTAATATTTCCTGCAAGATCATTCGCCTGATCCCCTAAAGAATCAGCTTTTTCTTTAGCTATTGATCCAAGTTCATTGCTTTTTTGTTTTGCATATTCTGTATAATCAGATGCTTTTTCTTTTAAATCATCTGCCTGTTCAGATAAATCCCTGCGCAGCTCTTTTCCAGATTTCGGTGCAAGCAGTAACGCCGCAATCGCAGCTGCTGTTCCACCAATTACTGCACCCAATAAAAATCCGCCTTTTTTAGCCATATCTCTATTCCTCCATCTATTATTAATTACTACTTACTTCTTTTTTGATCGCATTGCTCGAAAGGCTGCTCCCCCAACTTTGCTGACAACGCCTGCTTTTGCCGTTGTTTTCCCAACAGCTCCAACTTTACTGATTAGATTTCTGCTTGAAAGATTCAATTCAGAAACACTTTCACTCAGATCAGCAACGGCTTGAAACAAAGGATCAATCGTCGCTACCTTCTGATTGACATCATTTAGAAGATCATTGCTTTTTACGAGCAGTCCCTCCACTTGCTTTGATAAAATGTCCACATCATTTGTGATAACCGAAATTGTTTTATTTGCCTCATCTACCGTTTTTGTTACCTGGTCCACTGTTTTTGATATTTTTACCAGTAGAAACCCGATAAACAATACTAAAACAGCAAATGCTGAAGCAGCTATCAGTCCTGCAATTTCTCCACCTGTCATAATTTTACTCCTTTCAAACATCCATTTTACTTAGCATAACATTTGCTATACTTTTCTACAAATCATTAAATGACTTTTCCCTTATTTATTATACCAATTTCTTTCTGTTCACTCCATAATAAAATATCACAAGTTCCTCAAAAAAATTTATTTCAATGATTATCAAAAAAACAGAAGCGGAGATCTTATCTGTCTCCGGCTTCTGTCCATACAATACTATTTTTCTTTAGGGTTGCTTGCTTTTTCTTCTTTCAGCAATTCCTGCCCCAGCTCAAGCAAATACTGTCTTAAATTATCTTTTACCTCAGGATGTGTCAGACCGTATTCAATACTTGTTTTCATAAAGCCGAATTTATCCCCGACATCATAACGTTTCCCCGTAAATGCTCTGGCAAAGACACGTTGCGTTTTATTTAAGGTATCAATAGCATCCGTTAATTGAATTTCACCGCCGGCTCCTGGTTTTTGATTTTCCAATACCTGAAAGATTTCCGGTGTAAGCAGATAACGTCCAATAATGGCTAAATTACTTGGTGCTTCTTTTGGAGCTGGTTTTTCAACAAAGTTTTTTACATTATACAAGCCCTTTGATACTTCTGTTTCCGGATTAATAATTCCGTATTTAGAAGTATCTTTATGAGGTACTTCCATAACAGCAAGTGTTGACGCATGTGTTTCCTCGTAGTCATTGATCAGTTGTTTCGTCAATGGAATTTCATCATCCATAATATCATCACCAAGCATAACCACAAACGGTTCATTGCCAACAAAAGCTTTTGCCTGTAAGACCGCATGTCCCAATCCTTTAGGATGCGACTGGCGAATAAAATGAAGATTCACATCTGTCGTTTCTTCAACCAGTTTTAATAATTCTGTTTTATTTTTTTCTTTCAAATTTGTTTCTAATTCAACATTCGAATCAAAATGATCTTCAATTGGACGCTTTGCTTTTCCTGTGACAATCAAAATATCTTCAATTCCTGAAGCCAAAGCTTCTTCTACAATAAACTGAATTGTCGGTTTATCGACAATCGGCAACATTTCTTTCGCCATTGCCTTTGTTGCCGGCAAGAATCTTGTTCCCAATCCAGCTGCTGGAATAACTGCTTTTTTTACATTCATTTTCAATAGTTCCCCCTTTATTAGAATTCACTTTCCGTTTTTCCATCACGCAGCATGATTTCTTTTGCTGCCTGTTTTACCTCTTTTTGTTCGTATAATACCTGATATATAGCCGTAGTAATCGGCATATCGATATTCATTTGTTCAGCCAATTCATAGGCTGCCTTAGTCGTGGAAACTCCTTCGACAATCATCCCCATATTTTCCAGAATTTCATCCAAACTATGCCCTTTTCCTAAAAGGTTGCCTGCCCGCCAATTCCGGGAATGAATACTGGTACAAGTGACAATCAGATCTCCAACACCGCTTAAACCAATAAAAGTCATTGGATTCGCCCCCATTGCAACACCCAAACGGCTGATTTCTGCTAACCCTCGTGTCATAATTGCAGCCTTTGCATTGTCTCCAAAGCCTAAACCATGAATGGCACCAGCACCTAATGCAATAATATTTTTTAAAGCAGCACCAGTTTCGACACCAATAACATCCTTATTCGTGTAAATCCTAAAATAGCTGTTCATAAACAATTTCTGTACATATACTGCATTTTCTATAATTTCACTTGCTGCAGTAATTGTCGTAATATCATGAACGGCTACTTCTTCAGCATGACTTGGTCCTGAAAGAACAACAATTCCTTTGCGTTTATCAGCTGGTATTTCTTCCATCAGCACTTCAGAAATCCGCTTATGTGTTCCTTGCTCCAAGCCTTTACTTGCATGGATAATCAAAGGCTGGTTTTCAGCCGCTGCAGCAAATTCTCTTGCCACTGCGCGCATTGCCTTAGTTGGAACAACAAACAGTACTGCATCAACGTCTTTGATACATTCGGCCATTGTTTTCGTTCCTTTAATAGACTCAGGAATCACTAAATCCGGCAGATAGTGCTTATTTGTATGATATTCATTAATTTCATCAATCTGTTTTGGATTATTTCCCCATATTCGCACATCATGACCATTTTCAGCCAATACTTGTGCTAATGCTGTTCCCCATGAACCGGGGCCTAAAACAGCTATCTTTTGTTTCATCGTATATTTTCCTCCTAAAATGGAATCTGTTCATTGCCTGAATCTATTCTCTGATTCCCTATTCGCTTTTTTGAGAAAGCTGTTGCTCTCGATTATAAAAAGGCAGTTTTGCATTTCTTCTGCGAACGGCAAGTAAAACAATCGCACCAACAAATAATATAATCGATAAAAGCTGAGACACTCTGATTAAGTCAAATACATACAAACTGTCTGTTCGCAGACCTTCTATAAAGAAACGGCCAAAAGAATACCAAATTACATAAAGAAGAAATATCTCTCCTTCTTTTAAAAAGTTCTTTTTCCTGCGTAATAAAATAAGCACGATAAAGCCCAAAACACTCCAAATTGATTCATAGAGAAATGTCGGCTGACGGTAAATGCCATCTATATTCATATTCTCTATGAGGAAATTTGGTAAATGCAGACTTTCCAAAAAACTTCTAGTTGTATCAGGTCCATAGGCCTCATGGTTCATAAAATTCCCCCATCTGCCGATTCCCTGCGCCAGAATGACACTTGGTGCTGCAATATCTAAAAACAGCCAGGTAGATATAAAACGATTTCTTGCAAAGAAAAACAATGCAAGTCCGCCGCCAATCAATCCGCCATAAACAGCAAGACCTCCATTTCTAATTAAAAAGATATCAATTGGATTCTTCAGGTAATCCTGCCATTCAAAAATAACATAATAGAATCTGGCTCCGATGATTGCACTGGGAAGCCCCCAGATCATGAAATCAACCACATCATCTGATTGCATTCCAACTCGAACTGCTTCTCTGCTGCTTAGCCAGACAGCAAGAATAATCCCGGATACAATAATTATTGCATACCAGTAAATTTCAACTCCCAGAATACGGAAAGCCACCGGACTGAGTTGAGCCAACATGTGAATTCCCCCTACATCCCCGAATTTTCTTCAATTAAGCTTGTCAATCTATTTTCAAATTCCTTCGTAGCATCATACCCCATAGTTTTAGCACGAAAATTCATTGCAGCAACTTCTATAATAATAGCCACATTTCGCCCCGTCTTCACTGGTATACGTATTTGAGGAACATCCACGTTGCCAATCTCAATCACTGCATCATTACTGCCTAAACGGTCATATTGCTTATCTTTTGCCCAAGCTTCAAGATATACAACCAATTGAACCTGCATAGATCCTCTGACTGCACTTGCACCAAAAAGATTCATTACATCAATAATACCAATTCCTCTAATTTCTATCAAATGTTGCAAAATTTTTGGCGGTTCGCCAACCAATGTCAGTTCATCCTGCTGATGAACATCAACACGATCATCTGCAATCAAACGATGCCCGCGCTTTATCAGCTCTAATGCTGTTTCGCTTTTCCCAATTCCACTATCCCCCTGAATCAGCACTCCCAAGCCATAGACATCCACTAATACCCCATGAACACTTGTACGACTTGCCAGTTCGCCATCAAGAAAGCTGGATAGCTCCCCCAACAAACGTGAAGTAGAAATCGGTGAGCGAAGAACAGCCATATCTTTTTCTTTTGCCGCCTGAATCATCTCTTCAGGAACGTCCAATCCTCTGGAAATGATAAAGCCCGGTGTATCTTCTGAGCACATTCGCCGTAACACAAGCAGTCGTTCTTCTGGAATCATTCTTTCCGCGAAAGCAATCTCTTTATTTCCAAAAAGTTGCAGCCGATCATGAGAATAATAATTAAAGTAGCCCGTTAACTCTAAACCGGGACGCGAAATATCTCCTGTTGTAATTATTTTATCCAGTGCTTCTTCAGAACCAAAAACAATTTCTAAAGAAAGCTTTTCCACTAATTGACGAATTTTTACAGTTTCTGTCATAAAATACGACTCATTCCTTTCTTCTCTTCGATCTATTTTATCATTTCAATCAATAACTTTCTACCTATATTAATTTAGCCTATTGTTCAAGGAACGATTGCTCTTGACTATTTTGTCAGCCGCAGTATACTTAAACTGATTTTAAAATAAGGTCAGGTATTGATATATGAACGAGCAACTCAAAAAGGAAGCAAAGAAACTGCCTCTTTCTCCCGGTGTTTATTTAATGAAAGATAAATCTGGAACAATTATTTATATAGGAAAAGCAAAAAAGTTAAAAGAACGTGTCAGCAGTTATTTTATTAAGAACAATCAGCATTCCAACAAAGTTAAACGAATGCTTGTTCAGCTGTCTTCTTTTGATGTCATTCATGTTGATACCGAACTCGATGCCTTATTGCTTGAATGTCGTTTAATTCAACATTATCGCCCCATGTATAATCGGCAAATGAATGCTTTTGAAAGATACAGCTATTTGGAAATTCATGAAGGCGAAACATCTATTCGTCTTCACAAGTCTCCTTATCCCGAGGCAAAGTACTCTTTTGGTCCTTATGCAGGCTATCAAAAAATCCCTGAAGTAATAGCAATACTGGAAAAACTCTATCAGCTAAACCCCAATGATGCATGGCAACGTTTATTCCATCGATCAGATGAGACAAAACCATTAAAATACCTTGTCCTAAAAGAACTTTTACAAGCGTTTTCCGGTGATTCACAGGATATAGAAAAACGTATCGAAGAAAAAATGCTGGAAGCCTCCGAGCAAATGCAGTTCATTCAGGCTGCTCGCTGGCGGGATGATGGAAAATTCATCCGGACTTTCTTCTATAAAAACAAACAGCTTCTCTTATCTCCAATTAATCAAAAAGAATGGCATGCACTGTGGCTCCCAATGGATCATACAGTAAAATGCTACCTGATTTATCAAGGTCTAATTGTTACTGAAAAAGTGTTTCCAGAAAAAATTACCAGCAGTAGTCAAAATATGCAGCAAGCTGCCCAAACATTGCTTTTAAACATCACAGAGTATCCAGATTCTCTTAGTACCTATTCCAAAAAACAGATCGACTTTGTGGCGATCCTCCACCTTTATCTTAAACGTATTGAGGAATACCAGTTATTTCCTATAGAAAAAGAATAGACGTGCCTTAAGGCCCTCGTCTATTCTTTTTCTTTATTTAAATTATGCTCACTGACAACGGCATTTACGAGTGACATAATGACTGCCATCAATAGCGCAGCACCGAAACTCGAAAAGCCAAAATTCATCTCTCCCACAAAGTAGGAGGTCATCTTTAAAATTACCGCATTTACAACAAAACTAAATAATCCAAATGTCAGCAACGTAAATGGCAGTGACAAAATTGTCAAAATTGGTTTGACGAACATATTCAATATGGATAAAACAAATGCCGCAATTACAGCTATTCCCAAGCTTCTAACATGAATCATGTTTGGAAAAACAACTGCCAGCGAAACAAATATCAAAGTATTAACGACCAAACGTTGAAAATAGGTCATTAAAAGTCACTCCAGTCATCATCATCCATTTTTTCAGCTTGTTTTCTTTCATGCCTTTTATAAGGATTTTCATTTCTTACGTTTCTATTGTAGTTATATGGGTTACTGCTTCCTTTACGTGGAGAAGGAATGACAATCGCTAAAATGATGTACACAAAAATTCCAGGGAAAGCTGCTGAAAAGAAACTGATAATCACAAATAGTACACGCACAATTGTCGGATCGATACCCAGCCACTCGCCGATACCGGCTAAAGTTCCAGTAAAAACTACGTTATTAGAAGATTTCGTCAATCTTTTTCTCATTTTAATCTCACCTCTTATTCCTGATAAGTTGATTATTTTTCAAAAAGCCGGGACAAAGTTCCTGTTAAACGTTGTCCCACGCTCTACTATAACTTTATTGGTTAATTACTTATATATTTATTTGTCTGTATCTTTCAAATAAATATTTCCTGTTGTTGTAGAAGCATTGATTTGAGCCATTTGCTCATCGGAAACACGTCTGAATTGAAGCAGCTGATTCGTACGTTCTTTTTTCTTACGGATCACTTCATAGTCTGACAATCGACTGTTAATACTGCCTAAGCTTGTTTTAACAGTTCCTTCAATACCAAGCATCAGCGGTAAAGCAATTTTTACATTCCCGTTCACTGAACTTGCTTCAATTTTTTTCAACGTATTTTCCTTTACAGTAATTCGAATATCCCCGTTGATTAAAGAGATTGCAATCGTTTGAGGAGTTGCTGCAACTGTAACAGTACCGTTTACTGTTTCGATAATATTATCCAGAATTTCTCCTTTAAGGACTTTAATATCGCCATTTACTCCTTCTACTTCCAACATCGTTGCATTGATGTCGTTAAAAGTAATTGAGCCATTTGTAGACTTCGTATAAACATCTTTTGCTTTTAATTCTTCCACCGTGATATTACCATTCAGTAATTTAACAGATACATGATCATATGTACGTGCAGGTAGATAGAATACAAGGTCAGCTCTTACGCGTTTATTTGGAATTTGGAATGAAATGACTTCATCATCCACATCAATCTGACTTCTTTCAAGGAAGGCTTCCAAAGGTGTGTCTCCGTCCATTTTACCATAGAGTTTGATCTTTCCTTCCACTTTTACATCATCCTGATCCCATGTTTTGAAAACAACATTTCCGTTGGCCACTTTCACATCAATCAAGCTTGCTTCAACAGCAGGATAATTAAACTCATGGTCAAATTTCGTTGTAGCCACACCCGGTACACGGAAATTAATATCTTTCCATTCAACGTTTTCGTTAACCGTTTCAGCTACTGTACTGAATGTTTTCTTTAGGAATGAACCTAATTGAGAACCGGCTTCACTCATTTTTTCGCCAACCTGATTTATTGTATCAGTTGCCTGCTCTTTCCAGTCATCCGGAATATCAAATTTTGAAGTTACACGATCCTTCGTTTCAGTCCATTGTTCTTTACGTATATTTTTCAGTTCTGCTTCCAACGCAATCTTTTCCTGACTGCTATCAGCCAGAGAATCTTCTAGCTTTTTAAGCTCTTCTTCCAAATCAGCTCTTATTTTCAGATCTTCTTCAGAAAGCTCACCTAGTTCTTCCTTGGTGTTCAGCTCCATCAGAGCTTCTTGCGTTTCTTTAATTTCTTCTTTGATTCCCGCAATCTCAGCATTTACTTCATCCAGTTCCACAGAAGCCTGATTTGCTTTAGTTGCCAGCTCATCTAAAATCTTTTCCAAATTTTTTCGATCTGCTTCTATACTCGCTTTTGTTTGTTCTTCAAAAGAATCAGCAGCGCTTTTCTCGTCTTCCACTGTTTCTTTTTCAGATTCTAACTCATCTAATAAATCAGCAACTTGGTCACTTTCTTTTGAATCAACATTCGTAGTTGTTACATCTACTTCATCTGCAGCTTTTTTTATCTGTTTTTCATCTTTTTCAGTTGCCAGGTTTTCTAATAAGACCAAGGCTTCCTCAGATGACAGGATTCCTTTTTTTACTAAATCCAGTACTCTTTCTCTTTCTTTCATGGAAATTGCCTCCTTAGCAAATTTTTCACCCTAAGGTGTCTTCCTTACATGTATTATTATGCCTTTTTTTCATTTCTTTGTCATAGGACTTAAGAATGAATTTTCCCTCATTCTTAAGGACATTCAAAAAACACAGCAATTCTCCGCTTTCTTATCTGGTTTAATCATAAAACATTTCATAATGGATGGTCAATTATTACTGATTATTTTATATAGAAAGAAAACAATTTAGAATCGGTATGAATACTCTAGCAGCGAGTCTTTTCATAATTTCTACAGATATCGCCGTTATAAACCCTCGCTTATGAATCACATAAACTGTATTTCTCCCCATGACTATCGCTTAAATTCCTGAAAAAGCCATTCCCTCAATAGTTTTCAGACAAACCCTAACACTCTGACCAAATTATAAATTGCACTAAAAAATAGTCTATACATGATGTTCTTAGAAAATTTTAAGCTGTTTCTATAATTTTTACAGCTAGTTTGACTCCAGTTAGGGATAAAATCAGCATTTTCTGCCGAGTTGCTCCCGTTCTGGCTCCACGTTTCTTGGATTAAAAGTATAACCTTTTTTAATTCGGTCAGTACACTGGTTTTCTGCTGGATACTTCATTTTATCAGCGGAAAATTAAAAAATAAAAATTTTTTGTAATCGAGTTGCCTTTCTTCAAAAAAAATAGGTCTGTGACATTAATATGTCCAGAACCCTTAAAACCGAATAAATGGTGTTACAAATCCTCTCCATGCTTCGAGGATCAGAATGAAGCCCCTCAATTCTTAGTGGCTCTGCCATTTAGAAATTGATGAGATCGAAACGAAGTCCTTCAATTCTTAGTGGCTTTGCCATTTAGAAATTGATGAGATCGAAACGAAGTGTAGTGTTGTGTAGTGTAGTGTAGTGAGAACCGTAGACGAAGAAAAATGGATACAGTGTAATGTTTTGTCTAGAGAATCGTTGGACTCGTAGAGACAGCAGCTCTGCTCCGCATACCGTTCTACTACATCAAGTGAGCTAGTTTCATTCAAGAAATACTTATCGAAACTACGCATACCATTCTGCTAAAGTGCGAATATAAGCAGAAGCGGCAAAGTAGAACTAGCACTTGTCGGTCCTAATCTGTGCCGATTAATCGCAGGCAACATCTCGGAAATAAGCCGAATACTCTCAAAAATATAGACAGCTCCAAGTAGATATCAATCCACAGCTATTCATTTCATAAATAGTGTTCCATGACAATTTTCGGATTATCCTTCTTGGTGTCATAAATCACTACGATTGACTTGTCAGAGTAGATGATACCTACTTGGTTCTTGAGCTAGAACACTTCTGCTCCTGCGGTTACTCGTCGCAATTAAGTTCGTGCAAGTGCTCCTGCGATTACTCATCGCATGGAGACGCTTTGTCACAACTTCGTCGTACTATTCATTTAATTATTCATCGTGATTGGTGTTTAATTCAGTAATTTTTCCTGTTGCAAGATAGACAATCCATTCACAGATATTCGTTACATAGTCACCAATTCTCTCCAAATATGTTGCCACATGAAGATAGTCTGTTCCGCTGATTACTGTTTCGGGATTTTCCTGCATGCTTCTAACCGAATTTTTGTAGATACTGTTAAAGTAGTCATTCACAGTATCGTCCATTGTAGCAATCATACGTGCATCCTTTTCATCTGTTTTCACATAGGCGATCAATACATTGTCCACCATTTTTTTCACAAAATCAGACATATCGGATATTTCTTTCTCAATTTCAGGAATTCGTGTTTCTCCTTTTAAGCGGATTGCTGATTTTGCGATGGAAACAGCATGATCTGCCATTCTTTCCAAATCAGAGCTGGCTTTCATCACTGTAATGATCATTCGTAAATCAGTTGTCACCGGCTGCTGTAAAGCAATCATTTCAAAACTTTTCTTTTCCAGCTTTACTTCCATGTCATTGATTTCAGTATCATAATCAATCACTTCCTGAGCAAGTTCCTTATTGTGGTCAATATAGGCACGAACAGACTTATGAACTGCATTGCTCACCATCATTCCCATTTCATAAAATTGATTATGCAGATTTAATAATTCTTCTTCAAACTGACTGCGCAGCATATACCTTCCTCCTTACATTCTCTGTATGTAAAGTAATCGTCTAAAATTTTTCGACTACTTTCTTCTTTTTTCTCTTTCAATAATACTAACTCCCTGCAGCCTTCTAAATAAATCTGTGATTCAGACTTATCCAAATTTCCCTGATATATAATCTTCTGTTTCTTTTTTCTTCGGATTCAAAAAGATTTTTTTCGTATCGTTAAATTCTATCAGTTCTCCCTGCAAAAAGAAAGCTGTCTTATCAGAAATACGAGAAGCCTGAGACATATTGTGTGTAACCATAATCATCGTATATTGTTCTTTCAATGTCAGCAGCATACTTTCAATCTTCCCGCTCGATACAGGATCCAGAGCACTGGTCGGCTCATCAAGCAAAATAATTTCAGGATTTACTGCTAATACTCTGGCAATACAGACTCTCTGCTGCTGTCCTCCAGATAAAGATAACGCACTTTTATGCAGTTTATCTTTCACATCATCCCAAACAGAAGCAGCTTTCAGGCTTGTTTCCACCACTTCGTCCAGTACCTGTTTATCCTTTTCACCTTTTAAACGCAATCCATATATGACATTTTCATATACGGAAAACGGAAAAGGATTAGGCTGTTGAAATACCATGCCGATTTCTTTACGAAGCTCTACAGTATCTGTTTTAGGTCCGTAGATATCTTTTCCTTTATACATAACACTGCCAGTTATCGTTACCCCCGGAATCAGATCATTCATTCGATTTAACGACCGCAGATAAGTGGATTTCCCACAGCCGGACGGACCGATCATTGCCGTAATTTCTCCCTGATTAATCGAAAGATCGATTCCCTTCAGGGCTTCTTTTTTCCCGTAATATAAATGCAGATCCTTGGATGAAATAATTTCTTTTGTCATCTTTTTCCTCCTAACCAAAATGTCCGGAAACATAATCTTCTGTTGCCTGTATTTTTGGTCGCGTAAAGATTTTACGTGTTTCGTCGTATTCAATAACTTTTCCTAAATAGAAAAATGCTGTTTGATCACTGATACGTGCTGCCTGCTGCATATTGTGCGTTACAATAATAATTGTATAATTGTCTTTCAGGCTGACCAGTGTTTCTTCCACAGTTCCTGTTGAAATAGGGTCCAATGCACTTGCCGGCTCATCTAATAAAAGAATATCCGGTTTCATTGCAATTGCCCGTGCAATACACAAACGTTGCTGCTGACCTCCGGATAAAGCCAGCGCACTCTTATTCAAATTATCTTTTACCTGATCCCACAATGCAGCCTGCTTCAAGCTTGTTTCAACAATTTCATCAAGTTTATTTTTATCTTTTTCCCCATGCTGTTTCAATGCAAAAGTAATATTTTCGTAGATTGATTTGCTGAACGGATTTGGACGCTGAAACACCATACCGATTCGCTTACGCATTTCATAGACATCAACCTTCTTACTGTTCACATCCACACCTTTGTACATAATTTTCCCTGTAATTTTGGTGTTTGCAATTCCATCATTCATTCGATTCAACGAACGCAGATAAGTGGATTTTCCACAGCCGGAAGGCCCGATAAGCGCAGTAATCTTGCTCTTTTCAAATTGAAGGTCTACGCCCTTAATCGCTTCATTGTCACCATACCAAACATGCAAGTCCTCTGTATAAAGAGCAATGGGCGTCTCTTCAGGATTTAACTGGATAATATTTGTTTCATTCAAATTATATTCTTTCATTTGTCTACCCCTAACATTACGCTGATGTCAATCGCTTGTGCAGTTTATTTCCGATAAACCGGGCACCAAAGTTGAATAACAAAACAACGATGATTAAAACTGCAGAGGCTCCTGCTGATACTGCCGGACCATCCGGCATGGTTCCTTCTGAATTGATTTTCCAGATATGAACAGCTAATGTTTCCGCCTGTCTGAAAATACTGATTGGACTGGAAATACTCAATGGATTCCAATTACTGAAATCCAAAGCAGGTGCGCTTTGTCCAGCTGTATAAATCAAGGCGGCTGCTTCGCCAAATATCCGTCCTGAGCTCAAAATCAGTCCTGTCAGAATTCCCGGCATTGCTTCAGGTATAATGACCTTTCTCACTGTCTCCCAGCGAGACAAGCCTAGAGCAAGTCCCGCCTCACGCTGTGTGTAATGTACAGCTTTAAGCGATTCTTCCACATTTCTTGTCAGTAAAGGCAGATTAAAGAACGTCAGTGCAAGTGCACCAGAAATAATTGAAAACCCGTAACCGATTTGAACAACGAAAACTAAAAAACCAAAAAGACCTACTACGACTGACGGTAATGAGCTCAAAATTTCAATAGAGGTTCGAATCACATCTGTCAGCCAATTCTTTTTTGCATATTCCGATAAATATATTCCTGCTCCCAGAGAAATCGGCATACTGATAAGCATTGTTATTAATAGCAGATAAAGAGAGTTAAATAATTGAATCCCAATTCCTCCGCCTGCCTGATAAGCTTTAGATGGTGTTGTCAGGAAGCTCCAGGAAATATGAGGGAGTCCTCTAAATAGAATGAACAGCAGCAACGCTGCCAATAACAGGACGATGACTCCGGAAACGGTATAAAGAACACCTGTTGCTATTTTATCAGCTTTTTTAGCATTCATTATTTCAACGCTCCCTTCCTGCCAATAATTCGAATGATAATATTAAATAATAAGGACATTAGGAGTAAAATCAGAGCCAGTGACCAGAGAACATTGTTCTCAACTGTGCCCATAATTGTATTACCGATTCCCATCGTTAAGATACTTGTCAATGTTGATGCCGGTGTTGTGAATCCATTTGGCATGACAGCAGCATTACCAATAACCATTTGAATAGCCAACGCTTCACCAAACGCCCGAGCCATTCCAAACACAACAGCTGTCAGAATTCCTGGAACAGCCGCTCTTAAAACTACTTTATAGATTGTCTGCCAACGTGTTCCCCCTAAAGCCAGAGACGCTTCCCGGTAGTGACGTGGAACAGCTTTTAAGGCATCGACAGTCATCGTAGTAACCGTAGGTAAAATCATAACAAACAGAACAAATGTCCCAGCCAAAATACCAAAACCAGTTCCTCCAAAGATCGAGCGGATAAAGGGTACAATCACTGTCAGTCCGATAAAACCGTAAACCACAGAAGGAATACCCACTAATAATTCAATAACCGGCTGCAGAATTTTTGAGCCTTTTTTCGGGGAAATTTCCGTCATAAATACTGCTGCACCAATAGCAAAAGGTGTTGCAATAATGGCTGATAGAAATGTCACTATGAATGACCCCGTAATCATTGGAAGCGCACCAACCATTGGCTGTCCGCCAGGTCCAGTCGCACTGGGATTCCAATCTGTTCCAAATATAAAATCAAAAACATTTATTTTATCTACAAAAAAGGTTGCCATACCTTTGCTTGCTACGAAATAAAAAATTGAAAGTACCACGAGTACAATTAGAGCAATACATAAGAAACTGATAAATTTTCCCCGTTGCTCCATTCTTGACCGTTTTGATTTTGTCAGTAATTGCTTCTGCACATCTTCCAAGAAAACCCCTCCTTGAGCACTATAAGATAAATTCAAGTCTACGCGTTGAATATCAATTTGCATTTAATAACATGTAAATCTTATGTTAAGTTTGTAAATTTTGTGTAAAGATGATTAATTGATTAAATTTCCTTCCCAGTCCCGTTCAACTTTCATTTTGGAAACAGGAATGTACCCCAGCTGTTCAACAATCTCTCCCTGCACCTGATCCGACAGCATAAATTCAAGAAAATCCTTTGTTAATTCTTGCGGTTCGCCCAATGTATACATATGTTCATAGGACCAGATTTTCCAGGCGTTTGTTGTTACATTTTCATCCGTTGGTTCTATGCCATCAACGCTTAATGTCGCAACCTGATCATTTACATATGAAAAAGCCGTATAGCTGATTGCTCCGGGCGTATCTGAAACAATAGATCGAACCATCCCGCTGGAATCCTGTTCTTGTGCCTTTACAGCTGTCTGACCGTCAAGAACCCATTGTTCAAAAGTTGCACGTGTACCGCTTCCTGAAGCACGATTTAATATAACCACTTCCACATCGGTACCGCCCAGTTCGCTCCAGTTCTTTATTTCTCCAAGAAAGATCTTTCTCAGATTTTCCAATGAGATATCAGTCACGCCGATATTTTTGTTTACAATTGGGGTAATTCCGGCAACTGCTACTTTATGATCAACCAGTTTATCGGCATCAATCCCTTTTTTCTCTTCTGCAAACAGATCAGAATTTCCTATTTCTACAGCACCGGCCTGAACCTGGCTCAGCCCAGTTCCGCTTCCGCCGCCCTGAACATTGATGAACCTTCCAGGGTTACTGTTTTGGTAGGCTTCACTTGCGGTTTCCACCAAAGGCTGCAACGCAGATGAGCCGACAGCAGTAATTGATTCTCCACGATCAATCCAGCTGGCACAGCCTGAAAGTCCGACCAAACTAATAAAGCTAAAAAGAATGAATAATTTCGTTTTCATTTTTCAACAATCCTCCAAATACTTTCATTCAGTTCATTTTAACATTAACATTGGAACTTGAAAATTAAATTTCTTTACTTTTTCTCAAACCCACTGCATTATCATAATAAAATAACAAAAAATCGGAGATTCTCTCCGATTTCAGTAATACTATCTTATGGGCTTGTATCTTAAAAATCAAATGCCAGTTCTTACTCTACTCATTCTGTTTAGTTCACAGCAAAGGTGAAATTAGTCTAGCCAACCCTTCTTTGAGTTTAATCCAAAAGCCGCGTGCATTGTACTTTTCCTGAGTCAGGAGCTCAGATACTTGCGAATCTTCATAGAATGAATCTCTGACTTTTTCTGAAAATTCCTGATCATAAATAATCGTATTGACTTCAAAATCCAGTCGGAATGAACGAACATCGATGTTCGCTGATCCCACAGATACAATTCCTCCATCTATAATCATCGTTTTAGCATGTATAAAACCATTTTCATAGGTTTCAATAATTGCACCATACTCAAGCAGTTCAGCAGCAAACGAATAGGTTGCCCAGTAAACCAGCATATGATCTGGTTTATTTGGAATTTGAATTCTTACTTTCACACCAGACAGCAATGCAAGCTTAATTGCCTCATGGATAGATTCGTCAGGAATATAGTAAGGAGTCTGAATTAGAATTTCTTTCTTTGCAATGGAAATCATCTTCAAATAAGTCATTTTAATCTGTTCATGTTCAGAATCAGGTCCGCTCGTTACCACCTGAACAGCTCGTTTCCCTAAAGAAGTAATAGATGGGAAATAAGCATCATCGTAACTTACTTCCTCAGTATGCTGAGAATTCCAGTCCATCAGGAACCGGTTCTGCATACTGTACACAGCATCACCATATATCCGTAGATGATTATCCCTCCAGTACCCAAATTTATCAACAAGTCCCAGATACTCGTTTCCGACATTGAATCCTCCAGTGTATCCGATTATTCCGTCAATGACAACAATTTTCCTGTGATTCCGGTAATTAATTCTTGGATTTAAATAGGGGACAAATAATGGAAAGAAGAAAGCAACTTCCCCTCCTTCTTTCGTTAATCCTTCAAAAAACTTCATATTTACCTGAGTAGAACCCCATGCATCCAAAAGCAGACGAACTTTAACCCCTCGTTTAGCTGCAGCTATTAATTCACTTCGTATTTCCTGACCCAATTCATCTGAACGGTATATATAGTACTCCATATGAATGTGATTTTTTGCATTTTTGATATCATCAATTAGAGCGTCAAATTTCTCCCGCCCATCCGTATATAAAACAATATCATTGTTTGTGGAATACATAGAGCTTTCAAAAATGGTCAGCATATAAATCAGCTGCTTCGATTCTACCTCACCCGTAGGCGGATGAGGAAACAGTCCCCGCTTTAACGATTGCTTTTCAACTTCTATCTCTACATTCAAGCCAAGCTTAACCTGCATCTTCATATCAAATATCTTATCTTTGGAAATTCCTCTTCCTAAAAAGATATAGAGTATAAATCCAACAACTGGAACAAACAACAGAACCAGCAACCATGCCCAAGTTTGTGCAGTCTGTTTCCTTTCCCAGAAGACAATAATCAATGACAGTAAAATATTTGCAATAAAAATAATAACAAAAAAATTATTAATGACAAAACTCATCTGTTCACCTCAACCCTAACTTTCCCATAATAGTAAGAATAGCGAACTTATTAAAATAAGTAAAGAAAAAAAGCGAGGTTGTGCTAAACACTCATGAGTGTTTAGCACAACCTCCGCCTAAATTCTTATATCTTTAAGAAACGACGCATTGAAATAATTGATCCTACTGATCCGATAATCATACCTGTTCCTACCATCAGCAGATTTAACTGCCATAAAAAGCTTTCAGGCTTAAGCATGGAATAGTTTGAACGCAGCAGCTGCAAATTCAAAATATTATATGCTTGTGTATAACCAAATGTCAGTAACAAAATTGGAACAATAGCTCCCAATAACCCAATCCACGCTCCTTCAAGAAAGAACGGCCAACGGATATATCCATTTTTAGCACCAACCAGACGCATAATTTGGATTTCTCTTTGTCTGGAAAGGATAGTAATACGTATAGTATTGGAAATTAGGAAAACTGCAACAAACAGCAACAACGCTGCAGCAGCAAGTCCCCAGGTTTGAACTGTTTTTGCCAGTTGAATAATCTTATCTGATGAAACACCGCCGTAATCGGCTTTAAAAACATTTTGAAGTTTTCCGGCATCCTCTGATATTTTCTTTGTCTGTTCAGGTTCTTTTGCACTTAGATAATACACATCATAAAGCGGGTTGCTGTCGCCTTCAAATAAATTCCAGGCGTCTCCCATTTGATCTTGTATTTTCTTCAGCTGCTGATCTTTATTTGAATAAGAAATGCTCTCAACATTTTTAATCTGTCCCAGTTCAGCTTCTAAATTCTGCATCTCCTCCGCAGTTGTTCCAATATCAACAAATACTGAAACTGTTACGTTTTGTGAAATATCTCTTGAAAGCTTTGTAGCATTAAAAATAATTGCCATGAAAATACCAACAAGTATCAGTGTAATCGTCACAGCACTGGTTGAAGCAATGGTCATCCAACCGTTTCGCTTCAAACTTTTCATACTCTCAAGCATATGAGTAAAAAATGTTCTAATCATCGTAACCGTAATCCCCTTCCGCTTGATCTCGAATGATCCGTCCATTTTCTATCGCAATAACTCTGTGACGGATGGTGTTTACGATCGTGCTGTTATGCGTTGCCATCACAACCGTTGTTCCCTGGGCATTGATTCGATCCAGTAATTTCATGATTTCCCAGGAATTTTCCGGATCAAGATTTCCGGTAGGCTCATCGGCAATAAGAACTTTTGGTGTATTAACAATTGCACGGGCAATAGAAACACGCTGTTGTTCTCCTCCAGATAGTTCGCTTGGGAAAACACGTACTTTATGTTTCAAACCAACTAAATCTAACACTTCCATTACACGTTTTTTCACCTCACGCGGTTTTCTTCCAATTACCTGCATTGCGTAGGCAACATTCTCATAAACAGTCTTTTTGCTTAACAGTTTATAGTCCTGGAAAACAATTCCAATTTCTCTTCTCAGATAAGGAACCTCAGTGTTCTTGATCTTTATCAAGTCGTGTCCGGCAACTTTTAATTTGCCTTTTGTTGCTTTTTCCTCGCGGTACATCAGTTTGATAAACGTTGATTTACCAGCACCTGAAGGTCCTACAACGTAGACAAACTCACCAGGTTTTATTTCTATTGAAAGATTTCTAATAGCTGTTGTTCCATTAGAATACTTCTTCATTATATCTTTCATTTCAATCATGATGTTTTCTCTCCATCTCTGTATAAAATCATTGCTTATTATAGCATTAATTTGTTTCAATCCTCTTGCAAGACTTTACAGTTATATTTCATTTACAAACTAAAGCTAATTAATCTGCATTTTTAAATACGCATCAATAAATCCATCAAGATCTCCATCCATCACAGCTTGTACATTTCCAGTTTCATGATTCGTCCGGTGATCCTTAACCATGGAGTATGGATGAAAAACATAGGAACGAATCTGAGAGCCCCAGCCAATTTCGAGCTGCTCGCCACGCAGGCTTGCTGCTTCCTGTTCCTTTTTCTCAAGTTCCAGCTGATAAAGTTTTGCTTTCAGCATAGACATTGCCTGCTCCCTGTTCTTCAGCTGAGAGCGCTGAGCCTGGCTGGCAACTACCGTCCCAGTTGGAATATGAGTAATCCGAACTGCCGACTCTGTCTTATTGATATGCTGTCCTCCGGCCCCGCTGGCACGATACGTATCAACTTTCAAATCATCTGTATTAATATCTATTTCTACCGTATCATCCAGTTCAGGCATTACATCGACAGAACAAAATGAAGTATGTCGGCGCTTGGCTGAATCAAACGGAGAAATTCTAACCAGACGATGAACGCCTTTTTCGGATTTTAAATAGCCGTAAGCATTATACCCTTTTATTTCCAGTGTAACACTCTTGATCCCCGCTTCATCTCCTGCAAGATAATCCAGTGTCGCAACTTGAAAGCCATGGCTTTCTGCCCAGCGTGTATACATTCTAAGGAGCATACTCCCCCAATCCTGTGATTCAGTACCGCCAGCTCCCGGATGCAGTTCAATGATTGCATTATTCTTATCATACGGTTCATTTAACAGAAGAGAAAGTTCATAAACAGCCAGCTTTTCAGTTAGCTTTTGAATTCTTTCCACCAACTCATCCTGTGTCTCCTGGTCATACTCTTCCTGCTGCAGTTCATTCATGATCTCCAATTCTTCAAGTTCCTCAGACAACTGATTAAACTGCTGAAATTTCTCTTTGTAAATATTGGTTTCATTAATCAGCTTTTGCGCTTCTTCTGTATTATCCCAAAAGCCCGGTTCTGCCATTCTATGTTCAGCCTCAGCAATGTCTTCCTCTAACTGATCTAAGTCAAAGAGACCCCCTATAGCTGTTGATTTTTTCATTCATTTCATCTAAAGAACGGCGAATTTCTGCATTTTCCATAAATTGAAACATTCCTTTCTTTTCATATACTAAATGGAATTTTGCTGTTTTTGCCCATAGAATTAATAGATACTAAAGACTACAGGAGAAAAAAAGAAATATCAACTGCTGACTTATTCATCTTTAGCAATTCTTTAATTTTTATGGATGCAGCCAGCCAAACTAAAACATTTGACTGTATGATTATTTCAGTTCTGAAAACAGATGATCTGCATCAACTTTTTTCAGCTCAATAAAACAGCGGGACAGAAGTCACTCCTATAAAATGAATCAGAATTTGATTTAACTGAGAACCATTTCCTACTAAGCAGTACTAAACAGTTTCTCTGCAAAATTGAATGCTCCGCTTTCTGCAAATAAACAGTCGCAGTCAACCTGCCATTCAGTTATCAATTTCTGTTCATTCTTTGAAGTTGAATACTTCCGTCCCGATTTCTTCACATATTACGCATTTTTACCATGACAGTTTTTGTATTTTTTTCCACTGCCGCATGGACATGGATCATTTCTTCCAACTTTTTTATCCACTTTAACAGGTTTCTTTTTAGCAGAAGTATTACTTTGTTCTTCTGCTGTTTCGCCTGGATGACTTGCTTCACCTTTAGCAACCTGTTCTCTTTGAACATTTTGGCGAATCTCTGATTTCATAAACAGACGGGTTACTTCAAACTCGATCGCTCCAACCATATCTTCAAACATTTGGTATCCTTCAGTCTGGTATTCCACTAATGGATTATTTTGTCCATATGCACGCAATCCCACTGATTGACGCAGCTGATCCATCGCATCGATATGATCCGTCCATTTTGTATCTACAACACGCAGAATAACCACTTTTTGGAATTCAAGCATTTGTTCCGGTCCATTCAGCTGTCCTGCTTTTGTTTCATAAACTTTATGGGCAGCCTCATACAAATATTCTTTGATTTGTTCAGGTGTTTTATCTTTAATATCTTCCGCAGAAACTTCATCTTCATGTAAAAGAGCAGAGCCGGCAAAATCAACAATACCTTCAATGTTCCAATTTTCTTTTTCCAGTTGGGTATGGCTGTCAACAACACGTCCGATAGTACGTTTCACCATATTCAGCAAAATTTCTGTCAGATCATTTTCTTCCATAATAACTTGCTGGCGCTGTGCATAAATAACTTCACGCTGTTCGCGCATGACATCATCATACTGCAAGACATTTTTACGAGTATCATAGTTGTTTCCTTCCACTCGTTTCTGTGCAGATTCAACCTGTTTTGTCAGCATTTTACTTTGAATAACCGCATCTTCTTCATCAATCTTCATCCGATCAAGGAATACTTTGATACGATCTGTACCAAAACGTTTCATCAAATCATCCTCTAAAGAAAGGTAGAATTGAGAAACACCCGGGTCTCCCTGCCGGCCCGAACGTCCGCGCAGCTGATTGTCGATACGTCGTGATTCATGACGTTCAGTACCAATTACAGCCAAACCGCCTAATTCAATCACACCAAGTCCCAACTTAATGTCGGTACCACGACCAGCCATGTTGGTTGCAATAGTAACAGCGCCTTTTTGACCAGCATTCATAATGATTTCCGCTTCTTTAAAGTGATTTTTTGCATTTAATACTTCATGCGGTATTTTTTCCTTATTCAGCATATCAGAAAGCAACTCAGATGTTTCTACAGCAACAGTACCAACCAAGACTGGCTGCCCATTATGATAACGTTCTTTAATATCATTAACTACCGCTATAAATTTACTTTTCAGTGTTGGATAAAGCAAATCTGCACGATCATCACGAATAATTGGTTTGTTTGTTGGAATCTGGATAACCTGCATATTATAAATTTCACGGAATTCTTCTTCTTCCGTTTTCGCAGTCCCTGTCATACCAGACAACTTTTTATACATCCGGAAATAGTTTTGGAACGTGATTGTTGCCATTGTTTTTGTTTCATCTTCGATTTCCACGCCTTCTTTGGCTTCAATCGCCTGATGCAGTCCGTCAGAGTAGCGACGACCATCCATAATACGTCCAGTAAACTGGTCAACAATCAGCACTTTGCCTTCCTGCACAACATAGTCAATGTCGCGAATCATGATATAGTTGGCGCGAAGTGCCTGCTCCAAGTGATGGGTTAAAGCTGTATTTTCAATTTCATAAAGATTTTCCAGACCAAAAGTTTCTTCGGCTTTTTCCATACCGGCTTCTGTCAGATTAATCGTTTTTGACTGAACATCAATCTTATAATCTTCTTCTTCTTTCAAGCGTTTTACCAGATTATCTGCACGAGTATACAAGCCAGTTGATTTTTCAGCTTGCCCTGAAATAATCAAAGGTGTACGTGCTTCATCGACTAAAATCGAGTCAACTTCATCCACAATCGCATAGTTCAGCGGACGTTGAACCATTTGGTTTTTATAAACTACCATGTTATCTCTGAGGTAATCAAAACCAAGCTCATTATTTGTACTGTAAGTAATATCTGCTGCATAGGCTGCACGTTTTTCTTCTGCTGATTTTGAGTTGATATTCAGTCCAACACTTAGACCAAGAAAATTATACAATTCACCCATTTCATTGGAGTCACGTGTTGCCAGATATTCATTCACGGTTACAACGTGAACACCTTCTCCTGAGAGTGCATTTAAATAAACCGGCATTGTTGCTGTCAGGGTTTTCCCTTCACCGGTTCTCATTTCAGGAATATTGCCATCATGCAGGACAATCCCTCCCATAAGCTGAACTCGGTAAGGATACAGTCCCAAGACTCTTTTTGCCCCTTCACGAACAACAGCAAAAGCTTCCGGAAGCAGCTGATCAAGAGTTTCTCCTTTTTGATAGCGTCCTTTCAATTCTTCAGTTTTTCCTGCAAAGTCTTCATCTTTTAATTGTTCCATGGTTGAAGCAAAGCTGTCAATTTTATCTGCGATAGCTTCCAGCCGCTTCAGTTCCTTTTTATCATTTTCAATCATCTGTCTCAGAAAATTTGCCATTTTTTAAGTGTTCCTTTCAATTAACTCTATTTATTTTTTTCTTCGAATTACACAGTCATTTTTACAAGAATGTACAATCATCCTTCTTATTTTATCATTACTTCTTAAGAAAGGAAATAACTTACTAAAAAGAATTCCCTAAATATTTCTATGTACTTGCAACTATATTTACAATAAAAACTGGAGAAAAGCAACTGCCTTACTCCAGTCGACTATTAATATTTCCACCTTTGGAATGATTCAAACTCAGTCTGTTTCAATCAATCCATATTTACCGTCTTTACGACGATAAACAATGCTTGTGCCATTAGTGTCAGAATCTTCAAAGATGAAGAAATTATGTCCAAGCATGTTCATTTGTAAAACAGCTTCTTCACTATCCATTGGTTTTAGTGAAAGGCGTTTTGTACGTACGATATCAAGTTCTGAATTTTCTTCTGAATTATTGTCATCTTCAGTAAAGAAGACAGCTTCCTTCATAATTTCTGTACCGGTTTCGCGTGATTTGCGATTGATTTTTGTTTTAAATTTACGGATTTGACGTTCCAGTTTATCTACAACTAAATCAATGCTCGCATATAAATCAGGAGAAGTTTCTTCAGCTCTTAAAACTAGATACGGAAGAGGGATAGTTACTTCAACTTTAGCAGTTTTTTCAGTGTAAACTTTCAAATTAACGTAAACAGTTGCTTCTGGTGAATCACTGAAATATCTTTCCAGTTTCTTAACTTTCTTCTCTACGTAATCACGGATTGCTTCTGTTACTTCAATGTTTTCTCCACGTACATTATATCTAAACATAACAATTGCCCCTTTCATCTACCACTAAAGAGAGAATTCAAAGGACCACTCTTTCCTTCTCTCTTCTTATTCTCTATTATAGCTAACTATTAACTATTTGCCAACAAAATTGCCATTCAAATTTTATGAAAATCATTTAAGTTATCGAGCTAAAGAAAAAGTTTCAAGCTTTTTTACAGGATACTTTAAGATAATTTCCGAGGCATAGAAAAGCGTTCTTCCTGTAGTATATATATCATCAACTAAAAAAACAGCTTGATTCGTCAAACAGGATTCATATTCGGGTTTCAATACAAAGGGCTGTTCACCTGACAATCGCTCCAAACGGCTTTTTTGCGCCTGTGGTTTATCTTCTCTGATTCTCAATAGATAATCTGAATAGGATACACCGGCACTTGCCAGAATACCTTCCACCTGATTAAATCCCCGAATCGCCAGTCTTTTTTGCGATAAAGGAAGCGGAATAATCAAAGAATTTTTCTTCTGCTTAAAAAAATTTGAAATTTCTTTTGAAAAAGTATGACTCAGAGCGTAGTTGCCTTTGAACTTATATTCCTCAAACCACTGTTTCATTTCACTGTCATAATGAAATAATGCAGTATGACTAAAAGGGTATGCAGGATATTTGCTTTGCCACCTTTTGCAGTCTTCACAAAGATTTCCAGGGTATTCCCTGCAGCAGCCTGAACAAACTGAGCTTTTATCAATCAAATGAAATTTTTTCTGACACTGAAGGCAAAGCTCATGATCAGAAATGGGTTTAAACAGCAGAAGTTCTGTAATGGAAGGAACTTTAATAAAAGGATGCTCACAATAAACACAGTTCATCTACCAGTCCTTGCTCCTCCGCCAGCTTATTCATTTGCTGTATTTGTCGAATACTGTTCTTTACTTCTCTAGTTTGTCCATCATGGACAAACCAGACTTCACCGTTTGTGTGGATCATTTTACGATCCACCCTTCCTGCGATCTGAACCAGAGCAGATTCGGTGAATACCCGATGCTCCGCTCCCAGTACCATGACTGAAACCTGATCAAAGGTCACGCCCCTTTCAAGAATTGTTGTTGTTAAAAATAGACGGAACTCATTTTTTCTCATCCTCATTACTTTCTCTGCCCGCTCCTCATCTTTGGAATGAACAGCAGCTACCATTCCATCAGGCAGCTGCTTTTTCATCAAAGTATACAGTTTCTCCAAAACAATAATACTTGGACAAAACAGAAGTACATTGTTCTTTTTCATCAGTAAATGAAGAAGGCTGAGCATCTGCTTTGGAATCTTTCCCTGATTAATCGCTTTGCGCCATTGAAAGCACCACTTTAGTTTTGGGACCGGAAGTTTCCGGCGGTGATATCTCGCTGGTAATATAATTGTTTCCAGTTCATTTATCTTCTGTTTTTGAAGAAGCTCTTTTGTTGGAGTAGCAGTGAGATAAATCAAGCTAGCCGTCTCTTTTAATGCATTTTGAGCACCGATATGCAGTATTTGTTCGTTCACATACGGAAATGCATCGACTTCATCAATGATAAGCAAGTCAAAAGCCTGATAAAAACGCAGCAGCTGATGTGTGGTGCAAATAACTAATTTTGTATAATTATAGGGAATTTCAGACTTTCCATGCAGCAAAGTAATTGGCTCTTCTGGAAAAACCTCCTGAATTCTAGGATAAAGCTCCAAACAAACATCCACTCTGGGAGATGCCAGTCCAACACGTTTCCCCTCTTCCAGTGCTTCATAAATCGCATGAAAGAGCATTTCCGTTTTTCCTGCTCCTGTAACTGCCCAGATCATGCCGTTTCTGTTCTTTGTGATAATGGTCCGCAAATTTTGTGAAACCTCTTGTTGACCGTCCGTCAGCTGCCCCTGCCAGATAAAGAGAACTTCTCTGGGAACAATTTGAGTCTCTGGGAGATGATAAAAAATCTCATCGCTGTCAACTCTGCCAAACTGAATACAGCTTGGGCAAAAATAGAAATTTTGAGACAGCTGAACAAAAGCTTTCAGATGCTTCATCCCACATCTGCCGCATTCAATTTTATCTCCATATTCTTTCATGGCAGGCAATTGAATCGCTGAAGAGATATCTATATCAGTATTCAGCTCCTTTTTCATTACTTTTCGTCCGATTAATTCGTTCATTTCTTTCCTCCTGTCTTAGTATTCGCAAAAAGAGAGAATTATTGTCAAAAAAAAATGGAGATGCGACATTAGTATGCCTCATCTCTCTATAATCGAATAAACAGTATTCCAGTCTTTATATAACGCTGCGATCAGTTATCTCCTATTTAAGATTAAATATTTACTTGTTTATGAGATCATCGTGTTGTATACCCTTTCACTAGTATAATTATCTTAATGGGACTGGAAATTCTGATAACCGATTTTCTACTACGAAAAAATCATTGTACCTACGAGTCTCACTACACTACACTTCGTTTCGATCTCCTCAATTTCTAAATGGCAAAGCCACTAAGAATTGAAGGACTTTGTTCGATTCTCGATACAAACGCATCTATTTGGAAAAGCATTGGCAGCTTGAGACGAGCAAAGATTATCACAGACTCGTTTTGTTTTCTAATTATTTTTTAAATCAACCACTTCGATTTCAGCAGCTTGTTAAATACAATATATTCTTTTTCCAGGTTCACCTGCGCAACCTGGTACCCTGCGTTGAGCCAACCATAGGCTCCTTTTTCAGGATGTTTATAGTCATTAGCCCACCAGTCCGGATCATCTCTGGCAGTTTTTGGGAGGCCCGAATACGGAAAAAGAAGTTCGTCAAATTGAGTAAATGTCAGTGTTACCTGTGAGCCGCCATTTTCTTTAAGGTACTGAGTAATATGATCATATTTCTTTGATCGTTCTTTGGCCACGCGATCTCCTCCCATCTGTTATTATTATCTCACAAATCGTTGAAGTTTCAACTATTGGCACCCTGAAAGCTCAATGTTTTCCATAGTTGCTTAACCTGTTGTTTTTTTCTATACTGGTAGTATTATAACTGTGTAAAGGAAGATACGATGATCGATCATTATTTTACAATTTTGCAGGATGGACAAAGTGAACAGGAAATTAAAAAATCTCGTTTTATTTGCTATATGAAGCGTGTTCACACTGAAGAAGAGGCAAAAGCGTTTATTGCCGAGATAAAAAAAGAACATTGGAAAGCAAACCATAATTGCAGTGCATTTGTTGTTGGTTCAAAAGGCGAAATACAGCGAAGCAGTGATGACGGAGAACCTAGCGGAACAGCCGGGGTGCCCATGCTGGAGGTCTTAAAAAAACGTGAGCTGATCAATGTTGCTGCAGTAGTTACACGTTATTTTGGAGGAACTAAACTAGGTACCGGAGGATTAATTCGCGCATACAGTCATGCTGTTTCTCAGGCAATTGATGAAATTGGTGTTGTTGAAGGAAAGCTGCAGCAGGAGCTCCGTCTGACGATTGCTTATTCCCAGCTGGGAAAACTCCAAAAATTTTTGGAAGGCAGTGATTGTACAACAAAGGAGACACTTTTTAGTGAAACTATTACCTTAATCTGTTTAGTGGATGAAGAAAAGACAAAGCAGTTTCTCAGCGAAGTAACAGATGTATTAAATGGACAGTTTAGTTTTGTTGAGGGCGAATGCAGTTATCATGAGGTTCTCTGTAAATAAATCAAATAAGAATGTGCGGTTGTGCCGCACATTCTTATTTAGCTTCTATTTTTGATATAGCAGCTATTTGCCTTATCAAAATAATAACCGTGTGATCTCAGTGCACCACAGGAAGCCTGATTTTCAAGTTCCGGCTGAACAAATAATCCTCTTACTGTTGTTCTTCTGAAAAACAGCTTCTGTCAGCAAACCCACAATCCCTGTTCCAAATCCTTTTCCAAGTTGAGCTTCTTCACCGATTAAATAGTCAATACTGTATATTTCGTTCAGCTATACTTCTCCATACCATTCTTCTTCAGCATCAGCACAACAATAGTATTGTCCAAATCCAATTGCCTGACCATCCATTAAAACAATGAAGTAGTGCAGAAACTTAAATGCATCATTTCGTTTTCTGATCTCCAGCAACCAGTCCTCTGGTTCGTGATACCAACGAGCGACATGCCTTTCTTTGAAGCCAGCTTTCCATTAAAGGTATATCCTCATCATTCAGTTCTCTTAGTTGGGCATTCATTTTTTTCGCTCCTCCAAGTGTTTTTACTTTATCTACGAACCATTCAAGCAAAAACGAAGGAGCATGAATCTGCAGCTCATGATCAGCTTAACAGGGGGCTTACAAATATAACTTTTCCCTTCTGACCTATTTATTTTTCCAGATAAAATTCAAAGCGGTTTCCGGCATATTGTGTACGTACATATTCAAATGGGCGGCCATCCTCCAGATAAGAGATCTGCCGCAGTCTTAAAATAGCATCTCCACGTTTGATTTCCAAGTACTCGGAAATCTGCTCAGATGCCAGCATAGCTGAAATGGTCTGATTGGCATGACCAATCTTATACCCGCCTTTTTCTTCCAGCATCTGATACAACGAAGTACTAATTTCAGATTTGCTGTACTTTTCTACAAGGAAATAAGGAATACTTGCTACCTCAAAACAGATAGGAATGCCATCAGCATAGCGAATTCGCTCCATCCTCAAAATAGAATCCTCTTCTGAAAGCTGTAGTTTAGCCTGCTCACTGGAGTTTGGTTTGGCAATAAAATAAGACACCGTTTTGCTTGAAGGTGTTCGATTTTGAGAAACCATAATTTGGGTAAAACTAGTTGTCCCAATCATTTTTTCCTGTACTTTTTTCCTGGCTACATATGTTCCGGAACCAATTTTTCTTTCCAATATCCCTTCATCAGCCAGCGTTTGAATTGCCTGACGGAGTGTCATTCTGCTTACATTAAAATGTACTGCCAGCTCACGTTCAGACGGCAGACGATCTCCAATTGCCCAGCGACCCTTTTCTATATCTTCTTTTAGCTTATCGTGTATCTGCAAATAGATTGGTAAAGAAGAACTCATGCGATCTCCCCCTCTTATTCTTATATTCCAAGTATAACTGGTATATACCTAATAAACAACCAGATTTTTAATATAAAGGCATTTTTATCCTTAATACGCTTATTTGGTATAACTGAATAATAAGAAAACAGAGAGTGGGACAGAAAAAAGTTCCAAACTCTCTTCGTATCTACCCCCGAATAAACGGCGGGACAAACGCTTATGAATGTTTATCCCGAACTCTGCGATGCGCACACGCTCATATTATAAATGGCTCTTCTCTTCTTTCAACATCTTGTGAGCTGTTGCCATCATCAATCGGATACGGTTCAACTGATTTACCAGTGAGACGCCTGGATCATAATCAATGGCAGCGATATTTGCTTTTGGATACTGGTATCTAAGCTCTTTGATAACTCCCTTCCCAACCACATGATTTGGCAGGCAGCCAAACGGCTGCATGCAAACAATATTGTTTACGCCTTCTTTCAGTAATTCGATCATTTCCCCTGTCAGGAACCAGCCCTCTCCCGTATGGTTACCGATTGACAGCACCTTACCTGCATCTTCAGCTAATTCATAGATTGAAGCAATCCCTTCAAATCTATGAGAATTTCTCAGAGCTTTGTCCATTGGTTTTTCTACTAATTCAATCATCTTAATTGCAAATTCTGCAATCATTTTACTCCTTTTCGACATTCCCAGATTCTCATATTTAAAAATCTGATTATAGAGTGAATAATTCATAAACCCAACGATATCTGGTACAACAGCCTCTGCACCTTCTGCTTCTAAAAGCCGGACGATATCGTTATTTGCAGTTGGAGAATACTTAACCAGTATTTCTCCAACAACTCCTACTTTAGGCTTTTCGATATCCAGCAAAGGAACAGTGTCAAAATCCTGAATAATTTTCTTCATATTTCGATTAAACTGAGTCAGTGAACCATTTCGAACATTTTTCTCGATTTTCTTCAACCATTCCTCATGCATGCGGTCAATCATACCCGGCTCAACCTCATAAGGACGTGTTCGGTAAACCACACGTTCAAATAAATCACCGTACAGGAAAGAAACAGCCACTCGTTTTAGCATAGGTAAAGTAAATTTAAAGCCTGGATTTGATTCAACACCTTTATTCCCCATTGAAATAGATACCACAGGAACCTGTGAAAAGCCTGCATCATTCAATGCTTTTCTCAGCAACGGAATATAATTGGTAGCCCGGCACCCGCCGCCGGTCTGCGTCATCATCACACTGACATTGTTAATATCATAGTCTCCACTCTGCAGAGCCTCTACTAGCTGACCAATTGAAATAATTGCAGGATAACAAGAATCATTGTTAACATATTTCAGTCCAACATTAATTGCTTCATTATCTTCAGAGGGAAGACAGACCACATTATATCCAGAAGCTTTCAACGCCACATCCACAAGTCCGTTTTGATGAATAGGACTAAGCATCGGCAAAAGCAGTGTATGATTCTTCTTCATTTGCTTCGTAAAGATGATTTTCTCCTGACTTTCTTCACGTTGTTGAGGTTCAAACCCACGTTTGTCTCTTTCTCCTACAGCAGCTTTCAATGAGCGCAGCCGAATTCGAATAGCTCCCAGATTTGATCCTTCATCAATTTTAAGCACTGTATAAATTTTGCCATGCTGCTCCATAATTTCTTCCACCTGATCGGTCGTCACAGCGTCCAGTCCACAGCCGAAGGAATTCAACTGAACCAGCTCAAGATTTTTAGATTTTGCAACAACCTTGGCTGCAGCATATAGTCTGGAATGGTAAACCCATTGATTGACCACTCTTAAATTTCCAATATCGCCCAAATGAGAAATACTGTCCTCTGTTAACACATGGAAGCCTTCCTGGGTAATCACATCAGCAATACCATGATTGATTTCAGGATCTAGATGATACGGTCTTCCTGACAGTACAATCCCTTTCTGCCCTTTTTGATTTAACATTAACAGTGTTTCCTCGCCTTTATTACGGACATCTTCTTTAAACTGCTCCAATTCTTTATACCCGTGATGAAGAGCTGCTGTAATTTCTTCCTTTGTAATGTCCAGATCTTCAAATGCTGCTGCCAGCACCTCTGCCACTGAGGCTTCGTTTGCCAAATTTATATAAGGATTCCGATAATCCACTTTTCCATCACGAATATCATCCACATTATTTCTGATAACATCCGGATAACTTTGTACAATGGGACAATTAAAATGATTATCCGCTTTCAGGTCTTCCTGACGTTCAAAAATCACTCCTGGATAAAAAATCATTCGAATTCCTTTATCGATCATCGCCTGAATGTGCCCGTGAGTTATTTTAGCCGGATAGCAAGCCGTATCACTTGGGATGCTTTCCATTCCCTGTTCATATAATTCCTTGCTGGATCGTGGAGACAACTCCACTCTAAATCCTAAATCATTAAAGAAAGTAAACCACAAAGGATAATTTTCATACATATTCAACACACGTGGAATACCGACAGTTCCTCTGACAGCATCTTTTTCTTTCAGAGGACGATACTTGAACAGTCTGCGATATTTATAATCGATTAAATTTACTTTTCGGTCTTCACGTTTTACTTTAATCCTTGCTCCTCGTTCACAGCGATTACCTGTGATAAACTTGCGGCCATCTGAGAAAATAGTCACAGTCATCATACAATTGTTTTCACAGAGACCACAATTCGTAAATTCTTTATCTGCAGTAAAAGTTTCCATTTCTTCTTGTGATAGCAGAGTTGTTTCATCCCCGAGTTCATAGTTCTCCAGTGCAATTAATGCGGCACCGTATGCCCCCATCAATCCAGATATGGAAGGACGTATAACTTCACGACCGCTGATCATTTCAAAAGCCCTTAAAACAGCTTCATTGTAAAAGGTTCCTCCCTGACAAACAATCTTTTTCCCAAGTTCTTCAGGTCTTCTCACTTTAATTACTTTGTAAATGGCATTTTTGATAACAGAATAGGAGAGCCCTGCTGAAATATCTCCAATAGAGGCACCTTCTTTTTGCACCTGCTTCACTTTGGAATTCATAAAGACAGTACAGCGAGAACCTAAATCAACAGGCCCTTTTGACTCCAATGCTGCCAAAGCAAAATCTTTCACATTGTAATTCAGTGATTTCGCAAAAGTTTCGATAAATGAACCGCATCCGGAAGAACAAGCTTCATTCAGTTGAATAGAAGACAGAACACCTTCTTTTATCGTCATCGCTTTCATATCCTGACCGCCAATATCTAAAATAAAGTCAACACCGGGTTGAAAATGCTCTGCCGCTTTGTAGTGAGCCATTGTCTCTACTTCGCCAATATCTACTTTCAGGGCATTTTTTATCAGATGTTCACCGTACCCTGTAACTGCAGCCTTGCCAATAAACGCTCCTTCCGGCAGTTGAGCATAAAGATCCTTCAAAACAGTCATTGTTGTTTCCAACGGCTGTCCCTGATTATTGCCATAATAAGAAAAAAGTAAATTACCTTCCTCGTCAATTAAGGTAACTTTAGTTGTTGTGGAGCCGGCATCCAACCCCAGAAAAGCTGCCCCTTTGTGCTTGGACAGCACTTTTTCCACCGTATTCGACTGACTGTGACGTTTCCTGAATTTTCTCAGATCCTCTTCATCTTTAAACAACGGCTCCAAAGTATCTGTAGGCTTCAGCTGATCTTTATCACCGCCTGTCAGTCTTTCAATCAGCCGATTCAGCTGCGTCGGTTCAACTTCCTGTGAATAAATCGCTGCTCCCATTGCAACAAATAACTGTGGATGTTCAGGAAAAATTACATCTTCCGGCTTAATATCCAATGTTTCAATAAATCTTCTACGCAGTTCAGACATAAAGAACAAAGGTCCACCAAGAAAAGCAATCTTCCCTTTTATTTTTCGACCTGCTGCTAAACCGGCGATCGTCTGATTCACAACTGCCTGAAAAATACTTGCAGCGATATCTTCTTTTGCAGCCCCTTCATTGATTAGCGGCTGAACATCTGTCTTGGCAAAAACACCACATCGGGAAGCAATCGGATAAATAGTCTGATAATCCTTAGCCAGTTCATTGACACCGTTGGCATCCGTTTTCAGCAATACTGCCATTTGATCAATAAAGGCTCCCGTTCCGCCTGCACAGCTTCCATTCATGCGCTGCTCCAAAGCACCCTCAAAAAAGGTAATTTTAGCATCTTCCCCACCAAGCTCTATCGCTACATCCGTTTCAGGTATAATTTCTTCAACCGTCTTTGTGCAAGCAATTACTTCCTGTACAAAAGGAATTTCCAGCACATCTGCCAAACCCATCCCGCCTGATCCTGTAATCATCATGCTTATTGGCTGTTCTCCGCCTAAAATTTCCCGAGCGTCGCTTAATACACGTTCCGTTGCAGCTTTTACATCTGAATAATGCCGTTCATATTTCGCAAATTTTGTTTGATTTTCACCATCAATAATAACTAATTTAACAGTGGTTGATCCCACATCGATTCCTGCTCTTAATTTTATCATGCAACCACTCCTTCCAAGAGAAAAAAATCACAATAAGCAACAGTTTGTTGATTAACTTACGTGTTGTCTGATATAATACTTATGTCTATTTTAGAAATGATTGCTTTTTTTTGCAATAAGCAAAATGTTGGTTTTTGTGAGATAAACAACAAAGTTGGATGTAATGTTGTCTTTTTGAAAGGAATTTTTGCAATGAAAAAAAAAGATCTTCGAGTAATGAGAACTCACAAGATGATTATTGAAGCTTTTTTTCATTTAGTTGAAGAGAAAAGCTTGGATGCAATCACGATTCAGGAAATTGCCGACCGGGCAATGATTAACAGAGCCACCTTTTATGCACACTTTAAAGATAAGCAGGATCTTTACGAGCAGATTTTTGATTTTGCTGTTCAGGCGTTTACCTCCGTTCTTGATGCAGATACCACTATTCAACAGAACAAATTGGAAGTAAAAAAAATTGAATTGCTGTTAACAAGAATTTATAACAATATTCATAAAAATAAGAATTTCTTTCTGACAATTATGGATGGCAGCTCTAATGAAGTGTTGAGAAGAAAGCTGGCTGATATTCTCTATGAAAAATATTCCTGTATTTTTTCACAGTTAAAAATCACCGAAAATGATATTGAAGTTCCTGTTGATTTCATCATTGAATATATGACATCCATATTTGTAGGAACACTTCACTGGTGGGTCAGCAGTGAAACAGATATGACGCCAAACCATCTGGCACGTTTGGTGATTAAATTAGTTGGCAATGGACATCTGACCGTTTTAGGGATAGAGATTGAGAAGTAAGAGGTTAGATTGCTGTTCTTTGAAAAAAAGTTGGTTGAAGTTCTGTAATGACTTCAGTATAAAATTACAATTCTCTTCTACTTATATCAAACAAAAGAAGCAAGCCTCCTTCCTGCGGATCAGGTGAAGGTACTTGCTTCTTTTGTTGTATCAGAAGAATTAATGGTTCTTATCTGTTTTTAGCCCGCCATTTTTTGTTATGGGCTGTTTTTCTGTCCGAAGTTATTTTACCGGGAAAACCAGCTTTTATCTGATACTTTTTTTGTTTGCTTAAATCATACAATCTTTCAGCTGTATCTGTAATTTTTTCTTTAAGATTCATCTGTTTACTCTCCTTTACCTGTTCATCAACTTATACACTTTCATTATAGAATAAAAAACAGAGCTGCTCAAGAATTATGAGCAGCTCCAAAGACTGGGGTAGCTGGATTCGAACCAACGAGTGACGGAGTCAAAGTCCGTTGCCTTACCGCTTGGCTATACCCCAAAAATAAAAAATGGAGGAGAGTGGATTCGAACCACTGAACCCTAAGGAACGGATTTACAGTCCGTCGCGTTTAGCCACTTCGCTACTCCTCCAAAAGGTTTCTTAAAAACCTGACTTATTCATAATACATAATTTCATCTGTAAATGCAAGTGTTATTTATAATTTTTTTTCAGCATTTATTCCGCAAGATTCCATTGACGAATAATGCTCTCAATTCCTTCATCAACTGTCTTAACTGTTGCCTGTGTACCGCCATTCATTTCAATCGTAAAACGCTTTTCATCTTTTGGAATAATCCGTCCGATTTCTTTCTTTCCGATTAATAACTTTGTTACAGTTATCTGTACGCCGGCAAGCGTTTGTTTTTCTTCCTCAATTCTTACCTCTATATCTTTATTCTTTTTTGACATTCTTATCCCTCCCGAAATAAATCATACCATAATCAGAAAAAAAAGCATCTATTTCTTTTCAAATAGACACTTTTACACTTATTGCCTAAGCATTCGTTTTCTTTGAAATTCACTGAAAAGGGCAAAGAATACGCCGATGGCAACGGATATAATCCCCATTACAATAAACATTTGAAGAAAGCTGGCTAAATAAGTTTGTACAAATCCATACATTGCTTTAGATTGTATTCCCAGACGCTTCAATACGCCTGTCAGCAGGAAAAATGCCGGCAGAACGATCATCATCAAACCGCCGCCTGTAAAAATATAGCCCCAAAATCTCACCAGTCGGTGAAAATATCCTCTTAATGAGCTGAAAAGAACAGCACTTAAGATTGCCCAAAGAATACCGCAAACAATCATGAATAATAAAAGCTTTGATTTATAACCAATCATTCGATTTGTAAAAGAAACCAGAAAAGGCAGCTCAATATACCCATCATATATTTCAACAGAGCGATCAGCCAAAAGAAGGATTGAATTTTCCGTATCCTTAGTAACATCTATACCCTTATCCGCTGCATATCTCTTGATTTTCTCAGTTACAGAATTATGGACATTTTTCTGATTTTTTAGTTCAAAATCTTTTCCTCTGTTATACATTGCAGTGAGATAAGACTTTACATCTTCCTTTACAAAAGCTTCTGTTACCGCTATTTCTAAAACTCCGGCCGGAATATTACTGCCTAATGCGGTATTTTCTATCTGCTTATTAATTTCTTCAGATAAATTGGTGTAATAATCTGATTTCTCCGCTTGCCTTTCCAAATATTTTCCACTAAAAAGTGTGAGGTACAGACTTAGCAGAATCAGAAAACCAAATAAAAATACCATTGAAAGAAAAGCCAGAAATTGTCTTGCAATCGTTTTACTTAATGGTGTTGAGTGTTGCATTTCTACTTCGCTCCTCATTTTAGACATCCCCATCTATTAACGGTCCCGAAACATAGTCTGCAAAAACAAACACCCGTTCCGGCGTTAACCCTATGGCATCCAGCGGGTAACAAGTATATAAAATCAGAGAATGCTTTGTTTTATCTCCAAGTCTTTCTTTAATAACCGGGTCTGTATAGTGTGCAATCTTCTTTTCTGTAACCTGATAAGTATAATCTCCATAATGTGTACTGATGGAAATTGAATCACCCGGCTCCAAATAGTAAATCTTACCAAAAGAAGGCGCGTTATGCCCACCAATCAATGTTGTCCCAATATCTCCCGGGATCATACTCCCAATATATTGACCAGCACCCAGGCTTAAAATATCTTCGCTATCTCCATAAAATAAAGGTTCATTAATTCCAACTTTATCAATAATCACCTTGCCGAACTGATCTCCTCCATCCGGATAAATCAATGTCGATGAGGCTAATTTTCCTTCAGAATTAATAGACTGTTCTTTTTCAGTCTGCTCAGCTTCAGCAAAAAGATTATTTTTTTCACTTTCAAAATCCGGAGCATCGCTTAATAAAATCAACTCAACAGCTGATGAAGCAAAATTAATGACAGGTGCACCGATAATATAAATGATAAGATAGCCAAAAATCATAAAGAGAAAGGGCACATAAAAATATGCCCCCACCCTTTTGAACGTTTTTTTACGCAAGTTTACGTTTTCTACTTACAAATGCCGCACCTGCAGCAGCTGCCAGTAAAGAACCAAAAGTGATTCCGCTAAGAACATAGCTGTTTCCAGTGTTTTTAACCGCACTGCCAGAGCTGTATACTGGATTTCCAGCAGCATCTGTTACAGTAACAGCGGTATAAGAACCTCCGCTGCCGAAAGTGATTTTCACACCTACTGCATTACCAGCAGCAATAACATAGTTCTTCAGCTGATCAAGTACACTTGTCGGCAACAAGCGTAATGCATCTCCCAGAGTTGTTGCATTTGTTGTATCTACATTTTGAGCTCCAACTAAAGCAACAGCTGCACGAATGTTTGTAAGAACTTCTTCAACCTGTGCATCCGTTAATGCTACACGTTTCAAATGATTCTCAGCAGCATTAATTTCTGCTGCTTCAAAGTAGAATTTCTTTCCGCCAATCGTTGCACCTGCATTCAACTCGTTTAGGATTTTTTGCTCATTGGCTGCAATCGCGCCATCTGCTGAAGCTGGCATAGCCAAGCCTAGAGCAACAAAAACTACAACTAATAATCCCAAGATTTTTTTCATGTAATCTCCTCCTATCTTTAATTATTTATAAAAAATTACCGGCAAACTTTGCAGTTAGCCAGAATTAATTATACCAACAAACAACGGGGTGAGTAACATATTCTCCCCTTACACAAAAAAAGACTATTTACTGATATCCGAATGTTTTTTAAGAAAAAAGTGAAATTTCCAAAGCCCTGGTAAGGTCTGAAATGGAAATTTCTCTTCATTCGATAATGCGTTTACTCACTACAATTAATGAAATTCTAAATTAAAGTTATCATATGGATATTTATTAGTCAATGCTTTTCAAAGACTTCAATTAGAAAAATATTCTAGACATTCTTTTTGGTAACAAGGGCTACTTCAAAAACATCGTATCCGGCATCTGTTAAAATGCGTTGAATTTTCTCAGTTTCCCGACTTTCTACCTGCATTTCAATAATCGTCTCCAGCTCTTTACGATTTACTACTACCGTCATAATACTGAAATCATTTTCCGCAAGAAGTTCTGTCATTCGTGCAAGAATTCCTTTATGATCCTCAGGAATACGAATCTGAATTCTTGTTCCCCCATCATTATAACCTGTTATTTTTAGGAAAGCATCAAAAATATCATTGTTTGTAATAATACCAACCAAATCATTATTTTTATCAACAACAGGCAATACACCTATATTGTTGACTCTCATTTGATAAATACCATCTTCAAGTAAAGCATCAGGATCAACAGTCAGAACATCTTTAATCATAATATCAGCAACTGTTGTTTTGTTTAAAAGATAGTTTACCTCATACACGCTCAGGCTGGTTGCCTGAGAGGGCATTGCCGACTGAATCGTTCCTTCTGTCAGCAGTCCCACCAATCGTTCATTCTTAACAACCGGCAGTCGGTGAATATCGTTTTTCTTCATCAAATCTACAGCATCAAAAATTTTCACATCAGGCTGTACAACGATCAGATTTTTCGTCATAAAATCTCTTATACTCATTAATTAGCCTCCTAAATATGCTTTTTTCACTTCTTCATCATCAATCAGTTCTTTCCCAGTTCCACTTAAAACAATCTTTCCGGTTTCAAGTACATACCCTCGATCAGCGATTGACAGTGCCATTTTAGCATTTTGTTCAATCAGTAAAACAGTAGTTCCCTGCTTATTGATTTCCTGAATGATGTTAAAAATTTCCTGAATAAAAATCGGTGCAAGTCCCATTGATGGTTCATCCAGCAGCAGCAGTTTCGGTTTTGACATTAGAGCACGTCCCATTGCCAACATCTGCTGTTCGCCTCCTGAAAGTGTAGCTGCATCCTGATTTCTTCTTTCTTTCAAAATTGGGAAGCGATCGAAAATCATGTCATACTCTTTTTTAAACTCATTTGATTTACGTAAAAACGCACCCATTTCAAGATTTTCCTGCACAGTCAATCCAGGAAATACATGTCTTCCTTCCGGCACCTGACATAATCCAGAGGCGACAATTTTCTGCGGTACCATTTTTTGTATCTCGTTTCCTTCAAAAAGAATTTTCCCGCCTGATGAGCGGGTCAGTCCTGAAATCGTTCGAAGAATTGTCGTTTTTCCAGCGCCGTTTGCACCAATCAGAGAAACGATCTCTCCCTGCTCCACATTAAAGCTGACTTCTCTTACTGCTTGAATCATACCATAATGAACAGATAAATTTTCAATCGACAGCATTACAGCTCACCTCCAAGATAAGCTTCTATTACCTGAGGGTTATTCCGAATTTCTTCCGGTTCTCCTTCAGCAATGACCCGTCCATACTCAAGAACATAAATCCTCTGACACACTTCCATCACCAGACTCATATCATGTTCAATCAGCAAAATTGTAATTTGAAACTCTTTTTGTATTTTTCTAATCAGTTCTGTCAGTTCAGCTGTCTCCTGTGGATTCATTCCAGCAGCCGGCTCATCCAGAAATAGAACCTGCGGATTTGTCGCTAAAGCACGAACGATTTCCAATCTGCGCTGTTCTCCATAAGGAAGGTTTTTAGCTAGATGATCTGCTTTCCTTTCCAGTCCAAAAATCATAAGCAGTTCTCTGACTTTTTTCTCCAGCTCTTCTTCCTTTTTATAAAACATCGGCAGGCGCAAAATACTGGAAAAAATGCCTTCTTTATTTTTACTGTTCATTGCAATCAATACATTATCCATCACAGTCAGTTCTTTGAACAGGCGAATATTCTGAAAAGTTCTGCTAAGTCCCATATCTGCAATTTTATAAGGTTTCATCCCATTTAGTATATGCTTTTTCCCCAGCAGAGACAATTCAACGGTTCCTTCACTTGGCTCATAAACCCCTGTTAGCAAATTGAACAGCGTTGTTTTGCCGGCACCATTCGGACCAATAAGTCCAATTAATTCGTTGGTTTCCAAAGAAAGATTTACATCAGAAACAGCCGCCAAACCGCCAAAGTTTTTAGTCAGATTTTTAACTTCCAATAGAGGCATTTGAATCGTCCCCCTTTTTATTAAATAAGCGTTTTACTGAAAATTCCCACGTACCCAATAAGCCGCCCGGTTTGAAAATCATAATAATAATTAACGCCAGTGCATAAATAATCATACGCAGTTCCCCAAAGTTTTGCAGATACATATTCATAACCCCTAATGCTATTGCAGCAATAACGGTTCCAGTCACACTTCCAATTCCACCAAATACCACGATAATCAGAATATCTATGGATTTCATAAACCCAAAATCTTTTGGTGCAATTGTTTGGATATAACTTGCATAAATTCCTCCGGCAACACTGGCAGTCATCGCTCCAACTACGAAAGCAATAACTTTATATTTTGTTGTATTAACTCCCATTGATTCTGCAGCAATTTCATCTTCGCGAATAGCCATTGTAGCTCTTCCGGAACCGCTGTGAATATAATTGACAACAATCAAAATAGTTACCACAACAAAACCAAAAACCATAGACCAGTTAACGAATGGCGGAATACCGAAAATTCCAGCCGGTCCATTTGTAATATCTCTCATATTAATAATGACAATCCGAATAATTTCCGATACACCTAATGTCGCAATAGCCAGATAATCTCCTTTCAATCGCAGTGTAGGAATACCAACCACAACCGCAACTATCCCTGAAAGGAGGATACCTAAAAGCAAACCTGTGAAAAAGCCGGCTAAAGTAGGATTTTTTACAGACATAATTGCCGTTGCATATGCACCGATTGCCATAAAGCCGGCATGTCCCAATGAAAACTGTCCGGAAAACCCGATAATCAAATTTAATCCCAAAGCTAAAATTATATTCATTCCAATGGTGATAAGCGTATTTTCTAAATACAGATTTACCGCACCAAGAACATAAGCTGCATAAATTGCACCATAAACAGCTAAAGCAATCAGCGACCAGATTAGGATATATTTCATATTTTTCTTCATACATATCGCCTACACTTTCTCTTTAATATTTTTCCCTAATATACCTGCAGGACGAATCAGCAAAATAACTATCAGTAAGGCATATACAACAGCATCTTTATAATCGGAGAAGCCAAAAGCCACTGCCGCTGTTTCCAGCAAGCCGATAACAAAACCGCCGATTGCCGCGCCGGGAATAATACCAATTCCACCGACAACTGCTGCTACAAATGATTTCAGTCCGGGAACAACCCCCATCATCGGATCAATGGAATTGTAGTACAGCCCGATCAGCATACCAGCTGCAGCTGCCAGAGCAGAACCCAAAGCAAAGGTAAATGAAATGGTTCGATTAACATTGATCCCCATCAGCTGAGCAGCATCAGAATCTACACTCACTGCACGCATAGCTTTCCCCATCTTACTCTTTTTAACAATCACCTGCAGCAAAATCATTAGGAACAGAGACGTAAATAAGATAATCAGCTGAATATTGGAAACTTCAATAAATCCGATTTTGTATGTTTCCAGTTTAATTGCCTGAGGAAAAGCACGAGGATCCGATTTAACCATTTGAATCATCACATTCTGAAGCAGGAAAGATACACCGATCGCAGTAATTAATGCGGCGATTCTGGTTGATTTCCTTAAAGGACGATAAGCTAAAAACTCAATGATTACACCAATCACAGCTGCACAGATCATTGATAGAATCAGTGCCGGAAAAAATCCAAGATTAAAGCTGTTAATAAAAAAATATCCCATAAATGCACCCAGCATATAAACTTCTCCATGGGCAAAATTAATTAATTTTATAATACCGTAAACCATTGTATAGCCTAAAGCCAACAATGCATATATACTGCCAAGAAACAGTCCGTTTATCAGCTGTTGAATCAGCATTTCTATTGCCATTTAATCACATCCAGTTTTTGGTTTTTCAGTAACAAAAGAAGCAGTTGTTTTTTATGAACAGTATGAAGAGTCAATTCCTCCAGCAAAACTGTTCTTATTAATTCAGCTTCATTCTGTTGTTTATTCAATTCAGAATATATTTAGAGACTGGGATACAAACAAATCCCAGTCCCCATCATTCTAAAATTATTAAGGATTAACAGGCTCTGCCGATGTTTCTTTTCCATCAGTCAGTCCAAGTACAACCGCAGATTTTTCCGGGTTATGGTTTTTATCCATTGTCATAATTCCAGTTACGCCTTCAAAATCTTTCAATTCAGACAATCCTTTAGTAATACTTGCAGAGTCCGCTGAATCCTGATCTTCCATTGCCTGCTTCAGCATGTATACTGAATCGTAAGCAAGAGCATTAAATGCTGAAGGTTGTTTGCCGTATTTTTCTTTAAATGCTTCAACAAATGGTGTAACTTTATCTGTTGCCGGTGCATTTTCAGAGAAGTGACCCGTATAATAGACATTACTTACGTTCTGACTTCCTGCAATTTCAACCAGTTTTTCGTCGCCAAATCCATCTGCACCAATAATTGGTTTATTAATCCCCATTTCTCTAGCTTGTTTGATAATCAAACCAGCTTCAGTATAGTAGCCGGGAACATAAATTACATCATAATCAAGGGCTTTAATTTTAGTCAATAATGCCTGAAAATCTTTATCTCCGGCAGTAAAATTTTCTTCCCTCACGATTTCGCCTTTATAAGTATCTTTGAATGAATCAGCCAAGCCAATTGCATAATCACTTGATTTATCTCCAAGAATCACGACTTTATCAGCTTCAAGATTATCTTGAGCAAAATTAGCTAAAATAACCCCCTGGAATGTATCCTGGAAACAAGATCTGAATACATATTCCTGCACTGTATCATTGGCAGTTGTAATACTATCATCTGTTCCTGAAGGTGTAATCAACGGTACACCCGCTTTTGTCATATTTGGAATAGTCGCTTTCACCGCTCCTGATGTTGCTGGTCCAACTACTGCAACGACTTTGTCTTCATTTGTCAGATTAGAAGCAACCGATGCCGCTTCACTATTTTCTGATTTGTTGTCCTTTGAAACTAATTCTAATTTCTTACCTAGTACTCCGCCGGCTTCATTAATCTCTTCGACTGCTAATTCAATGCCTTCTTTTTCGGCATTTCCGTAAGCAGATACTCCCCCGGAAAGTTCCATGTTCATCCCGATTTTAATTGTATCACCGTCTGATGTATTTCCGGCTGAGTCTCCCCCGCCGCTTGTTGCAGCTGGTCCGCATGCTGCCAGTAAAAATAGGCTGGCAAATAAATAACTAAATTTTTTCATCCGATTACCCCCTCGTTTCACTCTGCAAATAATAATTATTAAAGAGTATGTATACAAATATAATAAAAAAGAAGATTCTTGTCAACGAATTTTCAGAAAATTTCTATAATTCAAATTATTAAAGGAACTATGGAAAAATCTGAGCAGAAAATAACTTGCTTTTTTTAAATATTATATGCATATTTTGGAAGAAAAATCAGGCATATAATAGCGGGATGAAAAATGATTGCTTCTTGGTTTTCCCTACTTCAAAAAGCATTGGATTATCTGATTTCTTTGTTCAATTAGGAAAAAAGTCATCCTGATTAAGCATTTTTTTCGAATCAGCTCAAAAAAAATAATTAGGAGCTACAAGTCAATGCAAGAAAAATCATTTTGAATGATTCTTTTGAAACATGGGGTTACTCTTTCTTTATTAAAAAAATAAAGGCGCAGGATTTTATTCCACGCCCCTATTCTTATTTTTATTTTTGTTTTTCCAAAAAATTTGCTGCTGCACCAACTAAATTTGCATCATTTCGATAATCACAGATGACTATTTCCGGAACAAAATCCTTCAACTCAAAATGTTCCAGTTTTTTCTTCATTCTTCCATTGATCTCGTCCAGCAGCCCTTCTTTCGCTGAAATCCCGCCGCCTAAAACAATTATTTCCGGATCTAATGAAAATTGAATACTGAAAAGTCCCTGTGTCAGATATTCATAGAAATTTTCTACTTCTTCTGCTGCCACATCGTCTCCCTGTTCAGCTAGTTGAAACACTTCCTTGCCAGAAACTGTTTCACGGTCAAGGCCCTTTCTGTCGCAATAACGCCAAGCCATTTGAACTGCAGTTCCCAGAGAGCTGAAGGTCTTTCCGTTATTCAAATACATCAGACCAAACTCGCCTCCATATAAATGAGCGCCTTTAACGATTCTGCCATCATGAAAAACAGCTCCGCCAATACCTGTACCGATTACAACGAAAGCAACTTCCTTTTTACCTTTGGCAGCCCCCTCAGCGATTTCAGCAATACCCGCACAATTAGCATCATTCTCGATCGTTACAGGTAATTGAAAAAGCTCTTCCAGCTCATCATAAATGTCAAAATGATGAATATAGGGAATAGCGGAAATCCCAAGAATTTGTCGTTTTTCTTCATCAACAGCTCCCGGAGCACTCATTCCAATTCCTTCAATAGAGTACGTTGCAGCTTTGATCACTTTGGAAAGGGATGCTTTCATCTCTTTCCACGTTTTAGGTGTGACAAAACTCCCAGTTTCATGAAGTTCATTCTTCTCCCACACACCATATTTCACTGCTGAACCGCCCAAATCAAATGCCAAGATTGCCATTGTTCTCCACCCTCTATCTTTATTTTTTGTGTCTTCTGTAATTATAGGGACCATGATATTCTTCGTCAGGATTTCTACGCAGACTGAATTTTAATGGAACATAATCAATTCCGCCTTTTACAAATGGGTGACAGCGTAAAATTCGTGCTATCCCCATAACACCGCCCTTGATTCCGCCATGTGTATGAACAGCATCCACCATGTATTCTGAACAAGTAGGATGGTAGCGGCATCTAGGTCCCAAAGCCGGGGAAATAAATCGTTGATAGAAACCAACGACAGAAATGATCATTTTTCCAAACATCTTTTACTCCCCCTTCTTCCCCGCTCGCAAAAACTATATCGCTTTTCCCACACTTATGCAAGTCCTCAATCATTGCATAGATTAATAAGTTTAAGTAATCTAAAAATTTATCCTCCCCTTGTACCGAGGACTATTCAAACACCCGAAATCGTGCTAAACTATGACATAGTGAATGGAGGAATAAACATGGGTTTAAAATTTGAACGAGTGGATGATTTAGATAGATTATTTGAATCTTTCGCTGTTGATCCTAAGAAAAAGGAAAAGCCGCAAGAAGAACTTGCTGAGAAAAAGGAAGACCAAAAAGAAACAGAACAATAATCAGAAAATCTGGTTGTTGTTCTGTTTTTTGATTCACTCAAGCAAATCAGATTATAAATATTGCTCGATTGCTTTCCAGGCTTCCTGTTTCCCTTGTTTTGTTTCTGAAGAAAAGAGGATAAAATCATCAGACGGATCAAAATTCAATGTTTTTTTAACCATACTTTCGTGTTTATTCCATTTGCTTCGTGGTATTTTATCTGCTTTTGTTGCAACAATTATTACAGGGATATCATAATATTTTAGGAACTCATACATTTGAACATCTTCCTGAGAAGGGGCATGACGTAAATCCACCAATGAAACAACCGCTTTCAACTGCTCTCTTTGTGTCATGTATGTCTCAATCATTTTCCCCCATTTAGCCCGTTCCGTTTTTGACACTTTTGCATAGCCATAGCCGGGAACATCGACAAAATGCAACGCATCTTCAATCAAATAAAAATTCAGTGTCTGTGTCTTCCCAGGTTTTCCTGAGGTTCTAGCCAGATTTTTTCTATTAATCAACGTATTGATAAATGATGATTTTCCAACATTGGATCGTCCGGCCAATGCTATTTCCGGCAGCTGTGTATCCGGATATTGTGCAGGTGACACTGCACTAATTACAATTTCAGCGTTATGTACATTCATGGTGAGCTCCTTATTCGTATTAATGATTTCATTTTTCTCTAGAAAAATGCAGTTTATTCTGCTTCCATACTTCATTAATCTGTGTTATGAGCTGCAGGACAGCTTTCGAACTGCTTCAATTCATAGAAAAAAGCTGAGATTCATACCTTCCATCAGATATTTCCTCCCAGCTTTAGAATTGCATATTAATGATTCACTGAAGCAATTTTAATCCGATTGTTTAACCGGCCTTTTGATCCTTTTTATTGTAAATGATCGCTGGTTTTCCTTTTCCTTCAACAGCCAATTCAGTAATAATTACTTTTTTGATTGTTTCATCAGATGGGATATCAAACATGACATCCAGCATTATTCCTTCAATAATAGATCTTAATCCGCGCGCTCCTGTATTCCGCTCAATTGCCTGCTTGGCAATTCCACGTAATGCATCATCCTCGAATTCCAGCTCCGTATTGTCCAAGGCCAACAGTTTTTGATACTGTTTCACCAAAGCATTCTTCGGTTCAGTTAGAATACGAACAAGATCATTAACCGTAAGTTTTTCCAAAGCAGCAGTAACCGGCAACCGACCAATAAATTCAGGAATCAGACCAAATTTAAGCAGGTCTTCCGGGATAATCTGCTGCATAATACTTTCATCTTCTGAAAGCTTGCTGTTGTTTGTTCCGAAACCAATAGTCTTGTCACCCAGACGGTTTTTAACGATACCTTCAATACCATCAAATGCTCCACCGACAATAAACAAAATATTGGTAGTATCAATCTGAATAAACTCCTGATGAGGGTGCTTTCTTCCACCTTGAGGAGGAACGCTAGCAACTGTCCCTTCCAAAATTTTTAACAGTGCCTGCTGCACACCTTCACCGGAAACATCTCTTGTAATAGAAACATTTTCGCTTTTACGGGCAATCTTATCAATTTCATCAATATAGATAATCCCTTTTTCAGCACGCTCCACATTATAATCTGCTGCCTGCAGAAGTTTCAACAGAATGTTCTCCACATCTTCTCCTACATACCCTGCTTCTGTTAAGCTGGTTGCATCAGCAATCGCAAATGGTACATTTAATGTTCTTGCCAAAGTCTGAGCGAGAAAAGTTTTACCGGAACCCGTTGGTCCAATTAGGCAAATATTGCTTTTTTGTAGCTCAACATCGTCTGAAGTATTATTCTCAGTATGGTTCACACGTTTATAGTGATTATAAACGGCCACTGAAAGAGAACGTTTTGCCTGCTCCTGACCAATGACATATTGATCTAAAATATCTAAAATCTCCTGAGGCTTAGGAACATCAGTCAATTCACGTACAGCTTCATCATAAAATTCTTCATCAATAATCTCTTTGCACAGATCTATACATTCATTACAGATATAGACACCCGGTCCTGCAACAATTTTCTTTACTTCCTCCTGTGTTTTACCACAGAAAGAACAACGAACAGGTCCATTATTATTTGTGTTGTCGTACACGTATGTTCCTCCTTAAAAAATAAAAAGTAACTGAGAGAACAGTCTTAGGGAATCATATCACAAATAAGACAAAAATGCGAATTTTGCAGCAGCAGTTTTTAGAATAAAGATATTCTTAAATAAATCTTCTTTATGTTATACTATGGGATGTAGCGTTTAACTTATAAAACTTAATAAATGGAGGGCATAATGCATGTTGGAAAAAATTTTACTAGGTACATACACTCGAAGAGCTAGTAAGGGAATTCATGAAATTCTATTAGATACAGATAAAGGACAGCTTTTAGAGGTTGAACTGGCAGCTGAAGGAAATGGTCCGACTTATGTAACCATGAGCAAGAAAGGAAACTTGTATTCAGTAATCGAATTGGGTGAGGAAGGCGGTGCAGCTGCATTCGAAAAAGATGGAGAAAAGAGCTTTAAACTGATTAATGCAGTAACAGAAAAAGGAGCCCCTCACTGCTATGTTGCCGTTGATGAGAACCGCCAGCTGCTTTATGGTGCCAATTATCACCGAGGCATGGTTTATACTCATCGTATACTGGCTGACGGATCACTGGAACTGGCAGACATAGTTACTCACGACGAGGAAACTGGTCCACATAAGAACCAAAACAATGCCCATGTTCATTATACAGATTTAACACCAGATCAACGACTTGTTGTCTGTGATTTAGGAACAGATCGTGTGTACACTTATGATGTGGATGATGATGGCAAATTGACAGAGGTTGCTCAATATGTTGCAGAACCTGGAACAGGTCCGCGTCATTTAGTCTTCCATCCAAATAATCAGTTTGCGTATTTATTTGGCGAATTAGACAATACTGTAACTGTATTAGCATATAATGCAGCTGATGGAACATTCAGCCAAACACAGAAATTATCTACACTGCCTGAAGATTTCACTGATTTTAACGGCGGTGCTGCCATTCGTATTTCAAAAGATGGACGCTTCCTTTACGCTTCAAACAGAGGGCATAATTCAATCGCTGTTTTTGCAGTCAACGAGAGCGGAAATGAAGTTGAACTCATTCAACTGATTTCGACAGAAGGAGATTTCCCAAGAGATTTTGCTTTGAACAGCTCTGAAGAATTTGTTGTTGCTGCCAATCAGAATACAGATAATTTAACACTTTATCGCAGAGACAAAGAAAACGGTCTGCTGACGGTAATTCAAAAAGATATCTATGCACCGGAATGTGTTTGTGTCTACTTTAAATAGAAAATAACTAAAAGATGAGCAATTTCAATATATGTATCCTAATCGTTCCAAAAGGTTGGTCAAATATAGCAGCTTTTTGACGATCGATACATTGTGAAGGCTCATCTTTTTTTGCCGATTTTTAATTGCTTAATAACATTTTTGTCTTTTGAACGGATACTTTTTTCAGTTTACCTTCTGCTTGAATGTTGAAAAATCTTCTGTTAACGTTCTGTTGCAAGCCTGCTTAGCTGTTCCTTTTTACAGATAGATAATTTTTGCTTTGACGAATGACCGCAATCTCCCTAGTTTCCATGATTCCTTCCAATGCAACCAATGCTTCCAAAAACCGTTCATCTTCTTTTGCATACTCGTAAAATGGTAAAATCAGACGTAAAGGAGCACCTTTGATCAGTCATTTATCAGGAGTTGTTCAGTAATAACTGCTATTATCGTACCTGGGAAACATTACTTCCGAAATATCTTGAGTATACTGGTTTTCAGACAATTTCTTCTCTAAAATCCGCTTATATTCAATCCCCCAAAGACAACTTGAGAGAACGCGAATATTCTTCCATCCCCTCTTTTCTGCTATTCTTCTTTTTCATGACACACTCATTCTTTTTTTAATGACTTTATATAAAAAGAATGAAGTAAGATAAATTGGAAAATTCTGTAATAGCCAAGATAATAATCTGATTGTTTCTAGAAGTAGTTTCGACCTATCTGATTTCATTAGCTGTTTCTTCTATCTAAAGTACACGATATCCATGCACCACCAATTGATAAGAATTAATCATGTATGCACTATATTCTTTGATTTCAGTTCATAGAGGACTGCTAAACAATACATTTTTAACCAATTTATCGGAACTGGAAGCAGGAGATATTTTTATTCTGTCGATTTTAGATTCAGAAGCTTTCCTACAAGATATGAGGAATTGAAGTGATCAAGCCAACGACAGTTGAATCATTGAGAATTACCGAAGGAGAGGAACAGATGATATTAATAACCTGTATCCCATACGTTCACAAAACCGCTAATCCATGCTCTGAGATTTGTTCATTGAGATTCAAACTCTCTTTGTATCTACCCCCGAATAAATGGCGGTACAAAAGCCCCACTTTTATAAACAGTGCTTTTCAACTAATTTTCTACCTTAAAAGAATTACTACCTATTCGGTGTGTGTTATTTTTTAGTTTTTCTTTTACTGATATTATTTCCAAATTTTTCTATTTTAATTCCCTTTCCAAAATAAATCAAAAAAGAAACTGTTCAAGCTACAGGAAACTTTATAAGGCTCTTTCAAGTTTCACTGTAAAAACAGTTTCTTTTTTATCAGAGGATGACTTCTTTCCAATCAGGCATCGTGACATATAGAATAAGTCTATTCATTGTTTAAAAGCAGTACGCTAATTCTCTTCTGCTCTTCTTTAATCTGCTTTTAACCAATTATTCTGTATTAGTTTTATTCTCTAACAGTTTAGTGTCGCTTACATCAGACAATTATTCATCTATTCTGCCTAAGAGATTTTCTTCTGCTATCTCCTCTTTATTATGTCTTTTCTTCAAACGTTTTTGCAGCTCTTTATCATAATTCCGCGCAGCAGGAATGAGGTAATTAAGAATACCGCAAAGTAGTGTACCAATTCCTGCAATTAAAAACATTTTTTCTACTCCTATATTATCTGCCAGCGGTCCTGCCATAATTAAACCTACAGGACCGGTAATACTCATCAGTGAATTCAATACACCTAATACTCGACCAAGATATTTAGGTTCGTAGCTTTGCTGGATCATTGTCATCAGCAATGTATTGAAATAAGGCGTTGCGAAACCGGCGATTGCATTCAAAATGATGAAGAGCATGAATCCTCTATTCGTCCCAGGAAGCAAGCCGCTGGCACCAATCGTCAGTCCAATCACAAAATACGCAAAAAATATAGGCTTCATTCGATCTTTCCAGTTTCCAAAAACACCTATAACTGCACCGCCTGCCAACATTCCTACTGCATAGATGACTTCAACCAAACCAGCCTGCCCTACTGTTCCTCCAAAGTAATTCATCGTCATCAAGGGATAAAGACTGGCTGCCGGCATGAAAATCAGCATAAATACAGCACCAATAATAGTGATGTACCAAAGACCTTTGTTTTCCATCAGTTTTTTTAGACCAAACTTCGTATCTTCCAAAAGATGTATTTTTTCCCCTTCAGAAACAATTCTTGGAATAGTTACAAAAATTAACAGCCCTACGCCCAAAAATGCGCCCAGTACATCCAGCATAATCAACAAATTCATCGGCATAATGGTGAAAAGAAAGGCTCCCAGAGCCGGCGCAATGATAAAATTGGCAGATTGAACCATGCCCAGCTGACCATTTACTTTTGTCAGCTCTTCTTCAGGAACCATGGTCGGTAAAATCGACTGAATGATCGGCATCTGGAATGTTTGAGCTACAGCACGCATAAATAACGAAACGAAAACCAGCCAAAGAGGAAACTCATCAGCAAGAGTTCCTGAAACTGCTAAAATCAGTGCGAAAATCGCAACAATAACATCTGTAACGATTAAAATAGTTTTTTTATTCAACCGATCGACAAAAGGTCCAACAAACGGACTTAACAAAACCATTGGAATCATGCCCACTAATGTCGCAAAGCTGAGGATGGTTGCCGATCCGGTCGCTTTCGTCAGATACCAGATAATTGAATACTGAACAATCATGCTGGTTATTCCAGATAAAAATTGTCCAGTAAGAAATAGATAGATATTTTTTCTCCAGTGAGGAGGAATCATAATATTCTCAGTCATAAAAACACTCCTAATATTTATTCTTTCATGAAATAGTGATAGAACGCAATCGAGGTTGTGACAGAAGTGTTCTGTCTCAAGAACCCGGTAGGTATCATGCATCATCTACTCTGACGAGTCAATCGTAGTGATTTATGACAATAAGTCGGAATATACGAAAATTGTCAAGGAACACTAGTTATAAAATGACTAGCTGTGAATTGATACCTCCCTGGAGCTACTCATATTTTCAGTATCGTTCGACTTATTTCCGAAGAGACAGCTTCTGGAACACCGTTTATTCGGTTTTAGGATCTCAGATATACTTATGTCACAGTCCAATCGTGCTCCTGCTTGAGAAGCAAAAAGAAAGTTTGAAAAATCACTTTTTTCAATACCCCTATGCTTCGAAAGAATCTTCTGATATCGGAATGTTTTCCAAAATCAGAAGAGACTTAGGTTATTCTCATTCTTATTGAGTGAATTCCTGCTTTTTTATATAACATGAGAGCCGGCCCCTTTCCTCGAATTCTGTTCCTCTTTAATCGTACCTTATTGTATTGGGAGAGACAAGAAAAAAACTAATATTGGATTATTTCCACTCTGATCTTCGACAAGCGGAACAATTCAATCCTATTAAGATACAACCAACTTTTTAATCTACTAAAAAGCCGTACAAACCTAAATGTCTGTACAGCTTTTTTAGTTAGAGGGATAGTTCTTTTAAAATTTTTTAGACAGAGAAGCAGCTTCTCCATCAAACTGATTTTCTACTCCCACAAAAAATCAATTATGGAAAAACAGCTCTCATCTGCCTAATTTTCAATCCTGTTTTGAGATCAGCAGGAAAAGGATTTCCCTTTTTAAAGTATCCCCTGCTTAAGAAAGCGTGAGTCAGACCAACAACAGTCTCCGTCACCTTCATTTTTGTCTCAAAAATATTCAAAACTTAAAAGCTGACAGCTGTCCAGAAACTGTTCACTCTTTCAAGATTTTGACCATTCAACGTTCCTTTTCAACCATTACCTTTTTTATTTTTCTATTTGTATCCTTTTTTATATAGATAAAGAATTATTCAAAGGAGTGACTCCCATCATCCATGTAAATAACACCCATCCAGTAAAAGCCCTGCAGTTCTTCATTCTTGGTTTTACTGAGTACCTTCTCTGCAATCACCGCGAATCGCTGATCATCCAAATCATAGGATGTACGTAAAACTGCCAGACCTTCTTTTTCCAAAGAATCAACTAGCTTATCAGAAATTTTATCCTCATCAAAAAATTTCTCTTCTACATGATAAAATTCTTTATCGGCTACATCTTCCGTAATTTCATAATCTAAAAGGTTTTTATCAAGGACATAAAGGCTGTCTTCCACCAATACTCGCTTTGATGCTTTTCCGGAAACATTGAGCAAGACATTATTCAGTAATTCATTATCATTATTGGTACTGTCCAGAACATTCCATTCCCCATTTACTTTGACCTTGTTCCAGGCATGTGGAAGATCTCCATCCAGATAACCAGTAACAACAATCGTTTCAAGCCCGGCTTCATCTGCCAGAAGCTTAAAAGCACTGGCATAGCTGGCACAAACGCCAACTTTATTAATCAAAACTCCATAAGGCGTAAATGAATCGTTAAACGCTTCATCAACTGTCACAAAATCATTTTCTTCCGCATTTTTCAAAGCAGCATTGTCATATTCAGCAATTTCACAAAGATACTGATTGATTGCATACTCTTTTTCAAGATCACTCATTTTATCCGTAATGATCTCTTTAACAACTTTTTTTACTTCAGCTCTTAATTCTTTTTGCTGCTTCTTCATTGCAGAAGTATCCATATTATAACGAATCATTATTTTCATGCCGTCATCTGAAATTGAGGCCCCTTCAGCACCCAAAATTAATGGGTTTTGATAAATTGCTTCCATCCAGGCATCCGCCAAATAAGTCTGATCTCGTGCTTCGGGAAAATCTTTTAGATCAATCGTTGTCTTGCCGGAAATCATATGAATCGCCAGGTACTCACTAAGTGCACTGTTTGCAGTGATTTTATCGGTTGTTTCCTGAATACTGTCAGATGATTCTTTTTCATCCTCTGTCTCTGCTTCAGCTTCAGGAACAACTTCCATTTCAGTTGTTCCTGCCCGACTGCGCAACAAGTTCTGCCGAGTTTCCAAAGCAGACAAATCATCCTCTAGCGTTTTTTGCTTAAAGGTTTCCACTCTTGCTTTCCCTGAAAAACCAGTTCCATCTATTGTATAGGGAATCACCACTACCTCTACTTTTTCGGCAGTCATATCGGACATATCTTCTTTTTCATACGAGTAAATAGACTCTGTTGCAACTTTCGCCTTAGATACTTCATAAGTAACGAGCTTCTGAACAAGAGAGCCGTCGCACATGGTCACCCAGCGATAAGAAGGCAGCTGACTATAAGAATCCGCTCTTAATTTACCTTCTTCTTCATTACTCAGATCAATTTCTTCATTGGAAGGTATACGTTCCGCCATCGAAGCAATATCCATCGCATTACTGATTGCTGATGTTCCGTCTTTAGATACAGCAATCACAGCATAATTACTTTGGTATGTCTGATCCTTATAAATCGGTTCATCCCCTTCACCATATTTTTCAATGTTGTAATCTTTCCGACGTTCGTACTCAGAAACTGAATACGTTCGTAAATAGGCAACATTCTCAGGCGTCCAGGTCGTCTCTTCTGTCTGCGCTCTGACAGAACCGCTCCATCGATACCCATTTTTCTCAGTATAATCGAGATCCAAAATATAGTAATATTCTGCATCTTCCACTTCATTCCAAGAATATTCCGGCATTCCCTCTTCATTGATTTTCATCTTCAAACGCAATGAATCGGGAATTTCATGAATTACTGAAAAGAGTGTTACGATTGGTTTCTCAAGCTTTTCGCCAGTGTCCAAATCTACACGGACGATCATATAATACTGCTGTAAGTTTCCCCAATCTCCATATTCCCCTTTATCAAACAAAGTGTACTCAGCACTATCATAGCCATAGGAATTTTTATCCAAATCAGAAGAAGATATAGAAGCGGGCGCTGTTTTCGGCGGCAGCACTTCAATTTGTGTCCGTTCTTCGTCCATTTCAAATCCTGTACCCAGCGATTGTGTCAACTCCGGATCCTGGAACACTTCAACAACTTCAGTGTAATTCTTCATTCCTAATTCTTCAGGGTCAAATCCGATTTCTATTTTGAGCGGTTCATCACGTTCAACCATCAGTCTTTCTTCAGAATAGATATAGGCTTCATCGTATTTATTCTTGATATCTAAAGCAAGCTTAGTCGAAGATATTTCGTTTCCTGCTGATTCATCTTTTTCAGCTGCCCTCTTTGTCCACTGACATCCCCCCAATATTAGAGTTATTCCCGCCAACACCACAAAAATTTTATTTTTCATCTTCCTCTTTTCCGCCTTTCTACCAGTAATACCTTTTAAACTCAAAAAAGGTTACAGGTAAAATCACTTTTTATTCAAGTCTGTCTTTTATATACGCTAAAAATTCTGTTTCAGAAATTTCCTTTGCCTGAATAAAGTAATAGATTCCGTCTTTTTGATAGCCGGCAAAAAAAATATTCTCTTCATTCTTTGCCAGCCAAACATCTATTTCATTAAGCTTATTTGGCTCTGTTTCTCTCAGAAAATCCGGAATTACTTTGCTGCTGCTGCCTTTACTGACTTCAATATTTTCATTTTTACTTCCACCAATTTGACCGAAATTTTTGTCTATCGAAAAAGTATCGCTCTCCTGTTCAACAAATGCTATGCGAAGTGAATGCTGGGATTGATAATACCCATAACTGCCTGCACCAGCTATAATAACAAGAACAGCTGCCAATATCGCAAAGCGAACCGATTGTGAGAGCTTTCTTTTTACAGGTAAAGAAACAGGTTGTTCTTTTATGTCTGTTTTTGGAGGTACTTCCTGCTTTTTTTGTTCTTCACGTTCTCTCAGCTCAAGTCTGGTCTTCTCGATTAAACTTTTGGGAGCTTTAATTTGATTCAACTGTTTTTTATATTCGTCTTTCATTCAAAAAAATCTCCCTTCATTTTTAATCGCAATGCATCTCTTGCTCGAGATAATCTGGTCTTAACCGCAGATTCCGACAGCTCCAGCAACTGGCTGATTTCTCTGACAGAATAGCCTTCAAAATAAAACAAATGAATCACCGTTCGTTGATCTTCACCTAAAGAAAGACATGCCTCTAAAAGATTCTCAACATTTTCATCCTGAGAAATCGTCTTTTGTTCCAGCAAATACTCATCCATTCCCACTCTTTTTTTACTCCATGAAGTATCAAAATATTTTTTACAACAATTAATGGTGACTCGAATCAGCCAGTGCTTCGCATGCTCTTTACTTTTCAGTGTATGTATATGTTCTACCAGACGCAAAAATACTTCCTGAAATATATCATCGGCATCGCTGGATTGCTTCATTTGAACAAAGGCGATACGATAAACCATATCCGCATATTCATCAAGCAGTTCTTCAGCACCCAACAGCTCTCCTTCTTCCTTTCTCATGTTTCCTCCTTACTATAAATACCCCTTAACCGTAGAAAAGTTACCCGGTTCCAGTATAAATTTATTAAATATTACTCCAAACAATTATTTATTATACCAGACTCAGACTTGCAGTTGTCTGCAATCTTTAAAAAGGAATTTCCAATATTTACTTATTTCAATAGAGTTTTTGAGAAAGTTTGAGGGCAAATAACCCTTGAATGCAAAAGACATTTTCTGCACTCAGGGCTCTATTGTAATATTGTTGTTTCGACATTTTAAAATGGTTAATTGAATATATTTTATGAAAATAAAAAAAGAACCCGCCCCTTGGGGGAGGGCGGGAAAGGAGTTAAAAAATGAAAAAGTGTTTATTAGGGTTTGCTTATTTGGTATAACTCTATATTACTGATCAAGTATGAATTTTTTGGAATAAAGTTATTTTTCTATGATGAAATTTATGTGACTATTTTGTGACACATAATAATAGGTGAGTTTGGAACAGAATCAAAGTTCCAAACTCTCTTCATACCTAAACCCGAATAAACGGCGGGACAAAAGCAACTCCTTTTACTACCGATAAACAAAACCATTGCTTCAATTACAGTCACTGTTTGATTTCTATTCTATGCTTATTTTTCTGCACAGTTGGCAATATACTGCATATTTTTCTGTTCCTTTTTAAAATAGCGGAACATTGTCATAAACTGTTCTCTATTCTCTTTTTTCAAGCCGTTTTTGATAAGCATGAACGCTCCGCGAAATCCTTCATCACGAATCATTCCTCTAGGATTCATTAATGACATGGCTCCTGTCTGATGCTTGACCTTTCGAAAACCGGCATTCGCATACTGCTTTTGCCAGCTGTCCAATGTTAATGGAGCTACCCGCATGTTTATCGCACGGCTAAGATCATTCACCAACTGCTCATTGGGTTCCGACAAACTAATATCGTGTGTTAACAGCTTTCCTCCCGGCTTTAACACACGGTAGTATTCTTTCAGCGCTTTTGCTTTCGAGCTATTATCCAGCATTGTCAGCATGGCTTCATTAATAACGATATCAAATGTATTATCTTCAAAGGGAAGTTTTAATGCATTTCCGGATTGAACGCTGACTGTATCCAGAAGACCGGCCTTCTGGATGTTCTGTTTTGCCTTTTCGAGCGCTTTCTTATCCAAGTCCACACCGATAATTTCACAATGATATTTCTGCGCAACCTCCACCAATGTTGTTCCCATATTGCAGGCAACTTCAAGAACTTTACTTTCACTGGAAAAATTTCCTTCAGACAATAACCATTGTGTTGCCTCCAATCCACCGGGACGAAGCCGCTTCTTCCCCAGTTTAGCCAAAAATGTATGACCTACCTGTTTTCCAGCCATTCTTACAACTCTCCTTCTGGTTTTACCACAACCAAAAGCATTTGAAAAGCTTCTACTGCGTACAGTGCATGCTTAATATTTGCGGGCATAATAATGGTCTCACCTGCATTAATAACAAATACTTCATCTCCAATAGTTATTCTTGCCTGACCACTCAAGAGATTGACCATTGCATCGCCTTTTGAAGAATGTCCGCCAATCTCCTGATCTTTGTCAAGGGAAAGAATAGTCATTCCCAAGTCTTGACGTTGTACAAGAGTCATGCTTGCAACCTGTTCTTTCTCAACCGGTACCTCTTCTTTTAGATTTAATACTTTACTGTGCGGTATTTTCTGTATATAACTCATCAGTTTCTTCCTTTCTTTTATAATGTTTCAATTTGTAAAAATTTACATTGCTCATCCGCCTTGATTTCATGAAGTACTTTTGGAGTAATGACAATGAGTTCACCTGTCTTCAAATAATGCGGTTCATTTTCTATCGTTACTTCCAGCGATCCATCAATGATTTGAATCAGCTTTGTCAGATTTGTTTGTTCAGCACTGATACTTTCTCCTTTATCCAGCGCATAAATCATTAAAGGCAGCTCAATATTAAATGTTTTGTGCAGATTCCTGCTTCTAATTTGACCATTTTTATAATCAATTAGCTTATTTAGAGATACTACAGTATTATTCATTCCTAATCCCCTCTTTTATAAATGAGCTTTTTTTGATAGAATTGAACTGATACAAATGATAATGAAAATCATTCTCATTTAAAGATAGCACAAAAATAAAATAAATTCGGTTGCATATGCAACATGGAGGAAATTTATGGAAAAATACCTTCCGTTAATTCAGCATTCTGTATTCTTTAACGGCTTTACTCTGGAAGAGACGCAGACAGCATTGAACTGTTTACAGGGACAGACAATTTTATACGCAAAAAAAGACACGCTCTTTTATCCTGATACAGTGTTTCATTCAATCGGTATTCTTTTAGAAGGAAGTGTTTATCTGAGCAAAACAAACATCCATGGGGAGCGGCAAATCTTTGCTGAGCTTTCTGCCGGAGAACTTTTCGGGGAAAATTGTCTGTGGGAAAAAAATACGATCAATAAATTTGAAGTCGAAGCTGCCGCTTCGTGTATTGTGTTGTACATTGAAAGAGACAAAATTCTGCATCCCGAAAAAACGACTTGTCCGTTGCGTCAACGTATCATTGAAAATCTGTTCCAGCTACTCTTATCAAATAATCAGTCTCTTTATCAAAAAATAGACTTAGCTTCACAAAAAAATCTCCGTGAACAGCTGCTCTATTATCTACAACTTCAAAGCAGAAAAAACAACAGCAGCCAATTCGATATTTCTTTTTCTCGTCAGGAGCTTGCTGACTATTTAGGTGTTGATCGCAGTGCACTATCCAGAGAGCTGGGTAGAATGAAAACAGATGGATTGATTGATTATAAAAAAAACTCATTCACATTGATCTCTCAAAATTAAGCCTCAGCAATAAAAAAATCGGAGTGTCCTGTTCTCTATTAACAGGTTCCCCGATTCTTTTTTTTCCGTCATTTTTTATTGCGGTCATTTTCTTCTAAAAAAATACACCTTGAGAGTTCTCCATGATTTGTTCCGAAAGCCATTGATTCAGCTGGAGCTCCATTTTCCCATCTCCCGGATTTGGTGCTTTTATCAGCAGCTGCTGTCCATTTTCCAATTGTTTCAATGCTTCATCTTTTTTCTTTTCAATATAATAATAGTAAGCTGCTGTCACACGGCAATTTCCCATTGAAGACTGCTTCAAACTCATTTGAACATCCTTGTCTTCCCATAATTGAGAAATACGCACATCTTTTTCTCCGAAGATACACAGACAAAACAGCAGCTCTTTCTTCAGCTCTATTTGATAAAGGCTGATAATGTCCTCTTTATGCCTCCAAATCTCTTCCAGTTTCGTTTTATAGATTCTCCATTGACGACAATCCAATGCACGACCTACCTGCAGGAAACTCAGATAGTCATTAAAATACGTACGTTTAGGAATTTCAGGAACATCACTAAAATAACTGTCAGGCAGTTCCCGATAGGTTTTTCCTTTCATCATCTGATCATTTACTTCGAACTGAAGATAAAGTAAGTACTGCTGTTCTTCGCTTGCAGAAGCAAGCATTATACTCATCCCATCATTAAAGCCCATAGGGATACCATTTGTTACGATAATAAATAAACCGACAACAACAAAACAGCTGCCCCACAATGAAACAGGCGCAAAAAAGATGCCTGCAATGACTGTTGCAATTAAATTAACCATAACACCGCCCATAAGATATAGGCGAAATGGATATTTTCCTCTTTGATAGGCTGGGGGAGACATCAGACACTGTCCCAATGTTCCAGGGACTTTCTGACGTCGAAAAATCACCTTGCCATTTTCCTGCCAAATCCATATAAAAGAAAAAATCCGATAGCTGACCAGCTTATAACCGGTTAAAAAACCAAAAAGACCATGTCCCGCTTCATGAATGACAATATGAATAATATAAAAGATAACTGTTAATAAAAGCAGCTGGAAAATTTCCCTTCCAGTCAACTCACCGGAGCCAACTGAATACCCAAGGTACCTCCCTATGACTGCACCAAAAAGAATCATTATCGTAAACATCCCAAACCGCTGCCAAATTTTTTTCATGTCTCTCCCCCATCATCTACTGGATAATTTAAACTATATTCACCTAAAATCCAAAAATCCTTGATTATGAAAAAATTCATACCCTGTGCTTGTTCTCCCCTTTGTAATAAGCTAACTATGAACAAACCAAACACTTTACAATGAGCTGCATTGAGCTGCAATCGTTTTTCTGGCGTGTTTCTTCGCTGCTCTTTGTACCGCCCGAACGCTCAATGATGGAGACCTGTTGTCAAGTGCACTGGTTATTTAATAAGGAAGTTTTTTTATAGGTTCTTTTGAGTTGCCAGCTACTGTTACTATCCAGTTTAACGTAATTAAACAAGAAAAGAAAAAGTTCTTTATTTCATTTCAAGGTTTCCATCAAAAAGCTTGCAAGACAGTTGCATTACTTAAAGTTCCGAAAACATTGCAGCTATTTATTAGAACACAAAAAATGAACCTTTAAACGCCTGCTGCTTCCCATTTGATCGGGAAAAGACAGCGTATCGTTCAAAGATTCATCCATCAAAAGTATCTGTTGGTTTTACACACTTTTATCTATTTAAAAAATTGAGGAAGATAGCTTTTATGTGCTTCCAGCAGTTCTTCCATGACTTCTTTCGCTACATCACCACTTGTAATCAGCGGATTCATTGTGAAGGCCTGCAATAAAGTTCCTTTATCTCCAGTTACAGCTGCTTCAACTGTTAACAGTTCCATAGATTTCATCAACTGCAGAAGCCCTCTTTCCTGTGGCTTGAAGCTGCCAAAATTATAAGGAATCGGCCCTTTTCCAGTAATCATACAAGTAACCTCCACCGCTGAGTCATCCGGAAGATCAGTAATTGTTCCGTTGTTTCGGGTGCTGACAGTCATTGTTGTCCGTTTGTCATTATGAATTGAATTGATGATTTCGCAAGCTGCATCGCTGTATCTCGCTCCACCGCGCTCTGCCAACTGCTGTGGTTTATAATCCAATTTGGGATCTTTATACAGTTCAAACAGCTCTTCTTCAATAATTTTAACTTTCTCAGCTCTTGTCCCATTATTTTTGAAATCTTCCAATTCTTCTGCAAGCATTTTATCTGTATAATAGTAATAGTTATGGTATGGACATGGCATCATATGAAGATTTTCAACCTGTTCAAAAATCAGATCATTGTCTTTAATATTTGCAACGATTGTTGTTGATTCAGACCCACCATACATTTTTTTAATTAATTCATCGGTACGATCCTGACCATCCTTATCAACCACCGTATGCCAGTGCAAGTGATTGATTCCAGCAAACTGGAAGAATAAATCTTTCGGTTTTTCTCCCAACAGTTCTGACTCTTCAAACACTGCATTGACAGGAATATTACATAATCCTACAACTTTGTTCCAGTTGCCGTATCGCAAGACAGCTTCTGTTACCATTCCTGCCGGATTTGTAAAATTAATTAACCAGGCATTAGGACACAGCTCTTTCATATCCTCCACGATATCCAGGATCACTGGAACTGTGCGCAATGCTTTAAAAATCCCTCCTGCGCCATTTGTTTCCTGTCCAATTAAGCCATGGCTTAATGGAATGCGCTCATCCAAAACCCGTGCATCTAATAAACCGACTCTCAACTGAGTCGTTACAAAGTCTGCGTCTTTTAATGCTTCACGGCGATCCAATGTTAGATGTACTTCACAGTCAATCCCAGCAGCTTTCACCATTCTTTCAGCCATTGCACCGACAATTTCCAGCTTATGTTTCCCCTCTTCAATATCAACCAGCCACAATTCACTGACAGGCAGTTCCTTATGACGTTTGATGAATCCTTCCACTAATTCAGGAGTGTAGCTTGAGCCTCCGCCAATTGTTACAATTTTAAGCTTTTTCATTTTTTCATTCTCCTGTCTTCTTTATAGTTAATTTTTTCATATAAATCTGTTTTTATGGCTTAAGTATATAAAGTTCGACACTTTCTGTAAATGGTTTCACCTTTCTTAGAGAAATGTTCACTATTTTGTAAAATGTCACAAAATAAAACATTGTGTTTTTTCTCATTTCCGTAATAAAATCCCCCATAAAACTCTTTATATCAGTAATTCTCTATACTTGACAGATAAAAATCTGTTGCGTAGAATGAGCAGAAGAATAGAATAAAAAAACAAAGCTGTTAAGGGAGCGTTTATATGCTTTTTTTATCTCATCAGGTTGAATTAAAAGATATCGAGGTCAATATCTACAATTACATTACTGCGAACATACACAAAGTCTGCTTTATGAGAATAAGGGATCTGGCAAATGCCACTCATGTCAGCACTACAACAATTTTACGTTTTTGCAAAAAGTTCGGCTGTGAAGGATATTCCGATTTTCGTCTTCGCCTTCAACTCTATACTGAGGAGCTGGATAAAAAAGCGCTGGAAGTATCTTCAATTGATGAAATGCCATTTATTGAATTTCTTAAACGTACAAGTTTCCCAGAGTTTCAAGAAAAAATTAATGCTGCAGCAACTATTTTAAAAGAGACAGATCTAGTTCTTTTTGTTGGAATCGGGACATCCAGTACGATGGCCGGATACGGCGCAATGCTGTATTCCTCTCTGTTTACATTAGCTTTAAATATAGAAGATCCATTGAACACACCTTTATATAATATTTCATCAAATCTGGATAGTAAAATCTGTCTGATTACCATTTCAGTTTCTGGAGAGAATGAAGATCTGATTGACTGTATCAATCAATTAAAAATTCATAAATCACATATTATTTCCATTACAAATAGTGCTAATTCAACTATTTCCCGTCTTTCAGATGTCAATTTACCCTATTACACAAACACGGAAATGTATCGGGAAACAAATATTACCTCTCAGCTGCCGGTTACATACATCCTTGAAATGCTGGCACGAAAAGTACATCAAATAAAAAATGAAAAATAGCATATTGCGTTGCCTGCAACTTAGAATTTTTTCTGCAGACAATGCAGCTTTTCTTTTTTTATCCTACCAAAGAACAATTCCCATAGACAGTACCCACTGATACTGTATGCTCTTATTAAAACCACGCACTGTTCTTTTCAAATGAAAAAATGACTTCCTAAAAAATATTCCCATTTCCTATTCTAATAGTAAATAAGAGTTGTGTTCGTTTACTCAATTACCCAAACTGTGTAAAAATACACACTGTTTTTCTGCACAGTAATTTTAGTGTGTATATCAGAAAATTCAAAAAAGACTGGAACAACCGCATTTATAAACATATAACATTATAATAAATACGGCATAGTTCTTGCTTATTATATTCTTGAGACCAATTTGAAGGGAGGTAAGTTTAATTAAGATGTATCGTTTCAGAAAATAGAAAGGAGTGGTTGGTTTCCAGAAATAATTGAAATGACAGCGTTTTAATTATTTTGAAAGATTTGTTGACTTATAATACAAAATTCAAAGAACTAAGGAGATAATTATGAATGGGATTATGAAATTTATGGAGAAATACATCCTGCCCGTTGCAGCTAAGATCGGATCAGAAAAACATCTGGTTGCTTTGCGGGATGCGTTTATCGGAACGATGCCGGCAACGATGGCCGGTGCTATTGCAGTATTACTAAATGCTTTTATGGTGCGACACGTTTCCAGCTGAAAAGGCTGGGCACTTGAATAGTTAATTTTCAAGGAGAACTGATGATTCGAGAAATGGAATGACAGAGTAACGTCTGGAAATGTTTCCTCTGATACTCCGATTGGCAATTGGCTGAGGATAGCAGCGAATGGTCAAAAGCTCGGTGAAGTCGGCTGAGAGTTACCGCAGTTGTGTAAACAAGCGAAAGCTGTCCGGAGGCGGATGGTGTAACCTATAGGCCGGGAGTCCCAAAAATACTCATGGTGAGAATGTGCATCAGCACTGACAAATCTGCGAAGGTACAGATCTAGAAGCATGGGATACAGAAATGTATCTACTCCTAATTAGGTTATCCCCCTATAAATGAGTGTAAGTTGCGGTTTAGTAAAATTCATAGATATGAACAACCGTGTGGCGTTACAGGCGCCAGATAACTACAGGTCTAGAGCAGACACCTAAAAGTATCACAAATGGATAGAATCATCGGAACGTGGAAAGCTGGTAACATGGAGGACTAAACCTTCCTGTGAAATGGTTGAGACGAAAAAAATAAACTCATTTATACCAGTGAGAGTAGCGGCACAGTACCTGTGAAGCAGTGATAACAAGCTGTGGAGGGATAGCCGCAAGTCAAGCATATTACTGATAAATATGTGCTTTACATAGATAGAAAGAAATGTCTTAAGGCATTCAGGATTCAGTGGTTTATTCAAATTAACTGATTTCTGTTCTGATACAGTAATTTTTACTGTTGCTTTCACTAATGTTTTACAACAAAAACCGTTCAATTTTGTTGTAAAATAAATGTATATTGATATCAGTAAAATTGATGGAACGCCGTATGAGGTGAAAGTCTCACGTACGGTGTGGTCCGGGGGAAAAGTTGGCGATTATTTCAAAGGCTTACCTATCGGAATCGTGATTTTCCAAGAGAATACATCGGCAACCCAAATCCAGTTACTGATTTTTTTACACCTGTTATTAGAATAAACGGGTTGGTCTGGACAGGGACTTTAGCAATTATGGCCGTTGTTTTTGCAATGTCCTTAGGTTTTAATCTGGCAAAAGCCTACAAAGTGGACCCGCTTTCCGGAGCAATCGTATCTTTGGTTGCCTTTTTCATTGGTTTGCCGGATTCAGCTTCCACTACACTTTCTTTAGCCGGTGAACTTCCATCTGAAGTGGCTACAATGATTTCAGATGCAGGCGGTACTGTAGTTACAGAAGGCGGCGTTTCAAGTATCGGCGGAAGTGCCTGGGGCTACTTCAGTTTCGGCTCATACATGGGCGGCTCCGGATTATTTACAGCAATGATTTTTGGTTTTATTTCAGTAGTCATTTTCTCAATTTTAATGAACAAAAAACTTATTATCAAAATGCCTGACAGTGTTCCTCCTGCTGTATCAAAAGCATTTGCGGCTATTATTCCGGCAATCGTATCATTATATACTGTCGGTCTGATTCATGATGTGTTTAAACAGATTTCAGGACAGAATCTGGTTGACTGGATTTCTTCAGCTATCCAGGCTCCGTTAATGCAATTATCTCAGGGATACTTTGCTGTATTTATCATCGTGATTTTGATACATGTGCTATGGTTCTTCGGATTGCACGGAACCAACATCATGTCGCCTGTTTTACAAACCTTATATGGTACAGCCATGGTTGAAAATACCAATGCGTATCAAGCCGGCGAGGAAATTCCATTTAAATGGGTTGCAGGCTCATTTGAAGCATTTGTATGGCCTGGCGGTGCCGGTGTAACACTGGTTCTTCTTATCTGTATTTTGGTCTTCTCTAAACGTGATGATTATAAAACTGTTGGTAAATTGGGAATCGGTCCTGGTGCCTTTAATATCAATGAACCGGTAATGTTTGGTTTGCCTGTTGTATTAAATCCAATTTTGATGATTCCATTCGTCTTGGCACCGATTGCAACAGCAACAATCGCTTACTTCGCAACAATGACTGGTCTGGTTAGACCAGTGGTAGTAAATGTTATCTGGGTAATGCCGACGATTCTCAGCGGCTTCTTGGCTACCGGCGGAGACTGGCGTGCCATTGTACTGACTCTAGTGAATCTGGCAGTGGCGTTTGTAATTTGGACACCATTTATTCTGGCAGCAAACAAGATGAATCCGGATGATTAATCTGCAGTACTAAATTTTAAAGCTGAGAAATTACACTCTAATGAGTGAGTTTCTTAGCTTTTTTCATGACTTCATTAGTGTATGGTTCTAAAAATATAATTTTATTAATAATAGAAACAAGAGAATCAAAACGAGGTTGTGATAGAAGTGTTCTGGCTCAAGAACCAAGTAGGTATCATGCACACCTACTCTGACAAGTCAATCGTAGTGATTTATGACAATAAGTCGGAATATACGAAAATTGTCAAGAAACACTACTCATAAAATGAATAGCTGTGAATTGATACATTATTTTGACCAGAGCAGCTGTAGAAAATGGAACTAAAAAACTTCCAAAACTCAGATTTTACTCTCAGTTTCGGAAGTTCGTATTAATTAATCAAACAAATTATTTTGCTGCATTCATTGCATCAATGATTACTTGCAGGTATCCGGAAGTATCAGAGAAGGTTGCCCCTGTTACTACATCAGTTGGGCTGTCATCCTCTCCTAAACCGTCCAGTTCTTTCACTGTATCTTCCAGCTCTTTCACTGTTTTCCCTAAAGCAAATTCAGTAATTGCCGCCATATTATCTGAATATGCATTGGTTGCTCCGCCTTTATCCGCCATCATTGCTGAATATGCTTCGTTGTTTGCCTGTTTGGAAGATAATACCAGACCACCCTGAACATCTGCACCAAAATCGGTATCAGAGTTTGGAACACCGCCAAAGTCAGCTGGATCAACATATTGGAATTCATCCACAGTAACTGTTGCCAGCTTATCGCCATCCAGTGCTACTGTTGTAACAGAGAAGGACTTATCTCCGTGTGGTGCACCTAAAAGCTGTGCTTCTTTGAAGTCTTCTGTAGTAGTTTTCACGCCTTCAGAAATCATCCCTGTATTCGCTGTATCAATAATCGCTTGTAGATAACCAGAAGTATCAGAGAAGGTTGCCCCTGTTACTATATCAGCAGGACTGTCATCTTCTCCTAAAGCATCCAAGTCAGCAACAGCTGCTTCCAGTTCTCCAGCAGTTTTACCTACTGCAAAATCAATAATTGCATCCATGCTGTCAGACCAATTTTGAGTTGCTCCGCCCTTATCTGCCATCATTGCTGAATATGCTTTGTCATTTTCACGTTTGCTTGCTAAAACAGTATCTGTTGGGAAGTTTTCACCAAAAGCACCATCTGCATTCGGTACACCAGTGAAATCATCTGGAGAAACATACTGGAATTCGTCAAACTGAACACCTAGAATTTTGTCTCCATTCATTGTTACGTTCACTACTGCAAAAGATTTCGTACCATGAGGTGCTGTTAGCAGTTGCCTCATATAGACTGTTCCTTCAGCCGGTGCTGAATCTTTTGTACTTCCGTCGGCAATTGTAATATCAGCAGTTGCCGCATTGCTTGAGCTTTCCGCAGCAGCTGTACTGCTTGCCTCAGTTGATGATGAACTTCCTGTATCTTTACTATCTGAAGCACACCCTGTTACTGCCAGCAACGTTAACAATGCCGCAGTAGTTAAAACGATTTTTTTCATTTAAATTAGCCCCCTAAATATAATTGTTTTTCTATTGTTCATTATATCACATTTTAGAAAACAGTCTTTAAAAAATTTAAAAATCGTATTATTATGTTGATATAATTTATTAATCAGGCTTAATGAACAATTAATTACAGTTTTCGACTTCTATCTAGGGAAATTTATTATTCTATCAACACAAAAAAATAGAAAGATTGTGCTTAACATCACATTCTTTCATATACACTTACGGTCATTCTGAAAATCTATATAAAAGACTGGAAACCATCTGTTGCAGATTTCCAGTCTTTCTCTTTACTATTTTAGTCTTCTAATTCTTCAAATTGCGAATTGTATAGCGACGCATAGTAGCCGCCTTGTTTAAGCAGTTCTTCATGGGTTCCCTGCTCTTTAATGTCACCCTCCTGCATATAAAGAATCTTATCTGCATCCTTTATAGTTGACAGTCGGTGTGCAATAACAAAGGATGTACGACCAGCCATCAGGTTATTCATGGCTTGCTGAATCAGCCCTTCCGTTCGTGTGTCCACAGACGAAGTGGCTTCATCCAAGATTAGAATCGGTTTGTCTGCCAAAATTGCACGGGCAATTGTCAACAGCTGTTTCTGACCTTGAGAAATATTGGAAGATTCTTCATTCAATTCCATATTATAGCCGCCTGGTAATGTTTGGATAAAATGATGAACATGGGCTGCTTTTGCCGCTTCATATACTTCCTCATCAGTTGCATCTAGTCGACCATAACGAAGATTGTCCATGATTGTTCCTTTAAACAGCCAAGTATCCTGAAGAACCATCCCAATATTTTTACGGAGATCTGCCCGATTAAAGTCTTTAATGTTGTGTCCATCGATTTTAATCACTCCGGAATTCACATCATAAAAGCGCATTAACAGTTTAACCATTGTGGTTTTACCGGCTCCAGTCGGACCAACGATTGCTACAGTCTGTCCCGGATCGACATGGGAGCTGAAATCATGGATAACAATTTTATCTGGAGTGTAACCGAACTGTACATGTTCAAAATCTACTATGCCCCTTGCTTGGTCAAGTTTAACCGGATTTTTAGCCTGTTGATCTTCTTCCTCCTCATCAAGAAATTCAAAAACACGTTCTGCAGCTGCAGCCATTGACTGAAGCATATTTGATACTTGAGCAAGTTGAGCAATAGGCTGTGTCAGGTTCCGAACATATTGGATAAACGCCTGTATATCTCCTACAGTGATAGTCCCATTGTATGCCATAATCCCACCGATGATGGCAACTGCCACATAGCCTAAGTTACCGACAAAATTCATGATCGGCTGCATTAAGCCTGAAAGAAACTGGGATTTCCACGCAGATTTAAATAGAACATCATTTTGCTCTTTAAACTCTTTAAGTGAGTTTTCTTCATCATTAAACAACCGAACAATAGTATACCCGCCGATCGTTTCCTCTACCTTACCATTAATAACACCCAGATATTCCTGCTGTGTTTTAAAATATTTTTGTGAGTTTTTTACAACAATCATAATGAGAATAAATGAGATGGGTACAATCAATACTGATATTCCTGTCATCTGCACCGAGATAGACAGCATCATAATAATAACTCCGATAATGGTAAACGTTGAAGTAATCAACTGTGTGATGGACTGGTTCAGCGACTGTCCCAATGTATCGACATCGTTGGTAATCCGTGACAATACTTCACCTGTTGTACGACTTTCAAAATAGTTCATCGGCATACGATCGATTTTTTCTGAAATTTCTTTTCGCATACGATACGTAATTTTTTGTGAAATTGTCGACATAATCCATCCTTGAATCGTTCCAAAAAGGGCTGCTATAACATATAATCCCAACAGGAAGAACAGAATACCACCGATTTTTTCAAAATCAATACCGCCTGTTCCCTGATATTTTTCTATTAACCCATTAAAAAGCTCAGTGATTGCCTTTGATAAAATTTTAGGTCCCCAAATATTGAAGATTGTTGAGGCAATCGCAAAAATCATTACAAAAAAAACGGGGATTTTATAAGCGCCAAGATATGAAACTAACTTTTTAATTGTTCCTTTGAAGTCTTTGGCTTTTTCCACCGGTGCAATCTGTCCGAAGCCGCCGCCGCGAGGGCGATTTTGTCTTTTCTCTTCTGCCATTCTTCTCGCTCCTCCTTAATCCGCTTCTTCTAAGCCTAATTCAGCATTGCTTAACTGCGATTGAGCAATTTCCTGATAGACTTCCGATGACTGCATTAGTTCCTCATGTGTTCCCTGATCTACGATGCGTCCCTCATTTAGAACAATGATATTGTCAGCATGAATAATTGTAGAGATTTTTTGGGCAACAATGATCTGTGTTGCTTCTTTGATATTTTCAGAAAGAGCTTTACGTAAAGCTACATCTGTCTTATTATCAAGCGCTGAGAACGAATCGTCAAAAATAAGAATTTTAGGATTTTTTGCCAAAGCACGGGCAATCGACAAACGTTGTTTCTGACCGCCGGAAACATTGGTGCCTCCTTGAGAAATTTCACGACTGTAGCCTTTTTCATTTGAATCAATAAATTCTTCTGCTTGAGCTGTTTTAGCTGCTTTTCTCATCTGCTCATCTGAAATATCTGCATCACCGAACTTAATATTCGAAGCAATGTCTCCCGAGAAAAGAACCCCTTTTTGTGGTACAAAGCCCATGATCTCATGCAGTTTATGCAAGGTCATATCACGAACATCTACACCGTCAATTGTAATCCGTCCACCTGTTACATCGAAAAGGCGCGGAATTAGATTTACAATGGTTGATTTCCCTGAACCTGTTGAACCGATCAACGCAGTCGTCTGTCCAGGTTTTGCAGTAAAGTTAATATGATGCAGCACATCTTCATCCGCATCTCCATAGCGAAACTGTACGCCTTCAAACTTCACTTCACCCTTAAAGTCATGATCATCTTTTGGTTTTTCAGGATCTTTAATTGTCGGTACTGTTTCCAGTACTTCTTCAACACGACCGGCAGCTACATTTGCACGAGGCAGGATAATTGAAACCATTGACAGCATCATGAATGCCATAATAATCTGCATTGTATATGTGATAAAGGCCATCATATCCCCAACCTGCAGCTGCCCATTATTCATGCCGTGTCCGCCAACCCATACAATGAGGATTGAAATACCATTCATCATTAGCATCATGACCGGCATCATAATAGACATGGAGCGATTGACAAACAATTGAGTTTTCATCAAGTTTGTATTTGCAACATCAAAGCGCGCTTCCTCATATTTTTCACGTGAAAAAGCACGGATAACTGGTAATCCTGTGATAATTTCACGGGAAACCAGATTCACTCTGTCAACTAAGTTCTGCAATGCTTTAAATTTAGGCATAGTAAAGAGCAATAGGGTTAATACCAACACCAGAACGGCAACTACAGCAACACCGACAATCCAGCCCATACCTGTTCCTGTTTTGTATACTTTGTAAATTCCGCCGATTCCCAGAATAGGCGCATACAGCACCATCCGCATAATCATAACAATACCCATTTGCATCTGTTGGATATCATTTGTATTACGAGTGATTAAGGAAGCCGGAGAAAATTTTTCCATTTCAGTATTTGAAAATTGAAGCGTTCGTTCATATTGACCAACACGCAAATTGCGTCCAACTGCAGCGGCAACCAGCGAAGCAATCAGTCCAACAATAATTGCAGCAACTGCTGAAATAAGTGTCAACAGAATCATTTGATATCCGGTTTTCATTATATAGTCCGTTTGGATTTGCTGAATATCCATATCCAATGCTTTATATTCTGCCAAAGTCAGTTGAATCCCAACTGTCCGCATTGAATTATCACCCAAATCACCCAGGCTTTCTTTGGTAGCTTTGCGTGCTGCCTCAACTTTAGTCGGCATAGCATCTGTTGCCTCTTTAATGGAATCTGCCAGTTCCTGGGCCTGAGCAGCTTTTGCCTGTGCTTCTGCTGCCAAAGATTCTGCTTCGGCGCCTTTTTCAGCAGCTTCAGCCATATCTGCTGCTGCAGCCGCAGCTTCTCCGGCAGCTTTTGCCTGTTCTCCTAAAGAAGCAGCTTCGGCACCAAGTTTCCGGGCTTTTTCTGCATCTTCTGAGATAGCTGTATAGGCATCCAAAACCTTTTTAGCATCACTAGCTCCAGATGAATCTTTTGCCTGTGAAGATGCCAGCATCAGCATTGGCAAATTAAAAATATCTGCCAGTTTTTCTTCCGTCATATTCTTTTGAAGGTTTAACTTATACACTTCAACTTCTTTTCCATCAATGGTCTCTGTTGTCAGCTTATAATTGTCTTCAATCGTCTGCTTCTCATCTTCAGTCATAAACATTTTAATTCCCTGAAGAGTTGTCTTCCTTATTTTTTCAGGAGTGGAGTATTCAAGCCCTCCCTGTTGAATACCGACATCGACAATATTCGATGTTAAGCTCGGTAAACTCAAATCACTACGTGCCTGCACGACTAAAAGTACAAGAACTGCGATGACCGCATACCAGTATTTCCCTAGATATTTAAATATTTTCACTTTCAGTCACCTTCCTCTTCCAGGGAGAATTTTTGGGAGTATCCTATGAACTTGGAAGTCAGCTCAATGAACTTCTTTGTATCTTCCTCACCCATTTGATTAAAAACCCAAATTATTCTCTCACGCATCTCTCTTTTCTCCGCATTTACAGCTTTTTTCCCACGGGCAGTTAAAGTAACATTAATACGGCGACGATCTTTAGGGTCCATGTGACGAATAATTTGTCCTTTTTTCTCTAAACTTCCTAAAACAGCCGCAATCCGTGCACTTGAAAGATTCAATGAATCAGCCAAATATTTAGGACTGATCGGTTCACCCTGAATATCAAGAAACTTGATGACAATGTTTTCACCTCTGTTACTCTTTTCAAACCGGCTAAATGCACCATCACGATTTTGGATCATCAATTGAACGAGCTCTTTTTCAGCTTCTTCCGCGAATGACATAGGAGTCCTCCTTTTTTCAAAATAATTATATTGAATTATTAATAACTAATAGTGTTAGTAATTAATGCTATTCGATATTAACGCAGTTAGTTATAGAAGTCAATAGAATTGAATAAAAAATCTAATGAGTGTATTTCTATTTAACAAGCTTTAGACTTTGATGTTCTAGTAGGGAGGATGAAGAACAGTTGGCTTATTTCATTCAAATAAACTATCATCTCTAACAGAACTTTTTTTGTTTTTTGGATAAAATGTATCATCCATAAACAGCTAAGAAACTTAACTTTCGACACTTCAGATTAATTCTGGAATTTGCTAGATAAAGCTTAGGAAGCTCTCATCTTTTGTAATTTCAAATTATAGAAACCACCTTTTTAAATCAGTTTTTCTTTATAGAAAAACTGATATTCCTTCCAACTCTGAATTATTCAATATTCAGATAATAAAAAAAATCCTTAGACATACATAAAGTCCAAGGATTTTTTATCTATTTATTTAATTATGCACTTTACAGGATCGGCCTGAAAACTATTAAGGAAATAAGTCGCCAGTTCTATTAATATCTTGACTGATTTAAAACTGAGCTATACTTCTAATCCAAGAAATGTGCAGTCAGCACAGGAACACCTCGTAAAAAATGCCGATTTGTTCTCCACTATATAATTTGCAGCTTATCTTGCATAACCATAAGACATGTGACGAGCATTCGTAGAAGCAAGCTTTTAATACAGGAATGAATTATTGCTGCTTCATCTGATTGTCATTCGCATATTATTCTGCTGGATCAAGAGGACTGACTCTATTTAAAGTTTGAATGTTTACACATTCAAAGATTGCCAGCTTCATACCATTACACTTTTGCAGCTGCTTGTTCTTATCATTGACGTACAATTGACGTACATAAGTTATAATTTTCTATTATTGAACATTATCTTTTATTGTAATCTATAATTTGGTCAGAGCAATAATAAAGAAACCTATAGTAGAATGGAGGAGACCCTCATATTCCAAAGAATTTTACTTGCTAATTAGCCTTTAGGAGCTGAATTATAGTATGCGTAGTTTCAATTTTTGCACCTTTCATTGTTCTATTTTTTCTATCAATAAATCTGCTATAATTCCGTTCCCCAAGTCATAGCTTGAAAAGCATGTATAATTTATTAATTCTCACTTACCAGTTTGAACACCTTTTCTTTTTCACCATTCAAATAGTAGACAATATTTTCTGTTGAGATTCTTTGCAGCTCCCGAATAGATGTCGAAGAATAAAAGGCTGCATGAGGACTGATCAGTACATTACTTCGTCCAACCAGCGGATGATTCGCCAAATCAGGTGTTTCATCACTTAGAACATCCAACGCTGCTCCCTTAAGCCATTCATAATTCAACGCTTTGATCAAATCATTCTCTACCACACAAGTCCCGCGACCCATATTGATAAAATAGGGCTGTCGTTTCATTTTTCTGAAAACAGCAGAGTTGAAAAAATGAACATTGGTCTTATTTAGGTTCATATGATTAGTAATAACTTCTGCGTGATCAAAAATTTCCTCTCTATCAACCAGTTCAATCCCCAACTCTTTCCCGCTGCTTTGATCAATAAATGGATCACAGGCAATGACTTTCATCCCCAATGCTTTCGCTCGTTTGCCAACCTGTCTGCCGATTTTTCCAAAGCCAAAAATACCCAATGTCATTTCTTCCAATCGTCGATTAGGTACACCCGAGTCATACCTCCATTGATGATGAAGATCAACAGCCTGACTGTAAACTTTCAGATTTTTAACCAAAGCCATCATCATTGAAATTGTAAATTCTGCGACATCAACTGTGCAGTATTCACCAACCGGACATACACCGATCTTTCGCTTATTTGCTTCCAGCAAATCTACATTATCGTAGCCTGTTGCATTTATGGCTATGACTTTTAAATGGGGCGCATGATCCATCGCTTCAGCATCTATTCTAATAAATGCGGTCAAGAGAGCGTCCGCATCCTTAATTACATCAAAAAATTCTGCCCTTTGCTCGTCACTGTATTCATAAACAACAACTTCACAATCTTTTAACCCATGTTTCAAAATCTCCCGTTCATATTCATGTGCGGGCATCATCGAATCAGAATAATCTGCAATTACTATTTTCATTAGCAGCTCCTTTTATGCTTTCATTAATTTAACTAAGATGGGAAAATCTGTAATTTTCCATCGAATTTCGTTATTTATAAATAATCTTAAAGGAGTTACAATGGCAAAGTCAATTTAAATGGTTAAAACAAGAGCCATCACTTTCCTTATATTACGAGGAAAAGGATGGCATTAAACTACTATTTCATCGTATAGCCAATTAAAAGATATAATTCCTTATAAAAAATTATTTTAACGTAATTGACTCAATCACCTGCTCAAAGATAATGCTTGCATCTTCCCAAAATTCTTCCGGTGTATCAAACCAAAACTCATAAAATTTACCATTTTTTTGAATACCAATAACTTTACTATAAAACGAAATGCCGCTGCTGTAGGTCAGACATTCTGCAGAAAAAGCTTTCTGCCCATTTATATCAATCTCACTTCCCTCATATTGATCACCTTCAGAATTTAAGTATTGAATGAATTCGCTAAAGGCAACAGCAGATTCAGCTTCATACACGTAACTGAACAATAAAGACGCTTCCCAGAAATTATCTCCTTCATACGCCGAAGCAAACATGATGTCCGCTTCATCTTCTGATTCGTCAAAAACTTCCCAGATAGCCGGGATTTCCATTCCAAAGCCAAACATTTCATTTCTGTACGTTTTCATCAGAGGATATATTTTCTCAGGTACCTGTTTCATCGCTGTCTGTAATTCCTTTTCAGTCAAAGAAATATCCGGTTCCACTCCTGTATCTTTAATAACTTTCTGTGCAAATAGTCTGGTAACCGGTGCAAGTACGGAAAAATGATCCGCATCCTCAACAATAAAGCATTGCAAATTTTCATTTTTAGATTGGCGTTCAATTTCCTTGAGATTACTGGCATTTCCAGCTGATCCTTCAATTACAAATGTAGGTGATTTGATATCAGACAACCAATGAATCGGCGAACGTAATCTATACTCTTCTTTATTCTCTGTGTCAAAGGTAAATTCAGAAGCATTATGGTAACTGACATCATCTACCGGTCCAAACGAAAATACCGCACGAAACTGATCCGTATACTCAGAAGCAAGCAGTGCTCGAGTACCGCCTGTACTGTGTCCGCCAAGATAAATACGATCTGGATCAACATAAGGCAATGAAGCAGCATATTCATAGGCTGAAACAATATCGTTTACTTCGCCAAAAAGTGTTTCATAGTTTCCCGGATTGCCGCTGCCTCCTCGAAAAGAGGGATACATCATCAATATCCCGGCTTCTCTAAATGCAGATGCAGTCTGATCATTTTCCCAATCCGGATAAGACCAGGCAATTTCATCGAGTCCATTTCCCCAGCCGCCGGTCACCCAAATCATCATTGGACGCTTTTCATTCTCTCCCGGATCACTTGAAACATAGGCTGCAAGTTTTCCAACTTCAGAATCATAGTAAACTAAGTCAAAAACACCTGCGGGAGGCTCCGGTACAGGATTTTGATCACTTTCCTCCCTAATCAGTTTTGTTTCAAATGCATCATGTGCTTCCTTAAAAGATTGACCCTTTCCTGACTCAGATGAACAGGCTGTAATCAATAGCAACGAAAACAAGAGTGCCATACAACTAAACTTTTTCATTTTTCAACTCCCTAAGCTTTTGTCCCACAATGGTGAAATTAAACTAACACTAAATACTTTATCTTTAAAATTATAACGTATCACGAATAACATACACAATCACTTTTATTCACTTTTGTAAATCCGATTTCACAGTTTGCTAATGCGAAATATATATTAATAAAATGTCCATAAAATAAAAACAGGAGCTGCTTTTCGTTAAAACAACTCTCTGCTAAATAAATATTCTTGTGCTTTCCAATAATTTTCAGGTTAACAATCTACTCTTTCGTTTCTCCTGCTTTTTCAAATGCAGATAGCCGATTGCCACAACAATCAATGTTCCCAGTAAATTCACCATGATATCCTTCATTGTATCTCCCAGCGCCTCATGTCCTGCAAGAATCTTTCCATCTGCTGTCATAAATTTCTGCATATTAGTTTGTAGAAAATGGTCTGCCAGATACTCATAAACCTCCCACAATACTCCACAGGTTGTCGCAAAACAAAAGGCAAAGAGACTGACAAAGAAGGGACTCAAATAAACCTCTGTTCTCTCACTTCTGCTGATGAAATCAACGATCAAAAATCCTAAAGCACTAAGCATTCCCGCGCTAAATCCATGGAGAATCATATCCCAGAAAGGAATTTTATAATAAAAATTTTGTACTTCTCCCAAGTATATTGCACAAAACAGAAAAATAAAATAAAGGATTTCCATTAAATCCGGAATATCAATCCCGTACATTTTTTCTACTCTGTATGGAATAAAAATAACAATCATTCCAACAAGACACTGCAATACCATCAGTACATAATCACTTTTCACAAGTTTATATTCCTTATTGGAAATTCCGGAAGGTGCACTCTGCATCATGATGAACGCATACACAACTGAAACAGCTAACAAGCAGAAGACAATAATAAAAATCAGATTTTTTCGTTTATCCAGCTTTGTTTTTCTTTTATCAATAAGTCAGTCCTCCACTCCCTATTCTTCATTTCTTTAATGACACCATAATCAAAACGCTTCTGAAAACTCCGGTAAAGCTCACGCCTCATCATTTTTAGTAGAAAATCAATTTTCGTTCTCAATCTGATCTGCGTACCTGTGTAACGATTACCAATAAGTCTAAAAATTTTTCTACAGCCCTCTTAATATAAAAATTTTGATCTATTAATATTTTTCTCACTGACTCATTTATCTCATAAAAACAGCCATTCTTTACAATAATAAGACATCGTTCATACAGCGAAGGCAGCTTTAATCAATTGGTTTATCTCCTCCATCGACTAGGGTGTATCTGAAAAGTTAGTGGCATTCGAATTTTTCAGTGATTTTTGTTGAAATCAAGGAAGAAAACACAGCTTATGTGGTTTATAAGCGAGTATTTATGACGAGGGGTTTGATAAAAATCATCAAACTATTCGCCGCTTGAGTTTTCAGATACACCCTAATGTAACCTTTCAGTTGATACAGCAAAATTTTAACAGGAAAAACCTCCTCCATTCAGTACCTGTCAGTTCTGCTGTATCGAGGAAATAATTCGTTTTCTGTACACAGGATTCCTTCACCATATCGTTTGTCTTAAGTGTATTATCAACAGTACTCTTATTCTTTATCCTTCTTTTTGTTTCTGGTTGCAAAAGCACCGCTGGCTCCTAATGCAACCCCTATGCATAAACCAATTGCCAGATTATCCATCAGCAAGCCGAATATCAGCCCCAGCGAAATTCCAATTGCCAGTAAATTGCCATCATCCTTTTTCATATTCTTATTCCCCCGTTCTACTTAATTAGACTTCTTTTTGTTATCGGCAGCATTTTTTAAATGGCCTCATCAGTAAATTAACTGCTCAGCTTCTTCACGTTATCCTGCTGCCAATAAAATGGCTTGCATTATTTTTTCCTTTTCAACAGCACACTAAATAGTTCAACCTCTTACCAATTTATTTCTACTGCCTTAGCTGCAGCACTCTATAATTGCTTTTACTTACCGACTCCGGCAACCTCAAAATATAAACTGTTTGACTGGAATGTAAAAGCTTGGAAGGACTCTCTGCTTGAGAAAAGAATAGATCATAATCTTCATATCTTTCTTCGTTCAATGCGTCAGAAAACACCCCTGGCAGTTCCATATAATAAAAATATTTTTTTCTATCATCAACTTGATGGAATTTAACACCGCAAAAAAACAAATAGCTTAAAGAAAGATTTCGTTTAAGCAGCTCTTTCCTAAAAAATTTGGCTGCCGCCATCCATTCATCACCATAGTCAAAAACAGTTGTTTCATCCTGACATTCAAATTCGAGGGTAGAAAAAAACTCCGGGAGCTTTGTTGAATCCTTTTTTTCAAATAGAATACTTGTAATCAGTTGAATCCGAGTCAGTTTTTCTTCCTCTCTTCGAATATACTCATCTATTTTTTCTGCTGTATGATCGGTGGACTGCTGATCTGAAATAAATCCTGAAATATCCTTCAAATCCAATCCTAAGTATTGAAGCGTTTGAATCAAAAAGATCGTCTGCTTTTGATTTATACCATAATAACGATAATTATTTTCCTGATTCACATATATCGGCTCTACTAATCCTATATTGCTGTAATAACGCAGTCTTTGAATGGAGATACCGCATAATTCAGCCATCTCCCCGATCGAAAGAAAATTTTTCAAAATCTCACTCCATCCTCTTGACTCTATAGTGGCTATAGACATTATTATATAATAAAAAGAGTTGAAAGGGGCACAATAAATGAAAATTATTGTAACAAAAAACTATGAGGAAATGAGCAGTCGCATTTCAGAAAGATTAATCAGTGCCATCTATGAAGAAGGGTTCAAAAATATTTCCATTACTGCAGGAAGCAGCCCGATCCGAGCTTATGAAATAGCTTCAGAGTATATTCTAAAAAATAAACCAATACCAGACACAACTTTCTACAACTTTGATGAAATTCCTTTTCATCAAAGCGGCGGAGATGGTGTTACTATAACTAATCTAAAAAAGAGCTTTTTTGATAAAGCTGGTATTGAAGATGCACAGCTTCATAAACTAACAATGGACAATTATCAAACACATGATGACTACCTTGAACAAGTTGGCGGACTGGATATTGTCTTTCTAGGGATTGGTGCAGACGGACATTTTTGCGGAAATCTGCCTTATACAACAAAATTTTGTGATCAGACAACCTTCGTGTCTATTGATTCCAGACCAGATATGAAAGATATTTTATTAGGAGAAGTTAATGGTAATCCGGAAGAACTTCCTGACGGTTATGTGACGATGGGACCAAGAAGTATTATGAACATTCCAAGAATTATCATGATGGCCTCTGGAAGGAGTAAAGCAAACATCATGAAAAAAGCTTTCTTCGGCGAGGTTACTGAAAGTGTTCCCTCCTCTGTCTTTCAGCTTCATCCAAACTTTACACTCATTCTGGATGAAGAAGCGGCGCAGGAAATTACTGAATATATTTAACTTTGAGACTATTAGTTGTATATTAATTAGGAAACAAGGAAACAAAAAGAGTCAGAGACATTAAATAAAAAAGAAGGAATTCTCTTCCTGAAAGTCTGTAATCAGGAGAATTTCTTCTTTTTTCATTTTTTTATTCAAACAATCAATTATAAATTTCAAGTTAGCCGCTTATTAAAATTCGCTCGTTATTTAGTTTTCAGCCTCTCTAGTACAGGCTTGACAACGAGCTGGGGTATATACCTGTAACTGGCAGAGTTGGGTAAAAACTTTGGGATCAGCCTTGAAAAGTTCTCAACCAGCACCATACACAAGAAGGCTCGTTGTCACGCATGTACAAGGCTCAAGCTGTCAATGTCAGTTTTGACATTTCTTCTAACAAATATTCCCAAGGAGCCGCATTTTTCAAGTCCAGCTCTTCATCCAATCCTGGACTCATCAAATTATTGACAGCGACACAGCTGACATGCGAGTCTCCTTGGGAATATGATAAACTTACTTAAATAGTTGAAGGTTACAACACTATCAAAGTTTTTAAGTCTTTTCAATTAAATCACATTTGCTTGTATCCGTTCATATACAAAAAAGACCACGATCACTACTTATTTAACCCCATATACTTTATTTTTTGCAAACAAACTCTTTAGCTTGTTTCATCAATTTTTTTCTTAATTACTGTCAGAATTTCCTGAACATTGTTTCTGATGAAAAAATGATCGCCTTCAAAAATTGTCTGTTCACATTTTGGACCAAGCAGATCGACCCAGTCTCTCAGTTCACTTCTATCTTCATTCACACCATTAAAAATCAATACTGGACATGTCACTGTCGATTTTTTCCAGCGAAATGTAAATTGATTTAATAGCTTTAGATCTTCTCTTAAATAATCTGTTACTAGCTCTAAAAGCTCAACTTCTTGAATAACTTCTGCAGGAATTCCCCCCATCTTAAAGAAAAACTGATTGAATTTCTTTACAGGTGCAGACAAAATAGACTCATAGCTTTTTGCGCGAAATGCTTCAGTTCCTGAAAATATCAAGCATCTGGGCTGCTGCACTGACATCTCCGTCAGCTTATTATAAATATCTGCAGCTACTCTAGCTCCCATACTGTGTCCGAATAAAATGTATTCCTTCGTAAAATCAACATGTTCCATCACCTGTCCCAATGTGTTTTCGATCAGTTTACGCCAAGTGACAGGTCTGCTATAAGCACTTCTCTTGCCTCTCCCATCATATTCAATCTGTATGATCTTAAACTGCTGATCCTCTAACGATAACCACTCTTTATAAGGATTTACGATACTTCCGGCGTACGGAAACATCACTAACTGAATCATCTGCCTCCTCCTAATTTATGCTCTAATTGTTCACAGCCTTGTTGCAGCAGAGACTCAAGCTGATCTGCGTACGCTATATTTTCTGGATATATCAGTACAAGCTGATCTGCATATCTATTGATAACAATTTCGAACCCATCAACCTTAGTCATCGTTTCTATTTGTTTTTTTGCAGCAGCCAATGTTTCTGCAGTCAATTCAAAGGCAGTTTGGTTGTTGATTGAATAGATCTCTTTTGCCATGTAACTATTATCAATTTTGCTAAATTCATCAATCAAGCTAACTTGTGTATCTATTTTTAACTGCTGAAACTGATTCATCTGTTCTTCTACTTCAACTACATGCTCTGTATTCGATCGCTCAAGTAAAATAGGCCATAAGTCAAGATACGAACCGATTGCCTTTGAGAATAGATCAGGCATATATTTTCTATTATCCTGCACGACATACACAGGGATTGCTTGAAAATCATCTATTTGATGGTTTTTTCGAATAATAATCTGTATCAAATACATGATGAATGACCAGTAATGATTTTCGGAGTAGTTTAATACCTTTGCTCCCAAGTTTAATGTCGATAATCGAATAGCATATTCTTGATTTGCTTGATAACTGGATTTTGTCCGGTCTTTCATTTCTTTAAATCGCAACAGGTGATTTTGAAGTCCCTCCAGCTTTTCAATATCTGTAATTTCAGGCAAAAATTGTGTGTACGTATTTTCAGTAATTCGATGATTAGAGATATCTGCAAGTTGATTTTTTAACTGTTCACAAAAAATCGCATCACTATATTTATCCCAAATACTATGAGAGATCAATAAGTGCAGTACAAATTTATCTTCATTGATTTTCGTCAACAGCATATGATGAAGAGCTGTTGACTTCTTATCGAAGAACCCTGTTGTCATGTTTTCTTTTACTTTTTGCAGGAATGTCCAGCGTTCTTCTTCTGTCTTCAAGCTTAAATCAACTATAGGAATTGTGAAGGCTTCATCGAATGTATGCTCATATAAACTATAATCTTCTCCTACTAATTCATAGCTTGTTCGTAACAATGGCTGTTCTTGAATCAATATATTAACAGCCCGAATAATTTTGTCAGGATCAGATGTCTGCAGCTCAAATGGTGCATAAACCAATGTTTTCCGCAAGTTCTTTAAAAATGACTTCTGCATAGCCGAAGGACGAATGGTTTGTTTAATTAATGATTCATCCCATCCCGCAGGAACAAAAAGAACCGCTTCATCCTTTATAGGCTTAGGTTTTTGTTCCAAGAATTGAATCACATTTTCAATTTCTTTCAGAAAATTTCGTTCCAGATCATTAGCGAAACTTTCCGACAGTACCCCTTTATCATACACAATATTACAATTCAAATTTTTATCAACAACAACTAAGTTCACTGCAATCGGCGTTCCAAAATGATTTTGGGAACTGATTTCATTGCCCTGCGGTGCAGGACTTAGTGTAAATATCTGATCTGTTTGTTGAGACTCCTCAAACTCTCCCGAATAATTGAAGGTTATCATTGGTTCTGACTTGTCCAGCTTAGGTACCAGCGTCTTAACAAGACCAAAGCCGATCCCATTATTTGGAATAGCTTTTAATGACTTACTGACTTCAGCAATATCATCCTCCACAATTGAATTCCCAATAGAAAATCCGACTGGATAGGTAATCGTAAACCAGCCGACAGTTCGGTCAATTTCAATTTCCGACGTTAATTGTTCCCTTCCGTGACCCTCAAGCAATATAGAAACCTCTTGATTTCTAGTCATGCCGGCAAGAGTTCTTGCTAGAGCAGTAATCAGCATTTCTTTGACATAAACATTAGGAATGCGATTTTGCTGATCGAATAACCTAGCTGTCATTTCTGTACCAAGCTTAGCAGACAAGATGGATAACTGCTTTTCCCCTTTCGTATTCGATTCTATAGGTAATTGACTTTTTTCAACAATATCGGCTGTTTCCTGCCAAAAAGCACATTCCTTCGCTAAACCATCACTTTTAGCATAATCAGTTAATGCCTGACTCCATTTTTGATAAGACATTGTTTTTAAAGGCAGCTTTATCTGCTGATCATTTAATAGATTTTTATAGGCTGTTTCAAGGTCTTCTATAATAATTTTCCACGAAATCGTATCAACTACCAAATGATGTGCAATCAGTAATAAGAGTGCGTGATCTGCAAATTGAAAAACAACCGCCTTAAATACTTTTCCCTCTTTCAAAGAAAGACCAGCTTGAGCTGTATTGCTTTTTTCTTTTATCATTTGATAGATTTCTGTTGTCTGATCAAGCCAGTCAACTTCCTGACATTCTTGATCAAAAACATGATGCTCTAACTTAAAAGAATCCACAGCTTCAATTGGCTGTACAGATTGCGTCTCTCTATAAATGGCCCGCAGCATATCGTGGTGACTTAGTATTGCCTGTAATGCTTTTTCCAGTTTCCCTTGATTCAAAAGTTCCGTTGGAAACTCAAGCATAATCGATTGATTGAAATGACTCGGAACAGCTAATTCACTTGCAGCAAATTTCAACTGGATCGGTGTAAAAGGAACAACTCCTGTTACAGGACCTTGATCAATCAATATAGTTTTATTACTTTTAAGATTATTACTAAGTTCCTTAATCGTGCGGTAGTGAAGAATATCATTAATCGTTAATGAGTATCCCTGTTCCTTTAATTTTGATACAATACGAATTGCTTTGATCGAGTCACCGCCCAGATCATAAAAGTCTTCATTTATCCCGATTTCTTCAAGGTTAAGGATTTCTTTAAAGATCATCAGCACTTTTGTTTGCTGAGGTGTTTCCGGTCGTTCTTTTATTTCATGTAGTTGGTCGATTGACTGTGCTGGTAATTGATTGACTGCTAATTTTCCATTTTTCGTTTTTGGCAGAGAATCTAGCAGGATGATTGCTTTTGGTATCATATATTCAGGCAGTACAACTCTCAGCTGTTCTTTTATTTGTTTGGGTGAACGCTCATTTGTCATGCTTACATATGCAATCAGTTGTTTATCAGCTGAAGATTCGCCTGCACTTGCAATAACTGCGGCTTCGCTGATTTCAGAGATGTCCAGCAGATGCGCTTCGATTTCTTTCAGTTCGATCCGAAATCCGCGTATCTTCACTTGCTGGTCAATCCTCCCTAAGAATTCAATTTGCCCAGCTTCATTCCATCGAACCAGATCCCCTGTTTTATATAACTTTTTTCCAGCTGCAAGAGGATGTTCTATAAATTTTTCATTTGTCAGTGCTTCATTACCCAAATAACCTCGTGCAAGTCCTTCACCGCCTAAATACAGTTCTCCGGGCATTCCGATGCCGCAAAGTGAATCATTAGAAAAAACCAGCGCTTTCGTATAATTAATAGGACTGCCGATTGGGATCATATCCACTGTGGAGTTTGCAGCATTCGGTATTTCATAGGTTAAGGCGAATGTAGTACATTCAGTAGGTCCATACCCATTAATCAAATGCGTTTGCTGATTGACTTCTTTAAACTTCCTTACATGGTATGCTGACAGCTTTTCTCCACCAATAAGTAAATAATTTAGTGAGGAGAAAACCTGTGCATTTAATGAAACAAGTTGGTTAAATAAAGACGTTGTCAGCCACATTACATCAATGCTGCAATGTTCAATTTTTTCCTGCAGCTTATCAGGATCAACTAAATTCTCAACATCAGATACGTACAGGGTTCCGCCATTTAGCAGAGCCCCCCATATTTCAAATGTACTTGCATCAAAAGTCAAAGAACCGGTTTGAAGGATATTTGGCTGGTCTAAGAAAACATAATTTGGATCTTTAACTAAACGAATAATACTTTTATGCTCGATCATCGTCCCTTTTGGTTCCCCTGTCGTTCCTGATGTGTATATGACATACGCTAAGGAATGTTTCGATAAAGCAGCAGGAGCATCCTCTTTGATTATTTGCGACTCTTTCAAATCGGCAGAAGTTAGCTGCATGATTGAAAAATCAGGATCGTGTTCTTCTACGCTAAAATTGATCAATAACGCTGATTTGCTTTTTTCAATTATCTCTTTGTTTCTCTGCTTAGGATTTTTAGGATCAAGCGGTAAATACGCAGCTCCTGCTTTTAAAATCCCCAAATAGGCCGTAACCGTTTGAATATCTCTAGCAGCAATAACTGCAACAAGGGCTGAGCCGACATTTTTCTCTTTAATTAATGAAGCAATCTTAGAGGATTCAGCATCCAATTCAACATAGGTGAGGGATCGATCTACTCCAGCTAGTGCAACCTTTTGAGGAAACTTCTCAACTTGTGCAGTGAAATGTTTAATGATATTCAATCCTTCAGGGACCTCATCATCCGGCTCATTAAATTGAGTCAGAATTTTTTCAATTTCATTATGTGCTAAACAAGAATAGGCTCCAAGTGTTTTTGTGGGATCTGCTAAAATATCTCCCAGTAATGTAACAAAATGTTTCTGCATTCGCTCAATAGTTGATTTCTCAAATAGACTGACATCATATTCCCAGACTAGTTCTATTTGATTTTTCTCACTGCCTAAATTAAAGGTCAAATCAAATTTTGCGACTTGAGAATCTCTGGGAACTTCAGTCAACACACTATTTCCCAAGGTTGTATTCATTTCTCCATTGCTTTGATAATTAAACAGAATATCAAAAATCGGATTTTTATTCTCGCAAATAGGGGCTTTTACATCCTCAATGATCTCTTCCAGCGGATAATCCTGATGGTCAAATATGCCCAGTAATTTATGCTTGATCCGTTCTAAATATGTGCTAAACCTTTCATCCGGTTGGAGTGTATCATTGATCGGCAAAGTATTGACAAACATCCCTAATAAATTTTGAATGTCAGGATGATTTCGTCCTGACACCGTTGTTCCGATGACAACATCCTTGCTTCCGGAGTATTTAGACAAGAAAATCATAAAACAAGCAATAAAAATCATATAATTTGTTGTACTTGCTTTTTCAGCCAAAGCATTCAGTTGACTCACTTGTTCAGAGGATAAACTGGTACTGACCGTGTCTCCTAGATATTCACGCTCTTTGGGGCGCATATGATCATAAAATAATTCAAACTCCGGCAGTCCATCAGAAAATTGCTCCAGCCAAAATTCTCGACTTAAATGTTTGTCCTTTTTTCTATGCCAGGCACTGTAATCCTTATATTGCAGCTTGATCGGCAGAAGTTTTTCACCATTGTACACACGCTTCAATTCTTCCAAAAAGATTCCCATTGAACCACCATCCATAATAATATGGTGAGCATCAAAAAGTAAATAGCGTTCGCCTGTTGCAAGTGTGCAGTAGCACACTCGCAACAAAGGCAGCCTATCGATTTCAAAGGGGCGGATGAATTCCTCGATGATGGTAGATAAAGGTGTAACTGAATCTTCTATTCTTTCAACCGTCAGCCAGTATTTTTCTTCAACAATTTGTCCGAATTTCCCATCAATCATTTGAAAATAGGTTCTTAACACCTGATGCCGTGCAATCAGTTTATTAAGCGAGTCCGTCAGCTTATCTAAATCCAATGGACTGGATAACTGAAATGCGATGGGGATATTGTATGTGGTACTTTTTCCCTGAACCTGTTCAATTGTATAGATTCTTTTTTGAGCCGAGCTCATTAAATATTTTTTACTCACCATTATAACTCCTCATCATCTACTATCTCGATACTCTCAAGTATCAAAGAATCTGTCACTGCTAATTTTTTGACCTTTTCTGCTAAATGTCGGACATTTTTTTCCTGAAGAATATCACTTAATGGTACTTTTACAGCAGATGCTTTTGAGATACCGTTTGCTAATTGAACAGCTTTTAAAGAATGTCCGCCCAGCTCAAAGAAATCATCATTGATCCCTACTCGATCGACTTCTAATATTTCTTCAAACAAACTGCAAATCATCATCTCCATTTCATTTCTTGGTGCTTCGTAGGTGCTGTTTTGCTCTTGTTTAGGTTCAGGTAAAGCTCGTTTGTCAATTTTTCCTGCTTTTGTCACGGGAAGTTTCTCCATTATCGTGATAAAAGACGGAACCATATAATCAGGCAATGTTTGTTTTAATTGCTCTTTCACTTCAGGCACCGTAATATTTCCATTTGTTACAATATAGGCACAAATCACTAACTCATTGTTAATCTTCCTGGTAATCACACAAGTATCCCAAATAGAAGGGATCAGACCTAAGTGATTTTCAATCTCACCTAATTCGATTCTAAATCCGCGAATCTTCACCTGTTCATCTATTCTTCCAACATACTGAAGCTCTCCATTTTCCTGCCAACGTACCAAGTCTCCTGTTCGATACATTTTTTCTGTCGGCATCACTGGATTTTCAACAAATTTTTCTGAAGTTATCTGCTCATTATTTAAATAATTTAAAGCTAAATTATCACCACTGACACATAGTTCCCCCAGCATACCAATTCCACACAGCTTTTCCTGATGAAAAACAAATAGTTGGGAATTCGCAACAGCTTTACCGATTGGAACTGTTTTATAGTGCTGATTGTTCACCTGATAAGCAGATGCACAGACCGTTGTTTCTGTTGGACCGTATAAATTATAGAGAGTCGTTTGTCCGTCCGTCATAACTTGATAGAATTTTTCTACTAATGCCATTGTTGTTGCCTCGCCAGCAAGCCCTACTTTACTTAACTGACTGATTTCATCCTGACGATTATTTTCTTCTGCAAATTCCAGCAGCATTTTGAAAAGAGACGGCACGGTAATTAAGATTTTTTGATCTAATTTTTGCAGGAAACGATCTGGATCATTTTTAACTTCATCGGATATGATCTCAAGTGTTCCGCCTGTTAAGCAACCAGCAAACAATTCAAACACTGAACCGTCGAAAATCAAAGAAAATTGCTGAAGGATTGTCTGATTTGAATCCAGTTCAAAATACTCTTTTTGCCAATTCACTAAATTCATCAAAGAAGCGTGTCCGACAGTCACTCCTTTAGGCTGACCAGTGGTTCCTGAAGTATAAATCACATAGGCTTTATCATCCGGCTCCACTTTAGGTAAAGCAACAGTCAACATGGAGTCATTTTCCAGCTCATCAACAGTATACGCAACTGAATGAACTGCTGGAAAACGTGATGGCTGCCCTGTCTTACTTGCATCAGCAACAATTTCGATACCGCTATCTGCTAAGATATAAGCTATTCTCTCCTCCGGCAAAGTTGGCGCCAAAGGAATATATGCTGCTCCTGTTTTCATTATTCCATAAATTCCAATAACCATTTCCGGCGTTCGGTCACAATACAATCCGATATAGGCTGCATCTTTTGCGCCAGCTTCAAGAAGGCGTTGCGCCAAACAGGTTGACTTAACTTCTAATTGTTTGTAGGTTAGCTGTGTTTCTTCAAATACAACAGCAATCTTATCCGGCTGCATATCAGCCTGTGCCTTTAATGCTGCTAAAATCGTCGGGTAGCTTTGATTATTGCATTTTTCCGGATTGAATCCCCAAATTACTTTATCCTGCTCAGCCTTACTCACTAATGAAAAATCACCACATGTCAATAGGTTATTCTGCGCCAGTTCTTTTAGTCCGCACACAACTCTGGATAAAATATATTCAGCTTCAATTGTTGTAAACAGTCGTTCATCAAACATCAATTTAAAACTCAGCTGCTCTGAAGAGCCGACACTTAGCGAAATCGGATAGCTTGTCTGTTCACGATAATCTTCCATTTCTCCCAGAAAATCAATAAAATTATCTGCTTCTTGAACGGCATAATTTTCAAAAACAACAATTGTTTGGATTAATTCTTTCCCTAACAGACTTCTGTTTTGAATTTCTGATAGTGAGCAGTACGTATGGGCATCACTTTCGATCGATTGTTTTTGAAGCTCTTGAACAATCGTCACAAATGGATCAGTTTCCTTATTTTTAACTCTGACTGGTATTGCGTTGATAAAAAGCCCTACTGCCTGCTCGATCCCATTTAAGGGCATGTTTCTGCCGGAAACCATCTTTCCAAAAACAACATCACCAGTATGATTGTACCGTTGTAAAACCAATCCCCACATAGCTTCTATGATCGTATTCATTGTTACACTGTTTTGGTTGGCAAATTTTTGGAGGATACTGGTTTCTTCACTTGAGAGTGTCTCAAAAATTGCTCTAACTTCAGCATTATGGTCGTTTTTAGGATACATTCCTGTGAACCCGGCCTGTGTTTCATATTCCTCCAGCAAAGTTTCCCAATATGCCAGACTGGCTTCTTTATCTAGTGCAGTTACTGTCCGAGCATACTCCTCATAAATTGTATCCGCTTCAGTTGGTGCTAAACGAACATATTGATTCCCATTTTCCAGAGAAGCATAGAGCTTCATCCAGTCATTCAGTACGATCGACAAACACCAGCCGTCCATAATAATATGATGGAACGTAAAGATCAGGCGTTGACATTCTGGCATTTCTACTAAAGTTACTCTAAATAACGCTTCTTTTTCCAGATCGAATCCTCTATTGACATCAGCAGTCTTGAACCGAAGGTATTCAGCCTCAGCATCTTCTTCTTTTGAAAGATCATAATAATTACTTTCTAAAAGACGACCGGAGTAAATTACCTGACGTGGTTCTTTGATATCTTTGTATAGGATATTGGTTTTTAATGCAGGATGTTTTTCTCCAAGCTGTATTAGACTTTGTGCTAAAATCGTTTGATTTATTTCAGCATTCACATCGTATGAACATTGAATGACATAGCTGGTCGAAGTCTCATCTAATAGTTTGTGATAAAGTAATCCTTCCTGCATCGATGTTAACGGGATGATTCGCTGAATGCCTCCATTACCAATCTCAACGGCACGTTCTTGTGCCGTATCGAACTCTGCCTGACTCCATGAAAGTTCTCCCAGATCAGAGGCCGTCTTTTGTGTTTCACCTCTGGTTACACAATAGTTAATAACTGTTGAAAGTTCCTTTTGATACATCTCGCTGATAACAGATACTTCGTCAGCTGATAAAAACGGCTCTGCATAAACCAAATCCGTCACTAATTGATCGTTTTGAAGATAGCAGTTAATAGATAAAGGGCTGCCGATTGAATTCTCTGAAGCACTATCATTTATATTCGCAATCTCACTGATTGAAAATATTTGTTCATCCTCTTGGATTGCTCCCAGCTCTCCCAGATAATTAAACGTCACATCTGTTTTCTCGTTTACGATTTTGTCAGTGTAATTAGTTAAAAGTCCATAGGTTATCCCTTTGTTAGGAATTTTTCTGATCGTTTCTTTCACCAGCTTGATTGATTCCGGTAAGGTATCTTCAATCATGAGAACTAACGGATACATTGAAGTAAACCAACCGATCGTCCGATCGACAGAACCGATTGAATCAGATAGTTCACGACCATGCCCTTCCAATGTAAAGGAAACAGTCGAACGTTTAAAGAAGTGCCCTAACGTAGTTGTCCAGGCGGTCAATAACAAATCACTTAGCTCAGTGGAAAAGGCTTTGTTTGCAGAAAAGCGCAGCTGTTCCGTTTCAGCTTTCCCTACTGTAAAGGTAAAGGTGTGCGTTTGTGTTTGTATAGAGGCGTTCATTTGATCAAAAACAGTTGACTCTGTTACTTTTTGATTTATTTCTTGCCAGTAAGTTAAATCTTTGCTGATTTCATAACTTTTAACAGCTTCCTTTAATCCTTCACTCCAAGAAAGATAAGAAATGGTTTTAGACGGAAGCTGAAGCTCGTGCCCCTTGAGCAACTGGTTGTAGCTGCTATTTAAATCTTCGATAAAAATTTGCCAAGATACTGCATCTACGATCAGATGATGCATCTGAACCCAAACATAAGCAGCTGTTTTTGACTGAAACACTAATATTCTAAGCAGCGGCGACTGATTAAACCTAAATTTTGCTTGAAAATCAGCACCGATCGTTTGAATTTCTTCAGATACATCCATATGCTCTTCGCTTAATTGAAAGAAATGGATAGTGTAGTTCTTCCCTTTTTCCCAAGGCAGGATCTTCTGTTCACTTTGATCCACACACATTCTCAACAAGTCATGGTGATAAACAAGCCCATCTAATGCTTCTTGTAAATAGTCTGTATTCAATACCTGATTCGTTTGTAAAATCATTGACTGATTAAAATGTTCCGGCTTGTTTAAATGACTTGAATAGAAAAACGATTGAACAGGTGTAGGGCTGACAGTGCCTGTGACCATTTCCTGTGTTAGCTGCTGCGTGTGTTTCTTCATTTTTTGAGCAATTTCTCTAATTGTTTTAGCCTGCATGATTTCCTTAACAGTTAGTTGATAATCCAGCTCACGGGCTTTTGAAACAATGCGGATCGCCTTGATCGAATCCCCGCCCAACTCATAAAAACTATCTAAAAGATTAACCTGCTCCAGCTGTAAAACCTCTTTGAATAGTCTAAGTGCCAGCTCTTCTTTTTCAGTTTCCGGCTTCAAAACATTTTTTTCATGCATAAATACTGGTTCCGGTAATTGCTTTTCATTCAATTTACCATTTGCCGTTATCGGCAATTGTTCTAAAAATATAAAATAATTCGGCACCATGTAGTCCGGTAATTTTTGCTTCAAATGCTCCTTTAACACATTTTCAGATGTTATTTCTGCTACTACATATGCACATAGATGCGTCGTACCATTTAACTTCTTTGTTACAACAGCTGCTGATTTCACATTCTCTGCCTGTAATAGTGCTTGCTTTATTTCAGCCAGCTCTACCCGAAATCCACGGATTTTCACCTGATTATCCAGCCGTCCCAGATAATCTATCGAACCGTCTGCACGATATTTCCCTAAGTCTCCTGTTTTGTAGATTATCTCTCCATCAAGTGTTACAAATTGTTTTGCTGTCAACTCAGGTTGGTTCAAGTAGCCTCTTGCAACACCTTCGCCGCCAATACATAATTCTCCCGGCAGATCAATTCCACAGAAGGTTTGTCCATTCATCACATAGATTTTTGATCCTTTAATCGGCTTACCGATCAATGTATCCTGATTATCCAGCTGCTCTGAATAGCGATAATACGTTGCACACACCGTTCCCTCTGTCGGACCATATAAGTTGCGGATTATTGATCGGTCTTTGCCTGTGATCTCGACAAACTTGCGAAGCAGATGATTGGTTACTTTTTCTGCACCTATATACACTGCTTGAATTGTTGCAAAAGCTGCAGCACGGCTATTTTCTTTTGTGTAATCCAATAAAGCCTCTAAAAACGTTGGAACTAATAGAAAATGCGTCACATGATTTTTTTCAAAGATATTCAGCAGCAGACCAAAATCATCCTGCTCTTCAACCGATAAAAGCTGTAATGATGATCCTGAAAGCAACGCTAAGAAAATTTCCCAAACCGAAGCATCAAAAGTATAAATGGCTTTTTGCAAAATAATACTAGTTTCATTTATCTCTGCTTCTTTTTCCTGCCATTTAATCAAATTCACTAAGGAATGGTTTTCGATCATTACTCCTTTAGGTGTTCCCGTACTTCCTGATGTATAGATGATATAGCTGAGATCTGTTGCTTCAGCTTGCTTACGAGTAATAGAAGCTTTGGAACTATTTTTAAAATCAAAAATTGTCGGTTTACAATCAAGTTTGTCAGTAACAGTCCGCTCAATTGTTGACGAGCACAAGACGGCTTTCGCCTGACTATTAGTTATCATATAGTTTATCCGTTCAATTGGTGTTGTCGGTGTAATAGGCAGGTATGCTGCTCCTGTCTTCAAAATCCCCAATAGCCCAACAATCAATTCCGGAGAATGAGCAACGATCAACGCTGCAACATCATTTTTTCCAATCCCAGTTTGTTTTAGCTGATTGGCTACAGCATTTGCCCGCTCGTTCAACTGACTGTAAGTAATTTGTTCTTCTAAATAATACAAAGCAGTCTTATCTGGATTTTTCAGCACCTGGTTTTCAAATTGATCAATAGGCGAAACAAAATCAGAGGGACTTATCAACTCTTGGGACCGATTGAACGCTTCTTTGATCTGAAGAAGCTGTTCTTTTTTTAGATACTGAAGTGTAGACACAGGTTCTGCTGGGTGAGTCAAAAGATTTTCCAGCAGTACATTAAAATGTTCTGCTAACTGCTGGATCGTCTCTTCCTTAAACAGCCCTGAATGATACTCCCAGTTAATTGTATAGTCTTCAGCATGTTCAATTAAGGTAATCGTTAAATCAAATTTGGAGACTGCTAATTGAATTTGTTCAATTTTTGCATACTGTCCGCCCATCTGGATCATTTCATCATAACCAACTTCATAAGAAAACATCACATCAAAAATCGGATTTTTAGAAGAATATTCTGCAATTTTTTCATATGGAACATCCTGATTTTCAAAGACATCCAAACTCTTATTTTTGACAGCTTCCAGAATCTCTAAAAAATTTTTTTGATGATCCACTGTTTCAATGATTGGTAAAGTATTTACAAACATTCCAATCATATCTTCTGCTGAAGGATGACTCCTACCTTCAGCAACAGTTCCAACTACAACTCGGTCTTGACGATTCAATTTGGAAAGAAAAATCATCAGTGTTGTTAAAAACAACGTAAATCCGGTTGAGCGAGTCTCTTTATTCAGCTCGTCGATCCTCTTTTTGATAGAGCTGTTGATTTTTCGTTCTACATGATGTCCTGCAAACGCTTGATGTTGATGTTTAAAATCAATCGGCAGTTCTGTTTCCGGCAACGGCTCAAGGAATTCTTCCTGCCAAAACTCTTCTTGCTCTTCAATATCCAAATTATTTTGCCAAGCAGAAAAATCTTTGTAATGAAGCTCTACCGGCTCCAAGGCATCTCCATCATATAATGCACTAAACTCTTTTAGTAAAATCCCTGTGGAAGCACCATCAGAAATAATATGATGCGCATCAATCATCAAAAGTGTAAGCCCGTTTTGGTCTTTTCCCAGCCCCATTCGAATCAATGAGTCTTTTTCCAAATCAAATGGACGTACAAATTTTTTGATGACCTCCGCACTCGTTTTCCCATCAATCATTTCAACTTGTTGTTTTTTTAAAGGATAGATACACTGTATGAACTTATCCTTTTCAAGCAAAAAGTTTGTTCGAAGTGATTCATGACGTTCACATAAGTGATTGAACGCTTCATTTAAACGAGAATAATCTAACGCTTTTTCAAATGTTAAAACAAGCGGCATATTATAGGTAAGACTTGATTCCCGAGATTGTTCAAGTGTAAATATTCGTTTTTGGTTGGAACTCATTAAATACTTTTTACTCATCTAAGCACTCCTCAGCGGCTTTTAGCAGTGGTTTAAAGACCTTTTTATTTTTTTTCTTGATAATTTTGGCAATATTTTCCACATTTTGTTCTTTCATAATATCTTTTAACGACACTCGTAAACTAAATTCTTGCTCAATTCTTCGTGATAATTCCACAGCTTTAAGCGAATAACCGCCAAGCTCAAAGAAATTATCAGTCACTCCAATATCCTCAATGTTCAGCACCTCTTTGAACAATGGCAACAGTTTAGCTTCGTCCTTCGTTTTAGGCGGAACAATCGCCGTATTGTATTCAATCGGTATAGCTTGTAATGCTTTCTCATCCAGCTTTCCATTATGATTTGCTGGTAACTCTTCAATTTGTTTCATAAAAGTCGGAATCATATAATCTGGAAAGACATCCTTCAATTCAGCAGAAATCTTAGAAATATCTATCTGTGTATCACTTATTAAATAGGCACAGATTTGCGGACTGCCCAGACTTTCATTGACAATCACAGCTGCATTTGAAATAGTTGGCAGTTTTAGAAGCTCTTTTTCGATTTCTTCAATTTCGATTCTAAATCCACGAATTTTAATCTGTTTGTCGATCCGACCAAGATAATGGATTCGCCCATATTGATCTACTTTACCTAAATCACCTGTTCGATATAATAATTGACCTTCATTGATCGTACTTTGGAGCATCCTTTCCTCAGTTAAACGCTCTGATCCTGAATATTGCTTAAAGACACCCATTCCGCCAACACAAATTTCTCCTGCTACATCTATTCCGCACAGCCTGCCTTCATTCATAATATAAACCTGTGTATTTCTGACAGGTTTCCCAATCGCAATACGATCAGCTAAATCTTCCTGACTTACTTCATGGAAAGTTGCACAAACAGTTGTCTCTGTTGGTCCATATAAGTTTGTAATCTTAGTTAAGTTTTGTTTGCCGTTCGTTACTTCTGCATATTTCTCTAATAGCTTCACTGTCAAAGCCTCTGCACCTAAATAGATTTTTTCCAAACCATCAAATGCATCAGTTAAATTTTCTGCTTTCATATAATCCAAAATAGAATCAAAAACGGTCGGTACCATCAATGTATGTGTAACCTGTTTTTCTTGAATGATTTGGAGTAATTTTGCATAATCCTGATTCTCTTCTTCTGAGATCATTTGAAGTTTTACTCCTGAAAGTGTTGCTAGGAAGATTTCCCAAACAGAGGCATCAAAAGAACAAGTAGCTTTTTGTAACACAACACTATGGTCAGTAATATTCCCCTGCTCTTTTTGCCATTCAATTAAATTAATCAAACTACTGTGCTTGATTTCAACACCTTTAGGATGTCCTGTACTGCCTGATGTATAGATGATATACGCACAATCTTCAGCCGTACCGTCCAAAGGTAAATTCTCTTCTATTCTATCTTCAGCTGAAACAAAAATTGTTTTTAGATTTGATCGCTGAACTTCTTCATTCGTCAAGATTACTTTTGTATGACTGTTTTCTAAAATATATTCAATTCGTTTATTCGGTAATTCGACATCTATTGGCAGATAAGCTGCTCCAACTTTTAAAACACCATAAATTGATGCAACAAATTCGATTGAACGATGAAACAGCAATCCAACTACATCTTGTCTGCGGACCCCTGACTCTTTTAATTTTTTGGCAACGCCATTCGCCATTTGATTCAATTCCGCATAAGTGACCTCTTTGTCCCCAATGCCAACTGCAATGCGGTCAGGGTATTTCTTTACATTTTCCTCAAACCAGGAAGCAGCTGTTTCGTGTTGTAACAGCGTCAATGATTGTGTATTAAATGTATGACACAATTTTTTTTCTTCGACTGGATCAATCATTGAAAGCTCACTTAATGAACGATTCGACTCTTCAAGTACATGGGTAAGTAGCATCACAAAGTGTTCTAATGCTTTTTTCATAGTCTCTTCTTTATACAACTTGAAGTCATAGTCAAAATTTAGCAGAACCTTTTCAGGATGCTCTTTGACCGTCAATGTCAAATCAAATTTTGCTGTAGTATTGGGCAGTTCATAATGCCGCAGCACTGCATTGTCTAATAAATATTCCTGATCCTCCAATTTTTCATAAGAAAACATAATATCAAAAATTGGGTTGCGTGTTTGACTTGATTGAATTCCAAGTTTTTCGACTAATTTTTCAAATGGATAATCTTGATTTTTAAATACGTCAAAGAAATTAACTTGTACGTCTTTAACAAACGCAGCAAATGAACGTTCCGGATTAATTTCTTGTTTCAAAACAACTGTATTTACAAACATACCCAGCATATTCTCTAGATCGGGATGATTTCTTCCTGAAATAGCTGTTCCTATAATAATCTCTTCTTTTCTCGTATACTTTGAAAGTAGTAAGTCAAAAATAGCTGTATAAAAAATATAGTTTGTGATGCCGTGCTTCTTTCCAAAATCTTGAATTTGTTCTTTTACACTCGCCGGAAGAGTAATAGATACACTATTTCCGATAAAGTTTGCATCAGAGCCTCTAACAAAATCAGTTGGAAATTCCGTATTGAGTTCCGCATCTGCCAATTTGTTCAGCCAAAAATTCTCTTGTTGCTGGAGATCTAACTGGTTTTTCCAAGAGCTATAGTCTTTGTACTGAATTTTTATATCCCTTCCTTGTTCACCGTTATACAACGCAGTAAGTTCATTAACAAAGATCGGAATTGATTCACCATCAAAAATAGTATGGTGAAAATCAACTACCAAAGCATGCTCATTGGGTGAGAAAGTAAAAACATGTCCTCTGAGTAATGGTCCTTCAGCTAAATCAAATGGCTGAATAAAATCAAAAACTGCTTGATTTAATGTATCTTTTTTAATCGTTGAAACGGATATTGGAATCGCAGCTTCATCAGCAATCGTCTGGAAATAGTTCCCGTCTTTAAAGATGAATGAGGTTCTCAGTATTTCATATTTTTCACTTAGCAGCTTCATTGAATGTTTCAAAGTGTCGAGTGAATACGATCCTTCAATCATTAACACAACTGGAATGTTATAAGTTGTGCTGTTTGTTACTGCTTCTTCTACCAATAAAATACGATTTTGTGCTGAACTCGTCACTAAACTGTTCCCTTTTTCAATCGGCTGGTAAGCTTCTCCCAGTTGTAATTTTTGGGCAATTTTCTCAACAGTTCGTGCTGTCATAATTTCTTCTAAAGATAGTTTAATTCCTGTTACAGCTGCAAGTTTAGTCGACAACTGCATAACTTTTAATGAGTGACCGCCCAGCGCAAAGAAATCATCTTTCACTCCAACTTTATCAAAAGCTAAAATATCAGAAAATGTATCACAGACAATACGCTCTGTTTCATTACGTGCCGCTGCAAATCCAGGCTCCTCTATTTTTTCCGGAGCAGGCAACACTGATTTATCGATCTTTCCATTTTTATTAAGCTTAAATTTCTCCATGTTCATGATTACTTTCGGAACCATATAATGCGGCAGTTTTACTATCAAATCATGACGAACTAATTCAATATCTGCTGTACCTTCAAATTGAACGTACGAGCAAATCTCTTTTTGACCATTTTCCTCAAAAATAATCGTTATTGCATTACTTACATAAGGGAATTGTTTGATTACAGTAGTGATTCCCTCCAGCTCTATTCTAAAGCCTCTAATTTTCACTTGATCGTCAATACGTCCAAGATAGTCAATCGAACCATTCTCAAGCCAACGCACAAGATCACCTGTTTTATACAATCGTTCATTAGATTCTGAAATAACAAATTTTTCATCTGTGCTCTCTTTTAAATTCAAGTATCCTGCTGCTACTCCAGCACCGCCAAGGTAAAGTTCGCCTGGAATCCCTATTCCACACAACCGACCGTCTTTCATTACATAGGCAGTGGTATTTGAAATTGGTTTCCCTATAGGTACAATCGTTTCTATTTCATAATCAAGTTCTTCAAATAAAGAGAATGTCGTATTCTCAGTCGGTCCATAAATATTGCAGATGCTTACACTTGGATTAAATTTCTTAAATCGCTTGATTGGTGCAGAAACAATTTTCTCTCCGCCGACAAGAATTCGTTTAAGTGTGCTGAATGCTTTCGGATAAAGCTCAACAATATTTACAAATAATGCTGTAGTAATAAATAATGTGTTGATTTTGTTCATTTGGATCACTTCTTCAAGCCGTTCGGGATCAAGTAAAACATTTGTCGTCGTCATGAACAGCTCGCCGCCATTTAATAACGCACCCCAAATTTCAAAAGTGCAGGCATCAAATGTCAGTGAGCCGGTTTGTAAAATACGGCTATCATTAAATTCAACATAGTTTGTATTTTTAACCAATCTCAAAATATTTTTGTGTGTAATCATAACCCCTTTTGGAACACCTGTTGTACCTGAGGTATAGATAACATAGGCTAAATCTTCTGCATCAATTTGAGGCAGTTCTCCTTTGGTTGTCCCTTCATCAAATGCATCTGGTGTGATTACTTTATAGTTTTCCACTAATTGCTGATCATTTATTTGCTGACTCGGATCACAAATCACTTTACATTTGGCAGCATCAAGAATGAACGCGGTTCTTTCTAACGGATTATTCACATCAATCGGCAAATAAGCTGCACCTGCTTTTAAAATACCTAAAAAGAAGATGATCGTTTCTACTTTACGATCAGCCACCACTGCAACTAAATCGCCTTTAATGATACCAACAGCTTTTAAGTTATACGCTAAATTTGTCGAAAGCCGGTCAAGCTGTTCATAGCTTACCGTAATTCCTTCAGAGGACACTGCTGCTTGTTTTTGATGCATCGGCAAGATACTATTAAATAGATCGATAACTGATTTCTTATCAGGAAAATCCTCTTTCGTTTGGTTGAATCCTTTTTCAATCTGAATACGCTGTTCAGCGGTAAGAAAATCACAGGTTGAAATCTGCTGCTGCGGTGCAGCTGCAACCGATTTAAGCATTTGACAAAAATGAGTCAAAATATGCATTGCCCCTTGCTCTGAATATTTTTTACTATCAAACAGTAAACTAATTGCAAAGGTCTCACCTTCTTGAATAGATAATGTAAGGTCGTAATTCGTCTCTTCTCTAATTCTTTCTAGCGTAAATAAGGGTGCTTGTATTCCAGCTTGAGAAGCATCCTCATAATTTTCAAAGGCAACAATTGTCTGAATCAATTTATTTCCTAATTTATTCTCATTTTGAATTTCACTCAGTGGATATAAATCATAGTTTCCGCTTTGATTCAGTTGTTCTTGTAAATTAGCAGCAATCGTTGCAAATGTCTCATCCTTTGCATTTTTTACACGAACAGGAATAGTGTTGATAAATAATCCGACTTTATCCTCAATATTGCTGATTGGACTATTTCTTCCTGAGACAACTTGTCCAAAAACAACATCCTCAGTGTTCGTATAGTTTTGCAATAAAATACCCCAAGCAGATTCAAAAACAGTATTGACTGTCACATTTAATTCTTTTGCTAAAGAACGAATCTGTTGTGTTACATGCAGATCAAGTATTTGACCCACTTTATTTTCTTTTGCCTCAACAGTGGTGACCGTTGTCGGTGAAATGTCGGCAATGGTTGTATAGTCCTCTAATAAAGTCTTCCAGTATTCTTTAGATGCACGAATATCCATATTTTCCAAATAATGAACATGCTCAGCGTGAGTATAGTCTGGTTCAAATTCTGCCTTGATATTTTTATCACTTTCACCTGCGAGTAACCGATCATAAAAAGATTTTATGTCCGACAATAAAATCGAATTACACCAGCCATCCATAATAATGTGATGGAAAGTCATAATCATCTTAACGCTGCTTTGGCTGATCTTGACCAACTTTACACGAAATAGTGCATCATTTTCAAAATCAAAACCACCTTGAACGTCCTCTTGTTCAAGCCTTTTCAGCTCTTGCTCCTTAGCTGTCGCCTCTGATAAATCAATCATTTCGCAGTCACAAACAGCAAACTGGCGAATCACTTGCCTAGGTATACAAACATCCTTATAAATAACGTCCGTTCTTAAAGCACTATGCTTTTGTACAAGCAAATCAAGTGCTCGTTTAAATAATGATAAATCAATCATGCCTAATTCATAGGTCGACTGAACAATATATGCACTGGCTGATGCTGCCTTTTGCTCATGGAACAACAGCCCCTCTTGAAGAGGCGTCAGTGGATAGATTTTTTCAATATATGCATTCCGTGTTGTGAATGCTGCTTCTACTTTTCTAAATTCTTCTTCATCCCATGCTGTCTCGCCAAAATCAGAGGCTGTTTTTTCAGCGCCTACTTTATTTAGACAATGATTGACAATAGTTGTTAATTCCTTTTCGAACACTGTCTTAAGTTCCTTGATTAAGGACTCGCTGCATTGAGATTTATCATAAATAAAAACAAACGAAATGATTCCATTATTCAACGAACCATCAATAGAAATAGGTGTTCCAAAATGATTATTTTCAGAAATTTGAGCACCATACTCTACTGTATTTATTTGTATATTATAGTCAGAAGCTTCTTTTTCAAAATCACCAAGATAATTAAATGTTATTTCTGTCTGGACACCGGCAAAGGTCTCATCGTAGCAATTTAGAACACTATAGCCCAATCCATGATTGGGAATACGGCGTAGATTTTCCTTCACCTTTTTGATATCTTCTTGTAATTTTCTGCCAATTTCTGTACAAACAACAGGATAAATCGTTGTAAACCAACCAATCGTTCTGTCAATATGAATTGGCGTATGAATCGGCTCACGTCCGTGCCCTTCCATTCGAATACCGATAGTATCAGCATTTGTCAAGTTTCTTACGGTTCTAAAAAGTGCCGTTACAAGCAAATCATTGATTTCTGTATTGTATGATTGGTTTGAATGAAAAATAAGATTTTTCGTCAATTCTTCAGATAATGATATCTCGTCATATCCAGTTCCCTGCTGATCTTGCGGCGTACACAAAATCGCATCAGATTGGTTAACTTGTTTACTGATACTATCCCAGTACAAACGCTCTCTTTCCAGCATCTCTGATTTGCTGAATTCTTCCAATGTTCGACACCATCTAGAAAATGATGCTGTTTTCAATGGCAGCTGAATTACTTTTTTCTCCAGTAATTGTCTGTAAGCTGTGTTAATATCCTCAACTAAAATACGCCAAGAAATACCATCCACCATTAAGTGATGAACAATCAAAGAAATATAATTCTTTTGGTCTGTCCTGAAAATGACTGCCTTAATTAATGGTCCCTCTGCTAAATTTAACGTTGATTGAACCTGATCACTTATGCTTTTCATCTGTTCAAAAACAAATGACTCTTCACTATCAGCTAAATCAAACATTAGCAGTTCAAAAATAGTTGGATTGTCTGGTTCTTTAATGATCTGTTCTCCATTTTTATATACAGCTCTCAATAAATCATGGTGATTACAAACTGCCGCTAGTGCTGCTTCAAAATCTGCTGCTCTCAGTTCTTCACATTCCAACAAAAATGTTTGGTTAAAATAGGCCGGCTCTGGAAGATTACTGTCAAAAAAGTATTTTTGAATAGGAGACAATGGACTGACACCAACGATCGTCGGCTCCAATATTTCAGACTGAATCGATTTGATATGCGGAGCTATACTGCTGATATTTTTCTCAGCCATAATTGTCGGAACACTCAATTCATAACCTGACTCCCGCAATCTTGAAACAATTCTAATTGCTTTGATAGAATCACCGCCGACTTCAAAGAAATTATGATTGCAGCCAATATTATCGTTATTTAATACACTAGAAAATGCAGAAATAAGTACACGTTCTTTTTCCGTTTTAGGTTGAATAATTACTCTAGAATCAATCATTAATTCTTCTTCAACAGCAGGAAGCTGACTTTTATCTAATTTCCCATTATTATTTACTGGCAGCACTTCGATGCGTACAAACCTTTTGGGCACCATATATAGCGGCAGTTTCTTCTCTAAATACTCTTGCAGTTGTGTTTCTTGATAATTTTCTTTGGAAACAAAATAAGCAATCAATTGATTTTTTTCAGAAACAATTACCGCAGCATCATCGATCTTTGGATAGTCAGCTAAAATATTTTTTATTTCACTTAATTCAATTCTTAGCCCATTAATTTTTACTTGCTCGTCAATTCGTCCTAAGTATTCTAAATTCCCATTTTCCTGCCATTTTGCCAAATCACCTGTTCTATATATTTTTCCAGGTAGACCAAAATAATTGTCAACAAATTTTTCTTTTGTCAGATCCGGTCGATTCAAGTACCCTCTTGCTACACCCAATCCACCGATACATAGTTCTCCTGATTCATTTACTCCACAAATTTTATTTCCATTCATGATATAAATTATCGCATTATCGATACCTTTACCAATTGATACACTAGACTGGTCTCCCAATTCTGCTAAATGAAAATATGTTGATCCAATTGAAGCTTCTGTTGGACCATAAAGATTGTAAATGTTCTCTTTTTCTAAAGAGGTCAATCGGCAAATTTTTCTAACTAAAGGCTCTTCCAATTTTTCTCCAGCAATGTAGAGTATCTTTAAACAGGATAAGTATGCTTGTTTTTCTACCTCAGCTGCATAATCTAAAAGGACTGAAAGTACTGTTGGGATCATAACCATATGGGTTACCTGATTCTTTTGAATAATATCTAATAGCAGACTAAAATTATTATTCTCCTGATCAGTTAATAATTGTAATTTCACTCCACCCAGAAGCCCCAAAAAAATTTCTCCAACTGCTGCATCAAAAGAACAAGTCGCTTTTTGAAGCATAACACTATCTTCATCAAATTTTGCTGTTTTTAACTTCCATCTTATAAAATTCACCAATCCTTTGTGCTCAACCATAACACCTTTAGGATTGCCGGTTGTTCCCGATGTATATATCACATACGCCAGTTGATTCGGTGAGTAGGATATGGTCAATTTCTGATCACTTTCCCTCGAAAAATCAGGATAAATAATTTTTTTATTTACGATTTTTTTGTATTTTTCTCCCAAAAATATATCAGTAATTATTTGTTTTACATTGCTATCTTGAATGATATAACTGATTCTTTCTTCCGGATTCTCTGGGTCTATTGGCAAGAAAGCAGCTCCTGACTTTAGGATACCTAAAATCGTAATGATTTGTTCAATTGATCGATCCATGATAACACCGATTAGGTCTTCTTTTTCAACACCAGATTCTGCAAGGACTTTTGCAACATAATTTGCTTTTCGGTCTAGTTGTTCATAGGTTATTGTATCATTACTAATACCAATCGCTTTCCTTTGTGGACATTTCCTGACTATCTGTTCAAACCACATTACTAAGTCAATTTCTTCGTGTTCAACATGCCAATTCGGATTAAAGTCATAAATAACTTTATCATAATCCTTCTTTTGTAAATCGTTAATCAACGTAGTTTCCAACTCCCATCATCTATTTTTCAAAAATAAAAAATATTACAAACACCCAATCATTTCTACTCTATCAGAAAACATGTGAATAAAAACGCATGAATATTCATGTATTTCAATTCAAATTCTATTAAAATTTCATCAAAATGTCAAACTATTTTTCTATCGATTTAATCTTAAAAATATCATTATTTTTATTAAAAAAATCATTATTTTTCATATTTATACTATTTACAAATTGAAATAGTAGTTGACATCTATAAAAATGTTAAATATACTTATCTATATTTCATTACTTTTAAATTCGAGGTACTTAATGTTAATTACAAATTATTTAAAAATTGATTGCTCACTAGATTCAAATACTTGGTCTGATTGGTATTCTTTAATTGATATACAGAGACAAAATCAGATCAAAAAATTTAAATTCTCAGATGATAAATTACGCTCACTTGCTGCCGGCATTTTATTGCGCTGCATGCTATTTAATCATTGTCACCTGTCACTAGATCACTTAACTTTTTCAAGATCAAACTATGGAAAACCATTTTTAGCTTCGCATCCTGATATTTTTTTTAACCTAACTCATTCCAGCGGCTTTATTGCCTGCTCAATCAGCAGTTCACCTGTGGGTATAGATATTGAACGTATGGAAAAAATTGATCTTAAAAGTATCTCTTCTTTTTTTTCAACTAAGGAGCAACAATTCATTCATTCCAGAGAAAACCAGCTGGAAGAAATTGAAGCATTTTATTCAATTTGGACTTTAAAAGAAGCATTTACGAAAAAAATCGGGGCAGGATTATCCATTCCGTTAGATGCCTATTCATTTGATTTGAATGAAAAGATAATTTCACTCTCAAAACCATTAGCAAATGATGCTCAATTTTACTCCTGCACTATTGAAAATCATTATAAATTCGCCCTGTGTTCTTCGCTCCTTGATGAGCATGTTGAAAACTATTTATCCTTAACAGAGTTAATAAAAAAAATGTCAGAACATAAATTGTAATGTTATGCTCTGACATTTAGGACTATTCATAATATTGTACTTTTTTGGCTATTTTATTACGTTAAATTTTTAAACACGCTTTTAGAAAAATAACTGACCAGCAACATGATTAACCCTGTGATTATAAATAAAATATAAACGGAATTCGCAAAAATATCGAAGAGAATACCATATACTGCCTGTGAAAGCGGCTGAGCACATAAGCTTAGTGTTGTCACATAAGACATGACTTTTCCTACCAATTGAACTGGCGTACTTGCTTGAATATTGGAAACAATAAAAATTGAAAATAATGTAAATAAAGCTTGTAGCAACATAATTACAAAGGTAAAAAGACCAAAGGTTGCTGTTGCGGGCATGTCAATCATAAAAATAAGCCCTATAAGGATAACCAGCAAGCTTGACAAGCTAACAATCAAATAGCTATTTTTCATGTTTAATTTTGTTGATAATACCCCCACCATTACAGCACCCATAATTCCGGCCAAAGAAATCAATCCTTGATTGATCCCTAAATACTGACTGTCAAGTCCTAAGATAATGTGGATGATGTAAGGTATACCAACAAACAGCAGCCCTGAAATAAAAAAACTAATTGATCCTAATACTAAAATGATTTTCACAATTGCTGGTTCTTCTTTTCTGATAAATAACCAACTTTCCTTCAAATCCTTGATAACCGTTGCGATCGCTCCATTTTCAAATTTGACTGCTAGAATTGGTATTTTAATAAATAACTCAATAAACGCTGCACCCAAAAATAAAAATAAACAAATGATAAAAATCCATTCGATCTTTATTAGACTATATAAAAAACCTGCAAGAATCGGTCCAACAAAGTTTGCAAACAACTGAATCTGATTAACAACTGAATTCGCTTTTAATAAATTTTCCTGTTTGAACAGCAAAGGCATGCTTGATTGGACAATCGGCGTTTCAAAGGCCGATACAACAGACATCAGTAATAAACACACAGCAATAATTGTAATATTTGCTCCTGAAGCAACCGCAAAATAGATCAAAGCTGCAATACTTGCATACAATCCATCCATAAGAACCATCATATTTTTTTTATTAAAATTATCAGCTAAGACACCGCCGATTGGAGAAAAAATAATGGTAGGGATAATTGACACAGCCAGCAAAGTACCATATAAAGCCGCAGATTTTGTTAAATCCAAGATATACAACGATAGTGCAAATTTCATCACAGAGTTTGCCAAAACTGAAAGAGTTTGCCCTGTAATAATATATGCAAAATTTTTACTCCAGACTGCATGTTGTTCAATTTCCATAATTTTCCTTGTATATTTAAATCAATCAGATAAATATACTTTCCTTTCTTGAATATTGTTTTATACTGACAGTAAACACTGTAGGGTAATTTATTTTCCAACAGCTCCAGTTTCATGAAGCCCTAACCACACCACAGCTCCTTGCCAAAGTATTAATAAGTTTGCTAGCGTACCGCTTGACTCTTCGCAAGGTTGCATTGGCTTGGGGAACCTGGAACATAACGCATACTTTATGTTGGAATTGAAGTTGCCAAGTATAAGCACGCTATCGCAGTGATTGACAGTGACGAAAAAATTTTGTTTGTCGCCTGCAAATTGTTACTCCCCCGCCCTGCAACTACTTCTTAAAGGCAGATTGTCGCCTGCTAAATAAAAAGCCTAATGAGTTAGTACAAAAATCAGCTATTTTATGTTTATTTCAAACTAAAAACTGCCAACCCATAAAGCAAAAATTATTTTTTTAATACTCTCTATTTACTAACAATAAGTTCCCTCCTGCTAAAATAGCTGGTATCAAAAAGATCATTGAGAATTTCAAACAGGCTAAACTGACGATGATAACGACTAAACTGATCATAAAATATTGATTCGTTACTTTCGGCAATTTAATCTTAATTCCTAAGCTTTGTCCGATATTCTCAAAAAAACGAGTCACTTGATCCATTCCTGCCCATTCCCTTCTCTTTTATTTACAATAAACTTGTCAGTAATTGTGCCCCCTGGGCAAGAACAATGACTATACCGCTCCAAATCAATACTTTGGAAACAGTTTTATTTTTCGTTTTATTTCTTTTACCTAAAATCAACCCAATAACAAGTAAGATAACCCCCAAAATAATGGTTCCAATCCATACATAGATTAAAACAGATTGATCAGGAATTTTGATGAAAGAATTGTCAAATAGTTCAGTTGGCATAATAATAATCTCCTTTATTTTGAATTTAAACTTCTTTTCTCAGCATGGAACGATAGGTAATACTCAGCAAAGCAACACTCACCGTACCTAAAAACAGTGACACTGCAGGAACTCCCAGCAATCCAGCAGGTGATGCTTGAGAGTTAGAACCAATAACCACAATGACTAAAGATGAAATGATTGTAGCAATAATCGAAACATTCCTCATTCCAATAAATAGAGGTAAAAAACCTAGGAAAAGATTGGAAATAAGTACGATTATCAATGACCACAGACTCTCAGAAGAAAATGTAACTAAAGAAAAATTATGACTCAGCATAAAAAGACTCAGTGACTGAAACATGATTGAAAAAATAGAAAATGCAGCAGTTAATAGAAAAATAAGCCCCAATTTAGCTAGAATCAATTCTCTCTTACTGAATGGATATGTAAATAGCACTGTAATCGTTTTTGATTTATATTCTTCTATAATAATTTGAACAATAAAAATCGCCTGCCATACAATCAAAACAGCTCGTATAATCAACATCGATAGCTCTGAAGTTGTCAAAAGCATTGTTGCAGCTGCCGGGGCTCCTTCATTCGCAGGATCAGCAAGTAATACTGATGTGAATATTGAAAGCAGCAGTACGATCATATTCATCAAGAGAAGTGAAAAAACCTGTTTTTTTAAGTTGATTTTCTTTAATTCGATTTTTAATAGGTGTGTCATACATGCTCCCCTGCCTTAACTAGTGATAGATAATACTCTTCAATATCCAACTCCATTTCTTCCAGAGCTTTTTTACTAACTTCTTTTATCAGCTTTCCTTGTGAAACAATTCCAATCGTATCAGCTATTTTGAAAACCTCGGCCAAAATATGACTGGAGATTAAGACTGTTGTTCCATAAGTTTGATTGATTTTCAAAATCAAGTTTCTAAAATCAATAATACCTTCAGGATCTAATCCATTTATCGGCTCATCCAGAATCAATAATTCTGGCTCATTCAAAAGAGCTCTGCCTAACCCTAAACGCTGTTTCATACCTAAAGACAACTGATCAATCATTTTTTTCTTTACATCGAATAAGCCGACTTCTGTTAAGACTTTGTCTATATTATTTTTGAATTGTTCACCCATATAGTCGCAATGAAGAAGTAGATTCTCTTCCACAGTCATATTTTCATAAAATACTGGTGTTTCAATGATACTGCCAATCTTTTTATATTGATCGACCGATTGCGGCACTGCTTCATTAAATAAATATATCTCTCCTTCGTCCGGTGTTATGAGATTAAAAATTGATTTTATAATCGTTGTTTTTCCCGCACCATTTGCGCCTAATAAGCCATAAATCATCCCTTTCTGTAAAGAAAATGTGATACTTTCCAACACAATCTGACTATCAAATGATTTTTTCAGCTTTTTGATTTCCATTACATTGTCCAACTCAGCATTCACTCATTCCTCGTTCTGAATATCTTTTTATGAATATTCATTATTTTATATTCACATGATAATGCCTATCATTTATTTTGTCAAGTCATCATAACATCTTTCCTCAAATTCAATTATTTTAGAAGATAAACTATATAGCAAAAGCTTGACAAATTCTCAATTTAATTTAAAATTATGAATATAAATATTAAATAGTTCACGGTTTAGAAAGTAGGCTGCCAATGAAAACAAGTACGAAAGGATTTTCAGAAGAAAAAAGAGTAGAGCTAAGAAGTACTTTATGTATGGAATGTGAAAAAAGCTGGGGAATTAATGGCTATAAAAAAACCAATATCGCTGAACTGACTTCTAAAGCGTCCATTTCTACTGGCGCTTTTTATCTATTATATGGAACAAAAGAAGACTTATTTGTTGATACATTGAAAAGGGTACAAGATCGACTAAAGACAAACTGGCGTAATATACTATATGCCGTTCCATCAAAAGAAGGTTTCATCAAGGCAATGAAGTTTCTATTCAAAGAGTATAAGAATTCTCCTTTTCTTTATGATTTCTCAAATCCCGATTTTATTGCCTTCATTAGTAAACTTCCACCGGATTTGATTGCTGAACTTGAAACGGATAACTGGAAATTTTTTGAAGAAGCATTGGACATTGCAAACTTAAAACTTAAAGTAAGTGAAAAAAAAGCATTTGAAATTATCAATACTTTATTAAGCATCATCATTATTCGCGATCGAGTAACAGAAGATTTTGAATCGATTTTTGAATTTATTTTAAACGCTACGATTGACAACGTAATTAAATAACTATATAACAGACTAGATACTTTTATAACAAAATACACCCACTATAATGAAAAATTCAAATAATCTCTTGTTACCCTTTATCACTCTGACAAAAATCAAACAGAATTTTGCAAAAAATACAATAGTCTAAGCAAATAAATTAACTAATATGCTGAGGTTAAAATTAGAAAATGATTGCATCTTAACCGCTTAAATTGAAGCGCTTCGAAAAAAGAAATGTACAATTAGAAAAGGAAGCTCTCATCTAAAAAAATGCATCTTTAATGTTATATTTTGATCAAAAACACAGTACACTTCTAAGGAAGTTAGACGAGTATTAGATAATAATCATATTTACTCCCCTTTTTCTAAATCAGGTTATCCGAATGATAACTCTGTGACTGAATCTTTTTTTTATATCTGAAACAGAACTTTATTAATCGGAAAAAAATTGCCTCTTTATCAACTAGGGATGATGAGTGCTTTTAAGAAGCTAATGGATGGAGAGCTTGTCTCACATTCATTAGCTTCTTTATTGTTATTTTATCTTGATTAAACCTAATGTTAAAAAAACACACCTCTTCATATCTGCTGATATCTTTATTCTTCCAGAAATTAAAAAAATTTTTTAGAATATGACGTGCATAGCAATATCAAATTAATCATCAACTTTATAGAAAAATATACATCTTCTGAATTTACTTTCCTTTCAGAAATAAAAAATAAGTTGTTTAAAAATTACTGACCTTTTATCTATTGGAATACTTGAATAGCAATTTTCAGATACTTCCAATAGATTCTCTATAGTGTCATATTCCTCTATCATTCTCTGCATATTAGATTTATTATTCTACAATACCCACTTCCTATTATGATTTAGCTATAAAGATCACTCATCTCTTATGTTAAATGAGTCGAAAATACATAATTATCATAAAAACAGGATAATAAATTAAGTAAAAGTATTTTTTAATAAGCTTCGATTAATTTCCTGTATTACTTCTTTAGGATGTTTTCTCCATTTTTCTTTCAAAATTGTTCCTATTGTGTGTTCGATAATTTTAAGATTAACAGGAGCCCCTTTTTCTGTAGTATTCTCTCTTATTCCTCCATACAACAACTTATCTGAATCGTATAACCAAGGGAAGGTTTGAGAAAATTCTTCTAATTTGTTAACTTCTACAGTTGCAATAGTTCCACCCTGTCTGGTCAATTCTCTAGAAACTTGATGTTCAAATATCCATAACAAAAAATCAATAGCCGCATCTATATTTTTTGACTCTTTATTTATCCCTAGCACTCCGCCGCCAAGTAGTGGTCGATTTCCTGGAACAGGTGCATAGCCTGTTACAGAAAAAATAGATTCCGAAGCAATACTTGACAAATGGTTCATGTACCCCACTAACATTGCCGTTTTACCACTAATAAAGTTATTAATTACATTGGTCCACCATGAATCTAATTCATTCAAAGCCCCCTCTCTGAGTAAAGAATAACTATACAACGCTTGTTCAGCGATTTCTACATTTAAAAGACTAGTACTATCATTAAAATTCAATTGTCCTCCCAATGAATAGTAGGCTCCAAAAAAATCTGTAGCTATAATAGATACATTTTCTGCATTCATTGAGACGCCTGCGGAAATATCAAACTTATTCTCAGGATTATTAAAGAAATCAGCCACTTCAGCGTACTTCTTCCACGTCCTCGGAACTTCTAACTCCGATTTATATTGTTCAAAATACATTCTTTGAACAATTGAGTCACCAAATAAATCTTTTCGATAGAATAATACCTGTGAACTCGGATCTAATGGTAAACCTAACACCTTATTTCCTATAGTCATAAATTTATGATAGCCATTATTTAATAATTTATCCATTACCTTATTTAAATCATCTGAAAGACCTCTTAAAGGTAGCAATGACCTCTGCCCCTCCATTGAAAATTGAGCAACATCTATTCTAATTAAATCGTATCTCTCTGAAGAATATAGCAATTTTTGCTCAAATCCAACTGGTGCTGTTTCAACTATATTTAGCTCAGCAGAGCTTCTTTTTTCAAAATTAGTTTTGATTCTATTAATAGCTTTTACAGTTGGATTTGGTACAGACAACAAGGAAATATTTGCTTTTTTTCTACCCAAAGGAACTACTTGATTATTATTTAAAAAACCTACACATTCTACAATATTTTCCTCGGACCATGATTCCATTTCAAAGAAAGTGTGTTTGGCTACCTCAACACCTAATTCATAATAGTTTAAAAAATAAGTTAAATGTTTTGGATTTTTAATTTTCCCATCATCTCCTGAAATAGAAACAATAAATTTTTCATCAGAACCAACAAAATTTAGTGCATCTTTTACAATACTGCCAATACTTGAATCTGCAGAAAAAAAATGAGAAAACTTTTCAGTCTGTACAATTGAAAAAATATCTTTTTGTAATCTTGAAACGGAAGAACAAAAAATATTTGCACTGTTAAATAGACCACAATTGACAAGTCCATCCACAATAAATTTTTCAAAAGGATTAAAAGATTCATTCAAAACAATAGCAATTTTATTTTTATCAATATTTTCAAAATAGATCTTCATATCTTCTAATGCTTGTTCAAAATTAAAACCGAAATATTTTATTGCCTTTTGAGGTTTTCTTACCACAAAGGTTACATTAGTTTCTTTTGGTAATATTTCTTCATAAAAATTAACACTCTTTAAGGAACTTATTGAAATGACACTATTGTTCTGTTCTATTGCCATATTCTCAAGAATTTCTTTTTCTTTTTCAGGGCGATCAAGAGTATCAAAAATTTGTAATCTATATTTTGAATTATCAATTGTATTTCTAATGCCATTGAGAAACTGACTATAATGTGTCTCAATAGTATTTGGAACAATAAGACTCACTGTATTCGTTGCTCCCTTTCTCAATAGTTTAGCGCTTTCATTAGAAATATAGCCCAATTCTTTTATTGCTTGTTTGACCAATTTAATTTTTTTTACACTTACATTGCCCTTATTGTTTAATACATTGGATACTGTTCCATGAGATACTCCCGCTTGCTTTGCTATATCCTTAATAGTTACCATAGAGCCCCGTCCTTTTAAATTATTGATACTCCCATTATACACTATAATCATTAACAATCTATATTTTTGAACGTGTCAAAAATATAGAAATAAATTCCAATATCTATTTATTAATTCAAAATAGAAAATGTATTTATAAAAACACTTTAAGTATTGACACGTACCAATTTTTCTTTTAGAATGTAAGCAGTTACAAGGAGGAGGGAATTTTTTTGGTTGACCAATTAGTTAGACGTTTACGAAAAAAAAGAAAGGAGGGCTGTCCCATAATTGCCGCTCATAGAGGTACTGAAGGAGGCAATATCATCCAAAATACTATGAGATCATATAAAAATGCAATTGTTCAACATGCTGAGATTATTGAAACAGATATTGCAAAATCAAAAGATGATGTCTTTTATATGTTCCACACAGGACAAGAAAAGAAAGTCTTTGGATTCGACTGTTCAATTGAATCAATGACTTCAGCTGAAATCACGAGACTCAAACTCAGAAATAGTACATTTGATTTAGTAGATCAAAGAATTACAAATTTTAAAGATTTAGTAAATGAACTTTCTGAAGAAACCATTATCACTGTTGACAGAAGTTGGTTTTATTGGGAACAATTCCTAAATTATATTGTTAAGAATAATTTTTCAAATAAAGTTATTGTAAAGGCACCAGCAACAAGCGAAATATTAGAACTTCTTTCAAAAATTGCTCCAACACTTAATTTTATGGCTATCATAAAGACACAAAACTGTATAGATATACTTAACAAATATAAAAAAAGAGTAAATTTGCTCGGTCTAGAAATAATTTTTGATGACATAACCAGTCCTCTGGCTTCTAAACAATTTATTAAACAATGTCACAATGAAAATTTATTTCTTTGGGTAAATGCATTAAACGTAAATGATGATACTATTCTTGCTGGCGGGTTAGATGATGATACTTCGGTCTTAGTTTCTAAAGACAAAGGGTGGGGAAAATTAATTGATAGAAATTTCGATATTATTCAAACAGATTGGCCGCTGCTTCTATCAGATTATATAAAAGAAAGAGGAGAGATTAATGAAAAAGATATTTAAAGGATTTCTTATGACAGCTGCGTTTATGACATTAGGTGCTTGTTCAACTAACAAAACTGGTGAAAAAAATTCTAATTCTAGTGATGAGATTGTAAAAATAAACTATTATGGTCGACCTGACAAAGATAACAATGAGTCTAAAATTGTAGATGCGTTCGAAAAAGAATATTCCAACATCAAAGTCAATTATGTTGAACTGCCAGACTCTAGTAATGACAGATTAAAGACCATCAATACCGTACTACAATCAGGTGATTCGTCAATTGATGTTTTTGCGGCTGACGTTACTTGGCCTTCTATTTTCATTTCTGCTGATTGGGTATTACCTCTCGATGAATATATAGCCGAAGAAGAAAGTTCATTATACCTAGAATCAAGCTTAAGCCCTTTTCAAGTAAATGGAAATTTATATGGTCTACCTTTCATGGCTGATACCGGAGCTCTATACTATCGAAAAGATTTACTTGATAAATATAATAAAAAGGTCCCTAGTTCATGGGATGAATTAGAAAAGACAGCAATTGAAATTGTAGAAAAAGAAGGAAACCCTGAATTATCTGGATTTGTATCTTACTGGATGCAAAATGAAAGTTTAACTAGCGCATTTTTAGAAATGTATTGGGAAACTGGCGGAGAGGTTCTTACGAAAGATGGAAAAAGTTCTTTAGAAGAACAAAAGGTCCGAGAAACGTTGACTCGAATGAAACAATATATCACCAACAATCAATTGGGGACCGAAGCAATGCAAACATTTGATACCGCTGCTTCTAGAAAAATTTTTTCTTCAGGAAATGCAGTATTCAGCAGAGATTGGTTAAGTGGTTATTCTATATTTCTTGATGAAGCTCAATCAGAAATCAGCAACAATGTATCCATAACTTCTCTTCCTGCTGGTGGTACATTAGGCGGATGGGGAACAATGGTTTCAAAATACTCTAAAAATACAGAGGCTGCTGCAATATTCGCAAAATACAGAGCGAATTTCGATAGTCAAAAACTTTCAAATGAAGTTGCAACTATTGTACCAACAATCACAAAAATGTTTAAGGATAAAAATGTATTAGCAATAACACCTTATTTGCCTGAAGTTTTAGAACCTCTGGAAACTTCTAAACCTCGCCCATTGACACCATTTTATTCCGAATTATCAGGAATTATTCAGCTAGAAACTCATAGTGTAATATCTGATATGAAATCTGTGAACGATGGAGCCAAACAAATCACTGAGCAGGTCAAAGCTTTATTAAATTAAGCAACGAGGAGGAGCGCATATGAGAAAAAAAAGAACGGGTTATTTCTTACTATTGCCAAGTTTAATTCTAATTTGTTGTTTAATTTTATATCCAACCATTAAAACATTTGTTGATAGTTTCTTCAATGAAAGAACTCAATTAGCATCATTAGGAAAACAATTCGTTGGACTTGAAAATTATGCTAAAGCATTTACTGATGAGCATTTCATTAAAACCTTAATCTGGACACTGATTTTTACTTTTATCTCTGTAGCAATTGAACTTGTTATAGGTATGTTGTTAGCTATGTTAATGAATAAACCATTTAAAGGTCAAAATTCCGTACGTGCTTCAGTTCTAGTTCCTTGGGCTATTCCTACAATTGTATCAGGTATCATCTGGGCACAGTTTTTTTCACAAAATGGAGTTATAAACTACATCTTAGATTTTTTAAATTTAATTAATTCCAACATCAATTGGTTGGGTACTGAGAACCTTGCAAAATTAGCAATACTACTTGCAGATATTTGGAAAAACACTCCCTATATGTCATTGTTGCTACTCTCTGGTCTTGTGACTATTCCTAAAGACTACTATGAGGCAGCAGAAATAGACGGTGCTACCAAAATACAACAATTTATTAATGTAACCCTCCCACTGATTAAACCTACAATGATGGTCACCATTCTATTTAGAATCATATCTTCTTTGAGAGTATATGATCTAATTGTAGCTATGACTAATGGGGGACCTGGCGGGAGTACAGAAACTGTTTCTATGTATGCAATTAAAACTTACTTCAACTATGGTAATATCGGATATGGTTCAGCACTATCAATTATAATGCTTATTGTTGCGATTATGATTAGCATGATCTTTTCTGGTAGTTTAAAAACAAGATTGGAGTGATGAATATTATGAAATCTGATGCAAAAAAAATTATTGGAAGCTTTATGTTAATCGTTTATCTATTTATAATGGTTTTCCCTATGATTTATTTAATTTCTACTTCTTTTATGACAGATAGTGAATTATCAAGTTTGATTCCCACACTTATACCATCATCTTTTCAATTAGATAACTATTTACAAGCTATTTCTAGACAACCTTTATTCACCTATATGGCTAACAGCTTAATTGTTTCTTTATTATCAGTAGCTATTGCAATGTTTATTGGTGTGTTAGCTGCCTATGGCTTAGTTAGGTATGAGATAAAATTAAAAAAAGTTTTTTTACTTTTTATTTTAGCAATTTCTCTTTTACCAACCATAACACTTATAAATCCACTTTTTAAAATGTATAGCCAAATCGGTCTTTTGAATTCAAGAATCGGCTTATCATTAATCATAGCTGTTTTAGATTTACCTATGATCATTTGGTTTATGACTGCAGCAATAAAAGAAATCCCTATTTCAATTGAAGAAAGCGCTGAGCTTGATGGAGCTACCCTATTTCAAACACTTTTTAGAATTATCTTTCCGCTTCTTAAATCCAGTTTCTTTTCTTTAAGTATCCTGGTATTTATTGGCGCATGGAATAATTATTTACTATCACAAGTTCTAAATCAATTTGAATCGGCAAGAACAGTGGTCGTTGGTATGACTCTCTACCAAACTGACAATACAATTCCTTTTGGTATTGTTTCAGCTGCCGCATTAGTCACAGTTATGCCGCTTTTAATAATGGTTACTTTCTTCCAAAAAAATATCCTAGGTGGAATTATGCAAGGCGGGGTTAAAGAATAGATAAAGTAGGTGAATTAACCTGAATGATACAGATATCTTATTAAGGCTTGTTATGGCATTAATTTTTGGCGGCATAATTGGATCAGAAAGAGAAAGAAAAAATAAACCTGCTGGGATTCGAACCCATGTTTTAGTTTGTGTGGGAGCAACTATAATCAGTTTAATACAATTAAAAATTTGTTACGATGCAATAGACTTAATTCGATTAGATAGTTCGTTAATAAGTGTTATAAAATTTGATCAATCTAGATTAATTGCCCAAATTGTTAGCGGAGTTGGTTTTCTTGGTGCAGGAACAATAATTGTAACCAAAAAAAATGTTGTCGGATTGACAACTGCTGCAACTATGTGGACAGTATCAGCACTAGGTATTGCGATAGGTATGGGGTATTATAAAATCGCTGCATTAAGTTTTATATTAATTCTTTTTTCACTCATATTCATTTCAAAATTTATAAAAGTGCCCACTAGAAAAAACTTAGAAGTACAATATGTGCATCGACAGCAAACTAAAGAATTCCTTATACAATATTTTGATGAAAATAATATTGAAATAAATCAAGTTACTTTTAACGTCGAAATATACGAAGACTATAAAATATACCAAAATGTGTATGGAATATCCATCCCTAATAACAAAACATATGCTGAGATTATTGAAGATTTGTCATTCTTTAAAAATATTACCAAAATACGTTTAGTTGATGTTTTAAATTAAATTTCATTTTTGGTTTCAAAATCCCACGTCCCTCTTATTTAGTTGCAGGAGGGACTTTTATGCTAAATAAGTAAGAAGAAAAATTATCCATTTGCAAATTCGTCTATAGTATTAATTTGGGAGACATTCAAAACAGCATAGCTCTAAAACGGTATTAATTTAACCAAGAAAACAGATATTGTTTTGGAGACATTCAAAACAGCATAGCTCTAAAACATCCGACTGAGGACCAGCGCGGCAATGTCGGTTTTGGAGACATTCAAAACAGCATAGCTCTAAAACTGAATACACTTACTAAGAATTCTATAACAGGTTTTGGAGACATTCAAAACAGCATAGCTCTAAAACATTAACTGGCTGCGCGACGGTTTTGTTGGAGTTTTGGAGACATTCAAAACAGCATAGCTCTAAAACAACGTTTTCGATTCAAACATGAATCAAGTGTTTTGGAGACATTCAAAACAGCATAGCTCTAAAACTTTACAATATGACTTAATCAGAAAAAGTCTGTTTTGGAGACATTCAAAACAGCATAGCTCTAAAACAACGTTTTCGATTCAAACATGAATCAAGTGTTTTGGAGACATTCAAAACAGCATAGCTCTAAAACTTTACAATATGACTTAATCAGAAAAAGTCTGTTTTGGAGACATTCAAAACAGCATAGCTCTAAAACTTTACAATATGACTTAATCAGAAAAAGTCTGTTTTGGAGACATTCAAAACAGCATAGCTCTAAAACAACAACTTCATGGTGGCTGACATACCAATTGTTTTGGAGACATTCAAAACAGCATAGCTCTAAAACGGGTAGCCGATCACGTACACCAGGCGCTTCGTTTTGGAGACATTCAAAACAGCATAGCTCTAAAACATCCATATAAGCATAGTACACTATGTTATAGTTTTGGAGACATTCAAAACAGCATAGCTCTAAAACATTCTATACACGTTATAGATACACCAGATAGTTTTGGAGACATTCAAAACAGCATAGCTCTAAAACTACGTCCGAAACGTCCACCTTGTCGAGTATGTTTTGGAGACATTCAAAACAGCATAGCTCTAAAACTTAGGAGAAGATGGAGAAAATGATTAAAGCGTTTTGGAGACATTCAAAACAGCATAGCTCTAAAACAGCCGGTCCAATATCTTTTTATTGCCTGACGTTTTGGAGACATTCAAAACAGCATAGCTCTAAAACGCAATGTTGCACGCATTAGCTCAACATGATGTTTTGGAGACATTCAAAACAGCATAGCTCTAAAACGATATCGCAGATGCATTGACACTTGCCTTTGTTTTGGAGACATTCAAAACAGCATAGCTCTAAAACTGTTAAGAAAGCAATCATACGAATACGCTAGTTTTGGAGACATTCAAAACAGCATAGCTCTAAAACCTACGGGCTTGATCTCCGACACCGAACAATGTTTTGGAGACATTCAAAACAGCATAGCTCTAAAACATATTGGAAGGAATGCTTGTCGTGTATGTTGTTTTGGAGACATTCAAAACAGCATAGCTCTAAAACAGTTACCTGTTAAACGTTCAAGATCGATTGGTTTTGGAGACATTCAAAACAGCATAGCTCTAAAACCACCAGAATAGCCAGTGAAACTTATTTCTGGTTTTGGAGACATTCAAAACAGCATAGCTCTAAAACGCAGCAATGCGGGCGGCTGTTATGACTGCAGTTTTGGAGACATTCAAAACAGCATAGCTCTAAAACTCCTACGCTGTTTGTTTCGGTTTTGTATTGGTTTTGGAGACATTCAAAACAGCATAGCTCTAAAACACCAACTGTTTTCACCTACCTTTAACAAATGTTTTGGAGACATTCAAAACAGCATAGCTCTAAAACGAAGCGATCGCAGCGCCCAAACTAGCCCCGGTTTTGGAGACATTCAAAACAGCATAGCTCTAAAACTGCTCAAGCTTCGATGGGATCTGCTCCAGCGTTTTGGAGACATTCAAAACAGCATAGCTCTAAAACACTTCACTGTTATACCAAACGAAATTCCCAGTTTTGGAGACATTCAAAACAGCATAGCTCTAAAACAGTCTTTGGAACAAACAGGAAGCGCATCTTGTTTTGGAGACATTCAAAACAGCATAGCTCTAAAACTACTCTAACCAGCTTCCAATTTTTGTAAAAGTTTTGGAGACATTCAAAACAGCATAGCTCTAAAACCTCGTAGAAAAAATTTTTTTCACTTAATTTCGTAATCGCACTATTCATCCTAGCAAGATTCTTGCTTTGAATGCTTCAAAATTATTTACTTAATTATTCAATTCTCAAGGATCACATACCTTCACTTACTATTATACCTTATCATCATGGTAAAGAAAATAATCTTCATCATAAAAAATGCTCTGATTAAAAAGGGACGTTCAAATAAAAAACAAGTGATTATATGGGCTTTCAAGTAAGGCTTTTTAGTTTCGCCGATAGTAAAATTAAGCTAGACAACTAAATAAGTCATTTGTGCTACACTCAAAATAGTTCCGTCGAAAGAATTATAAGGAGTGAAGACAAATGACCTATACTCATCTTACTACAGACGAACTAGTTTTAATAGAATCTTATTTCAATACCCAGCAACCTGTTGTACAAGTTGCTAAACGCTTAGGACATGCTCGTCAAACCATCTATAAGGTGTATCATTTTCTAGCAGCTGGACATACTGCGCTCGAATACTACCAACAATACAAGGCGCACAAATCCCGTTGTGGTCGTCGGTCCATTGTTTTACCTGATGAACAAAAAGACTATATTCAGACAAAAGTAACTCAAGGGGACGCCAGATGTTCTGATTGGTCGTGGTGAGTTTCCGATTGACTGCTCGATTCGAACCCTCTATCGGATGTTTAGAAAAGGTCTCTTTGATTGTTCCTTCCTACCGTTGAAAGGAAAACGAA